>LANB01000001.1:2917500-4404964 GCA_000964245.1 Cellvibrionaceae bacterium 1162T.S.0a.05 | reverse complement strand
ACTTATACGATCAGCGACGGTAATGGTGGAACAGCCAGCGCGAGTATTAATGTAAATGTTGGCGGTGTAAATGATGCACCGGTTGCAAACGACGATACAGCAATTACTACAGACGAAGACACGGCTGTTAACAATATTGATGTGTTGTCTAATGATACCGATGCAGATGGCGACACGTTGAGTGTTACAGCTGCAAGTGCAACCAACGGCACCGTCACGATTAATGGCGATGGAACTTTAAATTACGTTCCCAACGCTGACTTCAATGGCAGCGATACCATTACCTACACCATCAACGATGGCAATGGTGGAACGGATACCGCAACGATTGCGGTAACTGTGAATGCCGTTAATGATAATCCGGTTGCGAATGCTGATACGGCGATTACGACTGACGAAGATACCGCAGTCAATAACATCGACGTACTCGGCAACGATACCGACGTTGATGGCGACACACTTTCTGTAAGCAGTGCCAGCGCAACCAACGGCACAGTGACCATTAACGGTGATGGAACTTTAAATTATGTTCCCAACGCTGACTTCAATGGCAGCGATACAATCACTTACACCATCAGCGATGGTAATGGCGGAACGGATAGCGGAACGATTGCGGTAACTGTGAATGCCGTTAATGATAATCCGGTTGCGAATGCTGATACGGCGATTACGACTGACGAAGATACCGCAGTCAACAACATCAATGTCCTGGGTAACGATACCGACGTTGATGGCGATACACTTTCTGTAAGTAGTGCCAGTGCAACCAATGGCACGGTCACCATCAACGGTGATGGAACTTTAAATTACGTTCCGAACGCTGATTTTAATGGCAGCGATACGATTACCTACACCATCAACGATGGCAACGGTGGCACCGATACTGCAACAATTGCAGTGACAGTTAATCCTGTAAACGACAATCCGGTTGCGAACGACGATACCGCGATCACGACAGACGAAGACACCGCAGTAAATAACATCAATGTGTTGGGTAACGATACCGATGCAGATGGCGATACGTTGAGCGTTACCGCAGCGAGTGCTGCAAACGGTACAGTGACCATCAATGGTGATGGAACCTTAAACTATGTTCCCAATGCCGACTTTAATGGCAGCGATACAATCACTTACACCATTAGCGATGGTAACGGCGGAACCGATACTGCAACGATTGCAGTTACAGTTAATCCTGTAAACGACAATCCGGTTGCAAACGATGATGCCGGGATTACGACTGATGAAGACACTGCCGTCAATAACATCGATGTGTTGGGTAACGATACCGACATTGATGGCGATACACTTTCTGTAAGTAGTGCCAGTGCAACCAATGGCACGGTCACCATCAACGGTGATGGAACTTTAAATTACGTTCCCAACGCTGACTTCAATGGTAGCGATACCATTACCTACACCATCAACGATGGCAATGGTGGAACGGATACCGCAACGATTGCAGTGACAGTTGATCCTGTAAACGACAACCCTGTTGCGAATGACGATGCCGCGATTACGACTGACGAAGATACCGCCGTTAATAACATCGACGTACTCGGTAACGATACCGATGTTGATGGCCGACTCACTTAACCGTTATGCATGCGAGTCGCTAACCAAACGGAACGGTCACCATCAACGGCGAATGGAACATTTAAACTTAACTGCCCGAACGACAGATGACCTTTAGTCGGTAACATGCATTACTGTATACGATCAGCGACGTAATAAGGCTGGAACAGACCAGGCGAACGAGTATCGTAATTAAATGTTGGCGGTGTAAATGAGCACCGGTTGCAAACGGACGATACAAGCAATTACTTACAGACGAAGACACGGCTAGTTAACAATATTGATGTGTTTTGTCTAACGATGACCGATACGCAGATGCGAACACCGTTGAAGTGTAACACCTGCCAAGTGCAACCAACGGCACCGTCACGATCAATGGCGATGGAACTTTAAATTACGTTCCCAAACGCTCGGACATCAATGGCGAGCGCAGACGTACTCATTACAAAACTACACCATCACACGATGGCAATAGTGGTGAAACGGATACCGGCCAACGATATGCCGGTACACGTGAATACCTGTTAATGATAATCGCGGTTGGCGAACTGATGCGATACGCCGCGATTACGAATGACGAAGATCAACCGCAGGTCAATTAACATCGACGTACTCGGTAACGATACCGACGTTGATGGCGACACACTTTCCGTAAGCAGTGCCAGCGCAACCAACGGCACAGTGACCATCAACGGTGATGGAACTTTGAATTACGTTCCCAACGCTGACTTCAATGGCAGCGATACAATCACTTACACCATCAGCGATGGTAATGGGGGAAACGGATACCGGCAACGATTGCGGTAACTGTGAATGCCGTTAATGATAATCCGGTTGCGAATGACGATGCGCGATTACGACTGACGAAGATACCGCAGTTAACAACATCAATGTTCTTGGTAACGATACCGACGTTGATGGCGACACACTTTCTGTAAGTAGTTGCCAGTGCAACCAAACGGCACGTTCACCATCAACGGTGATGGAACTTTAAATTACGTTCCCAACGCTGACTTCAATGGCAGCGATACAATTACCTACACCATCAGCCGATGGCAATGGTGCAACGATACCGCAACGATTGCAGTGACAGTTAATCCTGTAAATGACAATCCGCGTTTGCGAACGACGATACCGCGATCACGACTGACGAAGATCACCGCAGTTATTATAACATCAGACGTTGATGGCCGATACACTTTGTAAGCGTAACCGGCAACTAACGGCACCGTTACGATGCATACGGTTGGAACCTTAATTATGTTCCCAACGATGACTGCAAAGGCGGTACATACCTACACCATCAGCGATGGAATGGTGGATAGGAACCGATACGAACTGTATGCGTTCACGACAATCTTGCCAATGACTATTACATGACAAACGCCGACTACAATAACGACGTGTTATGCCAACATTAAGCGTTATGGCAAACGAGCTGCCGGAAACCGCATTACTACTAATGCGATGGAAGCTTACAGTTACAATCCCTGTTAAGAACGATACAATCCCAGCGATGCAACAAACCGAATGATGGCCGCGATTAGCGACTGATGAAGACACAAATGCCGTTGCAGTAACCCATACGACGATGTTGCACGCTGAAACGATTACACGGAACAAGTTGAATGGCGATACAACTTTCTGTAAGTAGTGCAGCTGTGCAACCAATGGCACGGTTCACCATCAACGGTGATGGAGAACTTTAAATTACGTTCCCAACGCTGACTTCAATGGTAGCGATACAATTACCTTACACCATCAGCGATGGCAATGGTGGAACGGATACCGCAACGATTGCAGTGTACAGTTTACCCTGTAAACGACAATCCTGTTGCGAATGACGATACGGCGATTACGACTGACGAAGATACCGCAGTCAATAACATCGACGTTCTTGGCAACGATACAGACGTTGATGGCGACACACTTTCTGTAAGCAGTGCCAGCGCAACCAACGGCACAGTGACCATCAACGGTGATGGAACACTGAATTATGTTCCCAACGCTGACTTCAATGGGAGCGATACACATTACCTACACCGTCAGCGATGGTAACTGGTGGAACGCGATACGGCAGCAACGATTGCAGTAACAGTTAACCCTGTAAACGACAATCCGGTTGCGAACGACGATACGGCTCATCACGACGGATGAAGATACTGCAGTTAATACCATCGACGTATCTCGGTAAAGCGATACCGACGCTGATGGCGCATACGTATTTACCGGTATGCGCAGTGCCAGGGGCACCACAACGGCAGACTACCATCAACGTTGAGAACGTTTTATGTTGTGATTTCAATGGTAGCGATGCCATTACGTCACCACATTAATGCTGGCGATACGATGCAACGGTAAAGCGACGTTACGACGGCAATTGAAACGACGGTCGACGATTGTCTGATCGGATACGACTTGTTAATGATACCAAGGCAATAACGACACGGATGTTATTCACTGCAAACGAACGACACCACAGTTGATGGCGATGCAACGTTTCGTTAACGTAGTGCCAAGTGGCTACACATTGGACGGTTACCATACGCGATTGATCAAACTGAAGCAGTGACGCAACGCGACGTTTGGAACTTAATTAGTTCCAAGCGACTGCCATAACGCATACATCACTTAAAGCGATGGCAATGGTGGAACGATACCGCAACGATGCTAACTGTTACCTGTTAATGTGACGACAATCCGTTGCGAACTGACGAATACCGCAGATCACGACGGTGATAGGCACTGCAAGTAAGTCAACTGATCGTGATGGACGATAACGATACCAACGGTGATGCAATGAAGGAGTTCCCAGCGACTCAACGGCAGTACCTTAATGGCGATGAACATTGATAATTTGTGCTCAATCGCATGACCGTTCAACGGAGCGATACGCAATAGCAACCATCAGCGATGGTAAATCGGTGGAAACGGATACCCACAAGCAGTGCAAGGTAACCGAATTGTAAATGTTAAGCCATTCGAACGACGTATAACCGTGCGATCACGCAAGATGAAGGCAACGCAGTTACCATAATGATGCGTAACGATCCCGAATGACATCGGATACAGATGAAGGCCAGTTAACGAGTCGGTGCGACAAACGGTACACGAGTGCACACATACGGGCGACCGGCACAACTAATATGCAAGTGACTTAAACGCTACGCGATACGAACATACACCATTGTAGCGATGAAGTGGAGGATCGAAAATTGCGGTAACGTTAATCCTGTAAACGAAAACCCCGTTTGCGAACGACGATACGGCAATCACGACGATGATGACACGCCGTAATACATCAACGGTTGGGGATACCGATGCAGATGGCGATAGCGAACGTTGAGCCGTTTACGCAACGATGGTGAAACATGCACGTGCATCAATCCACGTGTTGTATCCCAACGCATAGACATTATGTACCACAACCTTGCACACCACACGGGAATGTTATAGTCCAGGATACACGGTGATTAATTAACGAGAGCTAGGAACGGCGCGTCGCAATGGTTGCCGACGACACGTTAATTGGTGAAGACGTGGCGAAACGTTGAGCGTAACCGCAGCGAGTGCACCAAACGGCAATAGTGACCATCAACGGCGATGGAAACTTTAAATTATGTTCCCAACGCTGACTTCAGTGGCAGCGACACCATTAGCCTACACCATTAGCGATGGTAATGGCGGAACAGATACAGCAGACGATTGCAGTTACAGTTAATCCTGTTAATGACAATCCGGTTGCGAACGACGATGACGCGATCACAACACAGCGAGGAAGACACTGCCGGTTAACAAGATTAATGTGTTCGCGTAACGATACCGATGCATTGATGGCGACACGACTTTCCGTAAGCAGTGCCAGCGCAACCAACGGCACCGTCACGATTAATGGCGATGGAACATTAAATTACGTTCCCAACGCTGACTTCAATGGCAGCGATACAATCACTTACACCATCAGCGATGGCAATGGTGGAACAGATACCGCAACGATTGCGGTAACTGTGAATCCTGTTAATGACAATCCGGTTGCGAACGACGATGCCGCGATTACGACTGACGAAGATACCGCAGTTAATAACATCGACGTTCTTGGCAACGATACCGATGTTGATGGCGACACACTAAGTGTTACTGCAGCGAGTGCAACCAACGGTACCGTTACCATTAACGGTGATGGAACCATAAATTATGTTCCCAACGCTGACTTCAACGGCAGCGATACAATCACCTACACCATTAGCGATGGCAATGGTGGAACGGATACCGCAACGATTGTAGTTTCAGTTAATCCTGTAAATGACAATCCGGTTGCAAACGACGATGCCGCGATTACGACTGATGAAGATACTGCCGTCAATAACATCGACGTTATTGGTAACGATACAGACGTTGATGGCGATACACTTTCTGTAAGCAGTGCCAGCGCAACCAACGGCACCGTTACGATCAACGGTGATGGAACCTTAAATTATGTTCCCAACGCTGACTTCAACGGTAGCGATACGATTACCTACACCATCAGTGATGGTAACGGTGGAACCGATACGGCAACGATTGCGGTAACGGTGAATGCCGTTAACGACAATCCTGTAGCGAATGATGATACGGCCATCACAACTGATGAAGACACTGCAGTCAATAACATTGACGTTCTTGGCAACGATACTGACGTTGATGGCGACACACTTTCTGTAAGCAGTGCCAGCGCAACCAACGGCACAGTGACTATTAATGGCGATGGAACCTTAAATTACGTTCCCAACGCTGACTTCAACGGAAGCGATACAATTACCTACACCGTCAGCGATGGCAATGGTGGAACGGATAGCGCAACAATTGCGGTAACGGTTAACCCTGTAAACGACAATCCGGTTGCGAACGACGATACGGCCATCACGACGGATGAAGACACTGCCGTTAATAACATCGACGTACTCGGTAATGATACCGATGCAGATGGCGATACGTTGAGCGTTACCGCAGCGAGTGCTGCAAACGGTACCGTCACCATTAACGGTGATGGAACTTTAAATTATGCTCCCAACGCTGATTTCAATGGCAGCGATACAATCACTTACACCATTAGCGATGGCAATGGTGGAACGGATACCGCAACGATTGCAGTTACAGTTAACCCTGTAAACGACAATCCGGTTGCGAACGACGATACGGCTATCACGACGGATGAAGACACTGCAGTCAATAACATCAATGTCCTGGGCAACGATACCGATGTTGATGGCGATACACTGAGTGTTACAGCTGCCAGTGCAACCAACGGCACTGTCACCATCAACGGTGATGGAACACTGAACTATGTTCCAGGTGCCGACTTCAACGGTAGCGATACAATCACTTACACCATCAGCGATGGTAACGGCGGAACCGATACAGCGACGATCGCAGTTACAGTTAATCCTGTAAATGACAATCCTGTTGCGAATGATGATGCCGCGATTACGACTGATGAAGACACGGCTGTTAACAATATTGATGTGTTGTCCAATGATACCGATGTAGATGGCGACACACTTTCCGTAAGCAGTGCCAGCGCAACCAATGGCACGGTCACCATTAACGGCGATGGAACTTTAAATTATGTCCCCAACGCTGACTTCAACGGCAGCGATACCATTACCTACACGATCAGCGATGGCAACGGCGGAACCGATACTGCAACAATTGCAGTTACAGTTAACCCTGTAAATGACAATCCGGTTGCAAACGACGATACCGCGATCACCACAGACGAAGACACGGCTGTTAACAATATTGATGTGTTGGGTAACGATACCGATGCAGATGGCGACACTCTTACAGTCACCGCAGCAAGCGCTACTAACGGTAACGTCACAATAAATGGTGACGGAACAATCAATTACACACCAAACACTGACTTCAATGGCAGCGACACGATTACCTACACCATAAGCGATGGCAATGGCGGCACAGATACAGCGACAATTACAGTGACTGTCAACCCGGTTAATGACACGCCAGCGGCAACGCCAGTGACATTAAGTTCAATAAACGAAGATAGTGGTGCGATACTCATCACACAAGCAATGTTACTTGCAACTGCGACGGATGTTGAAGGTGACAGTCTAACGGCAACAAACGTAACTGTTGCGACAGGCAGTGGCACGGTAGTTGATAACGGTGACGGCACATTTAGTTTTACACCGGGCTTACATGCGAGCGGTGCAATGTCGTTGTCCTATGACATCACCGATGGTTCTGCAACGACATCCAACACTGCAAATATTAATGTCATTGCAGTTGCTGATGCACCTAACATCGACCTAAACACCGATGTTATTGATATCAATTTTGAAAACGAAATTCCGCCACCGCCTTCTACGGGGCTCGTGCTCAGTTTTTACGACGAGTTGAGCAACAGTGATCGTGATGCAGCATTGCAAGAAGGTGTCATTGATCCGGCAAATGCCACATCACAAACACGTGAAATAAATGGTTTTGGTACACCCAAAATTGTGACTAGCACCGGAACGGTTCAAACAGACGGTTCAACAATAGAAATTGATACTGGTGATTCTTATTCTGTCACCGGTTTGATTTATCTCGAAGCGGGGAACACTTACCAATTCGCAGGTTACCATGATGATTCGCTTAGAATTGAACTGGGCGGACAAACCATGGTAAGCACAACGGGCGATTCGTACGGGAATTACGGGCCAGGCCAGACGGTAACGGGGTCTGTCTTTACTGCTGCCGAAAGCGGCTACTACACTGTGGAAGCCTACGTAAACAATGTCAGTGGCATTGGTCAGTTTTCATTGAACTTGTCGGTCAATGGTGCACCCGCCCAGGAATTAAATGCGAGTAACTTTAATATTTATTCCAACCTTCAGGAGTTAGCTGCGGTTGGAGGCCAATTTGGATCCTTCGTTGTGGGTACCGACAACGCTGATGGTGGATACTTCCCGCAGCTCATTAATACCGGGTTGGTAAATTCTCACATCGAAATCTCTAATATTGTTGTTACTCCTGTCGACAACGATGGTTCCGAATCCATTCAAAGTATTGTGTTAGAAAATATTCCGGCCGATGCAATAATCACCGACGGAACATTAAGTTTTACAGCGGCTACCGGAGCGAACTCAGTTGACTTGCTCGCTGGTGGCTGGGATCTCAACAATATAAAAATATTGCCACCTGAGGATTTTGTTGGTGATATCACAATGAATATTGTTGCAACGAGTGTTGAAGCAAGTAATGGCGATACTGCAACAGCAACGCAAGCCATAACGGTTACTGTTCAGGACGTCGATGATGCAAGCGGTGCTGTTGACCCCGACCTGTTGAGTAATTCTGGAATAGAAGTAGGAACGAGCGGTGACGATATTTTATCCGGTGCCGATACAGCGGTTCAATTTGCAGCGAATTCAAATAATGTCTTCAATGATAATGATGCATTTGCCTTAAGTTTTACCAATGTGGTGACTGAAATTGAATCCATTGAGATCGCTTTGACCGACGGTGTCTGGGATCCGGGAACAGGTGGTGGCTCCTACGGCGTTGTCTTATCAAATATAAATGGTGTCACGCTGAATGCAGGTAGTGATTTTACCTTCTCGTCAGGTAATACCGTGATGACAATCGATTTGACCTCAGCCGACGTCAACACCGGAGATAGCTTTTCATTCGGGCTAGACTTCGACAACGTCGGGCCCGGAAATACCAACCAGGCTGGAATTCTTGCCAACAATGCGACGTTTACAGTCACGCTTGCGGATGGCCGTTCACAAACTGTCACGGTCAACAATGCTGGTGATGCCAGCAATCTCACTGCTGCTGCCAGTACCTCCCAAAACGCTAGCACAATAATGGGCGAAGATGGCAATGACCAAATTACCGTAGGCAATGGCGAACAGCTCGCCATCGGTGGTGCAGGCAACGACATCATTTCTCTCGGCGCAGACAATGACGTAGGGCAGGGCAGTGAAGGGAATGACACACTTAACGGCGGGAGCGGGGACGATATTCTTTCCGGTGGTGCTGGCAACGACATCCTCTTTGGTGGCGCAGACAGTGACATTCTCTTCGGTGATGGTGGCAGCGATACGTTAACGGGCGGCAGTGGCAGCGATACCTTCGTTTGGCGCGACCTTGATGACGATGGCAGCACAGACACCATTACAGATTTCACTTTTGGTTCGGTTAGCAGCGCAAATGGCGACATTTTGCATCTTGCTGATATGCTGGATGGCGAAAGCAGTGATGCGGTAACCCTGGATGCCTATCTTGATTTCAGTTCCGATGGTACTGATACGACGATCACTATCGACAGTGATGGTACGGGTGGTGATACTGATCTCACCATCGTTATAGAAGGTGTTGATCTCATTGCAACCTACGGCAATGATCAGGCAATATTGGCGCAATTGTTAAGCGACGGGAATTTACAAACAGACTAAACCGTTTTCCTTATGAAACATTAAGGTCATACTGGTCGCCCCGTTGTTAAATTACCCGTTAAAGCCGAATTGTTCATTATGTTGCGATTGAAAACACTCCCTTTTATTCCGCTAATACTTTTCTTATCCGTGTCTGCTTTAGGGCAGCAAAGCCCGAACTTTAAATACAAAAGCCTGGAGCTGTACGGTGTCATCCAGCAGGGCGCGATGGTGCAGGGGAAGGTCTCACAAGCGCGTAAACTTACTGTTCTGGAAAAAGAAATCTATCTGGATGACGATGGGTATTTTGTTTTTGGCCTCGGGCGAGATGCAGCGAAAGACGTATTGATGCAGGTGGAATGGGAAAATGGCAATCAGGAAGAGATCCGTATTCCCGTGGCTCAGCGCAGTTACAACTTGCAGCGCATTGAGGGCGTAGACGATAAATATGTTCGTGAGCTCGACCCGGAAACCTTAAAGCGGGTTCGCGCGGAAGCCGCACAAGTTTGGCAAGCGCGCCAACATTTGCGCATAGCAGCGGATTTCAAAGAAAAATTTCGTTGGCCAGCAGAAGGGCCTATAACCGGCGTATATGGGAGTCAGCGCATTTACAATGGTGTGCCTAAACGTCCTCACTATGGTCTGGATATCGCAGGTCCGGTTGGTACGCCCATTTATGCACCTGCGAGCGGTGTCGTTCGCCTCACCCACAACGATATGTATTACTCAGGTGGTACCCTGGTAATTGACCATGGGCAGGGCATTAGCTCTACCTTTATCCATCTCAGTAAAATTCTGGTAGCCGAAAACCAAAGCGTGAAAGCGGGGGATCTAATTGCCGAAATGGGGGCCAGTGGACGCGTGACCGGACCACATCTGGATTGGCGAATGAATTGGTACGACCAGCGCCTGGACCCGCAACTTCTCCTCCCTGAAAAAGTGGATAAAGCCGCCCAAAAGTAGAGTCCCGCGCGCGGACAGTGTAAGATTCGCTCACTTACACAAACTCTTGGAAAACGCGGTGATTGACCAAAAATTACTCAGTATTCTGGTTTGTCCGGTGAGCAAATCGCCCTTGATTTATGACCAGGATAAACAGGAACTTATCAGCCTTGTCAGCGGTTTGGCTTATCCTATTCGCGACGATATTCCCGTCATGCTGGAAAACGAAGCTCGCCAGATTACCCTCGAAGAAAAAGAGTCCTACAACTAGGTTCGCTATTAGGGTCACTATGTCAGAAGCAAGCATATTCACCAAAATCATGAACGGCGACATTCCGGCCGACATCCTCTATGAAGACGATGACTGCATATGTATCAAAGATATCCAGCCGCAAGCGCCAACCCACCTCTTACTCATACCCCGTAAGCCGATTGCACGCCTTGTTGAAGCCAGTGAGGAAGACAAGCTTCTGTTAGGGCAACTGATGTTGAAGGTCGGTGATATCGCAAAACAGCTCGGAGTCGATGAAGCATTCAGAGTCGTAATTAATAACGGTGCGGGCGCGGGGCAAACTGTTTTCCACCTGCACCTGCATATATTGGCCAACAAAAAATTTGACGAGGGTTCCCTCGGTTTCTAAATCCCGAAGAATGGTTATCACATGAAGTACATGACTAGCGCAGACATTCGCGCAGCGTTTCTCGATTATTTTAAAAGTAAAGATCATCAGGTGGTTGCCAGTTCTTCACTGGTTCCCGGCAATGATCCAACTTTGCTGTTTACCAATGCCGGCATGGTGCAGTTCAAGGATGTATTTTTGGGAGATGACAAGCGCCCTTATTCGCGGGCGACCAGCTCCCAACGATGTGTGCGCGCTGGAGGAAAGCATAATGACCTTGAAAATGTCGGTTATACCGCTCGCCACCATACCTTTTTTGAAATGTTGGGCAATTTTAGCTTTGGTGATTATTTCAAGCGCGATGCCATTCAATTTGCCTGGGAATTTCTGACACAAGTCTTGGCACTTCCACCTGAGCGTTTGTGGGTGACTGTCCATATCAGCGACGATGAAGCTGCAGATATCTGGATAAAGGAAGTAGGTATCGATCCCAAACGTTTTTCTCGCCTGGATGAAGATAACTTTTGGCAAATGGGGGACACCGGTCCGTGTGGTCCCAGCTCCGAAATCTTTTTCGATCACGGAGAAGACGTGCCCGGCGGACCACCAGGCAGCGAAAATGATGACCTGGATCGCTATATAGAAATCTGGAATCTGGTTTTCATGCAGTTTGAACGTCAGAGCAATGGCGAACTGGTTCCCTTGCCCAAGCCCTCGGTTGATACCGGAATGGGGCTTGAGCGTGTTGCAGCGGTTATGCAACAAGTACACAGCAACTATGAAATCGATCTGTTCCAGGCGCTGCTTGAGGCCGCTGCCAAAGTGACAAAGGCAAAAGACAAGGAAGACAAATCCTTGCGGGTCATTGCCGACCATATACGTTCCTGTGCCTTTCTGGTAAGCGACGGCGTATTACCTTCAAACGAAGGCCGCGGATATGTGTTGCGCAGAATTATTCGCCGTGCAATTCGGCACGGACACAAGCTCGGTATGCAGCAGTCTTTTTTCCATAAGCTGGTCGCTGCGCTCGTTGAACAAATGGGCTCAGCCTATCCTGAATTAAAAACGAATCAGGCCAATATCGAAAAAGTGCTATTGGCCGAAGAAGAGCAATTTGCAAAAACACTCGACAACGGAATGTCTGTTTTGAACGAACGTTTGCAAAACCTGAAAGGCAAAGTGATTCCGGGTGAAACGATTTTTGTTCTTTATGATACGTACGGGTTTCCGGTCGATCTCACCAATGATATTGCACGAGAAAAGGGGCTGACGCTGGATTTAAGCGGCTATGAAACCCTGATGGCAGAGCAAAAGCGTAAATCCAGAGAATCTGGAAGCTTTAAAGTGGATTACACGCAACAAATTAACCTTGATGGTTCCACAGACTTTCTGGGCTACAGTAATCTTCAAGCCGAAGTTGAACTCGCTGAAATTATAAAAGAAGGTGCAAGCGTCGACATTCTTAACGAAGGTGAAGAGGGCGCTTTGGTTTTGAAGGCGACGCCTTTTTACGGTGAATCTGGTGGTCAGGTTGGCGATACGGGCTACATAACACTGGGCGCCGCTAAATTTGAAGTGCTTGATTGTCAAAAAGTGGGCAGTAATCACTTGCACATCGGTAAAGTGTTAAATGGCAGCTTTGCCAAAAAATCACTGGTTACAGCCGAAGTTGACGGCTCAGTGCGTCAGGCAACGGCACTGAATCACTCCGCAACGCATTTATTACACGCAGCGTTACGACAGGTCTTGGGCGAGCATGTCACCCAGAAAGGTTCGTTGGTCGACTCCGAGAAACTGCGTTTTGATTTTTCGCATTTTGAAGCGGTGAGTGCTGACGAACTAAAACGTATTGAAACTATGGTGAACGACCAAATTTTGCAGAACACGGAAGTGCTCACCGAGCTCTGTGATATGGAAACGGCAAAAAAGAAAGGTGCCATGGCGTTATTTGGGGAGAAATATGGCGATGAAGTGCGTGTACTCAGCATGGGCGGCAGTTTTTCTGTCGAGCTTTGTGGTGGGACGCATGTTAAGCGTACAGGTGACATTGGATTGATGCGTATTGTCTCCGAGTCGGGTATTGCTTCAGGTGTGCGCCGCATCGAAGCGGTAACCGGCAAAAAAGCCCTACGACTTTTCGATCAGACGCGTGATGCGCTTAACCTGGTTGCAAGTAAGTTGAAGGCCTCACCTGAAAAGATTGAAGAAAAAGTGCAACAGCTTCTCACGCTAAATAGACAGCTCGAAAAAGAATTGGCTACCTTGAAGGCGAAATTGGCATCATCGTCCGTTAGCGATTGGTTGGCCGAAGCGCAAGAGATAAAAGGCGTAAAAGTACTGGCAAAAATACTCGAAGGCGCGGATGCAAAAGGTTTACGCGATACAGTAGACCAGTTGAAAAATAAACTGGGGACCTCGGCAGTGCTACTGGCAGCGGTTAATGACGGTAAAGTATCACTGGTGGCTGGCGTATCCAAAGATGCAACCGCGAAAGTCAAGGCGGGCGACATTGTAAAACACGTCGCAGAGCAAATCGGCGGCAAAGGCGGCGGTAGGCCGGATATGGCGCAGGGTGGTGGAACCAATTCCAGTGCTTTGCCAGATGCTATCGACCAGCTTACTAATTGGCTGGAGCAGAAAATCACCTAAAAAATATTAACAAAGTTCACAATTTAGTGTTTAATTGCGCACTTTTTAACGTGAACAGCCTTTCCGGTTTTTCAGGTAAACAAATTTAATGAGTGTATTGGTTCAAAAGTTTGGTGGTACCTCAGTGGGCACCACCGACAAAATCAAAAACGTCGCTAAGAAAGTGGCTGCGTTTCGCGAACAAGGGCATCAAATGGTCATTGTCGTTTCTGCCAT
Source organism: Cellvibrionaceae bacterium 1162T.S.0a.05 (assembly GCA_000964245.1). Taxonomy (GTDB): domain Bacteria; phylum Pseudomonadota; class Gammaproteobacteria; order Pseudomonadales; family Cellvibrionaceae; genus 1162T-S-0a-05. Next base: position 4,390,542 of record LANB01000001.1, on the reverse strand, counting down.
GAGTGGAGAAACCAATCGACTGATTGGGCTCGCAAACGAAATGCAAAAACAACCAGACCCAAGAGAAATGGATGTTCTGGTCTCGACTGGCGAGCAAGTTACCATTGCCCTGTTGTGTATGGCCTTGAAAGATCAAGGCTGTGATGCACGTTCCTATACCGGCGGGCAGGTAAAAATTCTGACCGACGACTCCCACACCAAAGCGCGTATTCAAAACATTGATGTTGAAAACATGCGCAGTGACCTTGAGGCGGGCAGAGTAGTTGTTGTGGCTGGTTTTCAGGGGGTTGATGACGAAGGAAATATCACCACTCTGGGTCGCGGTGGTTCAGATACAACCGGTGTCGCATTGGCTGCGGCGTTAAAAGCCGATGAGTGTCAGATCTATACAGACGTGGATGGCGTATATACCACTGATCCACGCGTTGTCAGCAACGCGCGTCGTTTAGACAAAATCACCTTTGAAGAAATGCTGGAAATGGCGAGCTTGGGCTCAAAAGTTTTACAGATTCGAGCTGTCGAATTCGCCGGCAAATACAATGTTCCGCTGCGCGTACTTTCCACCTTTGAAGATGGCCCTGGAACTTTAATTACCCTCGATGAGGACAACGAAACAATGGAACAACCTCTTGTATCAGGTATCGCGTTTAATCGTGATGAAGCAAAAGTTTCTGTGCTTGGTGTACCCGATGCGCCAGGTGTCGCGTCAAAACTTTTGGCGCCTATAGGTGAAGCGAATATTGAAATTGATGTCATTGTTCAAAACGTTGCAGCCGACAAAACCAACGACATTACTTTCACGGTCAATCGATCAGAGTTGGAAAAAACGAAAAAAGTTTTGGAAAAAGTGTGTGCTGAGCTGGGTGCGCGAGAGGTGGCAACGGACAGCAGTATCGTGAAGGTTTCCATCGTCGGTGTTGGCATGCGCTCGCACGCAGGCGTTGCCTCAAAAATGTTTACGGCATTGGCGGGTGAAAACATAAATATTCAGATGATTACTACGTCAGAAATCAAAATTTCCGTTATTATTGACGAGAAATATTTAGAACTTGCTGTGCGTGCTTTGCATAGTACGTTTGACTTGGATAAAGCACCGTAGTTAAAACAAAAAATACGTTGATTTTTGTGCCAATATTGGCCTTAATAGAACTTGCTATTACGGCAATTAGTAAAATTTTATAAAGTTGGCTGGTTTTGTTGAGCCGCTCATGCCAAACTTGATGCTCAATACTCATCAAGTTGGGCGAGCAAGAAATTGCGAGGGTGGTTATGAAAACCAACAGTGGCCTGCCAGGTAAACGATGAAGCCACTGAGCTCACAGGAAGAAATAAGGAGAAATAAATGTTAATTTTGACCCGCCGAATCGGTGAAACACTTATGGTAGGTGACGATGTGACTGTTACCGTACTAGGAGTGAAAGGTAATCAGGTGCGAATAGGTGTCAACGCGCCAAAAGAAATCGCCGTTCACCGTGAAGAAATCTATCAACGCATACAGCGAGAAAAACAAGAACAAGGCGAATCCAACTAAAACTGTTGGCAGCTATGCAATCATCCCTATGAGTCCTTCTATGAACAGAAGCGCGGGTTTCAATACCTGCCCTTAATGCTATTTCAGCGAATTCCTGTTTATACAAGTCTTTGATTTTTAGCGCTTAATTGCTATGATGCGCCCCCCGGAAATGACCGGGAAAACACTGTGGAGAGGTGGCCGAGTGGCCGAAGGCGCTCCCCTGCTAAGGGAGTATACCTTGATCGGTATCGAGGGTTCGAATCCCTCCCTCTCCGCCATTTTTTTCTGTAACTCATTGAAATACAGAGATAAATCAATGGTAAAGCTAATCCGCCCAACATATTGACCATCAAAATATTCCACTGCTGTTGGCAGTGCACGTGCTTTGTTCGTAGTTTGAACGGATAAAAGCTATAATTTCCCTGTCAGTACAATTGCAAGTTGACGTTTTTACTGGACTTTTACCGGCCTTTTTCTACAATGCTGTATGTATTTACAGTGCTTTATAACTATTACTATTTTAAAGGAGGCATTTTATGGACAAATTTAAAGCGTTAGTACACTTTGTAATTCAACAGTGCGATGAGCCTAGTAAGCTGGGCGCGATTCGGCTTAACAAGATACTTTGGTTTGCTGATCGGGAAGCATTTCTTATCACCGGAAACTCGATTTCAGGAGCGACGTACGTTCGCAGAAGGATGGGACCTGTTCCGGCACAAGTTTTACGGTCGTTAGACGAGCTTAAGAGCGAGGGTAAAATTTCTGTTACTGAGCCAATGGATCGTTATATGCCGAGAAAATTTGAGTCTCTGGTTGATGTTAATTTGGAGCTATTTTCAGAATTTGAAAAAGAGATTGTTAAGACTGTAACTAACAGTATTTGCAACAATTTTACAGCTGATGAAATTAGCGAACTTTCACACGATGATGTTTGGGAAGCGGCTGGTGAGGGCGAAGAAATACCGTTAGAGGCAACATTGATTGCCACTAGTGGTGACTTCAGGGTTCCCGTTTTGCTGTGGGCAGATGAGGTAGTAGACAAACATTCAGGAGTTGAAATTAGTCATTAAGGAATTGCACATTGACTGGATCATTTTGGACGAATTATCGAACCGTAGTTGAAGAAAAGACCGCCACAGAGTCGGTTGATGATTTGAAAAGAAAATATGAAAGATTTGCTGATCAGTGGGATGGTTTCGTGTGGTTGGTATCACGTACCCCGGAAGACATTGGGAAGTCAAAAGAGGTCAACGGAGTTACATATTATGTTGCACACAGGGCAGGTGACATGAGTATCGGGTTGGTCGATTTCGCGGTTGTATATACCGTTTCGCATGGTGAAGTGAATATTATCGATGTTCAGGCTTGGGATGACTTTGACGAATGATCCTTTTTGTAGGAAATATCCTACAGATATTGAAGAGATTGCCCACTATCCGCGGGCAACACAAATCAGCAGAATAACGACGTCGCCCCCCACCGGCCAGGAGTCAGGAAGACACCGACCAGGAGCCAGGGACTACGCTTTAGCCGGGGTCGATTTTTAACAGTCGATTGGTTGTTCGCCAGCGTCGCGGTAAATTGGAGCAAGTTCCTTCGCGATGGTTTCACGCAAGTGCTTCACGTGGTCGCCGAGGGCAAGCGCAATATACCCGGTGTCGACGTCATGTGATTCAGCAGCCATCTCCAACAATCCAAGCTTTCGAATTGCTTCTGCAGCATAGTGCAGCTCATTCATGGCCAGCCAAGTGCGCTGTAGTGGACGTGTATGCGGGTGTTTTGGGGAATCTGATTTAATTGAAGTGATAGAATTGGCGTCAGCCATGATACTGCCTCCTATAAGGTAGTTGATTGGTTAGGGCCCTGGTGGTGTTGGCGCACTGCCAGGGCCTGACTTTAAAGATACGCTCACTTTTCTGAACTGTAAATGAATATCAAAGGTATCTGCCACCTGAAGCGAGCGAGCCTTGAACTTCTCGCGCCACTTGACCGGCAGCTTTGCGGCCGGCCTGCTCATTGGGAGCGCTGATATTGAAAGTCATGCTGATGTTGCCGCCCATCATTTCAGCAGTGTCCTTGCGGCTGACCACGTTGGCCGGACCCATAACAAGTTCAGGGCCTTTCTCGCCAACCAAGGCAAATTTGCCGCCCGGTATTGGCCCTCCCGCGTCCCGGGCTCCCGCAAATAGCCCAGCGACGCCACCCAACAGTGACCCTTGGTTGTTTGCAGCAAAACCGCCAAGCATGCCTTGAAAACTGGATAACATTGAATTAATTGCCACGCGTTGGAATGACTTTAGAATGCTATCTACGAGATCATTGAAGTCGTTAGAAAGCGGGTCAAGAAGGTAGTCAGAAAACAGGGAATATGTCCCTTCAACGGCTTCTTCCCACCCGGAAACAAACTCTTCCTGAACATTTTTTTGTGACTCTATAAAGCCACTGATTTTGTCGAATTCCGCTGGTGACAAAAAACCTTCGTTGGTTAACTCTTTCGCGCGTTCAAGGTCTATATTTAATTGCTCTAATGGGGTGATGGTGGCCGCCAGAAGCGACGCACTATCGCTGATCGCTTTGTTAAATTCGTTGTTTGCAATTTGTTCTTGTATTTTTGCGAGATCGGCAAACTCCTTTACAGCTGTGCCTCCTTGTTTCTTATCGCTATTTTTTGTGGATTCTGGGCGAAAATCATTAAGGTTCAGTAAGCGAGCTTTACCCAAATCTTCGTTAAGTTTCAGGAGGGTCTCTATGTTCTCAATCTCTTCCTCGAGTTTTTTAACAAACTGGTCCTGATTTTTAAGAGGTAACTCGAATGTGCCAGCTTTGATTTTACCGAGGGTAGAGCTCAAGTCCTCAAGTTTACTTTGCAGCCTGGGTATATCGTCAGCTGCTGGTCCGCTAAGTGAAGCTGCGAATGATTCTGCCAGATATTCAGTCACATTTATGGTGGTAATGATTGCGTTTGCTGTTTCTTCAAAAGCCTTTATTACTGCATTAGCAAGAGTTTGTGCTGCCTCAATCGTATTTTTATCTTGTAGTAGTTCGGTAAAGTTGTTGAGCGCTTCAGTAGCGCCCCCCAAAGAGTCGGCTTCAAGTAAATCACCGGCTGCATTGCCAAGACTGGTTAAGGCTCCCCCGAACGTATCGCGGGCAGCTCTGGCACTACCGCCAAATTGGACTTCAAGTTCTTTTAATATTTCCTGTTGTGCTTCTACCCGTCGACCAGAATTCACGAGTGTTTTGATCATTTCTTTCTGGTCTTTATCAAACTGAATTCCGGCTCTAGACAATGCATTCAAATTGGCTACAGGATCGTTTAATGCTTTACCCAATTGTAAAACAGAGCTTTGTACATCGGTGCCGAACTTGGCTGACATATCAAGTGCAAGTTCAGTTGTACGTTTAAACTCATCGCCGGTTATTTTGGTGAAGGTGGCGAGTTTACTCTGCGCCTCAATTATTTCTTCATCACCGGTTGTTGTAACTTTCTGAAGGTCTTCGGCATGCTTTACCAGTTCATCAAAACTCAAGCCGACAGCATTGTTAGTGCTCTCCAGAGTTTGACTGAGTTGTTTAATAGCTGCCTCTTGTTTGGCGGTTGCTGAAGTGATTTTTGCGATTATTGCACCGCTACCAATAACAGCGAATGCTTTTTGTATAGCCTTTGAGTTGGTTTTTGCGCTTCTGGAAAACCGGTTGAGACGCTTTTCGGATTGGTCAAGTTTCGATAAAAGCTTGGTGTTTTCTGCCTCAAGCTTGTATATCAACTTTTGTTCACTGGCCATAAATTATTACTCCAGAAATTGTGAAAAGCCATTACCGGCAGGCTTTTTTGGTGTTGTGATGTTTTGACGGTCTGAAGGGCTGAGCCCAAGCCGGAACAAACAGCTTTTTAGCTGTGAGTATCTCCCTACTGGAAACTTGTCCGGGTCGCGCCTCATTTCAGCCATTAAGCTGGCTGCGATCTCTACTATAAAACGATCTGAGGCGGTTAGGACACCGGGCAGGGCGTGCTCCTCTAACTCTTCCCATGCAGCTATTTGTTCCTTCGTCATGTGCTTTGGTGGTTTGCCAAGTGCGTTTTCATTACGAATGACATCACCAGTGTAACGCTGAGGGTTTTTCTTGGTTGCCCCTTTGATTATTGCAAGTTCCAGGGGTTGTTTTGGTTTACTCATTTCGTGACCTTTTTACTGGGGATATAAAAATCAGGGGACAGCGGCGGTGTCCGGTATGAAGCCTGTGAGGATTTGCCCCCCCATACCCCTGAAAGCATTAAAAAGGCGGGATTGCTCCCGCTCTTATTACGATGCCAGTGCAACCATGCCTCGTGAATCCATTACGCCACCTCCACACTGCATGCTTGTGTAGAATTTGGTCATTCCTTTGGTTGTGATCTGATCAACCAGCATGCGAATACCGCGAGAGTGGGTAACAAAGGTGTAGGTTTGCTTCATATCACCAAACAGAACTTCGTAACCCGTGCTTTCCAGTTGAGGAACTTCGACTACCGGATAACCCAGTAAAACCATTGGTGCACCAGCCACGCCGAAGTCCTGCCGCCAAATTGGAAGGTCATTTTGGTCCAGTAATCCACGCACGGTTTCAATGGCTCCTGTAGACATAAAGAACTTGGCGTTTCCAGGGACCTTATATCTGAGTGGAAGTGCGCTAACCAGCCGCAATAAATCAGGGTAATTTATAGATTGAGGTGAATTTGTCGGGGTCAGATAACGAATAGAGCCCCATGGCAAAACGGGTGAGCTTACCAAAGAGTTTGGGCTCATGCTGTTTAACAAACCAATGCATTCATTTGATGAACCTGAAACAAACTCGGTAGATAAGGTTTCATTAAAAGATTCCCGAACGTCATTAACTAACCACTTGTCGATTGCAAAATCACTTGAATCGAGTAGCTCATTTGTAATCTGAGGTACTGCGTATAAGTCGAAGAGATTAATGCTTGAACGCTCAAAATTAGCAGTGTTGGTTTCGTTGCGTGTGCCTGACTCTGCTGACCTTGCTGTAGCACTTCGGCTGGTAGTAAATATTTGCTGAAATTCGTTGGACGAAATAATTTCAGTATTTACTTCATTAAATAGTGGGTTTATTTCGCCAACCGCTGCAATGATTTTGTTTGAAAGTTTAGGAACGTGAGTATAACCACCAGAAGATTCAGTTGTTATGCTCATTGACTTGGTTTCACCGGTTCGCAAAAACTCCGAAAACCCTTTTATTTCGAAATCTCTTTGACCATCGATTGATTCCAAATTTGAAATCCCTTTTTGCTCAAACTGAAGAAGCTTGTCGCCAAGAGTTTTAACTTCCTCTTTGACTTCAGCATAGTTTTCTTTAATTTCATCCGCCTTTTCCACTAAAACTTTGCGGTATTCGTTGTAATCAGTATTCATAATATTTTACCGTTTAGAATTTAATTTTGCTTAAACCCCAAGCAGTCGATTATTCGAATACCACTTCAACGCAATAAGCGAACAAGACCAACAACGAGAACCACTTCGCGCAGCAAACGTTAAACTTTTGGTAGGAAAGAAAATATGAAGTACCCAAGAGGGCGACCAGTTCTCTTTCGCAACAAAGCATTTGACAGGCTCTCTTTTCTTTAAAAAGCACGATATTCACTACCGTAGAGCCTTGGGCTTTGCCGCCTTTACTGGTCGACAAGTTGCAACTGTAACAAACGTTATGAGAGGTGCCGTTGGTGAGCGCGCTTGTTACTGTCGGTGGTTGCATCACCGTCGGAGGTGTGCTCACCAATTTCTAGTTTACGCCATGCTGTTGCGAGTATCAAAGATTCTTTTTTCGAAAATCCAGATTTCCTTAGCCAGCGTTCATAGCCTCTAATGTCTTTAATGTACCGGCGCGGTCTCATCATGCTTCTCCAAAATCGCTAATTCTCTTAACGACATTTCGTGAATTGTGCGTATTGATTTTACCAGTTTGGTTTTAGACTGCTTTTCTCCAAAACTATGGAATACATCCTGTAGGTCGGCGGTTAGCTTGTTTAACTGCCTCGATCGCTTTACACGTTCCTGGGTTTCGTCAATGTTTTTCATGGTTTGTTCTCCTGTTGTGAATTTTGGTAACGGGTTTAGCGTTACTTAATCGTTAATTCCGCAATAACCCCTGTTTATTCCACGGAAACTCCACGCGTGGTGCACGCGTCGTTTACTCATGTGCGCCCCGCTTTTAGGGCGGGCGCATGCAATTACCTCGAGTCATAATCTTTTTGCCAATCATCAAAAGATTGATTTAACACGCGTTCATGTTCGCTTAACGGCTGTTCATTTTTTTCAGGTTTCGACCCGCATATAAAAACACTATTAGAAGAGTTATCTTGTTCTCTTAGTACGCTTATCCTTGTTAACTTATTATCGTTGTCCAAGTGTTCACAAGAAAAGTGTTCCCCATTCTCTTCAACCTCAATCTCCATGCGGGCTTCAGGCAAATTAACTAGAGATTCAAAGTACGTGTCATCCGTTGGGAACAAATTGGGGTCGCCTTGGGGCAAGTTTTGGGGCAACCTTGGGGACAACTGGGGCAAGGTTTTTTTACACGTTAAACTGTCGTTAATCACTTTGTTGGTTTCTTCGTTGTACATAAAATCAAACTCCAGGTCTTTTAGCTTTCCCATATAGCGGTGAAATTTTGAAAGACGGTCAGGCGGTTCAAGCCCACAACTGATCCAGAACTTATAAAACCCCATAAGCTTTCTCACTCGAAATTGGCCTTTTGGTAATGGGTCGCCTTTTCGGTGTCTGGACGTATTTCTTTCGTACTCAACATCAACGTTAAAAACAGCGTGGTAGAGCTCGCCAGTTTCTGAGTCTTCAAAATGCAAAGTTAAACCACCGCGGTATAAATCCCTTCCTACTCTGTACTTGCCAGTTGTGTGTTTGATGAATAAATAGGGCATGTTAGAATTCGAGTTACAAGTTTCACCATTTCTTTGCCCGGCCTAATAACCGGGCTTTTTTAATGTCTTGGCTGGCGTTCGAGTTCTTTCAGTCTCGATTCCATCGCCAGCAACTCTTCGAAAATATCTGCCAATTGCTTTTGGCGTTCTCGCTTGTCCTGTTCATCCAGGTACTGGAAGTCCTCGAATAATTCCATCAGGAATTGTTGCAATTTGATTACTGTACTCACTGGACCACCTCCCGGAGCATTTCACGAAGTTTTTCCGCGCGTGCATCATCAGTGGCCTGGTCGGTAGGCATGGCGTTGAACAGGTTGAGGAATTCATTTACCTGGTAGATGGCTTTTTTAAGTTCGTCCACAAGCGGCACCTCGCTCTTTGTGAATGTTGGAAACCACAATTCGAATTTCCTCATCTGATGCGCCAGCAATTATGGCTTTTTGAATTTTTTCGATTTCGTAATCAGGCCAAACGCGAATAGCCTTGCCCGAAGGAATGCCAACAGGTAAAAGGCCTGACTTTATACGTCGATAGAATTCGGTGTTGGAGAGGCCGCAGTATTCCTGGGCCTTTTCTCGTCGGAGTAATTTAATTGCCATGCAATCCCCTCGTGTGTCATGTGTGAAATAACAATAAGAGGATTCTGAAATAACAATGAGTGGATTTAAACAGGCGATGTGTGCAAAAGTGCGCAAACCAAGCTTGGTTTGCACGCTTTATTTATTGAAATGTCTCCGAACCACGCTCGGATGTTTATTTACTAGCCTTGCAACGGTGCTAACAATATTTCTTTCATCCATTCCATTAGAGAGTAGCCGCTTTCTATGCTGGTCAGCTAGGGTCTTCCATTCTTGGGCTTTTGCTTTGGTGGCAAGAGTAGCCTTCCTTGCATTTTTTTTAAGCGAAGCTTTTTTAGCCTGATTGGTTAGGTGTATTCCATCGTCAATATAAGTTTTAACCTTAAGAAAGAGGATTGTCAGCTCGTTTACGTTTTCCTCTTCACTTCCAGTTAAACCAAAAAGAAGTGAACCAAGCTTGGCGTACAGATTTCCGATATCTTGAGGCCAGCCTAAAGGCAGGAACTGAACATCTGATGTCGACTCCGGAAGATAGCCATGTTTCTCAATCTCTGGCTTTAGCCATTCCATAACCATATTTGCAGGGTGGTTCCCATCTGAACCCTCAGGGTCAAGGTCGAGATTTTTTATTGCAGCAGCGTTTTCAACGATTAGGCGAACGACGTGGTCGAGTTCGGCTCTGTCTTCAGGGAATGCTGGCCTGGTCATTGCGCTTCACGTAACTGAATAACTGTTTTTTTGTGTTGTTTAAGAAATGAAGACCATAAACCCATAAGCTCTGCACGTTTCTCGAATAAATCGCTGCGTTGGTAAGCCCTCTCGGCCTTGTCACCGACCACGTGAGCGAGGGCGAACTCGCATACCTGGTGAGGTATTGAAGTCTTCTCGGCGGCCCACATGCGGAAGCTGGTGCGGAATCCATGGGCAACGCAATCAATGTTCAAATCTTTAAGTAATTTATTAAATGTGTTTTCGCTAAGTGCTTTGCCTTTAACGGTACCCGGGAAAATGTACCCCGATTTATCCTGGTATTGCTCAGCTAACTTCAAAATCTCTTTTGCTTCTTTGCAAAGTGGAACGCGGTGCGGCTTTTTGGTTTTCATTCGTTCTTTTGGAATTGTCCAGGTGCTTCCGTTGATTTCCTCCCATTTGGCAAAGCGGACCTCTCCGGACCTAGCAGCCGTATAAACCAGAAAAAGCAGGGCAAGTTTTGTTGATTCAAAGGCTTTGCTGTTTTTTATTGTCTGGATTGCTGCAGGCGTTTGTTCAAAGGGTAAGGCGCGGTGCGGTGTAACCTTGTCCGGTCGCTTTGGTAGTGCTGCGGAAACGCCCTCTACAGGGTTAATTGAAATGTAGCCATTGGACAGGCACCACTTCATAACGGTGTTTATACGCTGTTTAACACGTGTTGCGGTTTCGGTTTTGGTGTGCCAGATAGGAGCGATACAGGAAAGGATATCCGTGCTGGTTATTTCACTTACACGCTTGCGACTGAGAGAAGGGTAAGCGTATTCAGTGAGGGTGTTTATCCATTGCTGGCCGTGTTTCTCATTTTTCCAGCCAGGCCGGTGGAGCTCATAAACTTTTAAAGCGGCCTCTTCAAAATTTGGGATTTCCCTTTGCTTCCGTTTTTCCGCTCTCGGGTCGCCACCTTCGCGAATCAGATTTTTATTTTCAATTGCTTCTTTTCGAGCGTCTGCCAGTGTTTTGATTTTGGTACTGCCCAAGCCGAGATCAACACGCTTTCCCTGGATAACTATTCGTTGTATCCAGCGTTTCGCGCCAGACTGATCCACTTTCAAATACAGGCCGTTTCCATCACTGTAGAACCCGGGTTTGGCATTCCGGATAAACACCGCTGTTAGTGACCGCTCCCGGTGTGCGCCCTTTGATTTTGAAGCCATGAAAATCCTCCGCCATACTGATACGCCCAACATTTCAACCAACAATTATGTTGGGCTGTTATGGTACTACATGGTATTTGGTGGAACAAAGGAAAGTTTGAAAGTACTGTAAATACTGGGATAAAGAGATGTTATGGGATTCTATGGGATTAAGGTTAGGCGGACTCCCTCTCCGCCATTACTGATTAAAAAGGCTCGCCAGGTGGCGGGCCTTTTTTATCTGTGGTGGTCAAAGGAGGGGGATGAAAGCTCAGTGCCTAGACCGCGCCTGTGCGCTCTTTCAAATAAGACTCATAATCCGGAATTAGACGTTCATAGACGCCGGAAATATGGGGAGAGGAAATAATAAAATCTGCTGAAGCCGGGTTGCACGCAACAGGTATGTTCCAGACTGCGGCAATTCTCAACAAGGCTTTCACGTCCGGGTCGTGTGGCATAGGCTCAAAGGGGTCCCAGAAGAATATCAGTACGTCTACCTTGCCCTCCGATATTTTAGCGCCTATTTGCTGATCGCCCCCCAGTGGCCCGCTGATGAACTTGACGATGTCTAAACCGGTGTAATCCTGGAGTTTGTAGCCAGTGGTACCTGTGGCCAGTAAGTTGTGTTGCTTTAGTGCTTCCTTGTTATTTAATACCCAATCGCATAATTCCACTTTTTTGTTGTCATGAGCGACCAAGGCAATGTTCTTGTTGGCGGCGAGCTGTGCTGCTTTATTTTTCAAATCGGTTCTCCAGCCGGGTTAGTTGTTGGTTGGCCATTGTACTGCATTCTATGTTAAGCATAGCTTGCTGACATAAAAGGGGGGATTACGCTTATGGCTGCTCAGGGCGGATTGCCGCAGGCGCTGCGCTCCCGGCACAATTGTCGAGCCTGATCAGAGGTTATCAGCCTCTCCAACACGCAAAAAAAAACCCCGGCTAAAGCCGAGGTTTCTTTATATGGCGCGCTCGAGAGGATTCGAACCTCTGACCGCCTGGTTCGTAGCCAGGTACTCTATCCAGCTGAGCTACGAGCGCGTTTTGAAGGCCGCGTATGTTATTCAGTTGCCCCGAGGGAGTCAAGCGGGAATCCGGGAAGTTGTTGAATTATTTGGGGATTCTGTAGCATCCCGGCTAACACCAAGGTTGTCGGTATTGTCGCAGTTTTGGCCATGTTATTGCGACCGACCAAAGCCCAATACTTAAGTGTGCTCTATTTTTAGGGTGGGCCTAGAGCAGCCCGGCGTGCAGCTCCTGGCGCACCATGGTGTTGAAGTGTTGGACCCACAAAGGGTCGAATTGCGAGCCTGACGCGTTGTTTATCTCGGAGATAGCGCGCATCACTGTGCGCCGAACGTCACGGTCGGCGCGGCCACGTGTGATAGAAAAGAAAGCATCCAAAATGGCGAGAATTTTGGCTCCGATATGAATGTCATCGCCTTTTTTACCGGTGGGGTAGCCCTCACCATTAATCCATTCGTGGTGGTCCAATATAATTTGCGCCGCCTCCTCCCAGCCGGGCATACGCGTTAATAAACCGTAGCCCCAATTGGGATGCATTCTCAGCATATGGCGCTCGTCTTCGCTGAAATGGGCGTTTTTATCAATCAATTGAGTGGGCAGAAAAGACATGCCGAGATCATGTAGGTAGATTGCCGCAGCGAATTGTGCGTAGGACACTGGTTTACCGCCAATATGGTTAACTTTCATAGCCCAATCAAAGAGCTGGATGCTCCGGCCTTCCCAGTGCTCACTTTGCCCATCGATTTGTAACGACAACTCCTGAAAAAACAGCAGATCCTGTTCTCGTTGGTTTTCGTCCAAATCTGCATTGGGTTTTTCATCCTTGCCTGCTGGCGATGTATCTCCAGTAGCGGTGAGTTTGCTGTCACATAAATCGCCTCCCAAATACTGCAATAACGTTTTTGCGTGTGTCTCGACACTGGCTTCATCGCTCAGGGCAAGTGCTTGTAATTGTTTGATGGTTTCGGCTTCTTGCAGGTTATCAAAGGGTTTACCCAGAACATCGCGATAGTGCAGGTCTTTCAAGCGGTCCATACAGATTTGTATGATCTCGCTGAGAGTCGACGAGCAGGGGAAGCGTTTGGCTCGAATGGCGCCAGCGAGTTCTTCGATGGCGTGGGTGTAGCTCACAATATTTTCCAGCCCCATCATTCCAGCGTTGCCTTTCGCATTGTGTACAGAGCGAAACAGGTGGTTGAGCATTTCGGTTGTGGGGTTGATGCGGATGTCAGTAAGGCATACTTCAACGTCTTCATAAATATCGTTGAAACTGTCGAGCAATTCCAGCTTGAGCTCTTCGTCCACCGTTTATCTCACTGAATTTGTTTATGGGGGTTCATTAAGCATAGACGATTCAAGCTGATGTGAATAAGTCACAAAGGGCGCGCAAAATAACGCACATATTCGAGGGCGTTTGCTGTCGCAGAATAGTCCTGCGGTACAGAGATCCGATCGGAGACCCACGGACTGGTCACCGCATACAGGGACGTGGCGACGAGAGGAGATCTTTACCCTTTCATTGGATGCTTATTCGGGAGGATTCATTCCTCCCTTTTTTTAAAAGTGAAACCTGAACTGGCTTCAGCCGCAACTGCGTGGGTTAGCCGTCGGGGTTAAAACGCTGGTTTTAGGTCAAACTTGCGTGAGTGTTTTTGCTAAAATCTCGCCACACGATTACCATAGTCGTCAGCATCCGCCCGAAAGGGTCACAACTAAAGACAATCTGTATCCATGCTTGGGAAAGTAAGTTTATTTGCCAATGTTCCTCAATCCCAAATTGAGGAGCTTGAAGGGCTTTGCGTTGCGCGCCGCTACGCGAAAAATACTGTGTTATTTATGGAAGGGGACGAGAACAATCAGCTGTTTGTTATTCGCTCCGGAAAAGTCAGTGTTTTCGTTCAAGGTGACGATGGCAAGCAGCTCATCCTCAATTATATGAGCGAAGGAGACTATTTCGGGGAGCTTTCCCTGATTGATAGTCGCCCTCGTTCTGCCTCTATCATGACGGTTACCGATTGTGAGTTTCTCACAATGTCTCGTGAACGCTTTCAGGAGTTTATTACCTCAAGTCCGGAGCTTTGCATGACGTTGTTACAGGAGCTCACCGGCCGAGTTCGCAAACTCACTCAAAGTGTGAAAGATCTGGCTTTGCTTGATGTCTACGGGCGTGTCGCGCATACACTTGAAAAGATGTGTGATGAAAACAAGATTATCCGTGACCCCAAACCCACTCACCAGGACATTGCCAATATGGTGGGCTCCTCAAGAGAAATGGTCAGCCGGATTATGAAAGAATTGATTATCGGTGAGTACATCAGTCAAAAAGCAGATGCCATCCAGATTTGTAAGCCTTTACCGAAAGGGTGGTAAAAGTGGGGAGTGGGTCAACATGCTCGTTGAGGTTGACCCGTAGATTGAAAGGTTCAGGTGATTGAGGAAATCAAAGCCTTTTCATTCCAGTTCGATTGAATGAACCGTTACAAGCACTGACGCCCGTTTTCTGATTGCATGAGGCCTAAACGCAAACGCTCTACGCGGCGTGGCTTTTTATCATCCGGGCGACGCAAGGACTGCTCATAAAGTACCAGATTATGGCCTTCCTCAAGGTCGGGAACCAGGATGCAGTAATTTTCCAGTGCGTAGATACGTTGAAGACGATAGCCTGCATGCTCCATGTTTAAAGGCAAGCGTTTCTGAATGGTGCGTCGATAAATAACATTGCCATCCTTGTCACATATATCTATCCAATGGCCGATTATACTGTCTGGAATCTCGTGACCAGTGCGCACTTCGCCGGGCGGGCGAAAACCACTGCAGCGCGCCACACGGTCAACAACGACCTTTGCGTCCTTGATTTTCAGGCTGAGTCGTAAAAGTGCAATATTATCGTTGGGGTTTTTGGAGTTGAACTGCAAGTTGTACAGCGAACTAAAGTCGTTAGGCGTCTTCATTAAAACGTGCATCTTCCCTTCACTTTCTGGCGCCAGGCCAGATTGATCCACACAATGTTAGAATATCGGCAAGCGGGCACCTCCCTGCGCCAGGCCAAAGCTGGCCCTTGCACAAGACTTTGTCCTTGTGACGCCGACTTGCTGAGGCCTAGCATAAGAAAAAACTGCGCAAATAAATGTATAAAACTCACGGATAGCCTGTGAAATATTCACCCCCGGTGGATTAAAGGCGATCTTCCAAAAAAAGGAAAAGCATTAGATGAATCGTATGCAGTTCAAGCTCTTGTTAACAATTTTGAGTTTAATACTGGTATTTTCCTGTCGTGCAGGAAGTGAAAGTCCTCTCTCGCCAGCTTACGTGGATAAAAAAGCCGCGATTGCATCAGTTCACCCACTGGCAACGAAAGCTGGTGAAGCGGCATTGGCCAAAGGCGGGAATGCGATTGATGCCGCCGTTGCTGTCGCCTACACCCTGGGTGTGGTTGATACGCATAACTCCGGCATCGGCGGCGGCTGTTTCATCCTGGTGCGTTGGGCTGATGGTCGGATCGAAGCAATAGATGGCCGAGAAATGGCACCAGCACTTGCACACCGGGACATGTTTCTTAAAAACGGTGAGGTGGACCGACAGGCGAGCAAAACCGGTGCGCTTGCTATAGGTATTCCCGGTTCAGTCGCTGCATTGGATTACTTGCAAAAGAAAGGTGGAAAATTAAGTCTGGCTCAGGTTGTTGAACCCGCGGCGGAATTGGCAGAAAAAGGCTTTGCCATCGACCAGGCCTTTGAGGCGCGTCAGGGGAGAGCGCTTGAAACTATTCGTAGCTTTCCGGCGACCGCAGAAATTTTCCTCAAGAAAAATGGCGAACAACTCCGTGAAGGCGATATTCTCGTTCAAAAAGATCTGGCAAAAACTTACCGCGGAATTGCAAAGCAGGGGCCGGATTATTTTTACAAGGGAGACTTCGCCAAAGCCGTCGACAAGTGGATGAAAGCCAATCAAGGGCTTGTACGCTACGACGACTTTAAAAATTACACAATTAAACTGCGCGCACCGATCAAATCGGAATTTTCGGGTTATACCCTCTACGGTTTTCCGCCACCGAGCTCAGGCGGTGTTCACGTCGCAGAAATTTTGAATATCCTTGATAACTTTGATCTAAAATCGATGGATGACATAGAACGTTATCATGTAATGGTTGAAGCCATGAAACCGGCGTTTGCAGACCGAGCGTACTGGCTCGGGGATCCTGATTACGTCAAAGTGCCACGCGGATTAATTAACAAAGACTATGCTAAAAAACTGGCAGCACATATCAAGTTGGATAAAGCCAGCGTGGTGGAGGGGCACGGTACGCCTCCAAACAGCGAATCGGATTTTTTCGAACAGCTCGGTAAACACACAACGCACTTAACGGCGGCCGATGCAGAAGGAAATTGGGTTGCAATTACCTCAACGATTAATACCAGTTACGGTAGCAAAGTAGTCATCCCCGGTTCAGGTGTGGTGATGAATAATCAAATGGATGATTTTTCAGCGAAGGAAGGTGTGCCCAATGCCTTTAATTTGGTTGGTGCCTTTGCAAATAGCGTTCAACCTGGTAAGCGACCCTTGTCGAGTATGAGTCCAACTCTGGTGTTAAAAGACGAAAAGCCCGTCATGACTGTCGGTGCCGCTGGTGGTCCGACAATTATTAATCAGGTAGTACAAGCCATTGTCAATCATCTGGTTCTGGGTATGCCCCTTGAAGCGTCTTTGGCGCAAGCCAGAGTTCATCACCAGTGGACGCCAGACCGCATTGTTGCAGAAGGGACTCTCCCCGAAGCAGTAAAAACCGGATTGGAAGAAAAAGGACATGAAGTGCAAACCTGGAGGCAGTTTGGTGCGAGTAATGCCATCAGTTTTCAGGATGGAAAATTTGAAGCAGTCAGTGAACCCCGTTTAAAACACTAGAGGAAAAGTTATGAAAAGCATTCTGGCTTTGAGTGTCGTTTTAGTTTTAGGTGCTTGTACGATTGACCCGTATACAGGCGAAAAGAAAACCAGTAATACCGCCAAGGGCGCGACAGTGGGCGCGGTTGCCGGAGCGGTTGTCGGTGCCGCGACATCAAGTGATAAGGATCGCGAAAAAGGTATTCTTACGGGTGCCGCAGCGGGTGCCGCCATCGGCGGTGGTGTGGGGTATTACATGGATGTTCAGGAAAAGAAATTGCGCCAGGAATTAGAGGGTAGTGGTGTACGTGTGCGCAGGGAAGGCGATGTGATTCACCTTGTGATGCCCGGCAATATTACGTTTGAAACGGCACGCTATGATATTCGCGGTGATTTTTATCCAGTGTTAAATTCTGTTGCCAGGGTATTGGCGGAATTCGACAAAACGGTGATCAAAGTGAGTGGCCACACAGATTCAACCGGGTCTTCCGAGTTTAATCAGAACTTGAGCGAGCAGCGTGCCGCGAGTGTGGGAACTTATCTTGCCGAACGTGGTGTCGGTAAGGGGCGTATTCACGTCCGTGGTTATGGCGAGCGCCAACCTATTGCGAGTAATAGTTCCGCCAGTGGTCGTGAGCAAAACCGTCGCGTTGAATTGAAGTTGGAACCTCTGGAATAGGTTGCGTCGAGTTTGCTCCCCTTGCCAGGGGCAGGGGAGCAAACGCGCTTTCATTCAAAAAATAAAAATAAAGGCACCTGGCTCAGGGAGTTAAATTTATGCCAATAAAAATAATAATGACAATTCTGTTTCTGGTCTCGACAGCGTGTTCTCAGGCCGACATCAATATTCGCAGCGATCTAAAATTAACTGAAGATCATTTCCCTCAAAAAGGTGTTCCCAAAGGCGAATTGCAAGGGCCTTTCGAATTTCACAGTAAAATTATTGCAGGTACGGTGCGGCAGTATTGGGTCTATGTGCCTGCACAATACAAGCCTGAAGAAGCCGCCAGTGTGCTGGTGTTTCAGGACGGACAAAGAGCAACTCACCCTGAAGGTTCGTTACGCGTTCCGCAGGTGATGGATAACCTGATTGCCAAAGGTCAGATGCCGGTCACCATTGGCATATTCATCACGCCAGGCAATACCTCGGAGAGTTACCCTGACAATTTAGGCATGAGTAACCCAAACCATCGCGCGCAGGAATATGATGCATTGGATGACCGTTATGCGCGTTTTTTGATTGAGGAAATGTTGCCCACCGTCGGTAAGCGTTTTAATCTGACCAAGGACCCTGAACAGCGAGCAATTGCAGGTACCAGCAGCGGCGCTATCTGTGCCTTCACCGTGGCTTGGCAACGGCCTGACTATTTTCGCAAGGTCTACAGTGCAATCGGCAGTTTTGTAAGCATTGGCTTTCGGCCAAACGAAGCGCCGATCAAACTCGGTGGGCAGGACTATCCCGCATTGATTCGTCGTGAAGCAATTCGTCCAATGAAAATATTTTTTCAGGATGGTAGCAATGATCTCGATAACGAGTGGGGTCACTGGTTTTTGGCCAACCAACAAATGGTCGCCGCCTTGCACTATGCGAATCGCCATGCGGATGAACAGAAACTACCGGGTCCACGTTATCAGTTGACGCATGTATGGACAGATGGCGAACACAATGACAGTCATCCCGGTGCAGTGTTACCAGAAGCGCTGCGTTGGCTTTGGGCGGATTAGGCCTGGATTCAGTGTTGATTTAACACGATGGTTTTTTGTATTTCCTGAAAGGCAAGTTGGTAACTTGCCTGAAAGGCATCGATAAACGCAGGGTCGGGTAGGTGATTGGCTTTGGCATCGCTTTCCATTTTTTGAAGCTTCTCGTACAAATCCCGAAGCGCTAAATTACCGCAAGCCCCTTTATAGCTGTGGGAGACGAAGGCCAGTTTCTCGGTTGATGCTTCTTCCAGGCTCTCGTGCAGTTGATCCTGAAAATTCTGACTGGATTCTACAAACATATTGAGTATGCGCAGCAGTCTTTCGGGCTTTTTCTTCAATGAGCGGGGGAGCTTGTCATAGCATAAGGCTTGCGGGTCTTCCGGCAGTACAAAGGTCTCACCGTTCTCCGTTGTGAATGTTACAACCTTTTCCTGAAAGTCATCCGCCATCTGTTTACCTCACGTATATCAATCACAGCCTTGATTTCGAAGCTTTCCTAAGTATAGACGGTATCTCGGGGCTGGCTTGAGGCTCACAGCATAGAGCCGTGGGCAAGGGGTAGAGTCAAGGCGTAGACTCAAGCGTTAGAGTCTGGTCTTGCTCAATTCTGCCTGCCGCACAAAATATCGCTATTTCAGGCGACACAATGGTGTTACCTGGCATGGTGTAGACTACACCTGATTTCCTTTCATACACCCTTGATTAGAGATAATTGCAGACATGCTAAGTGCGCACACACGAAAAACCTTATTGTTCAGTCTTGGCCTGTTTTTATTGGCTTTTATTGCAATTTTTGTGGTTTTTTCAACCGAACCGGAAGCCCAGCGCGAAGCGGCTACACGTAAAACGGCGATGCTGGTTGATGTTGTTTCAGCGGAGGCAGGGGATTTCCAGCCGGTGATTACTGCAATGGGCACGGTAAAGGCCTCGCAACACGTTCAGTTGCGCCCTCGCGTAAGTGGACAGGTTGTGTCTATGTCGGCGCAATTTGCTCCCGGTTCTCTTGTTGCTGCAGGAACCGTGCTGCTCGAAATGGACGCTGCGGATTATCAAAACGCACTCGCACAAAAACAGAGTGAATTAGCGCAGGCTGAAATGGCACTCAATGTTGAAATGGGCGAACAGGAATTGGCCTTGCGAGATTACCAGCGTTTGAATCAGAACCTGTCGGCAATGCAAAAATCCCTGGTATTGCGAGAACCGCAATTGAAAGCCGCTCGCGCGCGCGTCGCGGCTGCAGAAGCGGCAGTGCAGCAGGCCGAGTTGGAACTTGCGCGTACGAAAGTCAGGGCACCTTTTGATGCACAGATTCTTACCAGGCAAGTAAACGTTGGTTCGCAATTGAATACCAGCGACGTGTTGGCTGAGCTTGTCGGTATGAATCACTATTGGGTAGAGGCGACCTTACCTTTGAACAAAGTATCGCGCTTGAAACAGGGTGAAGCAGTCACGGTGATTGATCGCAGTGCCTGGAAAGCGGGCGATCAGCGAGAAGGTAAGGTTTTAAGTGTGATTGGAGAATTGCAAGGCGAAAGTCGCATGGCGCGAGTGTTGATTGATATCGAAGACCCTCTCGCAATCGGTGAGCAAAATAAAAATAAACCGACGCTGATGGTGGGCAGTTTTGTCGAATGCCAAATTCGGGCAGAGCCGCTGGAAAATGTCGTAAAACTTCCGCGAGATTTATTACGCAAACGTGACACCGCCTGGGTAATGGAAGACAACAGTCTTTCCATTCGTGAACTCGATATTGAATTTATGGATAAGGATTTCGCCTACATTTCTGCCGGTCTTTCAGCGGGTGAAAACATCGTAGTCACTGACTTGTCCCGTATTCGGGATGGGGCAGAGCTGCGTCTAAAATCGGAATAAGGTGCCGTCATGACGAACCCTATTGATTGGATGGCACGCAACGCCATCGCCGCTAATTTACTGATGATCATTTTGCTTGCAGGCGGGCTTTATATGGCCATGCATATGCAAAAGCAGGTTTTCCCTGAATTTGAATTGGATACTGTGGAAGTCTTTGTGACTTATCCGGGCGCCTCACCGGAAGAAGTTGAACAGGGTATTTTGCAACCCATTGAAGATGCTGTTCGCGGAGTTCAAGGTATCAAAGAGTTATCGTCACAGGCGCGCGAAGGTTGGGCTTATGTCAGCCTGGAGTTGGTGGCAGGCACTGACCGTATGAAGGCTTTTTCCGAAGTGGACCAGGCGGTGAACCGTATTCGCACTTTCCCGGACGATGCAGAAGACCCTGAAGTGCGCATCCGTGCAAATAACCGTCAGGTTATGGAGGTGGGCTTGTACGGTGATATCGATATCTGGAGCTTGCGAAAACTTGGCGAGCAATTGCGTGATCGTTTACTGGTTGAAGAAAGTATTACACAAGTGGACATGGGTAATATTCCCGACTATGTCACGCACGTCGAAGTGCCACAGGAACAATTGCGCCGCTACAAACTTACGCTTGGTGAAATTGCGCGCATCATCGAACAAAGCGGCCGCGATGTACCCGCTGGCGCAATCGAAACCAGCCACGGTGAAATTCTTTTACGCCTGAAAGAGCGCAAGCAATGGGCAGATGAATTTGCGAGTATTCCAATTATCACCGCCGACAATGGTGCAAGTGTCACCCTCGGGGAAATCGCGAATATTTATGACGGTTTTGAAGAGAGTGGGTTTCACTCGCAGTTTAACCATCAACCTTCAATTGAAGTGCGTATCTATCGTGTCGGAGATCAAAGCCCCCTCGATATTTCCAGGTCCGTCCACACCGTTTTGAAAGAATTGGATACCACCTTGCCGCCGGATGTGTACTACCGTATCGATCGCAATGACGCAGAAGATTTTAAAGATCGTTTGATGTTGTTGCTGGAAAACGGTGGCTTGGCAGTATTAATTGTTTTGTGCATTTTGACGGTCTTTCTGGAATTGCGTTTGGCATTCTGGATTATGATGGGTATGTGCATCTCTTTCGTTGGCGGTATTTTGTTTTTGCCCTTCCTCGATATCAGCATCAATATGATCAGTATGTTTGCCTTTCTTGTGGTGCTGGGTATCGTCGTCGACGATGCCATTGTGGTGGGGGAGAATGTGTACGAACACCGGCAACGCGGAATGTCGCCGATGGAAGCCGCGGTAAAAGGTACGCGGGAAATTGCATCGCCCGTCACCTTTACTATTTTGACAACCGTCGTCGCTTTTGTGCCTGTTATGTTCATCCCTGGAGCAATGGGCAAGTTTTGGTGGCCCTTTCCTGTTGTTGTTATTGTTGTTTTATTCCTATCTCTGTTCGAAGCATTATTTATTTTACCTGCGCACCTTGCCCATACGCGGGACACACACAAAACTGCGATCAGTCGCGCTATTCATGAAAAGCAACAGCTTGTTGCAGGTGCCCTGAATCGATTCGTGGAAAAGCACTATAAACCTTTTATAGATATGTGTTTACGCCAACGTTACATCACTATCAGTGCCGCCCTTTCTGCATTAATCATTGCCGGTGCCTATGGGGTCAGTGATCACATGGGTATGATTATGATGCCGCGTGTGGCTGCCGATGAAATTGAAGCGGGTGTCAGGTTGCCGGTGGGTAACACTCTGGAGCAAGCTGCCAAAGTGGCCGATGAAATTACCGCATCGACGCATCGCATGTTTGAAGAGCACGATTTATATAAAGTTGCTGAAGGCATAAAAACCAATGTGCGCGGTAAAAACTTTATTGATGTTGAGATTGTGATGTTGCCACCAGATGAAAGGGATATGAGTGCTGCCGAAGTTATTGAATTGTGGCGCAATGAAATTGGCGATATTGAAGGTGTGGATCAAATTACCTTCGAAGCCGAACGAGGACCCGGCGGTTGGCAGGATGATATCAGCGTGGATCTCAGTCACACGAATGTCGACTTATTGGCCGAAGCCAGCCAGGTGTTTAAACAACGTATGGCTGAATTTTCGAATACACGCAATCTCAATGACAGCTATAACAAAGGCAAATTGCAGTACAACTTCCGAATCAAACCGGAAGGGCAGTTGTTGGGTTTAACACCAGAAGATATCGGCCGTCAGGTTCGTGACGCATTCTATGGCGCTGTCGCCATGCGGCAACTTCGTGGTACCAACGAAATTGAAGTCAGGGTAAAACTGCCACTGGCAGAACGCCAGCAACACTACACACTCGAAGATTTCATCATACAAACGCCTTCTGGCCAGGAAGTGCCTTTACACGATGTGGCAGATGCGGAATTGAGTGAAGCATTTTCTACACTCAGCCGGCGCAATGGCCGCAGAGTGATAAATGTCGGTATGGATGTTGAGCCACAAAGTGCTCTGAACCAGGTGAGCGCTGTGATGAACGCGGAAATTTTGCCGCAATTACGTGCTGAATTTCCAGGCCTGACCTGGAGCTTTCGCGGTAGCGAAGCAGAAATGCGTGAATCAACACGGGTATTGTGGAGCGGTTTCTCCATGGCCATGTTTGTCATCTACTCCTTGCTCGCAATTGCCTTTCGCTCCTACATGCAACCCTTAATCGTCATGATCAGTATTCCGTTTGGCCTAATTGGAGTCGTTGCTGGCCACCTGCTGCTCGGTTACGATCTTTCACTTGTGAGCTTAATGGGGATGGTCGCGCTCAGTGGTGTCGTGGTGAATGGCGCGCTCATCATGGTTGACTACGCGAATAAACGCCGAACAGAGATCAGCAGTTATGAGGCTATTCTCGAAGCGAGTGTACGACGCTTCAGGCCGATTTTCCTGACCACATTGACCACCTTTGGAGGCTTGTTCCCGATTATTACGGAAAGCTCACGACAAGCCGCTCAACTTATTCCTATGGCGATCTCTCTCGGGTTTGGTATTATTTTCGCGAGTACCATAATACTGATCATCGTGCCCTGTTTTTACATGATGTTGGAAGATATCAAGCTGCAATGGAAAATGCTGGTGGCTGAAAAAGCTGAGGTATAGTGCTCACGAAACTTTGCAGTATTTCTTAAGCCCCGATTCCAGGGGCATAATTTTTTGAGAAAGTGAGTGAAAACCCGTTGACGCCATGCGAATTCGTTTATTTTTATTGCTCATATTGTTTGTTAGTAATTTTGCTCTGGCCTTTGGTCCCAAAGGTCATCGCATTTGTGCGACGCTAGCAGAGCATTATCTGAGTGCAGAGGCGCGCGAAGCTATCGAGGCTATTTTGTTAGATGAGGGTCTTGCACAAGCTTCGACATGGGCGGATACAATGCGCAGTGATTCTTCTGATTTTTGGCAAAATCAGGCAGGTTATTTTCACTATGTGACAGTGCCCGACGGACAGCGATATTTTGAAGTCGGTCCACCAAAGCACGGGGATGCACTGACAGCCTTGGCTGAATTTAAAAAAATCCTGAAAGATCCCTCAAGCGATTTGCAGGCCCGGCAACTCGCTCTTCGATTTACAATTCATATTATTGCCGATATTCATCAGCCTTTGCATGTGGGCAATGGCAAGGATAAAGGGGGTAATTTGTTTAAGCTGAAATTTTTTAACAAGAAAACAAATCTTCATGCCGTGTGGGACAGTGGTTTGATCAAAACCCAAGGTAAAAATGAGGCAGATTGGGTGGCGATGTTGAAAGAGGCGATAAGTGACGAGGATAAAGATGGCTGGTATACCACCGACCCATTGGATTGGGTTCAGGAGAGTCTGGAATTACGCGGCACAATTTACCCTGAAAGACGGTCGGCAGCCAGGCGTTATTTAAAGAAGCAGCTGCCGGTACTTAAAACGCGGATGCGGCAAGCCGGTTACCGTACGGCTTTATACCTCAATTCACTGTTTTCCGAATCAGCATTTAAAAAATGATAGACAGGCTGAAGGTATTCGCGATTGGTTTGTTATATTTGGTGTTGTCACCCTTCCTTGTGGCACATTCCGAAGAGCTTCATCTGGCTGTCGCGTCAAATTTTTCTGCTCCGATGAAGGAGCTGGTTCAGCGTTTCGAAGCAAATTATCTTGAAGAAAACCATCTCGAAGAAAGCGATCTTGAAGAAAGTCTTAAGGTCAAGCTCCGTATTTCTTATGGCTCCTCAGGCAAGTTCTTCGCGCAAATCAAACATGGAGCGCCTTTCGATATATTTTTTTCTGCAGATCAAGCAAAGATCCTCGCGTTAATTGATGCCGGGTTGGCAGAACCGGAGAGCCGATTTACCTATGCTCAGGGAACTCTGGTTTTGTGGTCGGCGAGCGGCTTGACTGAAACGCAATTACAGCAACGTTTGCGAAATCTTGATTTTAATTACCTGGCTCTGGCAAATCCGCGCTTGGCTCCTTATGGGTTGGCAGCAGAGCAAGTTCTGGAAAATATGGGCTTGCTTACAGCAAGTCGTTCTCGTTGGGTATTGGGT
Organism: Cellvibrionaceae bacterium 1162T.S.0a.05; assembly: GCA_000964245.1. Classification (GTDB taxonomy): domain Bacteria; phylum Pseudomonadota; class Gammaproteobacteria; order Pseudomonadales; family Cellvibrionaceae; genus 1162T-S-0a-05. The sequence goes on along the minus strand of LANB01000001.1, from coordinate 4,365,639 downwards.
GAAAATATCAGTCAGGCCTATCAGTTCGTCATAAGTGCCCATGCCGATATGGGCTTACTTGCTATGTCCCAGTTAAAAGGGGAAAATCCAGAGGAGTATTGGTTAATACCCGCTGATCTGTATTCTCCAATATATCAGGACGCCGTGATATTAAAAAAAGCAGCACACTCGACGTTAGCGAAACGCTTCTATGCATTTATGCGCAGTGATGCTGCAAAAAGTATTATTCAGGCATACGGTTACCACACACCATAAAGCTGGTTTGGCAATGCAAACAAAACATTACCTGGTGAAAGGCCGCGTTCAAGGCGTGTCTTTTCGAGCGAACACGCGATCGAAAGCACTGAGTTTAGGTGTTACCGGTTGGGTAAAAAACTTGAGTGATGGTTCGGTCGAAGTGTTGGCAACAGCGGAAGAAATGGTTCTCAACGACTTTGAATCGTGGCTAAAATCGGGCCCTGTGTTTGCAAGGGTTGATGAACTCATTGTCAATCACGCTGACATACAACACTTCGATAATTTTGCTGTTCTTTATTGAGCAAATCACTGTAATTCATTCCTTCATACTATTCAGTTTTGGTTTTATGGGTTGACTCCGGTAAATCAAGCTTATTTTTACGACAAATCCAGCTCGTGTTAATACTTCCCCGCGTACTCATTGGTGCCCGGTATAAGCCTTCTTCCTTGTCTATACTTTTTAAATCAGTCCGATGTCTGGGTGAACGTAATGGTAGACAGAGTAAAAAGGCGCCATATCAAGCAACTGGCGCTGGCGGGTGTATCCGCAGGTTTAGCGTCGAAAGCACCAATGGTTTTTTCAAAAACGCCAGTAAGGCTGCGGGTATTGGGTACTCATGTAACACTGCAGGAGGCGTTGCGCGAACAAGCAATGCAGGATCTGGGGATAGAACTTGTTTTTGAACCCAAGGGCAGTGCGGCGGTGCTTCAGAAAGCCTCGGTGTACCCTGAAGCCTTCGATTTGTACGAGCAATGGTCAAATAGCATTAATGTCCTCTGGCGCTCAGGATCGATTCAAGCGATAGATAAAAAGCGTATAAAGAACTGGTTGGATATCAATAGTTTGACCAAAACAGGCAAGTTGACCGTGGATGCAAAGATAGGTGCCGGAGATGCGCCCTACAAAATTCTTCATGTTCAGGGTGACAATACGCTTGGCAGCACACACACAGATTACATCAGTTATCTTCCCTATGTGCATAACGTCGATTCCTTTGGCTATGACACCCGCACAATTCCAAAAGGCATTCCCTACGAAACAGAAAGTTGGGGCTGGCTACTCGATGAAAAATATGCGGGTAAAGTCGGAATCGTTAACGCACCAACTATTGGTTTATTTGATCTGGTTCTGGCTGCGCAAACACGCGGTTTAATCGAAATAGAAGACATCGGTGCGCTGTCCAAAACGGAATTGGATGCGTTGTTCAATATTCTCATCGATTTGAAAAAGAAGGGGCATTTTAGTGGCTTCTGGACATCCGTACCCGAGTCGGTACGGTTTATGTCGTCGGGCAGGGTTGTGCTTGAGAGTATGTTCTCGCCGGCGGTCTCTGCGCTGAATGGCAAGGGAATTCCAGTGGTGTATGCAGCGCCGAAAGAGGGTTATCGAGGGTGGCATGGGGTAATGTGTCTTTCCTCCGCAACGCGAGGAAAGGTGAAAGATGCCGCCTACGACTATATGAATTGGTGGTTGAGTGGGTGGCCAGGAGCGTTTATTGCCCGGCAGGGTTATTACATTGCTAACCCGCAAACATCGCGTGAGTACCTGAGTGAAGGGGAGTGGGATTATTGGTATGAAGGTAAACCTGCGGTTACCGATTTACGTGGTACAGATGGAAAAATCTCTGTCAAAAAAGGTGAGGTTCGTACGGGTGGTAGCTATCAACGCAGGCTCAGCAATGTCGCAGTCTGGAATACAGTAATGCCAAGTTATGAATACAGCTTGCAAAAGTGGTACGAATTTATCAGCTCTTGATATTTTTATGTTCAGGTCACTGCAAGCGCAAATCATTCTGGTTCTGACCATTCTCATTTCGGTATTGGCTTTTCAATTGTTGTTGTCTCGCCAGAGCTTTTACGCGCTCGTCGAAAGTCAAAACCAAAGCCGTCGTGCCTACCAGGATATGGAGCGCGTGCATGAGCTGGAGCGCGATGTTGTCGATTTACAAAGAAACGTTCTGATTTACAAGGAAACGGCAAGTGACGCAGCCGGAACACGATTCCAGGATCTAATGGACAGTGTTTGGGAAAAGCTCCAGAAAATTGAAACCAGCAAATCTTCGCTCGAGACCGAAAGGCGTGAAAGTTTAATTGCTTCAATGCGCACGCACCTCGAGGATTATCAAGCAAATTTTAAAAATGTTCGCGAAGGACGGCGCCAGCGACAGACGCTGTTTGCGGAAAAAGTTCAGGAGAATTTTGAGCTGTTGCATGCAGAGCTGGGCGGTGAAGCTGATAAAGGCTTGCCGATTAATCTTCTTGAACGTCTGCGCTACTACCTCGCAGACGCGCAACGGGAAAGTTATCGTTATGTTTTCTCTCCTGGTTTTGAGCCTGTTGAAGGCTTCAAGGAATCAATCAACGCCGCGAAAGAAATCCTCAAGCAAAGTAAAATTCAACATGCTCAAGTTTATCTCGAACGCATAGAGGCTGATTTTAATCAGCTTACCCAGGTCACGCGTGGCTACGTTTTTTTAGTCAACGTGGTCATGGCAGGTTCAGCAAACGAATTTCTCTTTCTCACCAAAGAATTAAGAAGCCAGGTGGAGGCGGAACTTGAACAAGTTAACCTTGAAACGCAGAAAGTCGCAGAAGCGATAAAGCTGAGAGAAAATGTATCCGCCTTTATTTCTATTATATTGGCTACCTCTATGGCGATTTTTCTTTTGCGGCGTGTGCTCTCGCCGGTTAAGCGTATTACACAAGTTTTTAACCGCTTGGCAAGAGAGAAAGACATTACAGATATTCCTGGTATTGATCGCAAGGATGAAATTGGTTATCTCGCTCAGGCAGCAGATGTGTTTCATAAAAAAAACCTGCAGACGACCGAATTATTGGAAAATGCACGGGAGTTAAATATACAACAGGAAAAACTCAACAGCGCGCTTGCAACGGCGAAAGAAAAAGCGGAGCACGCTACGCGCTCAAAAAGTATGTTCCTGGCAAATATGAGCCATGAAATTCGAACGCCAATGAATGGGCTAATAGGCCTGATAGAACTGGTGTTAAAAACGGACCTTGATGCCAAGCAACGTAACTACCTTGAAAAGGCGGCGCACTCCGGCGATATCCTGCTCGGGGTAATTAACGATGTGCTGGACTTTTCAAAAATTGAAGCAGGTAAACTTGAAATTGAACGCAGTGAATTCAAGGTTAATACCATTGTCGAAAATATTATTTCAGCGATTTTTGTCAGGGCGGATGAAAAGGGCTTGAATTTGCGTGTTCTGCCCAATAACAATATGCCTGCTGTTCTTTTGGGGGATGCCTTACGAATTACTCAGGTTTTATTAAATCTGTGTAACAACGCCGTAAAGTTCACTGAGCGTGGCGACATTACCATTGAATTTGAATACAAGCCTTCTGTGGCGAGCAAGGCGATATTGGAAGTTTGTGTCAGTGACACGGGTATCGGGATGACCGAATCGCAACTCGCGCGAATATTTGACTCCTTCACCCAGGCGGACGGTTCCACCAGCCGTAAGTTTGGTGGTACTGGCCTCGGCTTATCTATTGTTAAACAGTTAGTCGGATTGATGAATGGTGAGATTCGTGCCGAATCACAGCCAGGTCAGGGAAGCCGTTTTTACGTGAGCTTTGAAGTCTTCGAAACAGCAGGCGCTGAATTGCTGTACCAGGGGATAGACACCACACTTGTATATCATACTGATAGCAAACCTTTGCTCAGGGAAAAGAACCTCTTTATGTTTAATAAAGTAATCTCAACTGAGGCGCTGGACAAAAACCTGGAAGGGGAGCGCTGCCTGCTTGTCGATATAAAAGATGAAACCCAACTGTCACAGCTTGTGAATTCGATGGGTGATTTTAAAAATCGTTTCGCTGGCTTTGTAGTGAACATGCAGCCCGGAGATCTTCGCGATAGGGTTGCCGCCTTGTGTGACTGTCCGATCTTGCAACATCCCTTTTCCCCTGAGCGTTTCAATGAATTTATCCGTGAAATGAGCGGCAAGCTTGCAGAAAGTAAACACGATACATTCGCCGAGGTTCAGCGTAGCTTTAGCGGACACGTCCTGTTGGTTGAAGACAATGATATCAATCAAATGGTGGCGGGCGACATGTTAGAGGATATGGGGCTAAGTTACGACGTCGCCTGCAATGGCTTGCAAGCGATCGAACTCGTTGCCTCGGGCCGCCATTTTGATATTGTGCTAATGGATGTTCAAATGCCTGTCATGGACGGGTATGCAGCGACACGTGTTTTGCGGGACAAAGGCTACAAGGATTTAATAGTCTGTGGTTTATCGGCCAACGTGATGAAGCAGGACCTCGACCGGGCACTGGAAGCCGGAATGGACGACTATGTGACCAAGCCCATTGAATGGTCAAATCTTGAAAGCACCCTTGCAAAGTACCTCGAATTTAAAGTCGCAAGCTAGCTTTTTCTTCCTGGCTGATCTTGAGTCATACGCAATAAACCAATCTTTAGAATTAACTTGCAAATTCAGGCAGACAGGTATTCTCCTTAAGAAAATATATTGCTAGGAACAGCCAGGGTTTTGGTTTAGGATTTTGTTTCAATCTTGATAGTGGTAGCTCGTTAAGCTATCAAACCACACAATAATCTTGAACGCGGTCAGCTTGTCGCCAATTGGCACAATCTATGCGTCAGAAACAAGGACAACAGTGACCATGCCTCCCAGGAAAACCATGTGGACCAAGTGGAACACCTACGCCACCGGTGATTTTTTTGATGAATTGATGAGTAGCCCGGGTAACCCCCGGAAACCCGCGCGCAAGCTCGTGTCTTACCTGAAGACGCTCTCGGATAAAGACATTGCTGCGCGTAAGCTCGCGGCGGAAGCCACCGTGCGTGATATGGGTGTGACTTTTACTGTATACAGTGACGAAGGCAATATTGACCGCGCCTGGCCGTTTGATATTGTGCCGCGCACAATTTCAAAGCAGCAATGGGAAGTTACTGCAGCAGGTCTCAAGCAACGCTTACAAGCCTTGAACATGTTTATTGACGATCTCTACCACAAACAAAAGATCGTTAAAGACAAGGTGTTGCCCGCCTACATTCTGGAGCAATCTAAAAATTTCCGTAAGGAATGCGTTGGGATCTCGCCTCCTTTTGGGGTGTGGGCGCATATCTGTGGCACAGATTTGGTGCGTGATAAAGATGGCGAGTTTTACGTGCTTGAAGACAACTTGCGTGTCCCTTCAGGTGTTGCCTACATGTTAGAGAATCGCGCGATTACCAAACGCATTTTGCCTGAAGTGTTTGAGATAGCAGATATTGCACCTGTCGACGATTATCCGGCTCGTTTGTTTGATACCTTGCGTTCCCTCTCGCCGCGAAAGGTTAAAAAACCGGTCATTGTGGTGCTTACCCCCGGCATTTATAACTCAGCTTATTTTGAGCACGCTTTTCTGGCTCAGCAAATGGGAGCCGAGTTGGTGGAAGGCAGCGATTTGATTGTGCAGGACGATACGGTTTACATGAAAACCATCTCTGGTCTTGAGCGGGTCGATGTAATCTACCGCCGTATTGATGATTTGTTTTTAGATCCGGAAGTGTTTAATAAGGAATCGACATTGGGCGTTGCTGGGATTTTGCGTGCCTGGAAGAAAGGCAATGTGGCGCTTGCAAATGCCCCTGGCGCCGGTGTTGCGGATGACAAGGTCGTTTATGCTTTTGTCCCGCAAATCATAAAATACTACCTTGACCAGGATGCGATTGTTCCTAACGTTGAAACCTATTTGTGTTACGACGATAAACAGCGTGAATACGTGCTGGCAAACCTCGATAAGCTTGTTGTGAAACCTGCAAATGAAAGCGGTGGTTACGGCATGCTGGTCGGCCCGCATTCAACAAAGAAGGATCGCGAGACTTTTGCCGGTTTGATCAAAGCCAATCCACGCAATTACATTGCTCAGCCAACGCTCGCTCTTTCTACGGCTCCCACGATTATTGGTAAATCGGACCTTGAACCTCGCCACCTGGATTTACGGCCTTTTATTTTACAAGCTGAAAACCAGTATGTGACAACAGGAGGGCTAACCCGGGTTGCTCTGCGTAAAGGCTCATTGGTTGTTAACTCCTCGCAGGGAGGTGGCAGTAAAGACACCTGGATTGTTGACACGGAGGCGAAATAAGATGCTTTCGAAAGTTGCTGAAAGGGTTTACTGGATTGCACGCTATCTTGAGCGTGTTGAAAACACTGCACGTCTGGTGGGTGTTTACGATAACTTGTTGTTCGATTTACCGAGAACCGTTGAATTTGGCTGGTTCAATCTCGTGCAAATCAATAGTGCGCAGGAGGATTTTCTTGAGCGCTATAAAGTAAAAGACGAGCGCAATGTTGTGAAATTTATGTTGGGGGACGCCAACAACCCATCGTCAGTTGTGTCGTCCTTGAAAATGATTCGTGAGAATGTACGGACAACGATGGATGTGGTTCCCGGTGAGGCCTGGGAATTGATAAACGAATTAAGTATTTACGTGAATGACAATATTCAGCAGGGCATAGGTCGTAGTCAACGGAATGTGTTTCTGGATGAAATTGTTAAAGGCAGTCAGCAAATTAATGGTTTGTTGTACGGCACCATGCCTCATGATGCTGCCTGGTATTTTATTCGTCTCGGGCGCAACCTTGAGCGGGCCGATATGACAACGCGTTTATTGGATGCCGGTGCTGCAGCCTTGTTGCAAATGGAGCGCGATGAAAGCACAGTGAACGTTGAACAGCTTATCTGGGGTAATGTGTTGCGCTCCGTGGGCGCAGACCAAAGTTATCGAAGAACAACCCGCTCCGCAGTAGAAGGTGAGGATGTTGTTTATTACTTGCTGGAGGATGCGCAGTTCCCAAGAACCATTGCACACTGCTTGAATGCATTGGCGGATTCGGCGAAAAAGCTACCGCGTTCGAAAGAGCTCGTCGACTTCTTAATTAAGCTTCAGGAAAATATTTTTGACGATATTGACTATAACAATCTGGGAGAGCCACTGAGAGAATACCTCAACGATCTACAACAGGATCTCGCCTCGATACATAGCGCAATAGCACGTACCTGGTTCCCGGAAGTCTAGGTAGGGGATAATAATGAGGGGAGCGTTATGACCATTCGTGTGGCCTTGCAACACAATACCTATTATAAATTTGATCGGCACGTCAACCTGTCGGCGCATGTGATTCGTTTGCGGCCTGCGCCGCACAGTCGCACACCAATTCATGCCTACAGTTTAAAAGTCAAACCGGAAACCCATTTTATCAATTGGCAACAGGATGCTTTTGGTAATTATCTGGCGCGTCTCGTTTTTCCGGAAAAAACCAACGAATTATCTGTTGAAGTTGAAGTGATTGCCGATATGACGGTGATCAATCCCTTCGACTTTTTCCTGGAGGAATACGCCGAAAATTACCCCTTCAGTTACGATAAACAGAGTAAAAAAGAGCTCAAACCCTACCTTGAAAAAATCAAGGCCGGGCCGCTATTGACTCAATGGCTTGCGGAGATCTCCGATAAAAAAATGCGGACCATTGATTTTCTGGTTGCGCTCAATAGTCATTTGCAACAGGAAATTTCGTATTCCATCCGTATGGAGCCGGGTGTTCAAACACCGGAGGAAACCCTCGAACGAAAAATCGGTTCCTGCCGCGATACAGCCTGGTTGCTTGTGCAAATATTGCGTCACAAGGGCTTGGCCGCACGGTTTGCATCGGGTTATCTGGTGCAATTAAAGCAGGATGAAAAGTCTTTGGACGGCCCTTCCGGTGCCGAAGAGGACTTCACAGACTTGCACGCCTGGTGCGAAGTGTATTTGCCGGGAGCGGGCTGGGTTGGGCTCGATCCCACGTCAGGGCTGTTTGCCAGCGAAGGTCATATTCCCCTCGCATGCACACCCGACCCAGTGAGCGCGGCGCCGATTACGGGTGCGACAGATAAATGTGAAGTCGAGTTTTCTCACAGCAACGACGTTTTCCGTATACACGAAGATCCACGTGTCACCAAACCTTATACCGAAGAACAGTGGCAGCAGGTGCTTGCGCTGGGTAATTTTGTCGATAAGGAATATCAGGAAAACGATGTGTGTTTAACGATGGGCGGTGAACCCACTTTTGTTTCCATTGATGATATGGAAAGCGCGCAATGGAATACTGAGGCACTCGGCGCCCATAAGTTGAGCCTGGCGAAAGGATTGTTGTTGAAATTGCGTGATCATTTCGCGCCTCACGGCTTGTTGCACTACGGTCAGGGGAAATGGTATCCGGGTGAAGAAGTGCCACGTTGGGCACTTGGTTTGTATTGGCGAAGTGATGGCGAGGCGCTATGGAAAAACCAGGCGTTTTTGGCGCGTGTTGATAAAGATTACGGTTTTGATTTTAAAAGTGCCCACAAGTTTTCGCGAAAACTGGTGAAATTATTAAACATCGAAGAAGACTATGTGCAGCCGTGCTACGAGGATGCCTTGCATTATTTGTTGGAAGAACAAAAAGTGCCGGTGAATATTGAATTGCTCGCAGCCAAAGTCAAAGACGACCTGGGGCGCAAACGTCTTGCGCGTTTATTGGAAAAAGGCTTGGATAAACCGTCCGGTTTTGTCATCCCCCTGAGTATGGTGAGTTTTCCCAATCACTGGCGTAGCAGCAAGTGGGAAACCCGTCGCGGCCGCCTGGTGTTGATCCCAGGTGATTCGCCAATGGGCTTGCGCCTGCCTTTGGGTAGCTTGCCCTGGAGCGAGGAATACGAAAGTTTTGAAAAATATCTGGAGCCAGTTCAGGACCCTTTCACTCCGCGATCGCCGTTGCAAAAAAGAGACAACATTGTTTTTCAAACCGGCGCTGAAGATACGCGAGATCTGCACGATGATGACGGCCATGAAAATTCTGTCAGGAAAAGTGCAACAAAGTTCGAAGAGAAAAAGCAGAAAGTCACAGGGGTGCGTGATGTCTTGCGCACAGCACTTTGTGTTGAAGCGCGTGAAGGCAAGCTTTATTTGTTTATGCCGCCGCTACCGAATCTCGAACAGTATGTCGCGCTGATCGCCGCCATTGAGGAATGTGCGAGTAGCTTGAAAATGCCTGTGGTTATCGAGGGTTATGAGCCACCGCGCGATTATCGCATCACCAAATTACTGGTAACGCCGGACCCTGGTGTAATCGAGGTAAACATTCATCCTGCCAATAATTGGCAGGAGTTGGTGAATACCACCAACGAGTTGTATCGCGTCGCGCGCGAATCCCGCCTGGGAACCGAAAAATTTATGTTGGACGGGCGTCATACCGGAACCGGGGGAGGCAACCACATCACGCTCGGCGGCAAAACACCGGCAGATAGTCCGATATTACGGCGTCCGGATTTACTCCGCAGCCTGGTCACCTATTGGCAGCATCATCCCTGTTTGTCCTACCTGTTTTCGGGCGCCTTTATTGGGCCGACCAGCCAGGCGCCGCGTGCGGATGAAGGGCGCGATGAAATGCTTTATGAGCTTGAAGTGGCTTTTAAACAGATGCCTGAGGGCTTGAATGAACAACCCTGGTTAATTGATCGCATCATGCGAAATCTGTTAATTGATATTACCGGCAACACCCACCGCGCGGAGTTTTGTATAGATAAGTTGTACGCTCCGGGTTCACCCAGTGGTCGCTTGGGCTTATTGGAGTTTCGCGGTTTCGAAATGCCGCCACACAGCCGTATGGCGTTGGTGCAGGCTTTATTGTTGCGTAGTTTGGTGGCGCGTTTCTGGAAAGCGCCCTATAAAAAACCGCTGGTACGCTGGGGCACGTCCCTGCACGACAAATTTATGTTGCCGCATTATATCTGGGAGGATATGCGTTCAGTCGTTGCTGATTTACAGGAGCACGGTTACCAGTTCGAGCTGGAGTGGATGCTTCCATTCCTGGAATTTCGTTTTCCGCATTATGGACGTACCCGCATAGATAATGTCGAGCTGGAATTGCATTGGGCAATCGAACCCTGGCATGTATTGGGAGAGGAGATTGGCAGCTTTGGCACCGCGCGTTATGTGGATTCGTCTGTAGAGCGTGTGCAGGTCAAAGCCAAGGGGCTGATAGGAGAGCGCCATGTATTGGTCTGTAACGGGCGACGTGTTCCTTTGAGTGCAACCTCGGTAAAAGGCGAGTACGTTGCCGGTGTGCGCTACAAAGCCTGGGCACCGCCTTCTGCTTTGCACCCCACTATTGGTGTGCATACGCCGCTGGTCTTCGATTTGATTGATACCTGGAATGGCATGGCGGTCGGCGGCTTTACCTATCACGTGTCGCATCCTGGGGGGCGCAGTTACGATACCTATCCGGTGAATGCATTTGAGGCGGAATCCCGACGTATATCCCGCTATGAGGGTCAGGGGTTTACGCAGGGGCCATTTACACCCCGGCCGGAAGTCGATGCGCTCAGAGAGTTTTTCCCTCAGGGCTACGCGCCACGCCCCATGGCGCCTCCAGAGGAGGTGGCAAACGACGAATTTCCACATACCCTGGACTTACGGCGCGCGGCAGACTAAAAATAGCAGTAGCGAAGAGGCGCCTATTCCCCTAGAGTGCCTCTCCACATGTTGTACTGAATAAACCGAGCTGATCCATGCCCCAGCAAAAAACATCCCTGAGAAACGATCGTTTGAGTTATCCGCCCCGCGCGGATTTACTCGATGAGGTTTTCGATGTAGAGGGAGAACAACGCCCGAATTGGCAGTATTTGATGGAAAGCATCACGGGAATGGGCTTGCAGGCTCTGCGTGATCGCTACGCAAAGGCGCGCCGCATCCTGCGTGATGATGGTGCAACCTATAACATCTACAGCGATGAGTTTCGCAAACAAGGACGCATTTGGGGGCTCGATCTGGTGCCTTCCGTCCTCGGCAGCGAAGAGTGGGCGAAGATTGAGTCGGGCCTGTTGGAGCGCGCTGAGCTTTTCAATTTGTTGTTGAAAGACATCTACGGGCCGAAGGAACTGATCAAACACGGAGTCCTACCCGCCGAGATTATATTGGCTCATCCGGGTTTTATCCGACCATGTCATGGAATTCGTACACCGGGCAACCACGAGCTGATTGTGCATGCCGTCGATATGGTGCGTGGACCGGATGGTAATATGTGCGTGCTGACGGATCGCACCCAGGCGCCCAGTGGGGCAGGCTATGCCCTTGAAAACCGCGCTGTGATGTCGCGGGTCTTACCCTCTCTCTTTCGCGATAGTCATGTGCATCGTCTCGCCTTGTTTTTCCAGCGTCTGCGGGCCAAGTTAATCTCCTTATCGCTTAATCACGATAATCCACAAGTGGTTGTTCTCACGCCTGGTGCACATAACGAAACCTATTTTGAACACGCTTACCTAGCCAATTATTTGGGCTTTCCTTTAGTTCAGAGTTCCGACCTTGTTGTGCGCAACGGCTCTGTGTGGATGCGTTCACTGAACGGCTTGAGCCAGGTCGATGTCATTTTGCGGCGCGTGGACGATTGGTATTGTGACCCGGTGGAATTGCGCGGCGATTCGCAACTGGGTGTACCGGGGCTGGTGACAGCAGCGCGCGCGGGTAAAGTGGTTATTGCCAATCCGCTGGGTTCTGGTGTGCTGGAAAATCCGGCACTGTTTCGTTATATCAACGCAATCAGTAAAGCCTTGCTTGGCCGTGAACCGCGTATGCAAACGGTTCCCACCTGGTGGTGTGGTCAACCAGAAGATTTGAGTTATGTTCTCGCGCATTTTGATCAGCTGGTCATCAAACAGTGTTTTCGTTCGGCAAAAAATCGCAGTGTTCTGGTCGCGGGGCTGAGTAAGGACGAAAAGGAAAATTTGCGAGCAGCGCTGCAAGCGCAACCACAAAACTATGTTGCCCAAGCAAGCATTGCCGCCTCACATGTGCCGTTTTTTGACGGCGCGAACCTGGTGCCTCGGCCTGCTATTTTGCGAAGTTTTGCCGTGGCGAGTGATACTGAATATGTTGTGATGCCTGGTGGGCTCACCCGCACAGGTATCGAAGAAAAAACCTTTCTGATTTCCAATCAGGCCGGTGCGTTCAGCAAGGATACCTGGGTATTGGCATCCGAACCTGAAAGACGTCCAACCAATGTTCCCGCCATTGAAGCGGTGAATTTTCAAAACCCCGCATTGAACAGTTTACCGAGCAGGGTTGTGGAAAACCTCTTCTGGATGGGCCGCTATGCAGAGCGTGCAGAATCCAGTCTGCGGATGTTGCGAACCGTCTTTATGTTACTGAATGCCGAAGAGCCTATAAGCTTCGCATGCAAAAAATATCTGTTGGCAGCGGCAACCAAAGTCACAGCAACCTGGCCGGGTTTTGTCGGCGCAGCTGACGAACGTATTCATGCGCCTGAAGATGAACTTATGCAAATTATCAAGGATGCAGGGCGTGTAGGCAGTGTACGTTCAAACCTGAACTCGGTAATAAAATGTGCTGACGAATCCAAGGAGCTGCTCTCTTCGGATACGATGCGCGTGATCAACGATATTCGCGATAATCTCGACGCGCTCGATGGTAATCTCAATATCGATTTGAGCGCAGCACCGGAAGAGGCACTCGATCCCTTTGTTACCGCACTGATGGCCTTGTCTGGCCTCGCTCACGAAAGTATGACGCGTGGTGTTGGCTGGAAATTTATGGAAATGGGCCGTCGAATTGAGCGTGGCATGCAACTCACAGCAATTATTCGGGCTTTGCTGGTGCCATCCCTGGATGCGCAGGCAACGCGTCAAATGATTCACGCCTTGCTGTTGTCTACGGAAATTCTGATGACCTATCGTCGACGCCATCAGGGCGAACTCGATATCGAACTGGGATTAAATCTGGTGATGCTGGATGCGTCCAACCCTCGCTCATTGAACTATCAGTTAGAAAGATTGCGTGCTTATGTTGATAGCTTACCGCAAGCGGAAAACCATTCGGAATTGGATAGAGAGCATCGCGCTTTGCTTGAGGCAGAAACCACAATCAAACTAACGCGTTTGCACGAACTCTGCCACACTATTACCGCAGACCAACAGGCGCTTGCATTGTCTGAGCCGCAACGCCTTGAACTGGAAAATGCTATGGCGAAGTTGAATCAACACCTCAGTGACCTGAGTACCGCAATCAGCGATAAGTACTTTGATCACCGTGTCGGACCTCAACAGCTGGTCAGTGTTTGGGAGTCAAACTGATGCGATTTCGAGTCAAGCATGTCACCGAATATGAATATCAAGAGCGGGTTGCGCAGTGTTACAACCTCGCTTTTCTCGTTCCGCGAAACACGGATCGGCAGCAATGTCTCGATAGCCATATTCATATTGAGCCTTTTTCGGCATGGTCAAGTCGCAATGAGGACTATTTCGGTAACACCGCTTTTCATTTTGAAATCCAGGCGCCGCATGAACGCCTGGTAATTACATCGGAGAGCGAGGTCAATGTCGATACGCAAAATGCTGCGCAGCGTCTGGATTTTGGCATCAGCTATGCTCAAGCGCTGGAGTTGTTAGCAACCAGCAGGACAACAGAAATTCGTGAGGTGAAAGAGTTTCTACTGACGTCTCCGGCTGTGAAGCTCAACGACGATATTACAGCCTATGCGAAAGCATCATTCAGTCCCAATCGCCCCGTACTTTCCTGTGTCCGTGAATTAACCAGTCGTATTTACGAAGATTTTAAATACGACCCGGAAGCGACCAGCGTGGCCACGCCACTAGAAGAGGTGTTTGCGAAAAAGGCTGGGGTATGTCAGGACTTTGCGCATTTTGAAATAGCCTGCTTACGCGCGATGGGGCTACCAGCGCGTTACGTTTCTGGTTACATCGAAACACTGCCTCCACCAGGTGAGGAAAAATTGTTGGGCAGTGATGCCAGCCACGCCTGGATTGCGGTGTATTCTCCCTCAGAAGGCTGGTATGAATTTGACCCTACTAACGACAAGCTAGCGGCGGATCAGCATATTATTACTGCCTGGGGGCGCGACTATTTCGATGTGACGCCGCTCAAAGGGGTGATTTTTGGTGGTGGCGAAAGCCCCAAGCTGAATGTGTCGGTCGATGTGACACGCATAGAGGACGCCGCAGAACTCATCTAGGGAACCTCTGAAAAATGGAAATATTTTTTCTGTGGCAAGGAAGCACCGCGCGGAGAACAGACTGAGCCGGCACCCCGGTTTACTAAAGTAAATGAGGATCGACTGAGCCGGCACACCGGCACGGAGCTGACGCCGCCACAGGGAAAATAGGCCATTTTCCAGAGGTTCCCTAAATGCCAGTTGCCAGATGTTAAGCGCCTGATAATAAGAATCTGATATTAAGAATCTGATTTTGAGTGTCGAGGTTTAGCTGGCTGAGACTTTGTTCGAAATTCGTTAAAATATCGCAGGGTTGAGCTTGGAGCACAACACGCTGCTGCAATTTGAATCCATAATCGTGGTGCCAGCCCGACAAAGGGCGGGCCAGGGTTCACTAATAGCCATTAAAATAAGAAACAAATTCGCAAGTTAATACCTGGGCCTTTCAGTACGCAAGCTCGCGCGCTAATGTGAACAAGACCAGTATTGCTACGGAACTGCGAGTGGACACCTTAACAGGATTTACGATGAGTAATTCTCAAGTCAAACGTAACGTTATCGCCCTGATGATAGCGGCTCCGATTATTTTTCTGTTGTCTCTTCTGACTGATTTTTTTGATCAAAATGATGCACTTTTCGATTGGTTTCATGTGAACCACGGCGGGCATTCAATTTTTCACGAGGGCGATAATCTCGAACGCATCGTCAATTTACGCGGCGAATGGCAATTTCGTAAAGGCGACAATTTGGAATGGGCGTCGCCGCAATTTGATGATGACGAGTGGGATGATATCCAGGTGCCGGGGTATTGGGAGCAACAAAATCATGACAATTATGATGGCTTCGCCTGGTATCGTCGGTCCTTCGATATCGATGACGAATACTTAAACCGCGCACTATTTTTTGATTTGGGTCAAGTTGACGATGTCGACGAAGTCTATTTCAACGGTCAGCGAATCGGCGGTAAGGGGAGTTTTCCACCTACGTATACCGGCGCCTTTGATCAATACCGGCACTACGGCATTCCAGCCTCGCTCATAAAAGACGGTGAAAACCTGATTGCAATTCGCGTATACGATGCGCAAATGGGGGGTGGGATTTATCGTGGCGACATCGGCATTTATGCATCATCGTTGCCGCCGATGTTGGTGAACCTGGAAGGGGAATGGCAATTCAAAACGAAAGAAGGCGACGCGTTTGAAAAAATTCAAGTGCCCGGAAATTGGGAAAGCCAGGGGTACCCGCACTACGATGGCATGGCCTGGTATCAAAAAAGTTTTTCGTCGCTCGATGTTCCCTCCGATGAAGCCCTGATACTTTTGTTGGGTCGCATCGATGATACCGATGAGGTTAAGCTCAATGGTGAGCTTATCGGGCGCACAGGCACCCTGAGTCAAAAAGATCTGGAAATTGATTCGGATTATTATGCGATTGAACGGCGTTACGAATTTCCGGCTTCCCTTTTACGGGATGTAAATACTCTGGAAATTCGCATTCACGATAGTGGTGGTGAAGGTGGTATTTATCAGGGGCCGGTGGGTATTGTCAGTAAGAAAGCGTTTAACGAAGCACTGAACAACTAATTTTAAATACGCCCGGAAACCATTTACTGATATCCCGTCAAGGTTTTGATGCTTTCCAGAAGCTGCTCCGCTTCGTGTTTACCTCGCAACCTTTCGGCAATTACGATCTTTTTCTTTGCCGGTCCCAAAGCGCGGATCTGGTAATACTCGATATGTTTGTGGCCGGAAGAAGATCGCATATAGTCATTGAGTTCCATACTTCGATATTCCGAGCGCGACAACTTTGCACCCTTTACTGGAAAACCGAGGAAACAGGTTTTCACTTCAATCCCGCTATTGCTCAAAAGCGCCCTGCGGCTTTTACCCATTGCAAAAAGTGCAAACGAAGCAATAAGCCCTGCAACAAAGGCGACAATCAGTAAAACAATTGAATCTGACTTTTGATAGAAATAGACAGTGCTTCCAGTGATCAGCGCGCAAACCAGGAAAGTAACACAGGCTGTTTTTATACGTTGGCCAAGCGGCATGTGAATAGAAAGTGCTGAGCCTTTTCTTTCAATACGCAGGAAGGATTCTATCGCATCCAGAGTATGTTCCTTGAGTGCAGGGTGATCTTTGCTTAGTGGATAGGCTATTTGCGACATTTGTGCGGTCGCGTAGACAGGTATGGTAAAGCTGCGATCAATCTTCGCGCCTTTATCATCACAACGAATACTCAAGCGCCACAAATGATAGGTTTCGCCCGGTACAGCTTCACTGGCAGGCAAATCTTTGGGGATTTCAAAGCGAAATTTCAGGCGCGTTTTATTATTAAAACTATTACTTTCTGCGTAACCGTTTTCTTGCCAAACAAGTTTTTCTTTACGCGAGCGGTTTTTACCACTGCCACTTACGTAACTGTAGAGGCAGGAAATGGTAACCTTGTAATGTCGATTAGCTTGCCAGGGCTGATTAATTTCAATGTGGCCCCCAACGTTGCCACCAATTGACCCTGGGAAGGGGTCGAGTACAAGAGGCGTACGGCCGTATTTTAACCAGGCACTGACTTTGCTGATTGCAGAGTAAAGAATAAAAATGCCGATAAGGGGGAAGAGGGCGACCAGTATTTCAGGAAATCGCAAGCCTGAATCGCCAAGAACAATGAAGGCCATCGGCCAACAAAAGCCATTCCAGATGATGCTGGCAAATATCAGTACCAACATGCCAGATTTAGCGGAGGAATAAATTTCTCCGCCTTGCCAATCCTTGTGATGAAGCCAGGGTTGATTGTCTGCGGTTCCGGCCTTAAGGGCTAAGCCACCTTTGAAAAAAATCGCGTAGAAAATGACACCGAAGCCGACACCACCAAAGGCAAAAACAAAAATCAAACCGAACAGCAGAAGGCCCCAGCGCGGTTTGGGATCATAGATCGCTTCTGCAGGAGCGTCTGGATTAACATAGATGCGAATTGGCGTACCGCTGTTTTTGGCGTTGCGCAGTTCGCGATAGCGATCTTGATGGTAAGAGCCGATATTGTCACTGCCGCTGTGAATACTGATGCGCTCAGCCGTATAGGTTTGCCCTTGCCAGCTGTAGCGATAGCGTCCAGTCACTTTATAGGTGGTGCTGTCATCACCGCGGTGCGATTCAAGGTTTGTGTTCAATACCTCAGCATCAACAGGCATCCACGATTTCATTTCGTGTGCTTCAAGCAGGGACGGGACCGTTTGAAACGCGAGAAACCCGACTCCGACAGCGGCAAAGATCAAACCAAAAATCAATATGCCCGTCTTACTTTTGATATTTCTCATGCGTTTCTCTTGGTTTGTTTTTACATTGATTCATTTGTTGCAAGAACAATGCATAGGTTAGACGATAAAAGCGAATTATTCTCTGGCTTGGGTTTGGTATAAAGTTACCTTACACTGCAATACTGACTTTTCGGGAAAATTATGAAGCCAACATCCTTGATATCTGCAAACTCCAGCGAGGCCAATGTGAAATCATCCATTTTATCTTCCCTTATGCTGAAAGCGTTCTTGATTGTTTACGTATTGCTTGGCCTGTTTTCTGCGGCTTTCAGCTTCAGTGATGAGTTGGATAATATGCCAGAGCGCAAGCAAATTAAGCAAGCGGGTCAAAAAGTTGTGGCTGATTTGCTCTTGCGTTCCGATTATATGATGTATCTCACAGACGATTTTAAAGGTATTCATTACGCGGAAGCCGCGGTGGCTTATGGTGCACTGAAGTTCAGTCAGGCAGTGAAAGACGAGGCCGCACTCAAGGCGTTGAGCAAGCGCTATCAAGTCGTACCGGGGACTGATAAATTGTTGGAGGCGGGGCACGTTGATGCCAATGTTTACGGTATTCTTCCTATCCAGTTACATTTGAGTCTGCAACAGCCTGAAAAATTGACTGAAGGTCTTGTTCTTGCAGATGCGCAGTGGCAAAAACCGCGTGAAGACGGCATGACAGGGCAAACGCGCTACTGGATAGACGATATCTGGATGGTGAATAGTTTGCAATTGCAGGCTTACCGGGCAAGCGGTAAACAGATCTATCTCGATCGGGCTGCCTTGCAGACCGAAGCGTATTTAAAAAAATTACAGCAGACAAATGGCCTGTTTTTTCACGGGCCTGAGGCCCATTTTCACTGGGGGCGGGGCAACGGTTGGGTTGCTGCCGGTCTCGCTGAATTGTTACAGGACTTGCCACAATCGCATGCACGCTACAGAAATATCTCAGAGGCTTATTTCCGTATGATGGAAGCCCTGCTTACTTACCAGGCTGAAGATGGAATGTGGCGGCAGCTGATCGATAAACCGGAAAGTTGGAAAGAGAGCTCGGCGACGGCCATGTTTGCTTACGCCATGCAAGTAGGTGTCAAGCGCGGTATCTTGCCGGCCCTCGAATATTCCGCAGCAGTCAGTAAGGCTTGGGATGCACTTAATACGTATTTGACTGATGCCGGGCGTTTGCGCGAAGTGTGTGTGGGTACCGGGCAAAGCCAGGACATTCAATACTATTTACAGCGCCCGCGAACCGAAGGGGATTTTCACGGGCAGGCACCGTTCTTGTGGCTGGCGACCGCACTACTTGAAAATTAATTCAAAAAAATACGGCTTTAGATACCACATTAATTCAGTAACAATCTAAATTCAAAAACAATCTTTATTCAAAAACAACGAGGACGCGATGCACCTATTTTCAGCAAAGATATTTTTTCTGATCGCAGCAGCCAACGGCTTGCTTGCTGTTTGCCTCGGCGCTTTTGGTTCCCATGGATTGCGCGATAAATTACCCGAAAATTTGATGCAAGCCTGGACTACAGCGGTGAGTTACCACTTTTACCATTTACTGGCAGTTTTCGCGGTGGGTTTGTTACTTCAACAGGGTCTACATAGTCGTTTCATTCAAAGTGCCGGTTATGTATTCTCGTTAGGTTTAGTGTTGTTTTGTGGCAGTTTGTATTTGTTGGCACTTGGCGGCCCGCGCTGGCTTGGCCCCATAACACCTCTTGGTGGGCTCTGCTTTATCGCAGGCTGGGCGCTCTTGTTTATAGGAATTTTGAAATGGAAACAATGAAAGCAGCATTTTACTCGCGCTACGGTGGGCCTGAAGTACTTGAGCTGCTTGAGCGCCCCAAGCCCACAGTAAAAAAGAATTGCCTTCTTGTTCGTGTTCGAGCAGCGGAAGTTACCAAGGGGGATTGTGAACTAAGGCGTTTTCAATTTCCCGTGAAATGGTTTAGCTGGGCTTTACGCGTGGTCTGGGGATTACGCCGACCACGTCGAGGTATTTTGGGCGGCTACTTCGCAGGCACAGTCGAGGCTGTGGGGGAGGGTGTAACGAAATTCGAGCCAGGGCAAGACGTCTTCGGGGCAACCAAATTGCTCATGGGTTCTCATGCTGAATATCTACTCGTGCCTGATCATTATACGGTCACCAAAAAGCCGCATAACCTTTCCTTTGAAGAGGCGGCAGCCGTACCCCTGGGTGCCTTGAACGCTTTACACTTTTTAAAACAGGCAGAAATTAAAGCGGGTGAAAATTTATTAATCAATGGTGCTGGCGGCAGTATCGGCACCTTTGCATTGCAAATTGCCAAAGCCTGGGGAGCACAAGTGAGCGTGGTTGATGCTGCGCACAAAAAGCAGTTTCTTCTGGATTTAGGTGCGGATCAATTTATTGACTATCAACAAAGCGACTTTCGACAAGCCGATGAACGTTACGATGTTCTCTTTGATATGGTGGCGTCGAGTCCTCTGGAGGCCAGCCTTGTTGCGTTAAAAGAGGGAGGAAGGTACATCACCGCAAACCCGAGCTTTCGAAAAATGATTGGTGCATCAAGTACTTTCAAAAAAACCGGAAAAAAAGTGGTATTCGCATTCGCAGGTGAAACCCTTGAAGAGTTGGAAGAGATCAGGGAGATGATCGAGGCGGGTGCAATTCGACCTGCTGTTGATAAAGTTTTCCCTCTTGCACAAGTCGTCGAAGCGCATCGACGGGTTGAAGAGGAACAGCGACACGGCATTGTTGTGCTATCGATGCAGTGAGAAAATAGGAAGGGTTCACTTTTTAGTTGAGTCAACTCCGGTAAAACAAGTCCAGCAATACAACTCCAATAAAATAAGTCCAGCAAGCCCGCTCGCGCAATACAGGCCCAGTCATGCCTCAGCTTATCAAAGTATGCCGGATTAACCCTGGAGTGTTATTCAGCCTCAATCAAGGTAAAACGGTCGATCGTTTCACCCTCTATGTTGACCTTATCGAGAAAATTTTCCAGAGGTCTCACCCACAGTTTTTTCTCTCCATAAAGCGGGCGATACACCACCACAATCTCTTCGGTTTCTGAATGAATTGCCGTATCGATAACATGATATTCGCCACCTTTGTAGTGGCGATAGCGGCCCGCTTTGATGTTTGCGTGCATAAAAAAGTCCTGAGGGTCATCAAGGAGCCGGGATTATAGCGGGTTTACTCCGCTCAGGCTTGGGGAAGTGCGAAACGAAATACCGTACCCTCGTTAATTTTACTGCTGACGCCAATGGTACTGGCCTGTAGCTCCAGAAGTTTTTTGGTAATCGCGAGGCCGAGTCCACCATGGGCGGTATTTTCCCTTACACTGTTGCCCGCCTTAAAATGGGCATCGAAAATATAGGGTAAGTCTTCCTCAGGTATGCCAATCCCGTTGTCTTCGATTTGAATGGCAACGAAACCGCGACTTTGTTCGATTTTGACTGTGATTTTGCCATTTTCCGGTGTATGCCGAAGCGCGTTTTCAATCAGATTGGTAAACACCCGTTCCATCTTCTCAATATCGGCACTCACGGAAATGGTACTGTCCTGGGGAGAGACTCCCAAGCTTATGTTCTTTTCTTTTGCCTGTAATTCAAATTTTTTCAATACGTCCTGAACCAATTCCGCGATGGAAAAACGTTCGATATTCACCTGGACATTCTCGCCATCCAGGTGGGCAAGCTCGAAAAGTTGTTCGATCAACATTGAAATGCGTTGTGCGCTGCGCTTGGCAATCGAAATATATTCATTGCTTTGGCTTGCGTCGACTTTATCCTTTTGCATTTCCCAGGTTTCGAGATAACCCAGCAGGGATGCCAGCGGTGTGCGTAAATCGTGCGAAACGTGTGAAAGTAATTCCTTGCGTAAATCATCCACTGACACCACGTTTTTATATTCCTGATGCAGGTTTTCCATTGCCTGTTTAAATGTGCTCCCCAGAACATCCACATCGCTTCCATTTTGATCTTGCCAGCACGCGAGTTCGTTGATGCAGCCTTGTAAATCATCGTTGTCGCGGGAAAAACCTTGTTGCCGTATGCGATGAATTTGGCGAGTGAGTCTACGCATAGGTTGAGTCGTTTTTGAGACGATAACAACAATAATGAGTAGAGTGAATAGTGATACTACAGTCAGAAAAACAATTCCCCATTGCATGATTCGGCTTTGCAAGAGTTGTGCTTCCAGTTTGTCACGTATTTGACTGCCTATCACGGCGTATAGGTAACCCTTGAGTTCACTGTTTTCATAAATGGGTGCCGCAGAAAAGACTTTCTTACCCTGCGGGTCGCGAGGGTCATCATTCAGTGCATAGCCTTGTTGTTCAACGTTTTCCTTCCAGGAAGTCAAGGGCAGAATATCGACACGTTCTCTTTTTACCGTGCCCGGTTTTGCTGAGTACGCAAGAATTTTTCCACTGGCATCCAATAAATAAAACTCAAAATTTGGCCCCATTAACATTAAATCATGGAAGGTATGCTCGGCAGCAGCGAGGTCGGCCTCGCCGTCTTTAAAAAAACTGTAGTGGTCGACAACATATTGGGCCAAATCCAGATGCATTTTTTGCGAAACTTCCTGTTCGTAGTTACGGGAAGAAGCAACCAGTAAGGCCGTGCAAACAAGTGCAAACGCCAGAAACGCTATTGTGAGAGTCAGGGTAAGACGTGCTGTTAAATTGCTAAAGATTCTATTCGTCATTAAATTTGTACCCCACGCCCCAAACGGTTAATACCCATTTGGGCTTGTTCGGATCTTCCTCGATTTTCGCCCGTAATCGATTGATATGTGAATTCACGGTATGCTCGTAACCGTTGTGTTGATAGCCCCATACGGCATTCAATAATTGCTCGCGCGTAAAGACCTTACCGGGATAGACGGCAAGATAAAGCAGGAGATCAAACTCCTTCATGGTTAAGGCAATATTCCTCTCGCCAATGCGAACTTCGCGCTTGCTCTTGTGTATTGTTAGTCCTGAAAATTCCAGAAGGTCATCTTCATCTTTCTCATCCTGTTGTTGCGCGAGCAGCTCAACGCGACGGAGTAGGGCTTTAACACGCGCTTGCAGCTCTATCACACTGAAGGGTTTTGTCAGATAGTCGTCCGCGCCCATTTCCAAACCGAGAACGCGATCGATTTCGGATTTCCTGGCAGTTAACATCAGTATCGGTGTGTAGATGTTTTTGCCTCTAAGAGCTTTACAAATTTCCAGTCCATCCATGCCGGGGAGCATAATGTCGAGGACAATGAGGTCATACTGATTGCTCGCTGCTTGCTCCCAGCCATCATTTCCATTCGCGACATGTGTGGCGGCGAACCCGAGAGATTCCAGATTTAACTTAATCAGGGAGCCGATATCTTCCTGATCTTCTACTACAAGTATTTTTTTTGTCATTGCTTTACTGCGTCTATTTGTCCAGCTTGAAAGCCGACGTTCCTACCAAATGCCTGAGTTTAATTATTTGCCCTCAAGCCTGCATCACAAATCTATCACAGCCTTTCTCAAACCAGGGAAAAACTAAACGTCACCAAAACCAACATGTGAAACTTTCGTGATGAAAGCTTGAGTAATTCGTTATGAACGGCAAGCGTGAAATCCTTACATTGACTCTCGCCATGCGGCATACCACAGAGACCCAAGGAGAAAAATATGAAAAATAGAGTTTCAACATTCACAGCAACGAAACAAGGTTTTATCATCCTGGTACTTGCACTGTTTTCCTTCAGCGCATTTGCTGGCGGTTACGGCAAGGACTACAAAGTCACTATTACCAATGTTACCAAGGCGCAAGCCTTTACCCCTCTATTACTGGCAACGCATAAACCCGGTCTGCATTTCTTCGAACTCGGAGAAATGGCCTCTCAGGATATTGCCGACATCGCCGAGGGCGGGAACATTGCACCGCTTATGGCGAATCTCGAAGCTAACCCTATGGTGAAAGGTCTTGCCGCTACCGATGGCTTATTGATGGCCGGTGAGTCCGTCGAAGTCATGATCACGGCTCAGGGTTCAGCGCGTCGTTTAAGTCTGGCGGCGATGCTTCTGCCGACGAATGACACTTTTGTCGCTCTGGATGCGGTTTTCTTACCGACACGAGGAAAGCGCACGGTGTTTGCGAGAGCTTATGATGCGGGTTCCGAGACCAATGATGAACTGTGTGTAAGCATTCCCGGGCCTTTGTGCGGCGGCGCACCATTCTCTCCGGAAGATGAAGGCGAGGGGTTTGTTCATGTGGCGGCCGGTATTCATGGGATGGGTGATGTGGATGCGGCAATCTATGATTGGCGTGGGCCGGTTGCAAAGATCGTTATCGAAAGAATGTAAGTTCTGTTCTAAAGTCCTTTGTCAGGCGGGTTTCTTGAGAAGTCCCGCCTTTTTTTATTTTCCCGCCTTTTTTTATTTTCCCGCCTAAAGACATTGTCGCGTTAATTTCTCCTCCTGAAATTCAAGTAGAAGACTCTGGCGTTTCTGCTCCGATCTTTTGTAAGTGGGCATGGATCAGGGCGTTGACCTCCTGCGGGTGAGTTAACAGGCACAGGTGGCCCGCCTTTTCCAGGCATGCAGAGTTGGCGTTTACCAAAGCGTCCTGAAGCAAGTGAATAATCATTTTCGCTTCGCGGGTTGTTTTCTCTCCGTAGAGCAGACTGATGGGCGTGTTAATGTGCGCATAGTCTTGCTGTTTAAAATGAAAGTCGTACATGGATGCAAATTCTGCGGACACTTTCTCAATACTGGCTGCGAATTTGACCTTGTTTTTCCAGGGCATGAGCCACCATGCCAGCAAACCCAACCAGTAGCTCATGTATTCTCGTGTCGCTTTGAGGCTGCGCCCCTGGTTGCAGTATCGGATGGTGCGGTTGGCAACATTTTGAATGTGCTTCCACGCAGTGAGATGTTCTTGATGATGTTCAAGTAAATGGAAGCAGACGGGCTCAATTAAAAATGCACTCAAATAGTCATCAGGGTTTTCGCGAAGCACTTCCATACACATGGCAGCGCCATAGGAGTGACCGAGTAAATGTGAAGGCTTTCCCGCGATTTTTCTCAGGTATTTGATAATCTGCCTATCGACTGTGGCATCGTAGGGTTCACGAGAGGCGTATTTCTGTGATTTGCCATAGCCGTATAAATCCGGAGCCAAAACACGGAATTTGTCGAGTGGCAGGCTGTCAATGAAGGCACGCCAGGCTTTATGTGATGCGCTGGAACAGTGAATCAGTATGAGCGGAATGCCAGTTTCGGCGTTGCCAGTATCGAGCCAGGCAATGCTTTTACCGGCGATGTCTGCCTGGTTTAATTCCATATCCGAACATCCATAAGCAAACACCCATACCTGAACAATGGCACCGAAAATTGTGAAAACAAATGTGAAGGCCACATTTATACAACTAATTGCGCTTTGGTTGTGGCAGGATATGGCCAGTACTTTGAACAGATAGGATCTTGAAGATGGCGAAAAAGTATGTTCTTCCAGCAGGGATTGTACTCGCCGGTATTGTAGCTACCGCGCTCCTCGTAATTGCCAAACCCAAACCACAACCCATGCCGCAGCCTGAAGAAGAGGGCAAGATACAAATCTCTGCCACGCCTGCCTTGCCGCAGAGCATGCGTTTACAGGTCACTGCCAGTGGTACGGTATTGCCCAAACGCGAGATTGATCTGATCGCGCAGGTGAGTGGCCAGATAATGAGCGTTGAGGAAGCCTTTGTTGACGGTGGCTTTTTCAAGCAAGCGCAAATACTGATTCGCATTGATGACAGGGAATATCAGGCGGCACTTCTGAGTGCCCAGGCGCGCTTGGCTGATGCAGAGAAAACCCTCGCTGAGGAAGAGGGGCGCAGTCGCCAGGCTAGAAAGGAATGGCGAGACCTCGGGAACGAAAACGCCAATGATCTATTTTTGCGTAAACCCCAGTTGGCGGCGGCACGCGCCCAGCTGGCTTCCGCTCAGGGCGAAGTTGATCGCGCTCGTTTGAATGTGCAACGCACGCAAATCACCGTACCTTTCGACGGTCGGATCAAGCAAACCTATGCTGATCTCGGTCAATTTGTGACAACGGGATCACGCCTGGCGACCGTATACGACGCCAAAGTGGTTGAAGTCCGTTTGCCCCTCACTGAAAAACAGGCCGCGTTGGTGTCCTTGCCCTTGAATAGTGAAACCCGTCCTGACGCTGTCAGCGCCGTCACACTGCGTGGCAGCGTTGCCGGGGAAGAGGGCGTTTGGCAAGGTATTCTGGCGCGGGCGGATGCCTTTGTGGATGCCAATTCGCGCATGTATTACGCAGTTGTTGAAGTCCATGATCCTTTTGCAGGGTTACCCCTGATGCCCGGCCTGTTTGTCGAAGCGGAAATTGAAGGTAAGGAACTCCACAATGTGAGTGTCTTGCCGCGTTCGAGCCTGCACGAGCGCGATAAAATCATGTATCTGGATGAACAAGGGCGAACCGTCACACAAAAAGTGAATGTGTTGCGAAAAACTGTTGATCAAATCTGGGTTCAACACAAATTTACTGAAGGCACACTTGTCACGACCGAAAAGCATGCGTTAACACCGGATGGAACAGAAGTGGAAGCTGTGGTTGCAGAGCCCAAACAGGCGCAGCTACACGTATCCGACATCGAGGGTTGAACATGAAAGGACTCGTGAAATGGTTTGTAGAAAACCCGATAGCCGCGAATTTTCTGATGCTCGCCATGTTGGTAGGTGGCTATATCAGTTACAGCCAAATAAAAAAAGAAACCTTCCCGGTTTTTGAAACCGGCAACATTAATATTTTTATGTCTTATCCCGGTGCGGCGTCCAGTGAAGTGGAGCAGCAAATTGTTGTGCGCATCGAAGAGGCGATTGCCGATTTACCCGGGATTTTTCAAATTACTTCGCAGTCTCGCCAGGGCTCAGGCACGGTCAATGTGCAAGTCATGGAAGGCTTTGATGTTCGCGAACTGCTTAACGACATCAAGGGCCGAGTCGATGCTATCAATACCTTTCCGGTGTCGGCAGAGCGCCCGATTATACAGCAAGGTGTTTTTCGCCCTACCTTGATGTGGATGGCAATTTACGGTGATGTCGATAGACGCGTACTTAAGGATCTGGCGTACCAGATACGAGATGAAATGTCGGTGCTCGAAGGGGTTTCCGAGGTGCGACTCACCGGCCTTAAACAGGATGAAGTCAGCATTGAAATTTCTGAAGAAAATTTGCGGCGCTATAACCTGAGCTTCTCGGAAGTGGCCAGTGCGATTCGCAACTCGTCGCTCAGTGTTCCGGCGGGAACAATCAAATCGATTCAGGGCGACGTACAAATTCAAACCCGCGCCCAGGCGTTTAATGCCGAAGATTTTGAAAAAATTGTTGTGCGCAGCAATATGGATGGTAGTCGTTTGTTATTGAGCGATATTGCAGTCATTAACGACGGGCTCAGTGAAGAATATGTTGAGTTCTCAATGAATGGCTCCTCCGGCATCAATCTCGAAGTCAAAATGGCCGATGACCCCTTGTTGTTTGAGGGAACAAAAAACGCTAAAGACTATGTTGAAAATTTGCAGCCCTATTTACCCGAAGGCGTGACCTTCAAAATAAACTGGGAAGCTAAAAATTTATTTGATAGTCGCTACAATTTATTAAAAGACAATGCCATCAGCGGCTTGATTCTCGTCTTTATTATTCTCATGCTGTTTTTACGTCCGGTCCTGGCTTTGTGGGTGGTTGTCGGTATTGCCACAACGTTTGCTGGCACCATCTGGTTAATGCCGGCGTTGGATGTGTCGATCAACATGTTGTCGATGTTCGCCTTTTTGATGGTGCTGGGTATTGTTGTTGATGATGCGATTATCGTTGGCGAAAGTATTTACCGTCAGCAACAACGTGGAGTCAGTGGGCATGACGCGGCCATCAATGGCACGACATCGGTTTTAAAACCGGTGTTTCTTGCAGTGGCCAGTACGATATTGTTTTTCCTTCCCATGATGGGCGTGCCTTCAGAGTACATTGTCTTCACGCGATCCATTTTTCTGGTGGTGTTTCTCTGCCTCGTATTTTCACTGATTGAATCGCTGTTGATCTTGCCATCGCACTTGAGTCATCTGCGCCCGGAAGGTGAAGCAAAGTATCCTGTTACTAAAAAGCTTGCAGCAATACGTGGCTGGTTCTCAGGGCACATGGAAAACTTTGCCACAAATATCTATCGTCCGGGCCTTGAAAAATTGGTCGCGCGAAAGGGCAGCACCTTTCTTGGTTTTCTAATGGTGTTTATCGTAACCCTTGCACTTGTTGCTACTGGTTGGATCAATATGAGTATGTTCCCGCGAGTGCCGCAACCGATGGTAATGATAAATGTGGGCTTTCCTGAGGGGCACTCTTTCCAGAAGGTTGCAGAGGTGGGGCAGCACATACGTGAACAGGTTGATATTGCCGCAAAAGATGAGGAACTGCTCGCATTAAATAATGGTAAACCCTTTGTTCGCGAAATTAACAAGGGCTTGAATGGCTCGCATATTACTGTGTTTATCGGGCTGACTGACGATGAAGTTCGCGATATTTCTTCGGCGGCGGTTGCAGAAAAATTGCGGGAACTGATTGGCCCCTTGCCGGAAGCGCAGAGTTATTCCCTGAATGCCAATATGAGCGGAGATGGCCCGGATATCACTTTGAATATGAATATGCTGGACAATAATCGGGATATTCAACAAGCAGCGGTGGAGCAGGTGACCAGTGCGCTGGCGTTGTATGAAGGTGTCATGAATGTGCGTCACAACCTCGATTCCGAACGCATGGAAGTGGAGGTTGAATTAAAACCGTATGCCGAAACACTGGGCATCACCCTTAACGATATTGCCGGCCAAATTCGTCAGGGTTTCTACGGTGATGAAATTCAGCGCATTCCGCGTGCGAAAGAAGATGTGCGTGTGATGTTGCGATACTCGGCGAGCGAGCGCGGCACACTGGATACCCTTGATCACATCCGAATTCGTACCCAGGACGGTCGGGAGTTGCCGATTGCCGCTGTCGCGGATGTAAAGCTGGTTCCGGGGCCGAGTACAATCCGCCGGGTCGACAGACGCAGAAATATCACCATAACCGCTGAAGTTCAGGAAGGCTTTGACGCGAATCAGATTGTTAACACGATGATGGATGCGAAACTCGCTGAGTGGAAATCCCGTTATGTAGGTTTCAATCTCTCGCGCGATGCAAATCTGCGCTCTCAGGCGGAGTTTGGTGATAGTTTTCAACGCGATTTTCTGCTGGTAGCGATCCTTGTGTATATCATTTTTGCCATTGCGTATCGCTCTCTTTTTCAACCGCTCCTCGTTTTATCTGCAGTGCCGTTTGGGTTTGTTGGCGCTGTTTTTGGGCACCTTTTGCTCGGTATGAGTTTTGGTTTGTTTTCGTTCTTTGGCTTGTTAGCCTGTGCGGGTGTGGTGGTAAACGATAACCTTGTGTTGTTGGCGCGTATCAATCAGTTGGTTGAACGCGGGGAAACGCGCTTACATGCCGTGCTGGTATCCGGTGTCGACCGATTCCGCCCCATTGTTTTAACCTCACTGACAACGCTTGTGGGCTTGATGCCGATATTGTTTGAGAGAAGTACACAAGCGCAATTTTTAAAACCGATGGTAGTGTCACTTTCCTTCGGTGTGGCTTTCTCTTCCGTGGTGACTTTGATCCTCGTGCCTTGTTGCTATTATGGTGGCTATCGCCTCGGAGGAAGAATCAAGCGTGCCTGGCACAAGAGGTTTACTACAAAGCCGCTGCCGGATATCGCTCTTGACCCCGGCCCCTCGCTGGATTAAACGCGGCGACAATAATCAAAGGCATTACATGCCGCCAATAACGTTGAATCATTGTTTATTGGCGGCTTTGTCCCCTCAAGCTCTGCTACTTTTTCCCAAGGTTTATTAAGGCGCCAGCCGAAATTGCTATGCGACCAATCTCCTATTGTGGTACGCGCAGTGAGTTGTTATCTTTGGGCCGCTGAACACCTCACAATGTGTGCGCAGCGCGCCACACAATACATACTCGCCACACAAAAAACATAAGAAACTGAATGGAGGAGCCCGTGAAACAATCAATCAGATCTTTTCTGCTGTTTTTAGTTATTGCACTGCCTGGTGCAAATATTCCCTCAGTATTTGCAGACGATAAAGTCTATCGCTGGCGCCTTGCTGAAACCTGGGGTCCAAACTTTCCTATTTTCGGTGATACCACCAAAAACATGGCCAAAATGGTTGAGGAAATGTCGAATGGGCGCTTGTTGATTCGCATCGATTCAGCCAACCGCCACAAATCCGCGCTGGGCATTTTTGATTTCGTCAAAAACGGCCAATATCAAATGGGACATTCGGCGTCTTATTACTGGAAGGGGAAAGACATCAACACGATGTTTTTTACCACGCTACCCTTCGGTATGACTACGCCAGAACAGTTTGCCTGGTTTTACTATGGCGGCGGCGAAGCATTGATGAAAGAAGTCTACGACAAGTACGGCATCTTATCGTTTCCTGGTGGAAACACGGGCAATCAAATGGGCGGTTGGTTCAGAAAGGAAATTAATACCCTCGAAGACCTGCAGGGTTTGAAAATGCGTATTCCCGGTTTTGCAGGCGAGGTGTTGGCGGAGTTGGGTGTAAAGCCCACGAATATCGCCTCGGGTGAACTTTATACTGCGCTCGAACGAAATACGATTGATGCACTTGAATGGGTTGGCCCCTCACTGGATTTACGTATGGGCTTCCATAAAATTGCACCTTACTATTACACAGGGTGGCATGAGCCGGCCACAGAATTGCAATTCATGGTCAATAAAAAAGCCTATGAAAGTTTGCCCGCTGACTTACAGGCGATTTTAAAAATCGCGATGAAAGCGGCAGCTTATGATATGTATTCGCAATCGATGCATGAAAGTGCCTTAAACCTGGCAACTATTCAAACTGAATATCCGAATGTGAAAATCAAGACCTTTCCCGAACCGGTGATGCAAGCCATTAAAAAAGCAAATGACAAATTGCTTGCAGAGTTCGCAGCCAAAGACCCGATGAGCAAAAAAATTCTCGATTCCATTCAAGCATATGCAAAAGATGCACGGGCGTGGACAAACTTTTCTGATCGAGCCTATCTGGATAGCATGGACGACTAGTGGTCTGTTGAAACGGGCATGGATGAACTTGTCCGCCAGCCTGTTAAAGAGCCAGTAAAACTCAGGACCCGCCTCAAGGAGAGGCGGGCTCCGCAGAAGCGATAAACAGCCCTCTTTTAATCAACCCTTTAGTTCCGGCCTGAACGCAGGGCACCTGAAAAACGGCGTCACGCCCGAGCGTAATCAATCGATATGACTTCAAAAGCACAGGCATTTGTGGCAATGTATTTGCTGTTCGCCAGATTAGTAAAATAACAAATGAAGATCATCACTCAATTTCTCACCCGGATTATTGATTTTGTTGGTGCATGCTGCGCAGTGTTAATGTGTTTGATGCTCATCAATGTCTTTTACGACGTAATCGCTCGCTATCTCTTTGATAATGTCAGTATTGGTATGCAGGAGATGGAATGGCACCTTTTCGCAGCGATGTTCATGTTTGGTATCGGTTATACGCTAAAAGAGGATGGTCATGTTCGTGTCGATGTGATTTATGATCGATTGTCTCAAAAAGCGCAAGCCTGGATAAATATTGCAGGTTCGCTGTTTTTCGCTATTCCCATTACAGCACTCATTTTGTATTACGGGGTTGGCTACAGCTATGAAGCCTGGGAAATGGGCGAGGGCAGTGCAGACCCCGGTGGCTTACCACATCGTTGGGTCATTCGATCCGTCATTCCGCTTTCATCGGGTTTTGTCATTCTGTGTGCGCTGCAGGTTATTTTGAAACAAGTTGAATGCCTTGTGGCGTCGGGTAGCGAAAATAAGAAACAGGGAGTCTCCTGATGGTGGGTGTCCTGCTGTTTATCATCGCATTATTTTTATTGTTTGCCGGTTACTCTGTCGCTTACACATTCGCGGGTGTTTCGCTCATTGTCGGCTACATTGCTCTCGGGCCAGAACTCTTTGAATTTATGCCCTATCGCATCATGAGCATCATGGAGAATACAACCTTGATGGCGATACCCATGTTTATCTTTATGGGCGTTGTCTTGCAAAAGTCGGGTTTGGCTGAGCGCATGCTGGAATCGTCTGCCAGGCTTTTTGGCGGTATGTCGGGGGGAGTGGCCATTTCAACTATTGTTGTGGGGGCATTGTTGGCCGCATCAACAGGCGTGGTTGGTGCGAGCGTTGTAGCAATGGGAGTGATTTCATTGCCCGTTATGTTAAAAAATCGTTATCACGAACCGACCGCGACCGGCGTCATCTGTGCATCCGGTACGCTTGGGCAAATCATTCCTCCGTCCATTATCCTGATTATTCTCGGCGACGTGATGGGAATTTCAGTCGGCGATTTATTCAAGGCGGCGATTTTGCCAGGCGTGTTGTTGATTGTTGGCTACGCGGTTTACATAGTGATACTGGGCCAGTTCAAGCCTGATTTCTGCCCACCATTGAAATCAGAGGAAAATAAAGGCGCGTTAATCAAGCGCGCATTGAAAGATGTGATTCCGCCTTTAATTCTTATTGTCGCTGTTCTAGGTTCAATTTTTGGCGGTGTGGCGACACCGACGGAATCGTCTTCCCTGGGCGCGATAGGCGCGATCATTCTTTCCATCTTTTATTCGGGCTTTTCTTTTGTAAAGTTAAAATCCAGCTCACTGGAAACGGTGAAAGTTTCTTCAATGATATTTGCTGTTCTCCTTGGCGCTACGGCATTCTCAATGGTATTCAGTTACTCGGGCAGTGATTATTTAGTCGAGGATTTTATACTGGGCTTACCCGGAGAAAAATGGACATTTATTCTACTGGCAATGTTGGCAATCCTATTGCTGGGCTTTTTCATTGATTTTATAGAAATTGCCTTTCTCGTCGTCCCGATTTTGGCGCCCATTGCTGTTGCACTGGATATTGAAATGGTCTGGTTCGCGATACTGATAGCGATGAACCTGCAAACCTCCTTTCTTACGCCGCCTTTTGGTTTCAGTTTATTTTATTTGAAGGGCGTTGCGCCGGCAGCAATCAAAACCACGACGATTTACAAGGGTGTGATCCCTTTTATCGCCATTCAGATTCTTGTTTTGCTGGCAGTGGTACTTTTCCCGGAATATTTAATTATTTACTAGCGCGCTTCTATGTACTTGTTAGCGTCGGCTTCTGTGAGTGTGTGGAGTAGGTTGGTGAGTATTTCGGTGAGCGTTGCGCAGGCGATGGGAAAATTTTCCTGAAATGCAATTTCAGACAAGTTTTCCTCGTCAACGATATTGGTTATCGATTTGACCGCGAGAAAGGGAATGCCGAATAAACTTGCCACCCAGGCAATCGCAGCCGCTTCCATTTCTTTTGCAACGACATGCTTTTTCGCGTGCATATCCTGAGGGCTTTTGCGCAGGGATGAGCCGCTGGATATTACGCCGCAATCCAGCCCCAGTTTGCTGGCAAGTTTACTGCTATCAATACAGGGGTAATGGCCAATCGCACTTTCTGAAAAACCCGGCAAAGGCACGTCCCGGTCATGAAACTGTATTTCTCCTTCACTTAAATAGACTTTTCCGATATGTGCACCGCGCGCTTTATAGCCACCGGCCGTTCCCGCAGAAATAATCAGGTCGGGCTGTAATCGCTGAACTGTTTCATAGGCGAGCAGTGTCGCGGCTTCACAGCCGATGTTATCCACTTGGTAACGCGTGTCTTTGCCACTGCAAATTATTGACAGTGCAGTGCCATGAATGGTGCATTGGAAAAGCCGAAAAGGGAGATGCGGATTAAACGTGTTTATTACTTCGTTCGCAGAGAGCGTTTCGATTAAGGGCGCAGCCTCATCTTGCATAGCAAAGCAAAGAGCAATTTTCATCGTAAGGAGATCAGTTTTCTTTCAGCTCGAAGATACAATTGCAATTTCGGAAATAGCCTTTGTAATCCAGGCCAAATCCAAAAATAAATTTATCGGGTACTTCAAAACCGCAATACATGTGATCGGCATTGAGAGGTATTTTGCGTTGGTGTTTTTTGCTCACTAAAACAGCGATGCCGATAGACTGTGCTCCCAAAATTTGACAACGCTCGACCACCGCTGCCAGAGTGTGGCCTTCATCATAGATGTCATCAAGAATGAGGACGTGTCTGCCTTCAATGTTTTTATCGGGTGGTACTTTCCATTCCAGTTCGCCACCCTGGGTTTTGTTTCCATAACGGCTGAGATGACAGTAGTCCACTTGTAATAAAAAATTCAAACGCGGCAGTAAACTCCCGGCAAACACAAGGCCGCCATTCATAACCACCAGACATAAAGGATTTTTCCCCTGATACTCGCGGCTCAAAACGTCAGCCAGTTTTGTCATACAGGCATCAATGGTTTCGGTGTCTACCAGTGTATTGGCATTGGCAATAAGTTCGTTCAGTTCCTGGGCGTCATTCATCAAATAAATCCTGTACCGGCTGGATGCATTCCGGGCCCTCGTTACCGGGCTTTTTGACATGTTTGTCGACTTCGTAGTGTAGCAAACCCGGGTAAGGGCCGGGGCTCAGCAAGGCTTGAATGTCTGTTTCATCCTGTAAATCAGCATCGAGCCAGCGGGGCCAATGTTGGGGTGGCAGAATGTGCGGCATGCGGTCGTGAATATCCTTAACTTCGTCATTGGCGGCATTGGTGATAATTGCAAAACCGTCTTCAAGGTAAATGCCTGCCATTGCAAACAGACGTTGATCTTCATATTCAAATAGATGCCAAGGGCGATTTTTATTTGTTTTTGGCCCCTTGGGTTCATAAAAACCGTCAGCGATGACCAAACAGCGTTTTTTGAGGGCTGAAGCCTTGAACATTTTACTGTTAAGCAAGCCTTCGGCGCGTGCATTGATTGATGGCTGGTATTTTGACCATCGCGGCTTGAAACCCCAGGGGAGGGCATCACAAATTACCGAACCGTTCTGCTCGCGCAAGACAAGGCCGCTCTGGCTGGGGCAAATATTGTAGCGTGGACGGCTAAACTGAAGCTCAATTCGCTCATAATATTCGCGCCAGGTCATATCGACATGCTCAGGGGCATTGCGTAGTAG
This sequence comes from Cellvibrionaceae bacterium 1162T.S.0a.05, assembly GCA_000964245.1. GTDB lineage: Bacteria > Pseudomonadota > Gammaproteobacteria > Pseudomonadales > Cellvibrionaceae > 1162T-S-0a-05. The sequence goes on along the minus strand of LANB01000001.1, from coordinate 4,330,953 downwards.
ATAACGTCCGCACATTTTTGTACTGTACTCGTCTTCCGCCAGTTTTCAGGTTGCATTGTATAAGCTATGCTTGAGGCATGAAACCATGTTGAGAAGTCCCCGGCCCTTCGAGTGCTCCTTGTTATAAGAGTGATTAGAGTGATAAGAGCGATAAGACCGGATTCGACAAGATTGAAAACAGCTACCAGGGCTTTAAGTCAATGCTTCGTTTTTTAAGTTGTATTCTTGCATTTATTCTTCTCTTGATTGGTGTAATCGCCTTACTTTCACCCATCCCGGTCGGCATTGTTTTTATTGCTTTGGGCTTATCACTGCTTCTGTGTGTAAGTGAACGCGCTCAACGCACATTAAAAACCTACCGTACGAAACACCCTAAACTAAACCAGCGTGTCATCACGATTGAGACAAAAATAATCCATCGTTTTACGCGCTTGCTGCAAGCATTTGAGAAAACACGGCCGGACGACCATGAAACCCCTCCAGGTCTTTAGGTTTTTGCTTTTTCTGTGCGCGCTGATTATTCACTCGGCGCTTGGGGCAGAAACGTATCCACGGAGTTGGTCAGCGCCACAAATACTCAACCAAACTAAACTCGCTTTGCTCGAAGGCCCGGTATGGGACGGTGGCAATAACGTCTATTTCACCGAAATAAATGCCAGCAAGGTTTACCAGCTCAAACTCGATAAACTTGCAATTTACGAACTGCACCAAAACATGCATTTCAGCAACGGCCTTGCCATGGATAACAAGGGGCAACTCTGGGTTGCTATGCAAAATAAAGGGCAAATCGTCACACTCACGCCTGGCGATCACAGTTGGCAAATCCACGCGGCTGAATATCAAGGTAAGCCTTTTAATCACCCTAACGATCTGGTTGTGGATAAACACGGCGGTGTATATTTTAGTGATCCCGCGTGGAATACCCGCCATCAAAAACAGCCTTTAAACGGTGTTTACTACGCGGATAAAAACGGGAAAGTTAAGTTGCTCATTGGTGACATGGATAAGCCGAATGGTGTATTGCTCTCTAAAAAACAGGATTATTTCTTTGTCGTCGACATGGGAAGCAGGGAGTTTAGACGTTATCCTGTTGTTGCCCCCGGCGAACTCGGTGAAAGGGAAATATTCGCAACACTACAAAAACCAGACTCACATTTGAGCGGCCCCGATGGCATGGCAGAAGACCATCACGGTAATATCTATGTCGCAGTGGACAAGGGTATTCAATTTTTCAATGCTGAAGGCCGCTACCTGGGCAATATTCCGCTCCCTGAACAAGTGACTAACCTGGCTTTTGTTGGCAAGGATTTGATCATTGTCACGGCCCTGGAAAACCTTTATAAAATCAAGGTTTATTTTAAATAACAGCACATAAGAATCGTAGTAGGAAAAACCGACATAAATCTGTGCCGTTCAACCGCATTCACGAGTGGGTAACGTGTTGAAAAAATTCTGAAATGAAATACGCTCAGTGTTCACACGACGATTAAATAAAACATGTTCAATCAAACAATAAACGACTCTTCAGGGAAACAGCAAGCTAAGCCGCTTTTGAGGAAACTTCCAGGGCTTGCATCAACCCCGCCTCATCCCGCAAACGCTTGATATTCTCAAATAAAACTTCGGCTTCTACATAAGTGCGCTTCAAATAGTGTAGCCACTGCTTCAGACGATTCCCCAAATACTTTTTCGGATATTGATCCCGGGTTAACAAAAAGAAATCCAAAAGTAAGGTAGAAACATCCTGCCAATCAAGCAAAGCATCCGCTTCACCACGAATACGTAAAGCCAGATCCGGCCGCGCCAAAAGACCTCGCCCCAACATCACATGCTCACAACCGCTTTCCTCGCGGCAGCGCAAAAAATCATCCACCGTCCAGATGTCACCATTCGCAATAACGGGAATACCAAGCGTTTGCTGAATCTCGGCGATTTCACACCAATAGGCAGGCGGTTTATAGGCATCGGCTTTGGAGCGCGCATGCACGGCTAACTCGTTGGCGCCAGCGGCCTCAATGGCCTCTGCATTGCGCAAACCGCTGTCGCGCGCAGCGTAGCCTAAACGGATCTTGACGCTCAAGGGTGTTGAATCTGGCAGGGCTTCACGTACCGCCTGAACGATATCGCGAATCAGAAACGTGTCATCGAGAAGGCAGGCTCCACCTCGATGTTTATTGACGGTTTTTGCAGGGCACCCGAAATTCAAATCCACACCAGGTGCACCGAGACGTGCCGCTTTGGCCGCATTGGACGCGAGCGTCTTCGGGTTGCTTCCTAAAAGCTGTATGCGGACGGGACAGCTCGCCCCGATTGTGCTGGATTGCAATTCCGGGCAGTAACGGTAAAAAACCTTGCGTGGCAAAGTGTGTTCCGTCACCCTGACAAACTCGGTGGTACAGAAATCGATGCCACCGATACGCGTCAGTATCTGGCGCAGGTGATGGTCTATCACGCCCTCCATTGGGGCAAGGTAAATACGCATTGAAAGCCGAAGTCCATAATCAGGGCAGGTATTATAGGCGCCAACCGAAAGAATTTCCCCTTTTCGACAAACTTCGACGAAGCTGGCAGGTTCACGTATAATCGGCGACTTTCTATAACCGCTGCGGACAGACACGATGCTCGATCAATCTATTATGCAACAGGGAATGGATCTCATGCTTTTTGGTATGGGAACGGTGTTTGTATTCCTGACCTTGTTAGTCTTGTGTACTGCGGGCATGTCGTTTGTAATTAATACCTTCTTCCCCGTTGCTGAAGTCAACAAAGCGGCATCAACACCGGCCGCCGGTAAAGCGAGAGGCACTGGCGAAAGTGTCAAGCCGGAAATTCTCCAAGCCATACAAAAAGCCCTGGCAGAACATCGCGCCAAGCGCTAATACAAAATTCAGAAAAACTTTCAGAGGCACCTTCCATGAGTGAAACCCCGAAACCCTTGGGTATTACTGAGCTGGTTTTGCGCGATGCGCACCAATCACTGTTTGCCACTCGCATGCGTATTGATGACATGCTGCCCATTGCCGAGAAGCTTGATAAAGTCGGTTTCTGGTCGCTCGAAAGTTGGGGTGGGGCAACTTTTGATGCCTGTATTCGCTTTCTTGGTGAAGACCCCTGGGATCGCATTCGTGAACTCAAGAAAGCCATGCCCAATACTCCGCAACAAATGTTGTTTCGCGGTCAAAATATTCTTGGATATCGCCACTATGCTGACGATGTTGTGGAAAAATTTGTTGAACGTGCAGCCATCAATGGCGTCGATGTGTTTCGTGTTTTTGATGCGATGAATGATATGCGCAACATTGAAACCGCATTAAAAGCAGTGAAGAAACAAGGCAAACATGCTCAGGGCACAATCTCTTACACCTTGAGCCCGGTGCACAATATTGATTTGTGGGTAGAGCAGGGCAAACGTATTGAAGACATGGGGGCCGACTCCATTGCCATTAAAGATATGGCGGGTTTGCTTAAACCTTACGAGGGTTACGAATTAGTTAAAAAATTAAAAGCAGCCTGTGCTATTCCAATTCATATGCAATGCCATGCAACAACGGGTCTTGCGCATGCAACCAATCTTAAATGTGTAGAAGCAGGCATTGACAATATTGATACTGCCATTTCATCCATGTCGATGACCTATGGTCACAGCCCGACAGAAACCATGGTTGCAATTCTCGAAGGCCGCGATCGCGACACGGGTCTGGATTTAAAATTACTGGAAGAGATTGCCGCCTACTTCCGTGAAGTTCGAAAAAAATATGCGAAATTCGAAGGGTCACTGAAAGGCGTCGATGGGCGCATCCTCAGTGCACAAGTTCCTGGTGGGATGCTTACCAATATGGAAAATCAACTTAAGGAGCAGGGTGCCGAAGATAAATTCGACGCAGTATTGGCTGAAATTCCAAGAGTGCGCGAAGACCTCGGTTTTATTCCTCTGGTGACACCCACTTCGCAAATAGTTGGCACCCAGGCGGTAATGAATATATTAAGTGGCGGCCGTTACAAAAATATCTCTAAAGAAACACGCGCTATTTTGAAAGGCCAGTACGGCGCAACACCCGCACCAATGAATGCAGACTTGCAAAAACAGGTTCTTGAGGAGGGCGAAGATGTGGTCACGTGTCGTCCTGCGGATTTATTGGAACCGGAAATGGACAAACTGCGCGCAGAACTCAAGCAGAAAGCCTCTGAAGACAAGATCAGCCTTGCGAGCGGCGAAAGTGAAATTGACGATGTGCTAACTTACGCACTTTTCCCACAAATTGGTTTGAAGTTTTTGAAAAATCGCGGCAACCCGGACGCCTTTGAAAAAGCGCCGACAGGTAAGGAAAGTGCCGCAGTACTCAACGAAGGCGGTGAAGAGGTCTATACCGTAAGTGTTGAAGGACGTTCTTATACGGTCACCGTCAATGAAGGTGGGGATTTAACCGGAATTAAAGCCTTGGGCGCATCGAATACAAGCGGATCGGGCGCGATCAACAGCGGAGAAGGCCTGGCTGTCAATGCACCACTTGCGGGAAATATTTTTAAAGTTCTCGTGACCGAAGGCCAGGAAGTTGCAGAGGGCGAAGCCTTACTGGTACTCGAAGCCATGAAAATGGAAACACAGGTGAGCGCACCCAAAGCGGGGATCGTCAGCGGAATCCAGGTCAAGGCGGGCGATGTTGTCGCTGTTGGCGACACCTTACTGAGTTTGGGCTGAGGCGGCGCGCATGGATAATTTTATCGGTCTTTGGCAGGACTCGGGCCTGTATCAGATGCAGGCTAACCAGATCATCATGGTAGCAATTTGCCTGGGTTTACTGTTTCTTGCCATACGTAAAGGCTTTGAACCTCTTTTACTTGTGCCTATAGGTTTTGGTGGATTGTTGGCCAATATTCCCGGTGCCGGTCTCGCGCTATCGGCAGTGGAAAATGCCCTGGTTTCAGGAGATGCAGATTTTCTGGCAGCAGCGGTTCAAACCCTCGGAATTCAGAGCTGGGAAACGACTAAGGAGTTATTGGCGGCTTATGGCTCTGCGCCTTTGTCTCTCCAGGAGGAGTTGCATAAAGCGGCAATAGCTGCGGGTTATCACAATGGCATGCTCTACAACTTCTACTCGGTTGCCATTGCCAGTGGTGCCGCACCTCTGATTATTTTTATGGGTGTCGGTGCGATGACAGACTTTGGCCCCTTGCTCGCCAACCCGCGCACGCTGTTTCTTGGCGCTGCCGCACAATTTGGTATTTTCGCAACGGTCATTGGTGCTGTCGGCTTAAGTGCAAGTGGCTTGATGGATTTCAGCATTGCTGATGCCGCAGCCATTGGCATTATTGGCGGTGCCGATGGTCCAACGGCGATTTATGTTGCCAGTAAACTTGCACCGGATTTGCTCGGTGCCATTGCGGTTGCGGCCTATTCCTACATGGCACTTGTTCCACTCATCCAGCCGCCAATTATGCGCTTATTGACCAACGAGGCAGAACGCAAAATCGAAATGAAACAATTGCGTACTGTGAGTCAGCGCGAAAAAATAATGTTCCCGATTATTTTGTTGATTCTGGTTGCGTTGATTTTGCCAGACGCCGCCCCACTTTTAGGCATGTTTTGCTTTGGTAATCTGATGCGTGAATCGGGTGTCGTGCACCGCCTTTCTGATACCGCCCAAAATGCGTTAATTAACATCACAACCATTTTTCTGGGTCTCGCAGTGGGCTCCAAATTGGCAGCGGATAAATTTCTCGATCCGAAAACGCTCGGTATTTTGCTGCTTGGGATCGTCGCCTTCGGCATTGGTACCGCGACAGGTGTGTTGATGGCGAAACTGATGAACGTATTCAGTAAACAGAAAATTAACCCGCTTATCGGTTCGGCGGGGGTCAGCGCAGTGCCAATGGCCGCGCGGGTATCAAACAAATTGGGCATGGAAGCGAACCCGCAAAATTATCTGCTTATGCATGCCATGGGGCCTAACGTGGCGGGTGTCATCGGCTCAGCGGTGGCTGCAGGCGTGATGATTTCCATTGTCAGTTCCATGTAGTAAAGCGTTTTTTCCCGGTTTAAAGATAGTGGCGGCTTGGTGTAGAATGCCGCCCCATTCAACTGGCCCTTCATCCCTTCGGAGTTTCTATGTTTAGACGTACAAAAATCGTTAGCACCCTTGGACCGGCAACAGACGAACCCGGTGTTTTGGAAAAACTGGTCCTCGCGGGTGTCAATGTTGTACGTATGAACTTCTCCCACGGTAGCCCGGAAGACCACAAAAATCGTGCACAAGCCGTGCGTGAATATGCGGCTAAACACAATTGCTATGTGGCGGTTCTCGGCGACCTTCAAGGCCCCAAAATCCGTATTGCACGTTTTGCCGACGGCCCAATTCAGTTGAATGTTGGTGATGCATTTGCCCTGGATGCCTCGCTGGAGACCATGGCTGGTAACCAGAAAGAAGTGGGAATTGATTACAAGGAGCTGCCAAATGACGTCAACCCCGGTGATCATCTGCTACTTGATGATGGCCGTGTCGTATTGGAAGTCAATTCAGTTGAAGGCCCACGGGTGCACACAACAGTTATCGTGCCTGGCAAGTTGAGCAACAATAAAGGGATTAACCGTCAGGGGGGTGGCCTGACTGCTCCCGCTTTGACGGAAAAAGACAAGGAAGACATCAAGACTGCCGTTGCTATAGGCGTGGATTATCTGGCTGTCTCTTTCCCGCGTTCGGCAGAGGATATGAACCTTGCACGACAATTGGTCAAGGAAGCCGGAGGGGATATCCATCTGGTGGCCAAAATTGAGCGTGCCGAATCCGTCGAAAATGAGCAGGTCCTGGATGACATCATTCTGGCTTCAGATGCCGTGATGGTCGCGCGCGGTGACCTCGGCGTTGAAATCGGCGATGCCCAGTTGATCGGTGTACAGAAAAAAATTATCGAACGCGCCCGTGCCCTCAACCGTTGCGTGATCACCGCCACACAAATGATGGAATCCATGATCAGCAGCCCGCTGCCTACACGAGCAGAAGTCTTTGACGTTGCCAATGCCGTGTTGGACGGGACTGATGCTGTGATGCTGTCGGCCGAAACCGCAGCAGGGCAATATCCCGTGCAAACCGTGGAAGCGATGGTTCGCGTTATTCTTGGTGCTGAGCGTCATCCTAATGCGGAATCCCACCCTCTTCGTGGTGAAGGGCAGTACGAAGCCATTGACGAATCAATTGCGTTGGCCGCGATGTATACCGCAAACCAGATGAAAGGGGTGAAGTGTATTATTTCCTTGACGGAATCTGGCTCGACACCGCTGTTAATGTCTCGTTTTGGTGCTCGCTTGCCTATTTACGCCTTGTCATCCAATGAAGACACCTTGCGCCGGGCGGCTTTGTTTCGCGGGGTGCAGACAATCCGTTTTAACCACCACGACATCCCTTATGAGCAGGTGAATCAATCAGCCGTAGACTTGTTAAAGTCGCTGAATGTCATTGATGACGGTGATCTGGTTATCATGTCCAAGGGCGATAGCTATGCGCTGGGCGGTACCAACACCATGAAAATCCTGCGTATCGGCGCTTAACCGGCCTTTTTTTGCGAAGCGTTTTTCCCTGAGGGGAAGCGCTCGCCCAGCGCCGCTTTGATTTTACCTTCGAGGGCGTCGGCGTCTACGGGTTTGACCAAGTAGTCCTGAATGCCCTGTTCAATGGCTTCACGAATTCGGGATGCTTCCGACACGCCAGTGACCATCATAAAGTGCGCGCCGCGTAAGGTATTGGATGCTTTGGCTTTTTGATAAACCTCGAGACCATTCAATTCCGGCATGTCCCAGTCACAAAGTATCACGTCGTAGGGTTCCTTGCTGCCCTTGATTCTGTCAAAGGCCGCCACGCCATCAGTCGCGACGTCAATTTCCTTAAAACCGAGATCCTCAAGTAAATCCTTCAGAATACTTGCTGAGGTCGGCTCATCCTCGGCGACCAGTGCGCTTAACCCGGGTTTCTTGCGGTTAGGCCCAGACGAGGCAGGTGCTTTGCTACTTTGTGCCAACTTTTGCATGGCACTATCAATGAGTTTGATCGCTTCCACATGTTCCTTGCGTTTGGACTCATCCTGACTGGCGTCAGTACTTTGTTTTTGTAACCAGCTACGCCGGCTATTCAAGGTGGCCAGAGTGATTTTGAGTTCAGCGGGGTTCAACATTGTGGATGACGTCTCCAAATACATCAAATGAACAAAGCGTGGTTTTAAAAGTATAGATGGCCTTGGCGGCTGGGGGAGGGAAGTCGCCGCGCGATTCAACGCGGCCTTAGAAAAAATTGATCTAGGGAACCTCTGAAAAATGGAAATATTTTTTCTGTGGCAAGGAAGCACCGCGCGGAGAACCGGAGTTTACTGAAGTAAATGAGGATTCGAGCACGGAGCTGACGCCGCCACAGGGAAAATAGGCCATTTTTCAGAGGTTTCCTAGCAAAGCGCTAGAGCGAGGATTTATCAGAAGGTTTATCGGATGCAGACTTCTGCTGGAGGTTTTCAAGCACTTTTTGCATGTAGGAATAATAATCGTCAGTCAAAGACTTACCGGTGTCTCGGCGTTCCTTGGATTTTCGACGCTTGCGGTGATAAAGATCGACCGGAATGTCCTTGCACGGGTCACTATCTTCCCGGCGGTCATTACCTTTGCGTCGATTAACGAAAATGACAGTAGTATCCATGGGCTTCTTATTCATAAATCGTTCTACACTTCTACAACTTATGCGGCTCTCGCCGCGTTAAGCCTGGCTTTTGGCTGGCCGTTTTCCTGAATTTACACTGCACGATGTCAGCGGCACCGGTGATGGCCTGCATCGTCATTCAAGCGCTATTGGTTGCATTTATAAGCAGCTCAATAGTGTAAAATTTGGTCCTGTATTTGGCGTTATAATAAACGTACTTTAAGTTTAGTTCGCCAGCGTAAAATTGCCATAGCAGATGCAAAAAGTGAGTATGAATGACCAAATTAAGCGACGAAATGACGAATAGTGCGCCTGTCCAAAGCAAAATGATCGAAAAATTGCGTGAGAACTTCCAGCCCTCGCACATTGAATTGATCAATGAGAGCCATATGCACAATGTTCCAGCGAATTCGGAGACCCACTTTAAACTGGTAATGGTATCCGGGCAGTTCGATGCGCTAAGCCGGGTTCGTCGCCACCAGGCTGTTTACAGCCTGTTTCACGAGGAAATGTCCACTGGTGTCCATGCGCTGGCACTTCACCTATACAGTGACGCGGAATGGGCCGAACGAGGATCCGTGCCCGCATCTCCACAGTGTCTGGGAGGGAGCAAGTCTTGAATCAGCCGATTGTCATCGCTGCACTTTATAAGTTTGTTCGTCTCGACGATTACAAGGCGCGCCGCGAAGCTCTCCTCGAATTTTGTCGTTCGCACCATTTAAAGGGGACCTTGCTGCTTGCACGCGAAGGGATTAACGGCACGGTCAGCGGTACGCGCGCAGCCATAGACGCACTGTTAAATCATCTTCGCGCTGACCCTTGTTTTGAAGGTCTGGAACACAAGGAGAGTTACGAAGAATCGCAACCCTTTTATCGTATGAAAGTGAAACTTAAAAAAGAAATCGTCACCATGGGGGTGGAAGACATTGATCCCAATGCAATAGTCGGGACCTATGTTGAAGCGAAGGATTGGAATGCATTGATCAGCGACCCGGATGTGACGGTGATTGATACGCGTAATTATTACGAATATGAAATCGGCACCTTTAAAGGTGCTCTTGATCCCCATACCGAGAGTTTTCGCGAATTGCCGGATTACGTTGCACGTAATATGGACCCTGCAAAAAATAAGAAGGTTGCCATGTTCTGTACCGGTGGGATTCGCTGTGAAAAATCCACGGCCTTTATGAAACAACAAGGCTTTGAAGAGGTTTATCACTTAAAGGGTGGCATACTTAAATACCTGGAGGATGTTCCGGAAGAGGAAAGTTTGTGGAAAGGCGAGTGCTTCGTGTTTGATAACCGCGTTGCTGTCAATCACAAACTGGAAAAGGGCTCCTATGATCTTTGTCACGGTTGCCGTCATCCGATTACGGATGACGATAAATTGTCACCACTTTTTGAAGAAGGCGTGGCCTGTCCACGTTGTCACGACAAATTAAGTGAGGATCAACGTCAGCGATTTGCGGAAAGGCAAAAACAAATTCGTTTGGCTAAACAAAGAAACGAAGTGCACATCGGTGTGTCTGCTCGTAAAAACCAAACGGGTTCCTGAATATAAAATATGAGGGGGGGGGGGCTTTTTAGTCCGGGTTTTTACGTGCGCGGGCGAGAATGCCTTCCACTAACACTTCAGACATAGAGTCAAAAACATCGCGCACCATATTGGGGTTTTCCAACATAAATTCACGTGGCCAGCGATCCATTGCGCACGCTGCGCGGTTGATGCGAACCGAGGCGAGGGTTGTTATACCGTGAGCCAGGGACCAACATGCAAACGCACCGAGACCCTCGTTGTACTTGCTCACCGGAAGTTCGTTGTCCTTCAATAAATCAATTACGGCTTCACGCAATGCGGCTTCTGCGCGCATTGCTGCATTGATCAAATCGTCAGTGATGTATTTGTCTTCGACTTCGGTTGTAAACAATATACTAAAGTATTGAGGTTGATCGACTGAATACTGAAAATACGCTTTACCAAGGTTACGAATCCGCAAGCGAGGTTCGGTCATCTTTTTTACAGACTTTTCCAGGTAGTCGGCGAAGTGAATAAGGCAGCGGGTTTTCACGGCGACAATTAATTCATTCTTATCGCGGAAATGGTTGTAAGCGGCTGTGGGAGCGACACCAACATAGCCTGCGAGTTTGCGTAGTGAAATTTTATCTGCACTCTCACTTTGCAGTAAGGTAAGGTAAGCTTCAATCAAGGCTTGTTTCAGGTTGCCGTGGTGATAAGAGCCCATTTGTTTAGCGGTGTTAGAAGCCATACTTGAATGCCAGATTGAGGGTGTCATTTTTGCGGAAAGGATACAGTGTCGAATCAGGCTTGTCATTGGCGTAAAGTATGTAGGCTGCCAAAAATTCCCAATTGTCGACTGGTTTGTAACTTAAACTTAAGCGCGCAACTTCGCCACCAAACTCACTAAGTTTGATTAACCAAAGTTGACTTGTCAGTTTCTCGTTGAAAGCATTGTTCTGAATTCTTAAAGTAAAACCCGTATCACTGTCAGATTCAGCAGAGTGTTCTTTTATTTCTGTTTTAAGGACATTGTATTCAAAACTCAATATCCAGTTATTAAAACCTGCATATTCAGCGCCGGCCATGAATCGCTGTTGCTGCTGACGGAATAGGGGGAGATTGCCGATTTGCGAGAAGTCCTTATCGTCATAGTAGGCGTACTCACTGCGTAAAATAAATTCTCGCAGGGCCTTGTTTGCGCTCAAGCCATAAACACGTTGGCGGCGCTGGAGGAAAAAAAGTTCATCAGGAATGCCATCATCCAAACCGTTTGCTAACCAGGCTTCCGGGGTATTGCTATTAATCTCACCCAAAACCAGGCTGTAATCGCCACCGGCAGCATTTAAACTATAGCGGAGTGCGGCTTCCCATTCTTTTCGCGGCTCACTAAAATGAATTTGTTCATTGGAAAGCAGGGGTTTAAGACTGATATTCGGATAAAAATCTTCATGGGCTTCTGCGTAAAGATCTGTGCCTGCCTTATAGGTGAGCACAAAATTGAGCGTGCTCAGTAAGCTCGGACGGTTGATTGATTTTGATAAAGACAGAGCAGCAACAGACTCTCGAATGTCTTCCAGTTCAGCCTGGCCAGGTTCGCGCAAATCCTGAGTGCTTAAAATATCCGTGATGCTTAAACTTTCAGACTCTCCCCAGGCAAAGACTTGCTTGCCTGCACGCAACCACCAGGTATCGGCAAAGGTATAGTCGATAAAAGCATCTTTTAAGCGATTATCATATTTCTCAGGTTTCCAATCCTGGTTACCTTGCTGCCATTGCATCCAATCGATTTCGCTTTTGCCGCTGATCTGGGCACTCAGCGCAGGTGAGAATATGTATTTCGCCTCGAGAAAAATTTCGCTCCGTACCTGGCTCAAGCCGCGTTTATTTCGCTCGAAAGCAAAATCACTATCCGGCTGATGCAGGCCATATTTGATATCCTGTTGAACATGCCCACGTATTTTCAGTGCGCTGTCTGGCACTTCCTCGGCCGTTTCCTCAACCTCAACAATATCAAAAAAGTCCTGCGTAAATGCAGTATGGCTGGTAATGAATAGAGTTGTAAAAAGTAAAAGCCGTGTTAACAAATTACAGGCCTCTTTGCATTACGGCTGTGTCAAACAGGCTTTCGTCTACACCTTTGTTGTAAACAACATCGCGAATTTTTAATATGCTGGCATGTTCCTTTTTATTGTTACGCGTCGTAATCATTTGCAAGGTGTGGGCTGTCCATATGCCGTCAATTTGCTCGATATCTTTTACACTAAAGTACTTTACACGTTTCCCTTTTTTTACATTTATAATGCCTTTAACAATCATAAATGAATCTTTTCTTACCCAGCTGGTCGCCGAGGTATAACCTGTTGTTTTGATCGCTTCGTCATGTTTGGGCGTGGTCGTGATTACCCAACAATCGACCCCGTCGACAGGGTCACTGTCTTTCTCAATCTCGTAGCTAAAGTCATTCAATTCCAAACCGTTGATGTCAGCATAACTAAAGTCGCTTCCCATGAACGAGCCAGACTCATCAGAGGCGGCGACCCGACGAATTTTTTGAAGCGCGGGAAGATAGAGCCACGCATCATCTTCCTTGTTTTCATCTTTCCAGTCCCAGGACATATAAGAGGTACCCGCGACATCTGAAGGGCTACGAAAAACCATCAGGGATTTCTCAACGTCCTCTTTTTCAAAGCCATTCATTTCGATTTCGCGAACGCGCTGGCGGTCTTGTTTGTCCATCAAAATCAAGGTCGCTTTTGATGTTCGGGTATCGCCCTCATAGCGTTCATCAACCCGTTTCATAATGTCGTATGCGCTCAGGTTTTCTGCAAAAATGGAAGGGCAGAAAAAAATTAAACCAAGACTCACGATTAGACAGGCTTTAGGCATGTTCAATTTCCCTTGATGTTGTTTTTTGTGCAGGCGTTTTTTCTGCCTCTTTGTGTTGGTTCGATTGACTTTCAGATTTATTGTGGTCCAGTACATAGAGGATAGCGGGCATGAATATCAAATCGCCAATTAATGCGAAGGTCATAATCATTGCCGAAAATAACCCGACATAAATATATGACACAAATGAGCCCAGTAGCATCACACTGAATCCGGATACAAGAATAATCGAAGTGAGTAACACCGCTTTACCGGATGTATTCATCGCATGCCGAATGGCTGAGTGTACATCGTGCCCGCGTTCGCGCATAAGCAAGTAGCGACTCATAAGATGAATGGAGTCATCAACCGCAATACCTATGGTCATTGCGCCGACAATCATGGTACCAAGATCCATGGTGATTCCCGCAAAGGACACCAATCCCCCTGTGAGTAAAATCGGAATAATGCTGGGTATCAGTGCAACCGCCCCGTATTTAAATGAACGAAATAGGAAGAGGAAGCAAATCCCGATAACCAGAATTGCAATGCCAAACGATTTAAACATGCCCTGGTTAACATACACGTTTTGTGCATTGTTCATCACAATACCACCCGTGACCTCGATTTCCAGATCGCTGAAATCGGTTGCTAACATTGTATTGACATTATTAATCAAGGCCGTGGCTTTGGATTCATCCATGTTTAGCACCGGCACTTGCATGCGTAAGAAACGGTTGTTGAAATCCTTGAGATCGCTTAAGTCTTCGTCGGGCCCGGTGTTTTCATATAGCAATAAAAATTGTGCGGCCATCTCCCTGGAGGTGGGCAGGCGAAACCAATCCTTGTTGTCTTCGTTCAGAGCCTGATTAATCTGCTTGTAAAAATCGACTACAGAGGTTGCCACCCCGGTTTCCTCGTAGGCTTGCATCCTGGCTTGCAGGGCATCCACGCGTTCGAGAAATTCGGGATTTTTAATGCCTTCGTCTTCTCCTGAATCGACAATGATTTCGAAATTGGAGATTCCTTTGAAATGATCATTAAAGTAGTCCAGCCCTGCGTTCACACTGCTACCTTGTTTAAAGTAGTTGGCAATGTTGGCATCAACTTTAATGTAGGTAACGCTATAGATACTGAACGCAGCAAACGCCAGGCCGGTAACGGCTAACTTGTATCGATGACTGGAAATATAATCGGGCAGGTTATGTAAAAAACGCCCGATAAGGGAGTTATGTGAGCTGGCTCCGTTGCTGGGAGGGCGCTCGCTAATATAGCTGAGTACGGCGGGAAAAGTACTCATTGTCAGCAAGAATATAATCAAGGGCGAGAGTGCTGCGAGAATTGCAAATTCCCGCACTGGTGCGAGTTCAGTCACGCTCAGCGCGGCAAAGCCGATTGCGGTGGTAACACACGTAAAGAGTACCGGAAAAAACAGGTCTTCGACGGTTTTTATCACGGCAACTTTGGGCTCCATGCCGTCCCGTCGGAATTGAAAAAATTCGACGAGTACATGCACAGCGGTACCAATACTTAAAATGATAACCGTCGGTATCAGAGCGCTATTTACGGCGGTAAAGGGAAAATTCACCAGTGCCTGAATCGCAGTGACGAAGACCATGGTCGAAAGAATGACAACAAGGGGCGCCAGAGTGCCGGAAACGGTGCGGAACACAGCGACGAGAATTGCCAGGATAATGATGCCCATCGCTGGATTTAACCAGGCCATATCATGCTCGGTGAGGGTTTGAAAGCGTTCGCCGATGTAAGGGTCGCCGCTCAGGTATAACTCAAAGCCTCGATCTTTATAGGCTTTTTCTTCAATAAATTGTTCTGTTTCCTGTACCAGGTCGACTTTGTGTTGATTTTCGTCTGCGATGTAAACATTGCGAGCCACAATTTGCGTATGTTGAAAATCTTCCGTAATTAATTTCCCCAGGGCCAGATCTTCATTTGCCATAATCTGGCGAGCCTGCTCCAGTACTTCGGGTTCATCATCGAGAACACTCAGGTCTTCAAAAAGATCATCTGTCGCCATCATCCCGGCATCATCATGGGTATATTGATACTTGCTCAGAGAGCGAACGAGGGTGACATGTCGATGGTTTTCCAAAAATTCCGTTAATTCAGCGATCATGTTAATCGTGTCCGCATTGAACACATCTGTATCACCCGCACGTGCGGGTATACCGATCACAAGGTATTCAGTTTCACCAAAGCGTTCCAGTAAACGATTAAAAGCGAGGAGGTTTGGGTCGTGCTCGACAAAATAATTCTCGTTGGAATTGTCGTGGTACAAACGATCGAAGGTGAAAAAACTCATCCCGATTAAGACAGCGGTACCGAGAATCAGGGGCAGCCGGTATTTCACGACAGCAGAAGCCCATGCTTGACTCAAGCGTTTCATAAGAGATCCTTTCATGAATTGAGGCTACAATATGAACAGTGTTAACAATAACGTGTTAATATATGTGAGAGATGTTCATATTGCAATCCCCAGAATATAAATAATGGCGCTTCAATGGGCAAAGTGAGCTAATTCGGGGCTTTATGAGAAGAAAACATAGCATTAAAACGGACGAAGAACAGGATAAAAGAAGAGGCGACCCCAAAAGACGTGACGAAGCTCATTGTTTAGCGCTTGCCTGGACGTGTGACAAGTTCATTCACGTCCTGGTTTCACGACAAATCTATCACTTAGGTGCTCGATTGGTTGAGCCCCACCCTTTTTTTTGAGGAGGCAGTTTGTTAAAAATGCCATGTCATGATCCTGCTAATGCGCGGAGCTGGAGAGGCTGAGGTGGCTGTTCAGAGTGTTTTCAACCAGTTTTTCGAACCAGCGATCAAAGTTTTCCCTGTTAGTTTTTTCGTTGGCGAAGCTCTCGCGAATCTTGCGCAATTGCTGGTCTTTGGTCATATCAGAAGGCGAGAGGCCCTGCTTATGAAGTGCAACAATTCTGTCATGCCAGCTCACACATAATCTGGAATAACGTTGCAAATCATCTCTGGATGCGATTTTTCCATGCCCGGGAATGTAGCGTGTATTTTCATCTCCGAGAGAGAGGGCTTTTTCTATGGCCGCAACTTGCCCCTCAATTCCCCCGGAAAAAAAAGAGGGGTACCATTCGTCAGTATAGATATCTCCTAAAAACACAGCGTTATCTTCTGGCAAGTGATAAAGGATATCGGAGTTGGAATGTGAACGAACGTTATAGCCTTTTATTATTCGCTCATTCTGTTTGATCACCAGCTCACCTTGAAAGGCGATAAATTTATTAGAGGTGCCGTCAAAATCGATGGACCTGATAATGTCGACTTGCTTCCCTGAAAAATAATGATTATTGCCACTATGGTCAAAGTGGTCGTGTGTATTAAGGACCAGACTAACCTCTTTGTCGCTAATTGCACTTAATTCTTTCAAAAGTAAGTCTCTTGAGTCGCTTACCATGGTATCAATTACTATGAGCGACGAGGGACTTACGATTATGCCAACATTTGCACCCTTACCACCGCCGCCATAGAGAATAAACAAATTATCGCTGAGCTTGACCGTGGCACCCAAGGTCCCTTGCGTTAATAGTAAAATCAGGGCGGTGAGATATGCGCGGTACAGGTTTCTGATGTTCATATTATGTTACTCGCGAGTTCTGAAAGAGTTAGAGGTAATTCGAGATAATTGTGTTCATTGTGGCCTGCAAGGCTGGTCTTTGATTATCAACAAAAAAATGATTGCCTGGCAGCCAGTGAACACCTGTGGCTTCAGTAAACTTGTTTAGCCAGGGTTGCATTTCATCAATTTCGATTTTGTCTTCTTTCCCTGCGAAAACGCTCACGCAAGATTTGATGGAATACGTATTTTGGTTTCGATAGTTCTCAACTATCTTAAAATCAGCTCGTAAGGCGGGTAATACAAGTTCCATTAACTCCCGGTTTTGTAGCACCTCTGCGGGTGACCCCTGGAGCTCGTCAAGTTTACCGATAAATTCATCATCAGGTAGATGATGAATATTATCCTCCTTCCTCACCGTACACGGAGCAGGGCAAGCCGATGCAAAAAAGTGCACAGGTGGCGGTTGATTGATTTTCTGTAGTGATAATGTAAGTTCAAAAGCGACCCTCGCGCCCATGCTGTGCCCGAAAAAAAAAGTCTTTTTTGGCTGTAAATCGATATAACTTAGTTGCAGGGCTTTAACCAACTCTTCCATTGTTTCGTAGGGCTTTTCTAGCAGTCGGATCCCCCTTCCGGGAAGTTGTACAAATGCGATTTCGATATTGTCGGAGAGCATGTCCTTCCAGCTGGTAAAAGTCGCGGATCCCCCGCCCGCGTAGGGGAAGCAAATTAAACGAAAGGGAGCTGTCGGCTTTGGATCCGGTATATAAAATAATTTTCGATTCATTTCTTATTGCGTGGTTTCTACTAGTGGTTTTGTAGTGGTAGGGGGGTGGGCAGCGGCCCCGGCGGCTTGCTCGCTGATCAGGCGGATCCCTGTGTGGAAATTCTGGTCTTCGCGCACAGCTATACTCATTGCTTCAATATTATTTTTATAACACGAGTTATTAATCAATTCATTAATTTCTGAGCTAAGGTTGTTGACGTTAATCGTGCTGATGTGCCTGCGTCGTCCAATTTTATGAAAACAAACGCGAGCTGAGTTTCCCGGCTGATCAAAATTGCAAGGCAGAATAAGCATTGGGACTGCGAAATAAATACATTCTTTTATGGTTCCCAAGCCGCCATTGGTAATCATTAGTGCTGCCGATTTCAAAATTTCCAGTTGCGGCGCGCGTACAGTGGATACGACATTAGCTGGAACGGGGCCATAGTCGGCTAGATTTCTGCCGGGCCCCATGCTAACGATGAAATTGAGCTGCGGGCTATTGTTTACCACCTCAATGAGTTGTTTAAAAAAATGATTTGCATGACGATAGTCTGCAACGTGGGTCCCAAGTGAGCAATAAACCAAAGGGTTATTCGGGTTCTTAAAGGTGTAAGCCAGCGGCGTTTCACTGCGATTGGTATCAACACAGTGCCCCATATAGTGCCGGGTGCTGAGCTTGCTGCCAGGAATAGGGTAATCAAAAATTTGTGGGCAAAGTACAAGTTCCGGGAAAACAGGGCGCCAGCCGTATTCGCAATAAATATAGCGTAGATTTGCGCTTTTCTTGATGGCTTCAAATTTTTCCTTGATTACCGGGTCAAAAGCGGGAACCTTAAGCAGGTTTGCTAGTGTGCGAGTTATACGCGCTTTAATCCAGTTGTTAATTTTAAAGCGTTGCCATAGAACAGAGACCATCAATTTGTTTAAAAAAGAGTCGGGTTGAAATATTTGTAAGCTGGTGTGTGGGGGGAGCGACGTTCCGTTGCCGACAAGTTCAGTTGCAATTGTCATCACTTTAAAACCATGTGCATGTGCAACCGTAGACAAGGGGGTTAATAATGCATCAATAAGCAATACGTCAACAGCGTGCTTTTTAAATACCGCTGTAATCTCTCCCGACGTGAGACCGTCAAATAAAACGGTATTGCGGTATCGAAACATGCTGATGTTGTGTTTTAAGCGCGCGAAGTAGCCTGTGTTCGAATTTAGGGGGGGAGCATCAAAGGTGCCAGCGCCAAATTTTTCCTTAAACATTAGTTCGTATTCCAGACCTTGAAGTCTGATGTCATTTTCAAACTCCCTGGTACCAAAATAAATGACGCGATGCCCTTGAGCAACGAGCGCCTTCGCTATCCTGAATGTGGGGTAGTATCCACCTCTCTCAGGGTAAAGAACAAAGCCTACAGTATTTTTATGATTTCCTTTCTGAGCCATCATTAATGAATCCGTTTATGGAGGAGCGCGTTTTTTATTGTAACGCAGCTGGAAAATTTCTAATAAGGTTTTAATGTATTGAAAATAGTTAACAAATTAAATGTCATTATTTACGCCAAGCGTATGCGTTAATGCAATTAACTGCGCCAATGAATTTAACATTTATATTATTATTGTGTTTAGGTTAGTTGTGTTTTTGAACAGATATAAAAAATTCAAAATTTCGTAAAACTATTTTCTTGCTTTTATTAAAATCTTGGTCTATCGTCGCTGGCCGTAAACAATATAGTTTCTAAAAAACAAAGATAAAAACATAAAGATAAGCATCGACTGGGTGAGGTCTGATTAGGGTTGAGTGATTTGTAGTGGTAAGTGCGAAAATGTTGTGCGCGCTAAAACAAAATATCTTAGCTGTATTCCATTGTTGTATTTATTAGTTGAATAGATCGTTTCCTCATCGTTGCAGTTGCATAGTTCACTGTTTTAGCTTTGGGTGTAAGTCCGTCTTTCCCCTTAAGCTTGATCGCTTATCAAATAGCATGCCCTTATTCAGACCATATGCCAGCATTATCATGCCAGGGAGAGTTATATGCAGAAATATTTGTACTTGTAAATCAAAATTCCGGGATTAACTTTCGTTAAATTTACCGGCTAAACCTTGCTGTCTTTTTCAGGGGTCTATTAGACGCTCTCCTGTAAGCTTTTACATATTTCAATCGTGCTTTACGTGTGCATGGGGTTTTCTGTGCGTGTCGTTTTTAAAGTTACATAATTTTACGGAACGAATTATATGCTTTGGCGATTTGTTGTTTTTCTTATTATGCCTCTTGTGCTGGCTGGAGGCCTGTTTATTAAAGCGCTGTTCCTTGATTCTCTTCCTGCGGTGAGTGGTGGTCTTCCTCTAAAGGTTGAGCTTGGTGAATCAGGTGGTCGCGTTGAAGTATGGCAGGGCCGGGCAGGTATAGCGCACATAAAAGCAGACAGTGAGAGCACCGCTTATTTTGCAACAGGTTTTTTGCATGCCCGTGACCGCCTGTGGCAACTCGAAGTGCAAAAACGCATCGCTCAGGGAAGGTTAAGTGAAATATTTGGGCAGGGTGCATTACAGCAAGATATTTGGTTCAGGACGCTTGGTTTATATCCTTTGGCCGCTGAAGCGTTTGAAAGTCTTGGTCCGGAGGCAAGAAGATCACTCAAGGATTATGCGCGTGGTATCAATTCCTACCTTAAGAAAGTTGAAGATTTGCCAGCTGAATTCCGTCTCCACGGTATCGAGCCAAAGCCTTGGACGGTTGAGGACTCCCTGGCCTGGTCAAAAGTGTTCGCGTTTGGATTGTCCGGCGATTATCAGATGGAATACTCGAAGTATCTTGGTGCGCAGATCCTTGATCCCCGACAGTTACTAACATTTTTTCCCGACCCCAAGCCCGTGTCTGCAACATTGAGCAGTCAAGCTTCGGAGCCCGTAAACGTATTGGGTGAACTAATACAGCTGAACCTTTCGCTTGAAGATCGTTTGGGCCTGGGTGGAAAAAATGCCGGCAGTAATGCCTGGGTTGTCGCCGGTCATTTAACCCGAACCGGCTTGCCGATGCTTGCTAATGATCCGCATCTTGGTCTTCAGATACCCTCCGTTTGGTACGCGCTAAAGCAGGAGGGCGGAAGACTAAATGTCAGTGGTATGAGCCTGGTGGGGCTGCCGATTGTTATTTTTGGTAAAAATCAAAACGTTGCCTGGGGTGGAACCTCAATGCATGCCGATGTTCAGGATCTGGTTTTTGAACATCTTGATATTAGTGATCCGACCAAATATCAATATCAAAACTCACTACGGAAATTTATATCCAAAGAGGAAGTAATTAAGGTCAGGGCAGACTTTCCCGCGGCGTTACGGCCCCGGTTTGAGCCAGTAAAAATTAATGTCAGACGGTCAATAAACGGGCCGATTATCAGTGATCTGTTTACAGGGGCGAAACAAACCGTTGCCTTGAAGTGGCCGGGTTTTGACAGCCTTGATACTTCATACGAAGCTTTTTTTGGCTTCAGTTATGCAAATGACTGGGCTGAGTTTCAAAAGTCTGCATCAAAGCTGCATGTCCCGGCGATGAATCTGTTCTATGCAGATACCAATAATAATATTGGGTTTCACGGCGTCGGGAAAATTCCCGTCAGGAAAAAGGGTTATGGTGACTTGCCGGTAAATGGGGCTGAAGACAGTGACTGGTGGACGACTTATATTCCTTTCGACGAATTGCCCTCGGAATTTAACCCCCCCAGAGGCTATATCGTAAATGCAAATAATGATAACCGCCCTGAGGCTTATCCCTATCACATTTCAAACGAATTCGCTTTACCCTACCGAGCGCAACGTATTGATGACCGCCTTGAATCAATAATTGCCAGCGGAGTAAAGCCGGGCTTCGAGGAAATGTTGCAGATTCAAGGGGATGTTGTCGATCTTGCAGTGAAAAGCTTGCAGCACCATGTTGTGCAATCACTTCCTGAAAAAGAATATCGAGAATATACGGAGCTGTTGGCTGGTTGGAATGGAAGTGCAGATCAAGCAAGCTCGGCTGCATCTTTATATTACGGCATCGAAAGGGCGCTTCGAAAAAACCTGTTTGAAGATGAATTAACCCAGTACTGGGGTGCGAGCTATGGTGATGCCTATCTTCGCTCGCTTGGTTCAAGAGTAAGTGCATCCGCAATGGCGGTGCTGCTAGCGGACGAAAGTGACTGGTGTGACGATATTTCTACTGCTGATGTAGAAACGTGTTCAGTAATTGTAGAGCAGTCCGTCGATCAGGCAATCAAGGAGCTGAAAAAATTACAAGGCAGTGATCCCGATGATTGGCGCTGGGGGCAGGTGCATAAAAGTCAGTACCAACATATTCCCTTTAGTAATGTAAAAGTGCTCGACAGGTTTTTTGAACGAAGAGTGAGTAGTGGAGGATCACCGAATACCGTCAATGTCGCTGGGTCGCAGTTCGTTGAAGGTGAAGGATACTTGCAAAATTTTGGTGCGGGATTCAGGCAAATTGTCGAATTTGGTCCCTCTGCGGCTAGTCACTATATCGTAAATTCAACGGGTCAATCAGGCCAGCTTGGGAGCAAACATTATGACGATATGTTGGAAGATTTTGCCGAGCTGCAGTTTCATCAGTTTAAGGATAATACTGAAGCCCTAAGCCTTTCCCTTGTTCTGACGCAGGCAAATAAGGGAGAAAGTGAATGAGTATATTCAAGACATTTTCCAAACAGGCGCCCAATCGTGTGTTTATATCCATACTGTTGGGAGCCCTGGCGGGTATCGGTTACTCCTTGTTGATTCCGCTATTGCTGATGAGTGTCAGTATTGAAGGTAACACGGGGCTTGAGATAGCGTCAGAGATAAAATATTTCTTCGGCATTGAAGTTGCAAATTACAAGATTGCACTGGTCTATCTTGTTGCATGTTTGATCGTGCTGACGATGCGTACGGCCTCGGAAATTGTATTGGTGAGAGTGTCCAACGATATAGCCAGAGATCTACGTAAGCGGTTTTATCGAAAAATTGCATCGGCCTCCCTACCATCGATTGAGAAAATTGGATATTCGAAGTTTCTCGCAACAATAAATATTGATGTTCCGAGAATTATTGTTGGTGGCCGCGCCATCCCGTCTGTAATTGTCAATTTCATTACGCTTGTGGGGATGCTGGGTTTTTTACTCTACCTGGATTCTGGCGTTTTCAAATTTGTCGTAATGGCGATACTCGCAGGTGTTTTTCTGTATCAGTTTCCGATGATTGCAGGCAGGAAGCTGTTACAACGTTCGCGAGAATTGAACGATGGCTTGCAGGAATCCACCAAAGGGCTTATTTGTGGAATCAAGGAGCTCAAGCTGGATTCCATAAAACGACAAAAATACTTTGATAGTGTATTGCACAAATATGAAGATGAAATAGTTGGTCAGGATAAAAAAGCTGAAACCTTGTTGCGTGGTTCCACCAGTTTTGGTGATTTGATCAGCTTTATAATCATTGGGACTGTAGGCTTTGTGCTAGTCAATTATCACTCGATTAATCCGGCAGAATTAATCGGTGTGATCATGGTCTTGCTCTATATTTCCAGCCCCATTTCCATGCTGCTTAGTGCTATTCCACAGTTGGCAATGGCAGCGATCTCTCAAGGAAAAATGAACTCCATTCTCGCTCGTATTGATGAAGAAATGATCGATGACGAGCTGAAAGAAATTGATCATTGGGACAAAGTGATCTTTGATCAGGTTGAATATCGTTACACGCCTGATGATGACGAACCGGGTTTTAAGGTGGGTCCACTTTCCCTTGAGATAGAAAAAGGAAAAATCACCTTTATTGTTGGCGCCAACGGTTCTGGTAAATCGACCTTAAGTAAACTCATCACCCTGCACTACACGCCAGCTGAAGGCAGCATAAAGTTTGGAAACAGCGAGGTCAATGTAGCAAGTATTGCCAGTTGTCGACAGTGTATTTCAGCGATCTATTCTGACTACTACCTTTTCGACAGATTGTTAATCTCGCTGGACGAAAATACAACGTTACTCGCTAAAAAATATCTGGATTTACTTTACCTTAGTGACAAGGTTCGTATCGAAAATGGAAGTTTTTCTACCCTGGCATTGTCAGATGGGCAGCGCAAGCGCTTGGCATTGCTGGTAGCCTTCCTTGAAGAGAAAAGCCTCTATTTATTCGATGAGTGGGCTGCAGACCAGGATCCGGTATTTAAAAATATCTTTTATAAGGAAATTTTGCCCGATCTCGCCCAGCGAAATAAGGCCGTGGTAGTTATCAGCCATGACGATAGGTATTTCGATGTTGCAGATAAGCTTATTGTTATGGAGCAGGGGGAGATCGTAAGCAGAAAAAATAAGCTTAAGGAAAGCGAAACCGAAACCGGTTCGGTCGCGTTGACAAATTGACGGGGGCTGTGATGGATACTCTGGAGAAATTCCCGCTCAGTCTAACGCAACGCGAAATTTATTATGACCAGATCAGGTATAAGGATTCAGCCTTATACAATGTAGGTGGTTATCTCGAATGCGGTGACCTGGACGTAGCAAGACTTTTCGAAGCGCATAAACAATTGGTCAATGCATATGATGCTTTTGGTTTAAGGGTCGAGTGCGGACTGCAACCCATGCAATATCTTGTAAAAGATAGGCAGGATGCATTGGAGATAAAGGACTTCTCTCAAGAAGCAAATCCCCTGGCGGAAGCGAAAACCTGGGTGGAGTCGATTTTTCAAACACCATTCGATATAGAAGATAAGCAGTTGTGTCAGGCGTGGTTAGTCAAGTTGGACGAAAATACCCATTGGTATGTTGGTATGGCTCACCATCTGGCAATGGATGGCGTGGGGTTTCTAAACTGGGCTTATACTTTAGCTGACCTCTATGATGAGCAAGCCGCTTTTTCTACTTCAAACCTGGCTTTCAAGGAGATTCAGAAAGGCGATCAACTTTATGTCAATGGGAAGCGTTATCAGAGAGAAAGACGCTATTGGCGCGAAGAGTGTGAGAACTACGAAGGACTCGTTTTTAAGCCTTACTACCGAAAAGCCAGTGGCGAAAACCTGGCTTCAAGTGAGCACGTCATTCCCCTTAAGCGGGACTTTTTCAAATCAATCGAAAGCTTTGCGCGCGAAAACGCCGTGGGTGTTTCTGATTATGTGCTTGCGGTCATTGGGGTATATCTCTCTGTCGCTTATGAACAAAATCAAATTGCAATTGGTGTACAGGCACATAACAGACGAAACCGGGAGCAGAAGCGTTCGCTTGCTGTATTTACAGGCCTGACACCCTTAATCCTGGATATTGGGGAGGAAGCCTCCTTTAGAGAACTGCTTAAATTTGTATCCAGTAAGCAAAAAAGAAATCTACGATATCAGCGATTTCCCTATAGCCATATTCTGAAAGAACTGGGTAAGCAAGACCAGGATAAAAAATTCAGTCAGGTAATATTTAATTATTTAAAACTGGATTACGCCGGCCTGACTATTGGAGGCCACGACACCAAGGTGTCAAACGTATCGCATGGATTTGAACAGGCGCCGCTAACCTTGATGCTTTGGGATGGGGACAAGGACGACCTGGAGCTACAAATTCACTACAACCATGCCTATTTCACAGCTAAAGAAATTAATTTTCTATCCGATCGCCTGCTACTTTTGTTAAATCAATGCATGCGCTTACCAGACAGTAAGGTGAGTGACTTTAGTGTGTTGCCTTATCAGGAAGCTTCACATTTAAGGTCACTGGCGATACCGCCTGGCGTTGTCACTGACAATAATTTTCTCACCAAAATTCGAGAGCATGCCTTTAACCGTAGCGATAAATTGGCCATTGTGGCGGGCACATCACAAATAAATTATGGCGAGCTGTACGCGCGTATTGAGTCGTTTTCTCTGTATTTAACGCAGAGCGGTGGTCTGTCTTCAAATGCCAGAGTGGCATTGTGGCTTGATCGTGGACCGGAAATGATTGTAGTGGCGCTGGCGTTACTAAAAGTGGGGGCTGCTTATATTCCGCTTGATAGTAATACGCCGCCTACGAGAATAGAATTTATTTTAAAAGATGCAGGTGCAACACACCTGTATACAGAGCAGGCCTTTATTAACGATTTAAATCCGGGAGATGTTTCGTTCGAGTCAGCACCAGAAGACTGCGTGTCTTCAGAAAAATCCCTCCTTCGATTCAATTTGCATCAGCAGGTTTTTCCCGAATGCCACTCGCAAAATAGTGATAACAAAGAGGCCTATATTATTTATACCTCGGGCACAACGGGAAAGCCGAAAGGCGTAGTCGTTGAGTTTCCTGCGTTAAATGCTCATATTATTGCTGCTGCAGATTATCTTGCGCTTGATGTTCGGGATAATATTTTTCAGGTCTCGGCATTTGCCTTCGACACCTTTATCGAGCAAACCTTTGGTGGTTTGTGCGCAGGTGCCACACTGTATATGCATTGTAGCGAACCCTTTTCTTGTAAACAGTTCTTTGATTTTGTCGAGACAAATAATATCAGCGTTACCGACCTTCCACTGCAATATTTTTCTGCCTTGTTGAATGAAAGTCTACCGCAGCATTGGTTATCCAGCCCCTTGCGCTCATTGGTTGTCGGTGGCGAAGCTCTTCCTGAAGCGCTCGTAAAATTGTGGTTCGAGCGGGGCGCGGACCAATCCTGTGAATTGATTAATGCTTACGGACCGACAGAAACCGTTATCACCTCGGTTGCGAGACGAATTACCTCCAAGGATATTGAGAGTGTGCGCATTGGTCGTCCCCTGCCTGCAAGAGAAGTGTACGTACTTGATAGTCAGGGAAGGCTAAAGCCCTTTGGTCTGGAGGGCGAGCTGTACGTAGGTGGGACTTTGGCAAAAGGCTATATAAATGCACCTGAACAAACGACCGCAGCATTTTTACAGTTGCCGGATATTTCTAAAAGTACGCTTTATCGAACCGGCGATATCGTTCGTTATCTGGATGATGGCAATTTGCGGTTTTGTGGACGCGACGATACACAGGTCAAGATAAGAGGTTTTCGAATAGATCTGACGGAGATCGAAAACTGTTTGCATACGGTACCTGAAGTTAAGCAAGCGATCGTAGAGGTACAAACTCTTGCGCTAGATAAAAAGCACCTGATTGCATTTTTGGAGTTGAGTGATTCGACCAGGTTTGACACAGCCAGATCGGCATGCAGAGAGATTGTAAGCAAGGTCTTGCCGACGTATATGCACCCTTCGGCCTACGCGCTTGTCGAAGCCTGGCCTTTAATGGCGAATGCAAAAATTGATCGGGCCAGTCTTGTGTATACGGGGCCGGATATTCAGGATTTTGTTGGGCCATCCAATGAGATCGAGGCCGCAGTCGTTGAACTATGGTCAAAAACGCTCGCCATCCCATCCAGCAAAATCAGTGTTACCACCGGTTTTTTTGAGCTCGGTGGCGATTCTGTCTCGGCAATATCCCTTATCTCTGAATTGAGTTCACGATTTGGTGTGCCCATTGAATTTAAAGATGTTTTCGATAACCCCACTGTGGCAGTGATTTCCAGGCTTATTGCAGATCGGGTGTTAAACAAAACAGTGAAAGAACGGATCTCAGCAATGGATGAGTCTTTAATTGAAGAGTTGGAGTTTTAGTAGTGGAAAGCGTAATTGCCAAACTCGCCTCGAAGGGAGTCGATCTCTATTTGAACGATGGAAAATTGCGAGCTCGAGCAGAGAAAGGTGTGCTTGTCGGAGAGCTTGCGGATTTAATTCGAAAGCACAAGCAAGCTCTGGTTAAGCATTTATCTCAAGAGGCCGGATCACAGTCTACCTTTGAAGACTATGTTGCTACAGCACCTGCAACAGCGAAGGATGATTTGCATGAGCTCTCGTTTGCGCAACAGCAAATTTGGTTGATTGACCAAATTGAGGGCGGCAGCCCGCATTACAATATGCCAGCTGCTTTTGCTTATCGTGGCAAGCTTGACCTGGATCTTCTCCAGGTTGCATTTGAACAATTGCTGGCAAGGCATGAAATTTTACGCACCATTGTCGTTGAGACAGAAGAGGGGCCTAAACAGACGGTGCTCAATGAGTACGCGTTTAAACCCGCTTGCTATGAAGTTGCTAAAGCTGAATCTGATTCTACTATCGATGTGTTCGATATTAAGTCGTCGGCGGAGTGTGAAAAAATCATTCATGCATTTTTCAGCGAACCTTTTGAGCTTGAAAAAGAGTTAAAAATTCGCGCCGCGTGCATTGCTTTGGGCGCTCACGAAGGCGTTCTCCTTGTTAACGTTCACCATATTGCTGCTGACGGTGTCTCTATTGATATTCTACTTGGAGAGCTCTCTCGGATTTATGCGGCCGCCTTGACTGGGAGAACAGTTGAACTGGAGAGTGTTACTGCACGTTACCTGGATTTTGCTCGTTGGCAGCGAACAAAAATGTCAAAGGGGCAATTGTCCGGCCAGCGAAAATATTGGCTCAACAGGCTCAAGGGTGTGCCTGCCTCCCACAGTATTCCCCTTGATTTCCCGCGTAGCGCTGCAACCAGGCGCCGTGGGGCGAGTTGGAAAAGTGTCGTAAATCAGGAAACGGTGGCCGCCTTGGAAAGCCTGGCCAGAAGTACTGGTACGACACTTTTCAATATACTGCATGCAGCCCTTGTTATAGTGATTTCACGCCACAGCGGCAACGCGGACGTTGTAATCGGGACCCCGGTATCAGGCCGTTCGAGCAGTACTCTACAAAATGTGGTCGGCTGTTTTATTAATTCTCTGGTTCTGAGAACGCAATGTCAGAACGAGCCCTTTTCTGACTTTCTTCGTCAACTCAGTAAAGACAATTGGGAGGCGCTACAAAATCAGGACTATCCCTTTGACACCCTGGTAAAGGACCTGGGGCTGCATGGCAACCACTTGCATTCACCTGTGTTCCAGATCTTTCTGGCGTTGGAGAATAAACTTGAGCTTGATCTTGGTGAGGCGCTCGACATTACTCAGTTGGAAATTGCTGAACCGCTTGTAAAGTATGATATTCAGATACGTGTTGAGCGCTCGCAAGCAGGGATGATTGTTTATTGGGATTATGACAGCAGTATTTTCAAGGAGAACAGGGTAGTAGACTTCGCTAAACATTATCTGACTCTTCTGCAAAATCTGGATGCCCATTACAACAGCCCTGTTTACGATATTCCTTTTTTTGATAAACATGAACTAGATACTTTGCTGCAAGTCGCGCAGGGTAAACCCACAAAAGTCCCCGGCGAACTATCAGTTATTGATAAATTCAGGCAACAAGCTGCAGCGACGCCAGATGAAACAGCATCGGTTTACGCTGAAAAGCAACTAAGTTACTCACAGCTCGATACAAGCTCTGACAAGCTGGCTGCTGCATTTAAGCATTCAGGTGTGGCGCGCGGTGATCTTGTTGCAGTGCATATGCCAAGATCTGAAGATTTGTTGATCACTTTATTGGCGATCCTTAAAACGGGTGCCGCTTATGTCCCTCTGGATCCGGATTATCCGCTTGTCCGTAAACAGGACATTATTGAGGATGCTGACATTCGCTTTCTGGTAGCGGATAAGCCAGAAAGAGCAATTGACTGTTGCGACAAGGTCATCACCCTTTGCGAACTCAAAGGCTCTTCCTTCGAAAGCGAATTTACATCGCTTTCCGTAAACGCAGAGGACACGGCTTACGTTATCTTTACTTCGGGTTCAACGGGTAAACCCAAAGGTGTGGTTATCACCCACGCCGCGCTTTCCAACTTTTTATTCGGAACAATACAACACCTCGACAAGGTATTTAACACTCGATGCCGTTTGTTGGCATTAACCACGATCTCATTTGATATTTCGGTGCTCGAACTTTTTGCCCCGCTGCTTGTAGGAGGTGAGGTTCACATTGCTTCGAGTGAAGATGCGCGTACGCCGGAAAGGCTGGCGGAAGCAATCGAAAGCAAAAAAATCAACGTGATGCAGGCGACGCCTGCCACCTGGCGTTTATTAGTTGAATACCGCTGGCAGGGCGAGAAAAACCTCCATGCATTGTGTGGCGGTGAAGCGCTCGCGCTTGATCTTGCACAGAGTCTAAGGCCCAAAGTGGATACGCTATGGAATTGCTATGGGCCAACGGAAGCCACTGTTTGGTCCATGATTAGTGCTGTCGAACCCGGAAATGATATTGAAATTGGCGGCACACTTCCTAACTATGCGCACTATGTGTTGGATGCCAATGGTCACATTGTTCCCCAGGGAACGGTCGGTGAGCTTTACATCGGCGGTGCGAGTTTGGCAAAGGAATACCTGAATCGTAGTGCCTTAAACGCGGAGCGCTTTGTTGAAATTAATCTGAGTGCTGGCTATGCCGATGCCTCAACCGGGAACAGACCGGTTGAGACACAG
Organism: Cellvibrionaceae bacterium 1162T.S.0a.05; assembly: GCA_000964245.1. Lineage (GTDB taxonomy): Bacteria > Pseudomonadota > Gammaproteobacteria > Pseudomonadales > Cellvibrionaceae > 1162T-S-0a-05. The sequence continues at coordinate 4,301,166 of LANB01000001.1, read as the reverse complement.
CGGCTCTATAAAACCGGTGATCTGGTGCGATCATTGGGGAGCGACCGTTTTCAGTATCTCGGAAGAAGCGATAATCAAATTAAAGTGCGCGGCTACCGTATAGAGCCCGGTGAAATAGAAACGGTATTGGAAGCCCTGCAGGATGTGAACAAGGCGGTTGTTAGTGCGAGTTCTGCCGCAAATGCAGAAACCATTCTTGTTGCCTATCTGGAATTGCACCGCAGTTCGGAAACACAGGCCGAAGAACGCATTAGTGCAATTCGAAACCAGGTGAGTAAGTTGCTACCGGGTTATATGTGTCCGGCCTTATATCATCTCGTGGATCAGTGGCCACTTACCTTGAATGGCAAAATTGATCGAAAGAAATTGCCTGCAATCGAAGCGCTTGTTACAGATAGTAAGCAAGTTCCTCTTGAGGGGGCAATACAGTTAGAACTCGCTGCTTTGTGGTCTTCTTTACTATCTCTGCCTATCGATCAAATTCACGCGGAAAGTCGTTTTTTTGAATTGGGAGGGCATTCGCTTTTAGTTGTCAAACTCACGACAAAAATCAATTCATCCTTCAATGTCTCCATCAGCAGCGCAGAGCTATTTACCTGCAATGTTCTGCAGGAACAGGCTGCGCTTATTGAGGAAAAAAGAGGCTGTGGTCAGCTGGATGCGTTAGTCCGCTTGCAGACGAATACCTATCCTTTAAGTGAATCCCAGTATCGTTTGTGGAGCCTGCACAAGATTAATCGCGGCAGTGCCGAATACAACATGAACAGGGCCTTGAAAGTCGTTGGCCGAATAGACTTGCAAGCTGTGGAACAGGCATTGACGAAGCTTATTGAGCGTCATGAATGTTTGCGTAGCTGTATTCGTGAGCGCGATGATGAGCCTGAACAGTTGATACTGGAAACTTTTGAGTTTGCTATTGAGAAAAGTTTCCTTGATGACCCAAACCCGCAAAAATTGGATGCGGCGCTGGCGACAGTATTTTCCAAAAATTTTGATCTCGAGTGTGAATTACCGATACGGGCCGGCTATATTGGCTTGCATCCGGATAAACTAGAGCACGATCGCAAGGAATTTGCAGGTGTTGTGTACTTTTCTGTGCATCACATGATGGCCGATGGCTGGTCAATAAATATTCTTGCCCGCGAGTTTTTAGAGCTATACAAAGCGCTCAGTCGCGGTGAAGATCTTTACCTTTCACAATTGAGTCGACGTTTTATTGATTATGTTGACTGGAACAAAAAACGAATTGATTCGTCAACTCAGGAAAAACAAGCGAACTACTGGAAGATAAAACTTGAAGGGATTCCCGCCGTGCACAGTTTACCTGTCACGGGTAAACGAGGAGAGGGCAAAACTGCCTCGGCTAAGTTACTGAGCGCTTCTCTATCAAGTGACGCTGCCGCAGGTTTTTATGCCGCTGCCCGGCAGTTTGGTCTAAGCCCTTTCATGTTGAGCCACGCAGCCCTGGCATTGGTTGTATCTCGTTATAGCTACGCAGATGATGTTGTCATCGGAACACCCGTACTCAACCGCAATCACCCGGAAGCTGACGCGCTGGTCGGTTTCTTTGTAAATACCCTCGCGCTCAGAGTCAGTACCCGGCATGACACTATCGCAAGCTATCTGGATGCGCTCAAGTCAACTCACCTGGAGGCCCAGGGAAATGCTGATATTTCCTTCGATCGCATTGTTGATATGCATCGTAATGTACAGGCAGTGGAGCATGCCCCGATATTTCAAATCATATTTGCTGAACGCAAGAGTGAATTCGAACTGAATCAGCCTGATGATGCAGGCACCTTTGATTTTAGCCCTTACCATTTACCTTCCAGTTTTATCAAATTCGATATTGATATAGAAGTAGAGTTCCAGGGTGATGCTCTACATATTGATTGGCTTTATGACACCTGTTTATTTGATTTTAAGGACGCACAAAATTTATTTGAAAGTTTTATTGCCTTATTAAAACACTTAAGCCACAGGGATTTTTCCAGACTCGAAAACAGGGAAGCCGCCTTGAGCACCCTGGAGATGTTGAACCCGGCCTACCGCCAGCAAGCTTTGGCAACGGCACTGCAAACTACAACATCAGCTCCGGAAAAGTCCGCGCAAAGAATTGAAGAGCGTTTCGCAGGTGTTGCCGCATGTTTTCCACAGCGTATCGCAGTCCAGGATAAGCACACTGAATTAAGTTACGCGGAACTGGAAGCTGGTGCTAATCATCTGGCAGGCGAACTCCTGACCGCAGGTGTCGCGCCAGGCCAGTATGTCGCTATTGCATTGTCCCGATCTTGCGGCACCGCTATGGCGATGTTGGCCGTGTTAAAAGCCGGTTGTGCCTATGTACCGATTGACCTTTCAGCCCCCCAGGACAGAAATAGCTACATTCTGGAAAATAGTTCAGTACAAGGCCTTATTCACGATGGGCAACTCGATACTGCTCTTAACAAATATATAAGCGCATCCGGGATTCAATCTGTTTATCTGAATGTCGAGAAGTTGAAAGTAAAGGCCAGTGCGCCTTCTACACACCAAATAATTCACCAGAATAGTCAGGCCGCTGCTTATGTTATTTACACTTCTGGTTCTACTGGTCGACCCAAGGGCGTGTTGGTTGGTCATGATAATTTGCTGGCGCTGTTTGACTCCACTCAGTCGCTTATGGATTTCAAGGACTCGGATGTCTGGTCTGTTTTTCATTCCTTCGCTTTTGATTTTTCCGTGTGGGAATTGTGGGGTGCCTTGCTCTTCGGCGGGAAGGCCGTGATTATCGACTATGAGCAAGCGCGTTCTCCTGATGTGTTTTACGATCTGGTTGCCGAAACAGGGGTCACTATACTGAATCAGACTCCGACGGCTTTTTATCAATTTATTGAGGCAGATAATCGCCTCAAAAAAACCTTGCATCTGCGCAAGGTCATTTTTGGTGGTGAAGCACTTTCATTCAAATTGCTTCAAGCCTGGATCGAAAAATACGGCTTTGATCAGCCAGAACTCATCAACATGTATGGCATCACCGAAACAACGGTGCACACTACTTTTCATAGAATTAGCGCAAGGGATTTACAGCAGGCGAATACGGTTAGCAATATCGGTAAGCCTATCAGGGACTGGTACATACATTTACTGAGCCCCGATGGCTCGCTTGCTCCGGAAAATGCGGTGGGCGAAATCTGTGTTGGCGGTCGCGGTGTCGCGCAGGCTTACCTCAATAATAAGACATTAACGGAAGAAAGGTTTATTGCGCACCCCTGGCTTGTCGGGCAGCGTTTATATAAGAGTGGTGACCTGGCGAGATTAAACCCGGAGGGTGACTTAGAGTATTTGGGTCGCATCGACAATCAGGTCAAAATTCGCGGATATCGTGTGGAGTTAGGGGAAATCGAAAATACCCTGGCGAACCTGAAGGATGTCAGCGGAGCAGTAGTTATGCTGCAGGGCGATGATGTTGTGGCTTACCTCGCGCCAGCAGACATCGCGTACAAGGAACAGGAACATTTACAGCAGATAAAGCAAGCTTACCTTCACGAACTAAAAGCGAAATTGCCGAACTATATGGTACCGCGGCACATTATTCTGTTGGATAACTTGCCTAAAACCCTCAACGGAAAAGTGGACAAGTCCAAACTCCCGGCCCCCGAAAAATCTCTGCTACAAAGCAGCAAAATTATGGCAGCAAGCCCCCAGGAAAAATGTGCCAGTCAAATTTGGCAGGAGGTATTGGGGCAGAATTCCGTGGGAGTGACAGACAGTTTCTTTGCCCTCGGTGGAAATTCGCTGAACGCCATCAAGGTTGTTTCGCGTATGAATCGAGAGTTGAATTTGAATGTACAAATCAAGGATATATTTAAATTCGATACCATTCGTTCCTTGCTTGAATACAGCCGCAGTCCAAACGACAGGGTTGGAATTGCAGAGCAGTTAGAGCAAGGTCGCAAGAAAATTGCAGATGCGATGGCTGGTATTGCTGGCGATAGGCACCTGGCTGCCTTATTGCCGGCCGACATGGAAGATATATATCCCTTGAGCGCTATTCAGAAGGGCATGGTTTTTCTTTCACAACTACGCAGTGATGAGCCGATATATCACGATCAATTTTCTTACTTGTTAGATTGGGATAATTTCGACAGCACAATCTTTGACAAAGCCGTCACCCTGGTAGCCCAGGTGCATCCCATGCTGCGTTCCTCCTTTAATTTACTTGACTTTGGGCAGCCAGTGCAGATTGTCCATCGCGAGTCACTGGTAAAAATTCAATATACCGATGTTTCCAAATGCTCTAAGCCTGAAAGGCGAGAGCAGATTAAAAACTATTATGAGGAGGACAGGCAGAACAAGTTTCTCTCACCTGGCGATGCCTTATGGCGCATTGCCGTATTTAAAATTTCGCAGCAACAGTATTGCTTGATTCTTTCGGTACAGCACGCAGCTCTTGATGGCCTAAGCCTTCATAAACTCACGCATGAAATTGTAGATTGTTACGTTAGTCTGGCCAGAGGCGAGCATCCCGTGTTGACGCATCCAGCTAGCCACTATAAGGACTATGTGGCAATTCAGGAAATTCAAAGGGCGTCGGAAGAAAACAAACAGTTTTGGCTGGATTACCTCGCCGACTACGAAAGAAGCAAGTTGCCTTTCAACCAAAATGGCCGCCCAATAAATAATCTCGGTGGCATGAAGGTTCTGACAGATGAGTTGCCGCCTGGACTTTACAAGGCGTTAAAGGGTGTTGGCGAAGCTCACAATTGCACACTCAAAGAGGTGCTGCTGGCGGCCCATCTGCTTATGCTGTCAAGTTTGACACTCGACGAGAATATTGTAACGGGCGTCGTTACTAATGACCGTCCTGCGATTGAAGACGGCGACGAAATCCTTGGCTGTTTCCTGAATACGGTACCTTGTAAATTTGCTATTACAAGTACCTGGAATATCAAAGCTCTTCTGCAAGATGTGAAAAGCTATTTGAAAAATGTTAAAGCGCATGAAATTTTCCTGAGTGATATTTCTTCCTTGATCAGCCAGGAAGAAAATGGTCAAAACCCGCTCTTTGATACCATTTTTAATTTTACCGATTTCGGAGCCTATTCTGAAAATATTGGTTCTACTATTGCACTCGCAGATGATTTGCAGGGCCTTACAGAAATCTCGGAAATGACCAACACCTTATTGGATGTTGAAGCCCATGTTATTAACAGTTCGTTTATCCGCCTGCAGTTAAAGTATGCCCCCGGATATTTTTATGCATCGGAAGCCGCTTACGCTTTGCAGGTTTATAAAAATATCCTGCAAGAAATGGCAAAGCATCCAGAAGTCCTGAGTAAACAGGATGTAATTAATCAACAATTCATCGCTGATATATATTCAGACTTTAATGCTACCGACTTTCGTTACTCCAGTAATACTACGCTACACGCACTTTTCGAAAAGCGCGTACAACAATGTCCCGACAGCATCGCTGTCAGCGATGCAACTACGGCACTGACGTATTTGGAACTGGATACTCGGGCAAACGAACTCGCCACGCTAATCCAGTCTTCTGGTCTACCCAAAGAGGCCTGTATTGGTGTAATGACAGATCGCAGCCCCTTTATGGTGGTTGCAGTTTTGGCCGTATTAAAAGCTGCTTGTGTTTATGTCCCCATTGAGGTCGATATTCCGCTTTCCAGAAAACAGGATATTGCGAATAGTGCTGCCTTGCAGTGTTTGCTGGTAGACGAAAAAGATGAAGGGCTCGATATTTTGCAAATCAGTGCAGATTTGCGTGTGCATTCTCCAAAAAGAGCCTCGAACTATGAGTGCCTCAATGAGGCCCGGAACTCAGGTCTGGCCTATATTATTTATACCTCAGGTTCGACGGGTAAACCCAAGGGCGTAAAAATAACTCACAGCTCTGCCGTAAACCTGGTTGAGTGGATGAATACCCGTTTTGATATCAATGCTGAGGACAAGATGCTCTGTGTTACCTCCCTGAGCTTTGACCTCTCGGTATTTGATATTTTCGGACTCCTGGCCGTAGGCGGACAGGTCGTGCTGGCGCAAAAAACAGAGGTGCATGATCCCCTCAAGTTGCAAAAAATTATCGAGGGTGAGTCCATTACGCTTTGGAACTCTGTACCCGCAACGATGGCGAATTTAATCGCCGGAATGTCTTCAAATTCCGCGACGCATGCTAATCAGGCTTTAAGGCTGGTATTGATGAGTGGCGACTGGATACCGGTCAATCTGCCCAAAAAAATTCATCAGTCCTATCCTCAAGCTGAAATTATCAGCTTGGGCGGCGCCACCGAAGCAACGGTCTGGTCCAATTACTATCCCATCAATCCTGTTCGCGAATACCGGAATTCCATTCCCTATGGTAAGCCCATTGGCAATAACACTTTTTATATTCTGGACGAACAATTAAACCTGCAAGCGCCCGGGGTGGCTGGTCATTTATATATTGGTGGACTGGGCGTAGCCCAGGGTTATATGAATGATCCGGAAAAAACGCAAGCCGCTTTTATGGCAGATCCCTTTCGCTCGTGCCACAAGGGCGCGATGATGTATAAAACAGGCGATCTTGGGCGCATGTTGCCCGATGGAAATATGGAGTTCCTGGGGCGCTCCGACCAGCAGATAAAAATCAGAGGCTTTCGAATTGAGCTTGGAGAAATAGAAAGTGTTCTAAGTGGGTTTACCGGAGTTGAGAATGCCGTGGTCGGTGTTCATAAAAATCGCAGTGAGGACTGTGATAACGAAAGCGGTGAATATTTGGTTGCTTATGTTATTACCAATGGCCCGAGCTGCGACCTGAATAGCTTAAGAGAACAGCTAAAAGAGCAGCTTCCGGCATACATGGTGCCCGCGTTAATTGTCGAGATAGATGAAATTCCGACGAATGCCAACGGCAAGGTAGACAGGAAGGCTTTACCCGAACCCGATTTTAATTTTGCTGTTGCTTCCCGGGAATTTTGTGCTCCCCAAACAGAAACTGAGAAGGCCATGTCAGATATCTGGTCAGATATTTTTAAGGTTAACGAAATCAGTACGCTCACAAATTTCTTCGACATGGGTGGTCATTCGCTGCTCGCGATACGCTTGATTTCAGAACTGCGCAATCAGTTTGCAGTGGATATTCCGGTGACCGTGATTTTTGAGAACGCGACGATCCAGGCGCTTTCAGCATACATCGATGAAGGTAAAAGGGTGAGCGCGGCTTTACAGGGCGTGAAAGCCACTGGTGATGAGGAAGAAGAACAATGGGTGATATGAACATATCCAGTCTGGTAGCTGGATTGATTAAGGATGGTATTCACTTATCAGTGAGCGATGAAAACCTGGTTCTGAAAGGCGACCTTTCACAGCTCGGTAAGGATGTTAAGCAAAGCATTGTCAATAATAAGCAGGAAATAATCCGTTATTTAAGGGCGTTTTCGCTTGCCGAAGATATTCCGCACGTTGACAGGCGGACGGTGACATCACTTCCGTTGTCGCCAGTGCAGAAAGGGATTTGGACCTTTCACCAAATTGCGGGTAAGAACAGTCAATACAACATGCCATACGCCTTCAGGGTAAACGGGGCCTTTGATGTAGCGCGCGCTGAGCTGGCGATAAAGAAAATTATGGCCAGGCATGAGGTGCTGCGAACGCGCTATCTCGAGTCTGAGGGTGAGGCTTTTCAATTTATTGAGACCGAAGCCGATTTTGCGATAGAGAAAATTCTCCTCGAGTCTTTTAGTGAAAATGAAATACGCAAACTCTTGCAACGTGAATTGGCTTACACCTTTAATATTGAAGAGGAGATTCCCATTCGTGTTTGTTATGCCTGTGAACACAGCGATAGCACAGCGAGCGGATTGTTAATTTTCAACATTCACCACATTGCTGCAGACGCCTGGTCAATGGGTATTCTCTTGCGGGAGTTTGTCGAATTCTATAGCGCCGAGAAAGAGGGAAGGCCGTCAAATTTACCAGATCTTGAGCTTCAGTATGCCGACTATGCTTATCACCAGCAGCAATTAAATCAGAGCCAGGCATTTAAGGCTCATTGCGAGTATTGGAAAAATCAGCTTGATGCCGCACCGCTCACTCACAGCCTTCCATTGGATTTTCCCCGGCCGGCGAATAAATCACATGAAGCGGGCAGTGTTGAGATAGACCTCGACGGATCAACGCTTGAAAAGCTGGAAAAGTATGCAAGCCAGCAAGGCATAACCCTTTTCATGTTGCTCCATGGCGCATTGGCGATTCTGGTTTCTCGCTTTTCAGGCGAGAACGATATCGTATTGGGCAGCTCGGTTGCCAACAGGAAGGCCCGAGGTCTGGACGCGTTGATCGGTTTGTTTGTCAATAACCTGGTACTCAGATCGCACTGTGGTCACGAAAGTTTGCAGGATTTTTGGGCCCATATAAAAGATGTAAACCTGAAAGCACAGGAGCACCAGGATGTGGGTTTAGCAGAAATTGTTGAACTCGCGAATATTCATAGGTCGGCTTCCTATACCCCGATCTACCAAATTGTTCTTACGATGAACAATCACGATATAGACGAAATCGAATTACCCGGGCTGGAAATTAATGGCGTCGACATGGCGCAAAGCGTGGCGAAATACGACCTGGAAATCAACGCCCAATGCCACGGCGATAAGTTGCGTTTTTGTTGGTGGTTTGATAAGTCGATTTTTACAGAAGCGAAAGTCAAGGCCTTTAGTCGCTACCTTGTTCATATTCTCGAAAATGTCATCAAGCCGGGTGTCGTCACGGAAGATCAGGTGTTTAACTTGAGGGAGGAAGATCGCGATCTTCTGTTCAAAAAGTTCAACAAAACAGTTCAGCGTCCGGCTGCAATTCCCTTGTATCGCCAATTCGAAAACGCTGTTGCATACGCGCCAGAAGACATCGCGGTCGAGTATGAAGGTCGCAGTCTCAATTACAGTGAGTTGAACCGCTACACCAACCAATTAGCTGACTTTCTTCTTGAGGAGGGTGTCGCGCCGGGCGATCTTCTATTATTGCCTTCAGTGAGAAGCCTCGAATTGGTCATCGCTATTTTGGCCATTCATAAAGTAGGTGCGGCTTATGTCCCGGTAGATATCAGCCAACCGCTAAAACGTATTGTTACACTTGTAAACGAGTGTACGGCAACACGCGCACTGTGTTGGGGAGACAACATCAAGACGTTTTCTCTACCAAATCTCGAAGCCATCAATATTGAAGATATTCTGGACGGCGGCTTTGACGTGTATTCTGCAGAAAATCCTGAAATTTCTGAAGCGACTGTCGATACCCTTGCCTATGTCATCTTTACCTCAGGTTCGACCGGTATACCCAAAGGTGTCGCAGTCAGTAACAGACAGTTGTGTAATTACCTGGAGCACTGTAAGAAAAATTATTTTAATCACAACCTCGTTGGGGCCGTTGTCAGTACGCCCTTGCATTTCGATGCAACGGTAACAAGTTTGTTGTCGCCGCTGACCCTTGGCAAGCGTATTCGTTTATTACCCAATGCCAACGAGTCTATGCTCTCTGCATTAATTTCCTGTCTGTTTACTGCAGATGCGAACTGGTTGTATAAATTGACACCGGCTCATCTCCGCCTGGTTGAAGGTGCCGATCCCGTCTTGCACGCGCAAAACGAACATTTACTCGTCATTGGTGGCGAACAGTTGAGCTATAAAGGCTTGAAAACCTGGGTGCAGCAGTTTTTGCCCAATGCCTTGTATGTCAATGAATATGGCCCGACCGAGGCCACTGTGGGCTGCTGTATCTATGTTGTGGACAAGCACAATTGGCAGGACAAGTCTGGTGCGATTCCAATAGGTAAGCCCATCGACAATGTGAATATATTTGTTCTCGATAAATACCAACGAATGCTACCTGTTGACGCTGACGGTGAAATGTATATCAGCGGGGCAAGCCTTGCGCAGGGTTACATCAACAGGCCCGAGCTCAGCAAGGAAAAATTTATCGATCCTGTGCCGGCCATCGGAGAAAGGGCTTATAAAACCGGGGATAAGGTGCGTTTATTGCCTGATGGAGACATGTTGTACCTTGACCGTCTGGACAATCAGATAAAGATACGCGGCTACCGTATTGAATTAAGTGAAATCGAAACGTGTATTGAAGCTTGTGAGAACATTGACTCTGCGGTCGTGATTGTCTACGGAGAAGATAAAAATAAAATTGCAGCCTTTGTAAAAATAAAAACGGAACAAGCAGGGGCTGTTGACTCCGAGCTTGCACCGAAAGTTGGCATGGACAAACTCGGTGAGGAAGTTTCCCAAGCTTTACCTGCCTACATGCTACCCGATATATACATTCAGATCGAAAGTTGGCCATTGACAACCAACGGCAAAATCGACAAAAAAAAATTGGAGGAAGGACTGCATGGTGAAGCGCTGACTAACAAACCACGAAGACGACAGCCAATTAATGAGACGGAAGCGACTTTACTCGAAATATGGCGCTCAGTGTTTCACAAAACAGAAATCGACCTGGAAGATGATCTGTTTTCCCTTGGTGGCGATTCGATTACTGCCATCCAGATTGTTGCACGTGCAAATAAGTTGGGAATTAAATTGTCAACGGCCGAATTGTTTCAATATCAATCCATTGCGGCACTTGCGCCTCATATAAAAAGCGAGCAAACCAGACCTGTAAATAATACTCAGGTTGAGGGGCGTATTCCCTTGTTACCCTCGCAGCGGGAATTTATTTCTTTAAATGCTGATTTAAAGCACTACAACCAATCACTGGTTTTTAGCGTACCGGATAAACTCAATCGTAAGCATTTGCAAGACATGCTCGCCGTCTTAATACAACAACACGATGGATTGCGTCTGCGCTTGCTGAATCAAACAGAAGCGGTTTTTTCCACATTTGATTCCTTCGAAGAATGTATCGCAATCGAAGAACTGGATGTTCCGACACTCGAAAGTGCAGAGTATAAAGGGGCGGTTGATCAGGCGCAGACAAGTCTGAATCCCTATACGGATGAATCTGGTAAGGGCGGACTCATCGGCAAAATTCTACTGGTGCATAGTGGTGACGGTAGCTATCTTTTTTGGGTTTTACATCACTTTGTGATTGACGGCGTATCCTGGCGTATTTTGCTGGAAGATTTACAGACGCTTTGGCAACAAGTGTCAGCGGGCGAAGATTTAAGGCTTGCAAACAAGGGGCATTCACTTAAGGCTTGGTCTCACTACCTACAAAGTGAAGCCTATATTGCGCGATTTGGGGAGGAAGCCGATTTTTGGACGCAGCAGGCAAACACGAATCCGCCAGCCTTGAAGGCAAGCGCTGCAACAGATAAGAAATGGCACGCAATTGACCTGGATTTTTCGGAAGCGCTCTCAAACCGATTCAGAAATATACAGCAAGTCAAAGCCAACGATCTCCTCGTTTCCAGCCTGGTTGTAGCCTTGAGTGATATATTCGAGGCGAATAGCATCGCCATTACGCTCGAATCTCACGGTAGAGAGCCCGCAGATGCCGAGCTTGATATCAATAGCACAGTGGGTTGGTTCACAAGCATGTACCCGCTGAACTTTGATATTGCACACTGTGACAATTTGGCTAAAAAAATTGCCTCTATAAAAAGCCGTTTACAAAGCATCGCCCTCAACGGTGCCGGGTTTAGTCAGCACGCATTGCAAGGCCTACGCAGCGCCACGGGTGTGCTCTTTAACTATCTTGGTCAATTTAACTTTGGTCAACACGATACAGATCAACGCAAGCCCGGGCAGGGCGATGCCCTTGATCGGGGACAGGGTTCGTTTTCATTGGCGCAGGCCTATAGTGGAAAGGACATTCCCTCGAGCTGGATAAGAGAAGAACAGCTCAGCTTCAACGGCGCGCTTGTTAACAACAAACTCGCTTTTAGAATTGAATACAACCGAAAAGTTATCAGTGACGAGTTGGCGAATGATATTGCGGCGCGTTATCACGCTTGTTTTTGCGCGGTGATTGATGCGTGTGAATCTCCGCAGAATCATACTGTCTTTTTCAGTAAGTACGATTTCCCCTTAGCCAATCTTGATGACGAAGAGTTGACTTACTTTAAAGAGCGTTATCGTTTTGACGATATTTACCCGGCCACACCTATGCAGTCGGGTATTTTATATCAAAGTGCGCTCAACCGCGGGGTCTATGTTAATCAATTGTTAATTGATATGGAAAATATCAAGCTGGATATTTTCAAACGCAGTTGGGAAATCCTGATGACTCGGCACGATATACTTAACACCTATTTCGTGCTTTCGAGTCAAGGCTATTTGCAATTTAAGGGACAAAGCACCTTGCGCATTGAGGAAGTTGATTTGCGTGCTTACCCGGATTCCATTCAAAGTGCAAGGGTGGAAGAAGCGTGTACAGAGGACAAGGAACAGGATTTTGAGCTAGACCATGCGCCTTTAATGCGGTTACAGCTATTTCGACTGTCGGAGAAAAAATACCGACTTTTATGGTCGCATCATCATGTGCTTTGGGATGGCTGGAGTAATGCCATCTTGCTGGAAGAATTACTTGATATCTACAGTAGTCTACAAAAAGACCTCGGCCCGCTAAGCCGCTATGCCCCGAAATACCTTAACTTCGTGGCGTGGTTGCAAGATCAGGATCAGGGTACTGCGGAAAGCTTTTGGAAAAAAAACCTGTCTGATTGTGGTTCACCGTCTCCATTTCCACAAAAACACAATGAGGGACCTGCTGAACTCCTTTCTTACGAATTGGATCTGGGGCCACAGCTTCGACAAGGCCTGGAAAAACTTGCCCGCCAGGAGCAAGTCACACTCAGTACCATTATTCATTCCGCATGGGCCATTCTGTTGGCAATTTACACGGGAGAGGAAGATGTGGTGTTTGGTTCAGTGTTTTCCGGGCGACCACCTTCCCTGACAGGCGTTGAGAAAACGGTTGGCTTGTTTATTAACAGTTTGCCACTTACAGCCAAAATAGAGCGTAGACTTGGCGTGAATACGCTTTTCAACCGTATGCAGGAGAAATACCTTGAGGTCGAAACTTACAGTTATTTTTCTTTACAGGGTATTCAGGATTTGTTTGGCGGCGGCCCGTTATTCGATACCTTGCTTGTTTTCGAAAACTATCCGGTGAGCGACAAGCTGCAAAAGGTTCTTGATGATGTCGAACTCAAAATAAGCGATCTACAAGTTAAGGAAAACACGCACTACGGAATCACTGTTATTGCAGAAAATACGGATAAGCTGCACTTCAAGTTGCAGGCAGATAGCCGCTTTTACGACGCTCACTTGTGTCAGTCGTTGTTGCCCAACCTTCGTCTCCTTTTAGAGTCCATGCAAGCTCGAGCAGGAATAAAGGTGGGAGAGTTGCCACATATTTTTCACAAGGATCTACACGCCTTTTATAGTGAATTCAACAATACAGAGGTGGCGCTTCCAAATTCACGTTGCTTGCATGAGCTATTCCTCACAGCGCTTGAAAAGTTTCCCGATAATATTGCTGTCACTGATTCAGAAGGCAGTATGAGTTACCGTGAACTTTATACACTGAGCCTGCGATTACTTAAAGAAATTAACAAGACATCACCGTCACCGGAAACCCTGATTGCAATACGACTCAATAGAGGGCGCGGGCAAGTTGCTGCAAGCCTGGCGGTTATGATGGCTGGTTGTGCCTGGCTGCCATTGGAGGTGAGCTGGCCAGTGGAACGCTGTGAAGATATTGCTGCGCAGGCAAACCTGCACGCTGTTTTAGTTGATCATGACGATCTGGCTCTGCCTGGTATTGCCAGTTTGAATATTAATTGCTTACCGCAAGAGGAAACGAGTGCGACCGCTGCAGATATTCAAGCCACTGCAACGAACGCCCTTGCTTATGTGATTTATACCTCCGGATCGACGGGCAAGCCCAAAGGCGTAGCGATCGAACATCAATCAGCCGTTAACACCATTCTGGATATTATTGAAAAATACGGCTTGCATGAAAACGATAAAATTATTGCGCTTTCTGCTTTAAGTTTTGACCTGTCAGTGTTCGATATCTTTGGTGCACTTGCTCTGGGTGCAGAGATAGTGTGTCTCGAACAGGCGAATTGTCTGGACCCGGCGCACTGGCTCGAAGTTGCTCATAAGCATCAAGTTACATTCTGGAATAGCGTACCGGTTTCAGTGAAGTTGTTGGTAGAACGCATTGAAATGACGAAACAGGAAGCACCGCCGCTACGAAATATTTTGATGAGTGGTGATTGGATCGATCCCAAATTACCCAAACGACTATTCAAGCTATTTCCACAGGCAAACGTTTATAGCCTCGGCGGTGCGACAGAAGGGTCGATATGGTCCATCCATCATCCCATCGTCTCGGATACCACGCATTTAAGATCAGTCCCCTATGGCAAGCCCTTGGGTAACCAATCCTTTTACATAGTGGGAAGCAGTGGCCAATTGCTTCCATTTGGCTTTATTGGCGAGTTGTGTATCGGCGGCATCGGTGTCGCGCGAGAATATTACAAAAACCCGGAATTGAGCGATGCGCAGTTCTATTACGACACCGGGCTTAACCAGCGCTTGTACAGAACCGGTGATCTTGGGCGTTTTACTGATGAAGGTTATATAGAGTTTATCGGTCGCAAGGATGGCCAGGTAAAAATTAATGGCTTTCGTGTTGAGCTTGGCGAGATCGAACAAAAAATCCTGCAGGACGAGCGAATTGAATCCACTGTTGTTTTGGCCAGGCGCTCTGAAGAAGAGGGGGATTTCCTCTGCGCCTATTTGCAGCTCAACATGGGGTCCGAGGGAATTGAAGAACAAACCTTATTGACATCCCTGAAACAAAAATTACGTGAGCAGCTTCCAGTCTATATGTTGCCGTCTGCTTTTGTATTTGTGCAGGAGTGGCCGCTTACAGCCAACGGGAAAGTGAACACCAAGGCGCTTCCTGTCGTCGACTACCGTGAATATCTGGACGATGTTGTTTTGGCTTCAAGCGAAACCGAAATATGGTTGACTGACTTATGGAGTGAATTGACAGGCGTGGCCAGCACTGCAATTGCCGTAAACAGGGGTTTCCAGGAAATTGGTGGCAATTCGTTGACGCTGATTCGGTTTGCTGCCGCGCTTGAAAGCCACTGCAACTACAAATTGAGCATTGCGGAAATATACGAAACCGCCACCTTGCAGAAACTGGCGCAGACGATTGACCGGCAGCAAAAGCACAGTGCGGTTACAGAAAATATATCAGCCTTGCAAGAAGATGAGCTGGAAGAGTTCAGCTTTTGATATGGAAGAGACTAACGGGTTTGCGATGTCCAGTATAGAACAATTGATAGATGAGCTGCTTTCCAAAGGTATTGGCTTGTATGAAGGTGCTGGCCAGTTAAAAGTTAAAGCCCCAAAGGGAGCTTTGAGTTCGCTCGACGCCGAAAATATCAAGTCGAATAAGGAAGCCTTACTGGCGTACTTACAGCGCGAGCGCCAGCGCGAATCTGCAGGGCTGTCTCCTATCATGGCGCTTGACGAAAACAGAAACGACTGTTTCGAGCTTTCATCTGCGCAACGGCGACTGTGGACTCTGGACCAGATACAGGGGCAGAGCCCGGAATACAATATTCCGGTTTTCTTTAAAATTTCTGGAGAGTTTGATTGCGGTCGAGCTGAGCGCGTGATGGCAGGTTTAATTCAACAACATGCCATTTTACGTACAATCTATTTGAAAGTAGATGGCGTTCCTAAACAAAAAATTCTGCGTGATTTTCAGTTTGAATTTCTATTTAAAAATCTCGAAGATACTGAACCTGCATTAACGAAAGTTGAACAGCAGCTCGAATTTTTGGCTGCTAAGCCCTTTAATTTGAGTGAAGATTTGCCGCTGAGAGCGGGCTATCTCCAATACAGTAATAACCAGGGAATATTCTTTTTTGTCGTGCATCATATCGCAGCGGATGGTTTTTCGCTGAACTTGCTGATTGAACAATTTATCGAAGGTTATTACAGCAATGGCAGTGCTAGCGCGAGTGCTGGCGATGAGCTCTCTGTAGATAACGTTTCGTCTGTGCGTTTTGTCGATTACGCGGCCTGGGAACACAAGCAGCATGGACGTTGGCAATCGGCTCGGGAATATTGGCGAGAGCAATTGCTGGGCGCCCCTCTGGTACACAGTTTACCTCTCGATTTTCCACGGCACCGCGAACCAGGCGGACAAGCCGATAAATTGCAGGTTGAGCTTGATAAAACACTGGTCCAGCATGTGGATACACTTGCGCGACATTACGGACTTACGCGTTTTATGGTGTTTAACGCTGCTCTGGCATGGGTACTTACGCGTTTCAGTTTCGCTTCGGAAATTGTGCTGGGCACACCGGTAGCAAACAGGCTGGCTCCCGAAACTCAAACTATGATTGGCTGCTTTATTAATACTGTCGCCTTGCGAATTTCCAGCCGTTTTTCGCGCATTGCAGATTTCTTGCAGCATGTGCGGGAAATTAATCTTCAGGCCCAGGAGCATCAGGCTCTTTCGTTTAGCGAAGTGATCGAAGAATGCAAGGTCCCGCGAAGTGTTTATCATTCACCTGTCTTTCAGATATTAATAAATTATGAAGAGACCGGGATCCCTCACGCAGACAAAAATGCGGTATCTAATGAAAATAGTCTGGTTATTGAACCCTTTGAGCTTGCAGTCAGCAAAGCGGTTTACGACCTCGAGTTAAATGTCATCGCCGCTGGTGACACATTAACGCTTTCCTGGTTATACAAGCGGGCACTTTTTCAAAAGGAGACGCTCACTTCTATTCAGAGTGCGCTTATCCAGGTATTACACAAATTGAGTGTGGATGAAAACGCGCTCACAAACAGTCTGGAGTTGGCCGCCCCGGATCTTAAAGCGGAAAAAGTTGCAGAAATTATTGCCAGTGAGAAACAGGATGAACCACAGATGGATGTTCTCTCACTTTTCCGAAATCAGCTTCGGCTTGCGCCTGAAGCGACAGCATTGGAAGATGTATCGGGAGTTTTTTCCTATCTGCAACTGGATCGTTTATCCAATGCCCTGGCACAAGAGCTTATCGATAAAGGATTGAGCCCGGGGGAATTTGTCGCTGTCGTCTGCGAACGTCGTGTGTCACTAGTCATTGCGCTGTTGGCAGTAGTCAAAACCGGAGCTGCCTACATTCCGATAGATCCAGACTATCCGGCAGCACGAATCGAATTTATGCTGGAATCCGCAGGTGTTAAACGAGTGCTTGTCGATTCTGCGGTAACGAAAGACAAACTGGACATCGAAGAAGACGGGTATTTTCTGGTCAATTCTGATCCGATTTCCGTTGACGACGAAGATGAGAAAGGGAGTCTGGCGTTTTCACCGGATTTGATAAATCGTGCTGCAACTGCCTATGTGATTTTTACTTCTGGTTCAACAGGGCAGCCGAAAGGGGTAGAAATCTCACATCAAGCCCTTGGTAATTTTATTCAAGCCATGGTGCTCTCGCTTGACGACGCATTTTCAAAACACACACGTTTACTCGCGCTGACAACAATATGTTTCGACATCGCCCAACTCGAAATATGGGGGCCGCTTACTACCGGTGGGCGCATCGTTATGGCTTCGGAAAATGAGGTTGCGGATCCGTTTGCTATTGCTCGGCTTATTCAGGAAAAAGATATTACCCTGGTGCAGGCGACACCAGCTACCTGGAATTTGTTACTGGAAAGTCAATGGCAGGGCAAGAGAGATTTACACGCGTTGTGTGGCGGCGAAGCGCTTACCGTAGATCTCGCGGGGAAAATGCTCGACCGATGTCAACGCCTGGATAATTGTTATGGTCCAACCGAAGCCACGATCTGGTCCATGGTATCGCAGGTTAGCAAAGAGGATTTACGACGTGGCGAAATACTGTTAACGGGTAATTTGAAAAATTACTCGCACGTCGTATTGGACGAAAATCAAAATATTGCAGCCGCGGGCGCAGTGGGTGAGTTGTGCATTGGTGGTTTGGGGTTGGCAAAGGGTTATTTGAATCAGCCGGAACTCAGTCGCGCGCGCTTTTTTGAAAAGAGCTTCAATGAGCGCGCTGTTAACAGGTTATATCGAACAGGCGATCTTGTGAGAGCCCTGCACGATGGCCGTTACGCTTTTCTGGGCCGGACCGATGATCAGATAAAAGTTCGCGGTTTCAGAATTGAGCTGGGTGAGATTGAGTCTGCCTTATTAGGCTGCGAAGAACTCCAGGCAGCCAAGGTGGTCGCTGCAAGCGACAGTGCAGGCGAAACGCGGATTCAGGCCTACGTGATTTTTAAACCGCAATTCAAGCAGGAAGAAAGCAACACCCTTTTGCAAAATCTGCGTGCAAAGATAGGTCGCGTGCTCCCCGAGTATATGTTGCCCGCCTTTATGATACCACTGGAAGAGTGGCCGCTAACGCCCAACGGAAAAATTGATAAAAAATCCCTGCCCGATCCCTTGTTGCAAATGTCGGCTAAGGAAATAGTACCGGCAAAGCCAGGTACTGAAAGTGTACTTCTTGAATGTTGGGCCGAGGTTCTCGGTGTCAAGCCAGAGAAGATCAGTGTCGATGCAAATTTCTTTGAGCTTGGTGGGCACTCGCTTTTGTTAATCAAGATGCTCACTCGCGTAAACCAAAAGCTCAATGTTGAAATGCATATTGGTCAGTTTATTGAGGAGCCCACCATCGCGGCCCTTGCACGTAATGTGGAAATCGTTTTGGCCGGTCGCTATTTGCAAGTGGCTGCAAGTAATACTGAAGTTATGAGTGAAGGAATATTATGAGTATTCATATGCTGGTTAAACAGGCAGCCGATAGTGGCGTATTTTTATATGTTGAGAATGGCGAATTGCGCTATAAACTCACAGTGCCCTCATTTCCCGAGGACCTGAAAGCGAGCCTTAAAAACAGAAAACAGGAGCTTATCGAATTTCTTGAAGCGCTTCGTCGTCTTGAGAGTGAACGTATACCTGAGTTAACCCGGCAAGACTACGATAGCAACGTGCATCCCTTATCTTTTGCTCAGCAACGACTATGGACCCTCGATAAAATGCAGCAGGGTGGTGCGGAATATAATATGCCCGTGGCCTTGCGCGTTGAGGGCAATTTGTCTTGTGCGCGGGCCGAACAAGCAATACAAGGCATCATCGAAAGACATGCCGTGCTGCGTACGGTATATAAAGAACACGAGGGCGAAGCCTGTCAGGAAGTGAAAGGCGATATTAATTTCAGGCTGGTACACCTGAATATCTCATCACTGTCTGCAAAGGAACAAGAGCACGCCTTAGTCGAGTGTTTGCAAGAGGAATACACCTACAAATTTGATATATCTAAAGATTTATTAATTCGTGGAAAATTGATTCAACTCTCCGTTGATAATTCGGAGTCTGTGCTTCTGATTAATGTTCATCATATCGCTTTTGATGCCTGGTCTTCGGCAGTGTTTGTTAACGAATTTGTCAGGATTTACCAAGCGCTTGCAGAGCAGAGCACTCCCGAGTTGGCAGGCATCGACGTTTCCTATATCGATTACGCCAGGTGGCAGCGCCTTTGGTTAAACGATGCCGTGCTAAAGAATAAATTCGCCTATTGGTCTTCAACCCTTGCTGGTAGTCAATTTCAACACAGCTTACCCCAAAAATCAGGGGGCGTGGTTTCAGACCAGGACTCCACTGGAAATACAGTGAATTATCAGGCCAGTGCTGAAGAACATCAGCAACTTGTTGCATTAGCTTCGCGCTATGCAACAACGCCATTTATTGTCATTCATGCCATTTACGCTTATTTAATAAATCAATACAGCGGAAATGAAGAGTGCCTGATTGGCACGCCCGTGGCTAATCGCCAACAGCTAAAGCTTGAGCCGCTAATTGGTTTTTTTGTAAATACGCTGGTCCTTCGCACACAAACGGGCTTTGATACTTTTAGTTCCTACATTGAGCATGTTAAAGAAGTCAACAAGGGTGCTCAGCAACACCAGGATCTTCCTTTTGAATATTTGGTGGAGCATCTTGCTGGTGCAAGGGTTAATGCCCGTATGCCCCTGGTTCAATTATTTTTAACACTGGAGACAGAAAACCACGAGACAGCCAGCATACCAGGGTTGCGTTTTTCGCCCATTAAGAATGAACATCAGCTGGCAAAGTACGATCTTAATTTACGCGTAGTAGTGTCTGATAAGACGTTTTCCTTGTCCTGGCTCTATAGAGATGCCAGGTTTGACAACTCTCTGATTAGCTCCCTGAATAGGCACTTTATCAATGCTCTGCATTATCTTGCCGAACAGCCTGATAGTTTATTGAGCGAGATAAATTATTTATCGGACATAGAAAAGTCGCGGCTGATACCCACTATCAAGGAAGAAGATTATATTGTTGTGGACGAGGATATTCCTACCAGGTTTGCGCGTATAGCGAGTCAACACCCGAATCAGATCGCTTTGCGTTTCAAGGATCAAACACTGTCCTATTATGCGCTGAATCAACACGCCACCCAGCTCAGCCGAAAACTTGCGCAGAAGGGTGTTCAAGTGGGCGACCATGTTGCAGTCGCAGTTGAACACTCCAGTAATATGGTGATAGCTATTCTGGCGGTGCTGAAAGCGGGTGGGGTCTACGTGCCTATCGACAACGCCTACCCGCAAGAGCGCATTAGCTATATTTTAAAAGATGCCAAACCGAGGTTAGTTATCGGCGACCAAAGCTTTGACCAAAA
This sequence comes from Cellvibrionaceae bacterium 1162T.S.0a.05, assembly GCA_000964245.1. GTDB lineage: Bacteria > Pseudomonadota > Gammaproteobacteria > Pseudomonadales > Cellvibrionaceae > 1162T-S-0a-05. Next base: position 4,280,498 of record LANB01000001.1, on the reverse strand, counting down.
GCTCGCGGGCGAATTGGAACTCGACTACCTCTCTGTAGATGCTGGGCAAAATCCTTGTGAGATTGACATTGAAAAGCGCCTGGATTCGGACATGGTTAATAAACTGTCTGCTAAGGAAAAAAGCAAAGCGGCCTACATTATTTATACATCGGGATCAACGGGTGAACCCAAGGGTGTAGTGCAAAGCCATTACAATGTATTGCGCTTACTGGATGCGACAGAAGAAGATTTCGGGTTTGGCAGTGATGACGTGTGGACACTGTTTCATTCTATTTCCTTTGATTTCAGTGTATGGGAACTTTGGGGAGCCTTGCTTTATGGTGGGACTCTGGTCATACCCGAACGTGAACAGGCCCGCGATACATCGCAATTTATCGAGCTTTGTCGAAGCACTGGCGTAAGCGTCCTCAATCAAACGCCTGCCGCATTTTATAATTTTGCAACTACCTTGATCGATAAAGAAAAGCGTATCGAGAGTTTGCGCTATGTCATATTCGGCGGTGAAGCGCTGAAGGAAGAAAAATTACAATCGTGGTGGAATTTCGTTGGCGATTCGGGGCCCGCGATGATCAATATGTACGGCATTACAGAAACCACTGTGCATGTCACGCTAAAAAAATTGTCCAGGAAAAAAATATTGGGAAGTCGAACCCATCATGGCTCGATTGGCAAACCAATTCGCGATCAACTTATTTATTTGCTGGATAAAAATCACAACATCTGTCCACCTGGTGCCATTGGTGAAATCTACGTTGCTGGTGCAGGCCTGGCCCTGGCCTATCACGAGCGTCCGGCGCTGACACGCGAACGTTTTCATCCTAACCCCTATGCCAACGAAAAAATGAAGGCTTTCGGCTTCACTCATATGTACAAGAGTGGGGATTTGGCCAGGTATGACGAGAATGGGGAATTACATTATGTCGGCCGGAACGATAGCCAGGTAAAAGTACGCGGTTTTCGTATTGAATTGGGCGAAGTCGAAGCAAGAATTCTCGCGGATAGCACGGTACAAAGTGTCTATCTTGATCTTGCAGAAGATGCGGGTGGCAATTCTGCGCTGTTAGCCTATCTGGTACCGCGGCAAAAGCCGGACTCTGCCGAGCATGCTAAAGCCTGGTTGACCAGGCTTAAGCAGGGACTCGCGGGCCGTTTACCTTCCTACATGCTTCCTTCAGTTATGAAAGTTATCGATGAATTGCCGCTTACGGCAAATGGCAAGGTCGATCGCAAGAAACTGCGAGAAGTGAAGGGCCTTGATAATGCGCTGCCAGGCGATGGTTCTTCAGCGCTACGGGAAGCAGGCGCGAGCGAAAATTTTGTAAGAGCGATTTGGCTTGAGGTGCTTGGTAAGTCACATATCGATATTGATGACAACTTCTTTGATATCGGTGGAAATTCCCTATTGGCGATTCAGGTTGTCAATCGCTTGCAAAGTCGTCTGGATGAAATTGTACAGTTGGTCAGCCTTTTTGATGCGCCGACTATCCGGGAGTACGCCGCCTATCTCGAAAAACACTATACTCGCGCGCTAGTCAAACTCGGTCTTATTGCAGCGTCTACCGAGGAAGGTACCGACGATAAAATCCATATCGACGAGAATGCCGTACAGAACCTTCGTAAGCTGATCCCACACTTTCCCTTAAAGAACAAGGTACTTAAAAAAAGTAACAGGCCTGTCATATTTATATTATCTCCGCCACGGTCAGGCTCTACCTTGTTACGTTCAATGTTGGCCGGGCATTCGCAACTTTTTGCACCGCCGGAATTGGAATTACTCGCGTTTGAAAACCTCAAGCAACGTCGTCAAACCTTTAGTGGCCGAAATGCATTTTGGCTGGAAGGCAGTATTCGTGCACTTATGGAACTGGAATCCTGCGATTCTGAACGTGCTAGTGAATTGATGGCCACACAGGAAAACAAGAGTAGTACTCTGGAATTTTATCAGTACTTGCAGGAGAAAAGCGCCGGGCAGACTCTGGTGGATAAAACACCATCCTACAGTTATCACCCGGAAATTCTCGCGAGAGCCGAAGAGTACTTTGAACACGCTTACTATATCCACCTGATCAGGCAACCGGGCGGGATGATAAATTCATTTGAACAAGCGCACATGGAGCAAGTTCTGCTTCTCGAGCAGCACGGTTACAGTTCGCGAGAGTTGGCCGAGTTGTTGTGGGTAAATTGCAATAACAATATCCGTGAATTTCTTGCAGGCATACCGCAAAGCCGACGACATACGCTGCATTTCGAGCAATTGGTCGCCAAACCCGAGCAAGAAATGTTGAAACTTTGTGTGGCACTTGATCTACCTTATGAAGCGGCCTTAAGCCAGCCCTATCAAGGCAAACAGCGTCGCATGACAGATGGCGTGCACGCACAATCCAGAATGTTGGGCGATGTAAAGTTTCATCAACACAAAAGGATTGATGCCTCGGTATCACAAGCCTGGAAGAAAAAAATAAACGAGGACAGCCTGGCACCCCTCACGCGAAAAATAGCGGCCGATCTTGACTGTGATCAGGAACTGAATAGACAGGGTAAAGCCTTACAGCAAACCGCCTTACCTGTTATAGAAGCTGTCTCGCAAAAGAAAAATTTGCCCTTGTCTTTTGCGCAACAACGTCTGTGGTTTATGTGCCATACCGAAGGCGGTGATTCGCTGTTTAATAACCTGATGGTCCTGAAAGTCAAGGGTGATTTCAAGGTAGATATTGCTGAACAGGCACTGAGACAAATCATTCAGCGGCATGAAATATTGCGTACGAATTACCAGCATACCAGTGAGGAACCGAGTCAAAGTGTTCAGGCGAGGTTTGACTTTAGTATAGATTACATTGACCTTTCAGTGCTCAACGCCAGTGAGCGTGAGGAAGAGCTCGAACGCCTCCTTATCTTGAGTAAGACAAGTCATTTCGATTTGTCGAGAGATCTAATGCTCAAGGCCCGGTATATAAAACTGGCAGAGTGTGAAGGGCGTATACTGATTAATCTCCACCATATCGCGTCGGATGGTTGGTCCCTTGCAATCCTGATCAAGGAGTTTGTGGCTCTGTATAAAGCCTTTTTATTGGGGGTCACACCAGCGTTGCCTGAATTAAAAATACAGTACGGCGATTACGCCTTATGGCAAAGGCAAAGTGTCGAAGTCAAAAATTTGTCTGAGGACTTGCAATATTGGGAGAGGCAGCTTTGTAAGGCTCCGGCCCTGCATGCCATCCCCCTCGATTTTCCGAGGCCAGACGTCAAGCGACATGTTGCAAAAAATTTCGTGCACACGATTCCCGAAGCGAAAACAGAAGAGTTAAGAGCCTTGGCTGCCCGACATAAGCTCACCATGTTTATGTTTCTGCATGCGGTTTTTGCGCTCAGTTTGTCGCGACACAGCAATCGCTCGGATATTGTCATCGGAACGCCTGTTGCCAATCGAGCAGATACCTTACTGGAACCCTTAATTGGATTTTTTGTTAACACACTTGCACTCCGTGTTTCAACAGACATTCAATCACTCAACGCTTATTTCGAACACGTGAGAACGGTCAATCTCGAAGCTTTTAAACACCAGAGTTGTCCATTTGAACAGGTTGTTGAACGATTAGGTGCTCAACGTAGCAGCGCGTATTCACCCGTTTTTCAAATTGTGTTGAATATGGCCGCCAAACAGGATAAGCAGGAAGAGATTCAAGGCCTGAAATTTGAAAACGAGGAAGAGGTCGCACCGGCAAAGTACGACTTACATTTAATCGCCTCTGACGATGGGCCCGTATTACAGTTGGAATGGCTATATGACCGTTCCTTGTTTGCAGAAAGTCATATCAAACGTATCGCCGATGACTTTAACCACATCCTTGATGCACTCCTGGATGATCACGCACTACAAGTACAAGATAAAGATCTTGCGGATGTACTTTCACTGGCCGGGATGCAGCAGCGAACAAATATCGAAATGCTGTCTACCGGGCATAAAAAAGAGATAGAGGAAACATCGGATATTCGATCAATACTGTATCCCACGGATAGCAAGGACTTGTCCACAGGCGCTGTGCACTTTGGCGAGACCACCTTGTCACTGCGGGAACTGGACTATTTGTCCGATGACCTGGCTAAGAAAATACAGGCACAAATACAGATCCCGTCCTATAAAAATTGTGCGATTGCTCTCTTGTTTGAGCGCAGTGTCGATATGCTTATCGCCATTCACGCGGTATTGAAAGTCGGCGCCGCTTACGTTCCTATTGATCCTGTTAATCCGGACACACGTATTCAGGATATTCTTGAAGATTGCTCGCCGCTTTTGCTGATTAACCATGCACAAACTGCAAGCCGAGTAAGCTTGCCTACCTTGCCGCTTTTACACTATAGCCGTCCGCAAACTCTCGACAAAAAGACTGCGTTTACAGCAGCAGCGCGCGCGCCGGATGATTCGGTCTACATCATTTATACCTCGGGAAGTACCGGCAAACCAAAAGGCGTGGAATGTAGTTTTCAAAATATCCAGTATTTTTATCAGGTATTTGCACAACAACTCAAGACTTTGGGTATCGCAAAACTGGAGAGTTGGTTGTGGAGTGTCTCCTATGCTTTTGATGCGTCAATCAAGGGCTTGGCTGCGTTGGCTATGGGCGCACGTGTAAATATCGCCAGCCGTAGCGAAAGTGCCAACGTTGAAGATTTAATGGCCTTAATTACCGCGAATAAGATACCTGTTTATAACGCTCCACCTTCAATGATGGCCTACATGCTTGAGAAATTAACTGCGGAAGATTACGCGCTGAATTTAATCGTAAGCGGCGATGTGCTGAGTGATAATTTTGCGAATAAGCTGGCGACGTATTGTGAGCAATACGCTGTATCCGCAATCAATGCTTATGGCCCGACTGAAGCTTCGGTAAATGCGACCTTCGATCTCATCACTCAGGGACAGCGTGCATCCATCGGTAGACCCGCGGTAAACACTTCCGTGTATATCGTCGACCGTAAGGGAAAACTTTGTCCACAAGGTGCTGTGGGTGAGATCCTGCTTGCCGGTCCCGGCTTGGCTAAAGGCTATTTAAACCGGCCGGACTTGAATGAACAGAGCTTTATTCGCCTTCCTGAAGTCAATACCCGATGTTACTGTACGGGTGATCTTGGGCGATTTAGAGAAGACGGTAAAATTGAATTCCTGGGCCGTCGAGATACGCAAGTGAAGGTGCGTGGTTATAGAATTGAAATTGCTGAGGTCGTCAGCGCCTTAAAATCTATCCCCACGGTCCAGGATGCCTGGGTGCTTGCCGATGTTCATAAAACACCTGGCGAGATAGCCTTACATGCCTACCTGGTGAGTGAGACACAGCACAGCTACGAGGAATGGACTTCACAACTTAAACCCCTGTTACCCGAGTATATGCTGCCGTCCAGGTATAGTTATATTTCTGCTTTACCTTATACCCTGGGTGGAAAAATTGATGTTGCCGCTTTGAAAAAGTTGCAACCTGAAAATTTGCAACCTGAAAAGTCGCAAATTGCGCAATTGGAAAGTCACGCGTCTGAACGCAATCAGCAGGCTGAAAATACCCATTCGAGTCACGAGCAAGTACTCAGGGAAATCTGGAGTGAGTTACTCGGGCCGACTGAAATTACAGTTGAAAGTGACTTTTTCCGTGCTGGCGGACACTCGTTGTTGGCGATGCGTTTACTCGCTGAGATCGACAGCCGTTTAGCTGTCAATATGGGAATCAAGGATCTGTTTAGTCACACCTCCTTTGGCGCGCAGCTTGAGTTTATTGAAAACCAGCGACAAGAGTCTGCTGCAAAATCAGACCTCGGTAGTGACGACGTAGAAGGGTCCAATACGACGGTAAGCGTAGAACAAAAAATCCGCCAGATCTGGATAAACTTGCTCGGGCGCAATGATTTTTCCAACGAGGCTGATTTCTTCAGTGTTGGCGGGCATTCCCTGATCGCAATGAAGTTGCTAATGGAAATAGAGCAAGCCTTCGCTGTCAAAATGGGCATCAAGGATCTATTTGGTCATTTTTCTATTCAAAGTCAGGCGCACTTTGTAACGAGCAATGTTGCTCCAGCAAAGAAAAAGCAACAAGGAATACCACGACGGGATCGCTCACGGCAAGCACTGCCACTGTCCTTTGCACAGCAGCGTTTATGGTTCCTGGATAAAATGCAGGGCGCGAGCAGTGAATTTAATCTCGTAAAAAGTTTTACTGTAAAGGGCGATTTCAGTTGCGATATTGCTGAGCGTGCAATGCGCTCAATAATAGCGCGTCATGAAATGTTAAGAACGCATTTCAGGGAAACTCGCCAGGGTGTTGTGCAGACGGTTGTAGATCAGAGCAATTTTTCAATTGAGCGCCGCGAGTTAAACGCAGACACGCACGCGGCGAGAGAATGCGAATTAAAAACTGTCATTCAGGAATTTACAACAAAGACCTTTGATCTCGCGAATGATTGTTTGATCAGAAGCATGTATGTACGTTTGAATGACCAAAGTGACGAAGGTCAAGCAGCGGTACTGGTGTTGGTTGTGCATCATATTGTGGCCGATGCCTGGTCCATTAATAATCTAATTAGCGAATTTTCCTGGTATTACAAACATTTCGCGGAAGGCGCTACAGACGATCTGACTCTTCTGGATATTCAGTACGCCGATTTTGCGCTTTGGCAGCGCGAGAGCTATTTCCCCGAAAAAGAGCAGAGCTTACGAAGCTATTGGTGTGACAAATTAGCGGCACTACCGGCTACGCATTCACTGCCACTGGATTTTCCTCGCCCGCAATTCAAGCAGAACAAGGGTGCTATTTATCGGCAGGAGCTTGAGCCAACTGTCGCAATGGCGCTCGTAGATTTTGCGCGACGTAATGATCTTACCGTTTTTATGGCCTTGCACGGCTTTCTAAGTCTGGTTTTTGCACACCACAGCGGGAGTTCAGATATTGTCATCGGCACACCCATTGCTAATCGCCGACAAAAGGCCCTGGAACCACTGATTGGGCTCTTCCTGAATATGCTGGTCCTGCGTAGCCAGGTAAAAGACCAGGCAATCGGTGAATATTTTGCTCAAATTAAAGCCCTGCACCAGGACGCTCAAGAGCATCAGGATATGCCTTTCGAAATGTTGGTAGACATTCTCAAAGCCCCCCGCAATACCGCGCACGGACCGCTTTTCCAGCTGATGTTTACCATGGATACAGATGAGAAACGGGAGCTGGATCTACCCGGGTTGCAGTTTGAATCACTTGCGGAAAATGAAACGCTTTGCAAATACGACCTTACCATCGCGGCCACAGTTGACGAAAAGGCTGCTGAGTCTGGTGGTGCAGTGGAATGGTTGTACGACACGAGTTTATTTAAACAGGAAAGCATCGTAAATATGGCCGAGCATTTGGGTAGCTTGCTTGCATTGATTCCGCAAATCGAATCACAAGGAAAAACGCACCAGGCAGTTTGGCGAACTTCACAACTTGGTTTTTTGAATCCGCGGGAAAATCGCTGTGTGCAGCAATACCTGCAAACGCTGGAGCCTGCAGGAGAAAGTGCTGTTTCGCTCTCTGTGGAATTTGAAAGTGTAGCGTCAGCGCATTCGCAGCGGCTTGCCCTCAGTATTGAAAATCAGGATTACAGCTACGCAAGGCTTTCTGAAGATGTGGCGCAGCTGAGCAGACATTTGTTGGATCAGGGAGTAAGACCGGGAGATATTGTCGGCTTGCACTTACCTCGGTGCTACGCCCTGGTAGTATCAATGTTAGCGGTACTCAAAACAGGCGCAGCGTATTTGCCAATGGATCCGGACTATCCTCGTGACCGGCTCGACTATATGGCGAAGGATACGGAACTCGATTTGATTATTACCTGCACGGATGAAAACTTTTCCTTCGTTAAACACAAGCTCCTTGTCAATGCTGACTTAAGTCACATGTCTGTGATTGTTGGCGACGAAACGACGAAGCATGAACAAACAGCGATGAGTCAGCAAGGCAGGGCGGATCGAACCGGGACTTTGGCTTATGTCATTTATACCTCTGGTTCAACCGGTAAACCCAAAGGTGTGATGATATCCCATGCCAGCGTACTGCAATTTCTTCACGGTATGAATAAAGCGTTGAACAATGCGCTCAATCCCGCGACGCGCCTGTTGGCTATCACCACTTTTGCCTTTGATATTTCGGTGTTGGAAATATTCGGCGTGTTGCTTCAGGGAGGCACGGTGGTGCTTGCCAATGAAGAACAAACCCGTGAGCCGAAAACCCTTGCGCGCCTGCTAGACGAAAAAGAGATTACGCTGTTTCAGGCTACACCCTCAACCTGGACCATGCTACTCGACTCGGGTTGGCAGGGGAAAAAAGACTTGGTTGGTCTGGTGGGGGGAGAAGCTCTTCCTGTCAATCTGGCGAAGCCACTGTCACAAACGCTCGATAGTCTTTGGAATTGTTACGGGCCAACGGAAGCAACGGTATGGTCCCTGGTGCGTAAAGTAGAGACAGGTGAAATTGAGCAGAGCGGTAAAATTTACCTTGGCGGTGCACTGGCTGGTTATAAGCATTTGGTGTTAGGCGCATTCAACCAAATATGTTCTCCCGGGTCAAAAGGGGAGCTCTGTATTGGCGGTGGAGCCTTGGCCGAAGGTTATCTAAACCGCCCTGATTTAACGCGCGAACGTTTTATTGATGTCAACCTCTCCGGGGTTAGCGAACGTTTTTATAGGACAGGAGATGAGGTGACATTAAGGGATGACGGCCTCTTTGAATTTCACGGACGTCTGGATGACCAGATAAAAATTCGTGGCTACAGGATAGAGCCGGGCGAAATTCAACGGTCTATAGAAACTACCGGTCTTGTGGAACAAGCTATTGTTCTGGAACACAATGCCCAACTGGTTGCTTACCTCTTGTGTGAAAACGAGTCTGCGTTGATCGAGCAACTAAAATCCCGTATTGCGCAACAACTGCCGCTCTACATGTTGCCTACGCGCTTTGTTGTACTGAATGATTTTCCGAAAACACCTAATGGGAAAATAGATAAAAACAGATTGCGCGAGCTTGAGGCCAATCAAGAGCAGGACGTTTTCGTTCCTCCGGTTCTGGAAAATGAAATTCACCTGGCAGCACTCTGGCGGGACGTTCTCCCTAATGCACCGAGAAATATTTCACGTAATCACTCCTTCTTCGAATTGGGAGGGCATTCGTTATTGGTTGTTAGATTAGTGTCGGCGATAACGGATCAATTTAATGTGAACCTGACTATCAAGGAAGTCTTTCAACACGCAAGTCTGAAGGACATGACGGAAGTGATAGAAAATAAATTCAGCAACGAAGAGCGCGATACTGTAGTTACGAACGACAATCAATGCTTGGTAAGGCTTTCTGAATCCAGGGTCCAAAGAAATATTTTCTGTTTGCCGCCGGGGCTGGGAAGTGCCTTTGCCTATCGTGAACTGTCTGAACGCCTGACTGATCTTGGAAATTTTTACGGCTTGCAACCACCACAAATCTACCTGAATGAAAAACCGGAAACCCTTGGCGAATGTATCGACTTTTACAAAAACCTGGTGAAAACCATACAGCCGCACGGTCCTTACCATCTTCTGGGTTATTCACTCGGTGCAGCCTTTGCTTATGAGTTGGCTTGCCAGTTACAAAGGGAAGGGGAGCATATTGCAAGTTTGTGCGTAATTGATGCGCCGCCTCTGTTCCTTAAAGACGACGAGGTGCCTCGATCCTGGCAAGAGCCGTTACAGGAGGTCATTACTTTCTATGTAGAAAGAATGAACCTTGCTTTTACTTTTGACTGGTCACTTGTCGCGAACTCGACACAAGAGGCTGGTGTGAAAATGATTGAGGAGCATATTCACAAGCAAAACCTGGTCATAGAAGGTATCGACAAGCGCTATCTTAATCAGTATCTGAATTATCTATGTGATATTGAGAGACTGAGTAAGTGTCACCAGTCCAGTGCATCCAGTATTGATGTTCACCTGATAAAAACGTTTCGGAATCAGAGTGAGCGTTCCAAGTTTCTCGATTGGGAAAAAGTTAGCAATGGCATTGTGAATTTGAAGCTCGTTAAAGGCTCGCATGCGGACCTTATGAATCCTCCTTATGTGGATGATGTTGCCAAGAGCCTTAAATACCTAATATTAAAAGATGTGATGGAGAATATATATGTTGTCTGATCTGGACAGTATTTCCGGGAATAAAATACTGCTCAACCTGGAGCCAAATCGCATACGCATTGCAGACTGGTTGTTAAACCACAGTCGGGAAGTCGATGAAATATTAAATCATAGGGGCGCACTGCTTATTCGCGGCTTGGGCGTCCGTAGCAATACACAGTTTGCCCGTGTATTAATGAGTTTATTTGCCAGTGAATTACTGCCCTACAACCACCGCTCAACACCAAGAACGGCTTTGAAAGACAATATCTACACAGCCACAGAGTATCGAGCAGACCAGGAAATTGTTCAGCACAATGAGCAAGCATATACCAATGTTTGGCCGATGCGTATTGGCTTTTATTGTCAAAAAGAAGCAGAGGTCGGTGGCGAAACTCCCATTGCGGATAGTCGACAGGTATACGAAAACATGCCTGCATCGATTCGCGATGAGTTCGAAAAGAGAAGTTTGATGTATATACGAAATTTTTCGGATATAGACTTGCCTTGGCAAGAGGTCTATCAAACCTCTAGCAAGGATGAGGTCGCACATTACTGTAAACAGAATGGCATAGTGCACGAGTGGGTTGATGAAAATCACCTACGCACTAAACAGGTACTTCCAGCAAGCAGGGTACACCCGGTGGCAAAAGTCCCTGTCTGGTTTAATCAGGCGCATCTCTTTCACGCATCGGCAATTGGCGAAAGTCTAAGTCTTGCCCTGAAGGAAAGTCGCGGCCTCGAAAACTTACCAAGAAACGTGTGTTATGGCGACGGCGAGGCGATTCCGGATGACGTTATCATGGAAATTCGTCGCGTTTACGATGCTTATAAAGTTAGCTTTCGCTGGGAAAGAGGAGATGTACTTTTGCTTGATAACATGCTTTTTAGTCATGGGCGTGAAGCCTTTGAGGGAGAGCGCAGTGTGCTCACCGGAATGGCCCGATCTTCTCAGGAGTATGCGTGGACATGATCGACAGGTTTATTAAAGAAGTTGAGTACGCCTACGAGAATGTCCCTTTTTATAAGAAAAAGCTGGACGAGAAGGGGGTATCGCCTCTGACGCTGGATGCCTCTAATTTATTACAGGAACTACCCTTTACCAATAAAAAGGATTACAGAGTCAACTTTCCTCTGGGCGTTCTCGCCAAGGGGTTTTCAATTAATCATCCGATGTTAACCAAGAGCCAGAGCTCGGGAACCTCAGGTGAAAGGCTGGTTACCTTTGAAATCGGTATGAACTTGTTACAACGTGCCGTGGAATGTGCACGCGCGCATCCTGTTATTTTTGAGGCGTTCACCAAACCGGGTCGCAAAATATGTCGCTATGCGGCGCCAAATTGTTCTGACGTTGAATGTGCTAATCCAAATAGTACGATGGAAGATCGCCGCTTGGCGGATGGCACGCTCGTTTTGCCCGTCTACCATGATTTGCTTACTACAACAAAAGAAATGATTGATCGTACTATTGAAGAAATCGAAGTGTACAAGCCCGATCTTTTTTATGTTGACCCAACGCACTTTGCCTTTTTAATCAGGCAGTACGAAAACAGAAAGCTGACGCCGCCGGCAATACCTGTTGTAACGTCTTATTCTGCGGCGAGTGCAATAAGTCGCAAATATATCAGTCGCTATTATCCGGAGAGCACGCTGTTTTCTGAATTGTTTTCTTCTTCGGAAATGGGGTGGTTGGCCATGCGCTGCCCGGAGGGTCATATCCATCTGAATGATGAGAGTTTTTTTATCGAATTGATTGCACCAACAGGAATAGCAGAGGGTGCGAGTCATTTTTATGAACTTTGTGTCAGTAGTATTGATCAGGGGGCATTGCCACATTTGCGCTACCGAAGTGGTGATATCGTCAGCGTGTCCGAGACCCAGTGTTCCTGCGCTCATGGCGGGCGAATTGTTCAGATTGAAGGCCGAGAATCGCATTTTCTAAAACGGAGTAATGAAGGCTTGATATCACCCGCCAATATCGACCGTATTGTTGGGGCCCCCGAGTGGATGCAACTCTATCGACTGGAACAAATGAATGAAGACAGGTTTGTCTTACAGATGATAGTTGAAGAAAAATATCACGCGGGCAACGAGCAGGATATTGTACGAGAGCTTGCTGCCTTACTGGAGGCCGATGTGCAATTCGAAGTCGTTGACTATATCCCTTCCGACCGATCCGGAAAATTCCAATACATAAAGAGGAGTCCCTGAGCGTGCAGTTTGAGATGGATGCCTTCGCTGAAAGAGTGCGACCGGATTTTCCCGGTATTAAGACCGAAGTCGACGGTAAAGGGGTTGTTTACCTGGACAATGCCGCGACCACGCTCAAGCCCAAAGCGATGGTCGATGCAATGAATGCCTACTACCTGGGTATATCTTCAAATGTACATCGTGGCAAGAGTTACAGTCTTGAATTGGTTTCCAATACCTATGAACAGGCACGCTACAAAGTGGCGAGCTTACTGAATTGCGCGGGCAACGAAGTGGTTTTCCTTCGCAATACCACAGAGGCAATCAACCTCGTTGCGCAAGGGCTGTGCCTGAAAAAAGAAGACAGAGTGCTGGTGTTTGACGATTCACACCATTCGAACTTTTTGCCTTGGGTGCGCAATGCCACCACTGAGTTAATTACGACAAAAGCAGACGGCAATCTCGACCTCGATCAGTATTTTGCAGCGCTCAAAAAGGCGCCGAAGGTTGTTGCCATTACACATTGTTCCAATGTAACGGGTGTGTATGCCCCGCTCGATTTATTGGTGAACGCGGCAAAGGAAGCGGGAGCCATTGTCCTTGTGGATGCGGCGCAATCCATTCCACACCGCCGTGTAAATCTCGGGCAACTTGATATCGATTTTCTGACTTTTTCAGCGCACAAGATGTTGGGGCCAACCGGAATGGGAATCCTTTACGGTAAAAAGGAGCAATTGGAAAAACTTGAACCTGTGAATCTCGGTGGTGGAGTTGTGGATTGGGTTGAAGCGAATGCATATAGAATGCGAAAAATTCCGCATCGATTTGAGGCCGGAACTCCTCATATAGCTGGCGCTTATGGCCTTAGTGCGGCACTGGATTATTTAAACAGGCTCGATTACGAAAATATCCAACAGCATGATCGCGCTCTGGGAAAACTGATGTTATCACTGGCGCAGGAAAGAGAATATGTAAAAGTAATCAATACCGACAGCACAGCGGACCGGGGTGCGGTGATCAGCCTGTTTATACCTGGTGCGCCAAGCCTTGATGACGCAGCGAGGGTAATCAGCGACAGTTATGGCATTGTCTGCCGTAATGGTTTTTTGTGTGCGCAACCTTATGTAAGTCAGCATGCACAGGGTCAGGTCCTGAGGATTTCAGCATACATCTACAATACCGAAGCGGAGATTCGTCAGTTTTTCAACGCTCTGGATGAAATACGAGATTTTATGTTTTAAACCAAAGCCACTGTAAGCAGTTAAAACACATGTCTGAGATACTCGAAAAGACACAAAAAATAGCGAGAAAAAATAGCTTGAAAAGGATAGTGCTGACAGCCAACACCATTAATAGAGAAAACGTAGCGGATATAGAGAACTGAAGGTTAAGAAGGTCATTGTGGATACAATAATCGAAACAAAAAAAATACAGCTAGAGAAAACACGATTTAGCCCCGAGGGTAGCTGCCCACTAATTTATAAAGCTGGTGAGGATCCCGAAGTACTCGCTAGCTACGTTTCAAACAATATGCAGCAAATCAAGCGGGACTTGCTTGAAAGTGGAGCAATACTTTTTCGCGGCTTTAATATTCATTCCGTCGAAAAATTTGAACAGATTGTAAGCCTGTTTATTGATAGCCAGGTGGAATATGTCGGTGGGGCTACGCCGCGTAAGCAGCTTTCGGAAAAAGTCGCGACTTCGACGGAATTTCCAAAGGATCAGGTGATTCGCTTGCACAATGAACTTTCGATTGAAAACTCGCCGCCGGAAATTCTGCTTTTTAACTGCTTGCAAGCGGCGGAAACTGGTGGGCAAACACCTTTGGCAGATGTGGCCAGAGTTTTTGAGTATATCGATCCTGAAGTTATTACGGAGTTCGAAAATAGAAAGGGCTGGAAACTGATCAGAAATTTTGGTATGGGCTTTGGGCCGTCGGTGGAACAAGGTTTTGGAAGCACAGACCTGGATGTTATTAAACATGCATGTGCAACGCGTGAACTTGAGCTCGAGGTCTTTTCACCCAGTCTTTTGCGCACAACCCAATACAATCAAGCGGTGCATCGTCATCCGAAAAGCGGTATCGCCTTGTGGTTCAACCATGTTGCTTTTTGGCATACCTCCAGTATGCCGAAACAAAACTATGAATTTATGGCAAATGCTTTTGCACCTGAAGAGTTTCCCTATATGGTGCTTTTTGGTGACGGATCGACCATTCCAGACAGCTATGTCGAAAATATTCGCCAAGCCTATGACCAGGCGGAAATTCTCTTTCCTTGGGAAAATGGCGATGTGTTGCTGGTAGATAATTATCGCGTCGCACACGGTCGAAAATCCTTTACCGGAGACAGACTGGTGATTGTGTCGATGGGAAATAGCCGGGTTTACTAATTCGGGAATTTATGAGGGGTTTTTAAGTGGACATAGTCAAAAAGAAAAATATACCGATTTATAAAAGTCGGAAGTTTATTCTGATTGTTGTTTTCTCGCTGGTCGCGCTTACATTGGTTTTGAGTTTCAGCGCTCGATTAACCTTGTTCTCAGTAGATAAAAGTACATTTATTACTGCTGACGTTGAATTTGGAACGCTCATTGTCAAAGTCTCGGCGCCGGGTGTGCTTGCACCACGCGACATTCGCTGGGTGTCCAGTGTCGTCGATGGCAAGGTAGAGCGTATATTGGTCAAGCCTGGTGCATTGGTTGAGAAAGGTCAGGTGATAGTCGAAATGTTGAACCCGGAGCTCAGTCGTCAGGCCGATGAGTTGCGCTGGGAATTGGCTGAGGTCAAGGCCGAAATCAGGGCGCTAAACGAGCAGCACGCAACTGCGGTACTGGATATGGAAGCGCAAATTACCGCTAACCAAATGAACTTCGAATTGGAAAAAATGCGCTTACGAGCGGAAACGGAATTAATCACCAAGGGGAACACTACCGTTTCAATGATTGATTTTGAATCTCGAAAATTGTTGGTTTCTAATCTGGAGAAAACAATCGAAATGGATAAAGCACGGCATCGACAATTGTTATCTTCCATTGAAGCAGAAAAAGAAGCGCGGGAAGCCAGGCTCAATCGAATCGAAAATACCTTGCAAAGAGCCATTTTTCAGGAAGAGTCGCTTGTGGTACGCGCGCCAGAAGATGCAGTACTTCAGGCTCTGCCGCTCGAATTAGGCCAACAGGTTTCTGTGGGCGATAACCTTGCGCGCTTTGCGAAGAAGGGGGATTTAATTGCTGAACTCGAAGTTCCGGAATATCTTGCTGCACGAGCACAACCCGGACAGAAAGTCCTGATTGATACACGTTTTAGCTCAGTCGAAGGCATATTAACGCGCATCGACCCGGCGGTTACTGATGGCACCGTACAGGTTGATGTTGAATTACCTGCGGAATTGCCCGATGAAGCACGGCCAGATTTATCGGTTGACGGTGAAATTATTATAGAGGAAATAAGGGATACGCTATTTGTTCGTCGCCCGGCATTTTCTCAAGCTAACCAGGTTATGACCGTTTATAAACTGGATGAAAACAATAAATACGCCGAACAGGTAAAAATTCAGTTCGGCGTCTCTTCAAGCCTGGATATTCAGGTGCTCAGTGGCTTGGAGAAAGGCGACACCATTATTGTTTCTGAAAGTACTGGTTTTGAAACGCACGAAAGAATTGCACTTAATTAATTTGGGAGAACACATGAGCGTAATAATAAAATTGGAAAATCTTTCGAGAGTATTTTCTACTGATGAAATAGAAACACATGCTCTTCAGAACATTAATTTGGAGATTAAACAAGGCGAATATGTGTCCATATCCGGTCCATCGGGTTGCGGCAAATCAACCCTTCTCTCTATTCTTGGTCTGCTGGATGGTTGTTCGGGTGGCAGCTATCATCTGAATGGCAAGGATGTAACTAATCTCGATACAAAAAAACGGGCTGAGATTCGAAATAAGGAAATTGGATTCATTTTCCAGTCATTTAATCTTATCAGCGATCTTTCTGTTTTCGAGAATGTTGAGTTGCCGCTTACTTATCGCGGTGATTTGAACAAGCAGCAACGCAAGGAGCGCGTCGAATCCGCGCTGACCAGGGTAGATTTATCTCACCGTATGCATCACTTTCCTTCACAACTTTCCGGTGGTCAGCAACAACGCGTGGCCGTTGCGCGCGCGGTTGTCTCTCAGCCAGCCATATTACTTGCGGACGAACCGACCGGAAACCTCGATAGTAAAAATGCTGAGCAAGTCATGAGCCTTCTGGATGCTTTACATCGTGAAGGCGCTACTATTTGTATGGTAACTCACGATCCTGCAGGCGCAGAGCGCGCTCAACGTGCCATATCAATTTTTGACGGAAAAATTGTAGAAGCAAATCAACCTGCTGTCTCAAATAGTATTGCGAAACAACCTGAGCCTGAGCTCGTTTAACCCGGGGGTATGACTATGTTTGCCGACTTACGCTATACCCTCCGTACGATGACGAAGAATCTCCGCTTTACTTTATTGGCCGTTTTTGTGATGACAACGGGCATATCCCTCGCCTTGTATATGCAGAGTTTTCTACACAATACATTAACGGCACCCTTGCCCTTTGAAGGTGGTGAAAGAATTCGGATTCTAACGCCCATCACGAACACCAATCCGTGGCTCGCCTTTCGCTTATCCGACTACGAAGATATGAAAAGGGCGCAGACGTCTTTCGAGATCTTCGATACCTATTACAATCGTCGTCGAAATTTATTGACTACCGACAGGTCCTTTCGTGAGCGAGTGTTTTATGTCAATCCGCCTTTTTTTGAGATCTCCGAAGCGCTCCCTTTGATGGGGCGGGTGTTTGATCAAAACGATATGCGTGAGGGTGCAGAGCCCGTCGTGATAATTGGCGAAAGTGTCTGGAATGCACTATACGGCCGTGATAGTGATGTGCTTGGAAAATCCATCAGGATTGAAAATGTTCCGCACAAGATTGTCGGTGTGATGCCAAAGAGCTATCGCTTTCCCGATTATGGAAAAATCTGGGCACCTTTTGATTTAACAACTCAGGGACTGGAAAGGCGCGACGTATCTTTTGCTACAGTGTATGGGCGTTTAGCACCTGGTGTTTCGGACAAGCAAGCGGAGGCGGATATAGTCGGAATCGCGCAGGAAATTGCTGAACGTTTTCCCGAATTGAACAAGGGAAAATCTGCTTACATGACAACTTTCCAGGAACGCACGGCAATGACGAGCGATATGCTTATCCTTGCGTTGAAGTTGTGCGTGGTGCTTGTTCTGTTGTTAGCCTGTATCAATACGGGAAATTTGTTGCTTGCGCGAGCGCTGGAAAGAAACAAGGAAACGGCCATTCGTCTGGCCCTTGGTGCACCGCGAAGTCGCCTCGTCAAACAGATGCTATTGGAAAGTTTCTTTATTTGTATTCTTTCTGGTTTGCTTTCCCTTCTTATAGTGGGCGCTAGCCTCAAGCTCAGTCTGGGAGCTCTGAGTAAAATGTTTCTTGCCAGTGAGCCGCCTTACTGGTGGCAGTATGCGCTATCCCTCGAAAGCTATTTAACCTGTATTTTTGTTGTCATTATTACTGCCATTCTCACCGGTTTTTTACCCGCATGGCGAGCGACAGGTGGTGATATTAATCGAGTATTACGCGACGGAACACGAGGTGCACAGGGAATGGTGTCCAGTGTACTGAGCAAAGCAATCGTAATCACAGAAGTTGGCCTATCAGTGGCACTGTTATTAGTTGCGAGTTCGGTTGCTTACTCTGTTTATAAAAAAAATAACACCGATTACGGGGTTCAGCTTGATGGTTATTTAACGGCAGAAGTATCGCTGCCGCCCGCTGAGTACGATACCGACAACAAACGCTTGAATTATTTTAAGCGTATTGAAAGAGAGCTTGAAAAGGAGGCGGGAGTAGAAGACGTCTCATTTACGCAAATGGTGCCGATCACCTGGTCGATGTTGCAGGAGTTTGCCATTGAGGGTGTTGATTACGGGAAGGAACCGAGCTATCCCAATCCGGAGAAATTAATCGTCTCAAATGATTACCTGGCATCGATGGGCGTCAAACTTTACGAAGGCCGACATTTCAGACCCCAGGACAATAGCAGCGCGCCTGCTGTTGCGCTTGTTACTCGCAAGTTTGTTGATAAGTACCTGAAAGGGGAAAACCCCATCGGCAAACGTTTACGCCAGGTGGGAGATGAGGAGCGCTGGTACACCATAGTGGGTGTGGTGAATGATGTGGTTCACGGTTGGCCGTATGCCTATAACATTGTTAAATCCAGTGTCTTTGTCAGTATGGAACAAAACACTTCGCTGTCGATGAGTATTGTCATTCGAACCTCTGGTGATCCAAACCTCCTGCGACAGCCCCTGGAAAATCTGGCTTATAAAATTGAACCCAACGCACCCTTATTTAACGTGTTGACCATGCGACGAAATCATGAACGAGCGGTTGCCGATATTAATTTTATCAGCCGTTTGTTTACGGCTTTTGCACTCGCTTCGCTTGTGCTGGCATTTAGCGGCATTTATGGGGTCATGGCTTATATAACAACACAAAAGACTCAGGAAATTGGCGTGCGCAGGGCGCTGGGGGCAAACGATTCCAACCTATACCGGCATTTTGTTAAACAGTCGTTAAAACAACTTGCAATGGGTTTACTGATCGGAGTTCCCATCGGTGTCAGCTTGATCAATATGCTGGCCGATTCGGAATTGTCATCCTATTCCGTATTGTTATTTATCGGTATTCCACTGGCGATCACGGCAACCGTGGTTTTTGCAACCGTCAATCCCGTGCGCAAGGTATTGGCGCAAGAGCCGGTAGTTGCCTTGCGTTACGAGTAGGGCCCAAACTTGAGAGGAAAGTATGGAAAATGAACTGAGTTATCCCGTCACAGTGCTTGGCACGACCGAAGAATTTGATGGTTATTTAAAAACCAAAATTCAGAATGTTCAACGTCATAACTTACTGGACGAAGAGAAAATTATCGCTGCTTCTGAAATTTCAATTGTCATCCCAGTAAAGGACAATCAGGAAGGCGTGCAGCGGCTTCTTGACAGCCTTTTCAGGAATACGCCTGCTGATCTCTATCCCAAAGAAGTCATTGTGGTAGATAACAATTCTGCACAAGCATTAACACTGGAAAACACGTATCCAATTCCGGTGAGTGTTATTCAGTGCGGTCGACCTGGGCCCGCAGCAGCGAGAAATAAGGGTGTAAAACAAGCGAGTGGTCGCTGGATCCTTTTTATAGACAGCGATTGTGTGGTCACCGGGGAATTGATAAAAGGCTATGTGACAGAGGAAAATACTTGCGTGGCTTATACCGGTATGGTGCGGTTAACCGAAAATGATTTTTTGACTGCCTTTTATCGGGATCAAAATATCATGGTGCCACCTGCACTAAAATCCACGGTAGACGACAGCCTGGACCCTTGCTATCTGGTGACGGCCAACAGTCTCGTTTTAAAATCTGTTTTCGAGAAAATGGGAGGCTTTAATGAAAGTCTTGTATCGGAAAACTGTGGCGCCGGTGGCGAAGACACCGAGCTGGGTTTCAGGTTGAGAATGAGCGGCCGTATCAAGTTTAACTGGCAAGCGGCGGTTGAGCACAAATACGACGACGGTCTGCCGGGTTTTATGTCGAGATTTATACGCTACGGCTTTGGTGATAAAGCGATAGAAAAGTTGTACCAGCTTGATCCGCAATCCATGATTCCCAGACCACCGGTACTGAACAACCCGAAAAAGGTGAATGAGGTTCTGGCTGAATTAAGTTACGCTGCAATGATTTGGGGCTACGAAGAAAAACCCTCGCAGGAATTTAAAAGCGATAAAAAAATTGTGGGCTTGTGTGATCAATTAGAGCTGGCATCACAAAGTTGAGGCTTGAATTAAACAAAAGCCCCGAAAGTGTTTCACCTTTCGGGGCTTTTTTTTAGCGTACTTTCAGGCGTTTCTTATTCATCTCCTGGTGCAAACAGGGAGAAACAAAAACTGTTGTTTTAGCTTGCCGAATTAACCCAGGGTTACCAATACATCGACGCTACTACCTGCAGCGGCAAGAGGAATAATATTACCCTCAACGTTTTCACCATTCACTTCCATTACTGCGACCCCTTTACTGATATGCTTGGGGTTGCGTACTTCAATATTGTAGGTTGCGCCACGGAATTTACGGCAGATTTTGTAGCCATCCCAGGTATTGGGTATACAAGGGTCGACACTTAGACCGGCGTAATCGGGCTTAACACCGAGTATGTACTGAGTGATAGCCACGAAATTCCAGGCGGCGGTACCCGTCAACCAGGAGTTTTTACCTTGCCCCGGTGTATAAGCATCCTTACCTGCAATCATCTGACAATACACATAAGGTTCAACCTTGTGTAAGTCACTGAGTTCTTCGAGGTAGGCCGGCGTGATTTTGCTGTAGTAATCGAAAGCGCGATCACCGTTACCGATCAGCGTCTCGGCGATCATAATCCAGGGGTTGTTGTGGCAGAAGATACCCGCATTTTCCTTGTAGCCGGCAGGGTAAGTCGAAATTTCACCGTACTCAATGTAGTACTTGGTAAACGCGGGTTGCTGCAGCACGATACCGTAATCGCAATCGAGGTGTGCTTTTACACTGTCCATTGACTTGTGCACCATGCCGTCTTCGAGTCCGATACCGGCCATGCCGCAAAAGCCCTGGCTTTCGATAAAGATTTTACCTTCTTCGTTCTCCTTGCTGCCGATTTTCTTACCGTAGTAGTCGTAGGCGCGAAGATACCAATCGCCATCCCAGCCATCTTTTTTAACGGCTTCGATCATGGCATCAACATGTTTCTGCGCTTCTGCGGCTTCGTCATCTCTACCAATGTATTGACACAGTTTGATAAATTCCTTGCCGTATAACACGAAGGAGCCGGCAATCATCAGTGACTCGGCAGTAAAGCCTTTTTTGTTGCCGGTAGTCTGAAAGCTCTCGTTTGGATCTTCAGAAAAGCAGTTGAGGTTCAAGCAGTCATTCCAGTCGGCGCGACCAATCAATGGCAAGCCGTGGGGGCCGAGGTTGTTCACTGTAAAGTAGAAAGAACGCTTCAGGTGTTCGAAGTGCGATGTCGCTTTACTTTCGTCATTGTCGTAAGGCACCTGCACGTCGAGAATGCCGAGGTCGCCACTTTCTTTAATGTAATCTGTGGTCGACAAAATTAACCACAAGGGGTCATCGTTAAAACCGCCACCCAGTGCGTGGTTGCCGCGCTTGGTCAAAGGCTGGTATTGGTGATAGGCAGAGCCGTCTTCAAATTGTGTACTGGCAATATCAATAATACGCTCGCGCGCGCGCTCGGGAACTTGATGGACAAAACCAATCAAATCCTGACTGGAATCCCTAAAGCCCATGCCGCGGCCAATGCCCGTTTCGAAGAATGATGCAGAGCGGCTCATATTAAAAGTCACCATACACTGGTACTGGTTCCAGATGTTGACCATACGGTCCAGTTTTTCGTCGCCGCTGTCTACGGCGAAAGTGGATAACAGGTTTTCCCAGTAGTTCGCGAGTTTTTTCAATTCGGCGTCGACTTTTTCTACGGAATCAAAACGCGCAATCAACTCTTTTGCTGGCGTTTTATTGATGACGCTTTTGCTTTCCCACTTATTGTCTTTGTCAACTTCGATATAACCGAGAACAAAAACCAGATCTTTTTCTTCACCGGGAGCGAGTTCGATTTCGAGATAGTGTGAGGCGCAAGGAGACCAGCCGTGGGCTTCTGAGTTGCGTGGTGTTCCTTCAAAAACTGCATCGGGGCGATCAAAGTCGTTATACAAACCTTTCCACACGTCGCGATCAGTATCAAAACCCTGAATAGGGGCGTTGACAGAATAAAAGGCGTAGTGGTTACGGCGCTCCTTGAATTCGGTTTTGTGGTAAATCACCGAATCTTCAACTTCGACTTCACCGGTTGAGAAGTTGCGCTGCAAGTTTTGCATGTCATCTTCAGCGTTCCACAAACACCATTCCAGCCATGAGAAGAATTTTAATTTTTTGGTTTCACCTGAAGTGTTTTTCAATTTAACTTTGGTGACTTCTGCCCAGGTTTTTAAGGGAATAAAGTGGGTGACTTCGGCTTCAACACCATTGCGGGCACCGGTAATACGTGTGTAGCTCATGCCGTGAGCGCATTCGTATTTGTCGAGATCGGCTTTTACGGGTTTCCAGCCAGGAGACCACACGTCGCCGCCATCATTAATATAAAAATAACGACCGCCATTATCGACAGGCACGTTGTTGTAACGATAACGAGTTAAACGGCGAAATTTTGCATCTTTATAAAAAGCGTAACCGCCTCCGGTATTGGAAATCAGACCAAAAAAATCTTCATTTCCCAAATAATTGATCCACGGGTAGGGAGTTTGTGGATTCGTGATAACGTACTCTCTGGCCGCGTCGTCGAAATATCCAAATTTCATGGTGTGTTCACCTTGTAGTATTTTTTAAATTAATGGCATAACAATAAATCGCCCCGGAAGACTGTTTCAATTGAAAATCGAAAGCAAGAGTCCAGGGCGACATGGGAAGTGATAACGCTTTTTACATTAACCGGCTTCTTTCGCCATCTCCTCAGAAGGCCAATCAGCCAGGTTTTTATACCAGGTTTGCCACAATATCAGTGCGGCAAGGATTACGACGGCGAGCGTTATCGCAACCGCGTAAAACTCCTGAATCACAAAATAAATCGGCAGCGCAACCAGGGCCGTTTGCAGCACGATGCCTACCAGAATATTAAACATGTCGCGTTTGAAATTGGGGTTTTTTCTGAACCCGGGTTCTTCTGCAACAACCGCATCATGAACCGGCCCCCAGAACCCCCAGGGGCGCACATTTTTATAAAAGCTTTTCAGGCGCTCCATGTCCTCTGCAGCAGATGCCACAGTGCCGATAACTGCTGCAAGGCCGGAAAGAGTAATGATCACAACAAATAAATACAAGGGCAGGATATCGCCGGGGATGCCGTGATCCTCAAACACCCAGTTGACCAATGGGGGCAAACCAATTGCAGCCGCGATACCGACTATCATGCCCCAGAAATACCCCATACCATTGAAACGCCACCAGTACCATTTGAGCACGTTGGACACGGTGTAGCCGCCCCAAAGACCGGACACAATCCACACCAGAATCGTGTTGATACTCTTCAGATATAAACCGATAAAGGTGCTGATGACCACAATCGCCACTGAGACCACATAGCTCATCCAGACGAGCTGTTTGGCGGTGGCATCGGGTTTGATATAGCGCTTGTAAATGTCATTCACCAGATAGGCAGGAGCAGTATTTACCGTCGAGGCAAAAGTCGACATAAAGGCGGCAAGTAAGCCTGCAAGCAGTAAGCCGAGTACGCCAACCGGCGCAAATTGTCGGATCGCAGAGGGCAGGATGTTTTCAAAGTCAACGGTATTGCCAACACCGAGGTCGAGGTCAGCGTAATACACTAAAGCGAGCACGGTGAAGCCTGCAATCATTAAATAGCGAATCGGCATTAACACGACAGAAACAAAACCACTCATTTTGGCCGCTTCCCGGGGTGATTTGGTGGCCAGGATTTTCTGCATGTCATAGTTTGGCGCGGGGCCAGCGGCGCTGATCAAGACACCCTTGAACAGCAGCATCATCACGAATATCGCAAACAGCGAATAACCGTCGGAATCCACCTTGGTCATCACTTCCGGAATTTTTGTCGTCCAGTCGAGGCCGAGCTCCCAACCGAAGAAGGGGTTACTCCAGCCGTCGGGCACGGCAGCTTGCAGGGTTTCCGGTGACACGTTGGCCATTGCAATCACCGCGATAATGACTGCAGAGACCGTCATAATGGTGAACTGCAATAAATCTGCCCAAACAATACTCAACATGCCGCCCATCATCACGTAAAAGGTCGCAATGGCGGTAAATACGATACCGTACAAATGCGGCACTCTTTCCGGGCTGACTTCGAAAGGAATGAAAGGTTTAACCACTTCCCAGGGAATAAAGATTTCCATGAATTTGCCAATGCCGACGAAACCGTAAGCGAGAAAACCCAACACACTGATAATGGCGAAGGCGACGATAATACCGTGAGAAAGCTTGCCGCCGAGGTCATCGCCAAAACGGGTGCGCATCCACTCTGCGCCGGTTAACACATTTGAGCGGCGCAACCAGAGCGAAAGGAAAACCATGAGGAAGACCTGGTTGAACACTGGCCACAGCCAGGGCACCCAGATACTTTTTAAACCATAAACAAAAAGCAGGGTCACCAACCACATGGTGCCGCTGATATCGAACATGCCGGACGCATTGGAGAGGCTCAGCATGTACCAGGGCAGCTGTTTGCCTCCGAGAAAGTAGGAATCGAGGTTTTTCGATGCCTTGTTTTTAAGGACGAGCCCAATGAAGACGGTACTGGCGAGGTAAACACCAATAATGCCTAGATCAATTGCAGAGAGATACATCAGAGTAACCTTTTCTGTTTGTTATTGTGAGTCTTTCGTTGGGGTCGGAGCGGGGCATATTCTAAGAGAAAATGGTCTCTGAGGCATTAATTTTGTCTTTTAAGGCTACCCTGGGTGTAGTCTCAATGGGTAATTCACCGCAGTTTTCCCTTGCCTGGCGACTGATCGAACGACCCGATATCAAGCTTACGAACTACACAGGAAAAGCTGGCATGGCGACAGAGCGGTAGCAAAACTGCGTTTTGTGGGGCTTTTTTGGGGTGTGTGTGTGGGCGTTGTTAGCGAATTGATACGATTATTAATTGCTTTTCGGTAAGTGTCCTGTTGTCAATCAATCAGTTGGATAAATCCTCTCGCAGTCCAGGTTGTTAAGCACCCAAAATAGCAAAATCAAGGGTTGAGATTATTTCACAATGGAAATGGCTTAGGGAGCCAATTGGATTTTTTATCGTCACAAACCCTTTTCATCTTAATAGGAAAAATAGCAGGTAATGGTTACTTCACTGAAAACACAAAGTCGCCTTAACAGCTATGCAAATTTGCTGGAAAAGCCACCAGGATAAATTCATAAAAATTTGATTTTGCAACAAGACTCTCACTGGAAATAATTGTCTCTATATTTTCCTTGAAAGCTTTTTTTGCTTACTTATTATGCCGATCGAGAGTCAAAAAGGTATTGGAATAAATTAAAACCAGACCAGCCTTTTGGCAATCGTATTTATCACGCAAACGTCAGACTATTAAAAATCGCTATTTTTTTGATAGACATCCCTTCCCCTAAGAATAATCAACAGCTAAAGGCACGAAAATGTAAATACATTTATTTTTAGAATAAAAATTATTTTTTGCGGGTTTGGCACCTTAAAAATATTTGGGAGAATACATTAATGCTAATAAAAGATACATTATCGCGGTATTTGGGTTTCACTTCAGCCCTGCTCGCGTTTACTTTATTCATAGTACCTTCTGCTTACAGCCTGCCGGTTGAAATTCAACAAAACCTGTTTCACGCATGGATGTCACCAGTAAATTATCGTACCGACGATCCTGAATCCTGGTTGATCAATGATTTTGATGCGGGGGACGATGCGATAACACGTTTATTCTTCCCGGTCGATATAGATACGGAAGCAGAATTAAATGCTCACCCGTATTATGGAAGCCGAATCTGGACAATGGTTTACGATGGTTCGATTGAGTTTACAAATCTCGCAGGTGCACGCCAACAGGTATCAGAATTTCCGGAGTGGGGCTGGCCTACCTTGCCTGTTCCTATCGATGTAGCGAACAATCCGGATGATGACCCACCCGAGGGATCGGCAATTCCCGACAACAATTTGCGAGTTGATCAAATGCACCTTGAGAGTGAGCGAGGCAATTATCGAGTGATGACGAACTATTGGAATACTCGTACCGTTATACCTGATCAACTTAGCCAACCCGCCGAATTACCGCTGGAAGTGGGCTCTTTACTCATCGAGGTAGAGGACGGTACCGGATATTATACCCTTCCTCCGGCTCAACAAGAGATTATGCCTAAAGCCGGTGCCTTCACTGTCTTGTCGTCTCCCGACTCTTTCTGGCGTTTTGGTCGCCCAAGAATTTCGGGGAAAAACTCAAGCCACTGTAACTTTGGAGACGAGTTTTTTTCCGATCACCCTTGTCAGTGGGCACCGGACAAACCATTAAACCCGCTGGAGGCAATAACAGCGAGTACAACTGGAAACCACGCACCCGCCGCCTACCCATCTATCTACAACGGGTGTCATTATGGCCAGTGCACCAAGCCCGGAAAAGTTGCCGATCCGCGAAATTCAACCGATGCTCGCTTTGTGGTGGACTCACAAGGCGTTCCGAAGAGCATCGCCGGCGCTCCCTATCCAATAAGAATGGACCAATTAACCGGAATTCCCTCGCATTGGACAACAGACGCGACGAGAGCCAATATCGATTTGTGCATCATTCCGCGGTCTGGCATTCCTCGTTTTTGTGATAACGAAGTCGATCACGATGGCGACCCCTCAACACCGAACCCCAATACAATGTTTGACGATGCGATTTTTAACGTCGCCTATGACATCTGGATCGATAAGAACACCCCGAGGACTGATAAAGGAATGTTTCAACAGGGTGCTCAATTTGACGACGACGGTGATGGCGAGTTTGATAGGGGTTCAACAGCTGGAGTGACTGTTCCGTGGCCCTACAAAACTGAACCCGCAGATACTTCCACTGTTAAGCCGCTGTTACCTGAATTTCCCAAACAAATGAAACAGAATGATGGTTTGGAAATCATGATTTGGGTTGCCCATAACGGCTACCTTTCACAGGAAACGGGAGATGGCGAAGTCAACCCAGCTCACCCGAGCAGCGTCATTCGTCCAGCGGGCCAGCGAATAGCGACACGAATTCCGATTGACGGTGTATCCGGGTTGTGGGATGTCTGGTCTACGCTGGAAGATGCCGATGGAAACAACAAACCATTCGAAAATGAATTTGCAAATTGGTATGTGCTTTCCTATGTGCGCGTTACCGACGGAGAAGGGAGTGGCCTGGATTTAAAAAGCGGTGTAGTGGATTTTCAGTTTGACAGCAAATGGTTCGTCAATCACGCCGCTACGATGGACTGCGGGTACTTTGGCGCGGCAACCAAATGTTTGCAAAATGACTGGTGGATTACCTCCATTCAAGCTGGCTTCGAAATTTGGGCGAACGGGGAACAACTCGAGTCGAAATTTTTTGATGCGAAACCATCCACGGTCATTAACATTGTGCAAAGCGGCCGTTTTTCATCAAATGGTTACGTAGAGGTTGATGCCGGTGAAAGATTTTTGGCCACAGCAGCTTGCGACAAGCCGGTACCTGGCGACAGCGCAACTGTGAGGGTAGAACATCCGGATGGCACCATCGAAACCAAAATCATGACACCCGACGTTTTAGGTGTATTGACCGCCGAGTTTGAAGACGGCATGAAACTACCAGCAGGAGAAGAAACCGCTCTGGCCGAAGTCTTTTACGACCTGGATTGCGCAAGCGGCAATTCTCGGGATCTAAAGAATCTGGTAAGGCGCGTAGATGTGGTAAAGCCTGCCGATATGATGGATATAGCAGGCAATGTTATTCCAGGCTCGAAAGTTGAACTTTATTATCGCCCGGATACGAGTTCCAGTTGGGTCAAAGTTCCTCATGGAAGCACTGATTATCTCGGCAGTTTCAATTTAAATAACCCGACATTTACCAGCCAATACGGCGGTTTCGCCTGGGAGATAAACAAAACGGGCTATTACAAGGTTCGCGGTGGATACGGTTCATGTCATGCCCCGGGAAATCCCTCTGTTCCGTACATTGAGTCTCCCAGCATGTATCGCACGCAAGGATCGACTATTGCTGACGGCGACGATTTGATTCTTGAGTGCCCAAGCGAAATGCCGAAAGCCGGTTCTGGTGATACCACCCTCTACTGCGACTGGTATTCTGATGGCCTTTATCCAATGTGTGACGTCGATACCGGCTGGTGGGGATGGGAAAACAATGCGAATTGTATTTCACAAAGTGCGTGTGACTCGACGGGTAACGAAACAGTTGTTGGTGATGGGTCTGGCGGCGACTCTGATTGGTTAAGTCCAAGTGGTGCGGTGGACGGCCCCACGCGAGTTCCCAACGGGTACGGGCCGGATGCTGAATCCGAAAGCGACAACGAAGACTTTATTCATGATCCAGAAGAAGACCCTGTGCCAGAAGACTACACGATTATTGTGAACGCACGCGGCACCAGCGGGACAGAAAAAGTTCGTTTAACTGTTGGGGGAAATCTCGTAGCAGAGTGGGTTTTGTCGACCAGCTTTTCGTCTAAAGCGTTTACCACCGATTTCAGCGGCGGTATCAACGTCGAGTACGTCAATGACTTTGGCCATAACCGGGATGTTGTAATCGACTATGTTGAAATCGCTGGAGTACGTCACGAAGCAGAGGATCAAACCCAATACAGTGGTTCAGCCTCAGGAACGGGTAATTGTTCGACTGGGCAAAACCACGGCTGGATCCATTGTAACGGTTACATTGGTTTTAGCGCCTATAAATAATTCGCTAAAGTAGCAACCGAAAATACTGATCAAGCCCCGACTCGTGAGTCGGGGTTTTTTTGTACTGAAAAATAAAGGCCTGCCTGTAATTTAATAGCCATAATCTAATAGCCCACCCACTTTCCTCTTTATCCCTTAAGATTATTTTGAGTTGGAGGACAATACCGTAGGAAGTATTCGCCAGGATAAACGCGGTGCAATTTTCGAACGTTCAGAAATAGTGTTACTCAGTGTAGGTCTCGAAATCCCGCTAAGGCATAATATTTGCCCCAATAGGAATTAGCTCCTATTATCGCGATTATTCCAGGTAAGCCAGGTTTGCAACACTCAGGTACGCCCTTGAGTTGTTAGACCGTATAAAGAAAAACCAATCCCGCCAATTTAGCCAGAATACAGGAAATGATGATGTTAGAGGCCGCCGCCGAACTTGAAACCGTAGTCACTGTGACCGAAGAAAATGCCCAGCAGGTATTGATTGAAGAGTCGAAAATCCGACCTGTACTTATTGATTTTTGGGCGGACTGGTGTGGCCCCTGCAAAAACCTCATGCCGGTGCTGGAAAAACTGGCCGAAGAGTTTAAGGGCAAATTTTTGTTGGCAAAGATCAATGCTGATGAGCAACAAATGATCACCGCCCAATTTGGCGTGCGCAGCTTGCCTACGGTAATGCTTATGCAGGACGGGCAGCCCGTAGACGGTTTTACCGGTGCGCAACCCGAGCAGGAAGTACGAAAGTTTCTGGAAAAATATTTACCCTCCGCAACCGATGAGTTGCTGGAGGAAGCCAACCACTTGATTAGCTCCGATGATTACAGCAGTGCACTCACTCTCTTGAGTCAGGCCTACAAGGACGATGATGCGAATGCGCAGATAGCCTTGACCTACGCGGGCGTGTTGCTGCACTTGAAGCGCCTTGATGATGCCGCCGCGGTGTTGGAAAAAATCAAACTCGCAGATCAGGATGCAGTATACGAACAGTTGATGTCACAGCTTGAATTGGCACAGGAGGCTGGCAAGGCCCCTGAATTAACGGAACTGGAAAAACAACTGGCCAAAGACCCTGATAATGCCGATTTACAATTCAAGCTTGCGCTGCAATACAGTCAGCATGAATTCCACAAGGAAGCCCTGGAGTTGCTGTTCCCCTTACTGCAAAAAAACCTGAATTATGGTGAGGGCGAGGGTAAGAAAATTTTCATGGATATTCTCGCGGTCCTTGGCAAAGGCGACCCGGTAGCCGTTGAATATCAACGTAAACTCTACACCTTGCTTTACTAACAACCCTCTCGTAGTGTCCCCGGGGCGTATAGTTCACCGCCCCGAAAAAGCTTGTGGCATAATAGCGCCCTTTTTTTCACGGCCTCTCTACTAAGGACCATTTGAATCCATGCAACCGCAAACTAAACCGCAAAACCCCAACTTTTCTTCAGGGCCTTGCAGCAAGCGCCCTGGTTACGACGTCAGTAAACTCGATGTTTCCACATTGGGGCGTTCTCACCGATCCGCTATCGGTAAAGAGGCGCTGGGCAAGGCCTGCTCACAAACCGCTGAGTTACTCGGTTTGCCGGAAGGTTACCGTGTCGGTGTTGTTCCGGCTTCGGATACCGGTGCCGTGGAAATGGCAATGTGGTCACTCCTGGGTGCGCGTGGTGTCGATGTACTGGCCTGGGAATCCTTTGGTGCGGGTTGGGTTACGGATATCACCAAACAGCTCAAACTGGAAAATGTGAATCACTTGCCGGCGGATTACGGCAAGCTGCCTGACTTGAATGCAGTGAATTTTGACAACGATGTGGTGTTCACCTGGAATGGCACCACCTCCGGCGTCAAAGTGCCCAATGGTGACTGGATTCCTGCAGATCGCGCTGGGCTGACCATTTGTGATGCCACCTCTGCCGTTTTTGCGATGCCACTGCCCTGGGAAAAGCTCGATGTTGTCACCTACAGCTGGCAAAAAGTACTCGGTGGTGAGGGTGCACACGGCATGCTGATCCTAAGCCCACGTGCAGTGGAGCGTCTTGAGTCCTACACACCCGCATGGCCGATGCCAAAAATTTTCCGCATGACCAAAGGTGGAAAATTGATTGAGGGTATTTTCCGGGGCGAGACCATCAATACCCCGTCCATGCTCTGTGTTGCCGACTATCTGGATGCACTTGACTGGGTAGAAGGCCTGGGCGGCCTGCAAGCTGCAATCAGCAAATCCGAAGAGAACCTCGCTGTCGTAAAAGACTTTGTACAAGCCAACGCGTGGATTAACTTTCTGGCTGAGGACGAAGAAACCCTGTCGAATACCAGTGTCTGTCTGACCCTGGATGCCAGCGAAGAGCAGGTCAAAGCCCTGGTGAAATTGCTGGCGTCTGAAAAAGTGGCGTATGACATTGGCGCTTATCGAGATGCACCTGCGGGTTTGCGGATTTGGTGCGGTGCAACAGTAGACAAAGCCGACTTGCAAGCCTTGATGCCCTGGTTGAGCTGGGCCTATCAACAAGTGACAGCGAGCAAGTGACAGCCAGCAAGAAAGGGTGTGAATCTGAGCCCAAAAGGCAGGCATAAAAAAAGCCCTGAAAACAGGGCTTCAACTAAACGAAGAAACAAGGTTTTACCTCACTAAAAAATACGTTAAACGTGCTTTTAAAGCGTGGTAATTGCTATAAAGCAATATGAGGGCCAATTTTTTTCGTTAATAAAATCAATGACTTAATGGGGTTGCCTCTCGGGGCTGTCAAGAACTCCGACAATGGAGCGAGACAGAAATCACAACGGCAAACCCGCAAAAAAGAGTGAACAGATTTAAGGTGCAAACATGTTTCGAA
Organism: Cellvibrionaceae bacterium 1162T.S.0a.05; assembly: GCA_000964245.1. Classification (GTDB taxonomy): domain Bacteria; phylum Pseudomonadota; class Gammaproteobacteria; order Pseudomonadales; family Cellvibrionaceae; genus 1162T-S-0a-05. Next base: position 4,248,797 of record LANB01000001.1, on the reverse strand, counting down.
TTCGAACCTATAACAAAATATCCGACAAGGGCCTGAGCCGTTTTCCGGCAGATAAATACCAGGTGCAAGAGGGCGCGGAAACACCGGACGCGGTTGTGTTGCGCAGTCATAAACTTCACAACGAAACCCTGCCAGAGAGCGTGATTGCGGTAGCACGTGCGGGTGCAGGGGTGAACAATGTGCCGGTTGAGGATTACACCAAAAAAGGGATTGTTGTTTTTAACACGCCCGGTGCTAATGCGAATGCGGTAAAAGAGTTGGTGCTGGCGGGCATGCTCTTGAGTTCACGCGGTATTTTACAAGGTAAAAACTTTGTTGATGGGCTGGGCCATATGCAGGACTCAGCCGAAATGTCCAAATTCCTCGAAGCTGAAAAAAAGCGTTTTGCGGGGAATGAGTTAGCGGGTAAAAAACTTGGAATAATTGGCCTGGGCGCCATTGGCTCCATGGTCGCGAATGCAGCCCTGGCCCTCGATATGCGTGTTCTCGGCTTTGACCCGGCGATTTCTGTGGAAGCCGCCTGGCGCTTGTCCAGCGATGTGGAACGTATGGAAAGCATGCAGGCCTTGCTTGCAGAAGTGGATTACTTGTCCTTGCATGTTCCAGCCATTCCCGCCACCAAAGGCATGATCAACGAAGAAACCCTGAAATTGATGAAGCCCGATGCAGTAATTCTTAATTTTGCGCGCGATGCCATTGTCGATTCCAAAGCGATCCTCGCTGCGCTGAATAACGACGCATTGCGCCAATACATTTGCGATTTTCCCGAGCCCTGGTTAATCGGCAACGAAAAGGTGATTGCATTGCCACATATCGGCGCCAGTACCGCAGAGGCGGAAGAAAATTGCGCAGTCATGGCGGTAAACCAACTCAAGGATTATCTGGAGAACGGTAACATCCGTAATTCAGTAAATTTCCCGCAAACTGAAATGGCGCGCGGTGACGCTGCCTGTCGAATTACCTTTACCAACGACAATGTATCTGGCGTTCTGGGCCATGTTCTGGGCATCCTCGCTGACAAGAAAGTGAATGTCATTGACATGGTGAATAAAAGTCGCGATGACGTGGCTTACAATATTCTCGACCTCGAAGAATTACCCAACGAGGATGTGATCAAGGCTGTGCGTGAAGTAGAAAACGTTATTTCTTTACGCGTACTTTGCAAATAATCTTTTTTTCTGGATAATGGCGCGCCTGCGATGATGGCAAGGCGCGTTGTTAAAGTCAGTACAACGGCTGTGCCAGATCGCGTTCAATGGTGGCCCAACCTGGTCCCCTCGCAATAATTCGCTGTGAACCCCGCCAGGCCCGGAAGGGAGCAACGGTAGCAGTAAAATTATGTGCCGGGGTGTGGCTGGGTTGGGACATCTCCATATCCAGGCTTGATCCAGGCTTAGCATGAGCCAGGAATGCCAGGAATACAGGAATACAGGAATACAGGAAAAAGTGTCCCAACCTGACTTCCCTACATAAATATGCAGTCTGACATCTCCAGGCTCGCAATCCCTTCCCCTAATTTTCGTCCTTGAGTATGGCTTGGCCTTTTACCAGCCACGCGAAGCCGAACGCAACAAATGCAATCAACTCGCCAAAAAACACCGGGTGGTAGGGGTCCAGAATGGGTTGTAGCGGGGTCGGTGCAAAATAGAAACCGACTACGGCAAGAGAAATAATAATCGTGGCGCCGCAAGCCCGATAAATTGTATTGCGTAAGCGCTTCTTTACCGTAAATGTCGACGCGATGCCTTTAGGAAATAAAACAATACAAAAATAACTCAGCGCCAACAGAAAAATAAAAGCGGTTCCCACATGAATCAAGCCAATGATCTGCTCCGCTTTAGTTGGGTTCACTGCGGGCGCAGCGGGAAAGAGCGCAACAATAATTGCAGTAAACCCTGCGAGGTAGGACACAATTCTGTCATGCGTGTCATAACCTTTGTAAGCAAGAAGAAAAAAACCGGTGACAAAACCCAGACCGACAAAGACATCGCGCATATCCGTATAGTAATAAGCGCTCATGGAGGATTGCAGGGGAGTGCTAAAAATTATCGTACCGCCAATCCAGAGTATTAGCGGGTGCAGCAAGCCGATAATGCCAATTAAGCGGCGCAGTCCGAGCCAGGAAATAATAATGCGAGAATGGTCAGTCATGTTCGAGTCCTTGATCGTTATTGTTTCTTAAGCGTTTTTAATTTTTCCAGGGGTGGTGAGATGTAAGTTTCCCTACCTCATTTAAAACCTCATTCAAGTGTCGTTGAGTTGTCATTACCCAGAATACAATCCATCAGCCACGAAGTTCGCGCAGCGCTTGCGCCTAAAGAGGGGTGTGTCAGTTCACCTTTCAAGTGGCGAAGAATATTTTGCACGTGAACATATTGAATATGTTCCGGGTGTTTAATGTATATCGGTTTTTCGATGGTGCCGTTATCTAATTTAATCGCCTCGTCATGAAAAATATTAAAACGAATGAGTCCCCGGTCACCACGAATGACAACCTCATCGACATCGTCGCGAGCCCCAAAATGCCAGCTACCCGAGCCAGTTGCGCCGCTATCAAACAACCAGCTTGCGCAAACCGAATCTTCCACGGTGTACAAACCGTGTAAATTGCTTTTCACACCATGAATACGTTGAATGTCGCCTAACAACCACTCAAACAGGTTTAAACCGTGACTGGCGAGATCAACAAAATAGCCACCACCGGCAATATCTGCCTGGGTGCGCCAGTTGGCACTGCCTTTTAAATCCGTTTCTGTATGGGGTTTACGCAGGGTCCACTGCAGGTGTTGGGGGCGCCCGATCTGCCCTTGATCCAACCAGGCCTTAACTTGCTTAAAACGGGGGAGGGAGCGCCGATAATAGGCGACGAACACCGGTAGCCCTTTCGCCTCAAAGGCGGCGTTGATAAGCTGACATTCGGCAAAGTTAAGTGCCATCGGTTTCTCGATGCAGCAGAGTTTGCCGACTTCGGCCACTTTCAAGGCATAGGGAAGGTGCGAGGAGGGGGGAGTGGCGATATAGACCGCGTCAACCTCGCGATCGGCGATCAACGCCTCAGCATCCGAATAGTAGCGCGCAACACCATGGCGCGCCGCAAAATCCTTCGCGAGGTCAAAGTTACGGCGCATGACCGCGACCAGTTCCGAGCCCTCGACCTTATAAAAGGCCGGGCCGCTCTTCACTTCGCAGACATCGCCACAGCCGATAATCCCCCAACGCAAGGGTTTTTCTGCTTTAAGAAAAACCACATCCTTCCCCTTAAGCTGCTTTTTCTGTTCCAGCCGGTATAATCGCACTTCTTTTCTGAATTCGTAAGAGTTTACATGAGCTATCAAGTCCTTGCCCGCAAGTGGCGCCCTGGTGTATTCCGCGCAATGGTTGGGCAGGAGCATGTCTTAAAGGCCCTGATTAACGCCCTCGATCAAAATCGGCTGCATCACGCCTACCTCTTCACCGGGACCCGCGGCGTGGGCAAAACCACCATCGCCCGAATCCTGGCGAAATGCCTTAACTGCGAGGTGGGGGTGAGCTCGGAACCCTGTGGCGAATGCGGTGCTTGCCAGGAAATTGCCGAAGGCCGCTTTGTAGACCTTATCGAGGTGGATGCCGCATCGCGAACCAAAGTGGAAGACACCCGCGAATTACTTGAAAACGTGCAATATGCACCGACGCGTGGGCGTTACAAGATCTACCTGATCGATGAGGTGCACATGCTCTCCAATCACAGCTTTAACGCGCTGTTAAAGACTCTGGAGGAGCCACCTGAACACGTTAAATTCCTGCTAGCCACCACCGACCCCCAAAAGCTGCCGGTTACAATTCTGTCGCGTTGCTTGCAGTTCAATTTAAAAAATATGAGTCCCGAGAAAATTGTGGACCACCTGCAACATATTCTTGATAAGGAAGTGATTCCCTATGAAGAATCGGCACTCTGGTTATTGGCGAAAGCCGCCGATGGCAGCATGCGCGATGCCCTCAGTCTGACGGATCAGGCCATCTCCTTCGGTGGCGAAAAAGTCAGTGAGCAGGATGTGGCCGCGATGTTGGGCACGATCGACCATAGTGTGATTCAGACGCTGGTGGATGCCCTGATTAGCAGTGATGCTGCGACTCTATTAAAGGCGGTGGAAGACTTCTCGGAATTATCTCCGGATTTTGCGTCTGCCATAAATGAATTGTTGGCGCTTTTGCACCGCATTGCGATTGCACAAGCACTACCCGAAGCGCTGGATAACAGCCAGGGTGACAGAAAACAGGTTCTGGAATTTGCCAGCCAACTCGCACCAGAAGACGTCCAGCTTTTTTATCAAACCGCGTTGATCGGTCGCCGTGATTTGCATTTGGCTTCCTCACCACGCGCCGGTTTTGAAATGACCTTATTGCGCATGCTCGCTTTCAAACCCCAGGGCGTCGCAGAATTGCCGACTCGCCAACTCCAAAGCACGCCGCCGCAGGAGGGTGGCGACAGCGTAAAAAAGCCCTTAACTCAGACTCATAATACGAGCCCGCAATCTCCCGCAGAAAATATTGAAAAGCCTTTAGGCTATAATGAGCCCTCAGCGAATAAAGAGCCTTCAGCGAATAAAGAGCCCTCAGCAGATAAAGAACCTTCAGCAGATAAAGAGCCCTCAGCAGATAAAGAACCCTCAGCAGATAAAGAACCCTCAGCGGATAAAGAACTCTCAGCGGATAAAGAGCCCTCAGCGAGTAATATCGAACCCTCAACAATTAATGAAAAACCGCAACACACTGAATCAAAACCCGAACCCGTAATTAGGGAAAACGCAGACACTAACAATCACAATCTTTCAGCAGGCTTAAACCAAACAAATCAGGTTACTGAGATCGCCAATGAAGACACCATTGATCAAAAGCAGCCTGAAAAGCCGGAAGTCGCCCCAGCGCCGCAAACCCGGCAAGTGCACGCGGAAGCACCCGCAGCAAAAGTTCAGGCACTGCGTGATCAGGTAAAAGGCATTGTCGGCAAGGAAGGCTTTACAGCGGAACAAAAACAACCGAAAACAGAAAGCAGTGTCAGTCCATTTGCGGATGAAAAACTGCAAGCGCCGACGACATTGGAAGATTGGACCTCGGACAACTGGATTGCGCTCTACCAAGCCTTAAATATAAAAGGTATTCTTCAAAGCACTGTGTCTAATAGCGTATTCCTCGGGCGAGAAGACCGGCAGTGTCAATTTGCCCTGGATGAACAAAAAAGTAGTTTGTATGATCCAAACCACGCAACGCGTTTTGCCGCGGTCTTGAGTGATTACTTTTCGGAAAACCTGAGTGTGGATTTTAGCGTCCAGGCATTGCCCGCAAACAGTGAGACACCGCAGCAATATGCCGAACGTAAACGCGAGGAGAAAAAAGCTGCCGCGCTCAAGAGTTTACATGAAGATCCACTTGTGCAGAGTTTAAAACAAAATTTTTCCGCGCAGCTTGATGAAGACAGTCTGCGCTTCTCTCAATAACTGAATCAATAACTGAATTAATAAGCAAATCAAGAATCCGTTATCAAAGACACGCTATGTTGTGTACAGCAAGAGGTAAGTATGAAAGGTCTCGGCGACATCATGAAACAAGCTCAACAAATGCAGGAGCAAATGCAAAAAATGCAGGAAGAGCTGGCAAACCTGGAAGTCTGCGGTGAAAGTGGGGCTGGTTTGATAAAAGTGACCATGACGGGAAAGCACGATGTTAAAAAATTATCGATTGACCCGAGTCTTCTAGAGGAGGATAAGGAAATTCTTGAAGACTTGATTGCGGCGGCAGTCAATGATGCTGTGCGTCGTGTGGAAGAAGCCAATAAAAATAAATTGGGGAGTTTGACTTCGGGCTTTTCCATGCCGCCCGGATTCAAGATGCCGTTCTAGCGTATGTTCTCACCACTCATAGACAAACTCATTAGCGCTTTGCGTGTGCTTCCCGGTGTTGGTCCAAAATCCGCGCAGCGCATGGCGCTACAATTATTGGAACACCAGCGCGAAGGTGCCGCGCGCTTGGCCCAGGCCTTGGTTGCCGCGTTGGATGCGGTTGATCGCTGCAAAAGCTGTCGCACCTTGAGCGAAGACGATGAATGCAGTATTTGCAGGAACCCGCGGCGGGATGCCTCGCAACTCTGTATTGTGGAATCGCCCGCTGATGTGTTGGCCATCGAACAGGCTGCCAGTTTTTCTGGAAAATATTTTGTTTTGCTGGGGCGTTTGTCGCCCATCGATGGTCTTGGACCGAAAGAAATCGGGATGGATATTTTGGAGAGGCGTTTGCAGGAGGACGAGGTCAAGGAGGTGATTATCGCCACAAACCCTACAGTCGAAGGTGAGGCAACCTCACATTACATTGCGGATCTGGCGAAAAGCCGTTCAATTAAAGTCAGTCGTATTGCGCACGGTGTCCCTTTAGGGGGCGAATTGGAATATTTAGATGGTGGAACTCTGGCGCATGCCTTGAGTAGCCGACGCGAGTTATAAAATGAAACGTTTTTTAAATCAGGAAGTGCATTGGATCGAAGATAACGCGGCATTGGAAAAACAATGCCTCAAGTGGCGCGCCAGTAAAATTCTCAGTGTCGATACCGAATTTATGCGATCGCGAACGTATTTTCCGATTGCCGGTCTATTTCAGGTCAACGATGCACAAGCCAATTACTTGATTGACCCCACAACAATTGATGATTTTTCACCCTTAACAGAAATACTCTGTGATCAAAACAGTGTAAAAGTGCTGCACTCCTGTTCGGAAGATCTCGAAGTCTTTCACCGGGCGCTGGGCGTACTGCCGGAAAACATTTTTGATACGCAAATTGCTGCCGCACTCCTCGGGTATGGGTTTTCTCTCGGTTTTGCGTCGTTGTCTACCAAACTCTTCAATATTGAACTGCCGAAGTCGGAGACGCGTTCAAACTGGCTGCAACGCCCCTTGAGTGAAGCTCAAATACACTATGCCGCGCTCGACGTTGAATATCTGACGGCAATGGCGGTGCGGCTGATCAAGGAAGCGCAAGCCCAGAATCGTTTGGAGTGGGTGAAAGAAGAGTGTGAGCAATTAAAAAGCAGTTTTTATACGTTGCAGGATGCCGACCAAGCCTGGCAGCGTAACAAAAGCGCCTGGAAATTAAAGCCGCGTGAGCTTCAGCGTTTTATTCTCTTAAGTCGCTGGCGTGAAGACTGCGCGCGTGACCGCGATGTGCCGCGTAATCGCGTCGTCAAGGATCATAGCCTGATGGCGCTCGCGCAAAACCCACCGGAGACAACTGAAGATTTAAAGAAGTTCGAAGGCTTTAGTGAGCGACGTGTCCGCAGTGACGGTGAAACGGTTCTTAATCTTTTGCAAGAAGCGAATAAAGTTGAAGAATGTGATCTTCCGCAACGTCTTGAACGGCCGCTATCCAGTTCCGCGAAGGACAAACTTAAAAAGTTGCGGGGCGCAATTCAGAAAAAAGCAGAAGCGCTTAATATTGCCAGTGAAGTGCTCGTGAAGAAAAAAGATCTCGAGGATTTAATGAGAATGGATGCTCAACTGACAACGCTTCCTCAAGGGTTTCAGGGTTGGCGTCAGGAACTGATTGGCGATTTTATTATGACCGAATTCAAAAAACTGATGGGAGCCTGAAAAGCAATGCAACTCCTTGTCGATATATACCGTAGTAGCTTGAAGGAGGGGATGTACCTCTATCTGGAAAAGGGTAAAACCGTGGACAGTATTCCAGAGGAGTTGGCCAGGCGTTTTGGTAAAGGAGAGTTGGCCATGACTTTGTTGTTGACGCCCGATAAGACTTTGGCGCGGGCGTCGGTGGAGAAGGTGATGGCGCAGGTGCAAGAGAAGGGTTTTTATTTGCAGTTGCCTCCAGGGCCCGAAGACTATATGCAAAGCATCCCCAACGATAAATTGACGAACAAGCCTGTTTAGTTTTGTCGAAGTAGACGTTTGTATTTTCTCTTTTCTCGTTTGGATTGATCGCGAAAACACTAAGTGCAAGGTGTCCCCTTGCGAAAACGCGTAAATACGTCCATGTAGCTCCGACACCGCTCCCAGCGGTGACGGTTTCGCAAGGGGACACCTTGCACTCAGTGTTTAGCAATTAAACGCGCGAAGAAAAGAGAAAATAAAACATTTCCTTCGGCTCTGGTCGTACCCTCAGGCTGTTTGTATCCCAGGAATTTAACCGGAGACGTGTGGATGTTTATTCAAGGTACTGACTTTCAAACCCAATTCAAATTCGCTTTTATTTTTCTTTTGTGTTTCGTTCTCAGTAATTGCAGTTCGTTGCTTGCTCCGAATGTGCAAACCGAGCTTCAGGCCTTGAAGCCGGGTGCCTATGAGTTGGATAAGAAGCACAGTGCAGTGTTGTTCAAGATTGATCACATGGGGCTGTCGAAGTTTGTGGGGCGTTTTGAGGAGCTTGAGGCGAGTCTGGATTTTGATGCGGAGAATATTGCGGCTTCCAGTTTGCAGGCGATTATTGCAATGGACAGTGTGAATGTGAATAACGAGAAGTTTGCACGTACCTTGAGCGGGCCCAAGTGGTTTGATGCAGAGCAGTTTCCACAGGCGGTGTTTCAGTCGAAGTCGGCGCGTACGCTGGAGGAGGGCCTGGTGCAGTTTACGGGCGATTTGACGTTTTTAGGGCAAACACGCGAAGTGGCTGTGGATGTGCGCTTTAATGGAGGGGCGAATAATTTATTTAATGGTCGTTATACCATTGGTTTTGAGGCACACACTGTTTTTAAACGGTCGGATTTTGGCCTGGATAAGCATCTTGGCCTGGTGGGGGATGAGGTTGAGATTGAAGTGTATGCAGAGTTTATGCGAATCCGTTAAGATAGCGCCTGCATTTAAGTAAGGCCCTGAAATGTTTACTGCTGAAGAATATCAAAATGCCTGGTTAATGTATCTCGGTGGCGTTGTCCTGATGTTCGCCTGCTGGTACTACCTCACCCGTTTTATTGTTTGGCCGGAAGTCCGCCAGTTGCTGCGTATTTTTGTCGCGGTGCTGTTTCTTGTGCCCTGGTTTACCGAGGCGAGTAGTGGTTATCTGGCGCCAGCCATTATTATTGCGATCGTGGAAACCCTTACAATGGATGGCGCGGCCTTTTGGCGTGCGGGCACGCCCTTGCTGGTTGCCCTGACGCTTTCTGTCGCTTTATCTCTCCTCTGGAATCTCTGGCAATGGCGGCGGCAGGCCAAAGCCAGCGCGTGATTTCTCGCGAATAAGCCCGCCAATCGCAGGCAAGTTTCGCCCTCCGGTGCTATAACTAATTGGTATATTCCAATTAGTGTCAGCCTAGAATATGAGCTTATTTGCGGTCAGGGAATGCAGTTTTCCAGTGTGTGCGTTGAAGTGCTTCCGCATCCTTTTCCTTGTTCTCTGTGCCGGTTTTTCCTCCCTTGGCCTTGCCCAGCCTTTGCCTCCGGATGTCCGTCTTGTTATCGATGTTTCCGGGAGTATGAAACGTAATGACCCCAATAATTTGCGGCAGCCAGCGGTGGAACTGCTCGTTCAGCTCCTCCCGGAAAACAGCAAGGCGGGCGTGTGGACCTTCGGTAAGTGGGTCAACATGCTGGTTCCGCATAAGGAAGTCAGTCTTGAATGGCGAGAAGCTGCGCAAGCAAAATCGGCGGATATCAATTCCGTAGGCTTGTTCACCAATATCGGCGAGGCCCTCGAAAAGGCGGCTTACGACAGTGAAGGCAGTGATGGCAAGTACAGGAAAAGCATCATTCTGCTAACCGACGGCATGGTTGATGTTGATAAAGACCCGGAGGCCAATCGCAAGGAGTGGCGCCGCATTGTTGACGAGGTTCTGCCCAAACTCAAAGAGGCGGGATTTACCATTCATACTGTTGCCTTGTCCAAAAACGCCGACACTAACTTGCTGGGCAAACTTTCCCTGAGTACCGACGGCATTGCGGAAACCGCAAGCAGTGCGGACGAGTTAATGAAAATTTTCCTGAAAGCCTTCGATGTGGCGGCACCGGCTGAGAAAGTGCCCTTGCAGGACAATCGCTTTGTTATCGATTCGAGCATCGAAGAATTTACTGCCCTGATTTTTCGCAACAATCCGCAGGAAACAACAGAATTGATCGGCCCTGATGACATGGTTTCGCAAACAGGACGATTACAGGACGGCGTGAAATGGTATTCCACACAAGAATATGACCTGATTACCGTCAGTCAACCTCTAGAAGGGGAGTGGACGATTAAAGCGGACATGGCGCCGGAAAGCCGGGTGACCGTTGTCAGTAATTTAAACCTGCGCGTGAAACCCATTCCAAACAATGTTTTCCGGGGGCAGAGTCTGGACATCAGCTTTGCATTGTTTGAAGACGGAAAAATTATCAAGGATGTGGATTTTCTGGAACTCATGGATGTCGACGTCAGCATGTCCGCCGGCGTCAATGAAAATGACATGCGTGCAATCTGGAGTGAGAGCCTTTCACGGAAAGCGCCGCCGGCGAGCGGCAACTATCAAACACGCCTGCCAGATTTTGATCGAAATGGTTTGTATGAACTGCGTATTGTTTTGGATGGCAAAACCTTCCTGCGAGAATTTCGCCATCGTATGACGGTACGGCAGCCATTTGCAGCGGAGTTCAAGGAAGAGTTTAACGCAGGCAAAGTGGAATACGTTCTCAGCGTAAAATCGTTTGGTAACGATGTTGAAGTGCTCAAAACCGAAGTGCTGGCTTCGGTCACCACGCCACAGGGGAATCGTAAATTTATTCCTCTGGGTTTAACGGATATGGACAGTTGGCGCGGTATTTTCGAACCTGAAACTGAAGGTTTATATGTGGCCGAAGTACGTATTCAGGGTGAAGACAAAGCGGGTGAAAAATTTGATGTGCTGCTGGAAGATTTGAGCATCCAGTATTCCCTCGAAGGGGGGCTCAATGAAAGCCCGGCTTCGTTCTTTCCTGAAGAGAAAAAGGTCGAACAGCAAGAGCCGTCGCAAGACGCACCTGCTGAGAAAAAATCTGAAGTTGATAAAAGTCAGGAAAAAAAGCCGGAACCTTTAGAGAAGGCAGTTGAAGACAGCGCAATGGAAGAGGATGCTGTGGCGGCAGAAGGACTTCCTCGATGGGTGATTTATGCGATCCTCGGTGCGGGCAACCTGGTTCTACTGGCCTTGGGCTTTTTGGTGTACAAAAAGCTAACGCGCAGCGAAAGCGACGACGACATTCTCGAAGAGTTTTCTGAAGAAAAGGTGGCCGAGGCTGTAAAAGAGCGACCAACCGAAGCGGAAGCACCAACAGAAGAAGACCCTGAAGAGGTCGAAGAGCTGGATACTTTGGAAGACGAGCCTCCCATGGAAGACCTGGAATCGGCGATGGAGGATATTGTTAACGCTGACGACGATGAACCCGCAATGGATGATATCGACAGCGACCCCCCTACACTGGAAGAACCCATTGAAGAAAGTGGCCTGGATGACCTCGATGAAATGTCCGCGGATGAAACAGAAGCGGCTGATGAAGACGATGAATTGGTCAATGAAATGCTCAAGGCCCAGGGGCTGGACCTTGCTGGCGACGAATTGGATGATGCAATATCGTCATTGATTGATGATTTGGAATCTGATGACGAATCTCAGAAAAAATAAAAGTATGTGGTTAAGTCAGTGTGCTTATAGTTGTGCTTAGTTTGTCACGATCGCCTTCATTAAAGTGCAAGCCAAGTGCGCTGCGTCGCCATAGAATGTCGTCAGCGCAGGTCACCCATTCATTTTCAACAAGATACTTGACCTCTGCCTCATATAAGCCATGAGCAATATGCTCACCCAGTGTGTTACTTTTTAAGGCGCTGATCAATATATCACTGTCCTTGCCGTAACTTTCCAGCCAGCGTTGAGCGAGCTCGTGGTATTCAGGGGTAAGGTCAGATTTAATCTCAGCGCAATGCAAATCAAATGCTTTCGAGAAATCTGCACCCAGTAGCGGTGCATCACTGTATTGCGTGTTTTTATCTGCCTCGGTAAAAACCTTTAGAATTTCGAGTGCATGCTCTGCGATTAATCTGTAATGCACCGTGCTCATGCCAAATAAATTTAACAGGGGAGCCACTTTTCCGGGATTGTGCAGGTCGAGATAATAGTCTTTGTAACGTTGGCCATCATTGCTCAATAGATCTTCGGGCAGGGCGCGACTGCTCCATGCAGCGTGTCGGCAATCTTCGGCCGTATAAGAAATACCAACACTTTTAAGAAAATCGAGAGCCGTATTGAGTGCGAGCGTGCGTTGCTCATCATTATCATTTTCAAAATTAATTGGCCCAACAACAAAATAGTGTTGATCCAGTTCATGTGCATAGACCAGCGCGCCATTGTCTTGTTGAAAAACGTAATTGCGAAAGTGTTCAGGCCGCGGAAAATAAAAGCGTCCACTGTGGCAAACCTTGGCTCGACAGCGTGTCGGTGCTTTCACTACGTCTCGTAAAAATTTTTCAGCTAGCCAGCCACAGCAATTCACCAGGATTTTAGCTTCCACGCTGCTTTTAGAATCTGTTTGCTCGCACCCGTTGGTTAATTGCCAATGATCACTTTGTCTGTGAATTTCGTCGACCCGGCAGTAGGGGCGAATATCTGCACCGAAGTATTTTGCTTGCCGAGCGAGATTTAGAATTAAACGGTTGTTGCACAAACGAAATTCATTGTATTCAAGTTGTGCCGTATTGGTTTTAACAGGGCGGTCGTGTTCCACTGAACGAAACTGACGGTTTTGCAAGAACGAATAGATTGCGAGCCCGCGTCGTATACGTCTATCGCTGCGCACAGAAGGGCGGCTGACCACCTGGAAAAGCTGGCGAGTTAATAAATGCGGTGCCCGGCTTTTTAATAGCGCAATTTCCCGAAGGTTACGATTTACCCAATCCAGGCGAAATCGTTCAAGTCTGCGCAAGCCGCCGCGCGCTACAGTGCATAAACTGCCGGTTGGGCCAGAGGCGAGATCCTTGGCTTGAAACAGAACAACAGACAAGCCTCTGCTGGCGGCTTCAGCGGCAATGCTGACACCATGAAGGCCACCGCCCACTACGGCAATATCATAACGTTGCGTTGTCATATAACTGAATCATAGCGCGCTATAGCGTTTGCTTCTATGTTTCTCACGTCATTTTTTTAGCGCGCAGCCCAACTTCAACACGCTGGTCGCTTACTTAAAGAGCAGATGGACAGAAAAGAGCCCGGTGATCAGGGCGGCACCGAGGAAGTTGAGTGCAAAGCCCTCGCGGATCATCCGCCCGATAGGGACTTCTTCACTCCCAAAAATAATCGCATTTGGCGCGGTCGCAACAGGCAGCATAAAGGCACAACTGGCACTCATCGCCGCCGGGATCATCAAGAGATAAGGGTCGATACCGAGGGTGAGACCGACCGTTGCGAGAATGGGCATGAGCAGGGCAGTGGTAGCAGTATTACTGGTTAATTCCGTCAGGAAGGTTACGCCCAAACACAGCATGGCAATTAGCAGTAGTAAAGGGAGAAAGTCGAGCCCACCCAACGCCGACGCGAACAAGGCTGCGAGGCCCGACGAACTGAAAGCCTCAGCGATACACAAGCCGCTGGAAAACAATAACAAAATACCCCAGGGAATTCGATTAGCTGCTTCCCAGGTTAAAAGCGGCTCACCTTGCTTGTCCCGAAACAGAAAAAGCGCAACAACCGCAAGTAAAACCACAGAAGCATCATTCGCGCCTTCAAAGCCCAGCCAATCGCTCCAACCACCGAAAGGCTCTCGTCGTGTGACCCAGGCGAGGGCAGTAATTGCAAAAATAATCAGAATACGAATTTGCGCACTGCTCCAGGCTTCGGTTTCAGGCAATTCAATACTGCCACCGCGCTCCAAATTGCGCGTAAGCCACAAACCCACAAGAGGAATAAACACAATCACGAGCGGAATTCCCCAGGTCATCCAACTCAAAAAGGTAAATTCCTTTCCCGTGCTTTGTTGGTAGGCATTAATAAATAACAAGTTCGGCGGTGTACCGATTGGTGTGCCGATACCGCCAATACTGGCGGCATAACAAATACCGAGCAAGAGAGGGATTTTTAATTTTTGATTGTCGCAAGCAGAAACAATTGCGAGGGCAATGGGCAGCAACATCAAGGTGGTCGCGGTATTGGAAATCCACATACTCAACAGCGCTGACGTTGCCATAAATCCAAACACAACACGACGGTAAGACGAGCCACCAAAAACATTCAACAAAACCAGCGCAATACGCCGATGGGCATGACTATGTGATAAAGCCGTTGACAGTAAAAAGCCACCCAACAAAAGCAAAATAAAATGGTTGCCGTACGCCTCTGCCACTTCCTTAGCGCTCAGCACGCCGAGCAAGGGAAACAGTGCTAGTGGAAGTAGCGAGGTAACAGGAATAGGCAAGGCTTCCGTTGACCACCAAAGCGCACATAAAGCTGTAATTGCCAGCGTCAGACTAGCCTCAGGTGGCCAATCGTAAAAACTGCCAATAGCGAACAATGCTGTTGAGAGAATTGGCCCGATAATCAGAAAAATGCGGGATTTGGGGTTGGCTGTAAACATGGTGTGTTTGATTTATTTTATTGTTGGTTAAAGGATATCACCTATGGTTAAGCTATTTTATCGTTATTTTCCGGGAAAAGTTATAGCGGTCAGACAGGGAGTCGCAAAATCACCGATTGCGGCGCTTCCCTTTCCGAAAACGCATGAATACATCCCTGTAGCTCCCTCTCTTCTTCCCTGAAGAGAGGGTTTCGGAAAGGGAATCCCCACACTCGGTGATTAGGATAGCCTTTCGCAGTTTTTCCTGGGTTAATTAGGGTGTGAATAAAAAGAGAATAGATTCAATTGGCAATACTTTTACGCAATTGTATGTCTCGACTGAAACTTGCTAAAAGAGTACTTGGTCTTTTCAATAATCAAATGCTGGAAAGATCTATTGCGATGTACTCTGCAAATCACTGATCGCGGGAATTTCCTTTCTAAAACCCTCTCTTCAGGGATGAAGAGAGGGAGCTACAGGGATGTATTCATGCGTTTTTAGAAAGGAAATTCCCGCGATTAGTGATTCCGCGACTTTCTAAAAATTACGATAACAATAAAGCCAACTGATCTAAAGAACATTCCCCTCATCGTCCAATATCTTAATATCCTTATACCCAAGCGCGCGAATCTTCGCTTCAATTTTCGAACGATCCCCCACAACAACCCAAACCAGATTATCAGGATCAATAATTTCCTTCGCGGCTTTTTGAATATCATCAAGCGACAAGGCCCGCAGGTTTTGCGCATAAGTATTCCAATAATCATCCGGCAAATCGAAGCGCACAATCTCAGCAAGTGAGCCACTCACGGCGCCTGCGGTTTCCCAATTTCCGGGAAGAGACAGAATCATTTTTCTCAGCGCGCGGTCCATTTCAGCTTGTGTGGGAGGGTTATCGCTGATGATCGCGCTCAACTCTTTGCGAATTTCCGCCATGGATTCAGCGGTTTTATCTGTTTGTACAGAGGCCCAACTGATATAGGGGCGCTGCGCAGCGGTGTCGAACATAAAGGCGTAGGCGCCGTAGGCCCAGTGTTTGTCTTCGCGCAGATTCATATTCAAGCGTGCATTAAACTCGCCTCCGTAAACCGCATTCATCACATCGCGCGCGAGATCATTCCCCTGGTTTTTTGGTGGCGCCATTAAGCCCGCAATAATAAAGGACTGTTCTGAATCCGGGCGGTGCAGGAGGTAAACACTTTCTTTATTTTGTTTGACATCAGCAATATTTTTCTTCGGTGTTTCGCCGCTTTGCCAATCACCAAAATATTTTTCGAGTTTGGGAATAATCTCCTGCATGCTGGTATCGCCAACAATAACCATGGTGGCTTTGTTGGGTTTGAACCAGGTGGCGTGATATTTCTGTAATTGTTCGCGGGTAAATTGTTGCGCAGATTCAATGGTGCCGGACCCGGTCAAGGGTTGGCCATACGCGTGGTCATCGCCAAACATTAAACGTGGCAGGACGCGCAAGGCCATGGGAATGGGTGTGACCTTTTCGCGTTGGATGCCAGCAATACGCATTTTGCGCAGGCGCTCCAATTCATGTTCCGGAAAGGTGGGGTTAAGAATAATGTCGCTGTATATATCCAGAGACGCATCCAGGTTTTCCGTCAAGGTGTTCATAGAAACGCCGGAGAGGTCGAGTCCGGAGGAGGTTGAGATTGAGGTGCCCAACATATCGCGCTCTTCGCTGATTTCCTGAGAGCTACGATTTTTTGTCCCTTCCATTAACATCGACATGGCCATGCTCGAAGTGCCTTGCAGAGCAAACTGGTCGGAGGCGTAACCGGCGTCAAACATCAGACGAAAATCGATGGTTGGTACGGCGTCGCGTTTGGCCAGTAATATTTCCATGCCGTTTTTCAGTGTGGCGCGCTCGAATTGATCAAAATCCACTTCGGGGAAGGTGTCCGGCATCGGCAGTTTTGAACGATCGGCACTTTCTGTTGATGCTTGCAATGTCGGGAAAGGGTGAACCTCCAGGGTAAGTCTGGGTTTTTTCAACCAGGCAGAGGCCACGTTTTTGACTTGCTTGCTTGTCGCATTCGCAACATTTTCCAGCCCGCGCTTGTAGGCATCGGGTTTATTAAAGTAAACGGTGTTGGAAGCGAGTATGTCGGATTTGCCACCGAAGCCACCAATGCGCTCAATACCGCGAACAAAGCGACTGCGGTACTGTGTTTTAATGCGTTGCAATTCTTTCTTGTTGGGGCCTTTGGCTAAAAATTTTGTCAATTCTTCATTTATGGCATTTTCAACTTTAGTTAAATCCACACCGGGTTGTGCGGTTGCCTGAATAATAAAAGCCGAAGTGAGTTCACCAGGGTAAATATAGGCTGCGACATCGGTGGCAATCTGGTCTTGATACACCAGGCGTTTATACAGGCGCGAGGTTTTCCCCATTGAAAGAAAGTCAGAGCTGATGTCCAGCATGCTTAACTCATCGCTACCCATTTCAGGGATGGGCCAAACCATATAGACGCGTGCCTGGGGAACGCGGTCTTCCATGGTAATACGCTTTTCGCTGGCGAGTTCTGGCACCCAGGTTTTCGGCTTGCTCAGCGGGGGGCCGGGTGGAATATCGCCAAAGTAATGTTTAACCTTGTCGACCACCTCATCGGTTTGCACATCACCGGCAATCACGAGTACCGCGTTGTTGGGGCCGTAATAAGTGCGGAACCATTCCTTCACATCGTCAAGCGTCGCCGCATTCAAATCTTCCATGGAGCCAATCGTTGTCCACGAGTAGGGGTGGCCTTCGGGGTAGAGATTCTCAGCGATAATGCCAAAAACCTTGCCGTAGGGTTGGTTCTCGCCCTGACGCTTTTCATTTTGTACAACACCACGCTGCGTCTTCAAACCTTCTTCCGTAATCGCGCCGAGCAAGTGGCCCATGCGGTCGGACTCCATCCACAAGGCCAGGTCGAGCGCGGTATTGGGGACGTTCTGGAAATAATTGGTGCGGTCGATATTGGTTGTGCCATTCATATCGGTGGCGCCGACCTTGCCCATCGGCTCAAAGTATTCCCCTTTAAAATTCTCGGTGCCGTTGAACATCAAATGCTCAAATAAGTGAGCAAAGCCGGTTTTGCCTTCCACTTCATTTTTAGAACCCACGTGATACCAGACGTTTACCGCAACAATCGGCGCTTTGTGATCTTCGTGAATGATCAAGCGCAGGCCGTTATCCAATGTCACATCGGTATAGGGGATATCGACATCGGCAAAGCTGATTTGTGTGGATAAGCCTAAAGAGAGGATAAGCAGATAAAAACTCATTGAGCGATAAATTGTTTTCAACATCCAGATTTTGCTCCCTGGTGAATAATCGTCGTTGTGAACGCTATGTGGTCGTGAACAATAACGGCTAAGATTACCGACTAATGGGCTATATGACCAGTCAGGCGCGCTGAGGTTCGGCGCAATAGGGCGTGTTGCTGTTGTTTTCGCTGCCGCGCGGGTAGAATTCCTCTTTTGTTGCACAAACATCTATGAAATTGCAGTCCTTCGCCTCTATTCTCCTGCAACAAAGCAGGGAAGCCTTTCTACTCTTCGAACACCCTCTGGAAGTGATTTCGGCGGATACTATTTCGCAGGTAAACGATTGCCTGGCACGTATGCGAGAAAAACTGGATGCGGGTTATTATCTTGCAGGTTATCTGGCATACGAAGCGGCGGCGGGTTTGAACCCCGCCATGAAAAAAACACTGGCAACATCGATACATTCCCGACCCTCACTCGCTTATCCCATACTTTTTTTTGGTGTGTACGCAAACGTGCAGGAAGTCGGCGCGGAGGATTGGTCTAGCGTAACGGCAGAAACACATCCCGGCGGCGCGCAATGGCCAACAACGCGCTGGCAGGCCGATATTGCACAAGATGAATATGCGAAAGCCATTGCTTCAATTAAAGCGCGTATCGCGGCGGGCGATACGTATCAGGTGAATTACAGTTTTCGTTTGCACACCGCCTTTAATAACGATCCGCTGACCTATTTTAAGGCTTTGCAACAAGCCCAGAGTGCCAACTACAGCGCCTATTTAAATCTCGGCCGCTATCATATTTGTTCGGCTTCGCCAGAATTATTTTTTCAAATGCAAGATGGCGAAATTACAGCCAAACCCATGAAGGGCACCATCAATCGCGGCTTGCACAGTACGCAAGATGCCGATCGTGCATTGTGGTTAAAAAACTCGGAAAAGAACCGTGCAGAAAATTTGATGATTGTGGATATGATCCGCAACGATCTAGGCTGCGTGGCAGAAACAGGTTCTGTGAAAGTTGACAGCTTGTTTGATATTGAAACCTATCCCACTGTTTTTCAAATGACGTCGAGTGTGCGTGCACAAAGTCCTCATCACCCCATTGATGTCCTCAAGCAGATATTCCCTTGCGCTTCAATTACCGGCGCACCGAAAATTTCAACCATGAAAATTATTGCCGAGCTTGAACACAGTCCGCGTGGTATTTATACCGGAAGTATTGGCTATCTTGCGCCAAATGGGGATGCCTTATTCAATGTCGCTATTCGTACCGTGCTAATCGACAGTGAAAAACAGCAAGCGACCTACGGCGTGGGTGGCGGCATTGTGTGGGATTCCACAGTGGAAGACGAATTTGACGAGTGTCATATCAAGGCAGAAATTTTAACACGTAAACCGCCGGATATTCGCTTGCTGGAAAGTTTACGCATGGAAGCTGATGGCAACGTTTTTTTACTTGAGAATCACGTGCAACGGATGCAGGATGCCGCGCAGTATTTTGGTTTTCCTTTTAGCGAAAAAGGCTTGAAACGCATGCTTGCAAATGCAAGCCAACACATTACAGAGGCGCAAAAAATTCAATTATGGTTGGACAGCAAAGGCAATTTTTCCATCAAGGCTTCAGCACTGGGCAGTAAGCTCGGGCAAACACTGCGAGTCAGTCCGGAAAAAAGCGCAACCCAAAGCCGCTTCATTTACCATAAAACCAGTCAACGTCAGTTTTACCAGGCATTGACTGATAAATACCTAGCCGATGATGTATTAATCGTGAATGAACAGGGCAATCTTACAGAAAGCTGCTCAGCAAACCTGGTATTGGAATTAGACGGCAAGTTATTAACGCCCAGCCTGGATCAGGGTTTGTTAAACGGCACCTTTCGCCAATATTTGCTGGATCAAAATCGAATTGAAGAAGCCGTACTCGAAAAAGCCGATCTGAATCGTGCCACTGCAATCTATCTCATCAACTCTGTTCGCGGGTGGATGAAATTGCTTAAATTGGAAGAGGGGCTTTATAGTATTGATCGGGAAGGCTTGGAGCTACCTTCCGAATTCGGCAATACAAATTAAACGCCAGTTAAGCGAAAGCTTCAGCAACTGCCGCACAAGTAATCTGACCGTTCTGTATATTCAAACCTTCAGCAAAACCAGGCAGTTTATTTAAAGCTTCAATTCCCTTATCAGCCAATAATTTTACATACGGTAAGGTGGCATTGTTTAAGGCAAAAGTTGAACTGCGGGCGACAGCACCGGGAATATTGGCAACGCAATAATGCAGAATATCATCGACCACAAAGGTAGGGCTTTCGTGCGTTGTCGCTTTGCTTGTGGCAAAGCATCCTCCCTGATCGATAGCAACGTCCACCAGCACGGCATTTTTTTTCATCAACCCCAGGTCCTCGCGGCTCAACAATTTTGGAGCAGCCGCACCCGGAATTAACACCGCGCCGATTACGGCGTCTGCGCGTTGTATTTGCTCCTTAATGCTGGCCTGAGTGGAATACAGTGTGCGCACACGCCCTTGAAAAATATCATCAAGATAACGCAGCCTGCTTAAACTGCGATCCATAATGCTAACATTCGCGCCCATACCCACTGCCATACGCGCAGCATTTAAACCAACGACACCGCCACCAATAATTACCACATAAGCCGGGGCAACACCTGGAATGCCGCCCATTAATACACCGCGTCCTCCCACCGGCTTTTCAAGGCAGCGCGCAGCCGCTTGCACCGACATTCGGCCCGCGACTTCGCTCATGGGAGCCAGTAATGGAAGTGTTCCCTGTGCATCTTTAACGGTTTCGTAGGCAATGGCACTGACGCCGCTTGCCATTAATGCTTCTGTTAAGCTTTTACTTGCGGCTAAATGAAGAAAGGTGAAAAGAATCTGTTGCTTGTTAAAGCGCTTGCATTCCTCGGGCTGGGGTTCTTTCACTTTGACGATTAACTCAGCCTGCGCAAAAATTTCCTCCGGGCCTCTCACCAATTGCGCACCGGCATTTTCGTAGTGTGCATCTTCCAACCCGGCACCCAAGCCTGCGCCTTTTTCAATCAGAATCTGGTGGCCAGCACTATGCAATTCATAAACAGCGTCTGGCGTTAAGCCAACACGGTATTCGTTGTTCTTGATTTCTTTTGGCACACCAATAAGCATAAAGACTCCAGGGTGATAAAAGACGAGGAAAAGTTTGCAGATAGAAATTTGGCTTTAGATTATCAAACATCCACCCGCAAGAGCCAGTCAATTCTCCCCCCGTTTTCGGGGCATGCAAAAAATATGGTCAAGCATGCTCACCCTAAGTGAACACATTAATTGAGCTCTTTATTTGGGCTCTTTAATTGGACTCTTTATTTCGACTCTAGCCTGTTTCAACTAGCCTGTTGTTGCCTAAGCATTGTCTCAGGAGAAGATTCATCTTCCGCTTCTTCAATATCTTCCAACGAGAGTTCACCAAAACTACTGCTTTTTACTAAGCTGGCAACCTATTCGCTGCTCGGCTCCGCTTCGCCTTCACTGAGTTTGATGCGCAAACGCAAATTGTTGGCAAAGTCTGCATTGGCGAGGGCTTCTTTCATGCTGATTTTGCCTGCTTTATACAATTTAAACAGCGCCGCATCGAAGGTTTGCATTCCAAGGTTTTCAGACTTCTCCATAATTTCTTTTATTTCGGGAAAGCGCGCTTTTAATATTAATTCCTGAATGGTTTTTGTACCCAGCAAGACCTCAACAGCCGCACAACGTTTATTATCGACTGTGGGCACCAGGCGTTGGGAAACAAATGCGCGTATATTTTGCGCGAGGCCCATAAGTAATTGCGGCCGTTTTTCTTCCGGAAATAAATTAATGATGCGTTATAGGCAGGCCCCGAGTATTTGCTTGTTCGTTTTATTGAGAACGGCGAATCAGAAGCAAACCCACGCTGAAGCTGATAACAATGGGGGCAAGCACAGCATACATCGGCGAAAAGCCGAGTAGGATGCTCGCCGGCGCAAGCAGTTGCTGGCTGAACTGAAACACCAGGCCGACCAGCACACCGACAAAAACACGAAAGCCCATCGTGGTTTGTCGCAATGGCCCAAGAATAAATGAAATAGCAATCACGACCAGACTCGCGGTGGCAAAAGGCTGTAAGGCTTTGCGCCAGAAACTGAGTTGATATTCGCCAGCATCCAAACCTTGACGTTCAAGGTAATCCACCTGGTCGCGCAGCCTTTGCATCGGTAAGTCTTCCGGGTTGAGAACCAGAACATTTAAAAGTGCCGGTGACACTTCGGTGTACCAGGTGCGTGTGGAAAAAGTAAAGCGCTCGGTTTTATCGCCTTCAAAACTGGTGACTGCGCCGTTTTCTTCAAACCAGGAACCGTTGCCTTGATAAATGGCAGACTGCACACGGCTGCTTTCAACCAGTTCACCCTCATCATTAAATTGGTGACGAGTAATACCCAGCAGTTGCCCGTTTGGTAACACGGCATTGAAGTACATAAATTCGTTGCCTTCACGATTCCAGTGCCCCTGATTTACTTCCATGCGGCTGCCTTCCTGTTTTGCCAGCGCCCGATAGCTGTCGACATATTGATTGCTGTAGGGAGAGACAAATTCGCCAATCGCGCTGCTTACGACAATAAAAAGCAGGGCCGTTCGCATAACCGCCCAGGTGATTTGTGTCACCGAGACACCCGCCGCCCGTATCACAACTAACTCACTGGTACTGGCCAAAACGCCCAGTCCAACCAGGCAGCCGACTAAACAGGAAAGTGGTAGAAAGTCGTAAATACTGCCGGGGATTTCGAGAAAAACAGTGAACAACACATCGAGAAAGCCATAGTTTGCTTTCATTTCACCCAATTGGTCGACGAGGGAAGAGATGGAATCCAGGCAAACAATGACCATCAATACGATAGAAATGGTGCCGAAAATGGTGCGTGAGATATAACGTTTTATTTTTCTCATGCACCGGCCCCGTGTTGTAGCCGTGTTGCATCGTGGTCATCGTCGTCTTCAGATGAACTGCCTTTTATAGAATTCACCAGGCTGCGCCACTTTAAAATCAGAATAGCGATGCAAAAATAAATCAGATGCACAATCCAAAGGGCAGCGTAAGGTGCCTGACCTTCTTCGAGTTTGCCGCGCGCGGCGTAGACCATTAACAAGTAACTGAAATACAAAAGGATGGCGGGGAATATTCGCGAATAACGGCCGCGACGCGGTTCGGTTCTACTCATAGGCACGGCGAGAAAACCGACAACGAGAACCAGCAACGGCAGCGACAAGCGCCACTGCAAGGCAACCAGATTTTCATGCGTCGGGTTTTGAATAAGAACGCGGGTGCTTAAACCATCAATCGGGTTCTTAACCTTGATCTCTTCATAGTCCGGTTCAGGCAGGGCTTGTGACCAGGTTGAAAACGCCACTTCCTGATAATCCATTTCCCCTGGGTGCCCGGTATAGCGCTTGCCATCGCGCAAAAGCAGAAATTTGCGACCGCTGTTGGGGTCGATGACGGTTTCCCCGGTTGCCGCAACCAGGATGGAGACCTGGTCTTCAGTGGAATTGGCATTCGTGGCCATAAACACCTTGCGCAACTGTTTTTTATCTTCACTGATTGATTCTGCATAGGTGACGCCCGTGTTCTCACTCAAATAGTGGAATCGCATGGGGCTGAGTGTTTCAAATTCAGTACGAGCCTGTTGATCTGCTAAAACGGCATCGGAAGCACGCGCCCCTTTGGGGCCAAGTACAAGACTGAAAACCGCCACGGTAAAGGCCACAACGAGGGCGGCACTTTGGGTGTAGAGAATGAGCTGCTTTTCACTCATACCGCAGGCCGAGAGCACAGTCATTTCACTGTCCACATGCATGCGGCCGTAAGCGAGCAAAACACCCAGGAAGAAGCCAAGCGGAATGATTAATTCGAGAAAACCTGGCAGGCGATACAGCATTAACTGCAACAGCACTCCGGCATCCAAACCACCGGCAGCGGCTTTTGCCAGGTATTTAATAAAGCGGGCGCTGACGACAATCAACAGAAGCACGACGCAGACTGCCACGGTGGCAGTCAGTACTTCGCGAAGCAGATAGCGAAAAATAATCAAAAAATGCGTGCTCCAGTGAGACTTTTAATCAAGGCCGCAATTGTAGCCTTATGCCTTCGATTTATTAAGCGTCTTTATTGGCTTACACTATAGGACAATATCAATAAGACTCCATAAGCCGCCAGGGCGATAACAAGCACAGCCGTTGAAGCCACTCCCTGACAGTTTATAGGTGAGTATTCAAACGAATAAACAATTGGCACCTTGAGGCCAATTAGACGAAAAACGAGGCAGGAATGATTTATTCAAGTAGTTCAGTTGACGTAAGCAAGCAAAAAACCCAATGCGCTGTGGTATTTTGCCAGGGCGACACCTTACTCCCCAGCGCCGGTGAAATTGATAAGGCCTGTTCCGGCCTGTTAAGTGCCCTGTTAAAAAGTAAGGATCTCGGCGCAAAAGAAGCCGAGCACGTGTGGTTACCCCTGATGCCGGGCTCACAAAATTGGGAACGAGTGTTGTTGATTCAACTGGGTAAGCGCCCTGCCAAAAAAAGTCGGCAAATTGCTGAAAACAGCGCAACCAAGGTGTTGAACAAGTTAGCCAAATTGCTTAACGCCGCAAAATTCAAGGATGCAGCCGTCTTTTTTGATGACCTTGAGGTGGCGGGTCGCGAAGATTTGACGCGAGAGCGCGAATGGTTGGCGTCCACTCTCGTACAAAAAATGAGCTTTCACAGCTACCAGTTTTCATTAAAACAAGCCAAAGAGAAAAAACAGGCAGGGCTGAAGAAACTCCTGATTAATTTGAGCGGCGCCAATAAAGCAGGTTTGAACAAAGCGATCAAACAAGCCGCCGCTTTGGGTGAAGGCATTAATTACACCCGCGAGCTCGGCAACTTGCCTGCCAATATTTGTACGCCGGTCTACCTGGCCGATCAGGCGCGTGATTTAGCAAAACAATACAGCGCACTCAGCGCGAAAAGCCTCACTGAAAAACAGATGGAAAAGCTGGGTATGCACTCGCTGTTGTCCGTTTCGCGCGGCAGTGACGAAGAAGCGCGGCTGATTATCATGGAATACAAGGGGGCAGACACTAAACAGCCCCATGTCCTGGTCGGAAAAGGCATTACCTTTGATACCGGGGGCATCAGCTTGAAGCCCTCACCGGCGATGGATGAAATGAAATACGACATGTGCGGTGCTGCCAGCGTGTTTGGTACGATCAAGGCACTGGCGGAAATGGAGGCCAAAGTCCATGTTGTGGGCATCGTCGCGGCAGCTGAAAATATGCCGAGCGGGCGCGCAACCAAGCCGGGTGATGTGGTCACGTCCATGTCGGGTCAGACCATAGAAATTCTCAACACCGATGCCGAGGGGCGGCTGGTGCTGTGTGATGCGTTAACCTATGCCGAACGCTATAAACCCAGGACCCTCGTCGACATTGCCACACTGACCGGTGCCATTATTATCGCTCTTGGTCACCACGCAAGCGGGCTCTACGCCAACGACCAGAAGCTGGCAAATGCCTTGTTGGAGGCGGGCGAGCGTGCAAATGATCGCGCCTGGCAAATGCCACTTTGGGACGACTACCAAAAACAACTCGACAGCAACTTTGCAGATATGGCGAACATTGGCGGCCGTACCGGCGGCAGCATAACAGCGGCGAGTTTTCTTGCGCGATTCACCAAAAAGCATCGCTGGGCGCACCTGGATGTTGCCGGTAGCGCGTTTCACGGCGGTACCACAAGTAAAGGCGCAACCGGGCGCCCGGTCGGATTGTTAGTAGACTATTTGCTGAACAACTAATTTACTGAACACGTAATTTGCTGAACTGGTAATTGGTGAACAAGTAATATGACCCGTATTGATTTCTACGTGCTGCAAAAGCAGAACACCCGCGAGGCGCAGTTCCAGTTTGCCTGTCGCCTCGTGGAGAAAGCGGTGAAGCAGGGCAATCGTGTCCTGATTGCCACCGATGATGCTGCAGCCACGCAACACGTTGATCAGTTATTGTGGTCCTTCAAACCGGAATCATTCATTCCTCACAGCGCGGATACGGGTGAACACACGGGTGAGTTGAATACAGAAAGCCCGGTTTTTATCACTCATCGGGAAGATGACGAAAAACATCACGATGTTATGGTAAATTTAGCCCTGAATTTGCCGCCCTGGTTTAGCCGCTTTCAGCGTGTTGCTGAAATTGTTGTGCAAGAAGATCAGGTATTGGCGGCCAGTCGTAAAAACTATGCCTGGTACAAAGAGCGCGGTTACCCTTTGAATACACATAAAATGTAAGAGTTGATTCAGTGTTCGACAAGACCATGGCCGACACCAAAAACCCCACAAAAGATAGCTTGATAGAAGATCTGGAAGACATTAAAGACTCCTTGCAGGAGGATGATCTTGACGATGATATTCCTGTACTTACCGATGCCGTGATTGCCAAACCCGGTGTTCGCGAAGAAGAACAACTGGCTTTCGACGAAGAGTTAATTTTCGATGAAGAAGAAGGCCATGATGTTGAACCCCCTGCCCAGGATTTTTTGAGTACAGAGCATTCAGACGAAGAGTTGTTGCGCGCAGCGTATCGGCAAACATTGGACGAGACCATTCCCGTTCTGGAAGGCCAGCAAAGCCTGTTTGAAGATGACAATGCGACGGGCATAAGGCCTGCCATACAGGAAGAACTGCCAGTCGACAGTGGTTTACCCTCCGCCCGAGGGGAGAACCCCTTTCTACCCAAACACATTCGCGAGCGTTTAAATCAGGGGAAAACCAGTTTTCTCGAAGAGATCGCACAAGTGAGTGCTTCCCTGAACAAGAGTTCCAGCCACTCAAATTCGACCAGGTTAGACACTGGCTATGAGGGCGACGATGGCGAAACTGTAAGCGTGACCCTGGATGCAAATAAGCCGGAGATCAAGGCGCCACCCAAAGTCACGCCAGCCAGTGATGCCCAACTCAAACTGGTCGACGAAATAATCGCAGAATACCTACCCAAAATCGAAAAAGAGCTACGAGCGCGATTAATAAAAATTCTCGACGAGAAAAACCGCCTCTGAGTTCAGTCGATTTCGCGCTTGTTTGGGTGAAATCCTGGGTTCCCTTATTCTTCATCCGGTATTTAAGCCCAAAATCGGCCTGCAAGACTGCTATAATTCCGGCCTTTTTAGCCAAGCCAGATTAGAGAAGTTAAGCGAAGCATGTCCATGGAAAAAACCTACCAACCCGCCGCCATTGAAAAAGACTGGTACCAGCACTGGGAAGAGCAAGGCTACTTTGCCCCCTCCGGCAAAGGTGAGCCTTACTGCATTATGATTCCGCCGCCCAATGTGACCGGCAGTTTGCACATGGGCCATGGGTTTCAGGAAAGCATAATGGACGCGCTGATTCGCTATCACCGTATGCAAGGTTGCAATACCCTCTGGCAAGTCGGTACCGATCACGCCGGTATTGCAACGCAAATGGTCGTCGAACGTTTACTGGCTGCTGACGATGTCAGTCGCCACGATCTTGGGCGTGAAAAATTTGTTGAAAAAGTCTGGGAGTGGAAAGAGCACAGCGGAGGCACTATCACCCGTCAGCTGCGTCGCCTGGGCGCCAGCCCCGACTGGAGTCGCGAACGCTTCACCATGGACGAAGGTTTTTATAAAGCCGTTCAGGAAGTTTTTGTACAGCTTTATGACGACGGTTTGATCTATCGCGGAAAACGCCTGGTGAATTGGGACCCGAAATTACACACCGCCATTTCGGATCTTGAAGTCATCAGCGAAGAAAAGCAGGGGCATTTGTGGCATTTCCGCTATCCCCTCACGGACGGTAGCGGGCATCTCACGGTTGCCACCACACGACCGGAAACCATGCTGGGAGATACCGCCGTGGCGGTTCACCCGGACGACGAGCGCTATAAACACCTCATCGGCCAAACAATTACATTGCCCTTATGCGATCGCGAAATTCCTGTTATTGGTGACGACTATGTCGATAAGGATTTTGGTACCGGCTGCGTAAAAATTACCCCCGCACACGATTTTAACGATTATGAGATGGGGCAGCGCCATGCACTGCCCATGATCAATATCTTTAATCAGGATGCACAGATCAATGACAATGCACCTGAAGCCTATCGCGGTATGGACCGTTTTGATGCGCGCAAGAAAATTGTTGAAGACCTCGATGCCCTCGGCTTGCTGGAAAAAATTCAGGACCACACACTCAAAGTTCCCTACGGTGATCGCAGCGGTGTTGTAATCGAACCCTGGCTTACCAACCAGTGGTATGTCAAAACCGGCCCCCTGGCGGAAGAGGCGATCAAGGCAGTCGAAGAGGGCGAAGTCGAGTTTGTTCCCAGACAATATGAAAATATGTATTTTTCCTGGATGCGTGATATTCAGGATTGGTGTATCTCCCGGCAATTGTGGTGGGGCCATCGCATTCCCGCCTGGTACGATGAGAGCGGGAAAGTGTATGTTGCGCGCAGCGAAGACGAAGCCCGTAAAAAATATCAGTTAAACGATAAAGTAAAACTCACGCAAGACGAAGACGTGCTCGACACCTGGTTCTCATCGGGCCTGTGGACTTTTGGTACATTGGGTTGGCCGGAGAACACGGATTTTTTAAAGACCTTTCACCCAACATCGGTGTTGGTCACCGGTTTTGATATCATCTTTTTTTGGGTCGCGCGCATGATTATGTTGACCCTGCATTTCAAAAAAGAAATTCCTTTTAAAACGGTTTATGTTCACGGTTTAGTGCGCGACAGTCACGGCCAGAAAATGAGTAAGTCCAAAGGGAATGTATTGGACCCGATTGATTTGATTGACGGTATCGATCTTGAAAGCCTGGTAGAAAAACGCACCACCGGCATGATGCAACCGCATCTCAAACAAAAAATCGAAAAAATGACACGTAAGGAATTCCCGGAAGGGATTGCGCCTTACGGCACTGATGCCTTGCGTTACACCTATTATTCGCTCGCCTCAACCGGGCGAGATATTAATTTTGATGTGGGTCGTATCGAAGGTTTCCGCAATTTCTGTAATAAATTATGGAATGCCTCTGCTTACGTATTGATGAATACCGAGGGTATGGACCCGGCTGAAGAAAATTACACCCTTAGCCTCGCGGACCGCTGGATAATTTCGCGCTTGCAAGAAGCGGAAAAAGCCGTTGCAGAAGGTTTCCGCACCTACCGTCTCGATCTGGCGAGCCAGGCCTTGTACGATTTTATTTGGAAAGATTATTGCGATTGGTATCTCGAACTGACTAAACCCATGCTCAAGCCGGGCAATGTGGATGAGGCCACTCAAAACGGAACGCGACGTACCCTGGTTCGCGTATTGGAAACAACGCTGCGCCTTGCGCACCCACTGATGCCGTTTATCACAGAAGAAATCTGGCAAAAAGTGAAAGCGCGGGCCGGTGCAGAAGGTGAAACCATTATGCTTGCATCTTATCCGCAGGCTGATGAAAACAAAATTGATGCACAAGCCATTGCCGATGTGGAGTGGTTGAAAAGTGTCACCATCGGGGTGCGAAACATACGCGGTGAGATGAATATTTCTCTGGGAAAAAATATTCCACTCTATTTCAACAATGCATCGGACAACGACAAACGTTGCATTGAAGAAAACCGCCAATTTTTATTGAAGTTGGCTGCACTGGAAAGCATTACCGTTTTGGCTCCTGGCGAAGAGGCGCCCCTGAGTGCACCAGCGTATGTTGGCGACCTTGAAATTCTAGTGCCGATGGCGGGTTTGATTGACAAGGATGCAGAGTTGGCTCGTTTGCAAAAAGAAGCGAGTAAATTACAAACGGAAGTCAAACGTTTACAGGGCAAACTGTCCAATGCCAAATTTGTCGACAATGCGCCTGCTGAGGTTGTCGCGAAAGAAAAAGACAAATTAAAGGATTATGAACAGACGCTTGAAAAACTCAGTGAGCAGCAAAGCAAAATTGCAGCACTGTAAGAGCTGAAAAAACAGAAAAACTGAAAAAGCGCGCGGCTGTTCAGGCTAGCGCGCTTTTTTTATTACCACAACGCGCGTGTGACTGAATTTGTCGTGCAGGCAGCGGCCTTCCGCATCAATATATTTCCAGAAGTAACCCGCGAGCAGCGGCAGTGTGCACAAAGGGCTGATCAGTGCACGTACCAGGCAAGATTTTTTTGTCGCGGCACTGCCCCCTTCATCCACAAGCTTCAAGCGCCAGGCGCGCATGCCAATTGTCTGGCCACCTTTCTGCCAAAAATAATAATAAAAATAGACAAGTGACACATACCAGCCGAGTGTATAAAGCGGGTGGTCG
Source organism: Cellvibrionaceae bacterium 1162T.S.0a.05 (assembly GCA_000964245.1). Taxonomy (GTDB): domain Bacteria; phylum Pseudomonadota; class Gammaproteobacteria; order Pseudomonadales; family Cellvibrionaceae; genus 1162T-S-0a-05. Next base: position 4,218,669 of record LANB01000001.1, on the reverse strand, counting down.
AGTACCGGGAGGTAATCGCCTTCAGGCGCTTTAAAAATTATCGAGTGCGTAATTAACATCAGCGCGAAGTAAGCCATGCTGATGGTGACTAGCATAAAGCTATCGTAAATCAGGGCGGCGAGTCTGCGCCAGGTTTCTGCGGAACTGCGTTCGACTTCGTCGCGGGTCATTGTGCTCTCGAATCTGAAAAAGGCGCAATTATATGCGCTTTCAACAAAAAAAACCCGCCTGAGGCAGGCGGGCGAATAAATACAGGCTAAATGAGGAGAGAGCCTGTGCGAGGAAGTCTTAAATACACTAAAAGGGAATGATGTAATTCAGCGAAACCTGATCATCGCTGAGTTTCAATCGGTAGCGGTGAGCATAGTGTTCATCACGAGATGAATATGCCTCTTTGTTCTCCTGCCTTGGGCGATAAAACCTTGCTTCAAAATAATTGAGAATCAAACGAGAGAGGTTTTGCCGAAATTGCGCGCGGAATTTTCCTTCGTCAAGGTTGCTACCCATCAACCAGTAAATATTAATCAGGTTGGGCTCTTCGTTGTGACGACTGCGCCAGGCATCGGCCAATTCCAAAAGGCTTTCATCATCGAGTAAACCAACAGGCAGTAAACCCATGGTTTCCATTTGGTCCAGATCCAGATCGAGGACCTGTGCCTTGCCGGAAAGCCAGATTTCTTCGGCAGATATCCAGGACGGCATACTGACACCCGGAAATAACAAAGCGGCGAAAAACCAGACTCTGTGATTCGCCTCAAACTGCAAGCCAAACATCCGAATCACCTCACTACGTACGACTCAGTATGGCAAATCAGGCGCCAAATAACAGGGCATGACTTAGATGGCTTTGCTATAGGCAAAACGCGACTGGAAGCAAAATATTGTTGGAGAATTCTGAAAATGCCGTCCGCCAAATCAGGGAACATGGTCTCACGTTAGTGTCTACTAACGTGAGACTTTGTAAATCGATCTCATTTCCCGCTTTTAAGAGCCGGGGAGGCGTAAAAAGTGTGGGCTTATAGCAAAATAGTTAAGGGAAAAGCGTTGAATTTCAGTGGCTTAGGCCAATTCACGCGTTTCTGTAAAGGTGATGACAAGACCGGCCTGCTGGAAAGATTGGCCGAGACTGATACGCCCATTACCGGTTAGAGGCACCGATTCCCGCCTTAAATACAGTTCGTCATTCGAGCTGTATTGCAGGTAACAGCCATTGGTGCTGTGGTCTTCGAGTACAAACTTACCGCGGTGAAAATAAATGGAGCAATGGCGCCGTGATGTTTTTTGGTCTTCAAGGCAAATATCGACAAAGGCGGGATCACGGCCAATAACAAGCGGGTCACTGGTGGCTTTCAAGCCCTTGATTTGGCCATTCACTTCGACTGTCAGTGTTGGGGCGCCCATGGTCGTTTCCTGGTGGAAGGCCGTTTGTCCGACACGCGTCGCATCCAGAGAGTCGCGTGTGTTGACATCCCAGCTGAGTCGATACACAAGAACTTTTTCACTCGTGCCTTTCAGCTTTACGCGGTCAAACGCTTCGCATTGATGGGCGAGCCAGGGGTTGAGCCCTTCGACACTCTCTTTCGTGAGTACCACCTGGTTGGGTTGTGCAAGCTTGGCTAAAAACGCAGCATCATTCACGGTATCGCCAAAGACATCATTTTTGACGTAGAGCACTTCGCCAAAATCAATGCCGGTGCGCATACTGATATTTTTTGCTTTTAATTTGAGGCCGATGGCGATAGCCGCTTCGCAGGCCTGTTCGGCACTGGCGAACTCCATCATGGCTTCGTCGCCAATGGTTTTGATCACATCGCCTTCAAGTTGCTCTGCAACGGCGCTCATTATGGCCAGTGCCTCGTCGATTAACTGCTTGGCTTTATCGTTTCCGAGGCGTGCGTACAGGCCTGAACTGCCGACGATATCGCAGAACATTATGGCGGCTTGGGCTGTTTCCTTGTACTTCATAAATCTCTTCGTTTTGTGACAAGCTGCGTAGAATACCACTGAACCTAGGCACGCAATTGTTTAATTCAGGGTTCCATGTTGTAAATTACGTCAAAAATTTTCGGGTCTGCTTCGTACTTGTCCATGTTAATGACATAGGTGTCACCATCTTCGTCCGTATGTTCAATTTTCGTTAAATGAAAGTTAAATTCCGGTGACACCCAAACACGCGTTTGTTTGTCTTCATCGGCGTCAAGCTTTAACAGAAGGGCGGTATAGTCCTTGCCGTCCAGACGAAAATTGTCTTCCTTTTCCAGAACAAACGGCATCTTTTTGACTTTTCGATGGCGAATGACGGTGTACTCCACATCCTTTCTGGATGATGCAGAAAATGCGCCAGCATAGGCGTCACGTTGCAATTGAAGTTGATACAGTGCGGGGTCCAACATGCCTGCTTCAAGTTTGTGCGTTTTATTCTTGCTCTCTTTGCCCACGCGGCGGTAATACGCTTCTTTCTTATCCCAGTCGAAACGGATGCTTTCTTCCTTGCTGATGCCGAGAATCTTGCGTTTGTACTGGTAGAGCAGGGGAATGAGCTTGCCATTCTCAATACGAAACTCGCTGCTCTCACGGATGGAGCCGATGCGGTGTTTCACTTCGGATTTAAAAAGGTAAAGGCCGTTGTCCTGAAGAACCAGTTCGCGGGTACTTCGTACATTAAAACTACCGGATTTACCGAAGTACTCGGAAGAAAAAAGTGTCGTCTCTGCCAGGCTTTGCAAGCTCAACAGAAGCAGAGTGACAAGGGGGATGATTCTTGGCATAGCAGCAGTTTTGTCAGAATTCAGCGACATTGTAAAGGAAATGGCTGAACGCGGGATGAATTAACAATTTAAATATGAGAGTGAGAGAAGGTGATGGAGCGTGTTCAAAATTGATTCAACAAAAAAGGGAGCCGAAGCTCCCTTTCTTTAGCGTCATAACGCTCGCTTACTTGCTGGCAATGTAAGCAATCAAATCAACAACCTTGTTCGAGTAACCAATTTCGTTGTCGTACCAGGAAACCAGTTTTACAAAGTTATCGTTCAGGGCGATACCGGCATCAGCATCGAAAACAGAGGTGCATTTCTCACCGATAAAATCGTTGGAAACAACCAGGTCTTCGGTGTAACCCAGAATACCTTTCAATTCACCTTCAGCGGCCGCTTTCATCGCCGCGCAGATGTCTTCATAAGACGCGGATTTTTCGAGGCGGCACGTCAGGTCAACAACGGAAACATCAGGCGTTGGAACGCGGAAAGCCATACCGGTTAATTTACCGTTCAAGGAAGGAATCACTTTACCTACAGCTTTTGCAGCGCCAGTAGAGGAAGGAATAATGTTTTGACCCGCGCCGCGGCCACCACGCCAATCTTTCATGGAAGGACCGTCAACGGTTTTCTGGGTTGCTGTGGTCGCGTGAACAGTTGTCATCAAACCTTCAACAATGCCCCAGTTATCGTGAACCACTTTGGCCAAAGGCGCCAAACAGTTTGTAGTGCAAGACGCATTGGAGACGATGTCCTGGCCAGCGTAGCTGTCGTGGTTAACACCCATAACAAACATGGGGGTGTCATCTTTGGAAGGCGCAGACAACACAACTTTTTTCGCTCCAGCAGCAATGTGCTTGCGCGCAGTTTCGTCAGTGAGGAACAAACCTGTGGACTCGACCACGTAATCTGCACCAATTGCATCCCACTTCAGGTTAACAGGGTCGCGCTCGGCAGTGATGCGAATGGCCTTGCCATTGACAACCAGCTTGCCATCTTGAACGTCGACGGTACCGGCGAAACGTCCGTGAGTAGAGTCGTATTTGAGCATGTAAGCCATGTACTCAACGTCGATAAGGTCATTAATGCCTACTACTTCGACGTCGTCGCGCTCACACGTAGCACGGAACACGAAACGGCCAATTCGGCCAAAGCCGTTGATACCAATTTTAATCGTCATAGGGAGAATCCAACTTGTAGTCCAAATTTTGCGGGCGGCATTATCCGAAATCACCCCCCAAAAAGCAACCACGGAGGCTGGTTGAAAAATCGGCAGATGGAGCCTGAAGCCCAGTAATTCAGCGGGCTTCAGGGCAAAGCGAAAGAAACGAAATGCACCAATGTGGCGCGCTTAAACGGCAAGGTAAGTGCTTGTAAATTGGACTTTAGGCGAGAAAGAGCGTGGCGCATTCGCCCCAAGGCGCCCCGTTGCTGCTAAAATGCGCGCCCTTAAAAGGAAATTGCCGATTTAGTAAGTGGTAAACCGACCAGGAAGATACGGTGGCCACATCCCTCTGTAACCAGAAGCAAAATGTGACTATGAAGACTGATCTACTGATTGTTGGTGGCGATGGCGACTTAGCTTTACGCAAACTCTACCCCTCACTCTACTACCTGGAACTCAACAACTGCATGCCGGAAAACATCCGTATTATTGGAATGGCACGCACCGGACAAACGCAGGAAGTGTTCCATGACAAGATCAAAACCTGGTTGAAAAAAGGGATTGATGCAGAATTTTACTCGGAAGAAATGTGGGAGACCTTCTCTTCCAAAATCCAGTTTGTACAGGGCGATGCCTCAAACGCCGAAGCACTCGCGAAAGCGCGCGATCAATTTTACGACGCGAACAATCAACTCATCGTCTACCTCGCAATTCCCCCCATGATTTTTGGCAAAGCCTGTAAATCCCTGGAAGAGTGCGGCATGGTTCAGGACAGCACACGCCTGATCGTTGAAAAACCCCTGGGTGACAGCCGCGAAAGTTTTCTTGCCATTAACGAAGAACTTTCCAGCACTTTTACTGAAAGACAGCTTTTCCGTATCGACCACTACCTTGGAAAGGAAACTGTCCAGAATCTTTTGGCATTACGCTTTGCCAACGATATCTTTGAACCACTGTGGAACTCAAAATATATCGACCACATTCAAATCGCCGTTACCGAAACCGTTGGCGTTGGAAACCGTTGGGCGTTCTATAACGAAACCGGTGCAACCCGCGACATGATGCAAAACCATTTGATTCAAGTACTGTGCTTGATGGCAATGGAACCTCCGGCAAAACTCGAAGCTGATGCTGTGCGTCAGGAAAAACTCAAGGTCTTAAACTGCTTGCGCCTGATTCCCGAAGACGAAGTTGAGGAATTAACCGTACGCGGACAATATGCACGCGGAAAAGTTGGCGGCCAGGAAGTGCCAGGCTACCTGGAAGAAGAATCCGAAAAATACGAAATCGACCCCAACAGCCAAACTGAAACCTACGTTGCAGTGAAAGCGGAAATTCAAAACTACCGCTGGTCAGGCGTACCGATTTATATGCGTACCGGCAAACGCTTGAATACACGTCACTCGGAAATCGTGATTCAATTTAAACAAAGCAGCCACACCATCTTTGATCAAAACCACCGCGATCACAAAGCCAACCGCTTGATTATCCGCTTGCAACCGGATGAAGGTATGCGTCTGCGTGTGATGAACAAAGTCAGTGGTTTGGACGCGGGTATTCCTTTGGAGGCGGGCTGTTTAAACATGTGGTTTGCTGATCACAACCCCAAGCCCAAGCACGATGCTTACACGCGTTTGTTGCTGGATGTCATTCGGGATGATCAGACCTTGTTTGTGAGTGCGGCGGAAGTAGAAGCGGCATGGAAATGGGTGGATCAGATTTTTGCTGGTTGGAAATCTACTGGCATGAAAGCAGAACAGTACCCTGCTGGATCAACCGGGCCTTCTTCCTCAGATGCGTTGATGGCAAAAGATGGGCGAGAGTGGCACGAGACTCAGGATCGCGAATAGTTCTGTTTATATTCCGATCCATGTCGAAGGAATAATGGGTTCCGCGTTAAGGTATTGAGAGAGTCGCAGGAAGCCTGAGCGCGAGGTGGCCCCTTGCGAAAACGCATGAATACATCCGTGTAGCTCCTTCACGCCATCCCTGGCGTGAAAGGTTTCGCAAGGGGCCACCTCACGCTCAGGCTTCTATCACTTGAGTCGCTTCGAAAATATTTTAGGGTAAGTGCGCTACTATCTTATAGCTGGGAAAATAAAGCCGAGTGCCGAAATTCTTGTTTTGGTTTGTTTTTTGCTCGTTGGTTAAAACGCTGAATGTACAAACAAAGAGTTGATGTATTTGTGAATTTTATTCACCTGAGAATGTAAAACATTTATTCCTGGCGTTAGCGATAAACTTTCCCGCCCACCGAGTGTGAGGTGCTGTCTTTTGAAACCTTTCGCGCCAAGGAAGGCGCGAAGGAGCTACACGGACGTATTCATGCGTTTTCAAAAGACAGCACCTTGCAATCGGTGGGCCTGCGACCAACTCCGATTCTCGCAAAAAAAACAATCGGGTGTTTTAGAGAAATCTCAAAAGACGTGGGCTTGTAAAAGCCAAGTTGAGGCAAAAAAATGAATCCAACAATTGAAGCAGTCACGCAAAGAATCATAGAGCGCAGTGCAAAACAACACCGTGCGTATGTTGAAATGATGAAGCGTACAATGGAAGACAACCCTCCAAAAAAACGCCTCTCATGCGGAAACCTGGCACACGCCTATGCTGCGTGTAACCAGAAAGACAAACAAGCCATACGGTTAATGGAAAGTGCCAACCTCGGTATTATCAACTCCTTTAACGACATGTTGTCCGCGCACCAACCGCTCGAAACCTACCCGAAATTAATTAAAAAAGCTGCCCGTGCAGCGGGCTCGACTGCGCAAGTTGCGGGTGGTGTCCCGGCTATGTGTGACGGCGTCACGCAAGGGCAACCAGGAATGGAGTTGAGTTTGTTCAGTCGCGAGATCGTCGCGATGGCAACGGCAATTGGGCTGACGCATAACATGTTTGATGGCAATTTATTTCTCGGTGTGTGCGACAAAATAGTGCCGGGGATGTTAATGGGTGCATTGCAGTTTGGTCATTTGCCTGCGGCTTTTGTACCCGCAGGGCCAATGGGCTCCGGTATTCCCAACAAGGAAAAAGCCAAGGTGCGTCAACAGTTTGCGGCGGGTGAAGTCGATCGCGACAAAATGCAGGATGTGGAAGCGGCGTCGTATCACAGTGCAGGTACATGTACGTTTTACGGCACGGCCAATACCAATCAAATGATGGTTGAGATGTTGGGTGTGCAATTACCGGGTTCGTCGTTTGTGGCTCCAGGTACAGATTTGCGTGATGCTCTAACACGTGCGGCAGTTTATAGATTGATCCAAAACACGAAAAGTGCAGGCACTTACCGGCCCCTTTACGATGTCGTCACCGAAAAATCGCTCGTCAATTCCATCGTGGGTTTGTTGGCAACGGGCGGGTCTACGAATCACACGCTGCACATTGTGGCCATTGCCAAGGCAGCGGGAATTAAAATTACCTGGGAAGATATGGATGAAATGTCTCGCGTAACGCCATTGCTTGCACGCGTCTATCCAAATGGCGAAGCTGACGTTAACCATTTTCAGGCTGCGGGTGGAATGGCATTTTTAATTCGAGAGCTGCGCAGCGCCGGATTGTTAAATGAAGATGTTGTGAACCTAATGGGTGCAGGCCTGGATTCCTATGAGCTTGCACCGGCATTGAATGAAGCGGGTGAAGCGATTTGGGAGTGGCCGATTGCGGAGTCTCGCAACCCGACGGTATTGCGTCCGGCCGATGACCCCTTTGATGATGAAGGAGGCTTGCGTGTTCTTAAAGGGAATCTTGGCGAAGGTGTCATAAAAATTTCTGCAGTGGCAGAAGAAAATCGCATTGTTGAAGCACCCGCAGTTGTATTTGAATCACAGTTTGAATTAATGGATGCTTTTGAACGCGGCGAACTGGAAAAAGATTTTATTGCCGTTGTGCGTTTTCAAGGCCCCGGCGCAAACGGCATGCCGGAACTTCATAAAATGACACCGCCGCTGGGTTTGTTGCAAGATAAAGGCTTTAAAGTCGCGCTGGTGACGGATGGCCGTATGTCCGGTGCATCGGGCAAAGTGCCTGCGGCAATTCACGTCTCCCCCGAGGCGACGATGGGCGGCAACCTTGCCAAGGTCAAAACCGGTGATGTGATTCGTCTCGACAGCGAAGCGGGCGTACTGGAAGTCAAAATTTCTGCAGAAGAAATGGCAGTGCGCGGTGCAGAAGCACCGGCAGAAGAATCGCAAAACCTCGGTCGCAATCTGTTCAGTAATTTGCGCCCGCAAATGAGCACCTCCATGGAAGGTGCTTGCGTATTTAATTTTAACCATCATTCCTGATCCCAAAAAAAAGAAGGTGTCACTGTGAGTATTACCAAAGAATTCCTCGAGCCCATCGGCGTAATGCCGGTGATAGTTATCGACCAGGTTGAAGATGCCGTGCCGATCACCAATGCACTGAAAGCCGGGGGGATCAAAGCCGTTGAGATTACCTTGAGAACGGCCGCCGCTCTCGATGCGATTCGTGCAATTAAAAATGAATGTGAAGACGTACTCGTCGGCGTGGGTACGGTAGTGAATCAACAAAACCTGAAAGACGTGGCCGAAATTGGTGTTGATTTTGCTGTATCACCTGGTTGCACCCCCAACCTGATTAAACAATCTCAGGATCTGGGCGTGGAGCTTTTGCCGGGAGTTGCCTCGCCGTCGGAAGCCATGATGGGCATGGAATTGGGCTTGAGTTGCTTTAAATTATTTCCCGCGGTTGCAGTAGGGGGCTTGCCCTTGTTGAAATCTATTGGAGGCCCGTTACCACAAATCAGCTTTTGCCCAACAGGCGGGTTGACGATTGACACATTTACGGATTTTCTGGCTTTGCCAAATGTGGCTTGTGTAGGGGGTACCTGGCTGGTTCCCAAAGACAAGGTTGCCGCAAAGGATTGGCAGGGGATTACCGATATCGCAGCAGCGACGTGTGCAAAAATTCAGTAATTCTGAATCATCTGTGGAGGGTTACTTGCTAACCCTCCAGTAAAACCCGCAAAAGTCTAAGGAACCTCTGAAAAATGGAAATATTTTTTCTGTGGCAAGGAAGCACCGCGCGGAGAACCGGAATTTACTGGAGTAAATGAGGATTCGAGCACGGAGCTGACGCCGTCACATGGAAAATAGGCCATTTTTCAGAGGTTCCCTAATAGTAAAAAGAAATCCCGGTGTAGGTTCGGTGGTAATCGAGATCCGACCCTAGCAATTTCTCAAAGCCAATCACATTCCATTCAAACATGTCAGAAAATCTCAGGCCATATTCAAGGCCGATAAATGCCCCAGTGCCATCATTTTTAAACGAAATGGGGTCGTCAGGTGAGACATCAATAAAAAGAATTGAGCCACTTTCAAGCGCAGAGCCCTTCCAACGAAAAATGCCGCCTTTGGGGCGTAGATAACTTTTACGAAATCTTTTCTTGAATGTGTAACCAGCAACAAGAAATTGCGCATCAATATCAATGTCATTGCCGCTTACAAATATAAGATTAGTGTCATGAACGCTTAAATGACCAAATTCAATACGTGCCGCTTCATTAAATTCCAGACCAATCGTCGCTGCAGTGCCACCGCCTCCGTTTGCAAGCTCGAACTCCCCGGTACTATCCTTAAGCGAGAGGCCACCTGCGCTGCCTGCAGAAAGACCAATGTATATCGATTTATCCGCTAAAAAGCCTTGTTCCTCGGCATGTGTCAGTATGCTCAAAGTTGAGATAAGGACAATGAGAAGCTGTAGGGAAGGGTGAAATTTTTGCACTGAGTGCCCTCCATGGTTTTATTGGTTAATTTTTGATTTTGATGTAACGCCAGACGTGGAATCGATTATATATAGAAAAAACGAAATCGAGCAAAATACGCAATTATTTCTAATTGAGGGCGCTACATATCGGTACTTACGTAATTCCTGGTCGATTTTGTTCCTGAATCGCGTATATTTGTACACTTTCTTTTTGGCGTAAAGTGTATAACGTACGCTCTTGGCTCAGATGCCGTCACATCGGCAGTCGAGCCAATTAAACAGCCCGAACAGCTCAGGGTCGGTGGCGCAAAATGCCACTTGTTACCTGGCCTTCAATTCATACACACTACAATGACGTTTTTCTGAAGGGGGAGTCGATATGTTGTCTTTCAAACGTTTACCACGGCTTGGCTTGGTTAGCCTGCTTGTACTGCTCGCAAGTGCGACTTTTAATGTTCACGCCGAACAAGATAAGCAAGCAGAAAAATACACCTGGGATTTGACTGAACTCTACCCCGACCAGGAAGCCTGGCACAAAGCGCGTAACACGGTACTTGAGCAACTCAAGGACATCGAAAGCTACAAAGGCAAACTCGGCAAAAATCACAAGACTTTCTATGCGGGGATGCAACTCATCTCGGATGTGCAGCGCCAGTTGTTCCGCGTTTATGTGTATGCGAACCTGCTCTCCGACGAAGACTTACAAATTGCTGAACATCAGGAACTCGATCAGCTCGCGCAAATCGCCTATGCAAAGTTCAGTGAAGCCGTAGCGTGGGTCAACCCCGAAATTCTCGCCATCGGTGAGAAAAAAATAAATAAATTTCTGAAAAAAGAGCCCCGTTTGGAACCCTACCGTTTTGGCCTGGATGACACCCTGCGCTCGGCAGCTCACACACTCGACGACGACGGTGAAGCATTACTTGCGCTGTTTACTCAACCCATGGGAGCTCCCAGTAATATTTATTCCTTAATTGCCAACTCCGATATCCCCTGGCCTGAAGTGAAAATGTCAGATGGTAAAACCCATCGCATCGACTCAGCGGGCTACAGCCGTTGGCGAGCGAGCCCGGATCGCGACGAGCGTAAAAAAGCCTTTGATATATTCTGGACTGAATGGCAGAAATACCGCAGCAGTGTAGGCAGCGTATTAAATGCTCACGTCCAGAACCAGGTGGCCCTGTCACGCGCGCGCGGTTACGACAGTGTTTTACAGCGCGAGCTCGACCAGGACAACTTGCCCGAAGACATTTATCGCACCCTGGTCAAGGAAGTGAACAATGCCTTGCCAACCTTGCATCGCTACTTCAAATTGCGTACGCAAATGCTCGGCATTGACCAGATGCATTACTATGATATTTATCCACCGCTGGTCTCTCTCGATAAAAAATTCGATTACGAAACCTCGAACAAGATCACGCTCGATGCGATGTCCGTGTTGGGTGAAGATTGGATCAGCAAACAAAAACACGGTATGAGCCAGCGTTGGGTTCACGTGCATCCACAAAAAGGCAAGCGCAGTGGTGCATACATGTCGGGTTATGCCTATGACGTGCACCCCTACATCTTGCTCAATCACAACGACACTTATGATTCATTGAGCACGCTTGCACACGAGTGGGGGCATGCCATGCACACGCTCTTCGCAACAGAGGCGCAGCCTTTTCAAACCTATCGTTACACCACGTTTATTGCAGAAATTCCATCCACATCGCTGGAGTTAATTCTGCAACACTACATGGTTAAAAATGCCGAGAGTGTGGATGAAAAAATCTTTTATCTCGGGTCTGGCCTGGAGCGCATGCGCGCAACACTGTTCCGCCAAACCATGTTTGCAGAATTTGAGTTGTCCTTGTACGAAGCGGTAGAGAACGGCGAAGCCCTCAGTGGCGACAAAATTTCGAAAATGTACGGCGAAATTTTGCGACGTTACCACGGCCACGACGAAGGTGTTGTGGTTATCGACGATCTCTACGCAAACGAATGGATGTTTGTGCCGCACTTTTACTACAACATGTATGTGTACCAATATGCGACCTCAGTCACTGCTGGCACTGCATTGTTTGAGCGCATTATGGAAGAGGGCGATGCCGGAGTAGAAAACTACATCAATCTCTTGCGTGCCGGAGGTTCCGACTACCCACACAACTTGCTGAAAAATGCCGGTGTGGATCTGACCAAGCCCGATGCTTTCCGCGCTATTATCAAACGCATGAATCTGATCATGGACGAAATGGAACGCTTGCTGGCGGAAAAAGAGAAGGCGTCTTAGGATGCCTTCATCGCGAACCCCAATGGAGGGCGCGCAACTAAAACAAAGTTATGCTCGTGGTTCTTGACCGCGAGCAAAGCGCTGATATAATTCGCCGCTCGCTGAAAAGCGTGGGCCTGTAACCTAAAGCCCATTGCTATGAAATCAGCCCTGTAATCTGTGCCAGAGTGGTGAAATTGGTAGACACAGGGGATTCAAAATCCCCCGCCCTTAAAAGCGTGCCGGTTCGAGTCCGGCCTCTGGTACCATCAAATTCTCGTGATGTAGCAGTTCCAATACTGATACAGCACAAAAAGCCTTCTTCGAGGCGATGCTTTTCATCTTTTCCTGTGCCCAATTCAATTCCCACTTAAGCCAATTCCACGTTCCAGGCACATAAAAAGGCCTTGTTGACCCTCGCATATTCATCGGTCTATTAGAATCGCTCACTTTGAGCTGCTTGTCCCAGGGGTATTCTGTTCGTTTGGGGGCCAGAAGCGTTCAACAGTCAGATGGAAGAGTGGCGTTTCCGCCTGCTCCACGAATCACAATCAAGAGCGAGTCAATTACATTATGCGCATATTGCTGTTTTGCTTCGGCACATACTTACTCATTTTTAGCCTGTCCAGTTTCGCCCAATCCAGAAGCGGGCAGGGCACCGCCAAAGAGCTCTACCTGGAGTTCTGTTCCACTTGCCACGGGAAATCGCTTGAGGGTGGCCTCGGCAGTTCACTGAATGATGGGAGCTTTAAATTCGGTGCGTCTGATGCCGAAATTGCCACCAATATTGCCAAAGGCATTGCCGAAGGTGGTATGCCGGGTTGGGAAAAGCAGCTTGATGAGAACCAGATTCGCTCGCTTGTTATTTTGATTCGGGAAGAGGAAAAACTCGCGCTTAAGGCTGCCTCAAAAGCCGAACTCAAGCTGGATAGCCCGATAAGCACGCAACATCACAACTTCAAGTTGGAAGTCCACGGGGAAACGGAAGGCTTGATGTGGGGCCTCGACTTCCTGCCAGATGGGGCAATAGTGGCAACTGAGCGCGCAGGCAGACTTTGGCTGTTTAAAGATGGCAAGAAAATTGGGCCTATCGCCAACACACCGAAAGTGCTGGCCCAATGGCAGGGCGGCTTGCTGGATGTTCGCGTGCACCCGGACTACGAAAAGAACCGTTGGATTTACCTGAGCTTCAGCGAAAAAAGTGAACAGGGCTCCATGACAACCATTGTGCGGGGCCGTATTCGCGATGGCAACTGGGTGGATGAGCAAAGTATTTTCCGGGTTCCGCAGGAAATGCATGTGGGCACGGGCCACCATTACGGTTCAAGAATCGAATTTGTCGATGAGTATATGTACTTCAGTGTCGGTGACCGCGGCCAACGGCATCACCCGCAAGACCTGAGCCAACCCGCAGGAAAGATTCACCGCCTTTATCATGATGGGCGCATTCCCAAGGATAATCCGTTTGTTAACACGGAAGGCGCCTACCCCAGCATCTGGAGTTACGGTCACCGCAACCCCCAGGGTATGGATATCCACCCTGAAACCAAAAAAGTATGGGCAGCAGAACATGGCCCGCGCGGCGGCGACGAAGTGAACCTCATTGAAAAAGCCAATAATTACGGTTGGCCGCTCGCGACCTACGGCATGAATTACGACGGCACCGCCATTACCAATGTCAGGGAAAAGCCCGGATTTGTTTCACCGAAAATCTATTGGACACCCTCAATCTCACCAGGCGGCATTCAATTTTACGAAGGCAAACAATTTCCGCGCTGGAAAAATTCCTTGCTTGTCGGTGGAATGGGCTCAACAGAAATGCACCGTCTTGAATTTAAAGGGGATGAGGTCGTCTCTGATGAAATTCTTTTCTCGGGGCTTGGGCGTATCCGCGACATCGCCGTCGACAGCAAAGGTTATATTTGGATATTGCTCAATACCCGCGACCCGGAAAGTGGAAAACTCGTTCGGCTCATTCCGATTAAAAGTCATTAAAATTAATTAAAAAAAATAAGAAAAAGTTGTTATGAAAATTCGTCTTTGCTTGGGATTTTGTTTGTTAAGCCTGTTTTCTGGAACCGTTTTCTCTGAACAACAATTCAAGGAGCCGTCAGTCCGGAAACAGAAAACCCGGGAACTCAAAGCCAAAGACGTACTGATTGAAGAAATTGTCGTCAATGCCACACGCAGACAACAAACACTTACGGAACTTGCGCTCAGTGTGAGTGTGTTGAATCGTGACGCATTGGCGCTCACCAACGCGGATCATCCTGCAGAAGTGTTGGGGCAGCTCGCAGGCGTAAATTTGCATCGCGGCTCCGGCGCAGAACATATCACCGCGATACGTTCGCCAGTATTAACCGGGGGTGCCGGTGCAGGATCATTCTTATATCTACAGGATGGTGTGCCGCTTCGCGCAGCAGGTTTTGGTAACACCAACGGACTGCTCGGCACAACAAGCGAATTGGCTGAACAAATCGAAGTGATACGCGGCCCCTCGGGCCCAATCTACGGCGCCAATGCCGTACACGGGGTGATAAATGTCGTCACGCCCAAACCTGAAATCGATGCGGATAAACACCTGGAAGGCGACCTTGCACTGACTGCAGATTCACAAGCGCGTTATAAAGCCCAAACAAAATGGAATGGCACCACCTCTGCACACGGATGGTTCTCCGGGCTGTCACTCACAAAAGAAAATGGTTATCGCGATAACGCGGGTATTGATGAACAAAAGGGACTATTTCGGCATGTCCATTTGAATGGCAACACCGAAATAGATTCCATTGTGAGTGTTCATAATTTAAATCAGGAAACAGCAGGGTTTATTTTTGGCGAGGAGGCCCTTAAAGATCGCGACTTACGCAAACAAAATGATGTGCCGTTCGCGTATCGGGATGTTAAATCCCTTCTTCTACAAACCAATATTTCTCGCTTTGAAACACGCGAACAAGGAAGCGAAACCGGGTTTAAACTTACCCCCTTCGCGCGCTGGCACGAAATGGAATTTTTACAACACTTTTTGCCTAGCCAGGCGGTGGAAAAAAACGGCCACTGGAGTGTGGGTTTGCAATCTGATTTTTCATTGCGCACAGCGAACTGGAATTTACTCACAGGCCTTGATCTTGACTACACGCAAGGCGAATTAAACGAGTATCAAGCCAACCCAACCATTTTCTCTTATACGCAAGGCTTACACTACGACTACGAAGTGAATGCGACCTCACTCTCTGCGTTTGCACAGCTTGACTATCAATTATCCGAAAAATGGAAAGCCATTACCGGCCTGCGCCTGGATCACACACAAAATGAATATCACAACCGAACGGATGATGGCATTGTCGGCAGATTTCTCCGGCCCGCTGATCGTACGGATACGTTTACCACAAGCAGCCCGAAATTGGCTTTACAGTACCAACAAAATGCAAACCTGATGAGTTACCTGAGTGTGGCGCGCGCGCATCGCCCACCGCAAACCAGCGACTTGTATCGGCTTCAACAAAACCAAACTGAAGACAGCGCCAAAGCGGAAAAAATGGATTCCCTTGAGCTGGGTTGGAAATACCACATTGATGACGCCTTCTCAGCCAATGTCGCGATATTCGCAATGAAAAAAGATAATTATTTTTTTCGCGATGCCGACGGCTTTAATGTGAACAATGGGCGCACGCAACACCGTGGCATAGAGCTGGATCTTGAAAGCAGAATAAGCGAAAGTGTGACGCTCGCAACGGCGATCACTTACGCCCGCCATAGCTATGACTTCGACAGAACCGTAGCACGCGATTACGAACTGATTGAGCGGGGTAACGATATTGATTCCGCCCCCAGAACAATGGCGAATACGCGCTTACATTGGACACCCAACGAAAAAGTTGACCTGTCATTACACTGGGTGATGATGGGAAAATATTTTACCGATGCCGCAAACCTGCACAGCTATGCCGGCCACGATGTCTACCACCTTCGAGCGCGCTATCAATTCAAGCCAGGCCTGCAGCTCGGCCTGGCAATTCGCAACCTCAGCGATGAACTCTATGCCGAGCGCGCCGATTTCGCCTTCGGGCAGGAACGGTATTTTCCAGCGGAAACGAGAACAATTAGTCTCAGCCTTATGATGCAATTCTAGGGAACCTCTGAAAAATGGCCTATTTTCCCTGTGGCGGCGTCAGCTCCGTGCCGGTGTGCCGCCCCAGTCGATCCTCATTTACTTCAGTAAACCGGGGTGCCGGCTCAGTCTGTTCTCCGCGCGGTGCTTCCTTGCCACAGAAAAAATATTTCAATTTTTCAGAGGTTCCCTAAGGCTCCGTTGCGAAGCCTGCGTGAGCTTAATTAGAGATTCCGTGAAAACCGCCATTGCGGTAAACTAGCGCCCAATCTTTAAACACCAATTAAAAAGACAGCCTCGCCAACAGCGGGGCTTTTTGTTTATGCGCAGACAGGATTTTCATTATTCCCTTCCCGATGAATTGATTGCCCGCAGTCCGGCAAGTGAACGCCGTGCCAGCCGTATGCTGGTGTTGGACGGAGAAAGCGGCCGTTTGCAGGACGAACACTTCGCCAATTTACTCTACTTCCTCAAGCCGGGTGACCTGCTGGTGTTTAACGACACCCGTGTGATACCCGCACGCGTATTCGGGCAAAAGCCTACCGGGGGGAAAGTGGAAATTCTCGTCGAGCGTGTGCTGGACGAACAGCGCGTACTCGCCATGTTGCGCGCCTCAAAAACCCCCTCGCGCATTATTCTCGAAAACGGCATGGAAGTGACCGTTACCGGCCGCGAAGGGCAATTCTTTTACCTGCAATTTCCCGAAGGGGAAGCCGTACTGGACGTACTCGAAGCCCTCGGTCACATGCCGCTGCCACCTTATATCGACAGACCCGACAACGAAGACGATCGCGAACGCTACCAAACGGTTTACGGCAAAAACAAAGGCGCCGTTGCCGCCCCCACAGCGGGTTTGCACTTTGACGATGCCATGCTTAACGCGCTGGATGAAGCCGGAATTGAACGTGCTTTTGTTACCTTGCATGTAGGAGCAGGCACCTTCCAACCCATGCGGGCCGATAACATTCACGATCACCAAATGCATTCTGAATGGATGCATGTCAGTGACGAAGTCTGCGAAAAAATTCGTGCCTGCAAGGCGCGAGGAGGGCGGGTAATTGCCGTCGGCACCACCTCCGTACGCAGCCTCGAAAGTGCAGCCGCGAGCGGAAGCATTCAAACCTACAGCGGCGACACCGCGATCTTTATATACCCCAGCTACGAATTCAAAGTGGTGGACGCACTGATCACTAATTTCCATTTGCCGGAATCGACCCTGATCATGCTCGTCTCCGCCTTTGCAGGCTACCGCCATACCATGCAAGCCTACGAACACGCAGTGGCTCAACAATACCGCTTTTTCAGTTATGGTGATGCCATGTTCATCACCCTCAACCCCTTGGCCACGCAAGACCAACCCTAACGCAGCCGGAAAACCCAAACAGCCTTATGAAATTTGAACTCAAACAAGAAGACGGCGCCGCCCGCCGCGGCGAATTACAGTTTGAACGCGGCAGCGTACAAACCCCGGCGTTTATGCCCGTCGGCACCTACGGCACAGTCAAAGGCATGCTGCCGCGCGACATCAAAGACATCGGTGCAGAAATCATATTGGGCAACACCTTCCACCTCATGCTGCGCCCCGGCACCGAAGTGGTCATGGCCCACGGCGACCTGCACGACTTTATGCAATGGCAAGGTCCCATCCTCACCGACTCCGGCGGCTTTCAGGTATTCAGCCTCGGTGATTTGCGTAAAATCAGCGAAGCGGGCGTGAAATTTCGCTCCCCCATCAACGGCAGCGAAGTCTTTCTCGACCCGGAAAAAGCCATCCAGGTGCAACGCGAACTCGGCGCCGACATCGTCATGATCTTTGATGAATGCACCCCATACCCGGCCACCGAAAAAGAAGCCCGCGACAGCATGGAACTCAGCCTGCGCTGGGCCAAACGCAGCAAAGATGCCCACGAAGGCAGCAAAGCCGCGCTATTTGGCATCGTCCAGGGTGGCATGTATGAAAACCTCCGCAGCCGCTCACTCGAAGGCCTCGTCGAAATTGGCTTCGACGGCTACGCCATCGGCGGCCTCTCGGTAGGCGAACCCAAAGAAGACATGCTGCGCGTACTCGAACACCTGCAACCCGAAATGCCCAGGGAAAAACCGCGCTACCTCATGGGCGTCGGCAAACCCGAAGACATCATCGCCGCTGTCAGCCGCGGCATCGACATGTTCGACTGCGTCATGCCCACCCGCAACGCCCGTAACGGCCACCTCTTTACCAGCCGAGGCGTAGTCAAAATCCGCAACGCCAGCCACCGCCACGACACCGGCCCACTCGACGCCGCTTGCGACTGCTACACCTGCCAAAACTTCAGCCGCGCCTACCTCCACCACCTCGACAAATGCGGCGAAATCCTCGGAGCCCAACTCAACACCATCCACAACCTGCGCTTTTATCAAAATCTTATGAGCGGGTTGCGTTTGGCTATCGAACAAGGGCGTTTTGGGAGTTTTGTTCAAGAATGGATGGATTTGTATATTGGGTCTCAAGAAAGTTAGTCGTTAGGATTGGTAAGTCGCGGGAACACTGATTGCGAGGTGGGCCCTTGCGAAAACGCATGAATACATCCCTGTAGCTCCTTCAGGCCATCCATGGCCTGAAAGGTTTCGCAAGGGCCCACCTCACACTCAGTGTTCTGCAAGCTAATCGCGGAATTCACTGAAGTTTTTGTCTCGGAATATAATAATTTTCCTCTCTACAGGGCATGTGCTCCCCGATCGCCGAGTGCGGGGTGGCGGCCAGTGAAACCTTTCGGGCCAGGACGGCCCGAAGGAGCTACAGGGATGTATTCATGCGTTTTCACTGGCCGCCACCCCGTGATCGGCGATCTTACGCGACCAACGCAAATAACGGATAGGAGATCTTACGCGATAAACCCAAACAACGAATTAGCTAACAACTTCCTTGAATCCCTAAATTTCCCCCCAATTAAGGGTTATAATCCGCGCCCTTTGGGACCCTCGATAAAAAATCGAACAGATAAAGACTAAAACAGATAAAGAAGCTCAATCATGAACCGCTATCCGCTCTGGAAATACCTCCTCCTGCTATGCGTGATCACCATAGGCGTGATCTACGCACTCCCCAACCTCTACCCGGAAGACCCCGCCGTGCAAATCTCCGGCGTGCGTTCCGGCATTCAAACCGACGCCGGGGTGATGACGCGGGTCGAAACCCTGCTGGAACAGAATGGCATAACCTATTTTGGAATCGAGCAGGACGGCCAAAGCGGCCTCGTGCGCTTCAGCAGCCGCGAAGACCAGGAGAAAGCGCGCGTCTTTATCCAGAATGAGCTTGGCATCGACAAATACGTCGCGGCCCTGAATATGGCGGCGACCACGCCAGACTGGTTGCGCAACCTTGGCGCCAAGCCCATGAGCAAAGGTTTGGACCTCGCGGGCGGTGTGCACTTCCTGCTGGAGGTGAATACCTCAGAGCTGTTGTCCTCAGAATTGGAAAGCGTCACCAACGGTATTCGCCGTGGCATTCCGCGTGAGCGCCTTTACGATGTGCGCGTGGCACAAACAGATCGCGGTGTCGAAATTACCGCGCCGGATGAAGAGCGTTTTAACAAAGCCTACGACCTTGCGCGTGAAGAAGCCCCCAATATGGACTTCACCACCGAAGAGGGCGAAGGCGCTTATGTGATTCGCGGTACGCTTAAAGATGCGTTTGTGCGCGAAAAAGAGCGCTACGCAATGCAGCAAAACCTCACCACCTTGCGTAACCGGGTGAACGAAATTGGTGTATCAGAACCGCTCGTACAAACCCAGGGGCGCAACCGCATCGTAGTGCAATTACCCGGTATTCAAGACCCGGCCCGCGCAAAGAAAATCCTCGGTAAAACTGCCAACCTCGAATTCCGTTTAGCCGCCGACTCCAACTCGCTGAACAGCCAAAAACAAAGTTTTAACTGGCGTAACCCGGATTATCAACAAGAGCGCGGCCCCAAGGAATTATTAAAAGAAGCATTCGTAACCGGTGACCACGTCACCAACGCGCAACCCAGTACCGACCCGGAAACCAGCCTGCCGCAGGTTAACATCACGCTAGACAGCGCGGGCGGTAAAAAAATGCATGAATCCACGTGGACGGAAGTTGGGCGTTCAATGGGTATCATCCTCGTGGAATACGATTCCATCAGCAAAAATATTTACAACGAAGCAGGGCAGGTGATCGACACCAAAATCGAACAGGTACGTCGCCCGCGCTTGATCAGTTTTGCCACCATTCAGGACGCACTCGGCAAAAGTTTCCGCATCACCGGTTTAAACCAAAGTGAAGCGGCGGAACTGTCATTGTTAATTCGTGCGGGTGCGCTGGCTGCGCCGATGACCTTCGTAGAAGAACGCACCATCGGCCCATCACTCGGTGCGGAAAATATCAAACTCGGCGTTACCTCGGTTAAACTCGGCCTCGCATTGGTCCTGGTGTTTATGCTGGTGTTTTACAAAGTCTTCGGCATCTTTGCCAACATCGCACTGGCGGTAAACCTGATTGTGCTGGTTGCCCTCATGTCGATATTAGGCGCAACCCTCACCTTGCCAGGTATTGCCGGTATTGTATTAACCGTGGGTATGGCGGTGGACGCCAACGTACTGATCTTCTCGCGAATTAAAGAAGAACTCAAAGCCGGGGCGCCGCCACAAAAAGCCATTAACGACGGTTACGACAACGCCTATTCCACCATCATGGATGCCAACCTCACCACGCTGATTGTGGCCGTTATTTTGTTTGCCATCGGCACCGGCCCGGTAAAAGGTTTTGCGGTTACCCTGGCCTTCGGTATTTGTACTTCCATGTTTACGGCAATCATGGGCACACGCGCACTGGCCAACCTCACCTTTGGCGGTCGCAAACTTAAAAAACTTTGGATTTAAACGCAGCGCGTAAGGAAAGAGATCATGTCAGAAAAAATCATATCCTTTATGAGCAAACGCTACTACGCAGCGGCGTTTTCCATCATACTTTTTATTGCCTCAATCGTTTCACTTTCAATCCAGGGCTTAAACCTCGGTCTGGATTTTACCGGCGGTACCCAGGTCGAATTGAAATTTGAACAAGCGGCAGACATCAACAACATTCGAGACCAACTCGACCAGGGCGGCTACATCGGTGCCAGCGTGATTAACTACGGCTCCGACCAGGACGTGCTCATTCGCCTGCAACAATCCGAAGTGATTTACGCAGAAGGGGAGGCGCCGGAAAAAGAGGAAGATAAAATTTCTCTCGGCGATGCTGTTGTGGCCTTGCTCGCCCCCAATGTTCAGGGCGAAATCGAATTAAAACGTGTAGAAGTGGTCGGCCCACAAATTGGTGAAGAGCTGCGCGACGACGGCGGCCTCGGCATGTTGTTCGCACTTATCGTGGTCATGGTGTACGTTACCATCCGCTTCCAGTTTAAGTTCTCGGTCGCGGCCGTTGCCGCCTTGATACACGACGTCGTCATCATGCTCGGTATCTTCTCCATCTTTCAGTTCAACTTCGACTTAACCGTACTCGCGGCTGTACTCGCCGTTATCGGTTACTCGCTCAACGACACCATCGTTGTGGCCGACCGTATACGCGAAAATTTCCGCTTAATGCGCAAAGCCGAACCGATAGAAGTGGTTGATACCTCACTCACACAAACACTCGGCCGAACCATCATCACCTCTTTAACCACCTTGATGGTGTTGTTCGCCCTGTTTTTCGTGGGTGGAGAAATGATTCACTACTTCTCACTGGCGTTGATCATTGGTATTGCCGTGGGTACGTACTCGTCCATCTACGTTGCGGCCAATATTCTGATGGCGCTTAAAATCACTAAAGAAGATTTGATGCCGCCGAAGGTGGAAGTAGAAGGGGCCGATCAAGAAAGCTTGATGCCTTAAATGTCTTTTCGGGGGGCTGTTCTGGCCTCCCTTTGTTTTTTTCCTTTCTAAAATCCCTTATCTTTTTACTGGTGCTGGAATATATCAGCAGCATTAAGCTCGCTTTTTAATGTGTGCATTCATTGGGTTTAGTCGATAGAATTGAGTGAAATTTATTCCGATGTCTAGATGTAGACATGTCTATATCCAGGCATTGGGTGTCTACATTTAGATAAAAATACCTGGATATGGGCAAATTGCCTGGGTGTGGGCAGCAATCTAATAACATTGTTATGTGTAAAAATATCGAGAGTTTAAATGCGTTGTTGGATTTGTGGAGAAGAAGGTAATACCGGAGAGCATTTAATCAAGGCTTCAGATTTGAGGTATTATTTTGGAGATATTACCAACAAAGAACCTGTATATTTTCAGAAAGGTGAAAAATCATGGGAAATGCAGAGCGCAAACTCAAAATATGTAAAATCCGAAGCAAAAATATGCAACAGCTGCAACAGCAATAAAACTCAGCCATATGATAAAGATTGGGAAATTCTATCCAAGTACATGCAGAATAATCACTCACGTCTGCTTTCAAACGGAAAAATAAAAATATCAAATGTATTCCCGGGGCGGAAGTCAGAAGCAATGCTTAATGTACATTTGTACTTTTGTAAACTTTTCGGCTGCAGGCTGGCTGCTGAAGACACACCTTTGCACCTAGAGCCATTTAAATCATCCATCAATGGAACAAAGCCTTGTGCTAATCTATATATTGAATTTGGATCTTGGGATATTAGCAACAAATTCGCTGGAATCACTAGTATTCAGGCGCTTGAGGTAAATGGAAGGCCGGCAGTTGTTTTTTGGTTCTATATAATAGGTAGAGTTGCCGTGTATGTTTCTTATATAAAAAAATTGGAAATAACTAGGCTCAAGAAAAACTGTTGGCACCCATCAAGCATTACTAAAGATGTTAGCTTTAGAAAATTCAACACATAACAAAGCGGTCAAGCGGACCCCTCTTGCTGCGTTTCGTTTTGCGGTTGGCTTCGCCAACTATACCGCAAAACTCCACTTCACAAAAGAGTCCGCTTACTCGCGGCGTTAGGCGGCACACAGGAAAAATATTAGTTATGTTTGTGAAAAAGCTGCAGGTCGATATTCCTCCTGAGGAATGTATGGCTGCCATTTTTGGGCAAGCCACAGGTAATGAAAAAACACATCTTTCATCTTTTGATCAAACCAATACTTCGAATACTATGTCAAAACTCTATGTTAGAAAAATCTCTTCCGCTAGCATTCAGTTTTCGGAGCAGAATGGCATGGGTGGCATTTGGGAAGCAATTGGGCAGTGTGATTTTACCCCTTCTGCCACCGGAGGGAGTGAAGTAAAGATGTACACGACAACCGGCGGCTTTTTGGATAAGTTTGTAAATATTCTGTTTTTATTATTTATAATTATTACGATTTATACATATTGGAAAACCGGGAATATTTACTTAACATTTTTAGCTGGTTGCGTAACCGTAATGGCGGGAGCTTCAATTTTCCAAAGGCGATATGCGGTTACATCTTTATTCGGGAAATTGTGTGAAAAAATTCAGGTTAGTAAGCTTTGAATCAGTATTAGCCTAACAAAGTTGTCAAATTGACAGTTTTTCCGTCGCTCCTTTTTGTGCTGAATGGTACAAACGGGCTCCTCCAAAAATGCAATTTACAACGGCGTTATGTTGAAGATGAATAAAAACATCGTTTCGATTATATTTTATGTCTTAATTTATGGGTGTGGCACCCAAGAAATTGATAACGAAATTAACTTGATTGAATCAATAAAAATAGGCGACAAGCAACGGTTTGAAAAATATTTGATTGAGGTGGGTTCCCCAAATTTTGTTAGTTTAAAGGGTAACACACCGTTAAATACGGCAATTCACAACAATAGAATAGAATTTGTTGAAATGCTAATCTCAAAAGGAGCAAGCTGTAGTCTTAAAGACTCTAGAGGGAATGCACCCATGGATGAGGCAAAGAAAATGAAGAATCTTAATATTATTAAATATTTACAGACTGTTGAGGGATGTAGAACATTAATCAACATAACAAAAAGTTCAACGCGACATTCACTACTTCGCTTCGTTTTGCGGTAGCCTTCGGCTACTCTACCGCAAAACTACGCTACGCAGTAAATGCGCGTTAATCTTGGCGTTATGCATTTTGGAGAATTAAGATTTGAAGCCAGTGATTCAAGAAGAAAAAACAGGATGCGGGATAGCCTCGGCGGCAAATATACTGGGGAAAACATATTCCGAAATGAAGGAAATCGCGAACTCCATGGGGATATTCGCAGAAGATAAATCATTGTGGTCAGATACCCAACACGTTCGGAATATGCTGGCCAAATTTGGGGTGAAAACTTCTGCCATTGAAACTCCATTCGAGTCCTGGGATAAGTTACCGAACCTAGCTTTACTAGCTATTAAACATCATCAAGAAAATGGCAAAAATTTCTGGCATTGGGTGGTATTTAAAAGAGAGCCAAATACTTATTACGTTCTAGATTCTGCCGGTTATCTAAGTTCAAACGTTCGCACGGATTTTAGCGAAATGAACCCAAAATGGTATATCGAGGTAATCAATGCATAACAAGCCAAAGCACTATTCGCCGCAAAAAGCGCGGCGCGGACTCGCTACACGTTGTTTCGCTCGCCCGTGTTTGGGGCGTTAGGAATGCGAATGAAAAAATCAGATGCAGCAGGCTTTATTAATGCTGATTGTACAAATACTGATTTGGGAAAGTGCAATTTAGAGAAAGCAATACTCGAATTCAAGAATGCCCCTTGGGAAAAGGAGCTTAAAGAATTTGATAAGCTTGATGGTAAAAGACCAACACCATGTTGGCCTGATTTGACTTTTAGAATAGGCGATTATCACATAGCGTTTACATTAGCTAACTGTCTAGGTAGTTTTAACGTCGAAGTTTGTACCTTTAGGCCCAAGAAAATATTAGGTTTTATCGCTTATCCTAAGTTCTTTGAATTCAAATCTATATCCACAGATAAAGCGTTAATGTACTTAACTAAATTCTATGAGCTTGAGACTGAATTGCAATACGAGTATTTTAAGAAAGAAAATGAAAATTCCTAACAAATTGGTTAAATTGACAGTTTTTCCGTCGCTCCTTTGTGTGCTTAATAGCACACACGGGCTCCTCCAAAACTGCAATTTACCAAGGCGCTAGAGCTCTAATCTTTCCACGATATGAGTAAAAAGATATGAAAATAAACGAATTAGAGGTGGCTGGACTCAATGAATCAAGCCATCCAATTAATATAAAATTTAATGACGATATTAATATAATTACTGGGCGTAATGGATCAGGGAAAACAACAATACTAAAGTTGATGTGGTATTGCATTAGTGCAAATATTGAACGAGCATTGCGAGAGATACATTTTACTAACGTAAAGATCGTTACCTCAAAATACACATTACAAGTCGAGAGAAGCAAAAGTAAAAATAGAGAACTTGTTAGATTTATTATTAGCAAACCGACAGGTGAAATTCTCTTTGATAAAAAAGAACCAATAAATAGAGGTGAAACTGTAGAGGAGGCAAACGAAATTACTGTAGGGATGTTAGATACATCTATCTTCTTTCCGACCTTCAGAAGGATTGAAGGCGGTTTTTCAATGGACGAAGATGTAGGGAGTAGAGCAAGGAGAGTATTTCGCAGTGGCAGCGAATTTGTCATTGGAGAAAGCGAAGGTTTTGGAAGTCAAATTCAAGAGGCGCTTGAGTCTCATGCTGATAGGCTTTCGGTTGGAAACCACAAGTTTGTTTCTTCCATTTCAACTGTGGATATCTCTCAGCTAGTTACTCGTAAACACAGCGATGCAACGACAAAGGTCAATGACTATTCAAAATCACTTTCTGAAAAGATTTTCACTGAAATAAGAAGCTATAGGCAATTAGGCTCTAAAGAAAAAGATGCTCTTAAGGACGCAGTTTCTACGTTGGATAAAATTAATCAGGATGTTGTAGAGTTAGAACTGGTTCGTGAAAATGCATTTAAATCTTTAAGTGTTCTTTCAAATATAATAGTAACAATATTCAAACATAAAGGAATAAGACTCAACCCAAGAGTAACCTTGGGTGATATAGATCAAAGCATTAATTCTGACTCTCTGTCTGCTGGTGAAAAGCAAATGTTAAGCTTTTTGTGCTATAACGCTCTTTACAATGATTGCCCGTTCTTTATCGATGAGCCCGAACTGAGTCTACATGTGGATTGGCAGCGTATTTTATTGGATGTCATGATTGAGCAAAAAACAAATAATCAGCTCTTTATAGCAACCCATTCGCCTTTTATATATACGCAATATGAAGACAAAGAAATAATGATCGGTACTGATAGAGGTGACTTAAATGGGGGCTAAGTCATTACCGACCATTGATGAAATAGTAAATACTCTTAAAAGATCATTTATCCCAACTATACTAATTGAAGGTACAGATGACGTTTTTATTTATAGATGGTTAAAGACGCATTTGAATACAAACTTAGTTTCTCTGCAGCCATGTGGGGGTAGATGTAACTTAATAGCAGTATATGAAAGGAAAGCAGAATTCTCGGACAAGAATGTTATATTTATTGCAGATAAAGATTCATATCGCTTTGAAGGGATACCGTCAGACAAAACAGGCATAATATTTACTTCTGGATATTGCATTGAAAATGATATATTTGCCGGCTCAAATATTTTAAATTTACTGGACAATAAAGATTTAGAAAAACACGAAATACTTCGAGATATTATAGGAAAGTGGTTTTCATTCGAGCTTGAAAAATTTAGGAATACAAACAGTCAAAACCGAACATTACAAGTTTCAGCACACATAAATTTGGTTTCTCCAGAAGGCTTAAATACTATTTGTCCAAATTTCTCTTGTGGTATTGGCTACACAACCCCTTCCAAGAAAATCGTGGACGAGGTTTTCCTTGAATACAATTTAAATGTTAGAGGAAAGCAATTGTTTCAGATGCTTTCTCGCTTCTTATCAGCAAAGGGTCGCTTTTCTAAATTTAGTGACAAAAACCTGATAGAGATAGCCTTAAAACAAGGTAACAACAACTATTTGGAACTGTTAATCCAAAATATTCAAGATGCGTTGGTTGCAGCTTAGCCCTAACAAATCAATGCGCGCGGACCCACCCCGCTCCGGCATTTTTGTGGCGCTAACGCTTTTGCCACAAAAAATCCTCCACTCCGGCGGGCCGGTGATTGAGGCGTTATACAAAAAGCGACCAGAAAATATATTAGAAAATGATTTCAATCGATGATTTTCGCAAAGATCACCCCTTTCCGCAGGCTGAAGGAATAAAGAGTTTATTCAAATTTTTTAGATTTAATGAGGATCATCCAGAGTATCTTTCTTGTCTATTTGAGGAAGCAAATTTATATCACTCCTTGCCAAAGGATTTAAATGACCCTTTTGAATGCAGCCCACATTTTTTATATCCAAATACGGGCGAAGATGCAGCTAAACTGAGGAAACACCTGATTAAGGTTGGTAAGGAATCAGGCCTTAGAAAAAAAGATGCAGAAAAAATGGTTTCAATAAATATGAGAAACACAGAAGGTTTAAAGGTTGCACTAAATGACTCTATAAAAAGGGTTTTTAACGAAGTAAGAGTATGCTGCTTTACTCAAAATGTAGATAATTTACTGTTTTGGTCTCATTATGCTGATTCACATAAAGGCTTATGTGTAAAATTTGACTCACAAAAGTTACCAATAAGCGCGTCACAAAAAGTTAAGTATCAAAATGAATATCCAACTGTAGATTTCCCTCAGCCAAAAGATACGAGAGCATTTCGCCCATTATTAACTAAATCTAACGTTTGGAAATACGAAGAAGAATATCGGTCGCTACTATACCCTCGCGCTTCGGTAAGACTACCTAAAAATGATACATCCTATATATTATCCAATAATGTCTTAAAAGCGGTCTATTTTGGGGCAAACATGGACGCTAGGCACATAGAAAAAGTGAGGACGATGATTGCAAATGGCCCTTTTAGTCCGGAGTTATGGAAAGTAGAATTAGAAAGTGCAGCTTACGGTATAAAATTCGCAAGAATAACTTGAAAAGGTATAACAAGCCGCCGCTCAGCCGACGCCTGCTACACAGGCTCGGCTGAGCGGAGCGTTATACGAAGAGCAATATTAAAAACCTAGCTAGGAATTAATCGGAATAAGTATGAAAATCTACGAGAAAAGGATTTATTCAATCGCCACGGGCCAAATGCCTGAGGTAGCTAACCTTTACGAAAACTATGGTTGGCCAGCAATGAAGAAAGGTGGTTATGACAAATACCTTGTCGGTTATTTTATAAGTGATACTGGCATCCTTCATCAATTGATTCATATATGGAAATTTGAAAGTGATGAAGAAAGAAGATTATTTTGGGAATCCTTATATTCTAATCAAGAGTTTATGAGCTTCGCGAAAGAGGTCAGGCAACATATAAAGAGTCAAGATGTACAATTAATGAAATCAGCATCTTTGGGGGCCAAGCCCATGAAACTAAGACGTATAACAAACCGCTCTAATCACGCCTTTGGCGCTGGGGCAGCCTTTGCTTGCTTATGCGCTTTTCGCTACGCTAGCGCAACACAATCAACTACAAGGCTGCCCCTGGGCGGAGTATTAGGCATCTGAAAATGAGAACTCTGCTACTGGCTTTTACAATTTTATTTTCCATGAATGCGCTTTCTTGCGGATCTACTGCACAGCGGTTTATGTCTTATTGGGAATTAAATGACCTAAGTAATAAAGAAGAATTTTTGAGGGGGCAGGGCTGCCCACTTGCTATAAATTATGATCCACTTGTGGCAGATGAAGTTATCGTTAAAGTGCTGGTTGATGCAATTGATCATGACGTTAAAGCAGGTTTAATTGCAACGGTTATTAAAAACCACAATTGTCTTTTTGCCGCTCGAAAAATTCCGGAGTATGCATCAATTCAAAAATTTATATCTACAAATGGACTCAAGGGTTACTGCAGCAAAGAACGATTGGAGTCTTCTTATGTGGTTTTAGCTGATGGCGGAGTTAACCTGAGGTCGGCCCCCTCAATAAATAGCGATATCGTTGGCACTATCGCAGGCGGTACACTTATAAAATTATTAAGCAAATCTGGAGAGTGGGCCCTGGTGGAATCATCTTCGGGTAAAGGCTATGTCGATTACCCACTTATCAAGGCGCTGTAAAATGTCTAATAAGCTGCCGAAGTTACTCCGGCCGCAAAAATACGCGGCCTCAGCGGGAAACGCTACACGTTGTTCCGCGTGCCCCTTGGCAGGGCGCTATGCTTAAAGAGGGTTGAGGGTGAATCCAGTAAGGATATTTTTGGTAGGTCTAGTACTAATTTTAATCGCTTCTTGTGATGGCTACACCACTTTACACTAAAGCTTCTCCTCACACGCAGTACAAGTTACTATGACTTAGAACGATAGTGAGATCGATATCGTGTTTATTTACTGGAAAATGAAAAGATTTTTATACATATTACTTTTATCTCCATTAGTCGCTGCTGATCCTTTTGACTGGTCAGCGCCTGATGCATTAATTACTCATGAAACGTTATTAACTGAATCAGGTAATGTTGTTATAACCACAGGATCACTCTGCTATTCTGGCGATCACTGCGACATATCGGTCAAATATCGTGCTGCTGGCGAAATGGAAATAGAGCTATTCAGGGAGATCGCCGGTAGTGCTGCGCGAGTTTCCTTGGCGGGTAATGAATTGGTATTAACGCTAAGCTATTTTCCGATAGGCTCCTACGACGAAATCGTTATTACCAGGTCTTACGTGTGGAATACGGACCAAAAGAGACTTACGATGGTCCGCAATGAAAAAGAAGTGATCAGTCTCGAATAGTGTTCTTTTCGATAAAGGTGGCATATTTATTTTCTGGAAACGAAATAATTAGACACTAGCAGCAAAAATCACTGCATAAAAATCAAAAGAGGATGTTATGCCCTCAATTGATTTTATGAAACCTGAAACGGTGATGTGTAAGAATATAATAAAACAACAGTCTTACAGCTCGTAGACAAGTTTAAAATTAAAGAATGTGTCGGTCGAAAAGATAACTGGGTACGCACGGTAAGCGTACAGATAGATTTATGACCTTGTCGGGGCTGATTTAAAAAAAAATATTGTGTACTGGAAGATTGTTAGTGCGGTTGTCTAAGTATCGCCTCAAAGTATTTTTTCTTTAGGTAAGGGGGAAGAATGAAATATTTACAGGTCATTATCATAATTTTTGTAATTACAGGGTGTGAAACTCAAATAACAAACCCTCTTCCTGTTGATTATAATTATAAAGATGGAGCAAAGATTGGATTTATGTCTGCACTACCTCCCAAACCAGTACACAGGCATATAGGTTTTACTGTATTTGGTAACTTTGAGAGAGACTTGGAGGTTAATTGGGAGTTGGATAGATATATTTTCAGGGAGTTAAAAAGTATTTTGCTGTCTGAATATTGTTACGAATTGGTTGATCTCAGTGATACCCCAAATATCTATGAATATATTGAAAAATCAGATACGCCTGATAGACAGGATGGATTAATGACGGCGAATAAAGATTTTATTGATAGCTTTAAGGCTGAATTTAAGGACTATGAACTAAGTGGAGTTATTTTTATTGCGGATTTCAAGATTTTTCATACTAGGGAATTTGAAAGGCTGGATTTGGCAAGGGGGCGTCAGGGATCTTATGGGATTGAGAGTAATACTAGGGAAAAAAGGAATGAATTAAGTAGTATAATTGCATCTAGATCTTATTCTCTAATGCCAATCCACTACATAGGAGGTCACGGATTGGGAATTTATCGTGAGGAAGTCGGATTTGAGCCAGATGATTATGAAAAGTTGTCGGCTGAGGAATTGGCGAAGTATGAAAAACATTTTAAGGCAAAGTTATCTTTAAATATTGAAAAGTTGGCCGGTTCTCTTCCGAAACCAAAAGGTGTTTCATGTAAGAAATAAGCGGGTACATAATATGCTGGTGAAATAAAATAAAAAAATTTAGGTGATATATTAAATTTCTAAAAAATAATTGGACGCCGACAGTAAAAAATGCCTCATAAATCAAAAACGGTATGCTTGTCGCTCAATCTATATTTAATAAGGTTGGCATGGTGTTGCGTATAACAGAATAAAACGACTGTTTTTCAATTCGTAGGTGAGTTTAAATCTAAAAAACCGGCGGTGAGAAAGATTATTTTCGGGCAGCTGGTGAAAAATTGCTTCAAAATTTCTTGGTGTTGGCCTGCACCATTAACTTAACTATTTTATACCAAAGACGATTGCGAAACTTGAGTGACGGAAGTTTTGATGGTAAAAAACAGCCTACGGTTTAAAGCTGCCGAAAATATCTAATAACATAACGGGTTGCCTGTGTGCGATTAACCGCAAAAGTTAAGACAAAAATCCTCTCTGCCAGCGCCATTGATGAAGCTTTGAATCAAGCGATATGGAGCCTCTACCACCAGGCCTATAACATCAGTTTCGATGCCTTTACCGAGCGCTGGAGCAGGTTGGATGAGGTGGTATTGTTTTACCGGCAGCACCAGGCAGGGCAGAGTGCTGATAACACGGCTGAGCTGGTGGGGTGTATTGGTGTGCGTTTTTATGACTTTACTGCGGTAAATAAAGAACGCATTACCACATTGTATTTTGGCCAGGTGTATATTCAGCCTGCTTACCGTGGCCGCATGCTGGTGCAGCGCACAGTTATCCGTTATATGTTGAGTATTAAGTTAAGGCACCCGTGGCGTCCGGCTTTTTTCTGGACGGATGCACTGTCGTATAAGCCTTATCTGGTGATGGCGAATAATCTGAAAGATTACTGGCCATCCCCCCACCGCTTAACACCTGCGCTAATTTCGGAGTTAATCCGTATGATTGGTGAGCGTTATTATGGCGAAGATTTTGACCCACAGACCGGTACCGTGCGTAAGGCAACCAATATTTTGAATGATCAATCGGTGGTCATTACCGAAAAGGATCTCACTAACCCCTATATTGCGTATTATGCGCGTCACAATCCGGAGCATGCGAATGGTCATGGCCTGATTTTGGTCTGCAAGCTGAATGTTAAGAATGTGCTCTGGTTTATGCTCAAGCCCCTGCGAAAAATAAAGCGGAGATATTTTTCTCATGCGTATCCGTGAGGCGGCCGTCTACGCGGTTAATATTCCCTTTAAACAGTCTTTTGTGCATGCGTTGGCTGAGCGCAATCATTCGGAGTCGGTTTTTGTCTGTCTTCGTGGTGCAGAACATTTATCTGCTTCAGAGAGTGTGAGTGGCTGGGGAGAGGCTTTGCCGCGTGACTATGTGTCCGGTGAAACGCAGCAGCACTGTTGTGACCTTATCACTCAGACATTACCGCTGCTTTACGATCAGGAATTCCATTCGTTAACCGCTATCCGCGATTGGTGCGATGCGTTTGAGCAGCGGCACCCGGATAACCTGTGTGCCCGCGCAGCACTTGAATTGGCCTTGCTGGATTTATTTGGGCGCATCAATGGCCGTCCATTGCTGACCTTGCTGTCAGCGCACGAAGGCGTGGACAACTCAGGCTGTCAGCCGACAAGTGTGCAATACTCCGCGCCGATATCGGACCTGGATACAGCTGAACTGGACGTGTTTCTGCAGCGCATGCAGGCGTTTTCTATTCCGGCAATTAAATTAAAAGCTGGCAGTAATTTACAGCGCGTGCGAGATCAACTCAGTTTGATTCGGCGCTACTATCCCTTGGCCGATATCCGTATTGATGCCAATGGCGCCTGGCAAGAACATACTGTGGCGGATGTTAGCGAGCTACTGAACGAGTTTAATGTATCGGCGTTGGAACAGCCGCTGTTAAGCGATCAGGTTGAATTGCTTGGCGACTATTACGAGCGCTTTAAAGACTGTAGTCGCGCAGCCATTATTCTCGATGAAAGCGTGCGCAGTAGAGCGCAAGTTTCAGAGCTAATCAGCAGCGGCGCGGCCGATTGCCTGAATATAAAAATATCCAAAGTGGGCGGTTTGTTTAATGCGCTCGAAATCCGGCGAATGGCAAAGGCCGCCGGCATACAGACGCAGCTAGGCGCAAACGTAGGGGAGAGCACGCTGATCACCGCAGCAGGATTATTGTTCGCGGTATTGAGCGGGGACTTACGCTATCACGAGGGCGCAGCAGGGAACCTGTTGCTGACAGAAGATATCGCAAGTGAGCCGCTGATGTTCGATCAGCGTTTACAGATACCCCGCGAGCGATTAATGGAGAGACCGGGGTTGGGGGTTGATGTTGATGACCAAATCATAAAACGCTGGTCTTGCAGAAAAAGGGGCTAAAGAGGAAAGGTGGGTAAAATGGGTGTCATACTTTTAAGGCCTGATACCGAAAAATTATACTCAGACCCAAAAAGCACCACGTAATTCAGTTAATATCTTCTTAATTAAGAACAGAGAGAAAATAATGTGTATTTCCGTATATAGAAACGCGTTTTTCCGCTGGGGTTTGTCGCTTGGTTTGGTTTTGAGTGTTTTTCAGGCTGAGGCAAATCAAATTGTGCTCAAGCCTGGGTACTGGGAATACAAACAGAACACAGTGGTTGAAGGAGTTTCGCTCCCAGGTACGAACATAGCTGGAGGCGAATGTTTGTTAAAAGAGGATGAAAACCGTGCGTTAGATTACTACGTCGCTAAATTTAAACAGGGCTTGGGAGAGGATTCAAATTGTACTGTCTCTGATCTAAAACATATTGGAAAAGAAGTCACTTTCAACCTTCGCTGTATTTCGACAGACAACATGACTTCCGATCATCAAATACAATATACCTATTCACTATCGAGGGTGGATGTGCAAGCTGAAGGTGTAATGAACGTCGCTGGTCGTTCTTTCGTGACGAAATCCAGTGCAACATCGAACTGGCAGAGGCAGTGCACAACAGAAGAAAAGCAAGCAGCAGAAAAAGCAAGGCCTGCCAATTACACCAATGTCTCGTTAAGTTCCAATGGCACTGCTCTAAAAATAGGCCCCAAGGGCGCAGGCCCAATATCAGAGACTCTCTCTTTTTCTAAAGTCGTGATTCAGACCTTATTTCCAGACGCGAGAATCGAAGCATCGCAAGAAGAGAGTTATGGCTACATTCAACCGGTTTTTAATATTTATGAGGAGGGCAATGTTAAGCCTATATTCCAGGTGGATGGTCGAGAAGGCACTAATATCGCGTTTTCCGTGTTTACACAAAACTCAGCGGTGTCTGGCCCTTATGGTGAGCGTATTGGTATCACAACGCTCGGAGCTGTTTCAAGCGATAACCCACATTTATGTAGCTTTGGCGAGAATAAGTTGGACAAAACATTAGTGTGTCTAATAGGGGATAAATTTAGAAGTCTTTATACATTGCCAAATGAGATACTTGAAAAATATGACGAGGTTATTCCTCAGCATGAAATAGACAAGGCGGTTTTGTCTGAGATGCGTTACTTTTTAAGTTACCCAAAGAAATCGGTTTCTAAAAAAGAGAATATTCTTGAAGAAGGTATAATAAAATTAAGTTCTGATGATTTTTACAATGAATTTAAGGCTATAAAAACAGATAAGCCTATCGTTGTTCATTTTACCTCAACAGACAGTAGTTGCGTTCACTGCATAAAGAATAATCTTGTATTTTCCCAACTTCATAAAGAGCATGCAGAAAAATATACCTTTGCTGAGGTAATATTCAACCCTTGGAAAAGATATCAAAAAAAATTCAAGCGTTTGCGCGGATTGCCCGCTACGCAGTTGTATCTTGATAAAATTGAGGTTTTTAAGATATCTGGGTATAGAGAAAATCTTTTCGATACGTTACAAAATGCGCACGGGATAATAAATGAAATATTGGTTGACAATTACGATGATGTAAATATATCAAAATATCAATCCTCAGATCTCCCCGGCTTGGTAAGTGCGAACGCTCAAGACAAGCTTTTGCTTATTCATTTAACATCAACAGAAAACACATGCTTAGCCTGTGTTAAAAACAATGCATTTTTTCGATATGCAGCTCGTGAACACGCAGGCCAAATAGGATTTACCGAAGTTGTGTATAACCCATATTCACTAGTGAGCAGTGACGAGGCACTAAAACAGTACTTAAAGAGCCAAAAAATTGAAATCAAAGGCCTTCCGGTAACCCTTATCTATAAGGGTAATAAATCGATTGGTGCACGCCCGGGAATGTGGACGACGATATCAGATGATTTAACTGCGTTTAAGAGAGCCAATTGATAGGTTTATGCATGCGCAATCAAATGGTATAAGGGCGACCGTGGTTGTAAGTCTGAATAGTGAATTTTAACTAAAATAATAGATGACTATGAATAATTCAAAAAGAAAGCACATCATACTGCTTGTATTGGTATTAGTATTTTCTGCAAACACTCTTGCTGGTGTGCAGATTGGAGATATTCCCTATGAAAGCCTGGGTAAAACTGTAGATTCAAAAGAGGTTTTGGTCAAAAATTTCAAAGGTAAAGTGGTGGTCATTACCTTTTGGGCAACCTGGTGCCCACCCTGTATGAAAGAAATCCCTGTGTTGAGTGGCATCCAGAAAAA
Source organism: Cellvibrionaceae bacterium 1162T.S.0a.05 (assembly GCA_000964245.1). GTDB lineage: Bacteria > Pseudomonadota > Gammaproteobacteria > Pseudomonadales > Cellvibrionaceae > 1162T-S-0a-05. Next base: position 4,183,146 of record LANB01000001.1, on the reverse strand, counting down.
AGTAGGTACGGATGAATTACAGGTAATAGCCGTAAATTTTAAAGAGAAAAAGAAAATGTTTCGTTCGATTGCTGATGCACTTCAGGATAATCCAATGATTATTACCTACGACAGAAATAGCAAAGTAGCGAAAAAATACGGTGTTAAAGCCATTCCACACATGTTTATTGTAGGCAGAGATGGCAAAGTTGCAGCTACGCACGTTGGCTATAGCGCAGATTCTTTACCTGGCTTGGTAGAGGAGATAAATGCCTTGTTGGCACAGTGAAATGTTACGTTTGGTTCGGGGATATTTGTTTTCAAGCGGTTCTACATCAATGTATCTATGTTTGTTCGCTATTAGTTTGGCCAGCGCGATGCACACTTATTTGTTGAGGTCCGCTGTTGAAAAGTATCTAGCCAGCTATGGTAGAAACGCTTAACAAGGAATATGAAATCGGGTGTGTTTCATCCGGCAAGTTAATTGATCAAACCGAATTTTATACAGCCCGCCCGTACACTGATTCCAGGTGTTCGCCACCCTTGCATTGATTATAAGTGATAGTGTGGTTTTTTAGGTGGCATATAAATCAACCTTGTAAGTGTGGCCTAATCGAAAACTAATAAGAAAAACACATACTACGTAAAATAATAAATTTTCTTTTCAATTAATTTATTGTTTTATTTATTTTTGCAAACCTCCACATAATTTCTATGAATTTAATGGCAAAGTAAGAGATAAAAATTGATTTTTAAAATGCATTTTGTAAAGTGCGCGGCGGTAGGCGCATGAGGCGGGATACAAAAATCTAGCCATTTTTTTAAGGGTTTGATTTACCTGCTTTCACGCTAATTACACTACTTTCCACTTGGCATGCACCAACAATAAAAACAATGTCCCATCGTGATTGTCAGGTCTATTCATAACGTTTATTTTGGAGAAAAAATGAAATATCTCATTGCTGTCGCCTTGTTTTGCATGAGCAACCTGGTCTTTGCGGGGTCTATTTCCGGGAAGATCACAACCTTTAATCTGGATTACTACGCTTATTTTTCAGGTAACCCAAACTATGATACTCCCACTCTTGCATTGCCAGAAGTAAGAATTGAGCTTTTTAAAGTTCAGGGCAAGCCCGATAAAAATCGCGGTCGTGAAGCCGAAAATGACATCCGTATTGCGGGAGGCTGGACACAGGAAAATGGTGATTTCAGACTAAGCTATGATAACCGACACTCAAACTCGGATGCGTATTTGAGAATTACCTTTAAGGATCGCGATGGCTGGTTTAAGTTGCGATATGCCGTTATTGACAAGGACCCGGGGCATTCAAATCTGGATAGCACACTGGTTGAATGGAGAACGGATTACCCTATCGACAATGGGCAACCTGTCTTTCGACTTAACGGTAGAAACAATCAGCGGGTTGGATATAACGGAAATAATAATGTTGTTCTATATTCTGATGGTGCATCAGAAGACGACTTAATTGGGGCGAATATTTACGCCGAGTCGTACGGGGTATTTCAGGTAGGTTTTCTGCAAGACGATCTGGAAGAGCTTTATAAAGATTACGCCATACCCGGTGATGGACGATTTATTGTTGCTGTCGATATCTTTGATCGCTTCTTTCGGGATGTTCCGATTCCCGGTTTTTGTTGTATTGGTTATGCTGGCGAAGTCGGTAACCTCGAGGTCACCATGGACAATACTCATGGCATTATATTGCCCTTCAAAAACTACTTTTCTGAAACGTATCCGTTACCTTATCGAACAGATTTAATCTATTCAAAATTGCTCGACAATATGGATGCGCGCGCCTGCTTGATTGAAACAGGCAACGCTGATTGTTAGGCCCGCCAGAATCTTCAATAACCTGTAACTACACAGGGTTCTCCGCTTACAATGTAAGCGGAGTTCTTATCACATCCGGACATATCCTGTTCAAGGGCAAGGCGAGGGGGCGTCATTGTGTAGTCAATGGGTAGTCAGTGGATAGCCAAGTAAAGTCACGCGGCGCAGACACTATCAAAACCAGCTGGGTATCGATAAGGCAGGAGTCATAGATTAAAGTAGGCACCTCTTTAAAATATCCTCATCAAGGAATAAAGTAGAGGGGCTCACTGTAGCGATACACACTTCTGACAAACGCAAGGAACCGCGATGACAAGTAGACGACACTCACAGGCACTCGACTACCGGGAATTAGGAAGCAGTCATTTTCGGCGAAATCCACCAAGCGATAAGCAAAAGACGCAAGGCGGCACAAAATTCAACCTCAACCCCGCGCCCTATCTGGCGTTGTTCTCCCTGGTTTTTTTACTTCTAGGCGTTGCACATAATATAGGCATTTTTATGCCTCTCAGTGAAAAGCTTTTGCTCAATATTACTATTAGCGACCATATACAAACCTCCATTTACATCGGATTGCTGGTGCTCATACTTCCGCTGATTTTAGCAGTGCTATTGCTATTTCTTTATTTTCTCTATGAGTTCGGGATTGCTATTTATAGTTTTACCGTTTTTGTATTCGCTCTTGCACGCCCAACCACCAATCGTTATTTACTTGCGAAAGCCGCAGCGATCCAAAAGAAAAAACGCCTGGTTGCACAGCTACTGAACCTATATAAACTGTGTGCGCCCATAGCGCCTCAGTTATTGGCAATCACGTTTTCAGCTATGCTCGCACTCCTTATACGGCTTGCTATGCCCGAAAGCCTGGTGTTTAAATTTCAGGGTAGTTTTTACCTTATTTTCGTTCTCTTGTTTTTTGCGGTTGTGATGCTCGCTATATCACTTCAGGATGGAACCCACGGATTTAAAGCCATCTATCGGCAACCGCTTCGACATGGCATGAGCATAATTATCTTGCTGGTGTATTCGTTTCAGATTGGTGTATTCGATAGCTTGCGGACACACAACTACCTCATAGGCGAAATGGAAGCGCAACACAAAATTAACGACAAGCCTGTACAAATTATCAGAACCTTTGAAAAAGGTGTATTTATCGCTGTGCGTCCCTCTGAACAAAGCCCAGCGAGTGTTCGGTTTCTACCCTGGAAGGAGGTGCATAGTTCGGATAGTGCGGTGGTTTTGGAAATGCTATCGCCAAAGGATGAATAGGTGGGGTTTTACAGGCGCCTTAGTAAAGCTTAAGGTATTATTTAACGGACTCCACCGGAGTAGTATAAGTGTATGCGTTTGATTGGCGTGGAATGCTCGCGAGAACTCTTCAGGGTGAGCAGCTACTTATGATGGATCTAATTTCAGGAGAATATGATGGACGCTAAAGACCGAATAAAATACTTGCTGCTATTCTGCGTATTGATTGTATGCTTGTGGGTGGGCTGGTCTGATTTTCAGTTTCAGAACCCGGCAATAACACAGGAAGAGATAAGAAGTTCAATTCGAGAGTATATCAGGGCGTCAATTCAAATGCTCGTTCAGTATGTTATCCCAATTTTAATTATTGGTTATTTTATAAAGAAAATTCTGCATAAGGGTGATGAAAAATAGCTTCTTGCTAGAGATATTATATGGGCAAATGGTATTAACTTATGGTTAAGCGTTTACTGGGCGTTCTTTCATTCATGTTATTTCACACTGCTTTGTATGCAGCGGAAAATAACCCGGTTAGTTTTGAAACACTGCTTAAAACAGGTAAGAGCTGGGATGGTAAGGAATTGGAGGCTTATCCCGGCGGGTCTCCTGAGGTCACTATATTAAAAGTGAAGGTTCCGCCCGGCGCGGTTGTAGACAAGCACAAGCATCCAGTTATGAGTGCTGCGGTAATAATCTCTGGTGAGATTACAGTAGTGTCAGAACACGGTGACCGCGTGACGTTTAAAGCCGGTGATGCGGTGGTCGAGCTAGTTGATACGGTTCATTACGGGACTAACACCGGTTTGGTTGATACTGAGCTATTGGTTTTCTATGCGGGTGTAAAGGGCATGCCACTAAGTATTAAGGAATGAAGCTTGATTTGGTGGTTAAGTGTTTAAGAGAATAGTTTTATCTCATCTATTATTTTTTGGTGTATATCAATGAACTACAAGTTACCACCAAAACCTGCTTCATTTGATCATTGAGGGCGTTAGTGTGCTTCTGCTGACACAGAACTTTGAACGCCCTCGGTAAGACACTAACCTTTCTTATTTTTTCCTCATTTATTCTTTGAGTTTACCGTCCTGGTGCTATAAAAATAAGGCAAAACATTAGTAGCATCAAATTGGCTGCTGATCGCAATAGAAAGGATAGAATATGACTCGTATTTCCCTGGCTTTCGTGTTTTTGTCTTTTGTGGTTGTGAGTTGCGCTACGCATATTTCCGATCGCAATGCGAATCCTACCCCGGCTAATAGTCAGGACCCATTTTCAAATAGGGGTGTGGACTATGTTTCAGTTGAAGTTGCACTCGACGACAACGACTTGTCATTTTGGGATGTTCCGCTTCGCGAAAAAGCCTTTATCAGTAATGCCCCGGAGGACAGAAAGGACGGCCTTGTGGTGGGTGAGCTTGGAATAGATGCGGGAAAAAAAGATCTTATTGTTACGCTCGCTCAGGAAATTGCCCAAGGGCAACACGGCAAAATTGACAGTTTGCTAATTTCCCACAACGGTAAGCTCCTATTTGAATCTTACTATTTGCGTGGTCGCATTAATCTGACTCATCCGCAAGTGTCGGCAACAAAAACCTACACCACGCTGGTACTCGGGCGTGCAATACAACTGGGTTATCTCACTATGGCGGATCTGGATAAACCCGTGGTCAGCTTTCTCAAGGATCTTGATTCCTCCAGGTTTGTAGAAGGCGCAGAAAAAATTACCTTACACCAGGCATTGAACATGCGTTCTGGTCTCCAAATCAGTGATGAGCAGAGAGCTGCGTTCGAGAATGTTCCCGGCGCGTTATTAGGGCAAGGGAAGGTTCAGGCCCTGTTTGAACATAGCGCGCCAATTACCGCAGAATCTCAGCGCTTTGTATATCAGGGCAGTGATCCCAACCTGGTTATGCAAGTGATTGAAGCGGTTGTGCCGGGCTCGGCTGAAGATTTTATCAAAAATGAACTTTTCCATAAGCTGGGTATAAGCACCTATAACTGGCAAAATGATGTGAGTGGTCTACCAAGGGCAGGGGACCGGGCAAGTATTACCTCACGCGCTATGGCTCGCTTGGGCACGCTGATTTTGAATAAGGGTAAGTGGAATGGCGAGCAATTGCTCCCGGAAGCATTTGTTGAAAAGGCGATCAGCCGTATCACGTCTACAGGCGATGAAGATGTATTTGGCGGCGGTAAAGACGTTTCAGGCCAAGGCTACGGTTATTTCTTGTGGAATGCCGATTTAAAACACGGCGATAAACAATTCCACAGCGTGTCAGCGCAGGGAGGCGGCGGGCAGTTTATCATTTTGATTGACGAGATGGATCTGATGGTTGTATTTACCGCCCATGATGGCAATAGCCAATCCTTACAGCTCACCGCAGAGCGTATTTTGCCTGCGTTTATTGATTAGGTGACCCATTTACGGGTGGATAGATTCAGAAAAAATTAGAATGCTCAGTGGTCATCGATTGTAAATGGATTAATGTATTGAATCCAAAAGGAAATTTGATAAAACTATGAGGTTTCAGGAACAGTACAAATAAAGCGGGGCGAGTGTGAATAGGCTTATTCTTTTATTGGTTGTTATTCTTTCAATGCTTTTAGTGGGATGCGCCGCAACGGTTCGAATGATAGGGGCTGAACAGAACTACGCACTTATAGAAGTCTTTTACGCTACCGATAGAAAAATAGAGAACAGTGCGAAGGTAAAACCTTACTTCGGATCCGCCAGAGGCGAGCTAAGCTATGGCACCGCATATGTGAGTATTCCACGCGATCACCGCATGGGTGAATTGGAGTCGCCCTCTATCTGGCGGTTAGAGTTCAGAGAAAACCCTGACAAGCATGTCGTTCTTATGGATATCGCTAATGTCGAAAAGGATTCGTATTTTAAGACCTTGGCATCGCGAATAAATGAATCCGACAAAAAAAGTGCCTTCATCTATGTTCACGGCTATAACGTGACTTTCGAAGACGCGGCGAGACGAACTGGTCAAATGGCTTATGATCTCGGTTTTGATGGTGTTCCGGTGTTTTACAGTTGGCCATCCTGGGGTAGTACATCCAAATATACTTTTGATGAAGCAAATATCAAGTGGGCAGAATCCAATGTAAGGGGCTTCTTGACGGATTTCCTGAGTCATTCTGATGCAGAAAATGTTTATTTAATTGCGCACAGTATGGGGAATAGGGCGCTAACACGAGCCTACATCGACGTGATTAAATCGACGCCTTCCTTTGGGTCCAAAATTAAAGAAGTCATCCTGGCGGCACCCGACATCGACGCAGACGTGTTTAAAAGAGATATCGCACCCGCCTTGGCTGAGGCGGGGGCACCGGTAACCCTGTATGCGTCATCGGAGGATATTCCACTGAAAGCGTCACGGGCTGTTCATGGAGGGCACCCAAGAGCAGGAGATTCCGGAGGCGACCTTATTGTTGTATCGGGAATCGAAACAATTGACGCCTCGGCGGTTGATTCGTCCTTTCTGGGGCATTCCTATTACGCCGATGAGCGCTCGGTGCTTTCCGATATGTTTTATATGATCAATCATGGTTTACGCGCGAATGAGAGGTCTGGTTTAAAAGAAGTGGATAGCGCTGAGGGACAACACTGGGAATTCAAAAAGTAACCTTAAGAATATTTTAATAGCGGTAACGAATAATGCTTAAAACATGTAAGACGGTTATTTTGTTAATTATAAAAAACATTTTTATTTTTGCTTTTGTAATATCGGGTTTTTCGGCGGTGGCGTATGGCGACGTGCTGAAAGATAGGGTTTATGCATCACTCGGGGATCGTCAATTAAAGCTGGATATTTATACGCCTGAAAATAATAAAAATCCTTTTTTGGTGGTGTGGATTCACGGTGGAGCCTGGCATAGCGGATCGAAAGAAGACCCGCCTTTACAGTTGCTTGAAAAAGGGTATGCACTTGCGAGTGTGGAATACCGGCTTTCACCGGAAGAAAAATTTCCTGCACCTATCCACGATATAAAAGCCGCGATTCGATTCCTGCGGGCCAATGCAGAAACCTACCATTATCGGGCTGACAAGATTGCAATTTGGGGGTCTTCTGCGGGTGGACATCTTGCGGCATTGGTCGGGGTTACCAATGGGCATACCAAGCTGGAGGGAAATATGGGCCGTTATCTGGATTACGACTCATCCGTGCAGGCTACCGTTGATTACTTTGGGCCCACAAACTTTTTAAGCATACTTGCGCAATCAACGCCTCATGGTATCAATGTTCGTGCACCTGCTCTGGCCCTTCTTCTCGGGCGGCCTGTAGATCAGGTAAAAGAGTTGGCCGAACTCGCGAGCCCCGTAGCCCACGTTGATAAAAATGACCCTCCGATGTTGATTATGCATGGTGATCAAGACTATCAGGTGCCAATCAATCAGTCTCACGAGCTGGAAGGCCAATTTATCAAACACGGTGCGTCGGCCCGCTTGGTGGTCGTCCACGGGGCGGGACACAGTACGCCCGAATTCTTTACGCCTGAATATATTGAAATTGTTGATGACTTCTTGAAAAAATCTCTGGGAGATTAATTGCATTTTGTTAAGCTTTGACGTGATTGTTTAGCGGTAATTTTGACAAATCAGGGAATAGATGGAGTAAAGAAAAATTAACTAGCTATCATGCTTATAGTTTGCACATTGTTAAATCAGACAAGCCAAAAATATGAATGCCAAGAAAAAATATTATCGTTTCTATTGCAATATACTTGTATTGTTGGTGCTGTTTATTTCAATGACATTGTCGGCAGTAAATATATACGCTTGCAGTATGTTCAAATATACGACTGATGGTAAAACATTTGTAGGAAATAACGAAGACTACTCTGGCTCGGATACATGGATGTGGATAGAGGTGGGTTCTTCGAGTGAGTATGGTGCAGTATATTTTGGCTATTCTGATTATTTTCCTCAGGGTGGTATGAATGAAAAAGGCTTGGTGTTCGATGGCTTTGCCATGCCATTTCTTGAAGTGAAAGAAAAAGACGGAAAAAAGGCTTTCGACTGGTCTGTTATTAACCAGATTATGAAAACCAGTTCTAGCGTATTGGAAGTTAAATCTATTCTCGAACAGTATGACCTGAGTGAGCTAAGTCGAGCCCAACTCATGTATGTGGATAAAACCGGGAATTCAATCATCGTGGAGGGGGATAGAATAATTGAATCTGATGATAAATATCGCATCGCTACAAATTTTTATCAATCTTTAATTGAAAAGAGTGAATACCCCAAAGCCTGTTCAAGATATTCGACGGCCTATTCGATGTTGCACTCTGTAAATAACTTTTCGATTGAGTTTGGGTTTTCTGTCCTCAATGCGATTCATCAGGATTTTACTAATGAAAATGGCCAAGGGGTAAAAACACAGTATTCAAATCTTTATGACCTGGATAGGGGTAAAATCTATCTTTCGCATTCCAGTAATTTTGAAGAATTTATTGAACTGTCGATTCATAAGCTCCTGGAGAAAGGCGATCATAGGGTTGAACTCAAATCGCTGTTTTAAGGTTTTACGTCTCATAAACGGCATAAATCGGCTACTGGCTCAAAAGGGCTAAAAAGCCACCAGAGTTAACATGGGAAATTAACCTCAATACAGAAGATTTTTCGCTGGTATGGAATCAAATTAACATTATTTTAAATCTATTGCTGTGTTTTTACTTCTTTATATTTGATAGTTCTTTTTCGATATCGTAGGTAGATATAGATATGATCAAGCTGAATAAAGGCGTATGGATCTATATTTTTACTCTGATACTTCTTTCCTGGTTGTTGCAAGGGTTTGTAATTGCAAAGGGAGGGGAAGAATACACTTTATTCAAGCCGCTTATTGTCGTCATGATGTTTTTCCCTGGTGTTGGCGCAATAATTTATCTCTTTTATACAAGATCATCCCTGAGTTATTTTAGTTGGAAAATCGGAAAAGCTGGTTATCTCTTGTTAGCCTTAATTCTACCCACGGCGATAACACTTTTTACTGTAAAGGTCATTGAAATATTGGATTTTGGGGTAAATACCTTTTTTGTTTTCGAAAATGATGGTGTTAGGGTTTTAAATGATCTCTTGTTAATTGATACAGGGAAACAGGGCTATACCTTGTTCTTGATAAGGTTGTACCTTTCAGGCGCGCTCTTGTCACTGATGGTGGGGGTTCTTGCCCTTGGGGAAGAGCTTGGATGGCGAGGTTTTCTTCAAAAGAAGCTGCTGGAGAAAAATAGTCTCCTGAAGTCCATTGTCTTTTTGGGTTTGCTATGGGCCTTGTGGCACTTTCCTCTTGTCCTGAATGGATTTAATTTCCCGCAATATCCTGTTTTAGGAGCATTCCTGTTTTTCCCAGTTTCAACAGTTTGTATTTCGGTGTTAATGGCGTGGTTGACATTAAATTCAGGCAGTATTTGGCCTGCTGTTCTCGTTCATGGTGGAATAAATTCTATTATGTCTGTTTTGCATTCCATGGATTTTGGCGAAACCAGATTGGAAGCAAATATCACTATGCTGAGTATATGGGGCTTGGTCGCACTCATCACTTATTTTCTGATTAGTAGAAATCGAGTTGAATAAGTTAAATGAATATTACGCACACCTCATGTTAAGAAGAAAAATCCTGATACCACTGTGATCCAGCCGCGAAAGCGGTAGAATATGCAAAAAACGATGGTTAGTATTGGAGCGCAGTGTTGTTTAAAGGCGAGTTTTGTCGTGTTTTAATTATTGGTTGTCTTGTTGTTCTATTTTCGAGTTGTGATGATAAAGGCAGCAAGCTCACGCCCAAGGATAACGTTGTTACCGAGACCCTGGTCGGCCAAATTGATGAGGGTTACAATTACGCGATCAAGGTGGAGTATTTAGCGAGCAACGACCATAAAAAATGTAAAGACTGGGCCTTGTTTGCTGGTGAGTCTGCTCGCCGAGTCTCCCGTTACTACTTGCCGGAAATCAAGGATGGGCGGCATACAATAACCTTTCCCAGAAATGAGCTTTCGTCCTACAGCCGCTGCCAGTGGATACCAACTTTTGCCCATATCTGTGTAGGGAACGCAGCCAACCCCACACACAATTACTGTAGTGAGCTGTTTGAGCTAACCCACTATTTTAGTAAGCATAGTAAAGTAGATGCTTCGGCTGTTGCAGATCGAAAGCAGCCCTTACTCACAGTTTGTGCACCTTTTGAGTCCCACAAGGAATTTGAAGGGATCAGGTTGTGGTGTCAGCGCGCGGATAAGACCAATAGCACAACACAAGGTAAAACAGCTTTTCCGGATTTTCCGCTAAAGTTAGTTCAAACCTCCAGGGAGGAGGTAACCCTGAATATTCAGGTTCGAGGTGTGGATTAATTGGCTGCTGTCTGCATTTTGACCGCTAGGAATTCCTGTCCGATTACGATACTGTTAGTTATCTCCCCTAACCGCAGGTCGGGTATCAATGAGCAAAGCATCCCTGATCAAATTTACTGATCTTTTTTCCTTTATCGGCCTTTGCGCCCTGATCTCAACCGGCGCACTTTTGAAATTCAGTTTACCGCCGGGCAGCAGTGGTGCAAATATCTGGGGGCTGACTCGCCATCAGTGGGGTGATATTCATTTTTATGTCTCTGTCGGCTTTCTGTTTTTGATGAGTTTACATCTTTTTTTACACATCAAGTTTATTAAACAGGCCATTCGGGGTAGGGCAGCGCGTGAACACAATTACCGCCTGGTAATAGGAATTTTGTCCTTGCTTATTTTGGTTTTATTGTTGTTTGCCCCGCTCTTGGCCCCGATTGAAGGCGAGGGTATGCGCGGTGGTAGGCACAATGCATCAAACCAATCATTACTAAATGGCTTTACTTTCATCGCTCGTGATAGTTTTTCTGACGATCGACAGTTTGTTGCCCGGTAGCCGAAACTTGAAAACAGGGTTGCAGTTTTGCAGGCAACAACAAGCAGTGTTGAAGATGTTGTTGCCCGCAAAACTATTATTCTGAGCGGGGGCAGCGGTCGATAATTTCAAGAAAGTCGTTTTTTGTATTTTGCTGCAAATTGTAGGCGTCACTGAATAGGGGAGGAAGCGGGTCTTGCTCGACCAGTGCGAGGTAATCAGCGATACTTGCTCTGGCCTCATTGATATTAATTTGGAGTTCGTCGAGATCGCAACTCAGCCAGATTCCATTTTCAATAGCTAACTCAAAATCAATATCAACAGAGTTTAAACTTGTATTGCGCAGCGCCTCAATTTGCGCAATAGCTTCATCAATCTCTATAAAAATATCAGCGTTTACCACGTAGGGTTTTTGCCCGCCTTCATAGCTGGCGAGATAACCCTGGCCCAATGTTGTTGTCAATCGTGCATAGTGGTCAGCACTCAATCGCCGCTGGCACTCCGTGATTTCGATTAGTGAGCTTTGTTGGCATGATGACGCTTCGGAAGCGATGCCTCGTGGATAGCTGAATGATATTACTGTCGCGAGATCAGTATAAGTTTGCATATTCCAATTCTCGTCATATGCGCGCTCTGCCAAGCGAGTGAGCCCGTTTGTGAAGAGTTCCTGGCTACTGATCTTTGTTGAGTCCTGGTTACTAAAGGTTTCCAGTGCTGTGAGTGCAGTTGTTTTCTGATCGAGGTAGGCATTGAGGTTTTCAACAGTATCGTATAAAGAATAAATACGTGTTGCGATATCGTCGATGGCAAATTGGTTTGCTAGCGAGTCGTGTTCTCGAACACGTGTTTTGAAGCTATCGCTCAGTAATTCGGATGTGATTTTAATTCGCTGTAAGGCACTTTCATCGAACTGCCAGCGGCTTTCAAGGGGTTGATAAATAGGGCGGCCGGCGCTTTCGATTTCTGGAATAAGTAATTCGGAAAATTCGAGCCCCGCAGCATCTATGGCTGCCACCAGCACTTCATCACTCATGAGTTCGTCGCGCTCGAGTTGTCCACGGTAGGCGAGCTCAATAATGAACAGGCTTAAGCTCTCGCGATAAATATGAAAAAGCTCTGGATTCAGGGATGAGAAAATAGACAGAAATTTCTGATGAAGCAAAGGGTAAAAACCTCCTGTCTGGCTTTCTGCTGCTTTATCTTCGAACCAAAGGCTGAAGATACTGAGGTACTCTTGGGTGTTTTGAGTGTCTTCAGCGACATTATCGAGAGTCGCATCGACTAAATTTTTAAGGTCACGTCGCCACCAACCCATATCCAATACATCATCGCTGGTTGGTGAGAATACAAGTGGATAGTAGGGTGGTAAAGCCATGTTTAATATGCGCTCTTTTGTTTCCTCATTGTTCACAAGCAAGCGGCTAAATGTCGCTTCATTTTCAATCAGGATACTAAGTGGAGCGATTGCGTCAGAGTAGTTAGGGTAGGCCTGCCATTGTGAGGGTGAAACAAATAAAATATCGGCGCTATCTTGTATGGCATCGATACGCTTGTTCAGTTCAGTAAAAGCATTCAAGGGAAGTACTGGCACTTCGATTTGAGTGGATTCAACGTCCAATGTATAGGTTTCGATATTCTCTATTTGGCTAGTGATTTCAGAGAGCAAATAGGGTGTTGTGATTACAGATGAAAGAGTTTCGTCTTCGCTAGCATCGGCATCAAATTGCGCGGTAATCTGGAGAAGGCTTTCGCTGTCTGTTAATTGAAGTAAAGGTATTGCTCTGGATCGAAAAAGGGCATTGATACTTGTGCTTAGGGTGTTTAACGCAACAAGCGATTCGGCTTGGGTTTTATCCATATATACGGTGTTGTGCGTGGTAGAGAATAAGCTTGTGTGTTCTTCTCCTTTATCTAACCTGAATGCGGGAAGTGAAAGGCCTATATCATCGGCAAAAACAATATCGTTATCGTCAAATTTAGCACTTAACCCAAGAACGTTGCGCAGTAGCGTTTTGCTATTGTCGTCAGCTTTGATGCTGTTTAATACTGCATCGATAAATACATGGCCTTGCAGGGTGGCATTTGGCATCGAAGTAGCATGATTAATTTCAAGTGTATAGGGCTCGTCAAGCTGCTTCGCACTTTGCTGGGTTTTTATATGGGCACTGATGCGCAATTGCGTGATAGGGTTAAAGCGGTAGATTTCTTCACCGAAAAGATTAATGACGAAGTGGCTGCTGTCTATAGTAATACTGGCTTCCTTGTATTCAATCAGAGTGTTATCAATACTGTGTTGGCGGCTACTCGACAAAGTGAAAAACCGATTGTCCAGAGAGGGCGAACTCAGTATAAGCGTGCCTTCGTTGGTGTGTAGGAAATTGCTTTCGCCATGCACCATTGAAAATAAGTTGGAATCAATATACTGGCTTGGGGATTCCGGCCCCGTTGTTAACTCCGAGCCGTTGCTTGTGCCGTCTTCCCAGTTTGGAAAGATAGCTTCAAAGGAGCCGGTTTTCTCCAGCGAGGTCAACCAGGTGATTAAACTTTCGCGGTCGCCTTCTGGCAGTGCTCGAAGAAGATGTACTTTCTCTACTGCCGGGTTACCGCTGACAAAGCACTGTCCTTCCCGCCACACAAATTGACTAATTTCAGAACATTGTGATTCATTTAGTGGCGCATTCAGATCGAAGCTAGCAGTGGTCGAGCCGGCTGTGCCGGTATTACCCGTTTCGCCCCCGCTGTTATTCCCATTGCCGGTTTCAGGGGCGCCGCCACTATTCGTTGAGGGTTCGGATTTGCCGCCTCCGCAAGCAATAAGGCTGATGAATATTGGAACAAGCAGGAGTGAAGTTAACCGAAATAGAGCCAGATTTCCGATCATAAGATATTTCCTTTTAAAAAATTCGGAAAAACGAGGGTAATGTTGCCCAGGTGAATGCGGGCTGAATAGTAGCAAGTGAAAGTGAAATTAGGCGTATGAAAACGTTTTAGTTTTCAGTTTGGCGTGCTGGAATTAAGTAGAAACTAATCAACACCTTGATACAAAGTGAATTTATCGGAGCGATAGCCGTTGGTGGTGGTGTTAATGATATATTCAAAAACAATATTATCTTCGCTATCGACTTCGATAACGCGAGGTGTGCTTAAAGTAGAGTCTGATAACCACAAAAAGCTGATTAACCGCGACTGGGTTTCTTTTAAGTAGTCAATGTCACCGGTAGCGAAAGTGTAAATCAAGCGGTCGTAATCAAACTCCCAGACTTTTTCGATGGTCATGGCTTGTTCGTCAATTTTGTATTCAACGGCACGGCTGTAAAGATTTTCCGGTAAGGCGCCTTCGGGTTTGTAAAGGCCCCGATTGGTGCCATTATCAAACATCAATATATTTCCGTTTTCGAGCACAATGGCGCTGTGCTGGCCATAAGGCCAAAAGTTTTCTTGCGAAATATCGATGGTTTCACCCAAAGCATTCACTGGTGTTAGCAAATAAGGCTGGAGTTCAGTTGGCCACTCTTCGTGCGGGGCGAGAATCCAGACCAGTTCTTCAGTCTGCCGAGCAATTTTCACCACACCTTGCAGGCGACCTGAGATGACAACAGAGTCATCACTTTCATCGTGAACCGCTGAATTCACATGAAACCAATCATCAACCACCATTTCATCAACACGTAGTCTGTTTGGGTCGAGATAAAGATTCAGGTCGTATTCTTTTACAACGTCACCCGTGAGCGAGGAGATTTCAACCACGGTATCTTCCTGCAGTGTGCCGGTATCGAAAAAGCCTTCAAAAGTCATTTCCACAGAATTCGAGCCAACCAGAAAATTGCCAGTGCTCATTGCAAAAATTTCATGGTGACCGAGATTGGGGACCTTGTAGCTGTTAACAATGTTGCCCAACATATCGACTTCGATAAAGCTGGGCCAGTGGTAAACCACCATACCTTCGATAGAACCGATTAACCAATTGCCGTTGTCGAGGCGATCAAAAATTTGCCCCGGCAAGGTGAGTGCCCAACGAAACTCGCCATGTTGGTCAAATGCGAATTTACTGCCAACTTCCATAAATAAACCACTATCGTCAGCTGCAAGGGTGTTGCTAACAATGTTGATATCGGGGGCCAGTGAGGATATGGGGGCGGTAGGAATCTCGACAATATCGACAGACAGCAGTGTGCCCTCGGTACTATAAAAATGAAATTCAACGGGGTTGTTGTGATCGGGATAAAGACCAAGAATAGGGATCTCGAAATCACTGCGCGCGGTAAAGGTGTGTTCAATGGCGATGCCGTTAGGGCCTTTACCCGGTACGACAACTTTAATGCTGCCTTCAAGCGGAGTGGAGAAACTTGCCAAAGCGGATAAGGGGGTTGTGCCATTGGGGTTGAGTTGTATGTTTGATGCGCTGAGTCCAAGTGAACCTGAGAATCTCAAGGGTAACTGAATTATTTCTGCGTTTGTGAAAGCCAGTGTGAGTGTGGCAGCGCTATGATCAAATTCGGTCTGTACGAGAACAGAGGTGGGGATGCGTGCAAAGCTATCATCGCTGAAACGCAATTCCAGGATTTCGTCGTTATTTTCCGGAGCACAGCCAAGTTCATTCACAAGGTGGCGATGTCGCCACGCCCATAGTGTTCTGCGATTGCTAAACCCGGCATAACTTCCGATATTCGGGAATGCCATATTCATGAGGCATTCGCGATCCCAGCCACCACCTACAACTTCCAGCGAGCGCGCCGCAAAATAATAGTGTGTTTCGACCGTAACATTACCAGCTTCTTTTGTATACAGTTTTTCAAGAACGAAATCTGATCGTTGCCAGAAAGGGAAATCCGGGTTGGCACTCACTTGAAAAGCGAAGAAGATCACTCCAACAAAAATAGCTAAGCAGCGACGAAACATAAAAGACCTTTCAGTTTTTTTTTATAAAAGGTTTAACTATATTGAAATTCAGGTTTGAGAAATTTCCGGGAAACAATGATCGCTTTTTGCCGGGAATTCACTCCCAATTTTTTGTAGAGGTTTTTGCAATGGGAGCAGACGGTGTTAGTGGATATATTCAAGCTTTCCGACACTTCCTTGATACTCTTCCCCAATTTAAATTCCTGCAATACTTCCAGTTCCCTTTGCGTAAGGGGGTTGTCGTGGTTTTCTCTTTCGGTGAGCCAGGTTTGTGTGTGCGTGTTCATGACGTCTCCTTTTTTGAGTGTTAGAGGTGTCAAAAATGCTTACTCGTTTAAGGTGTTTTAATCAAAGTTATTCGGCTTTGGGTTTTGGCCTTTACCGTATTCTGAAGCATTGTAAATGTTTAACAAATAATGGGGATGGCTCCGCCTAAAATTTCACGGGGGTCTTAATTGCAACGTGAAAAATGTATTTTCGCTCAAGTTTTGTGAAAGGAAATCGCACCCGAATTGCATTTTGTCGGTGTTGGTCTTGGGAGATGGCGGTGAAGCTCTGCGAAGGGGCAGGATAGACAAGTACCGAATGGGGAATAACCTGAGCGAAATCAGCAGTTTACTTTGCTAATTTCAGGCCAGGTTCAGGTTTTTTGGGCATTTCGTCGGTGTTACACTAGGCCTTAAATGAACCCATGAGAAGAATCATAACAATGACCGAGCCAAGATACCGCGGGGTTGATGAAACCCAACTTTCACAGGAATTATTCAATCAAGTGCTTTGCCCCAATATGCGCACTGGAATCCGTATGAGTTTATTAAACCCTGACAGCGAAGGCTGGGTTTCAGTTGATGAATTACGCGCCTATTTGCAGTACATCGGGGTGGGCGCCAAGAGTAAGGTCGAAGGCTTATTGATATCGACAGGTGAGAAAGCCCCTGAAATTAAGAAGCCCAATCACATCAACCTGAGTGCCTTTAAGGGTACATTTCTTGATCATGGAAGCTCGTCAGGGATTTTAAATAACCCGGAGGGCTTTCTACAGGATCGCCTCGACCTATTAAAAAGTTTTGCGAACGCAGAAGGGCGACTTTATAAAAACGATTTGGGGCGCGCGATGAACAACTTTTACCAGTGCCCCTTCCACACCAAATCCCTGCTTGGCACCAATGTTTTGGCTTTTGAATTCGCGGGACTTGTTGAAATTTACGGCCGCGATGACAAGGAGAACGGAGAAAAATATTTCACCCTTGAGGATATCGACTCACTTTGGAAGTACAACCGTTTCCCCGATGGTTGGCAAGCCCCCAAAACAACGTTCTACGGTACGGGGCCGGCCTTCTTTAATTATGTCGGCATGATGATCCGGCGAATCAAGATAGGCTGGAAAACGATTTGAGCGGTTTTTCTTGTTATTGTTTGTGAAACATCGGTACTTAAAGGCCGTATTTTGCGGCCTCGTATTCTGTGCATCGTTTGCGTATCCCGAGTCTGATATTACGGGTCGGTGGATTACCATTGATGATGACGGTGAAACGCAAAAATCCATAATCGAACTGACGATAGAAGACGGAGAGTTATCTGGTCGTGTCGTTGAAATTCTGGATAAGCGTCAAGGTAATGCCCCGACGTGTAAAAAGTGTCAGGGCGCGAATAAGGATCAACCCATTCTCGGCATGCTAATTTTGAGAAATTTTTCCCTTGATAACAATGTGTGGGAGGGAGGCTACATACTCGACCCCGAAACAGGGAAGGAGTATCGATGTAAATTGGAGCTTGTGGAAGGTAAAACGCGTTTGAAAGTGCGTGGTTATCTGGGGTTTGCATTTATAGGTCGAACCCAGTTTTGGGAGAGGGAGCCCTCTCAAGACATTAATCTGAGAAAGTGGCCTTTGTATTAGGTGAATGTATTAGGTGAATGTATTAAGTGAAGCGCCAGTACTAATAAGAGCGAATGAATAGATCTCTGTCATAATTTCCTGCGTATTATATCTATCGTTTCTCATTTGCCTGTCGGAGGATTGGTGAAAGCTGTCATTGTGACTCTAACGCTCCTTGCTGCGAGTGTGCTAGGCGCATGCGGTGGCAGCAGTCGCTTTTCCGGGCAGGAACTTGTTGCACCGGTCCCCTCTACCAACGGCCCATCCGCCTCTGAGGACACAGAAGAGCAAACTGAAGGGCAGGTTCAGGACGGAATGCAAGAAGAAGCTGGAGAATTTGAAGAAGGTGAAGAATCTGGAGATGAAAGTGGTGTTGCCCCCGATTTTTCCCGCCGCTATGAGACTGAAGTGTTTCGCATCTCCTGGGGCAGCGAGGATAAGCAATTTGCCGATCTGTATCGACCACTGAATACAGACAGCCCTGAAGCCTTGCCTGTTGTGATTATGATTCATGGAGGATGTTGGAGCGGCTTTTACGATTTGAGCCTGCAAGCAGCGTTATCATCCGAAATTGCTTCACGAGGCGTCGCGGTGTGGAATATCGAATACCGAGCCATGGGAACAGGCGGTGAATGGCCTGTGATGTTCCAGGATGTTGCCGACGCAGCTGATTATTTACGACATATCGCGGCAACACAGAATATCGACCTGAATCGCGTGTATGCCATGGGGCACAGTGCCGGAGGGCATCTGGCGTTGTGGTTGGCATCCCGATCCAATATCGAGCGTTCGAGCCCACTCTTTGTTGCGGAGCCGCTTGCGTTGCAAAAAGCTGTGAGTCTGGGTGGCATTCCCGATCTGGAAGCGGAAGCCTGTGGTTCGGCTCCTCGAAATATCATTGAATTGACATCGTTGTCAGGTGCTGCGCGAACTGCACGCCTGGCAACGAGCTCACCCTTACAGATGCTTCCAACGAATACTTCCACCATACTGCTAAGTGGTGCCTCCGATACGATTGCTCCACCTTTATTGTCTGAAGCTTATTACGTAGCTGCCCTGGCAGCCGGAGACAGTAGTGCGCATTTTACTCTGGAAGATGCTGACCATTTTGATTTGATTGATCCCGATTTTCTGGATATGGAATGGTTGCTTCAAAGTATGTTTCGGAATCAGTAATTTTTCCTGCCCGTTTTTTCCTGATTAATTAAGAATAAAAAATGAAAGTCGAAAGCAGCGCGTGGAAGCTGGGCTTCGCTGTGGCAGTATAGGTAGCTCTTCGTTCACAGGGAACGCAATAGGAGCCTTGGCCATGCGATTTTGCAGCGCATTTTTACTGTTGATTTACGTGAGTGCCAGTTCAAGTGCAAGCGATCACACGATTAAAATTGACGAGCTAGACATCGTCAGTCACTCCGTTGTGCTATCCGCTTCGCTTGTAAGCCCGCGGGAAGTTCGCCCGTATGCAGCGCTTGTTTTTGTTCACGGGTCCGGTAGGCAGGAAAGAAACCTTGGGCTCGCCAAACGTTTGGCGGCAGAGGGCATTGCCACGCTTGTTTACGACAAGCGTGGTGTGGGGCGTTCGCAAGGGGAATACGAAAGTAAACAAAGCGTCAGCGAAAAAAATATTCGTTTGTTAGCCGAAGATGCAGCCGCTGCCTTGGCAGCTCTTAAATCCCACCCGGATACCCATCATCTACCCCTTGGATTAACAGGTATTAGTCAAGCGGGATGGATTGTTCCCCTCGCGGCTGAAATCGGGCCCGTACCTGATTTTATGGTGTTGTGGAGTGGCCCGGTGTGTAAAGTCAGCGAAGAAGATATTTACAGTAAATTCACTCAAGATAAAGACCGTGCCAGCGTACCGACCTACGAAGAGGCGCTTAAGGCGAGAGAACAGGAATATATCTGGCCTGACTTTCTCGGTAAGGATTCGAATCCCGTAGACAGTCTTGTAAAACTAAAGATACCAGGATTATGGCTTTTTGGTGAAGAGGACGGCAGCATACCGGTTGATTTATCCATTAAAAACCTTGAAGAACTTATCCGTTCTTCGTATCCCTTTTCCTATAAAAAATTGCAGGGCGTAGGCCACAATAATATTGATGACAGCCTTAATCTTGTCGTGGATTGGATTAAAACAAGTATCGATGATTGAATGTTCTGGTTTTAGAGTGGGTATGTGCCAATTCATTCTTCTATCTAAACCAGTCCCTCCTAAACAAGTCCGACCTAAACAAGCCCCTCGACATACAAGCTACTGTAAAAATGTAAGCGTTTACCTTTTGAATCACGGTTTTTTAAAATGTGATTGTGTTCATGTTTTCTAAATGTCGCCAGCGTACAAACCCTTTCGGTAGATACCCGGAGGTGGTGGGCCTTAGATTAAATTGGCGGACGATTTTTTTGTGTCGTCTGTTTTTCTTATAACGCTTTCTCTTTTCTCGTGTTCGATAATTTGCCGTATTTTGTAATCCTAATAATATAAGGTTTGGTTGAAACCGATTCTTAGTGTTGCAAAGTCGTTTTTTGGCGCATGAATTATTATGTTTGGCGCTTTAGCTTGTGCTTATCTTGCTGCGCTATAAAAACAACGATACCGGTAAAGCCATAAACTTAAGTTTTAGTTGGGTAAATAAAAAAGGTGTTTCATGCGCGATAACTAAAAATTCTTTTGAATCCTGGGTTATGTGAAAAAGTTCTTACTCCGTCTATTCCTTATAAATATCATTGAGCTATAGTTTGATAACTATTTAACTGATATAAAAATATTCACTGCGGTAAGGCGCTCCATGTAATATGAGACGAGTTGCTTGTGTAAGTACAGTCGTTGCTGCTGAGCAGCAAAACGGAAAAACCTCTTCCGGTGTTATCGACATCTTTAATGACTCCCGATCTTTCAATATCGAAAATCAAATTACTGGCGCTTTTATTGTTTCCAACCCCTACCTGCTCATGATATTTGAAGGCGAAGCAACAGTACTGGCAAATATTGTGTTTCGTTTTCGTCAGGATGCCAGGTTAAAAGACTTTAGCCTTATTCAAAATACAGAAATTCAGAGCAAGGAATTTACCAGCTGGGGGATCAAGTCCTTGAAAGAAGGGCAGGTCCAAAGCCGTTTTTATGAAAAGCTCAACAATATTTTCAAGGATAATCTGGATCTAAAATCACGCCTGGACGAACAAAGGCTGGATGTGTTTGTCAGGCCTTCTCTTGAGATGAACCAGCAGGAAGAAGGTGTGGAAAATGCGCCAGAATCCCGCTTGGTCAGTGTCACCCGCTCTAAATTTGAGGGCGCACGGTTGGCAATTACCGGGTGGCCCAAGCCGGGTAAGGTGAAGCTCACGCCGGAGTTAATAAAACTTTGTGCGCGACTCGTAAGAAAGCCGCTGAGTTATGACGCCCTCTTGAGTGCAAACATCGTTGAAAATGAGGAAGCATTGCTGGTGTATTTGAAGCAGCTGAATCGTATAGGGATATTGAGGAAATACACGAATAAAACAGAAGAAAACCTTGTGAATGTGAATGGCGGAATTGGTGCAAAGCGGTCAGCGACGCCTGATCGCTTTGGCGCTGTTTTGCGAAACTTCCTGACTGCGGCAAGACGATAAAGAACGGTTTGAATCAATGGAACCCATATACAAAAAATTAGCAATTGTTGGAGAGGTCGGCGCTGGCAAAACAGAGCTGATTAAAACCATCAGTGAAATATCTCCTTTTGCAACTGAAGAGCGATCCTCGGAAGATATTGGCAAGGAATTTACCACAGTGGGTATTGATTATGGTCGTCTAACCCTGGGCGAAGATGTGGCGCTGGGTCTCTACGGCTTGCCCGGGCAAAAACGCTTTTCGATGTTGTGGGAAATGGTGAAAAGCGGTCTTTGGGGTTTGTTGATTCTGGTGAAATATGGTGAAGAGCTGAATGAAGAGGCGCTCAATATATTATTGGACTTTTACAAGCCGGAAGAGAACGACCTACCGCTGGTTGTTGGAATCAGTCATTCAGAAAATGCGAGTGAAGAAGACCTGGATACGTTAGCGAACAGGATTGAACGTATTCTTTTGGAGCATCAGGTGTTTTCTCCCATTACGCCTGTCGACCCTCGAAACATCGAGTCTTCCCTGATATTGCTCGAACTGTTTTATTCGTTAAGTCAAAATGTTGAATTTAGTAACGCCCAGGAAGATTGCCTTGGGTTTGATCAAGGAGTTGGAATGAATGGCTAATAATGGTTTCACAGAGTCACTCAAGGATATGTTTGCCGAGTGTTCGGAAAATGATAATGGTATAGAGGTCATTACTTTGTCGACAGCGGACGGTTTTTCAGTTCATAGCCATTTAAAAGAAGGTAATGGCTTTGAGTCGGATACCATGGCTGCAGCAGCGAGCACTTTATTTTCGGTCAGTAAAGCTGTGGCGCAGCAACTTCTTTCCAAAGAGTTTAAAAGTACTTTTATCGAAGCAAATCAGGGGAATGTGTGTTTTGTTTCGTTTTCTCTCGAAGATAAAGAGTATGTGCTGGCAGTGTCGGCAGATAAATCAATGAATATTGCGAGTTTGAGATTGTGTACTAACAAGCTGGCAGAAAATATTAGAAATGTTAGCTGACAGATTGCTTTGTGGCGGACAAATATTCATGTTGATTGCGCTATTTATAAATTTATTTAAGTTAAATAACAGATATCTCTTTGCTATTTATTTTAATGAAAAAATAGTATTTTATGTTTTAAATATACGCTCTAAACTCAACTTGATTATGCTCAATAATCGTTAATTTGACTTGGATACACCGGCACACAGGCGATATCGAATTTGAATTATATTTTAATGTACTTTATCTTAATTTGAGGATATATAAATGGCAATTAATCTAGATGCACTGCAAAGTATTGACGGTTTTATCGGTGCGGCCGTAGTTGATTCAGATAGCGGTATGTGCCTTGGTACTATCGGCGGCGGCACTTCAATTGATCTTGAAGTTGCAGCAGCGGGTAACTGTGAAGTGGTTCGCGCAAAACGTAAAACAATGGCAAGTTTGAAGTTAAAAGATCGTATTGAAGATATTTTGATTACACTTGGCAAGCACTATCACCTTATTCGTCCGCTTGAGTCCAATGAAGGCGTATTCGTTTACCTGGCATTGAATCGCTCCCAGGCTAACCTCGCGATGGCACGTGTTAGTTTGCGTGAATATGAAAAGAGCGTAGATCTCGCAGCCTGATATTTCTGTATTGAGTACAGATTTGTATTCGGTAGTATGTGTGGTTCGCATGCTACCGAATACAGGAATTTAAACGAGTTTTCCCAAAGTGTCTTTTATTGATCAGTTGATACACAAAGAAGCAAATGATTCCGCTGACTTCTCATTGCGACGCCCCTCCACATGAAGACCCTTCTCCACACGAAATAGTCAGCATTTTTAATGATATTAATATTCCGCTAAATCATACCCTGCAAGGTATGCTTAACGAAGAGCCGGAACATCAGCGACCGCGTCGCGGCTGTGGGTATACACAAGCCAGTCGCTTTCTTGCAGACGTTATCAATCAGTCGCGCAGTATGGACCGTGATTTGCGGGTGTTTTCGGAAGCGGGTCGCCGTCAAATAAAAAAAATGATCACAGCGTGTCGTTGCCTGGGTGGCGAAGAGCCTGACAATTTATTTTTCCTGAGAGACATGCTGAGAACCTTTCAGGAAGAGAATCCCTATTTTGATGAGTATATAAGTCAATTAGATGCACTGGAGAAAATCCCCGAGACATTGGAATTTGAAGAAAGCAAACTGATGACGCGTCTGATTACGTCAATACTCGGCTTTAAACACAGTCAGGCGATACCTCCTGTATTGACACCCTGTGATGAAAAACTGGCAATAGGAACCTGCCCGGAAGCAGAACGTTATTTTCTGGAGTTTTCGGGAGGCCATTTTCGTCGGTCTGGAATAATTAATATTTTTACCGATCATTTTGGCGGGGCGGTAATGATAGAGAAAGTCAATGTCGGCGATTCACATTCTTGTATCACGCTTAAAAACACATCGTTGAATGGTATTGAAATTCCGGCGGGCAGTCTTCTTGGTGCAAAATACCAGTCCGTGCCTATCGACGCAAAGCGGTGCAAGGATTTTAATGGCGTAAGATTGCCGATTTCATTAGCCGATGGTTTCCGTTATTTGAGGTTAACCACACTGGCGGTATCACCGGCAAACAGGGAACGTGCATTCAGCATGCATCTCAAGCGTCAATTGCAGGGGAATCCCTGTTTCGACCCTTTGAATACGGAACTGGCTGATCTTTTGGCGATCGCAATGTAGTTAAGCCCCACAGTTTTACATCGTTTTAAGCTTCAGCAACCGTTTGTCTCACGCTTCACTCCGTTTGTCCAAATGCGTCACTCGATGGCTTCTCTAGCGCATTTTATTAGCGTGTAGCACTTATATGCGACGGAGAAAAAATAATGAAATTAATTAACCATTTTGGCATTTTGATAATGCTTTCAGGGCTTTTGCTTGCATGCGGCGGGGGTGGATCTGACTCAGAGGGGGATGGGGGAGCTAGCTCGTCTTCCAGTTCCAGTTCGACCTCGAGCTCCAGTACAAGCAGTAGTTCAAGTTCAAGTTCAAGTTCAAGTTCAAATTCAAGTTCGAGTTCAAGTTCAAGTTCGAGCTCAGGGTCTTCAACGTCCTCCCTTGAGTTCCAGGTGTTGGTCTCCGGGTTACTGGATGGCAATGATAATAATAAATGGGAACAAGCGCGTGATGTCGCGACGGATGCCTTCGGAAATATTTATATTGTTGGTGGCACGAGTTCCCCGGATTTTCCCACAACTTTCGGTGGGGCATTTAATACAACAGCGCTCGATGAAAACGTGACCTATAGCGGTACTGTGCATAACGGAAACCATGGGCCAACAGATGCCTTCGTGACCAAGTTGGATTCTTTCGGGGAAATAATCTGGTCGCGATTTTTGGGTGGAGCAGGTTACGACCGCGCTTATGCGGTTGAAGTGGATTCGAACCAGAATGTGTATATTGCCGGTCGCGCTGGGGTGGGGTTCCCGACCCAACCCGATAGTTCCGTTGTGCAACCACAGTTTGCTGGTGATACCGGCTTCGGAAATGCTTACGGGACTCAGGATGGCTTTGTTACGAAGTTAAATTCGGACGGAAATATTATCTGGTCAACCTACTTTGGCGATTCTGGACCGGGAATTATTCGTGATATGGATATCGATTCGAGTGGGCGAGTACATATCGCCGCAATGGCGAGTGCCGATGGCAGTGGTGCGACGGATATGGGGCGTTTTGTCACGGGCAACGCGGTGCAAGGTCAATTGAATGGTTTGAGGGATGCCTTTTACGCCGTGTTGTCTGCGGACGGCACAGCGGTCGAATATGGAACCTGGCTTGGAGGTAACGATACCAACACCAATTATGCGCCGAATCCAGCTGTGCGTGTTCACACGGACGGCAGTGTTGTTTTCCTGACTGTCGATAATGCTTCAGGCGCACCCATTACCAATGGTGCGCGTAGTTTTATGGGAGATCAGGAATTTCTTGTTGCAAAATTCAGTGCGAGTTTTGTTCTGGAATATTGCACGTATCTAGGGGGTTCCGGCGCTGAGATTATGGACACGCATTCACTGGCTTTATTGCCAACAGGAGAAGCTGTTATTGCTGGAGGAAGTGACTCGGATGATTACCCGGTTACCGATTTGACAAGTTTATCCGCACCGGGAGATCTCGACTTGAATGTCACTGTGCTCAGTAACAACGGGCAAATTTTATATAGCACACTTGTAGGTGGTGACGACGGTTATGATGCAGCGGAAGGCGTGAACACCGATAGCCTTGGCAATATTTATATTACCGGCGGTACTACGTCTACTAATATGCCGACAACGGAAAATGCGTTTGTGCCGGTATCGAATGGTGATCGACAGGGCTTTATGGCAGTGTACTCTTCAGATTTGTCAGAGCTGAAATACCTGTCTTACGATGGCATTCCTGGCGAATACGCAAATCGTTCTTCGACAGTTGACAGTTTTGACCGTTGGCACATTGTTGGCGCGGTATGGAATATGGATCCTTACCCGGCGACTGTTGGTCTTGATGCGATTATTGACGGGCGTCACGCGGCTTTTTATCGCGTACTGGAATTGCTTCCCACAAATAATCCGACGGTCTCTCTGGATTTTCCTGCAAGTGACCGATAAATATTATCGATGTGAGTGCATTGGTTTTGAGAGGGTTAATACTAAAAAAACAACGCACCAGTGGAAGCTGGTGCGTTGAAGCTTGCTACATTTTCACACGGATACCGAGAGTAAAGCGGCGCCCGAGTACATCAAACAAGGTTGTATTCGCTTGGGCCGTGCGCGCAAGGAAGACATCATAGGCTGCGCTCACGGGGGGATCCTCGTCCAGTAAGTTGGCGATGTTTGCAAACACCTGCCAGTTAGCGCCACCCACTTCCCGGCTGTAACTTAAATTCAAGTCGGTATAGAACGCGGTATCCACACTGCTATCCACCATTTCAAAGCCTGCACCCGGTGAATTTTCGTTGGTGCCCGATGAAATGTAACGGCCTTGCAGGAATACATCAAAATTACCGTACTGATAGTTGAGCTGGGTTGTGAACTTATAGTCGGGCAATGCGTAGGCCTGGAAAGTACTGGATTCAATACCGGTTTGACCTGCGCGATCTATAGTGGGGGCGTCGCCACTGGTTTCAGAGCGTTCGCGCAAATGCGATATAAAACTTCGAATCGAAAAGTATTCATCGCCGCCACCAAACCATTCAACATCTGTTGAATAAGACACTTCGAGGTCAATGCCGCTCGCCACTTCCTGATCGATGTTAACGAATTGGTCACCAACAAGAATAATATTATTGGTGCCGGCGTCGCGAGTGATACGTGCACAGGCACTGGCGTCCCCCGCTTGACAGGCGTTGACAACGCCCTGAGGTGTCAAACTGCCAATAGCGCCGTCAATTTCCACTTCATACCAGTCAAGCGACATGGAAAGACCTTCAATTGCATCGGGCTGGAAAACAACACCCGCAGTAAAGGTGTCAGCTTCTTCGGGTGCGACTTCCGGGTTGCCGCCTGAATAAATTGTTACGTTGTATTCGGCACTTTGTACCGGATCAAAAATGGATGCAGAGCCACCTGTTTGGTCAAAGCGTTCAGAGAGGTTTGCTGCGCGGACGTCACGCGAGAGCGTGCTTCGTGCGCGAAACTGTGAATTAATTTGCCAATCGAGGCCGCCTTTCCAGGCCCACACATCGCCAGAGCCTGAGTAATCTGCCCAACGCGCCGCGATGTTAGTGCTTAGACTTTCTGCTCCGGCTACCTCACTGAGAAGGGGAATTTGTGTTTCTACAAAAAGTTCATCGACTGTAATTTCACCGTCAATATTTGAAATTTTTGAGTATTGAACGCCCACCGTATTGGCGCAATCCGGTGGGTTAACACCGCGCAATCCAATGTCATCATCGTTACAGCTCACAGGTGTGAAGCCGCCGGGAGAACCGTGATTGGATGCCGGGTTGGTGACATCCTGGGCGACTTGAAAAATCTCTTCCTTGCGATTGGAATAACCGACAGCGAGATCAATCGGGCCTGCTCCAAAGCCTTCAGAAATTTCACCGCTTGCGGAAATTTCAAATACGTCCTGGTTGATTGTCGCAATATTAATTTTTTCGCGGCTGGTTGTGTAGGAGTAGTTGCGACCGAGATCAAAACCACTGTCAGCAAAATAAAGCGGTGTATTGATTTGTTCACCGGCTTCGAAACCCGTGACATAGTCCACCGCAGCGGCCGATGCGTTACCTTGGCCAAAGAGGTTAATTGGTTCGCATCCAGGGAAGGCATTGGGGTCGAATAAGCTGGTGCGGCAAACAATCTCACCGCTGCCGTTATCAACGGCATCTATTGCGGCAAAAATTCTGTCAACACGTAAGCCGTGTTGTTTCAGTTGCCTTTCGTTTTCGCCACTTTGGTAGTAGCCGCTTAAGGTCCAACCTTCAAAAGCGCCGTTGTCGATATCAAGGTTGAAGCCCGCGGTAATGGATTGCAATTCGCTTTCAGTTGCCAGGTAAGATTCGCCAAGGATGTCTGACATGCTCCCCATTCGTCTAAAGGTAAAGGAGTCGATGTCATTGTCGATCATGGTTTGGCGAACGCTATCCGGTAAATAGGCGTTATCCTGAAAAATGGTCAAGGTTGTGGGTGTGCCGTGAAAGGAGCCGCCTGGCTGATTGTATTGCCAGGTTTCATTTGATGCGCGGAGCGCTTGAACGTAGGCCGTGAAATTTTCGCTGAACGCGTAGTCGGCATAAACAAAGAACGCGTCGCGATCGAACTCTGGCATCAGGTTGGCATTTTGCGAATTGAAATCGTCACCGCTGCCACCGTTCAATATTGAATGGCGTGAGGGGGGAACGCCAACAGGGCTGGGTGTCGCCACGCTACTTAATATGTAGGGCGAAATACTTTGGCCATCCCTGGAAAATTGCATTCCTTGCAAGGGCGTTCCTGGTGCGAAAATCAAACCGTTATAGGTTGAGCTGGCAGAAACAACATAGGGGTGAACTTCAAGCAGTCCGTCGGCATTCGGTACCGTTCCCCAGCTTTGATACCAGTCTCGCCCCGCGTAAGTTTGAATGGCATCCTGGCTGGCTATTTCGTAGGAAAATTGAATGTGTGCCTTATCGCCAATGTCGGTACCAAAGGCTACGCTGATTTCAGAATTGCCGCCGTCGCTGCGATCTGTTTCTCCTGCTTGCAACTTGGCTTCGAACCCTTCGAACTTCGTATCGAGAATAAAGTTAACGACACCGGCAACCGCGTCGGTACCGTAAGCCGCGGATGCGCCACCGGTAACGGTTTCAACCGTTTTTACCATTGCTTCAGGGAAGTTGTTGACATCGACACCACCGAAAGCGGAGGAGGAAATGACGCGGCGCCCATTCATGAGTGTCAGGGTACGGTTAATGCCCAAACCACGTAAATTCAAGGATCCAAAACTGCCGCGCTCATACCAGATTCCGCGCGACTGATTGGAGTTAACGGTTTCGTTTGAATAAAACTGGGGAAGTTGCCCCAAGCCATCCATCAGGCTCCCGGGTGCCATTGCATCCAGGTTTTCCTTGCCGATAGTTGTGACCGGCGTGGGTGTGGACATGCCGTCTCGCGCACGAATTCGAGTGCCACTGATGACGACTTCTTCCTGAATGATTTCTTCAGTCTGGGCGTGAACAGGTGAGGAAAAGTAGAGCGCAGTCCCCAGGCTAATTAAAGCCAGGCTCAGCGGCTTGCGTTTGAATTTTCCAGGCAGCTTATGTGTTTGCATAATATCTTTACTCATTAATTATTGTTAACAGGGTGATGCATATGGATAAAGCCGCAGGGGATTGCACTTTTTTAAGGCAAAGCGACACCCTGCGCCGACATACACAAAATGTTTTTCTACGAGGCGTTTAAGATATTTTTTGCGCTTGCCAGAAAATAACGGACAAGTACTGCATGCGTTTATTAATTATTTGTTTTATATCGTTTTTTTTATTATTTAAAGCTGGCGTCCAAGGGCTGGTTTTACGGGAAACGCCAGCCCTCTGGATGCAATGTCTGGGTCGGGAGACCCACAACATACCCATTCAAGGTTACATGCAATTTTTAACGAAAAGACATAAGTTTTTACCAAAAGAGTATGAATTTTGATTTCTAAATGCTTGTCAGTAAGCCCTGCCTGTGGCGAGATGTCGGTCAGGGGTTGAACCAGGTGCGCGACAAATCAAGCGCAATACAACCCAGCAAAACAATAAAGGTGAAAACGTGAAGCTGAATCGTCGACAATTTATAGAAGGGGGGATAGCGAGCGCGCTCTTATCTGGAGAAGTGCTCGCTAACAAAAACGCCGCACCGAACGTGCTTTTTATCATGGCAGATGATTTGGGTTATGGCGATGTAAGCTGTTTCGGCCGACCTGATTTTAAAACCCCCGTTATTGACCAGCTTGCTGCCGAAGGTTTAAAGCTGACAGATTGCTACGCCAACTCATCGGTATGCTCACCAACGCGCACCGCGTTGTTGACCGGGCAATACCAATACCGATTTGCAGCGGGCCTGGAAGAGCCCATTGGCCGAAACGCGGCGGGCTTGCCGGGAGATGCGCCGACAATTGCCAGTGAGTTTCGTAAAGCCGGGTATAAAACGGCGCTTGTAGGTAAGTGGCATTTGGGTGGTCCGCCTGATTTTGGGCCCATTAAAAATGGTTACGATTCATTTTACGGTTTTTACCCTGGTGGCGTGGATTATTTCGAGCACAAACTCTCTCACGGAAAGAAAAAACTCAATTTCAAGGGCGCCGATGGCCTTTGGGAAGATGATGTAAAACCTGTGAAGGCGGACGGATATCTGACAGATATCTTTGCAGATAAAACCCGGGACTACCTTCACAGTTTTGCCAAAGAAAAAACGCCTTTCTTTTTAAGTTTGCATTTCAGCGCGCCCCACTGGCCCTGGGAAGGGCCAAATGATGTCAGGCGTTCCCGCGATCTTTATGATGTGAAAGATGAAGATGGCGGTAATGCAAAAATTTATGCCGCAATGGTGCAGAGCCTGGATGCCAATATCGGGCGCGTACTGAAAACACTTGCAAGCCTCGGCATGGACGAAAACACGATTGTTGTTTTTACCAGCGATAATGGTGGTGAACGTTTTTCTTACAATTGGCCCTTTGTTGGGCAAAAAGGTGAACTGCTTGAAGGAGGCATTCGCGTGCCGGGAATTGTGCGGTGGCCACGGCAAATTAAAGCCGGCAGTGTCAGTGCTCAATTAATAAGTTCTATGGACTGGATGCCGACCTTACTTGCGGCAGCAGACCCGGAAAATTCAGTGTCCCAAGATCTTGATGGTGAAAATTTACTGTCAGTGTTACTGGGTAAGAAGTCGGCCTATGCGCGCCGATTTTTTTGGCGTTACAAGGCAAACGAACAGATTGCAGTAAGAGAGGGGGCATGGAAGTATTTGAAATTAGCTGACAAAGAGTTTCTTTTTAATCTTGAAGAAGATCAGCGAGAGCGGGCGAACTTGAGAATTCATCACCCGGAAAAATTTGACGCGCTCAAGGTCGCGTTTAATGCATGGAATAAAACCATGCTGCCTTACACGGATGCAAATTTTAGCTACGATGTAAAAAAGTTGTATAGCGACCGCTACTAAAAATTTTATTGAGATTGTTTCTGGGATTGTTGCTAAAGGGATAAAAAAATCCCGCCATTGGGCGGGATTTTTCCATTTGAAAGCGTGTTACTTGTATTTTACAGAACAACCGTAAGCCTGAGTGACGGGCTCACTGACTGACTTGCCTTCTGCTAATTCCATCATCGCCTTGTTGACATAGTTCGTGGCTTTGGGGATGTCAGCAGCGTCGGCTGAACGGATACTGTCGATAGCGCCCATGTATTTCAATGTGCCTTTTTCATCAACGATATACATGTGTGGTGTTGTTTTTGCACCGTAGGCCTTGCCGATGGTTCCTTCCGGGTCCAGCAAGACATGTGATGGCGCTGCACCGCGGTCCTTGCTCAGCTTGTTTGCGCCCTTACCGTCAACGTAGCCCTGCTTGCCTTTGGCGGACGAAATGACGGATAACCAAACAACATCGTCTTCAGTGTATTTCGTTTGCAGGCCTTGCATGTTGTCACTGTTGTAGTGTTTTTTCACAAAGGGGCAATCGGCATTTGTCCATTCGAGAATCACTTTCTTGCCGGCAAAATCCTTGAGGTTAACTGTTTTGCCATTTGAATCAATCGCAGTAAAGTCAGGCGCAGGCTTGTTGACTGCAGGCACGGCAAGGGCAACACCACTGAGGCTGACGAGTAGGGCACTGGCTACAATTAATTTTAACGCTTTCATAAAACACTCCTGTATTTAGTTGGAAGAGGGCTTAAACGAGAATTCCCAGGCTTGACCATCAATGACCAGCAGACCACTGATAAGCTCGGGTACTGAAAAGAAACTGTCAGATTTTTTTTGCTTAAGTTTAAGAAAATTATTTTTCCACTTCATTTCCGCTTTTGCGCTCGCAGAAAAAAGTGACTCGTTCACGGGGAAAAATTCAATCACACTATCATCTTTAAACACGGGTTTGCGTGCAAACAGCTCAATGGAAAGGTGATCGCCTTCGTCGTGCATTTGACCTTGCATCAGAGGGAGTTCCCGCGCTTCTTCTGCAGCAAAGCGACGAATCTCCGGTTCCTCTGCGGCGGCTTTCAAGCTCTGTCCTTTGGGCAGCTGCATTTCAAAACTGGCTTTACCTGGAATGCAGCTTTCTTTACAAACCAGCCAGGAAGCGTCACTTTTTATCACTGTGGTATCGTCGACCTTGCTGACCTTGACTTGCATGGGCAAAATCAATTGGCCCTCGTAGCCGAAATTGGTTAAATCCCCGAAAGGGATTTTTTCAGGAATTGGCCACAGCAACTTCTCTTTTTGTAAAGCGGGGGTATCACTGAGCGAAAACTTGATAGGCATGCCGGAATCACCGGGGTTTTTCCAGTAAACATGCCAATGTTCGTCTGGTTTGAGTTCCAACCCAAGAAAAATAGTGGAGTCGGGCGACAAGGTATCGACATTACTTAAAAGCCGCACCTGAATGTGGTCAGCTTGCTGCCAGGCTGTCGCGGCGGCGATAGCACCATAGGAAAACATGGCAGCGAGGCCTGCGGAGAAAGTCAGAATTAATTTGCGCATAGGGGAATTATTCTCCTGCTGGCGTCGTTAAAGGGTGAAAGTTGCAAGCCATAAGTGACGGATACACAAAGATTACAAATGTCACTGCAAGTGGTGACAAGCCTCAATGGGGTTTGATTCTACATTCATGCACTATTTGCTTCATAGAGATGTCGGGTGGGCCTTTTCATTAGAGGCCCCTTAAAAATTAAAGTCATTTGGAGGACAGTACGATGAAACGTTTACTACAAGAACATATTTTACCCCTGTTTATTATTGTATTCCTTGCAACAGGTCTAACTCACAAGGTCACAGCGGGTGACTGCGTGAGTGCTGGTAACTGTGTGTTGGCAGATATTGATAAGGCGTCATTTGCTGGAGATAGCGCCAAAGTCGAGGCCATTTACAAAGCCAGTGAGGGTCGCATGAAGCAGGTGGCCGGTTATCGATTATTGAGCCTTGTCATGTTTGTGCAACAAGACATGGAGGCTGGCAAGGCCCTGCTTGCTGAGCTGGTGAGTTCCCTGGAAAAGGATTTGGAAGAAAACCGCAGAAATGGAGAGGGCTGGGCTTTGTTGGCCAGTTACCGTGGAATGCAAATTATGAATGCACCTGAATTTGCGTCTATCTATGCCCCGAAGATCGGTCTCGAGTTTGCGCTGGCTGAGGACTATGGGAAAACCACGCCAACGGTCTTCCTGATCAAGGGGATTAACGTGTACAACACGCCAGAGCAATACGGTGGCAGCAAGGAGCGCGCCCTGGGCTTGTTTGAAAAAGCCGTGAGCCTTTACGAGGCGAGCGAGGAGGCTGCACATTGGGGGCATATGGATGTGTATGCCTGGCGGGGCCAGGCCTATTTGGCAATGGGTGATAAGGACAAGGCACGCGCGGATTTCGAGCGCGCGATCCGCTATGCGCCGGGAAACCCCTGGTTGCAAGGGCTGCTTGCAAGCGCAGGTTGATTTTCAAGCAAGGATAAATTTCTCTTCAGGTTCAAGACAGGTGCGTTGCTCACGCAATAGGCAATAGCGACGCGCCTTATTTTTTACACCATCCCTCCTCATTTCAAACGGCCAGTCAACAGGCCGTGCCACGCCTTTCCAGGTGGTATTCAAGGGCGCAATAGCGTACATTTTGCGCATGATAAAGTTTGGCAAGTTATTCAAGGCTCGCGACCGTCGCAGTATTGCGGAACTCGAGCAAATCACTGAAGCGTTGGGCACCGCGCGCGAACGTTATCGCAGGATATTCAAGGGCGTCCACGGTTTCGGCTTCATGGACTGGGATATCGCCAACCGCCACGTCAGCTGGAGCGGAAGCTTCTGGTCCTACCTCGGCTACAACGAGGGGGATATGGCTCATCTGAGTAACCCCGCAGTCAGTCTGGAATACATTCACGAAGACGAGCGCAAAGAAATTGAACGTGCGGTTAAAGCTGCGTTTCGCGGCGATGATATTCGCGAAATGACCTTTCGCTTGCGCAAGAAACGCGGTGGGTTTATTTGGGCAGAATGCCGCCTTGAAATTGAGCGCAATAAAAAGGGTTGGGTCACATTTATTTCCGGGGTGGTTTTTGATATCACTGAACTGAAAAAAAGTGAGGAAGCGCTCCACGAAAGTGAACGCCGCCACGCGCGTATTATTCAATCTTCAAACGATGCCATCTGGGAGTGGACCGCTCAGCGCGGTGAATTTTTATATTCAGACCGCTGCTGGCAACAGCTTGGTTATCTCGATAAGGATGGCAAATTGGTCTACGGTCAGGACCGTATTAAAGCCTATCGGGATTTGATACATGATGATGACCAGGAGATGATCGACCGGGCTCTACTTGGGCACATCAACGACAAAAAGCCTTACGACATTGAGTTCAGAATCCGTGCCAAGGATGGAAGTTGGCGCTGGATTCGTAGCCGTGGGCAAATGGCCTACGACGAATATGACAAACCCTTGCGCATGTCTGGAACCAATATGGATGTGACGCAATTAAAGAAGGCAGAAGAGGGTGTGATCAAGGCGAAGGAAGAAGCTGAACGGGCGAACCGCGCCAAATCAGAATTTCTTTCCAGCATGAGTCATGAATTGCGAACTCCCCTGAATGCTATTCTCGCGTATTCCCAGTTGCTGGAAATGGATAAGAATATCGGTGAAGTCCAGCGGGAAAATAATCGTGAAATCAAGCGTGCAGGCTTGCACTTGAAGCAGCTGGTTGGCGATGTATTGGATCTCGCCAAAATTGAAGCCGGCAATATTCAATTACAGCTTGAGGAATGTAATTTATTTTCACTCACGCAGGAATGTTTGCTGTTATTGCGTTCGCAGGTGCAGAAGAAGCATATCAAAGTGCGCTTGCAATCCAACAATAATCAGAATGCCAGTGTGCTCGGCAGTGTTACGCATTTGCGACAAGTTATATTGAACCTGCTGAGCAATGCAGTGAAATATAATCGCGAAGCGGGCGCTATCGATATTCAATTACATAAAACCACAGATTTGAAAATTCTGCTGGAGATTAGCGATACCGGCATGGGTATTTCAAATAATTTGCAGGACAAAATCTTTCAGCCCTTTAGCCGCTTGAGTACGGAATATAAAAATATCGAAGGCAGCGGTGTAGGTTTGGTTATCACCCAAAAACTGGTGCAGCAAATGGGGGGCGAGATTGGTTTTCGCAGCGTGGAAAGTGAAGGTTCCACTTTCTGGATTCGGATGCCGCTGGCGACAACGCAGAGCAGTTCCCAGAACTTAACCAAGGGCGCTTACCCTGGTCAACAGCATGAACAGCGCCTCGCGCTGAATTTCTCCGAAGAAAAAAATATTCTTTATATCGAAGACAACCTTTCGAATCAGAAAGTGATGCAGCAAATTGTTGCGCGTTTCCCCTTGTTGAATCTGCATATGGAGCGTGAAGGTATTCGTGGCGTCTATGCGGCTCGTGCAATGAAGCCCGATTTGATTTTGTTGGATATTAGCTTGCCAGGCATGGATGGCTACGAAATTCTTGAAATTATGAAAGCCTCGCGTGATATGGAAGGGGTGCCTATTGTGGCCTTGTCGGCAAATGCCATGGCAGAGGATATTGCTCGCGGCAAACGCCTTGGCTTTACTGATTATTTAACCAAACCCATTGACGTACTTGAACTGATTACAATGTTGAATGTGCAGTTGGCGACGCCGCAGGAGGCCCTGCCGTGATTGTCGATATGTTTAATACCGAGATCAAGCAACGACAGCGAGCGTTAGCGCAGGAAGCGGATGAGCTGCAAAATGAAATCAGTCGCTTTGAGCGGATATTTAAAGGTAGCCGGGGTTACGGCTTCGTGGATTGGGATTTGGCCAATCGTGTTATGCACTGGAACGGGGGTTTTTGGCAATACCTGGGTTACAGTGAAGACGACATGCTGGAGATTTCTAACCAGGATCGTTTTTTAAAATTTATTCACCCCGAAGATCAACATGTCCTCGACAATAATATCTACCGTTTACTCAAAGGGGAAAAGCTGGTTGAAATCATTCTGCGAGTTCAAAAAAAGCACTCAGGTTTTATCTGGGCATCCATTCGTGTAGATGTGTCCCGGCGCGATGACGACTGGGTCGATTACATCTCCGGTATCATTTTTGACATCAGTAAACTGAAATTAACCGAGCAAGCCCGCAAGCTTTCCGAGGCGCGTCACGAGCGTATTATTCAAAGTTCAAAAGATGGGATCTGGGAGTGGAATGCCAACAAGGATAGTTTTCATTTTTCACGGCGCTGCTGGGAATTGCTGGGCTACAAGGAAGATGACGATGTTGTTACCGCAGGCAAGGACCGTTGGAAGTCCTGGCGTGAACTCATGCACCCGGATGATGTTCAGAATTTTAAGGAAGTATTGAAATCGCACTTAAAATTTGGAACGCCTTTCGATGTTGAATACCGCGCGCAAGCACGCGACGCCAGTTGGCGCTGGATACGTGCGCGTGGGCAGGCAGAGCTGGACGAAAATGGCCGCTCGGTGCGCATGTCTGGCACCAATATGGATGTGACACAATTAAAAGAAGCAGAAGAGCGTGTGCTGCAGGCAAAAGAACAGGCTGAAAATGCCAACCGGGCAAAGTCTGAGTTTTTGAGCAGTATGAGTCACGAGTTGCGAACGCCGCTGAATGCTATTTTAGGCTTCGCGCGAGTACTGGCTTCCGATGAGAGTTTGACGCGTGAACAACGCGCAAGTATGCGCGAGGTTTTGCGAGCGGGTAATCATTTGTTGCAGCTGGTTAACGACGTGCTCGATTTAGCCCGAATTGAAGCAGGCAAAATGGAAGTGGATATGCAGATACTCGATCCGCTTGAATTGATGTATGAGTGTATCGAGCTCGTCAAACCGGAAGCTGCGAATAAACATCTCAGTATTGATTGCCAGAATCGCTGCCAGGACACAGCCTTTATTGAGGCCGACCGAATTCGCTTGAAACAGATTTTTCTGAATTTGTTGAGTAATGCCATTAAATACAATAAGTACGATGGCTATGTACGTATTGCCTTTGAAGATGAAATCGAAAATGAGAATAAAAGTGCAAACAAAGGCGAGTTAAAAATTTCCATCACGGATTCGGGTAAGGGTATCGACGAAGACGCCCGCGCCGATATTTTTAAACCCTTTAATCGCCTTGGGGAAGAAGGGAGTAACATTGAAGGTGCGGGTATTGGCTTGGTTATTACGAAAACCCTGGTAGAACAAATGCACGGTAGCCTGGATTTTAGTAGCCAGTCGGGGCGAGGCACAACATTCTGGATTGTCTTTAGCAAAACAGACGAGCCGCGTTTTCGTGATAAACGCACCCCAAAAGACGAACCTGCTGAAGATCGCGGGACGGGGTTGGCACTTAAAAAACAGCTCAATGTCTTGTATATCGATGACAACCCTACTAATCAGCGAGTTCTGCAACAAACGCTCGAGCCGCTGACACAAATTCACTTGAGTTGTTCTGGCGATCCCCTGGAGGGAATTTACAAAGCGCGCACTGAAAAGCCGGATCTGATTTTACTGGATTATGATTTGCCTGAGCTCAATGGGGTCGAAGTGTTGCGCGTATTGAAGCAAAGCGAGAATTTTCAGCACATTCCTGTGGTCGCACTGTCTGCCAAAGCGATGGCTCATGATATTAAAACGGGTTTGGCTTCGGGCTTCGATGATTACCTGACCAAACCCTTTGAACTGGAAAAATTTATTGCCTGTTGCAATACGCTTCTTGCTTAAACATTTCCCAGATTTTTTTGCACGATTTGTAAGAGTGGTTTAAACACTTTCGGGGTACCACAGACAACATTACCGTTATCCATATACGTGTTGCCGCCCTGAAAATCTGAAATTAATCCACCGGCTTCTTTTACCAGTAAGACGCCACCCGCCATATCCCAGGCATTCAAACGCATTTCCCAAAAACCGTCGAAACGCCCTGCGGCAACGTAGGCGAGGTCGAGTGCGGCTGAACCAGGACGACGAATGCCTGCTGTTTTACCGGCAATGTCTTTCATGCAATTGAGGTAATCATCAACGACGTCAAATGTACGCTCGTTAAAAGGGATACCGGTTCCAATCAAGGCACCCTCAAGGCCTGGTAAATTACTGACTCGAATACGGCGGCCATTCAAAATTGCACCTTTACCCCGGCTGGCAATAAATTCTTCGCGCTTTATCGGGTCCAGTACCACGGCGTGTTCCAACTGGCCTTTGTGACGACAAGCAATAGAGACTGCAAACTGGGGTATGCCGTGCAAGAAGTTTGTGGTGCCGTCGAGAGGGTCGATGATCCACTCGTAATCGCCATTGGGGTCGCCAATTGCGCCACCTTCTTCGCCGAGAAATTTATGATCGGGGTAGGCTTTACTGAGGTGGTAAATAATTTCCTGTTCCGCTTTTTTATCCACATCGCTGACGTAGTCGTTGCGGCCCTTGGCTTCAACTTTGACCCGGTCGAGGCGTTCGAAGGCACGTTCAATAATCTCACCGGCTTTACGCGCGGCATTGAGAGCGATGGTGATCATGGGTTCCATAAAACTGTCCAAATATCTGAGGGCTGGAAGAGAGGGCGGCGATTATAGCAGCGTAGACTGGCGTGTTACACTGCGCGCCCCCGGTACCAGGGCAAATCAGGTAACACAGGTAGCGTAATGACAGACAGTTTTTTCGATAAAGTCCGCATGGTAATGGTGAATACCACGCATCCCGGTAATATTGGCGCAGCGGCACGCGCCATGAAAAATATGGGCTTGAGCCGTCTCTATTTGGTTGACCCAAAGGAATACCCGGCCGAGAAAGCCGTTTGGCGCGCCGCAGGGGCCCTGGATGTGCTGGATAAAACGGTTGTTGTGAGCACGCTTGAAGAGGCGATTGCAGACTGCAGCCTCGTGGTGGGAACCAGCGCCCGTGGCCGCCGAATACCTTGGCCAATGTTGACACCTCGAGAGTGCGGTGAACGTATCGCGGTGGAAGCCAAAGAGCACGATGTGGCGGTGATTTTTGGTCGAGAAGATCGCGGTCTGACCAACGAAGAGTTACAAAAATGCAATTATCACGTGCATATTCCCTCTAACCCGGAATACGGCGTGCTGAATGTCGCGTCGGCCCTGCAAGTGATTTGCTACGAAATACGTATGGCCTGGTTGAGCGCCAAAGAGGGTAAATTGCCTCACTTTGATGATTGGGACATGCCGCCCGCGAACCAGCAACAAATGGATCACTACTTCAAGCACCTGGAAGAGACGCTGGTGCAATTGAATTTTCTGGACCCGGATAACCCCCGGCAAACCCTGACGCGCATTCGCCGTTTGTACAACCGTTTGCGTCTTGATGAAATGGAGTTATCGATTCTGCGAGGCATGCTCACGGCGACGCAAAATTACATCTACAAACACCCACCAAAAGGCGAATAGCGATGCCAACCTGGAGGCGGGGCTTACGCTGAAGAGGCCGTGATTCCTGTACCTGGCTCTTCAGGCAATACTTGACTAAATTACTAGGTTATTTATAATTCTGCTCACTTTATCGCCTACTTCATTTTGGCCAAATTAAGGGTAGAGCACATGCGTTTAACCACAAAAGGTCGCTATGCGGTCACTGCCATGCTGGACCTCGCCTTACACGCTGCGCGCGGTCCGGTGAGCCTTGCCGACATATCCAAGCGTCAGGAAATCTCTCTCAGCTATCTGGAACAGCTATTTGCGAAACTGCGCCAACACACCCTGGTTCAAAGTGTGCGTGGGCCCGGCGGTGGCTATAAGCTGAGTCGCAGCCCCGAAGAGATTTGTGTTGCAGAAATTATTGACGCAGTGAATGAATCTATCGACGCGACTAACTGCCGGGGCGAGGGTAACTGTCAGCAAGGCGAGATTTGCCTGACCCATCATTTGTGGAGCGACTTGAGCGCGCAAATTCACCAATTTCTCAGCGATATCAGTCTGGCGGCTTTGATAGCGCGGCGGGATATTCTGGATGTTGCGGAACGCCAGGATGCCCTGGAAAACCAGGGTGTGATTAAAACGGCATCGCTAAATTAACTCGCCTGAGCCCTTTGGGCTGGCATTCTGAGGGCGTTTGCGTTTAAATCGCGCCCGCCTGCCAAGGGCCCGTTCTGTGATTCGACGCTGCTGAACCCTAAGATCGCCTGGGTATCGCGAACAGAAACTTAATTAAAGTAGAGATCAAGAAGCAATTGAAGAAGCAAGAAGCAACTAGAGAGTAAAACAGCCCCTTATGCAAAAGCCCGTATATCTCGATTATGCAGCAACAACACCCCTGGACCCTCGGGTTCAGCAGGCGATGCTGCGCAGTATGGAGGAGACCTGGGCAAACCCTGCATCACGAACACATGTTTATGGTTGGCAAGCGGAAGAAGCCGTTGAAAACGCGCGCAATCAAATGGCTGATTTACTCAAGGCGGACTCGCGAGAAATCATTTTTACCAGTGGTGCCACCGAATCCAATAATCTCGCCATTAAAGGTTTGCTTGAAAGCAAGGGCTTTGTTGACAGCAGCGAACTTAAAAAAGCCCATGTCGTCAGTTCCGTAATAGAGCACAAAGCGGTGATCGATACGCTTGCTCAACTCGAAAAACGGGGTTTATCTGTGACCTGGTTACAGCCCGACTCGCAAGGCTTGATCAGTGTCGACCAGGTGCTAAATGCGCTGCAAGACAACACCGTTTTGGTGTCGTTAATGTGGGTAAATAATGAGATCGGTGTGCTCAACCCGATTGAAGTGCTGGCACCACGCCTGCAGGAAAAAAATATTGTCTTACATGTCGATGCCGCGCAAGCCGTTGGCAAATTGCCGCTTGATCTCGGGGCAATTCCTGTCGACTTGTTATCGGTTTCGGCGCACAAGTTTTATGGGCCAAAAGGCATCGGCGCCTTGTTTGTTCGCCGTCGCCCAGGCTTGAGTATCAGTGCGCAAATACACGGTGGCGGACATGAACGCGGAATGCGCTCCGGTACCCTCGCAACGCATCAAATTGTCGGTTTGGGTGAAGCCGCTGCCCTTGCCGAGGCGAACCTTTTAGCTGAAAGTGAAAAAATACTCGCCTTGCGAACACGCTTGCTGAAAGGCATAGAAAGTTTACCGAACATTTATATCAACGGTTCGCTGACGCAACGCGTCGCGGGTAACCTCAATGTGAGTTTCGGCGGTGTAGAAGGGGAAACGTTGTTAATGTCGTTGCGCGACCTCGCCTTGTCCACCGGTTCAGCGTGCACATCCGTCACTGTCGAACCCTCATACGTGCTCAAGGCTTTGGGCTTGAGCGATGAACTTGCACACAGTGCACTGCGTATCAGTCTGGGACGTTTTACGACCGAAGAAGAAGTTGATTTTGCAGTCAATGCTATCAGACAGACCGTCGCTGGTTTACGCGCGGCCTCTTGA
The DNA here is from genome assembly GCA_000964245.1 of Cellvibrionaceae bacterium 1162T.S.0a.05. Classification (GTDB taxonomy): domain Bacteria; phylum Pseudomonadota; class Gammaproteobacteria; order Pseudomonadales; family Cellvibrionaceae; genus 1162T-S-0a-05. Next base: position 4,141,770 of record LANB01000001.1, on the reverse strand, counting down.
AGACAAAAGAAGTGAAATTATGTCGCAACAGGAAATTGATCAATTAATTGCCAAAAAATACGAAGCCGGTTTTGTCAGCAATATCGAAAGCGAAACCCTACCACCAGGTCTGGATGAAGAGGTCATCGCCTTTATTTCAGGCAAGAAAAAAGAGCCGCAGTGGATGTTGGATTGGCGATTAAAAGCGTATCGGGCCTGGAAAGAAATGCAGGAGCCCGAGTGGGCCCACGTTAAATACCCGAAAATTGATTTTAATGCGGTCTCCTACTATTCCGCACCAAAAAGTGCTGGCGACAAACCCAAAAGCCTGGATGAAGTCGACCCGGAATTGCTGGAAACTTATAAAAAACTGGGTATTCCCTTACACGAGCAGGAAATGCTGGCCGGTGTCGCTGTTGATGCAGTATTTGACTCCGTCTCCGTCGCCACGACCTTTCGTAAGAAACTCAAGGAAGCGGGTGTGATCTTTTGCCCTATTTCCGAAGCGGTTCATGAATATCCAGAATTGGTACAAAAATACCTTGGCACCGTTGTGCCGCAGAAAGATAATTTTTATGCAGCGTTAAACAGCGCCGTGTTTAGCGATGGCTCCTTTGTTTACATTCCCAAAGGGGTTCGCTGCCCAATGGAACTCTCCACGTATTTTCGCATCAACGAAAGTAAAACCGGGCAATTTGAGCGCACCTTGATTATTGCTGATGAAGGCAGCCACGTGAGTTACCTCGAAGGTTGTACCGCACCCATGCGCGATGAAAACCAGTTGCATGCTGCGGTGGTTGAACTCGTCGCGCTCGACAATGCAGAAATTAAATATTCCACCGTGCAAAACTGGTACCCTGGCGATAGTGAAGGCCGGGGTGGTATTTACAATTTTGTGACCAAGCGCGGCATTGCGCACACCAATGCGCGAATCTCCTGGACCCAGGTTGAAACCGGCTCGGCAGTCACCTGGAAATACCCAAGCTGTATTTTGAAAGGCGATAACAGCATTGGCGAATTTTATTCGGTCGCGTTAACAAACAATTACCAACAGGCAGACACCGGTACCAAGATGATTCATCTTGGTAAAAATACACGGTCGACCATTATTTCCAAAGGCATCTCTGCCGGTAAGAGTTCCAATGCTTATCGCGGCTTGGTACGCATGAACCCTGGCGCAGAAGGAGCAAGGAATTTTACCCAGTGTGATTCCTTGTTAATCGGCGATCAATGTGCCGCGCACACTTTTCCGTATATTGAGAGTAAGCACCCCTCGGCGATTATTGAGCATGAGGCGACGACATCTAAAGTGAGCGATGATCAGTTGTATTTGTGTTTGCAGCGGGGGATTGATGCGGAGAAAGCGGTTTCGATGATTGTGAATGGTTTTTGTAAGGAAGTGTTTAAAGAGTTGCCGATGGAGTTTGCTGTTGAGGCAGGGAAGTTGTTGGAAGTAAGCCTGGAAGGTTCTGTTGGTTAAATTTTTGTGAGTTTGGTTTTTATTTTCTAATAGGGGTTTCGTCGCGGGCTGTCTTTTTTGAGTTTCCAGGCTGATAGAGTCGAAAGATCACTGAGTGCGAGGAGACCCTTTGCGAAAACACATGAATACATCCCTCTAGTTCCGTCACTTCATCCCTGAAGTGACGGTTTCGCAAAGGGTCTCCTCGCACTCAGCGATCAGAGAAGTATCATGAGGGAAACTCAAAAAAGGCAGCTGAAATTCCAACCCGGTTAGCACTTCTCCCAAAAACGTCGGAGAGGGTGTGGCGGATCGAGAGAGCGAAGAACTATTGAAGGGTGAGCTGTTGTCAACCACGCTTATCAATCAAAAGAAAGACACATTTAAAGCCTCGCAAGTAGTGAGGTGGAGAGCCGCACATAGTGTTTTCAAAACCGTTGCCGACATGGAAGTCGGCAATCGAGCCTACAGGGATGTATTCACGGCGTGTTTTGAAAGCACTGTGTGCGGCTAGGCCGCCGGATTAAGTACGTGATCCAGCAAAAACGAACAAATGAACAAATGAAATAAACTCGCCATTGTGTGAGTAAAGACGTGAGGAAAGCGAAAGAATGCTAAACATTAGCAAGCTGCACGCAAGTGTCGAAGACAAAGAAATTCTAAAAGGTCTGGATCTTGTCGTAAAACCCGGCGAGGTTCACGCCATTATGGGGCCGAACGGTTCCGGAAAAAGTACGCTTGGGCATGTGTTGTCCGGGCGTGAAGGCTATGAAGTAACCGGTGGTACGGTGGATTATTTTGGCCAGAATTTGCTGGAGCTGGAAACGGAAGAACGTGCGCGTGAAGGTTTGTTTTTGGCTTTTCAATATCCCGTCGAAATTCCGGGTGTCAGTAATATGGAATTTTTGAAAGCCTCTCTGGATGCGCAGCGTGCGCATGAAGGTAAGGAGCCCATTGACGCAGTGAGCTTTATGAAGCAAGCGCGTGAGTTGTGTAAGAAGGTGAATCTTGATCAGCAGTTTTTAAAGCGCGGTGTGAATGAAGGCTTTTCCGGTGGTGAGAAGAAGCGTAATGAAATTATGCAAATGATGTTGCTGCAACCCAAAGTGTGCATTCTGGATGAAACGGATTCCGGGCTGGATATTGATGCCCTGCAAGTTGTTGCTGAGGGTGTGAATTCTCTCCGCAGTCCGGAACGTTCTTTTATTGTGGTGACGCATTATCAAAGATTGTTGAATTACATCGAACCTGATTTTGTCCATGTTTTATCGGGTGGCAAAATCGTGAAGTCGGGTGATAAGAGTTTGGCTTTGGAGTTGGAAGCCAAAGGCTATGGTTGGTTGGGTGCGGATGTTGCCTAAGGCCTAAGGCGAAAGGCGAAAAGCGAAAGCCAAGAGGCAAGAGCCAAGCAGGATACGAAAAAGTGAATTATTTAGAAGCAATCAAAAATCAGAGCGAGAGTCTGCAAGCAGCTACGCCAGAATGGATGCATGCGATTCAGGCGCGCGGTCGTGCTTTGTGGAGCGCGCAAACCTGGCCTGGCAAGAAGACTGAGGCGTGGCGCTATACCTCGCTGGTAAAAGTTGAGAAAACCCTCGCATCTGCACAAACCGGGAAAGCAGCAGGTTTTGAAGCGGCGGTGGCTGAAAATACTTTGCAGTTTAAAGAAGCTCTGCAAGTAGTCATTGTGGATGGTCGTGTTCAATCTGTGCCCGACACTCTACCGGAAGGTTTACAGTTGGCGGCCTTTTCAAATCTGGCAGAAGCAGATCAGCGTAGCGTTGCAGAAAAACTGGGAACTGTTGTTGAAACCGAAAAGCATTTGTTTGCTGTTCAAAGTGAAAGCCTGTTGAGTGAAGGCTTGTATATCAAGGCAAAGAAAAATGCTGCGGTATCGGTACCCATCTATTTGGTGTTTATCGGTTCGCAAGCCGCTAACTTCCGTGTGTTTGCTGATCTTGAGCAAAGCGCGTCGCTGACGCTGGTTGAACATTACCTGAGCCTTGAAAGCGAACAAGAACAGCAACTGGAAAATACCTGTACGGAATTTTCGCTTGCAGATAACAGCCAGTTAAACCACTACCGTTTGAATATGCAGGCTGAATCCGCCTTGCATGTTGGCGGCGTGCATGCGGCCTTGGCAAAACACGCACGGTTGAACAGTTTTTATCTGGCATTTGGTACAGCGCTCACGCGAATTGATGCGGGGGTCAAGCACGTGGGGGAGGGTTCTCATACTAATATGTATGGTGTGTATTTGCCTCGCAATAATCAACACGTGGATTTTCATACGAACCTCGAACATTGCGTTCCCCATACCACCAGTGAAGAAGTGTTTCGCGGTATTGTTGGAGACAGCGCGCGAGCGGTATTTAATGGGCGTATTCATATTTATCCGCAGGCTCAGAAAACGCATGCGCAATTGAGCAATAAAAATCTGCTAACCAGTAACAAAGCCGAAGTGGACACCAAGCCGGAACTCGAAATTTATGCTAATGATGTGCAATGTGCGCACGGGGCAACGGTTGCGCAGTTGGAAGAAAAATCACTGCACTATTTGCGTACTCGCGGTATTTCTGAAGAAGAAGCAAGGGTGATGTTGAGTTTCGGTTTTATCAATGAATTGATTGAGCAACTTGAGTTGGAAGCGATAAGAGATTATTTGCGTCCTATCCTGGCCAAGCGTTTTGCGCGTTCCTCTGAACTGAGTCAGCACTTGCTATGAGTTCTGTAGTCAATAAAGCTGGAGAAACGAACTCGGTCGAAAAGGCCTTTAGTGCGGAAGACATTCGCAAGGATTTTCCGATTCTTCATCAGCAAGTCAATGGCCATCCGTTGGTGTATCTCGATAACGCGGCCACCACGCAAAAACCACAAGCGGTGATTGACACTCTGACGACGTATTACACGCAATACAATTCCAATGTACATCGCGGCGCGCACGCTTTGAGTGACCGTGCCACTGTGGCCTTTGAAAACGCGCGTAAAACGGTGGCAGGTTTTTTGAATGCCAACAAAGTTGAAGAAGTGATTTGGACGCGAGGCACAACGGAAGCAATTAATCTTGTTGCCTATTCGTGGGCGCGGCACAATTTGAAAGCGGGTGATCAGCTTTTGGTGTCGTGGTTGGAGCATCATAGCAATATCGTACCCTGGCAGATGGCCGCTGAAGCAAGCGGTGCAGAAGTGATTGGCATGCCGGTGACCGAAGCCGGTGATATTGATCTTGCCGCGTTAAAGGAACTGTTAAACCCGCGCGTTAAACTGGTTGCCTTGAACCATGTTTCCAATGCCCTGGGAACGGTGAATCCTCTGGAAGACATTATTCCCCTGGTCAAGGCAGAAACTCCGGCTGTGGTAATGGTTGATGGTGCGCAAGCACTTGCTCATTACCCGGTTGATGTACAAAAACTGGCTTGTGATTTTTATGCCTTTTCCGGTCATAAATTGTTTGGCCCCACCGGTATCGGTGCACTGTGGGGAAGAGAGGACTTGCTCGAGGCGATGCCGCCCTGGCAAGGCGGCGGGGAAATGATTGAGCGCGTGAGTTTTGCAGGGACCACATTCAATACTCTGCCCTTTAAATTTGAAGCAGGAACACCAGATATAGCAGGCGCGATTGCACAAGCCGCCGCAATTGATTATTTGCAGGCGCTGGACCGTGAAGCGGTAATTGCCCATGAGAATGAATTGCTTGCTTACAGTCTCGAATTAGCGCAAGGCTTCCCGCGCTTACATAAAATTGGCACGGCAAAAAAAGTTGCAGCGGTGTTCAGTTTTAACCTGGACGGCGCGCACCCTGCCGATGTTGGCATGTTGCTGGATCAGCAAGGTGTTGCCGTGCGTACCGGGCACCATTGTGCGCAACCAATTATGGAGCGCTTCGGCATTCCTGGTACTGTGAGGGCGTCTTATTCTATTTACAATACGCGTGACGATGTTAAGCGTTTGTTTTCTGCGCTTGAAAAAGTGCAGGGTTTTTTGTAAGAGCGTTATTAAGGCCTTTTTGTGAGGTGAGAGGGCTTTGTCTTATTGGCCCCAAATTGAAACGTCAGAATTGTTAATCACCGAGGTGAATATGTCAGTTGAAACATTCAGTCATCAACAGGCGATAAACGTTACAGACAGTGCTGCAAGGCATTTTGAGAAGACGCTGGCAAAAACCGGTAAAGCCGCCATTCGTTTGAGTCTAAAAGAAAGTGGTTGCACTGGATATAAATATGTCATCGACGAAGTTGACGCCGCCGAAGAAAACGATTTAAAAATCGACCTGGATAACGGTGTAAAGGTGTTTGTCGCACCGGAAAATTTGAAGGCCTTGCAAGGCACCGTCGTGGACTATGTGCAACAAGGTTTAAACTTCAATCTTATTATGAATAACCCCAATGTGGCGGATAGCTGCGGTTGCGGTGAAAGTTTCAGTTTTAAATAAGCAGGATTACGATGTCTGAACAACGCATGGTGGTCACCAACCGGGATTGCAAAGCGCGCCTGGTGCCGGTGGGGGACCCCGTTACTATCCCCGCAAACAATTTTGTCACCATTACACAAAGTCTTGGTGGTAATTACACGGTGGTCTATCAAGGTAATATGCTGCGCGTCGACGGAACCGATGCCGATGCCCTGGGGCTTGAAAAATTCGAACTGAATTTTTCTGATCCTGGTGACGAGGCAATTCACGAAGAGCAAGTCTGGCAAGCACTGGAGACCGTGTACGACCCGGAAATTCCGGTGAATCTGCGCAGCCTGGGCTTAATCTATAAAGTGGGGGTCGATCAGGAAAATAAAAAAGTATCCATTGATATGACCCTGACCGCTCCAGCCTGTGGCATGGGGCCCGTTCTGGTTGGCGATGTGAAATACCGGGTGGGGATGGTGCCGAATGTTAAAGACGTTGACGTGGAACTGGTGTTCGATCCTCCCTGGCATCGCGACATGATGTCTGAAGAAGCACAACTGGAAACGGGGATGTTCTTCTAATGCAAAACCCCTTTGGCCAAACTATCACTGTCGACGACTTGATCGACACGCTCGGTTTTTTCGACAGTTGGGAAGACAAATATAAATACATCATCGATCTCGGAAAAGAGTTGCCACCTTTAGACGAAAAGCTAAAAGATGAGACTCATTTGGTTCGGGGCTGCCAAAGTCAGGTCTGGATCGATTATTCGGTAGAAGAGGGCAAGCTCTGGTTTAATGCCGATAGCGATGCCTTTATTGTGAAAGGCTTGTTGGGCCTGGTGTTGGCAGCATTCAACAATAAAAAACCGCAAGAGGTTTTGGCCTTCGATATCGAAAATTATTTCGAGACCCTTGGCTTGATGAATCATTTGAGTTCAACGCGCAGCAATGGAATCCGGGCAATGGTGAAACGGGTTCAAAGTATCGCCGAGCATCAGCTGCAAGCGTAACCACGGCAATGGTGTGCAGCAAGGATTGAATGACTGCTGCTATCCGTTCAAATAGGACAGCTTTGTTTGAGATTGGCAGTCGGGAGCGACGTCAAGCGGGCACACAAAATTTATGGGTATGCCTCTCGATGTTGGCGCTCCGCGATCAGTTGCGACCCTTTACAGGGCCGCTGAAATATCTTTTTCTAATTGGCTATCCAGTGGATTCTCACGGCTGCCATAATGCTTAACCGTTTTTCCATCGGCACTCACCAGGTATTTATTAAAATTCCACGCTGGTTCTTCACCTGTGGCTTTTGCCAGGTGACTAAATACGGGATTGGCGTCTTTGCCTTTTACTTTGGTGGGCGACAACATGGTAAAGGTGACGCCATAATTCTTGTAACAAATGCCGGCCGCTTCTTCTTCCGATTTTGCTTCCTGATTAAAATCATCTGAGGCGAAACCCACGACTTGAAAGCCCTTGTCCTTGTACTTTTGATGCAAGGCTTCAAGCGGCTTGAATTGTTTGGTAAAGCCGCAATGGCTAGCCGTATTGACGAACAGGATGGGCTTGCCTTGATATAATTTACAAAGATTGACGTTCTCTGAGCTGTGGAGTTTTTTAAACTCCTGGTTTAGAAAGTCAGGGCATTGCATTTTTTTATCTCCTGCAAAGGCGCTGTGGCTACACACGCTAATTAAAATGAGGACAGGAAAAGCAAGTTGCTTGAGTGTGGTCTTCATGTGGTTCTCTCCAGAAGGCGTAATAATCAGGTTAACTGAACCTCTGAATAACAACAGAGGTATTGTAAGGGCGTTGCTTGCCTCCCGCTTTTTTATCCTGCAGTGATCGCTTGGTTTGCGGATGGTGGGAGTACGGTGCTCGGCCATAAATAGATCACAATTTGTCTACCAGGTTTTTAATTTCCTTATTGACTTTTTTCCTGGCTTTTTCCTCCGCTTCCTGCTTTTTCGCTTCGAGCTCTTGCTCGCGTTTTTCTTTTTCTGCCTGCAAGCGTGCGCGTTCAGCTTCAATGCGTTCGTTTGCTCGCTGCTTTTCGGCTTCGGCTTTTTCTTTTAGGCGGGCTTTTTCTTCATCCAGCCTGGCGTCAGCTTTGTCCTTGAGGTTTTTCTTGAGTATATCGCCGATAAGGTGGGTATCGGGTAAACAGGTTTTCGCCCCAATTGAACTTAAGTTCCCTTTGCAGCGAAGCGGTAAACTGCGTTTGAGCCACTTCTCATCAATGTTCAGGCAGGAGCTTTTGCCAATGCCCAAAGATTGCAGAGACAGGGCAACAGGAAAATCAAATTCACCACTTTCAATATTGAATTCACCGCTGGCATTGGCGAGTAAACTACTAACGCTTGCTTGCAGCTTGCTCATTTTTACACGCGAGTTTTGATAGCTGGCGAGAATTTCCACGGGTTCCAACTCTGTAAATGCAGGCCAACTGCTCGAATCCAGCAAGGATTTAGCCGCACTTTTTTCGTCAAGCAGAGCGAGAATGCGGCAATACTGTTGTTCAATATTGATAGGTTGCAGCACCAGACTTTGGGCCCGGGTTGTTGAGTCAAGGAGTAAGCTGTCAATTAAGGTGTTTGTTGTCGCGCCGGCCGCTGAGATCGAAAAACGCGTATTGGTTGCGCCCGCGAGGTAATCACTGTCAGTGAAATCCTTTAATATTTTACCGATGTTAATGCCATTCGCCTCACCATCAAGCCTGGTATCAAGAAGGTTTTGGGTCGCATCCACCCGGCCTTTAGCGTTCAGGGAACCTTCGAAGGCGTCAGCCTGAAGTTTTTCGATGTTTATCAAACCCTTGCTGCTTTTGAGCGTTAACGCCAGGTTGTTTAGCTGAACGTCGGCGACTTTAAGGTGGTCTAGACGTAAATCAATTTCGTTATTCAGTTCGCGCAATGTTGCGATGGGTAAGGGGCTGTCTTCTTCGGTATTTGCGGCTGGTTTGTCAGAAGAGAGTGCGGGCAATAAGGTATCGAGATCCAGGGAGTCAAAATGGAGGTTAACGATTTGTTTGCTGCCTGTATTGTCTGGCAAGTGCGCGACGGCACCGCGCATGGCAATATTGGCAATCTGTTTTTGTTTTTCCAAAGCGATAAAGCGCGCATCGATGTTTTTGGCTTCGGTTTTGAGGCTTTCAAGATCAAAGGCCAAGTCTGTTTTTAGTTTGCTTTGAAGGTGGGGCATCTCGGGCAGTTGCAAACCAAACTCCAGGCTAGCAGGAAAACTCTCGCCTTCAATGTTGGTGTTATCACTCTGCAAGCTTAGATTGTTAAGGCTAATTTTTGTTCCACTTTGGCTGTCGTCATACTCAAGGTTTAAATTATAAACGCTTAACTTTTCAATCTTGAGTTGGGGTAATGGGGCGTTGGTTTTAGATGTTTCGTTGGCTTCTGCTTGAGGACGGGATTCCAGACTCCAGTTGTTATGCCCATTTTTATCGACAAATAGAAAGAGCGCGGCATTGTCCAGGTTAATGCCTGTGACGTGAATTTCGCGTTGTAAAAGCGGTTTAACAGCAACGGCGAAACCGACTTCACCAATTTGTGCCAGGGGCTTGTTGGCGATCTTGTCTTTTTGGAGGCTGGCCAGTTCCAGGTGTTGTACACGTAAACCGAATTCCGGGAAAAACTGCCAGGCGATCTTGCCGCCAAAATTTGCTTCGATGCCTTGTTTGGCGAGTTGTTCCTGAATCAGAGGGGCGAGCCGAGTCGGGTCGATTGTCAGGATAAAAACGACCACCAGCAGAAGTAATACCAGGGGGCTTATCAGTAAGACGGCGAGCAGTTTTTTCATAAATTCGGCAACCTGGGAGCTAAATTTCAATAAATAAGCAAAGTTGTGGGCTAAAAAGGCGCCAAGCGCCCGTTATTCATACAAATTTCGGCGGGATAGACGTATAATCACGCCACTTTTCAGGCCACAAATGCTGGCCAAAGTTTCATTGATACGAATCGCAATTATATAGTGGGGACAAGCTTTCATGGCATTAGAGCGTACGCTTTCGATAATTAAACCGGATGCAGTCAGCAAAAACATCATCGGCAAGATCTACAGCCGCTTTGAAAAAGCAGGCTTGAAAATCATCGCAGCTAAAATGTTGCATATGGATGACGCCCTCGCCGGTGGTTTTTATGCTGAACATGAGGGAAAACCCTTTTACGATGAATTGGTCGAATTTATGACGTCTGGACCCATTATGGTTCAGGTTCTTGAAGGCGAAAATGCCATTGCGCTGAACCGCGAATTGATGGGAGCAACGAACCCGGAAAAGGCGGAAGAAGGCACCATCCGCAAGGACTTCGCTGAATCCATGGGTCGCAATGCCGTCCACGGTTCTGATGCACCTGCTTCTGCAGAACGCGAAATCGCTTACTTTTTCAAGTCAGAAGAATTGTGCCCACGTTAATCACAGTGTTGTAAGTCGGTATGAGTGCAAACGCAAGTAAAATCAATCTTCTCGGTTTAAGCCCGGACAAACTGGAAGCCTTTTTCGAAGAACTCGGCGAAAAACGCTTTCGTGCGAGTCAGGTGCTGAAATGGATCCATCAAATGGGGGTCAGTGACTTCCAGCAGATGACGAACATCAGCAAAGGGCTGCGTAATAAACTGGAAGAAATCGCCGAGGTTCGCGCACCGGAAGTCATCCAGCAGTGGGACTCAAAAGACGGTACGCGAAAATTCCTGATTCGCGTATCCGGCGATAATGCGATTGAAACAGTGTTTATCCCAGAGCGTGATCGCGGCACACTTTGCGTTTCTTCGCAGGTGGGCTGTTCCCTGGATTGCAGTTTCTGCGCGACCGGTAAACAGGGCTTTAATCGCGATTTAAGCGCTGCAGAAATCATTGGCCAGGTGTGGCTCGCAGCCAAGTCCTTCGGACAGCTCTCGGAAAACGGCCCGCGCAAAGTGACCAATGTTGTCATGATGGGAATGGGCGAACCATTGCTCAATTTTGACAATGTAGTCGATTCCATGACCTTGATGATGCACGACAATTGTTATGGCTTGAGCAAGCGGCGGGTGACGCTCAGCACCTCCGGTGTTGTTCCCGCTTTGGATAAACTTGGCCAGTATACCGATGCTTGTCTTGCGATTTCCCTGCATGCACCGAATGATGAATTACGTAACGAGTTGGTACCGCTTAATAAAAAATACCCGATTGCGATGCTGCTCGATTCGGCAAAGCGTTATATTGACGGATTACCGGATCAACGCCGTAAACTCACGATAGAATATACGCTTATTGATCAAGTTAACGATCGCGATGAACATGCACAGCAATTAACGGATTTATTAAAGGATATTCCGGTCAAAATAAACCTGATACCCTTTAATCCTTTCGGTTTGTCTAACTACAAGCGAGTGAGCAACACGCGGTTACGACGTTTTCAACAAATTTTGATTGATGCGGGTTACACCACAACAATAAGAACAACGCGTGGTGACGATATTGATGCGGCCTGCGGGCAACTGGCCGGCCAGGTCAATGATCGAACCCGTCGCAGTGAAAGATATAAAATCGATATGGCTGCCTTGAGTTCAAGTCAGGCAGATGTGATTCCGGTTAAAGCCATTCAATGAAACCATCGGGTTTCGTTTACAAGGGGGATAAATGAGAGAAGCGCAACGCATAATGGGCTATTTAAGCCTCGTGTTTGCTGTGCTGGTACTGACGGCGTGTGTGACCACAACGGATGCCCCCAAAAAACAACCCGTTGATAAACGCTCCGCGTTGGAAAACTACATTCAACTTGGAATGACCTATCTCAACAAGGGAAATCGCGATGGTGCCATCGGTGCGTTTACCAAAGCCATCGCGCTCGATAAGAAATCAGCCGAGGCGCATCAAGGTCTTGCCATGGTGCACCAGATTAATGGCGAAAACGAACTGGCTGAAAAAAGTTTTAAAAAAGCGTTGAAAGGGCGTGCAGACTTTTCCATGTCGGGTATCAAGAACAGCTATGGCCGTTTTCTGTTTGAAGAGGGTCGCGTTGAAGAGGCCTTACCGTATTTCGAGGAGGCCGGTCGAGATCTGCAATATCGCGGTCGTGCAAACTCAATGTTAATGGTTGGGCGCAGCGCGTTGTTGCTGGGCGATACCGCGCGTGCACGCGGTGCCTTTGAATACGCCTTGAATCTGAATCCGCGTCTTGCGCTGGCGTCGCTCGAACTTGCCGATATGTTTTTCCAGGACCGCAACTATGCGGAAGCCAAAAAGTACCTCGACCAATTTGCTAATAACGCCCGCCATACTCCCCGAAGTTTATGGTTGGGGATACGGATTGAGCGGATATTTGGCAATAAGGATAAGGAAGCGAGTTACGTTTTGTCCTTGAAGAATCTGCACCCTTATTCCCAGGAGTACCTGGATTACAAACGCTATATAGAAGTACAAGAACAATAACAGGTTAAACCCATGTCGGAATCACAGGACGCTTGGCGGCCAGGCGAACAACTTCGTAAATTGCGTGAAGAGGCAAATATTTCCCTGGACAGTATTGCCAAGGAAACCCTTATTCCATTCAACAAGTTGCAATGTCTTGAAGCGGATGAGTACAGCAAAATCGGTAAGCCGGTTTTTGTGATTGCCTATATCCGCAAATACGCCAAATCGCTTGGTATTAATTCCGACCCTTTTGTCGAGCAATTAAAGTTACATACCGGTGTTGAGAATAGCGAGGTTGGCATCGCCGTTGACGCCCGCGAAACGACCAAGCGTTTCAAGGCGCCCAAAATTCCGGCATTGGTCCTGATTCCCGCGTTAATTTTGCTGTGGTTGCTGAGTGCCTGGTTTCTGAAGGATGAGCCAGAGGATGTTTTGCCGGTGAGCGCACCCAGCCCAGCAGAAACTGTCGTCGACAGACCTGCTGCTGAAGCGGAGTCTGGGACAAGCAAGGCGCCCACTAATCCGGATATTGACCAGCCCGCTGCGCCTGAGTCGACCGACTCTCCATTAAGCGAATTTTCTGAGCCGGAAATCGTTGAAGAACAGGAAGTCGAGGAGCAAGAAGACAGCGTTGAGGCCTACATTGATGAGCCAGCTGAAACCACGACCAGTGTTGGCGAAGGCGACGATATACTGGTGATCAGCTTCTTTGAGGAGTGTTGGGTGGAAGTGAAAGATGCCAATGGAGCGGTAATATTTGCGCAACTCCAAAATGCAGGGGATAATCTGCGCCTTTCTGGCGAGGCCCCCTTTAACGTGATGTTAGGGAATGCCCGCGGGGTCGACTTGCTCGTCAACGGGCGTCGAATCAGTACTGAACCGCCAGCGGGGCGGCGAACCCTGAAATTTGATGTGGGCCCCTGAACCACGAGCCTTTGAAGCATAAAGAGTTATAGAGTAAAGAATATAGAGAAACAGGCCGCGAGGCCTGTTTTAGATTGTAGAGATGCATAGCGAATCCCCCATAAAACGTCGCCTTTCCCGGCAAATCATGGTCGGCAAAGTTGCTGTTGGTGGCGATGCCCCCATCAGCGTTCAAAGTATGACCAATACTGAAACCACCGATGTTGAGGCCACTGTTGCGCAAATCAAGCGTATTCAGGAGGCGGGCGCCGATATCGTGCGTGTTTCGGTGCCGACGATGGATGCTGCTGAAGCCTTTGGCGCCATTCGCAAACAGGTTGATGTGCCTCTGGTGGCGGATATTCATTTTGACTACCGCATTGCACTGCGGGTTGCTGACCTCGGGGTCGATTGCTTGCGCATTAACCCCGGTAACATCGGGCGCGAGAAGCGTATTCTGGCGGTGGTGGAAAAGGCCCGTGATCTGGGGATTCCCATCCGTATTGGCGTGAATGCCGGCTCCCTGGAAAAGGATTTACAGAAAAAATACGGTGAACCGACGCCGGAAGCGCTTGTCGAATCAGCGTTAAGGCATGTCGAGATTCTCGATAATCTCGACTTTCAGGATTTTAAAGTCAGCGTGAAAGCATCGGATGTCTTTATGGCGGTGGGGGCGTACCGTTTATTGGCCAGGCAAATTGAGCAACCGCTGCATCTGGGTATTACCGAGGCCGGGGCTTTGCGCTCCGGTACAGTGAAGTCCTCTGTTGGCCTTGGCATGCTGTTGATGGACGGCATTGGCGATACCATTCGCGTTTCGCTGGCGGCGGACCCGGTCGAGGAAGTCAAGGTCGGTTGGGATATGCTGAAAAGCCTGAAGTTGCGGAGCAAAGGCATTAATTTTATTGCCTGCCCCAGCTGCTCACGTCAAAACTTTGATGTGATCAGTACCATGAATGCACTGGAAACGCGTTTGGAAGATGTGAAGGTGCCCATGGATGTGGCGGTAATAGGCTGTATCGTCAATGGTCCCGGTGAGGCTCGTGAAGCCGATTTGGGTTTAACAGGGGGTACACCAAAAAATCTGGTATATATCGACGGTGAGCCCAGTCAAAAGCTGGAGCAAGAAAACCTTGTCGATGAATTGGAAAAACTTATTCGAAAAAAAGCAGAAGACAAAATCGCGCAAAACGCGCAGTTGATAGCCAAGGGTTAACAACTTTTTGAACATTCTGCACTTATAAAAACAATCAGGAGAAAACTGTGGCAACGCATTTAACCGAAGAAGAACAAATTGAAGCCTTTAAACGCTGGTGGAATGAAAACTGGGTAACCATTGTTTTGCCTCTGGTGGCTGCTGTCTTTTTGTATGTAGGCTGGTATTGGTGGAAAGATCACAAACAGGCTCAGGCGGAAATTGCCTCGGTTAAATTTGATGAAATCACCAGCATCGTTACCACCGCTGAAGCGGCCGATGGCCTGACAAGCAAGCAGGAAGAAGAGGTGGTTGCCAAGGCGCAGATTCTTCTAAAAGAACATAGCAACACGCTGTACGCCGATTTGACGCAACTCATACTTGCAAGTATCGACGTGGATAACGGTGAATTGGATAAAGCAGCAAACACACTTAACGAAGTGGTCCAAAACGGGACGAACTCCGGCATCAGTTTGCTGGCCCAGGCCCGTTTGGCAAAAGTGTATTTGTCGCAGGGGCGACACGGCGATGCCTTGAACCTGGTGTCCCAGGTGGATGACCCCGCTTTCGCCAGTATGTACGCTGAAATTCGTGGTGATATCCATCTTGATCAGGGTGAGATTGCGGCCGCGAATACCGCCTATCAAATGGCAGCGGAAAAGCTGGATCCGCAAAATTTTAATCGCAGCGGTCTATTGCAAACCAAAATTTCTGCCACGCGATCGGCTCCTGCCGCGAGCGCGGGTGAACAAATTTCTGAAGAGAGTGATCAGCAAGCAGGAGAAGCTGAATGATATTGATGCGTCGCGGCCTGTGGCTTTTGGCCGCTCTTGTCTTGTTGGCAAGTTGTTCCAGTAACGAAGAGAAAAAAGCACTTGAACCGCTGCCCCTGGTAGAGTTTGAAAATACGGTTGAGGTCGATCGTTTGTGGTCCACCGGGCTTGGTGGTCAAGCGAAAAAGCTTTACGTTACAACAACACTGGGCATTGCTGACCAGACAGCCTACACCGCAGACAAGGACGGTGTTGTTTATGCCGTAAACCTGGAAAATGGCAAAGTACTTTGGAAGCGAAAAACCGGCCTCGATTTAGCGCCATCCGCTTCTGTGCAAAATGGTCAAGTCTATTTTGGTGGTTACAACGGCCTCGTTATCGCGCTTAGCGCCGAAGATGGCAGTGAACTCTGGCGCGGGGAAGTAACCAGTGAAGTGATTGCTGCACCCCAGTCAAATGGTTCCGAAGTTGCCGTGAGTAGCATTGACGGTTCACTCACGGTTTTTGATGCGAGTACGGGAAACAAGATGTGGACCTATGGCCATGTCGTTCCCCCTCTGACCCATCGCGGCCTGGCATCACCCATTGTGACCTCTACGCAGGTAATAGCGGCATTTGATAACGGTCAAATTCTCGCGTTTAACGCAAATGATGGTTCCAGCCTTTGGGAAACCCGTGTGGCACAACCCACAGGTCGACACGATCTGGAACGCATTATTGATATCGACGGCACACCTTTACAGAATGGTGGATTTCTTTACGCAGCGACCTTTCAGGGCGCGTTAGCGGCAATTGCACGAGCGCAAGGCCGGATTGTATGGAAACAGGATATCTCAACAGCACAACCGCTGGCCTTTGCCAATCGCAGAGTCTTTGCCACGGCCGCAGATGGCACTGTATTGGCTTACAATGCCAACACCGGTGCAGAAGAATGGAAGAACGATAAAATGCTTCGCCGCGGTGTGGGTGCGCCTGCGATTCTCGGTGATTATGTGGCAGTTATTGATGCCGATGGCTACATGCATCTGCTCAGCCAGGAGACGGGTGAATTTGCTGCTCGTATCAGTGCCAAAGGTAAGCGCTTTCTGTCTGCCCCTGTGAGCCACGAAGACAAACTTTTGGTCCTTGCCAATAACGGCACTCTCAGTGCCTATACCCTGGCCGATTGAGCTAAATGAAAACCGTCATAGCGCTCGTCGGCCGACCCAACGTCGGTAAATCCACTTTATTTAATCGCTTAACCAAAAGCCGCGACGCCATCGTCGCGGATTTTGCGGGTTTAACGCGTGACCGTAAATACGGTGAAGGCGCGATGCGGGGCAAAAGCTTTGTCGTGATCGATACCGGCGGAATCAGTGGTGACGAAGAGGGCATTGATAATGTCATGGCCGAGCAAAGTCTGCAGGCGATAGACGAAAGCGACCTGGTATTATTTCTTGTTGATGCCCGTGCGGGATTGAACGCTGCCGATCAACAAATCGCTGATTACTTGCGACAAAAAAATAAAAAAGTCTGGATCGTCGCCAACAAGATTGATGGTCAAAACCCGGATTTAGTGCTCGCATCCTTTTATGAAATGGGGATGGGCGAGGTCTTCGGCATAGCCGCAGCGCACGGTCGCGGTATTCAGCCTTTAATGGATAGCGTGTTGGAAGATGTCGCAGAGGATGTCGAGGAAGAAGACGAAAGTGAACGCGGAATTAAAATAGCCGTTGTGGGGCGTCCCAATGTGGGGAAGTCCACACTGGTAAACCGTATGTTGGGCGAAGATCGTGTCGTTGTTTTCGATATGCCGGGCACCACGCGCGATAGTATTTATATTGATTACGAACGTCATGGCAAGCGCTATACCTTGATTGATACAGCGGGAATTCGTCGGCGAAAAAACGTCAAGCTCGCAGTTGAAAAGTTTTCGATTGTTAAAACCCTGCAAGCCATGTCCGATGCCAATGTTGTGGTGCTATTACTGGATGCCCAGGAGGGTCTGGTCGAGCAGGACATGCATTTAATGGGGCAGGCTATTGAAAGTGGCCGCGCTTTGGTGATTGCGTTAAATAAGTGGGATAACCTGGAAGAAGACCACAAGGCTTACATTAAAATGGAGCTGGAGCGACGCTTGCGCTTTGCCAGTTTTGCCGATATTCATTTTATTTCTGCCTTGCATGGTACCGGTGTGGGTTTGCTTTATAAATCCATCGAGCGTGCCTATCAAAGCGCAACCGACAAACTTTCAACCAGTTATTTAACCAGGGTATTGCAAGACCTGGTGAATTCGCATCAACCGCCCATGGTCAACGGGCGTCGAATAAAATTGCGGTACGCGCACGCAGGCGGTCAAAACCCTCCGGTGATTGTGATTCATGGAAATCAAACCGATGCGGTGCCAAACCATTACACGCGCTATCTCGAAAAGAGTTTTCGCCAGGCGCTCGACTTGCATGGTACGCCGGTCAAAATAGAATACCGCTCAAGCGATAACCCCTTTGCGGGCAGAAAAAATAAATTGACTCAACGACAGATCAGTAAAAAACGTCGGTTGATGAAGCATGTCAAAAAGAAGAAAACGTAGCGGGTACCAGCCTGTCGATACCCGACTACCATGATCTAGCCTTCGCGGCAGGACCAACCCCAGGATTTTAACTTTTCAATAAAGCCGGCGGCTTTTTCTTCGCAATACCCTTCGACATTGGTTGCGTTCCACAAGGTATTCACTTCGCCTGGTGCTTCGGTGTCCTTGTAGTAGTTTACCGAGCAGGGAACAGATGAGTCAGAGGCTTCGTAGTCAATTTCTACACGGCGGGTCAAGCCTTGCAACTCACAAAAATAACGTGCACTAACAATATCAACCGCCTGTTCTTCGACAGCGGTTTCCGTTTCATCCGTCATTTCGTTGAGTTCGGTCATTGTGCTACTGTCATCCTGAGCGGCACTGAAGGGGCTGAAGACACAAGCAAAAACGAATAGTAATGATAGCAATGAGAGTAGTTTGGTGTTGGGGGAGTAATGAGCGTAACAAGAGGACATGGGCGGCTCCGATTTATGTTTGAATTAACGAGTGTCGATACCACCCTGCAATTTTATGCACATATGGCTGGAATTGCGAATGTTGTTTTGGCTCTCGTTTGTAAGATTCTGGTAAATCCCGCAAAATCACCGACTTACGGCGTTATCCTGAGCGGTGTGACTAAAAGCGTGCATTGCGGGGGCAGGCCCGGTATCGGGCCGCTGAATCTCGTCGTGTTTCCGCGTGCAGCATGATCACTCCAGGTTCGGGTGGGCCAGCAAATTGATCGACGTGTTTTTCTTTATTGCGGTTTTGGTTTTTGCCGGTTTATTGGCCGGTACGCTGGCGGGTTTATTTGGTATCGGCGGCGGTCTGGTGTTCGTACCCGTTTTGTTCTTTGTTTTTAGTGCTCAGGGTTGCGCACAGGATTTGGCAATGTCGCTCGCCGTCAGTACCTCGCTGGCAACCATCCTGTTTTCATCCTTGTCATCATCAATTAGCCACTGGAAACTAAAAAATGTGGATGCGGATGTTCTCAAGCTGTGGGTAGTGCCAATGGTATTGGGGGTGGTTCTTGCGAGTCAATGGGTAAAACCCCAGCATGGCAATCTTTTAATTCTTGTTTTTATTTCCCTTCTTTTTGTTGTTGCCTTACGCCTTTTTATAAAAGTCGATGAAGGGAGAAGCAGTGCTCAAAACGCGTTAAAAATCGCTTACGCACTTCCCCTGGCATTTTCCATTGGTGGTATTTCAGTTATGGCGGGCGTGGGTGGCGGTGCGCTCAGTGTTCCCAGTCTGATCCTTCTCGGAAGAAAAGCGCATCGCGCTGTGGGCACGTCTGCAGTTTTGGGTTTGGCAATAACTTTACCGTCTTCATTGCTACTGGCATTAGGGAGTGAAAGTGTGAGTAACGCGCCGGCTTTTACCTGGGGGCAAATTAATCTCGCGGCTTTGTTGGTTTTGGCCCCCTGTTCGGCATTGATGGCGCCACTCGGTGCGAAATTTGCTCAAAAGCTACCGGCTCAACTGTTGACTCGTCTATTCGCCAGCTGTTTGTTAACTGTCGCCGCCGCAATGTTGTGGCGTTATTTTACTTAGCCGTGTTCACGCGGAACGGCGGTGTAGTAGCCCTGGTTTTCTTGTACCTCAACGTTACAGTCGTAGAGCTCGGATATTTTTTTACTCGTGAGTAGTTCCGTTTTGTTTCCGTCTTCCACAACGCGTCCGTTTTTTATAAAAATGACGCGTTCAATTTCTGGAATAATTTCCTGGCAGTGGTGAGTGACCAGAATAAGGGTACGCTGTTGTTGACACCAATGGCGCAAGTCCTTGAGAAGGTGAAAGGCGGCCGCCATATCGAGCCCTGCACAAGGTTCGTCAAAGATTAAAGCGCGCGGTTGATGGAGGAGTGCCCTGGCAAGTAGCAGGCGCCGTTGTTGCCCGGTGGAGAGTTTCAGGAAAGGTTGATCAGCCAGCGCGGTGATGTGTAGGTCGGCCATCAATGCCAGGGCTTTCTGTTTTTGTGCCGCATCGACTTTGTGATGTTGATACAGTCCACGTGAACCAAAAAAAGCAGACAACACGACATCCAGGCCACAATCGAGCGTTTCATATGCCACCTGAAATTCATGTGAGACAAGCCCGATTTTTTCCCGGAGTTGCCAGAGATTCACTTTTTCATCGCCGAACAATTTGATGTAACTGCCCGTTTTTACCACGGGATAAATTTCGCGGGTTATCAGTTTTAAAAGGGTGGTTTTACCTGCGCCGTTAGGTCCAAGAATAGCGGTTGCTTCACCTTCTTCGATCTTGAGGTTCAAGTTTTCAAAGACGCATTTTTCTTTGCGATACACCGTCGCATTGTGAATATCGAGAAGCGCTGTCATTTTATTTTTGATGCCAGAAAGGTTTACCAATTAAAGGCGTGCTGGGGCTGGCAGTTTGACGTTTTTGCATCAGGCCTGCCTTAAATGCTGCACGCCCCGCATCAATGGCATCAGCAAAAGCCTTCGCCATCAGAGCAGGTTGTTGGGCTTTGGCGACAGCGGTGTTCAGCAACACCGCATCGTAACCCAGCTCCATAGCTTCACAGGCTTGCGAGGGTGCGCCGAGGCCGGCATCAATGATCAGTGGGATATTGGGCAAACGCTCACGCAGAGCACGTAAATTGTATTTGTTGAGGAGGCCTTGACCGGTGCCAATAGGCGCGCCCCAAGGCATGATAACCTGGCAACCGACATCGACGAGGCGCTGACACAATACTAAATCGTCAGTAGAGTAAGGGAGGACTTTAAAACCGCGTTTGATCAAAATGTCCGCAGCTTCCAACAGGGCAAAGGGGTCGGGTTGAAGATTGTAGTCATCAGCAATCACTTCAAGTTTAAGCCAGTCAGTTTGAAAGAGTTCACGCGACATTTCTGCAAGATTGACGGCTTCCTTTACTGACTTGCAGCCCGCGGTATTGGGTAATAGTTTACAGCCGGTTTCACGAATATTTTGCCAGAAGTTTTCGCCCCCCTTATTCTGTGGGTCCTGACGGCGCAAACCCAAGGTCACAATATTGCAACGTGCCGCAGCAACCGCATCGAGCATGGCTTGCGGCGAAGGGTAAAGCGCAGTGCCGAGCAAAAATCGGCTGTCAAAAGTTTCACCGTACAGGTTTAAAGGGTCCGCTTGCGTCATACGTTAATCTCGAGTTTACCTTGGGTCGCCACTTCTTTCATTTGACCTTGAGTTTATTTCTGTGAATTTGAGGCCTCTGGAAAGTGCAACCTTAACCGCCACCGACAGGGCTCACAATATCAATTTCATCGCCATCTTTAAGTGTGCGCATGTCATATTCATTACGCGCAATAAAATCGCCGTTGAGTGCCACGGCGTAGGGCGCTGTTGGGTCGGGCCTCGGAAGTACCGCACTCAATTTTTCTGCTTGTGCGATTTCCAATGTGTCACCGTTAATAAAAATTTTCATCGTTTAAACTGTGTTGCTAATTTTTGCTGAGTTGTATGCTTAAAGCGCGTGACTAGATGGTTGCTAATAACGTTTCAACCAGGGCGGGCGCGATTAAATACCCGTGACGGTACAGGCCATTTATTGCAATGACTCGCGTATCGCCATGCTTTTGCTCCACAATTGCCGGCATGTTGTCCTTGAGTGCAGGGCGTAAATTTGCATCCAGCTCTATGATACGGGCTTCAGCAAATGCTGGATTCAAGGTGTAAAGCGCGCTGCACAACTCAAGGGCCGATTGTACACTGACCGGCGAAGTATCTGAACTTTCGAGTTCTGTTGCGCCAATAATAAAGTGCTGACCAGGTCTGGGTACCAGATACAGTTTGTAACGCGGGTGCATTAACCTTAATGGGCGTTGTATGCTGACTTCCGGGCAGTGTAGATGCAAAACTTCACCGCGCACACCGCGCAAGTTTGCAAGGCTTTCATTTGCCCCATTACCGCGGCAGTCGAGAATTAAATCAAACGCGGCAAGTTGCGGGTTTTCTTCATTCAAATAAACGGGCGCCTGCCAATGCACAATGGCGTTTTCTTCAATAAACGTAGTCAGTGTGTTTAGCAAGGCACGGTTATTCAAATGCGCTTCATCGGGTAAGTAAATTGCCTGGCGAAACTCGGGGTTTAAATCGTTCTCCAGTTCGAGTAGTTCATTTCTCGTAAGCCACTTTGCATTATTTTTTTCACCGAGATGATAGTTCAGCTCCTGGTAAAATTGATGCAGTTCATTTTCATCGTGGGCATGTGCGAGAATGACGCTACCCTTGCGCTGGAATAGCGCATCAAGCACATTTAATTCACTTAGCCATGATTCCCACAATGCGATTGAGCGCATACCGAGATCGTAAATTCGACGATCTGAAATCACGACTTCGCTCATGGGAGAAAGCATGGCTGCCGCGGTCCATGCGGCACTGTGTTGTTTGTGTCTGGGGGCTTGTTCAAATAGCTCTACACGGTGATTGTGTTTGAGTAAGCGCCAGGCACTTAATTGCCCAAGCAAACCTGCGCCCAGTATGGCTATGTTGAGAGGTGTGACTGACATATCTCAGGATTTATTGGCGTCGTTATGTTGCAGTTCCGCTTTAAAGTCGCAGTAGTCATCGCGGCGCAAGTATTCCACGCTGGCATTGGCTTCTTCACGTGACAGTCCAAGGGATGAAAGTACCAGAGCACTCAGTTGTAAGCTCGCTTCAAGGAGTTCGGGTACAACAAGGTCTGCACCGGCTTGCAGCAATTCTTCAGAATGGCTGTCATCATGCGCGCGTACAATAATATGCAATTCTGGCCAATGTTGGCGTGCAAGTGCCACGAGGGTTTTCGCTGCTCGTGCATTGTCGATGGTGACGAGCAGCACGCGCGCACGGTCAATGCCGGTTTTTTTCAGCAGTTCTTTTCGGGTCGCATCACCCAGAATAAAAGGGATGTTTTTGCGTTTACAAATGGCCAGGTTTTCAGCATCGTTATCAATGGCAATAAAAGGCAGGCTTTGTTTTTCGAGTACGCTGGCAATTGCCTCGCCGACACGTCCAAAACCCGCGATGACCACATGGTCGTGTAAGTCCTGGCTTTGAACAACTTTGGCGACTTGAATTTTTTCGGGCAAAAACAGGGGGGCAAGTTTTTTGCTGATAAAAAACAGCAGCGGCGTGAGCATCATGGAAATACTCGCCACCACGACCATAAATTGTCCGACTTCAATGGGAATCAGTTTGAAGTGCAAACTCGCCTGGCCGATCACCACAAACGCAAATTCACCCGATTCACTCAGGATCAACCCCGTGCGTAAGGCATTGCCGGTATTCAGACCGAACAAACGTGCGAGTGCGGCAATTATGATTGTTTTTATTACAATTAAACCGATAACCGAAAGGATCACCCAGATTCCGCGTTGAAAAGCTACGCCGAGATCAAGGTTCATACCGACTCCCATGAAAAACAAGCCAAGTAATAAGCCTTTAAAGGGTTCAATTTCCGTTTCGATCTGGTGGCGAAATTCGGTTTCGGCGAGGAGTACGCCAGCCAGGAATGCGCCGAGCGCCATTGAAAGGCCGGCAAGCCCTGTGGCAACTGAGGTTGCAAGAATAACCAGCAGGGTCATTGCGGTAAATACGTCGATACTGTGTGTTTTGGCTACGACGCGAAACAAATAACGCAGTACGAAATGCCCCAGGAAAATAATTACGGCGATGACCAGAATGGCTTTGCCAAACGACAACGCAATAAACGTTCCGAGGCTACCGCTCGTTGTTCCAGCGAGCGCCGTGACCAGTAACAGGATGGGAATCACCGCGAGGTCCTGCATTAGCAGTACGGCAAAAGCACTGCGCCCGTGTTCGGCAGCGAGTTCGTTTTTCTCGGACAGAAGTTGCATCACCATTGCGGTGGAAGAGAGCGCAAGACATAAACCAATGATGACAGAGGCCGTCGGCGTATTCCCCCAGAGCCAGGCAACCAAACTAATTGCACAGGCACATAAAATAATTTGTGCACTGCCAAAGCCAAATATTAAACGCGAGAAACGCTTCAACCGATTAAAAGAAAGTTCAAGGCCGATGGCAAACAGTAAAAAGACAACGCCAAGTTCGGCAAGGTCCTGCACACCTTTTACGTCTTTGACGATTCCCAAACTGTGTGGGCCGATCAATGTGCCGACTGTGAGATAACCAAGAATTGGGCTCACTTTAACTTTTTTGAACAGTGGGACAATGATGACAACTGAAAGCAGGAAAGCCAGAAACTCAATCAAAAAAGGGACATGAATCGTACTCATTGAGTATCCTTACTGTTTAAGTCGTTGAGTTGCCCTGTCACCTGGGTTGTCAATTCACCGTCACGTAACCGCAGCCTGAGGGTATCGCCGATTTTGGTTTCCGCACTTGATCGTAGCGCTTCGCCTTTTTCATTGAAGGCAATAGCGTAACCGCGATTCAATGTTGCCAGTGGGCTGACCATATCCAAAAGCGCTGCTAATTTTTGCAGGCGATTATTTTGTTTATCGAGAAAAACCTGGCGGCTATTGAGTAAACGTATTTCGAGTTGATCGAGCCGTTGCGAGCGTTGTTGCAACATTTCGCCGGGATGACGTAAACGCAGGCGCAAGTGCGCAAGCCTTTCCCGGAGTTGCTTGATTTTACGCTCAAGTGCGTTGCCGCAAAGTACACCGTAGCCAAAAAACGTTTCCATTAGATCATCGGCATCCTGACTCAAAACTTCAGCGGCAGCGGAGGGTGTGGGAGCGCGTAAATCGGCAACAAAATCGGCGATTGTGAAATCCACTTCGTGGCCAATTGCGCTGACGACAGGCAAGCTCGATGCAAATATGGCGCGTGCAACCCGTTCGCTATTAAAAGCCCAAAGGTCTTCAATGGAACCGCCACCACGGCAAAGTAGAATCGCATCGAGCCCCGGCGTTTTGTTTGCGAGAGCCAGGCCTTGCAGGATTTGGTCGATGGCCTCATCACCTTGTACCAGGCTGGGAATAATGTTCACTTCCATCAGGGGATAGCGGCGTTCCAATACATGCAACACGTCGCGAATCGCAGCACCGGTCGGGGAGGTTACCACCGCGAGACGGTTAATGTATTGCGGTAGGGGTTTTTTGTGTATTTCGTCGAAGAGCCCTTCATTGTGCAGCTGTGCCTTAAGCTCTTCAAAGCGTTTCTGAAGCAGGCCGAAACCGGCTTCCTCCATGTGCTCAATTATCAATTGAAACTCGCCACGGCCTTCATACAAGCTCACTCGCGCACGTGCAGATACAAAGTCACCTGCAGCCGGTTTGAATTTGGTGTACTGGTTGCGGCCACGAAACATGGCGCAACGCACCTGAGCTTGTTCGTCCTTGAGTGTGAAATACCAATGGCCGGAAGAGGGCTGGCTAAAATTGGATATTTCACCCTCGACCCAAATGAGGGGTAAGTGCATTTCGAGTATGTCGCGCGCGCGACGGTTCAGCTCTGAAATGCTGTATACCTTGCGTTCGGTGGATGCAGAATCTTCTGTCACGTGTTTCATGGACGCTATTCTACAGTAAGCCTCCGCTCAGCTGGGGAAGCGCGGGAATATTTGACGGCAGCCGGGGTTTTTAATTTACCTGTATAGGCCAAATCATTATAATTGCGCGTTTATTTTTGAGGTAAGTCTGTTCATGTTACGTATTGCTCAAGAAGCACTCACCTTTGATGACGTCTTGCTCGTTCCCGGCTATTCCCAGGTCACCGCGAAAGATGTCAGCCTGCAAACAAAAATCACCCGCAATATCGCCCTCAATATTCCCTTGATTTCTGCCGCCATGGATACGGTGACTGAGTCCCGTTTGGCCATTGCTCTCGCGCAGGAAGGCGGAATCGGCATTATCCACAAGAGCATGAGTATTGAAGCCCAGGCTGAAGAAGTGCGCGCGGTGAAAAAGTTTGAGGCCGGTGTGGTGAAGGACCCCATCACAATTGATGCGGATGCCACGATCAATGATCTGATTGCACTGACTCACAAACACAAAATTTCTGGCGTACCGGTGATGTCCAAAGGGGATCTCGTCGGTATTGTCACCGGCCGCGATGTGCGCTTTGAAAAGAATTTACAGGCTTCGGTTGCCAGCATTATGACGCCGAAGGAAAAGCTGGTAACAGTAAAAGAGGGCACTGAAAACGACGATATCCGTGAACTGTTGCATCGTCATCGTATCGAAAAAGTCCTGGTTGTTAACGACAAGTTTGAACTGAAAGGCCTTATTACTGTTAAGGATATTAACAAGGCAGAAACCTACCCCAACGCCTGTAAAGATGCGGATGGCAGTTTGCGTGTAGGCGCCAGTGTGGGGACCAGCCCGGACACCGATGATCGGGTAGCCGCACTGGTTGCAGCCGGTGTCGATGTGCTTGTTGTCGATACCGCCCACGGCCATTCCCAAAACGTGATCAACCGAGTGAAAGCCATTAAAACCCAATACCCTCACATGCAGGTTATTGGTGGCAATATCGCCACTGGTGCTGCTGCGCGTGCGCTCGTTGATGCGGGAGCGGATGGTGTCAAAGTCGGTATTGGCCCCGGTTCGATTTGTACAACCCGAATTGTTACCGGCGTTGGTGTGCCGCAGATTACTGCCATTGCCGATGTGGTAAAAGAGTTGGAAGGTAGCGGCGTACCGGTGATTGCTGACGGTGGCATTCGGTTCTCGGGCGATATTGCCAAAGCCCTTGTCGCTGGCGCACACGCGATCATGATGGGTTCCATGTTTGCGGGCACCGAAGAAGCACCGGGTGAAGTTGAGCTTTACCAGGGGCGAACTTACAAATCCTATCGTGGCATGGGGTCTTTGGGCGCGATGGCACGCACGCAAGGGTCTTCAGACCGTTATTTCCAGGACTCCTCCCAAGGCATGGAAAAGTTGGTGCCGGAAGGCATTGAAGGCCGTGTGCCTTACAAAGGCCCTTTGAGCGCTATCGTGCATCAGTTGATGGGCGGCGTGCGCGCCGCTATGGGCTATACCGGCTCGCAAAGTATTGATGATATGCGTACCAAACCCGAGTTTGTGCGCGTGACAGCTGCAGGTATGGGCGAAAGCCATGTCCACGATGTCAGTATCACCAAGGAAGCACCAAACTACCCGATTAGCGGTCGCTAATCGGGTGAATGATATTCCCTCACTCCATTCGCAAATAAAACAGACACGCTTATGACGCTTGATATCCATGCTGAACGCATATTGATATTGGATTTTGGTTCTCAATACACGCAACTGGTTGCACGCCGTGTGCGCGAATTGGGTGTCTATTCAGAAATCCACGCCTTCGACATCAGTGAAGACGAGATAAAGGCATTTAATCCGCGTGGTGTCATTCTCGCGGGCAGTCCCGAATCGGTGACTGACCAGAGTTTTTCTCCGCGCGCGCCTGCTTGCGTATTTGAATTGGGGGTACCGGTACTGGGCATTTGTTACGGTATGCAAACCATGGCAGAGCAACTGGGCGGTGCCGTGGAAAATTCGGATGTACGCGAATTTGGTTACGCGCAAATAAAAGTTGAAAAAGAGAACGCGCTTTTTCGTGATATCAAGGACCATTTTGGCAAAGACGGTGAAGCCTTACTGGATGTATGGATGAGTCACGGCGACAAAGTAAAAAGTTTACCGCCGGGCTTTGAAATTATGGCGTCGACCCCTTCGTGTCCTATTGCAGGCATGTTCAATGCGGAAAAACATTTTTACGGTGTGCAGTTTCACCCGGAAGTCACACACACCCTCCAGGGTAAACGCATTTTCGAACATTTCTTAAAAGATCTATGTCAATGCGATTCACTTTGGACTGCGGCAAACATCGTTGAAGATGCGATTCAGAGAGTTAAAGAACAGGTAGGTACGGGCAAGGTTTTACTCGGGCTTTCCGGTGGCGTGGATTCTTCCGTTGTAGCTGCACTTTTACACCGGGCTATTGGCGATCAACTCACGTGTGTATTTGTTGACAACGGATTGTTACGTTTACACGAAGGTGACCAGGTCATGGAAATGTTCTCACGCAACATGGGTGTGAAAGTTATTCGTGCTAATGCTGAAGAACGTTTTCTTAACAAACTTGAAGGCATCGATGATCCTGAACAAAAAAGAAAAATCATTGGCAATACGTTTATTGAAGTGTTTGACGAAGAAGCCGAAAAACTTAAAGACGTAAAATGGTTGGCGCAGGGAACGATATACCCTGACGTGATTGAGTCCGCTGCTGCCAAAACAGGTAAAGCGCATGTAATTAAATCACACCACAATGTAGGCGGTTTGCCTGAAGATATGAAAATGTCTTTGGTGGAGCCTTTGCGAGAATTGTTCAAAGATGAAGTGCGTAAAATTGGTCTCGAATTAGGCTTGCCGTATGACATGGTTTATCGTCATCCATTTCCTGGACCTGGTCTGGGTGTTCGTATACTTGGAGAAGTTAAAAAAGAATATGCTGATGTATTGCGAGCGGCGGATGCCATTTTTATTGAAGAGTTGCATGCAGCTGATTGGTACCATAAAACCAGTCAGGCATTTGCAGTTTTTCTTCCGGTAAAATCGGTGGGCGTTGTTGGCGACGCACGTCGGTATGCCTGGGTCATTTCATTACGCGCTGTCGAAACTGTCGATTTCATGACAGCGAGATGGGCGCACCTTCCTTACGAACTTTTGGAGAGGGTATCCAGCCGAATTATTAATGAAATTGCAGGTGTTTCTCGTGTCACTTATGACGTATCGAGTAAACCTCCCGCGACAATCGAATGGGAATAGTTACTAAGCCAAAGGCTAAAAGTTTTTTAAGACAACGATTGTCATAAAATTGAGCTATTTTGTTAGTGATTTAGGACAGATCTGTTCTGTCAAGTATTCCAATATTTCTACGATAATTGCGTCGTTCGAAAGAATGGCGTAAAAAGTGAAGCTTGCTAGATATAATTCTTCTACTTGGTGTAAGCTTCGCACCTCAAAAATAAACATCAATTCTAATAAAAATATTCTAACTATAAGGCGATAGCTATCGACGATAGTCGCGCCAATTGCGAAGAAACAGGCATAAAGATAATTTTGCCTGGAGGGAATCAAGAAAAATAAAGTGGAACAAGTGGCCAACAACAAGATCGTATAAAGTCAAAATAAGAGCCACGAGTAAAGTGCGGTAAACACATCCGAAAAAGCATCAATGGAATGCGAGATCATAGGGTTTACCACGGAGAATTTTCGAGAGGCAACTGCGATGGATTTTAGAGCTTGGAATGTGGACCTGAAAAGCAGGTCTGCGTATCACGTGTCGGGTTTCAAAATTGTAATTGAGGGCGACCCCCGACAACCTATGGGAGTTTTTCCCAGTAACTTCCCCGGTCAACTGACTGCTTTTGAGCAAGCCAAACTGCTGCGTTGCGGTATGGAGGCTATTGCGTCTGCTGCGCGGTCAAAAGTATCACGCCTAAAAAAGAGCACGGCTTCTTACTGAAGGCGTGCTCTCTTCATAGCGGAGCTTAATTTGGCGCGACATTGGCCGCGATAGCGGTCTAGCGAAATACGTATTTGCCCTTCAGGTGCATCAGGGTCTTGTGATCGTCGACGGTTTTGAACAAGCGATCAAACTTGTCTTTAGTGACAGCACTGGGGTCTTCGCCTGCCGATGCGTCATACTGAACACCTGCAATCAAACTGCCTAATTCCTGGGTGACATTGTCCATCGCATCGAAGATCTCTTTGGTAGATTTGTCATCTTCAAAGATACGCTTCTTTTTGGTCGCAGTGATATACGAGTCGCATTCCTGCAGCCACTCTTTACGCTGTTCAATAAAGGATTTGGTGTTACGCAGAGGACCCTTGTATTTCGGGTTCAGGTTCTTCTCTTTGTAATTTTCAAGACTACGCATGGTGCTGGTCATAAATTCCATACGCAGGTCATCGCAATATGCCCATGTAAGATACGAAGGAAATTTCTCACCTTTTACGGTTTCAGCCTGTTCCTTCAGGCACTGTTCATCGCATCCATAAGCATTTGACATTCCGAGGAATGCCAAAACAATCGAAATGGAGGCCAATCTTTTCATTGTCGGAATACCTATATTTAGTCAGTAACTATTAGTTATAAGTTCTTTACTGCTTGTCTTGATCTCATTTAAATAGCCAGAAGTTTCAATGTCAAGCCAGATGTGAAGTAGTTCCTAGCTAGTAATGCCAAAATACTGTTTTTTCTATCAAATTTATGTCGATTGGTTATGTAAACCTATAAAAATATGCGCTGTGTCACACTATTGCTGGTGATCGGTAGATGAGAGCAGACGAAAGGTCGTTAATTTTTTTAGAATAATTTCTTATAAAAAAAAGAAAACGCAATTAAAATTGTTCTTTGATAGTGCTGAAAGTTTTAAACTTTTGTGAAAAAAAGAGCGGGGCGCCATATCAAGCCAAAGCCTTTTGAACGAGGGCGAGATGTTCTGGCGCAAAGTTCAGCTTGAGTGCGGTTTCATGCGCCTTATCAGACATCTTTTTCCACGTCAGCTGAATAATATTGATGAGTTTTTCCTCGCTGTGTTTTAGCGCGAAGTCCGCAAAGTAGTGATTGAGAAATACCAGGCAGGCGACGTCTTCAAGGCATTGTGATTCTGTATCCTGTTTCAAACCGCGTTTCAGGAGCAGGTAGCGGACGCGTTGGCATTCTTCATCACTGTAGCCTTGGTCTGCCATCAATGTGGCAGTGAGGTCGGCATGATGCAGGGCAAGTTGTGAGCGCCACTTTTTATAGCCGCTGCGTCCTTCCGGGAAGGCGCTGCGAGCGAGGTGCCAGCGTTCAATATGTTGGGCACGCACGGCTATCTGCAATATTTCGCTGGCATCGGGGTGAAAGTCGCTCAGGCATTGCGTCATACGTTGGCTATAAAGTACTTCGTTGGCGATCACCTTACCTTCAATTTCTGTGGAGTTCGGATCAGCCGCGTTGACTTTATCGATAGCGTCGAAAACTTTGCTTAGGCGAATGTTATCTTGCACGGGTTTGCAACTCCTGGTTTGTATTCTGGATAAATGGGACCGCAGGCTTAGGGTCTACGGTATTTTTTATTTCCGTGTCTGTGACAGTGTATTCGGGATTCAGATATCGAAAAATTCTGAAACGACTTTCGTCGCCGGTCCGTAAATTTGTTCATTAAACAGCAGGGCGCCCTGAGAGGCTTCCAGGTTCAGCTCAACGCAATGTGCACCGACACTGCGCGCAAGTTGTACAAAGCCCGCAGCCGGGTAGACATTGCCTGAAGTCCCAATGGAGACAAAGAGATCGCAACTCAACAATACTTGTTCGATACGCTCCATCTGCAGTGGAATTTCACCGAACCAAACAATGTGTGGACGCAGGCTGCCTTTGTTTTGGCATAGCGGGCAAATGCTGTTCTCGTCGGTTTCGATTTCCCATTCCTGAACACGCTCACAAGCATTGCAGCGTATTTTTAGAAGTTCACCATGCATGTGAATAATATTGCGACTGCCACCTTGCTCGTGCAGGTTATCGACATTCTGAGTCACCAGATTGAACGCGCCGGTGAAATGTTTCTCAAAATGGCCGAGGGCTTCATGCGCTGCATTGGCTGTTGCACTTTCGAGTAGTTGCTTGCGGCGCATATTGTAAAATTCGTGAACGAGGGCAGGGTTGCGTTCGAACGCTTCTGGCGTAGCAACATCTTCAACGCGATGCCCCTCCCATAAGCCACCGCTATCGCGAAATGTTTTCAGACCGGACTCTGCAGAAACACCTGCACCGGTAAGCACAACTATCGAAGAGTAATCTTTCGCTTTCATAATTAAATGCTAACCCTCTAAGCTTGAGCGTGGCGCATTAACATGCAGTATTGCCCATCGAAATCAGTTGGTATGCCCGGAAGCCAGGTTTTCACAATGTGCCCGGAACCAGGGGCGACCTCAATGGCCTGACCGTGTTTATTTTGCAAGCTCTCAATGGTGAAAGCCTGATTGCCTTTCGGTGTGATCAATTCGACGCGATCACCGAGTGCAAAGCGATTTTTGACATCCAGAGTAACGCTGCCTTGCGATGAATCAAATTCAAGGACTTCAGCAACAAATTGTTGTGCACGATTTTCCGAAACACCCTGCGCGTAATTCTGGTATTCACTGGGCACATGACGACGGTAAAAACCCTCGGTATAACCGCGGTTCGCCAGGTGTTCCAGTTCGGTCATCAAGCTCATATCGAAGGCGCGACCGCTTTCCGCTGCGTCGATGGCTTTACGGTATACCTGGGCTGTTCGCGCGACGTAGTAGGGCGATTTGGTACGGCCTTCAATTTTAAGCGAGTGGATGCCTGCCTTCACCAAACGTTCAACGTGCTGCACAGCACGCAGGTCTTTTGAGTTCATGATGTAAGTGCCGTGCTCATCTTCGTAAGCCGGCATGTACTCACCGGGGCGACTTTTTTCCTGCAATAGGACGGGAGGCACTTCATCAAATTGCCCCGGATCAACATTTTGTACAGCGATTAAATCACCCAGTTCGTTTTCATCGGCAGCATGCGCGTTGTATTCCCAGCGGCAGGAGTTTGTGCAGGCGCCTTGATTGGGGTCGCGATGCTTCATATAACCGGAAAGTAAACAACGGCCGGAATAGGCTATGCACAGTGCTCCGTGTACAAAGACTTCCAGTTCAACCTCAGGACAAAGCTCGCGAATTTCTATGATCTCTTCTATTGAAAGTTCGCGGGAAAGAATGACACGTTCAATACCCTGACGTGCCCAAAATTTTACTGCAGCGTAGTTAATGGCATTGGCTTGAACCGACAGGTGAATACTTTGTTCTGGCCAACGTTCACGTACCAGCATAATTAAACCGGGGTCTGACATAATCAGGGCATCCGGTTTCATCGCGATAACCGGCTCAAGATCACGCAGGTAGGTTTTCACCTTGTCGTTGTGGGGTGCAATGTTGGATGCGAGATAAAACAATTTTCCCGCATCGTGCGCCTCGCCAATGGCGGCTTCCAGATTTTCAATCTTATTGAATTCATTGTTACGCACGCGGAGGCTGTAACGTGGCTGTCCAGCGTAAACAGCATCAGCGCCATAGGCAAAGGCATAACGCATACTCTTAAGCGTGCCTGCCGGGGAGAGAAGTTCGGTTTTATTCATTTTCAGACAATATCTCGATTAAATAGCGTCGTGACCAATTTTTTCCGGTAACCCAAAAAGCCTTGCGCTCAGAATCGTAAGCAATGCCGTTAAGGACGCTGCGAAAATTGCCCCCATTCTTACTAACAAGCTCGCTTAAATCCAGCGTCGCCATAACCCGGCCACTCAAAGGGTTGATTTTGACAATGCGACTGGTCTGCCATACGTTGGCCCAGATGGCGCGCTCGGCGCATTCCAGTTCATTTAAGTAACTCAGTGTTTTCGTTGCTTGCGGCGAACCTGCTGCTGGTTCATTTACCGTTATTGTACGTTTGACTTTAAAATGTTTGCGATCCCTGAAAAACAGTTGTGCACTGCCGTTACTCATTACAAAGTGGGAGCCATCAAAGCACAATCCCCAGCCTTCGCCTTTGTAGGGTATTTTCGCGCGCGCCTTGAGTGTGTTTTTATCGAGAACGTAGAGCAGGTTTTCTCGCCAGGTGAGCAAAAAAAGGTCTTGCCCCACGATAGTCAGCCCCTCGGCAAAATGCTTACGTGGGAGTTTGTTTTGAGCAAGAATTGTATTGTCAGCGACCTGATACCGTCGGATAAATGAACTCCCGTACAAGCCGCTGGATTCGACAAGAGTTTGACCATCCAACTCCAGACCCTGAGTAAACACCGCGCTGTCATGGGCAGCTTCTTCGAGAATGCGATAGCGCAATTCTTCTCCTTGAGCAGCCGCTGTGGCGAGTGCCAGACAACACAGGCACGCTCTAAAAGATTGGCGTAGATCAGACTTTGTGAACAAGGTGAAAGCGTCCCACATCGAAAAATCGGCTATTTTACGGGATTTCAGGGGTTTTCGGGCCGGGAATTTATCCGGCTGTGCTGTGCGGGTCAACGCCAGTAAGTTGAAGGCTCACCAGAAACCGTAGCCAGCTCAGTGTGAAGACTATTTCTTTTTCGCGTTTTTGGGTTTTGCTGACTTGATTTCTTCAGTCTCTTCCTCGCGTCGCTTTTGTTCTTCCCGGGCTTCAACATATTGCACCGCGTCATTGACAGCGCGGACAACCTTGTCGGTCATTTCGTCCATCTCGGTGGGGGAAAGAAAAAAGGTCATGTCGACATCGTAGCGAATGTAACGTGGCGGTAAGCGGTTTAAGGCGACGCAGGTCGCATCGGCGAGAAAATCAGGGTCACGGGCTGCGCGGTCACTGGATCTCAGGAGCTGGTCAATGACGAGTTGCTCGTAATAATTATGGATGGTGTCTCTTGCTGAATAGTAAGAGGTGAGGTGTGCGCCAGCGCCGAGTAACATAGCTTTGCTCCTGATTGACCGCTATTTTGAGTGTAGCAGAGGTCTCAGGGCGAGGCCTGATTGCGAACAAGATTTCGGATCTGGAAACGGGCAGGGTGGATATGGCGCCACAAGTCCCGGGACAGGGGCAGCGGTTCGGCGCATATTGCGCTGGCCAGTGTGTCTGCAAGCAGCGGCGCGTAAGCGAGCCCACGAGACCCCAGGGCTAACAAACAAAAAAGCCCCGGTTCAAAAAAGCCACAGCTGTCCACGGGTGTTTTGGCACGCTGACTCAAGGGCGCAAAGACGGTGTTCATGGCTTTTTCCTGTGCGACCGGACCTGCAATGGGGAAATAGTCGCTACTCGTGCAGCGGAAGCCGACGCGCCCCTGGAGCACATGATTTTTGATTGTTGCAAAGTCCGGGGAGAGCGCCAACAGTCTGTCGAGATTTTCCAGGTGATCTTTTTCCCTCAGCTGCGGTGTGTTCTCCTGCAAGTTGAAGCTGGCTCCAAAACATAAGCCGCTTTCACTGTTTGCATTTCTGGACAAGCTCGTGACGTAGCCCTCTCCGCAAAGCGCCACAGCGGGAAGTTTTCCAGAATAGGTTTCACAATAGCTGACCTGGCCGCGAATTTTCTTTACAGGAAGCGAGGCACACGCGGGAAACCCTCGGGCGTCGTTGGCATTGGCAATAAAAAGCAGACGGCTTGAGAGGCTTTGATTCCGGGTTGCCTGGTTTTCATTATTTTGTGTCAAACTCAGTTGCCAACATTGATCATTGTATTCAATATTTTCAACGCTATGATTTGTTAGAACCTCAATATTTTCGTGTTCACAAAGGAGTCGGCAAACGTGTCCAGGTTCAAGCCAGCCCGATTTTGGAAGGAACAGGCCGCCGTGTTCGAGATGGATGCCGGCCAGTGAAGAGGCTTCTTCAGGGTTTAAGTACTGTACATAGCCTTGCTGTCCGGAGAACATTTTTGCTAAAGCAGTATAATGATTTTTCTCCTTTTCATTCGCGGCGAGATGAAGGACGCCGCATTGTTGGCCTGCCAGATCGAAAAGTTGATTCGCCTCGTAAAACTGGCAGGAAAAAAGCAGCGCGCGTAAATTGAATTCACTCAGCGGCCCGCTGTGAGGAGAAAGCCGCGTATAAATAATGCCACGTTGATTGCCGCTGGCCTCCTGTGCGAGTGCCGCATTTCTTTCGAGAATACGAACTTTAATTCCCCGGATGGCAAGTGCGTGAGCCAGATGGCAGGCAGCAAGGCCGCCACCGATTATGGTTGCGTGATCAAATAAAGTGTTGTTACTGTTTGAACGAGCGGGCATAAGATGCCAGGCGTGTTCTTTACGCGGGGAGTTTGTTTTAACTGGCGTATTTTCTTCGTCGTCAGGTGCGCGAAAGTATCCGCGCAACATTTCTCGTTTGCGACCGAAGCCCTTGATTTTTTCGCAAACAAAACCCTGGTTTTGGAGACCCCGTTTCACCTGCCCAGCTGCGGTAAAGGTTGCAAAACGCGTGTCGTTTGCACTCAGTTTGGCAAGCAGGGCAAACACACTATCGCTCCACATTTCCGGGTTTTTCGCAGGCGCGAATCCGTCGAGGTATATTGCATCCACCGCAAAAGGTAAGCCAGCCCAGGTTGGGTTAAGCTCGGCCGTTTTCGGGCCAGCCTCAAGCAAGGGCAACAAACTGCAAAGTCCATCGACAATATCGCCAAAAAAGAGCGACAAGGTGATCGAACCGAATGAGATTTTGTGGAGCCCTGGAACACAAGTGGGTGGGTAATTGTTTGTGAGTTGAGTTGAGAATTCCTGCAGTTCTGGCCATGCGCCAAGGCTACGACGTAAATCCTCGGTGGCGAGGGGGAATTTCTCAATACTGATAAAGTGCAAGCGCCCCTGAATATTTTTTTCTTTTTTAAATTTTAACCAGCGTTGCCAGGTCGTGAGAAAATTAAGTCCTGTGCCAAAACCGGTTTCCAGAATAATAAAATTTTCATGCGCCTTGAGGGTTTGCCAACGGCTTTCAAGCAGGTTTTGATCAAGAAAAACATAGCGGCTTTCGTCAATGCCGGATTCAGCGGAAAAATAGACATCGGAGAATTGTTCGCTCCAGGGTTGATCACCTGAACGCCAACTTAAATCTGCTTCCTTTTGTGTTTTGGTTTGTTGAGCCATTGATTTTCAGTCGAAACCAAATTCTTGAAGAATTTGTGTTACCCAGCGATCAATTCGTTCTTCTGTGAGGTCAAACTGGTTTTCCTCGTCGATGGCCAAGCCAAGAAAAAATTGACCATCTTCATTCAAGGCTTGAGAGGCGCTGAACTTGTAGCCTTCATTCGGCCAGTACCCAATCAGTTTGGCACCTCGGGCCTGGACTTTGTCGTGTAAATAACCGAGCGCATCAAGAAACCATTCCGGATAGCCTACTTGATCGCCAACGCCATAGAGGGCAACAGTTTTATTTTCAAAGTCTATCTGATCGAGCTCAGGCCAATGATTTTCCCAGTCTTCCTGCAATTCGCCGTAATCCCAGGTAGGAATGCCGAGAATGATATTGTGATAGCCCTGAATTTTTTGTAGATCGTCATCGCCTACCTTGAATATGTGAACGGTATTTTCACCGCATTTTTTTTCAAGGGTCTTTGCAATTTTTTCGCCGACAAATTCGGTGTAGCACGTCGAGCTCCCGTAAAAAAGGGCGATGGGTGTAATGTTATTCATCATTTACCAGTCATTACTCATAGTAGGTCAGGCGTGTTTAAATTTGGTTCGCGGTGGGCGAGGGGCTAAAATACGGCATTCTATCATTGACGAAGACCTGGAATGAGCAAAGAACTGCCCGACGACGAATACTGGATGCAGCAAGCTCTGTTGCTTGCTCAAAAAGCGGAAGCACAGGGTGAGGTACCCGTTGGGGCTGTCGTTGTGCGACAAGGTCGTATTATTGGTGAAGGCTGGAATCAGGTGATCTCACTCAATGACCCCAGCGCGCATGCAGAGGTACTGGCCTTGAGGGCCGCGGCAAAAAATGAGAATAATTACCGCTTACCGGGCAGTGAGTTATTTGTCACGATTGAGCCTTGCACAATGTGTTTTGGCACACTCGTGCACGCGCGAATTCAACGTGTTGTCTACGGTGCGAAGGAGCCCAGAGCGGGAATGTTAGACAGCAATGTGCAGATTAGTGAACTCGATATCTACAATCATAAACTGCAATGGCAGGGCGGCATTCTGGAGCAGGCCTGCAGTGATGTCATATCGCAGTTTTTTCGAAAAAAGCGTGAGCCTTGAATCTGGAATTTGGAATCTTGAATCAGGAATTTATAGAGCAGAGCCAGAGAGACTTTTAACCGCTTCCAATACAACAGGGCTGAAAGAATCGAAGTCAGCCTCTTCAACTTGCTGGGCCAATTCAATTTCCTGCAATCGGTTTTTCTCGACATCGTACCAGGCAATGATGGAGTGGAAATTGCGAATGTTTTGTACATAGTCAACCGCTTCCCAGCCGCGAGCATATCCATGCGCAGTGTGCTTGTAGTAAGCACGTTTAGCGAGCAGGGGAAGGTAGTTCATGACGTCGGCCCATTTATCCGGGTTGGCGCCATCGTGTTCAGCGAGAATACGGGCGTCCTCAAGGTGACCCATACCGACGTTATAAGCGGCGAGCGCTAACCAGGTGCGGTCGGGCTCCTGAATACGTTCAGGAATACGTGAATGTATTGAAGCAAAATATTTGGCTCCACCGACAATACTCTGTTCCGGGTCGAGACGGTTTTTAACGCCCATGTCCTTCGCTGTACCGCGCGTTAACATCATGAAGCCACGGACGCCGGTCGGAGATTTGGCCTTGGGATTCCAATGGCTCTCCTGGTAACTCAGCGCGGCGAGCAATTGCCAGTCAAGATTGTTGGTTTCGGCAGCCTGCTTCAGGCTTTGTTCCCACTTTGGTAAGCGGGATTTTAAGCGGTGGGTAAACAGCAGGGCACCGCTGTAGTTAATTTCACCCAGGTGGCCATAGAAAGTATCCATGGTTGCATCAATGCGGCCGCTGACCTTGATATCATCAAAGAATTTTTCCGCTTGTCTGTAAAGTGATTTGTCTTTGCTTTTTGGGAAAGCCCAGGCAAGTTGTTCAGGCTCGGAAATGTCGAAAGCAACCAGCGCTTTGGGGTAAAGCGGGCTGTTAATTTCATAGGCATTGGAATCAATGATGCTGTAATCAATTTTGCCGTTGTGGACCATTTCAAGCAGGTCGAGCATTTCAACATCGGAGCGCTCTTTCCAGCGCAGAGCAGGGTACTGCTGCCGCAGCCGCTGTAGATTTTCTGAATGTGAGCTATTGGCAACCACCATGATATTTTTGCCAATCAAATCTTCGACGCTTTCGGGCTTCTTTTCCCCGGCGCGGTAAACGAGCTGCTGAGTGACTTGTAAATAGGCTTGGCTAAAATCCACTTTTTCTGCGCGCTTCGGTGTGACAGTCAAACCGGCAGCTGCGAAGTGCGCTTTGCCTGCGCCCACTTTATTGATCATCAAGGCGAGATTTTCTTCTTCCTGAATGCGTAGCTCGACGCCGAGGTAACGGGCAAACGCATCGGCAATTTCGTAATCGAACCCGGTAAGCCCATGTGGACCTTCGTAGTAAGTTGTTGGGCCATTGCGGGAAATCACCAGCAATTCGCCACTTTGCAGAACGGATTCGAGTGTAGAGGGAATTTTGTCGCCAACGAGGAGGGTACAAACCAGGGCAGAAAGTAGCAGTGTCGCGAAGACCTTGCCTATACGACGGACAATCATTGGCACAGTATGTAGCACAATATTTTTCATCTCAAACTCCGGCCTTCCCTTGCACGTCTACCCGTCTCAATTCGTATCAAACAAGCATCAAGAAGATGCATACTTACGAGCGCTTTCGTCGCTTCTTGCTATAAGGCTGTCGGTGTAAACCTGTACCGCAGCTGAAAAAATGTGTCCTACTCGAGAAAAATTGATCAAGGTGGCGCGAAGATCAATTTTTCGCCAATTCTATCCCTTAAAAGCGTGCTTTGCTAGCTTGACAGAACAGGCGGCGAGTCTAGCGGATAAAGATAGGGTAGGCAAGTTACATGCCAAATTTTCACGCAAATTCACATTTTGGCATGGAGAATGAAAAAAATGGAATATTGGCACATGGCGTGTGCGAAAACGGCAGATCAAGTACAATGCACAGCCTTCTGAGTACCCCCTAACAAAAGGCTGTTATCCACTATGCTGATCCTCCGCGGAGGCCCCGCCCTCTCTGACTTTCGCATTCAAAAACTGCAACAACTTCTGGAACAAAACGGGCTGGCTGCGGCTGAGCTGAAATTGCAAACGGCATGGCTGCACTTCGTCGATATCAGTGAAGCGCTCAGCGAAAAAGAGCATGCCGTTCTGGAGGCCTTGCTCAAATATGGCCCGAAAAGCGAAGAATGGCAGATGGATGCTGTCGAAGAATTTGTCACAGTGCCTCGTGCAGGCACCATTTCACCCTGGTCATCGAAAGCAACGGACATCGCCAGGAATGCGGGCTTGAAAAAAGTGAAGCGCATTGAGCGCGGTATCAGTTTCAAAGTGGCCGGTATCGAAGAGACCCAACTCCTGAAATCCCTTGTGTATGACCGTATGGTGGAAATGCTGTTGGATCGACCGCAAGACGCCGAACAACTCTTTATCGAGCACGAACCACGTGCGCTACAAAGCGTCGATATTCTGGCTGGCGGCAGGGAGGCACTGGCGCACGCGAACGTCAGCCTTGGACTCGCGCTGGCGGATGATGAAATTGATTATCTCGTGAAAGCGTTTAGTGAGCTTGGCCGCAACCCCAATGATATTGAATTGATGATGTTTGCGCAGGCCAACTCCGAGCATTGCCGCCACAAAATATTCAATGCTTCGTGGACCATTGATGGTAAAGAGCAAACCCACTCCTTGTTCAAAATGATTAAAAACACCTATGAACAAGGTGGCGATGAAGTGTTGTCCGCGTATGCAGACAATGCCTCTGTTGTTGTCGGTAGTAAGGCCGGGCGATTTTATCCGGATCCGCAAACCAAACTGTACGGATATAGCGAAGAAAATATTCATCTTTTGATGAAAGTTGAAACGCACAATCACCCGACCGCGATTGCGCCTTTTCCCGGAGCGGGTACGGGAGCGGGCGGAGAAATTCGCGATGAAGGGGCCGTAGGAAAAGGTTCAAAACCCAAGGTAGGTCTGACCGGCTTTACGGTTTCCAACCTGAATATTCCCGAATATCCTCAAGCTTGGGAAGTGCCCTATGGTAAGCCTGACCGGATTGTTTCTGCACTCGACATTATGATCGACGGGCCTCTCGGCGGTGCAGCCTTCAACAATGAATTCGGGCGTCCGAATATCTGCGGTTATTTTCGAACCTTTGAAGAAAATTTTAATGGCGAACGTCGCGGTTATCACAAGCCCATTATGTTGGCGGGTGGCTATGGCAATATTCGCGAAGAACACATCGAACAAAATGAATTTTCGCCAGGCAGTCGATTAATTGTACTGGGTGGGCCTGCGATGCTAATCGGTCTCGGCGGCGGTGCAGCCTCATCCATGACTTCGGGGAGCTCTTCAGAGGATCTGGATTTCGCCTCGGTACAACGTCAAAACCCGGAAATGGAGCGTCGTTGTCAGGAAGTTATTGATCAATGCTGGCAGTTAGGCCAGCAAAACCCGATTGCATTTATTCACGATGTCGGTGCGGGTGGGCTCTCCAATGCTTTTCCTGAATTGGTGAAAGACGGAGGGTGTGGGGGCCATTTCGAATTGCGCGAAGTGCCTAACGATGAACCGGGTATGTCGCCGCTGGAAATTTGGTGTAACGAAAGTCAGGAGCGCTATGTCATGGCAGTCGCGCCTGAAAACCTGCAAATATTTATTGATATTTGCGAGCGCGAGCGCTGCCCTTATGCGGTTGTTGGTGAAGCTCTGAGCGAACAAAAACTGCTGGTTAACGATAAGCACTTTGATGCAAAACCGATTGATCTGCCAATGAGCGTGCTTTTTGGTAAGCCCCCTAAAATGCATCGCGAAGCGGACAAGCTTGACGTTGCACTGAAGGCGTTTGATTACAGTCGCATTGAATTAAAAGACGCCGCAGATCGCGTTATCCAGCATCCGACAGTCGCCAGTAAAATGTTTCTCATCACTATCGGCGACCGCATGGTGACCGGGCAAGTTGCGCGGGATCAATTGGTTGGCCCCTGGCAGGTGCCCGTTGCTGACTGTGCACTCACAACAGTTGCTTATGACTCCTATGCGGGAGAAGCAATGAGCATGGGCGAACGCACCCCACTGGCCTTATTGGATGCACCGGCTTCCGGTCGCATGGCAATTGGCGAAGCGCTCACAAACATCGCTGGCGCGCGCATTGAAAACATACGAAAAATAAAACTATCAGCAAACTGGATGTGCGCCGCAGGGCATCCCGGTGAAGATGAAAAATTGTATCGCACCGTGGAAGCCGTGGGCATGGAATTGTGCCCGGCGCTGGGTCTCACCATTCCGGTAGGTAAGGACTCGATGTCAATGCGCACAGCTTGGGTGGAAGAGGGTGAAGATAAAGCGGTTACCGCGCCTTTATCACTGATTATTTCGGCCTTTGCGCCTGTGCTTGATGTACGCTTAACGGTCACACCGGAATTCAAAACGGCTGAGGACAATCGTATTTTTTATATTGACCTTGGGCAAAGTAAAAATCGCCTGGGTGCATCGATTTTCGCGCAAGTATTTAATGAACTTGACGATAAAGCGCCGGATCTCGAGAACCCGGAGTTGATGCTGAACTTTTTCAACTTTATGCAAAAGGCGCTGGACGAAAAAATCCTGCTTGCCTACCACGACCGTTCCGATGGTGGTTTATTTGCGAGTCTGGCTGAAATGAGTTTTGCGGGTCGTTGCGGCCTTGAGATAAACCTGGATGGTTTGGGTGTTGACGCACACAGTATTCTCTTTAATGAAGAGTTAGGTGCAGTGATTCAAGTCGCTGAAAAAAATATCGGGCCCTTGCATGCCTTGCTTGAGCAATTTCATCTCGGCGATTTTACTTTTAATATAGGTAGTGCCAAAGTCGATGAAAGTTTAGGTTTTCATTTTGGCGGTAACACGGTATTGCAATATACGCGCGCCGAGTTGCAAGAACTCTGGAGTCTCAACTCTTACCACATTCAAAAGCTTCGTGATAATCCAAAATGTGCAGATCAGGAGTTTGCGGCCATTCGTGAAAGTGATCCGGGCTTAAGCGCAAAGCTGACCTACCACCCTAGCGACGATATCTGCGCGCCTTACATCAAGTCTGGTGAAAAACCCAAAATTGCGATTTTGCGTGAGCAAGGCGTTAATTCCCATGTCGAAATGGCGGCAGCGTTCGATCGTGCGGGCTTTAGCTCCTACGATGTGCATATGAGTGATTTGCTAGCGGGTCGCGCGAAACTGGAAGATTTCAAAGGCTTGGTGGCCTGTGGAGGTTTCTCTTACGGTGACGTGTTAGGCGCAGGTGAAGGCTGGGCAAAGACAATATTGTTCAACCCTGAACTGCGTGACAGTTTCGAAACGTTTTTTCATCGCCAGGAAACATTCAGCCTCGGCGTTTGTAATGGCTGTCAAATGATGTCTAATCTCAAAACCCTGATCCCCGGGTCGGAACTGTGGCCTCACTTTGTGAGAAACCGCAGTGAACAATTTGAAGCGCGAACGTCTTTGGTTCGCATTGAAAAATCCCCTTCTGTGTTGTTGGCTGAGATGGCGGGTTCCCATATGCCTGTGGCGGTTGATCACGGGGAAGGCCGGGCAGAATTTGTCGACTCGGAAAATCTGAAAGCCTGTGAAAATTCAGGCACAATCGCCTTGCGTTTTATCGACAACGCGTTACGTGCAACAGAGCAGTATCCCGCCAACCCAAATGGTTCACCGGCGGGAATAACCGGGCTGTGTTCGATGGACGGCCGCGCGACTATTATGATGCCGCACCCTGAGCGTGTTTTCCGTACGGTGAGCAACAGTTGGCATCCGGATGACTGGGGAGAAGACGGCGCGTGGATGCGAATATTCAGGAACGCACGGCGCTTTCTCGACTAGGGTAACCCTTAACTGTAGTGGGTTTCGGAAATACGTATGGCCAATATTGCAAGTGAGAAAATACAGCTCGGAATCAGCTCATGCCTCCTCGGTGAGAAAGTTCGCTTTGATGGCGGCCATAAAAAAGATGGTTTTATTGTTAATCACCTTGCCCCCTTTTGCGAGTTTCAGGGGTTCTGTCCGGAAATGGCCATTGGTCTCGGTGTTCCGAGAGAAACCATTCGCCTGGTCATGAATGAAGACGAAGAAATCCGCGTTGTCGGCACAAAAAACCCGGATCTCGACGTCACTGACAAACTGCATCGCAGCGCCAGCGAACAACAGGGGTGGGTGCAAGATCTTCAGGGTTATATTTTTAAAAAAGACAGCCCCAGTTGTGGTATGGAGCGCGTCAAGTTTTATAAAAATAATCACCCAATGCGCAAAGGCGGTGTTGGCCAGTTTGCCGCTGTGATCATGCAAAACAATCCTTTATTGCCGATCGAGGAAGAGGGCAGGCTTAACGACTATCCCTTGCGTGAGAATTTTTTTCAGCGCGTTTATATTTATCGTGAATGGCAAATGCTCAGTCAGAACCTGACGCCCAGGGGCCTTGTTGAGTTTCACAGCCGAATCAAATATGTCTTGATGAGTCGTAGCCAAACGCTTTATCGCGAGTTGGGGCGAGTTATAGCAAACATTCCCAAAAAAGGTCTGCGCGAATTTGCCGAGAACTATATGGCGCAGGTCATGCAGGGGCTCAAGAAAGTTTCGACGCGAAAAAATCATGTCAACGTCTTGCAACATATTCAAGGCTACCTGAAAAAACATATCGAAAGCGATGATAAGTTTGAATTGAACGCCTTGATTGACGAATACCGCCGCCACAAAATTCCCCTTATCGTCCCCCTTACACTTTTACGGCATCATTTTCGTAAAAATCCCGATGATTATATTGCTAACTCCTGGTACCTCAATTTATACCCTGATGAAATGGGTTTGCGAAATAATATTTAGCTATGCGAATCTTGCTCGCTCTTTCAGTATTCTTTTTAATCGAACATGCCTTCGCTGAAAAAAGTATCTGTTATGGCACAACGTCGTCGGGCCGTATTGAAAAAGCCGTAAAGCTTCCGGGTTCAGGCAAAAATTTTGTTGCTTACAGCGCGGTCGCGCGCGGTGCAGGGCGTACCTGGGTGCATTCAGATGTGTACGATATATTATTGGAGAGTTATCGATTTCTCGAAACAGAACAGCCAGAGAAAGTTTACAAATATGCTGAAACAGGCTTTGCTGCGGGAGGCAAATTCAAACCTCACAAAACTCACCAGAATGGTTTGTCCGTCGATTTTATGGTGCCTGTGCTGAATGAAATCGGACAATCCGTCCATCTACCTACCCATCCGTTCAATAAGTTTGGCTATAACATTGAATTCGACAAAATAGGGAATTATAAAAATTATAAAATTGACTATGAGTCAATGGCCGCACATATCGTGGCTCTGGACAAGGCGACACGTAAGCGAGGCTATACATTATGGCGCGTTATTTTTGACCCTGATATGCAGAAATACTTACTTGCAAGTTCTTATGGTG
Source organism: Cellvibrionaceae bacterium 1162T.S.0a.05 (assembly GCA_000964245.1). Classification (GTDB taxonomy): domain Bacteria; phylum Pseudomonadota; class Gammaproteobacteria; order Pseudomonadales; family Cellvibrionaceae; genus 1162T-S-0a-05. The sequence goes on along the minus strand of LANB01000001.1, from coordinate 4,097,036 downwards.
AGTATTTACAAGCGAATGTCACGTTTTCTACAAAGCCTTCCTGGGTAAGGCATGACGAGCACTACCATGTGGACTTCGAGATTCCGTGTGAGCCTTAGGTTGCCTAACCCAGGGACTTGAACATTGCTTTGGTCTGCTGTGTTGCCAGCTTGTGATCAACAATTGGCGAGGGGTAGCCACAGGATGCTGCTTCTAGTGGTGAAGGAGAGTGAACCGCTTTATCGCTCAAATTGGATAACTGCGGCAAATAAGCACGAATGAATTTTCCCTCTGTATCAAAACGTTCACTTTGGCGATAGGGATTAAAAATTCTGAACCAGGGCTGGGCATCAACGCCGGTGGAGGCGGACCATTGCCAGCCGCCGTTGTTCGAAGCGAAGTCGCCGTCTACCAGGTTTTCCATAAAAAATTTCTCGCCGAGACGCCAATCGATAAACAAGTGTTTGGTTAAAAACATGGCAACGACCATCCTTAAGCGATTATGCATCCAGCCCCAAACTTGAAGTTGTTTCATTGCGGCATCAACCAGGGGGTAACCTGTTTCGCCAGCGCACCAACGAGAAAATAAATCCTGATCGTAAGACCAGGGCAGGGTTTCTGTTTTCTGAATAAACGCGCGATGTTTGCATAAGCGCGGAAAAGCGTCGATTAAATGCCGATAAAATTCTCGCCAGATTAATTCGTTGTACCAGGTTGCTGAACCGGGAGAGTGATTCTCATCGAAAGGATTAGGGCCAGTCATTGCGAGATTGTATGCACATTGACGAACACTCAAGGCACCCACGGCCAGATAAGGAGACAAAACACTGGTGCCGTCCAGGGAGGGAATATCCCGGTCCTGGTGATAAGTATCGACGCGATTTTCGAGAAAATGTTGAAGTCTTTTATGCGCTTCATCTTCACCTGCCGGCCAAAGTGTTTGCCAGCGCTTTTGGAGCTTGATCTGGTCAAGCGCCTGAATATCCATAGTATGGAGCGGGGCTTGTTTATTCGGAGCGGGCAGGGGCGATAGATTCAGGCCATTGCTCTGTTTGAAAAACTGCCTTTTAAACGCCGTATAAACCTTGAACATTTCGCCTTGCTGATTGCGAATCTCTCCGGGCTTAATCAGGCATTGATCATGATGAACTTCGCAGGCAATGCCTTTGTGGTTCAAGCTTTTTTCTACTTCAGCCGCGCAACGGGCTTCATTCAATTCATATTCGGCATTGAAAAATACTTTCTCTATTTTGTATTTTTCAGAAAAAGACAAAAGGTCTATTGCCAGCGAACCGAAATCACGGGTTTTGACTATATGCAGGGGGATATTTCGCTCGCCCAGGTTGCTCGCGAGGCTTTGCAGTTGGCGAACAATAAGAGATCGTTTGGCAGGGCTTATAGCGTGAGCATCCCATTGTTTCTCACTCAAAAAATAAACGCAGATTAGCGGTTTTTGACTTGCAGCAAGGAGCGCCGGGTTGTCATAAATTCGCAGATCGCTACGAAACCAGTGAAGGTGCATGAGTAGGGCTTAGTCGGAATCAGTAAAGAGGAAGGTTTTTGATGGATCAACCAGTAAGCGTTTACCCATGCCTTCACGACCGAGTAGCATAAGATTGCTCATGTCTGCCCGATTCGTCAGCGTGATTTGAATTGGCCAGGCATGTTTCTCACTTAATTGCAGTAAGGTCTTTATGACATAGCGTTCTTCAGATACGCCATTGGACGACTTGATATTGCGTACATCGTGGAGAGCCGCTTCACAATGCAGAACGTCTTCTACATTGTGGACGTCGGGGTGAATATCAAAGGCGACCCAGGTCGCATTATTTTTTTTGAATTTTTTCAAATTGTCCACATGCAGTGACGACGTTTTTGCGCCAGTGTCGACACGCATTTGTAAATTCTGAATGCCGATTTCGGGCAGGTCACAGGTTTCCAGGCTGCCAACAATTAACTTCGGCCTGTTGACTTTTTTTGCTGTAGTCGTTTTCATGGCTTTTGTATTTGTCGTCAAGTGCAGCACCTACCCTTTGCCACGTGTACGTGTTTTGTTTGGCTTTGCATTGGTTTCAATAAAATCATAAATCAGACCGGCGACGTCCTTTCCAGTGGCTTGCTCAATGCCTTCCAGTCCGGGTGAGGAATTGACCTCCATCACAACCGGGCCATTGGATGATTGCAGAATGTCCACACCGCAAACATTCAAGCCCATCACGTTTGCTGCCTTCACCGCTGTCGCGCGTTCTTCCTTGCTGAGTTTGATCAGAGTGGCAGAGCCTCCACGGTGTAAATTCGAGCGAAAATCGCCTTCCGCACCCTGACGCTTCATCGCCGCGACAACCTTGTTGCCCACGACAAAGCAGCGAATGTCTGCGCCACCGGCTTCTTTAACAAATTCTTGCACGAGGATGTTGGCTTTCAGCCCCATAAAAGCTTCAACAATGGCTTCCGCGGCTTTGTTGGTATCGGCGAGTACCACACCTATCCCCTGAGTACCCTCCAGTAATTTCACTACCACGGGAGCACCGCCAACATTTTTGATCAGGTCTTTGATATTGTCGGGTTTATTGGCGAAACCCGTGCGTGGTAATCCAACATCCTTACGGGAGAGCAATTGCAGGGAGCGCAATTTGTCTCTCGAGCGGCTAATGGCGACAGATTCGTTCACACAAAAGGTGCCCATCATTTCAAATTGGCGGACAACGGCGGTGCCGTAAAAAGTGATCGAAGCGCCTATTCGCGGAATGACAGCGTCGTAATAGGGGAGTTCTTTACCGTTGTAGCGGACTGCCGGGCGGCTTTTAGTAATGTCCATGTAGCAGTGGAGGGTATCAATAATGTCGACCTTATGATCGCGAGCTTCCCCCGCCTCTTTTAATCGACGTGTTGAATAGAGATTTTCATTTCTTGAGAGAATTGCGATACGCATTTTGCCGACCTTGTGGTAACTGTGAATGCCTTAGTATAACCTTTCGAATTGCCATCAAAGAAACAATTAATAATAAAATTTATCAGGGCTTTTTTCGACCTGTCTCCGCGTGCTTATGATGAATGCAAAACGCGGGTTAAGACGAGTTAATTTCCCGCAACGAAGGCAGTTTTATTACATAACACATAACAGGCAGTCGCTAACAGTGAGTGGCGCGTGGTCAATTGACCAAAGCTTATACGTCAATGTTGGCTTGCAGGTTTATAGTGAATAAACAATTTAGTAGATCGGTAATCAGGTAAAAGGTAAGGGTGAATGACTAAAGCGACTATAACAAAACGAGTTCTCGGTAAATCCGGTTTTGAAATCAGCGAATGTGGCTTGGGCTGCTGGCAGTTAGGTGGTGACTTTGGGCCAATCGAAGACGATCGCGCTTATGAGGTTATTCATGCTGCACTCGAGGCGGGAGTGAATTTCTTTGATACCGCTGATGTCTATGGGGGTGGCAAAAGTGAAAGCTATCTCGGGCAGGTGCTGGGTTCCAAAAAAGACATTTTTATCGCGACTAAATATGGCCGTGATGGCAACACCTACCCGGATAAATACTCCCTTGAGGATATGCGCGATTCAATAAAGCGCGCGCAGGACCGTCTGCAGCGCGATGTTATTGACCTGTTACAACTTCATTGTGTGCCGACCACGATAATGGAAGAGGGGGCGATTTTCGATTGGCTACTCCAGGTTCAGGAAGAAGGGCTAATCAAGCACTTCGGAGCCAGCGTGGAAACTGTCGATGAGGCTCTGCTCTGCGTGCAAAAACCGGGTCTGAGCTCCCTGCAAATTATCTTTAATATTTTCAGGCAACGTGCATTGGATACACTTTTTGATCAAGCTTTAGCCAATAAGGTGGGCATTATCGTAAGGCTCCCTCTGGCCAGTGGTTTGTTGAGCGGCAAATACTCAAGTTCCAGTACCTTTGCGGAGAGCGATCACCGTAATTACAACAAGGATGGTGCCGCTTTTAGCGTCGGGGAAACGTTCTCTGGTATTCCTTTTGATAAAGGTCTGGAGTTAGTTACAGAGCTTGAAAGCCACAAGCCCGCAGATTTGAGTATGGCGCAATTTGCACAGCGCTGGATTCTTGATCACAAGGCCGTGAGTACAGTGATAGCGGGCGCAAGCTCAAAGAAACAGGTTGGCGAAAACACCTCAGTGAGTGCGCTGAAGCCCTTGGAAGACGATGTCCACAAGGCCCTCTACGACTTTTACCTTACAAAAGTCGAAGCACATATTCGAGGCGTTTATTGATCGCGGCCTATTTGTTAGAGCTTAGTCCGGCAACTTGTTGATGACCTTGAAGTGGAGATTGTTGATGTTGTTTTCTTCAATCTCACTTCCGGGTTTGATGACGCCCGAACCCACAAGAGGCAGAAAGCGGTTTTTTAGTGTCACGCTTTCTGCTCGCCCCAGTTTCACCCAGGTGCCATTAGTACTCTGATCGCTGATCCCCACCAGACCATCCCGGACTTCGAGGCAGAAATGTTGTCGAGAGACAAGTTTGTCTTTAAGAATGAGCTGGCATTTGTCGGTATCTCGCCCCACCGTATACGGCATATTCTCTGGCGGAATGATATGCACGCGCCCTCGGTAGAAAAGCTCCAGGTGCTTGAAGTGTTCAATATTACTGGCTGAGCTCTTGAAGCTCACCGTTGTTTCGTCGTCGTGTTTGTGTGCCACAGGCTGATTTCCTCGCCCTTCCTGGGCGTATTGTTTGGTTTTGTGCGATTATACGCCTGCTCCGTCGAGCAGTTAAACGGTATGGTTGCCAATCAACCATCGTGAGATTTCGTTTATGAGAAATGAGTGGAAAGTTGTCGGTCACAGGGGCTTTTGTGCTCGCTATCCGGAAAACACATTGCCTGGTTTTCAGGCAGCGTGTAAGGCGGGGGTGGATGCCATCGAATTGGATGTGCAGTTATCCGCAGACGGCATTCCTCTGGTATTTCATGACGAGGATCTGGCTCGCACCACAGATGCCAGTGGTTTGCTAAAGGAATACCGCTTTGATGAACTTGCCGGGTTCTCGGCCCATTACCCGGATAAATTTGGTGATAAATTCTCACCCATCGCGATCGCCAGCCTCAAACAAGTTGCAGAAGCATTAGCAGGGGTTGCGCCTCATGTGTTTATCGAAATCAAAAAAGAATCCATTCCGGTGCTGGGGCGCGAGCGTTATGTACAAGCGGTACTTGATGCGTCGGCTGCCTTTGGCGAAAAACGGTCCATTATTTCCTTTGACGATGAAATGCTCGAGCTTTCAAAACAAATGAGCCCTTTGCCCGTTGGTCTTTGCTTTCTCGAGTACACCGAAGAAACACGACAATTAGCGATGGCCTTGAAACCCGATATTATGATTTGTGAGCATGCCATTGTGCCGCGCGAGGCAACGCTGTGGGCAGGGGATTGGGAGTGGTTTTTTTATGGAATTGAAACAACAGAACAAGCGGCGGACTTTTATCAACGCGGTGTAAACTGGATTGAGGCGGATGACCCGCTCGCTGTTATTGTGAAGCCTGAAAGTGGCATGGAATACGAATCGTGAGTACGAACAAGCAATACGATGTTGCGGTGATAGGTGGGGGTGTTCAAGGCGTTGCCGTTGCGCAAGCCGTTGCTGCCCGTGGCTGGAGTGTGTTGCTTCTCGAAAAACACACCGAGCTTGCACTCGGCACCTCAAATAAAAGTTCCAAATTAATTCATGGTGGATTGCGTTACCTTGAAAGTATGCAATTTCATCTCGTGCGCGAATGTTTACAAGAGAAGGCCTTGCTCTGCGAGTTGGCACCTGATTTGGTTAAGCCAGCGCGTTTTGTTATTCCCGTCTATGAAAATTATTCGCGCTCCGCATTTTGGATGCAATTGGGTTTGTTGATTTATCGCTTGATTGCCTGGCCTGCGAAAAACCCTGTAAGAGGGCGCTATAAAAAAAATGAATGGCAAGAGCACCCCGCGTTACGTCGTCAAGGTTTGCTTGCCATGCTTGAATATGAAGATGCTCAAACAGACGATGCCGCGCTCACACGTGCTGTTTGGCAAAGCGCAGAAAGTCTCGGTGCAGAGTTACGTTTGAACAGTAAAGTCAAAAAAATAAAAAAACATGACGAGACATTTGAAATTCAACTGGAACAAGAAGCTCATGGTGCGTCAGTAAATGCGTCTGTGTGCATCAATGCTTGCGGCCCCTGGGTTAATCAGGTCAGTGAATGTATTGAAGCCGATTTTGTTCCGAGGAGAGACGTCGATCTTGTGCAGGGGAGTCATATTGTTTTGGACCGCCCGGGATTGTCGAGTTGTTACTACCTGGAAAGCCCGGATGACGCGCGCGCAATGTTCGTATTGCCCTGGAAAGGAAAAACCATGGTTGGAACCACTGAGCTTGCTTTTAGCGGGTCGCCGGATGAATGTGTGGCGACGACGGAAGAAGTGCACTACTTGTTAAAAGCCTATAATCATTACTTCCCGGATATGAAAGCCGGGGAAGCAGATATTATTGAATGTTTTGCCGGTTTACGCGTATTGCCGAAGGACGGCAGCTCTCACAACAAGCGCAGCCGGGAAACGGTTTTTCTTCACGATCCACGTCTACCGGGGTATTTGGCGATTTATGGTGGTAAATTAACTGCCTGGCGTTTGAGTGCTGCCAAGGTCGTCAAGGAAATTAGCCCCTGGCTTCCTGCACGCAAAGTCATCGCAGATACACGCAGCTTAAGATTAAGGAACCTCTGAAAAATGGCCTATTTTCCCTGTGGCGGCGTCAGCTCCGTGCTCGAATCCTCATTTACTCCAGTAAACCGGGGTGCCGGCTCAGTCCGTTCTCCGCGCGGTGCTTCCTTGCCACAGAAAAAAATATTTCCATTTTTCAGAGGTTCCTTAAATTATTTGTCTTCAGGTAAGTGTTTATTGAGGGCTTTTTGGTATTTTTCGAGGCGAGAAAAATAATGCCTGGCCTTGTCTTCTTCGCCTCGTTCACGGTAAAAGGCATAGAGATTTAAAACAATACTTTTATCGCGTTTGTCCAGACGGTAGGCTTTCAGAAATGCCGCCTCTGCTTGTTCATATTCTCCGAGCAGTTTGTAAGCCGTGCCAACATTGGACCAGGCATAGGCGGAACGGCTGCGCGTATTCACAGACTTTAAAAAATAAGCAAGGGCCAGCCGCGTATCACTCAGACTCAGTGCTTCCACGCCCTTGTTGTTGTAATAGTCTGCCAATACTTGCAGGTCGCTAACTTTACGGGTTTTGGTCTTTGCTCTTTCGTGGATTTCCGGGCTCAGAAACTCGATCGTCGCACGTCGTCTGCCCGGCAGTTTTACACTGGCATTGAGATGTTCGGGAACGAGATAAAATCCTTCCTGCCTTTCCCAATTAGCATAGGTTTTTACCGACTGGAATTCGGCTTTTAGGCCGAGATAGCGTGCCGCAGCAACAAACAGTGCGGCTTGTGAAAGGCAATTGCCGCGTTTCTGTTCATAAGTTTCCTGAGCAGTAAGGGTTGTTGAAAAATCATAAATGATATTTTGTTCGTAAGAACTGAAAAGCAAAGCATGCAAGGCGGTTGTTTTTTCTTTCTTGGTTCGTATTCCGCTCAGGCGCTGGTCGAGCAGGGTTTTTAGCGGTTTATCGATTGCAAGTAAGTCGACGTCTTCGATTTCCGGCAGAGACACATCGGCAAGAGCGCGGGCGCTCAAAAGCAGCGTGACTAAAAAAAGATGTCGCGCCGGGTTCATGCACTTCTCTTGGTATTCATTGAACAATCATCTCATATTCATCGAAAATGTTGATAAAGGCTGAGAGTACTCAGCGTGATGTTATAAAAGAATATAACTTTTTTCTTCAATAGTGGGTCATTCTGCAACAAAAATGACGCGCGTGTGACCGTTGTAAGTTGAGGCGGCATCAAAAGCGGGGCACGCAAATACAAGCGGAATTAAGAAGTGCGATTACCGTTGACTACTGGCAATCGCGCTTTAACAAACAGTCAGGTACGCTTTTTGCCCTATAGGCTTGAAGGGGCGTTTTTAATGGAAAAACGCCAGTATTCCGTCAGTCTGGAGCATCATGGCCGAGCCGTTTTTCCAACACCTTAAAACCCTGCCCGGAAACATTACTGGAGATTCTGCGCTGCATGGCTTAAAGCGCATGGGCAAGGGGAACCTCAGTATTCCAATTTTGCTGATCATGCTGCTTGGCATGATGGTGTTGCCGCTGCCCGCTTTTTTACTCGATGCCTTTTTCTCCTTCAATATCGCCTTGTCGATAGTCGTATTGCTGGTTGCGGTCTATGCCTTGCGACCACTCGAGTTCTCTGTGTTCCCAACGATTTTGCTTGTCGCGACCTTGCTGCGGCTGGCTTTGAATGTTGCCTCGACACGCGTCGTGCTGCTGGAAGGCCATAACGGTGGTGATGCCGCTGGTAAGGTGATTCAGGCTTTTGGTGAAGTGGTAATTGGCGGTAATTACGCTGTGGGTATCGTGGTATTTATCATTTTAATCATCATCAACTTTGTGGTCGTTACCAAGGGTGCGGGGCGCATTTCCGAAGTGAGCGCACGTTTTACCCTGGATGCAATGCCGGGTAAGCAAATGGCGATTGATGCGGATCTTAACGCAGGTTTGATTGATCAGGACGAGGCGCGCACCCGGCGTGAAGAAGTTGCATCCGAAGCCGATTTTTACGGTGCGATGGACGGTGCCAGTAAATTTGTTCGCGGTGATTCGGTAGCCGGCATTCTTATTTTGATCATCAACATTATTGGCGGCTTGCTTGTGGGAATGGTGCAACACGATCTCGAGTTGCAAATGGCCCTTGAAAATTACATCTTGCTAACTATTGGTGATGGCCTCGTTGCACAGGTTCCGTCGCTTTTGCTTTCAACATCCGCCGCCATTATGGTGACGCGCGTGAACACCTCGGAAAGTATGAACAACCAGGTGATTTCACAAATGTTTGCCTCGCCCAAGGCGCTGGGTGTGGCTGCCGGTATTCTATTTTTAATGGGTTCTATTCCCGGTATGCCGCATTTTGCCTTTATTGGATTGGCACTTATTTGCGCACTACTGGCTTACTACATTTATTACCGCCAACAAAATGTCGAAGTGATCGAGGCGGGAACGGATAGTCGCTTGAAACCCGGCGCCGGGTCACAGCAGGATGCGAGGGCAGAAATTGCTGCACCTAATTTGCCTGCTCTGGAAAATAAAAGTCAGCCACCACCTGGGCCTACCACGGAACCCGCCGAAGTCAGTTGGGACGATGTAAAACCCGTCGATATTATTGGTCTTGAAGTGGGCTACCGCCTGATTCCCCTGGTTGATAAAAATCAGGGTGGGGAGTTGCTTGGGCGAATTAAAGGGGTGCGTAAAAAACTTTCCCAGGATTTGGGCTTCCTGATTCCGGCTGTTCATATTCGCGATAACCTGGAACTATTGCCGAGCGCGTATCGCATCACTTTAATGGGTGTGTCGCTGGGTGAGGGCGAAGTGTTTCCCGAAAAACATATGGCGATTAACCCAGGGCAGGTTTTTGGAAAGCTGCAAGGTACTGCTACCACGGACCCGGCATTCGGGCTTGAAGCGGTGTGGATCGATGAAGAACAACGCGACCAGGCGCAATCACTGGGCTACACCGTGGTTGACCCCAGCACGGTTGTGGCAACGCATCTCAACCAAATCGTACAAACCCACACGCATGAGTTACTCGGCCACGAAGATGTGCAGAAGTGGCTGGATTTACTTTCAGAAAAATCACCGAAACTGGTCGAAGAATTAATTCCAGGCACGATATCCATTAATCAACTTTTACTGACCTTACAAGCTTTGCTGCAGGAGCAGGTGCCAGTGCGGGATATGCGGACGATTGCCGAAGCACTGGCGGCTTACGCAAACAAAAATATGTCGACACGCGAATTGACTGCGATTGCGCGTAAAGCCCTGTCGCGGCAAATCGTGCAAGCGATTATTGGGCAAGAGCAAAGCCTTGCTGTCATTACGCTCGACCCCGCGCTGGAACAATTGTTGCTCCAGTCTTTACAGCAGGCACAAAATTCTGGCGCAGATGACACCGCATTCATCGAGCCGAAGTTGGCGGAGCGCGTCAACAATTCGCTGGTGAAGGCGGCACAGAATCAGGAACGGGCAGGGAAGCCGGTTGTTCTGTTAGTTGCACCGGCAATTCGCAACATGATGTCGCGCTTTGTGCGTTTTCACATTCGGGACATGCATGTACTGGCTTACAACGAAGTGCCAGATAACAAGCAAATTACGATCGAGGCCACCGTTGGCGTCGAGGATTAAGTGAAATTGAATGGTTTGGCCTGCCTTAAGCCTTATCAAGATGGATGTGTGCAGTTGCCATCTCAAGCTCGGAGATAGTCAGGGTCCCGGGTGAGAAGGCTTAAGTCAGGCCAAACCATTTCGTTTCGCAGGAGATAAAGAAATGAATGATCAACATGGTGAACTGGTAAAACGTTTCGTTGCACCGAGTATGCGACGAGCATTGGCGATGGTTAGCGAAGAGTTGGGCCCGGAGGCCGTGATTCTTTCGAGTCAGAAAACCGCACGCGGCGTTGAAATTGTGGTGTCGCTAGAGCCCGATTATGCGACACGCGGTGTCGATGTTCGCCGTGAGTTTGGACAAAATTTTGACGCGGAACTGGATGCTCCCATGCGTAGCGATTCTGCGTGGCGCGTTCAGGCGGGTATGGAAAAGGCAGCAGAAACCTTTGGCGGCAACTTGAACCCCGGTGCACCCAAGCGATCACCTGAAACCCTTGCCAGGGAAATTGAAGCCGCACGTGAGAAAATGATGGCAGCCAAGCGCGCCGAAAAATTGCAGGAAGAACCCATTGGCTTTCGCCGTGCTGGCGATACTCCAACAGAAGAGCGAGTGAATATTTCACAGGAAGCCCAGGGTCAAAGTGAAACTACTTTTAGTGAAACGTTGAGATCGAATTTACAAAATTCGACCCATACAAACCGTGAAACGGCTAGCCAATCATTTTCACAAAGCAACCACAACACGCAATTTAGCGATGAAGAATTAAAACTGCATAGTTTGCAATCTGAAATTGCCGATATGCGTTTATTGTTGGAACAACAGCTTTGGCGTATGTCTGAATCCGGGCAACAAAATGGCCAGGTAAAAATGCCTGGGCAGTTTAAATTCTCTACGCCGGGTTCTTCGATTGGCGCACACCTGGAACGTTTGGGTTTGCACAAGGCTTTAATTGACGATCTGCAGGATGCGGTGAGTGCCGAAACTCGACCCAGTCTTGCCTGGCGCAATGCTATGGCAATTTTATCGCGACGTATTCCGGTTGTAGAAAACGATCTAACCGCGCGCGGTGGGGTTTTTGCTTTCGTTGGCCCTACCGGAGTGGGTAAAACCACAACCATTGCCAAGCTTGCCGCGCGGTTTGTGTTGCAGCATGGCCCAGGTAAAGTGGCTATTGTGACAACAGACACTTGGCGCGTCGGGGCGCACGATCAATTACGTTCCCTCGGGCGCATTCTCGGGGTGCCAGTGCGGGTGGCAGATAAAGAAAACAGCATGGTTTCCGTGCTGGCCAGCCTGAAAAAATTCCCTTTGGTATTGGTGGACACGGCGGGTTTCCGCCACGGTGACCCTATGCTTAAGGCGCAATTAAAAGTGCTGGACAGTTGCCCCTTTATGAAACGCGTACTGGTGCTTGCGTGTAACAGCCAATATCAAAATCTCAAAGCTTCGATACATGCCTACAGCTCCCAGCGCAAGGTCGATGCTTGTGTGTTGAGCAAACTCGACGAAACAGCCAGCCTCGGTGAGTCCCTGAGCGTGGTCACTCAGGAAGGGCTGCCACTGGCTTACATCACCAACGGCCAGGAAATACCGGCAGATATTGAGACTGCTTCGGGCCACGGTTTGGTGGCAAAAGCGGTAGCGCTGTTGAAACCCTCTGCTGCTGAGCAAAAACAGTCCGCTTTTGAAGGTGGTCTTTCGTGACTCAACTATACTCAATTCATAACCCGCGCCTTTTCCCTGAAATGGCACGGGGCAACAAGAGAAGTAGGTAATTATGGCTGTGCATCGTCCCATCAAGGTTGTCGCTGTTACCGGAGGTAAGGGTGGCGTTGGAAAAACCAATCTTTCCGTGAATCTGAGTATTGCTCTCGCTGAATTACGACGTCGCGTGGTTCTGATGGATGCGGACCTCGGCCTCGCCAATGTCGATGTCTTACTGGGATTGCAATCACGCTATACCCTGGCCGATGTCATCAACGGCAGCAAAAGTATCAAGGATGTGTTGGTGCGTGGCCCGGCCGGAATGCACATTGTGCCCGCGTCATCGGGTGTGCAACAAATGGCAAATCTGACTAATCAGGAACACGCGGCCTTGATTTATGCCTTTGGCGAAATTGCCAATCAACTGGATGTGTTGATGATCGATACTGCCGCTGGTATTTCCGATACGGTTGTGAGTTTTGTTAGCGCGGCCCAAGAAGTGATTGTAGTGGTCTGTGACGAGCCGTCCTCCATTACTGATGCTTATGCACTGATTAAATTGCTGAATGTTGAACATGGTGTCTTTCGCTTCCGTGTTGTTGCCAATATGACACGCTCGACGCAAGAGGGCATCAACCTGTTTAACAAATTAAATAGCGCATGCGACAGATTCCTGGATGCTTCCCTGCAATATCTCGGTCATGTTCCTTTTGATGAAAATATGCGAAAAGCCGTACAAAAAAGGCAATCGCTCATGGAGTTCTCGCCACGTTCCAAATCTGCTAATGCGATTCGTGTGCTCGCTCAAAAAATAGATCAGTGGCCGGTGCAAAATTCGGCAAAAGGCCATTTGGAATTTTTCTTTGAGCGCCTCATTAGTCCAGCTCAGGTCAGTGGCTTACACAGTTAATTATTCAGGGAACTTCAAGGGCAATATGGCGAGAGCTTGCAGTAAATGGCTAAAAGAAATTGGCTTAAGCGTGTTTAAAAATGGCTAGTGTACAAACCCGTATGCCCATTCAAACAGTCGAAATTAATGTTGAAGACTATGCCGCTCTGGTGAAGCGCATTGCGTTTCATATGATGGCGCGCATGCCAGCCAGTGTGCAGGTCGATGACCTCATCCAGGCCGGTATGGTAGGGCTGCTGGAAGCGGCCCAAAAATATGACGACACTAAGGGTGCCAGTTTTGAAACCTATGCCGGCATCCGTATTCGTGGCGCCATTGTCGATGAAATGCGCCGCGGTGATTGGGCGCCGCGCTCAGTCCACCGAAACGCGCGCAAGGTCGCCGAAGCCGTTGCCATTGTGGAAGCACGCACGGGTTGCGACGCGCGGGATGTCGATGTTGCTGAAGAATTGGGCATGAGCCTGGATGAATACTATGAAATTCTTCAGGACAGCGCCTCCACCAAACTCTTTAGTCTTGAAGAAAGTTGTGAGGATGATGACAGTAAGTTAGATCAGCCGGTCAGTAGTATTGCACTTCAGGGCCCCTCCGAACGCACCATGCACGAGGCCATGCAAACGGCGCTCGTCGCAGAAATTGATAATTTGCCCGAAAGGGAAAAATTGGTGCTCTCTCTCTATTATGAACAGGAACTCAATCTCAAGGAGATTGGTCAGGTTCTCGAAGTATCCGAATCCCGTGTCAGTCAAATCCACAGCCAGGCAACAATGCGCTTGCGATCACGATTGGCAGATTGGCGTGAAAACCGGGATGCTTCCTGAGCCCTGGCATCCAGAATGCTATTTTTGCCCGTCGTTTTCATCTACATGCTTTCGTTATATAAAACTGGAGGACTGGCAACTAGCGACTAGACTTATAAGAGAAGCCGCTCTTAGAAATACTGCGCAACGATGAATGGAGGTTGCATTGGACAAGAACATGAAGATTCTGATTGTTGATGATTTTTCGACAATGCGGAGAATCATCAAAAACCTGCTGCGTGACTTGGGGTTCACAAATACGCACGAAGCAGACGATGGGACCACTGCCTTGCCCATGTTGCGCAGTGGCGATTTCGATTTCCTGGTGACCGATTGGAATATGCCCGGCATGACGGGGATTGATTTGCTCAAGGAATTGCGTGCCGATGGCAAACTGGCGTCACTTCCAGTATTGATGGTTACGGCAGAAGCCAAACGTGACCAAATCATCGAAGCAGCCCAGGCCGGTGTGAATGGCTATGTGGTAAAGCCATTTACCGCTCAAGTGCTTAAAGAAAAAATAGACAAAATTTTTGAGCGAGTCGCTTAATACCGGCTTCGGGAATCGCAAATGGAAACGCAACACAATATACAAGAAGATGAGCAGTTCCTTGCGCAACTCCAGAATTGTGCAGAGCAACTTGTAGAGAAACTTCAGAGCGACGAATACGATCAGGCTTCCGAATTGATTCACAATTTAATGGAAGCCCGTGATAAACATATCTTTAATTCTATCGGGCAACTCACTCGCGCGCTTCACAACGCCATTGTTAATTTTCATGTGGACGCAGACCTTGATAGTAACCCGCCGGAAGTCAACAGCTCAGAAATTCGTGATGCATCGGATCGTTTGAATTATGTCATTCAACTTACGCAAGATGCAGCCAATAAAACCATGGATAAAGTTGAAGCCGTTGCCCCCATGGCCATGAATTTGCGTCAAGAGGCGCATCACCTGCGAGATAAGTGGCAACAGCTCAAGCAGCGCCAAATTTCCAAGGAAGAATTTAAACAGCTTTATGATCAGGTTGGTGATTTCCTTGATCAAATGGATGAAGGCACCACACAACTCAATGTCAGTTTACAAGACATTATTCTTGAGCAAGGTTATCAGGATTTAAGCGGCCAGGTTTTGAAAAAAGTGATTGGTTTGATTACCGATGTTGAGAAAGAGCTGGTTAATCTTATGCGAATCGCAGGTCAGGTTGAGGAAGTGACCGGTTTGGCATCGGACACCAGCGAGAAGGAAAACAATACAATTCAGGCAGAAGGCCCACAAATACATGCCGACAAACGTACCGATGTCGTATCAGGTCAGGATGAAGTTGATGATCTCCTGTCGAGCCTGGGTTTTTAGTGGAGGGCGAGCATGTCATTTAGTGATGATGATGACATTCTTCAGGATTTTCTTGTTGAAGCCGGGGAAATCATTGAAGCTCTCTCAGAACAACTGGTAGATCTCGAACAGCGGCCCGATGACCGGGATTTGTTGAACGCAATTTTTCGTGGATTTCATACGGTAAAAGGCGGCGCAGGCTTTTTACAACTCAATACCATGGTGGATTGTTGCCATGTCACGGAAAACCTTTTTGATATTTTGCGTAATGGACAACGGAGTGTTACCCCGGAACTAATGGATGTTGTTCTGCAAGCGCTCGACACCGTCACCAGTCAATTCAGTGAAATTACCAATGGTGATGTTCCATCGCCCGCAGACCCTGCACTGATAGCCAAACTTGAAGCGCTTGTTGCAGGCGAAGACCCGGTAGAGCCTGTTGCCCACTCTGGCGAAGTTGACCCTCCCACGGAAGCATTGCCAGATACTGCAGTAGACGTTCAGCAAGAACAAGCGAGCGACCACAGTCAATCTGAAGGTCTTGAACTGACTGACGATGAATTTGAAGGCTTTCTTGATGCCATTGGCGATTCAGATCAAGCCGTTGAAAATTCGACAACCACAACTGAAGAAAGTGCAAAAAGTACAAGTCACGATAATTCAGCGTCAATTACCGATGCGGGCGACGAAATAACCGAAGACGAATTTGAAGCGTTATTAGACCAATTGCATGGTTCAGGTAAAGCACCAGGCGTGGGTGAGCAAGCGGCCACCGAAAGTGGCGGTGTTGGTAGTGGGACAGCTCAACCCAAGACGAAAGAGCCCGACGAAATTTCAGAAGATGAATTTGAAGCTTTGCTTGACCAACTTCATGGCGCGGGTCAAGGGCCGGGTAAAACAGCAAAACCCGAGGACAATAAAGACGTTTCCCCCCCGGAAAATTCGGCCACCGAGACAACGAAAAAGGCCGAACTGATTACGGACGATGAGTTCGAGGACTTGTTAGATCAGTTACATGGTAAAGGGAAGGGGCCAACAATCGCTGCGGCGGATGATAAAGAAAAAACACCGGCCACGCCGGCCGCAACGCCTGCAATAGCAGACACCAAGGCAAAAGCTGCCGCACCAGCGCCAAGCCCTGAAAAGCCGAGCGCAGTAAGTGCGCCAGCGGGTGATCAAAAACGAAACTTAAGTGCCGCGCCTAAACCGCGCGATAATGCACGCTCTGCTCCTGGGCAACAACAAAGCGGAACTGCAGCTGAGACCACAGTGCGCGTGGATACGCAACGTCTCGACGATATTATGAATATGGTGGGTGAACTGGTTTTGGTTCGTAACCGTTTGGTCCGCCTGGGCCTGGAAAGCGCTGACGAGTCGATGCAAAAAGCGGTCGCCAACCTCGATGTGGTCACCGCAGATTTGCAGACTGCGGTAATGAAAACGCGCATGCAGCCCATTAAAAAAGTATTTGGGCGCTTCCCGCGTGTTGTACGTGATCTTGCGCGAAATCTTAAGAAAGAAATCAATCTTGATCTCGTCGGTGAGGATACCGACCTGGATAAAAACCTCGTTGAAGCGCTGGCAGACCCCTTGGTCCATTTGGTACGCAACTCTGTCGACCACGGTATTGAATTACCAGCGGTGCGTGAGCAAAACGGAAAATCACGCGTTGGCAAAGTCATTCTCGCTGCGGAACAGGAAGGCGACCACATACTGCTATCGATTACCGATGACGGTGGTGGTATGGACCCACAAAAATTGCGTGCCAAGGCCGTGGAAAAAGGTATTCTCGATGAAGATTCCGCCGCTCGGCTTTCGGATACTGAAGCGTTCAATTTAATTTTCGCCCCCGGATTTTCGACCAAAACTGAAATCTCGGATGTATCCGGTCGTGGTGTCGGTATGGATGTGGTGAAAACCAAAATTACCCAGCTCAACGGATCTATCGAAATTAATTCCAAGCTGGGCGAGGGCACACGTATCGCAATCAAGGTTCCGCTTACACTCGCGATTATGCCAACCTTGATGATTATGCTGGCCGACCAAACCTTTGCGTTGCCCCTGGTGAGCGTAAATGAAATATTCCATATGGATCTCACCAAAACCAATATTGTTGATGGGCAGGAGTGCGTCACCATACGCGAAAAAGCCATTCCTATTTTTCATTTAAAGCGGTGGTTGGTGAAAAAACCCGTCCTGGTTGGCAAGCTTGAAGAAGCGCATGTTGTCATTGTTTCGGTGGGTACCCAGCGCGTTGGTTTTGTTGTCGATCAATTGATTGGTCAAGAGGAAGTGGTTATCAAACCCTTGGGCAAAATGCTTCACGGAACGCCCGGCATGGCAGGCGCCACCATCACCGGCGACGGTACAATCGCACTTATTTTAGATGTGCCGAGTATGCTAAAGCGCTACGCCAAAACTGCATAGGCCTCTGTGCTTGCATGTGATGACTGAATACTATTGGCTCAATAACTCTCAATTTCAGGAGTCAAACAGTATTGAATACAATCAGGATATTGCTTTTTTAAAAGCAGAGTCTTGAAAGTTTTTAAACCAAAGAGGAGGCCAAAGTGCCTTACAGCGTTCTCATCGTAGACGATTCCAGTTTTTTTCAACAGCGCTTGAAGCAGATTATTGAAGAAAACGCCGAGCTAAAGGTTGTGGGTGTTGCATCCAATGGCCAGGAAGCGATCGACATGGATAAACGGCTTAATCCCGATATCATTTCGATGGATTACGAGATGCCTTTTGTAGATGGTGTAACGGCAGTAAGAAATATCCTCGCGCATCGCCAGGTGCCGATTGTAATGTTCTCTTCCATGACATACGAGGGCGCTTCAATCACGCTGCAAGCACTCGACGCGGGTGCTGTGGATTTTATACCGAAAAACTTTGCTGAAGTCTCTCGCGACTCCGAAGTTTTAAAAAAGCGGCTCCACGATAAACTCATTACGTTTGCAAGCCAAAGTAAACCACAAGCTGGCAAGGTAGCGCCGAAACCTGCTGAAGCGTTAAAAACCAGTTCGCCAATCCCCGCGAGAGCGGCCAATGTTGCGCCAGTGCGAAAGCCTTCTCTGGGGGACTATAAGATTCTTGCAATTGGTGCATCGACAGGAGGCCCCGTTGCGCTCACCGATGTGATAACAAAGCTCCCAGCAAACTTCCCTGTGCCAATTGTGATTGTCCAGCACATGCCGGAAAATTTCACCAAGGTCTTCTCTGAACGTTTGGATAGGCAATCAAACCTCGCGGTTAAAGAAGCTGAAAATGGTGATGCATTAAAACCCGGTCATGTATTGGTTGCCCCTGGTGGAAAACAATTAATGTTTGAGCGTGGTGGAGCCGCCGTCAGAATTATTGATGGCGATGAGCGTTTAAACTACAAACCCTCCGTCGACATCATGTTCGCCTCTGCGGCTAACGTATTTGACGGAAAACTACTAGGCCTTGTGTTAACAGGTATGGGGTCAGATGGCTGTGAAGGTGCTCGGCTTATTAAAGAAAGAGGCGGAGAAATTTGGGGGCAGGATGAAGCGACATCCGTCGTGTATGGTATGCCTGCTGCCATTGCCAAGGCGGGTTTGGTGGACAATGTTCTGCCCATTGGAAAATTTGCTGAGGAAATCAAACACGTTTTCAAGTGCAAGGGGAGCTGATCTCGTATTAAACAAATGCGAGATAGCACACAGGTTTTTATGAAAAGCTCCCGAACGATATTGAAACAAAATTAGAGGGCTTTTTCGGAAAATATATGGACTTGCTCAGCATCATCGGTGTCATTATCGGTTTCGCTGCACTCATTGGAGGAAACTTTCTTGAAGGCGGCGCCTGGAGTTCGCTGGTTAATGGACCCGCAGCACTCATAGTTGTGGGTGGAACCATCGGCGCAGCAGTTTTACAAACCCCGTGGAGCGGATTAAAACGCGCACTTTCACTTTTCTCCTGGATCTATAACCCTCCCTCCTATAAATACAAGGCAGGTATTAAAACCGTTGTTAACTGGGCAATTGTCGCCCGTCGTGAAGGCTTGTTGGGCCTTGAGAATATTGCCGAACGCGAAAAAGAGAAATTCTCAAAAAAAGGTCTGCAATTATTAGTTGATGGCAGTGAACCCGAAATTATTCGCCATGTATTGGAAAACGATTTGATTGTTGCTGAACAACGCGATCACGATGCGGTACAGTTTTACGAGAGCATGGGAGGCTATGCACCGACAATAGGCATCATAGGTGCAGTTATGGGCTTAATCCATGTCATGCGACACCTGGCAGACCCGGCCGAACTCGGCCCCGGAATTGCCATCGCCTTTGTTGCTACTATTTATGGCGTCGCGCTGGCAAACCTGTTTCTCCTCCCCATAGCGAACAAACTCAAAGCCTGTATAAAACAACAAAGCCAATACCGCGAATTGTTAATAGAAGGAATAATCGGCATCGCCGATGGCGAAAACCCGAAAACCATTGAAATGAAATTAAGTGGTTACCTCCATTGATACGCCGCGCTCCCATAGAAACCCGCATTAACCACGAACGTTGGTTGGTCTCCTATTCAGATTTCATCACCTTACTCTTTGCATTCTTTGTTGTGATGTACTCCGTCTCACAAATGGGCGAAACAAAATTCAAGGAACTGCAGGAAACCTTGAATAAAACCTTTCACAGTGATTTACCACTCAGTGACCTGCCGCAAACCGAAAATACCCAATTGCCAACGAGCCTCGCGGAACTCAATGACATTCAAGGCCAGTTGGAAGAAAAGTTAGCGGGCGTTTTACAAAATAGCGATGCAATAGTGAGTGGAAATGAAGATTGGGTAGAACTGCAATTGGATGCCAACTTACTTTTTGCCAGCGGCAAATCTGAATTGAGCAAGGAAGCAGAAAAAATATTTCGTGACATAGCCGACCTGGTTGCGCCTTATGAAAATGCGGTTGAAGTCGCCGGCCACACAGATGACATTCCTATCAGCAACACTGATTTCGCCAACAATTGGGAATTGTCCTCAGCGCGTGCCGTGTCAGTCGTAAACTGGTTGGCCTATCACGGTGTGGCACCGCAGCGTCTATCCGCTGTCGGTTATGGTGAATATCGACCTGTTGCCGATAATTCGACAGAAGAGGGGCGTGCACAAAATCGTCGCGTTGTTTTACGCGTGGCACGTGAACGTGCTGAGCAACCTGCACAACTTGCTGGAGATGTATTTCCTGTGACTGAGATTGTCGACGATTCCCTGGTTGTCGAGCAAGCTTCTGAAAGTGTGGAGCTTGTCGAAGATGTTGAACCCAGCTTGAAACCCATCAAGCTTGAAAATGGCGGTTTGTTATTTACGCGTGATACAGATTCCCCACGGGCTCGGCAAGCCACCTCTGATGATCAGGACTAAACGTTATTTAAATATAGGTTAGTTAGTTGGTCGCGGGATCGCTGATCACAAGGTAAGGCTTTTCGCTTACCATGAATACATCCATGTAGCTCCTTCGACCGAACGCGGCCCGGACCCTCCCTGGCCCGAAAGGTTTCGAATAGCCCTGCCTCGCACTCGGTGATCTTGTTGAATTTTGTCGTGCTATTAAAAAGACGTTTTATAAATGATCAATCGTCTTCTCCCTGAACAGAATCTGGATTATTTTATCATGTTAGTTAGTTGGTCGCGGGATCGCTGATCACAAGGTAAGGCTTTTCGCTTACCATGAATACATCCATGTAGCTCCTTCGACCGAACGCGGCCCGGACCCTCCTTGGCCCGAAAGGTTTCGCAAAGGCCCTCCTCGCACTCAGCGATCTTATTCAATTACGTCGTGCTACTAAAAAAATATTTTATCAATTGCTACTAGTCTACTTTCCGGCGTGGATCTGGATCACTTGAATATTGAACTAATCATTTTGTAATGCACACAATTAAAGCTTTTAGATGTGTTCGTATCAGTATTGCATATGCTTTGTTCACATCAGAGTGAAGAGTCAATTTTTAATATTGTGTGTATTAAGAATCTGAATGTTTTCAAACTTGCAGGGCATGAAGTCTCTGATCACTGAGTGCGAGGTAACGCTTTTCGAAACCTTTCGCGCCAGGGAAGGCGCGAAGGAGCTACATGGACGTATTTATGCGTTTTCGAAAAGCGTTACCTCGTGATCAGTGATCTTACGCGACCCTCTGTCTAAACACACTTCATGAACGTATTTATGGTAAGCGAAAAGCTTTCTCTAACGAGAGGGGATAACACGCGACTCTCCACTTAAAAGAGCAAGATATAAATATAAGGGCATGGTCCTTGCAAAACACAAACGATTGAGGACGACAAATGACGAAAAAACGAATTTGAGGTAAGCACCTGGTGCAGGTTTGGACGGTATCGAATCAGAAGGGTGGCGTGGGCAAAACCACGACAGCTGTGGCGCTCGGCGGTTTGGCCGCTGGCGAAAGCAAGCGCGTGCTGCTCATTGACCTCGATCCCCAAGGGTCGCTCAGTGCCTGGTTCCGTCAAGATTCTGGCGCAGAAGGGCCAAGTGTGTACGCACTTTTTAAAGCCCCCGAAGTGAACCGCGAACAGGTATGGAAAGAAATTCAAGCGACTGAAAAACACAATATCCACTTGCTTAAAGCTTCAACCTTATTAGCAACCTTAGAGAGACAAAGTATCGGTCAGGGAAAGGGGCTGGTATTGGTTAAAGCCCTCACAGCGATTAGCGACGATTTTGATCTGGCTGTTATAGATTGCCCACCCCAGTTAGGCGTCCTGATGGTCAACGCTCTTGCAGCGTGCCAGAAATTAATAGTGCCCGTGCAAACGGAGTTTCTTGCGATTAAAGGGCTCGAAAGAATTTTAAACACACTGAAAATGATGTCACAAGCGCGTAAACAAAATCTGGATTATCTGATTGTGCCGACCATGTTTGATCGGCG
This sequence comes from Cellvibrionaceae bacterium 1162T.S.0a.05, assembly GCA_000964245.1. Taxonomy (GTDB): domain Bacteria; phylum Pseudomonadota; class Gammaproteobacteria; order Pseudomonadales; family Cellvibrionaceae; genus 1162T-S-0a-05. The sequence continues at coordinate 4,075,136 of LANB01000001.1, read as the reverse complement.
AACTCAAGCGTCTGTGAGCAGTTTGCACAGCATTCGTTATCAGTTTGAAGACAAGGTTTGGCCCGGCATGATTCGTGTTGATACGCGGTTGCGCGATGCGAGTAAGGCAGGGGAGTTACCGCATGTTTTCGATCCGCAAAGCCGTTCGGCGGAAGACTATTCCTCGCTTTATCGATTTTTGCAGAGGCCGCAGGGCACGAATCAGACGGAGCGCGCATTGCCATGAATGAAATGCAGGATTATTTCGCGGATTTGCTCAATGAGTGTGTAGCAGAAAAAGCTGAAAAAACACTTGTACCTGAACCACGTGCTGAGCGGGAAAAAGCGAAGCCATTCGTGGAAACGCAGGAAAGTACACAACAACAGGATGCGCTTGCAGCATTACAAAAAAGAAAACTGCAGGCTTTACTGGATCAACAAAAAGTTTTAACCGAGACCAAAACCGGGATTAAAACACAGGCACTGACGGCGCTTAAGAACAATACACAAACCAAAACCGAAACGAAAGTTGAAACCAAAGCGCAAACAGAGCTCGCTAATGACACTGAACTTTCTGTTCCCGATCTCCTGCAGTGGCAGGACAACGGCAGGCCAATATGGGCCCAGGAGGCTTTTGATGTGCTGTTATTTAGTGTCAATGGGCTCACCCTCGCGGTGCCTTTGATTGCGCTAGGGCAGATTCAAAAAATAGAAAATAACCTTACACCACTGTTCGGGCAGTCAGACTGGTTTATGGGCTTGATGAAATCACCGCAGGGTAATATCAAAACCGTTAATACCGCTTTGTTTGTCATGCCAGAACGTTATAACCCAAGGTTTCTCGAGACCGCGCGCTTTGTTATTTCCATTGATGGATTGAAATGGGGGCTTGCAGTAGACAGCGTCAATCAACCGAGCCGTATTCACCCCGATGACGTCAATTGGCGGGGAAATCGCTCAAAACGCCCGTGGTTAGCGGGAACCGTAAAGGCGGCCATGTGTGCGCTGATTGATATCCCGCAAATGGGCAAAATCTTGTCGGAATCAGAGAAATAGGGCGGTCTTGGTCTATATTTAAAGTAATTAGCTGCATGCGTTAGAAGAGGAATAAACGATGTCATCGAACATGGCTGCCACGCTCGACAAAAACTCGTCCCATCAGGACCCAATCCTGCAGTGGGTGACGTTTAAATTAGCGGGTGAAACCTATGGTGTAAATGTAATGCAGGTCCAGGAAGTGCTGCGGCATACTGAAATCGCCCCTGTACCTGGTGCGCCATCTTATGTACTCGGTATCATCAACTTGCGCGGTAACGTCGTCACCGTCATAGACACCCGCCACCGCTTCGGCCTGGAGCCCGGCGAAATTACCGATAACACCCGTATTGTGATTATCGAAGCGGAAAAACATGTCGTTGGCATCCTCGTCGACAGCGTAGCCGAAGTGGTTTACCTGCGTGAATCCGAAATTGAAAACGCCCCCAACGTTGGCAACGACGAAAGCGCAAAATTCATTCAAGGCGTCTGTCACAAAAACGAAGAACTCCTGATTCTTATCGAACTTAACAAAATGATTACCGATGAAGAATGGGCAGAAATGGAGTTTTAACAGGAAAGCATAGTAAGAGAAAAAGAAGGTGAGTGAGTGTTAGAACAAGTATTGCAATACCTCGAAGGCGTAAACCCCGTGTATATCGCACTCGCGAGTGCCGTACTCGCACTCACCGTATCCTTTGTTACTGTTGCGCGTATAGCTCACTTAAACCGTCAAATTAAAAACGACAAAGACAAACTTGAAAAACGCCTGCGCATCGTCACCTCCGGTGCCGTCGGCATGGGCGAAAGACTCGTCCAACTCGAAACTCGCCTGACCGGCGCCATCAACGGCCAATTCCAGGCCGCCGAAACTGAAGCCCAACACTCCTATACGCAAGCCTTAAAACTCATAGAAAGCGGCGTCGACCACAGCATCATCGCCTCCAACAGCGGCCTGAGCGAATCAGAAATCAACCTCATGAAACTCCTGCATCAAAGCAAACAAGGTGCAAAACAAAATGTATTCTAAAGCCGTCATACTTTGCAGCGTAATCACACTCGCAGCCTGCTCAATCACCAGCGAAATTGTATACGAAGACGGCGAAGGCCCACTCCCCGAAAACTTCTTCCGCGAACTCAACGACAACAACACCCAAACCGACTGGGTCATGGCCCACCTCGGCAAACCCCACAACACCCAAACCCTCGGTGACAACAGTAGTCTCTACACCTGGCACTTCTCCCGCCTCAACCAACACGAAATCAGCTTCCTCCTCGTCCTCAACTACACCGCCCAACAAAACCAAAACGAATACCTCCACCTCGTCTCCCAAAACGGCATCGTTAAAAAACACTGGATGGACGAACGCGCAGAAATTCGTGAAGATATTCTCGAAGAACTTCGTGAGAGTGTTGTGGTTGCAGATTTATAAGTTCAGTTATTGAAATAACTTGTAGAAAAAAATTAACAGGCTGATTGTTTGCAACCTTTTAATCGCTACGTTAACCGAACCACGATTATTTCATTGTGTTAGCTGGCTGGTCGCGGGATCGCTGATCACGAGGTAAGCCCTATCGAAAACGCATAAATACATCCCTGTAGCTCCTTCGGGCCGTCCTGGCCCGAAAGGTTTCGATAGGGCTTACCTCGCACTCAGCGATCTGAATGAGTTTCGTCGCATTATTTAAAGACGAGTTGTATCAAATTTTATTGAGTAACAAAATTCCCGTAAAAATACAGCGCATGAACTCCCCGATCACTGAGTGCGAGGTAAAGCTTTTCGAAACCTTTCGCGCCGGGGAAAAGCGGGCCGCGTTCGGTCGAAGGAGCTACACGGACGTATTCATGGTAAGCGAAAAGCTTTACCTCGTAATCAGTGATCTTACGCGACTTAATGGCTAAAGGCGTTCCTTGTGATCAGTGATCTCACGCAAAAAAATAAATAGAAAGCTATTTAGGCTGAGCATCAAACTGATGCCCGGAAACATCCACACTCGCATCCGAAAACAAAAACAAATACCGCCCTATCAAATCAACCGGTGCCGCAATCGTAGAAGGATCCTCCGCAGGATAAGCCAAAGCACGCATTCCCGTCCGCGTCGCCCCCGGGTTAATCGAATTCATCCGAATTGCCCCCATCCCCTCAAGCTCATCCGCCCAGGTCTGCATCATATTCTCCTGCGCAGCCTTGGTCATCGCATAGGCTCCCCAATATGCGCGGCCCTTCAAGCCCACAGAAGAGCCTGTAAAAACCACGCTCGCGGTATCCGCTTTTTGTAAAAGCGGAAATAATGCCTTCGTCATCAAAAACGGTGCAGTCAAGTTTACCTGCAACAACTTTTGCCAATCACTCAAAGGGTAAGCACTTAAATTGGTGCGCGAACCCAATTCACTGGCGTTATGTAATATCCCGTGCAAAGCAGAAAATTCCTGATTCAAGGCGTCGTACATTGCCAGAAAATCCTGTTCAACTGCGCCTTCGAGATTCATCGGGTAAATCGCAGGTTTAGGGTGGCCGGCTTTTTCTATTTCATCGTAGACGGCCTCCAATTTGGCCATCGTGCGACCCAATAAAATAACAGTGGCACCGTGTTCAGCAAAAGTCAGTGCGGCTTGCCGACCAATACCTGCACCTGCGCCGGTGACTAAAATATTTTTACCCTGTAAACAGGATTTTTCTGCAGAGTAGGAAAGAAAACGTTGTTGAATATCCATGTCTTTACTGCCTGATAATGCGTTTAATTAAAGCGAAAAGAAATTTTAACTATTATGGAGCTGAACTGTAGTTGCGCTAAAGAGTCATTGGGCTTAACACTCAATGCGCTAAACAGTTTTGTGCGCGGCCTATAGATAAGTTTGAATTATGGGCCAGATTTCCTCAGCGTGATCCACAGTGTGTGTGGCCTGCCAGCTGCGATGGTCATCGTTGTCGATAATATAACCATAACCCACTGCAATTGTTGGCATGCCCGCATTGGTACCGCATTGTATATCGCGTAAATGATCGCCGATGTAGATTGCTTCACTGGTTTTGCATTTGGCATGGTCACACGCGAGGGTAAGCGCTTCGGGGTCCGGTTTACGAATTTTGACATGCTCGGGGCAGATAAGCGCGACCGGCTCACTGGCGAAGGAAAAGTATTCCATCAGCGGTTCAGCATAAACAGCAGGTTTGTTCGTGGCAATGCCCCAGGCAATATTATTGTTGGCAAGTTGTTCAATGAGTGCTTCGATGCCAGTAAAGGGGCGTGTATGACTGGCCAGGTCTTCGGCATAGGCATCCAGTAATTGTTGGCGCAAGCTTGCAAATTCCTCCGCCGAGTCATCGAGGCCAAAACCCAGACGAATCAGGGCTGCCGCGCCATTGGAAACATGGTCGCGCAAGCGCGCCTGCGGCATAGGCGATTTTTGATGTCGAATCAGTACAGAGTTAAGTGCATTGCCTAAATCTTCGGCGGTATCGAGCAAGGTCCCATCGAGATCAAAAAAAACGGCTTTTAAAGTCATTGATCCATCACTGCTGTTAGGCTTTAAACTATTTCAAGAAAATTTTTGCTTAAGCGGGTAAACGCGCGCGCATTAAATAGTTGACGCTACTGTCGTTGGTGTCCAGTTTGAATTTTTTTGTTACCGGGTTGTAAGTCATCCCGCAAATGTCTTCCAGTTGCAGGCCGGCTTTACGCACCCAGGCCGCCAATTCAGAGGGGCGAATAAATTTTGCGTAGTCATGCGTCCCTTTCGGCAACATTTTTAATACATATTCTGCACCGACAACGGCAAGCAACCAGGCTTTCGGATTGCGATTAATGGTAGAGAAATACACATAGCCGCCGGGTTTTACCAACTGTGCACAGGCTTCAACAACCTTGTCAGGTTCGGGCACATGCTCAAGCATTTCCAGGCAGGTGACAATATCAAAACGGTTTGCATGGGAGCTGACAAAATTTTCTGCTGTGCTTTGCTGATAGTCGATGTCCAGTTTACTTTCGAGACAATGAAGGCGAGCCACTTCAAGCGGTGCTTCTCCCATATCGATGCCTGTGACCCTCGCGCCACGCTGGGCGAGTGCTTCGCACAATATGCCGCCGCCGCAACCGACGTCGAGCACGTTTTTTTCGGCAACAGGGCTGGCGAGGTCAATATAGTTAGCACGTAGCGGGTTCAAATCGTGCAGGGGTTTAAACTCACCGTGTTTATCCCACCAGCGGCTCGCTAACTGTTCAAATTTGTGTATTTCGGCGTGATCAACGTTTAGCGTTGCGTGATTTTCTGTTGCCATAGTTGGGCCTTTTGTTTCAGTGCCTGGGCGTCCAGGCTGAGTAAGCGATTGTTTTCGAGCAAGGGGCGGCCAGCAATCCATACATGGCTGACCCGCGAGGCTGCAGCACCGTAAACCAGTTGGCTGACAACATCATATACGGGCTGCATGTCGGCGTGGCTCATGTCTACGGCAATAAAGTCGGCTTGTTTGCCGGGTTCAAGCGAGCCGATCAGGGCTTCGAGTCCAAGTGCCTCGGCACCTTTTATTGTGGCCATTTCCAATGCACTCTCAGCTGGGCAGGCATCGGCGCGTTCAGCCAGGGTTTTGGCAAGCAGCGCAGCGGTTTTCATTTCGGAAAACATATTCAGGCTGTTGTTACTGGCTGCGCCATCTGTGCCGAGAGCCACGCGGACATTGGCGTTGAGCAGCTTCTGCACAGGCGTAAAACCGCTGGCCAATTTCAGGTTGGAATGCGGGCAGTGAATGACAGAGCTTTGCCAGGTTTGCAGAAGCTCGATGTCCTGGCTTGTCACCTGGGTGAAATGCACGCATTGAGTCAGTGGCCCGAGCAAATCGAGTTTGGCGAGGCGTTCAATCGGACGTTCACCGTGTTCTTTAATTGAGTCCGCCACTTCCTGGGCCGTTTCGTGCAGATGGATATGCATCGGCATCTGCAATTCAGCGAGGTAGGTCGCTATTTTCCGGAAGGTCGCGTCGGAAACGGTATAGGGCGCATGAGGGCCAAAAGCAAAACTCAAGAGCGGGTTGCTGCGTAACTCATCTCTCAGGCTCAAACCCTTGTGAATACAGTCATCAGCGCTGTCGGCCCAGGCGTTGGCAAATTCAAAAACCGGAAAATTCAGTTGCGCGCGCATCCCGGCTTTGTGGCAGACCTCGGCGGTGCTTTCGGGGAAGAAGTACATATCGCTAAAACAAGTTGTGCCGCTTTGCAGCATTTCAGCAATGGCCAGTTCGGAACCGTCTGCCACAAATTCAGGCGAAACCCAGCGTTGCTCGGTGGGCCAAATATAGTTGTTTAGCCAGCTCTCCAGGGGTAGGTCATCGGCGTAGCCGCGCAGCAAGGTCATGGGGGCGTGCCCGTGAGCATTGATCAAGCCAGGTAAAAGTACGCTGTCGGCCAGTTGAAGGTGCTGTTGTGCGTGATAGCGTTTGCCTATTTCAGCCTGGGGACATATACCGACTATGCAATCGTCGTTGATCAGTAAGCTGCAAAACTCCAGTACACGGCCGCGCGGCACCACGGGGACAATCCAGCGGGCTGACACGGCGAGATCAATAGTGTGATTTTCTGGCTGATTTTGACTCATGACTTGCTGCTTTTTTAAAAATAGGCCCGGTCCTGGCCGGGGCGCAGAGTATAACCTGAAACGCCCGCCCTGCGTGGGCCAGAAGTTCGCCTATCTTGCTGTTTTTATGCTAGAATTTCGCGCTTTGTTCGGGCCGCCTCTCTGGAAAACCGGCGGTGGATGCGACAAACAAATCATAAAAAATGTTCTCAATAAACAAGTCTCACGTTGGCAGCCCCAATTGCCGGTGAATATAACGAGTAGTGGAAACGCGGATGGCTGACATCGCAAAAGAAATTCTCCCCGTAAATATCGAAGACGAACTCAAGCAAAGCTACCTGGACTACGCCATGAGCGTGATCGTCGGCCGGGCTTTGCCAGATGTGCGCGACGGCTTAAAGCCGGTTCACCGCCGTGTGCTTTATGCCATGAGCGAATTGAATAACGATTGGAACAAGGCGTATAAGAAGTCGGCACGCGTTGTTGGTGATGTGATTGGTAAATACCACCCGCATGGCGACACTGCGGTGTACGACACCATTGTGCGCATGGCGCAGCCATTTTCGCTGCGTTATATGTTGGTAGATGGCCAGGGTAACTTTGGTTCGATTGACGGCGATAGCCCAGCGGCTATGCGTTATACCGAAATTCGCATGGCCAAAATTGCGCACGATTTATTGGCCGATCTCGACAAGGAAACTGTCGACTTCGTTCCCAACTACGACGAAACCGAAAGCATTCCCGAAGTTTTACCAACGCGTGTGCCGAACCTGCTGGTCAACGGTTCTTCGGGCATTGCGGTGGGGATGGCAACGAACATCCCGCCACACAACTTACGCGAAGTGGTGCAAGCGTGTATCACGCTGATTGATAATCCAGCGATTTCCATCGATGAGTTGATGGACATAATCCCGGGCCCGGATTTCCCCACAGCGGGCATTATTAACGGCCGTGCAGGTATTGTTCAGGCCTATCGCACTGGCCGCGGTCGAATCTACGTGCGTGCCCGCGCGGTGGTTGAAACCAACGAGAAAAACGGTCGCGATACCATCATCATTAATGAAATTCCCTACCAGGTGAACAAGGCGCGCTTGATTGAAAAAATCGCCGAACTGGTGAAAGACAAAAAGATCGAAGGGATTTCTGAAATTCGCGATGAGTCCGATAAAGACGGCTTGCGCGTTGTGATTGAAATTCGTAAAGGGGAAATGGGCGATGTGGTGCTCAACAACCTTTACGCACAAACCCAATTGCAAAGTGTTTTTGGTATTAACATTGTTGCGCTGGTCGACGACCAACCCAAATTGCTCAACCTGAAAGAACTGTTGGAGCATTTTGTTAAGCATCGTCGTGAAGTGGTCACACGCCGTACCGTTTATTTGCTGCGTAAAGCGCGTGAGCGTGGCCATGTGCTGGAAGGGCAGGCCATTGCCATTGCCAATATAGATGAAGTGATTGCTTTGATTAAGGCGTCGCCAACACCTGCGGATGCGCGTGAAGCGCTTTTGGGTCGCGGTTGGCCGGTGGGCGCAGTCAGTCAATTTCTGGAGCGTGCAGGTGCCGATGCCTGTCGCCCCGACGACCTCGGTGCGCAATTTGGTTTGCACGATGGTCAGTATTATATGTCGCCGGCCCAGGTTCATGCGATTCTCGAATTGCGTTTGCATCGCCTGACCGGTATGGAGCATGACAAGCTCCTCAAAGAGTACGAAGAAAAACTGGCAGAAATTGCCGAGTATCTTGAAATTCTTGGCAACCCTTTGCGTTTGATGGAAGTGATCCGCGAAGAGTTGGAAGACGTTGTCGCCGAGTACGGTGACGAGCGTCGCACTGAAATTCAAAATTCTCAGCAAGACCTGACCGTTGAAGACCTGATTACAGAAGAAGACCGCGTCGTGACGATTTCGCACGGCGGTTATGCGAAGAGTCAACCGCTCGATGCCTATCAGGCACAACGTCGTGGTGGTATGGGTAAGGCGGCGACGTCTGTTAAAGACGAAGACTTTGTTGAGCACTTGTTAATCGCTAATACCCACGATTATATTTTGTGCTTCACCAATGCGGGTAAAGTCTTCTGGCTAAAAGTGTTTCAAATTCCGGTTGCAGGTCGAACCAGTCGCGGTCGCCCCGTCGTGAATTTATTGCCGTTGGAAGAGGGTGAGCGCATTACCTCAATTCTCCCCGTGCGTGAATTCGACGACGATCACTTTATTTTCATGGCGACGGCATCCGGTACTGTAAAGAAAACGCCGCTCTCACAATTTGCACGTCCACGCAGTGTCGGCTTGCGAGCAATTGAATTGATCGAGGGCGATCACCTTGTCGGTACAGCGATTACTGACGGCAGCAAGGATATTATTTTGATGTCCTCCAACGGCAAAGCCGCGCGTTTTGATGAAGGTCAGGTGCGCTCAATGGGTCGAGTGTCTCGCGGCGTACGCGGCATTCGTTTGGCCGAAGGGCAAACAGTCATTTCCATGGTTGTACCTGAAGAAAATGGCGCGGTCTTGACTGTGACGGAAAATGGTTATGGCAAGCGCACCTCAGTGGATGACTTCCCCACCAAAGGGCGTGGTTCGCAAGGCGTTATCGGTCAGCAAACCACTGCACGCAATGGTGCACTTGTGGGTGCATCACAAGTGTTTGATGGCGACGAAATTATGTTAATTTCGGACCAGGGAACGCTGGTAAGAACATCAGTGAATGAAGTGTCTATCCTCGGCCGAAACACACAAGGTGTACGTTTGATTAAAGTAAAAGAGAACGAGCACATTGTAGGCGTTGCACGTATTGAAGAGACAACGCTCGATGAAAGCGCGCTCGGCGAGAAGACGCTCGGCGAGAAAGCGCTCGGCGAGAACAGTTCTGACGAAACGGGCACAGACGAGGGGCAGAGCGAAGACTGATGGATTTGCAGGACCTGCGAAAAAAAATCGATGACATTGACGAACAAATCGGTGCTCTGATTAGCGAGCGCGCACGCTGTGCGCAAGAAGTCGGCAAAATAAAAATGGCGGAAAACAAGGCTGAAAAACCTGTGTTTTATCGTCCGGAACGTGAAGCCCAGGTACTGCGCGCGGCAATGGCGCGCAACAAGGGCCCCTTGAAAAACGAAGAATTCGCACGTTTGTTTCGCGAAATTATGTCTGCATGTCTCGCACTGGAAAGCCCTTTAAAAATCGCCTTTCTCGGCCCGGAAGGGACCTTTACACAACAAGCGGCTATCAAGCACTTTGGACACTCTGCAGAAGTGCGCCCACTGACAGCAATTGACGAAGTATTTCGCGAAGTCGCCTCTGGTGCGGCCAATTACGGTGTCGTGCCTGTTGAAAATTCTACCGGCGGTGTTGTGACGCATACCCTCGATAGTTTTATGAGCAGCAATGCCAAAATTTGTGGCGAAGTGGTACTGCGTATTCACCACAACTTATTGGTCTCTGATGTGACGCATGTAGACAACATCAGCCGCATCTATTCACACGCGCAATCGCTTGCGCAATGTCGAAAGTGGCTGGATGCAAATTATCCGCGCGCGGAGCGAATTGCCGTCAATAGTAACGCCGAAGCCGCCAAAAAAATAAAAGGCGAGTGGAACTCGGCAGCAATTGCGGGCGAAATGGCTGCCGAGCTTTACGAACTGCATATTCTTAATGAAAAGATTGAAGACCACCCCGAGAACTCCACGCGCTTTCTGATTATTGGTTCAGAAGACGTGGCCGCCAGTGGCGATGATAAAACCTCTATCGTCGTCTCCATGAAAAATAAACCTGGCGCCCTGCACGAGTTATTGGAACCTTTCCATAAAAAGGACATTGATCTTACGCGTGTAGAAACACGCCCATCACTGAGCGGTGCCTGGACCTACGTCTTTTTTATTGATTTTGTCGGTCACAAAAGCGAGCCGCATATAAAAGAAACCCTGGCTCTGGTTGCAGAAAAAGCCTCGGAATTGAAAATCCTCGGGTCCTACCCCCGCGGCGTGCTGTAAACCTTTCAAAGGATAAATACTTGGAAAATCTTGTTTGGCACGACCAACGCATTCCCCAAAATTTAAGCGCTGCGACAAATTTGGCCAGGGTGAAAGCGTACCTAAGTGGGTTAATACAAAAAGTATGATTCGCAAGGTTGTTGTCATCGGTTTGGGGTTGATTGGCGGGAGCCTTGCTGCGGCCTTGAAAAAACGTCGTGCCTGTGAAGAAGTGATTGGTATTGCACGCAGGCCGCAGACCTGTGCCAAAGCATTGAATATGGCGATTGTTGATCGCGCGTTTGTTAACGTGTCCGATGTCGCCAATGAGTTAAACAGTGATGATGTGATTGTTATCGCTGTTCCGACGCTAGCGCTGAAGGAAAGTCTTGAAAATATCAAACAGCATGTGGCGCCGGATGTTACGCTCAGTGATGCCGCGAGTGTAAAAGGCAGTGTTGTTCAAAATGTAAGAGATGTTTTTGGTGAAGACCAGGCGCAATTTGTTCCAGCGCATCCTATTGCGGGGTCGGAAAAGAGTGGCGTCGAAGCGGCAAACGCCGATTTGTATGAAGCCCATCGCGTTATAATTACACCTCTCGACGTTAACGCTGACGTTCACGTCGCAAAAATTACAGCACTTTGGCAAAGTGTTGGTGCCGAAGTCATTCCTATGGGCGTGGAAGACCACGACGTTGTTCTTGCAGCCACCAGCCATCTGCCCCATGCCATTGCGTTTTCTTTGGTTGATACGCTCGCGCATGACAGTAACAACCAAAATATATTTCGTTACGCTGCGGGTGGTTTTCGCGACTTTACGCGAATTGCCAGTAGCGATGCGATTATGTGGCGAGACATTATGCTCGCAAACAAACAAGCCGTATTGCAGGCGATTGATTTGTTTTCTGCAAATCTCTCTCGCTTGCGCAGTGCCATCGAAGAAGAAGATAGTCAGGCACTTACCGGCGTTTTCACACGCGCAAAAACCGCGCGCGACCATTTCACCTCAATGATTCGACATCAAAGTTATAGCCGTACCATGAAAGCACAAACGCACAAAATGATTTCTTATAAAGTTCAACCTGGAGGCCGCGCTCAAGGCACAATTCGTGTGCCGGGCGATAAATCCATTTCCCACCGTTCCATTATGTTGGGTTCACTTGCTGAAGGAGTGACCCACATCGAAGGTTTTCTTGAGGGTGAAGATGCCCTTGCAACACTGCAATGTTTTCGCGACATGGGTGTGGTCATTGAAGGGCCGGTTGACGGTAAAGTAACAGTCTACGGTGTCGGCTTGCATGGTTTGCAAGCGCCGAGTGGCGATTTGTATGTGGGTAATTCAGGCACGTCAATGCGTTTGCTGAGTGGTTTGTTGGCCGGGCAAACATTTGATACCGCTTTGAGTGGTGATGATAGTCTGACAAAGCGCCCAATGAATCGCGTCGCGTTACCTTTGAGAGAAATGGGTGCAGAAATTGAAACTGCAGCAGAAGGGCGCCCACCCTTGAATATTAAAGGTGGCAAAAAATTAACAGGTATGCACTACGATATGCCAATGGCAAGCGCCCAGGTAAAATCCTGTTTATTGCTCGCTGGTTTATATGCCGATGGTGAAACTTCTGTGACCGAACCGGCACCCACTCGCGACCATACCGAGCGTATGTTGCGTGGTTTCGGTTATGACGTGAAAACCGAAGGAAGTAAAGTCTCTCTCCAATCAGGTGGTAAATTAACCGCGACTTCCATTGAAGTGCCCGCTGATATTTCGTCCGCGACCTTCTTTATGGTCGCTGCGGCGATCACACCCGGCTCCGATATTACATTAACGCACGTAGGTATCAATCCAACCCGCATCGGCGCGATCAACGTTTTGCGTTTAATGGGGGCAAACATTGATGTGCAAAACGAAAGAATTGTCGGCGGCGAACCCGTTGCCGATTTGCGTGTACAACACGCACCTTTAAAAGGTATTAATATCCCGGAAGATCAGGTGCCTTTGGGTATCGATGAGTTTCCTGCCTTGTTGGTTGCGGCGGCCTGCGCTGAAGGGACGACGGTGTTAAGCGGTGCGGAAGAATTGCGCGTGAAAGAAACCGATCGAATCCAGGCGATGGCAGAAGGGCTGAGTCGCCTTGGCATTGACTGTGAAACCAAAGAAGATGGTATCGTTGTGCAGGGTGGTCAAATCACGGGCGGAGAAGTTGAAAGCTTTCACGACCACCGTATTGCCATGTCATTTACCATCGCCGCCTTACGGGCATCGGGCGAGATCAAAGTAAACAATTGCGCAAATGTCGCAACCTCTTTCCCCAATTTCACCGAACTGGCAAAAGAAATTGGAATAAGCTTGGAAGAAATTGTTTCTTAAAACTTTCAAATCTGACTATTAAAATTAGCGCCCCTGAGTCCACAGTGATTCAAGCGTGAATTGGGCGAGAAAACGAGTTAAACATGAGTGAGAATTACAATTTAACCCATTTAAAACAACTGGAAGCCGAAAGTATCTATATTATTCGGGAAGTTGCCGCCGAGTTTGACAACCCGGTGATGCTGTATTCCATTGGTAAAGACTCCGCAGTTATGATGCATTTAGCCCTCAAGGCTTTTGCACCGGGCAAACCGCCTTTCCCCTTGATGCATGTGGACACCACCTGGAAATTCAGGGAAATGATCAAATTCCGCGACGAGCGAATTAAAGAGCTCGGCTGGGATTTAATCGTCCACATCAACCAGGAAGGCGTCGACATGGGCGTGGGCCCCTTCACCCACGGCAGCGCAAAACACACCGACATCATGAAAACCCAGTCATTGAAACAAGCACTGGACAAGCATGGATTCGATGCCGCTTTTGGTGGCGCCCGCCGCGACGAAGAAAAATCGCGTGCAAAAGAACGCGTCTACTCCTTTCGCGATAAAAACCACCGCTGGGACCCAAAAAACCAGCGCCCGGAATTGTGGAATTTATATAACAGTAAAGTCGACAAAGGCGAAAGCATTCGAGTTTTCCCTTTGTCTAACTGGACTGAACTGGATATCTGGCAATACATACACCTCGAAAATATTCCTTTGGTGCCGTTGTACTTTGCAGCTAAACGTCCGGTAGTGGAAAAAGACGGTGTACTCATTATGGTCGACGATGACCGTATGCCGATTGGGCCGGATGAAAAAATTGAAGAGAAAATGGTGCGGTTTCGTACCTTGGGGTGTTATCCCTTGACGGGTGCGGTTGAATCGACAGCGACAACCTTGCCCGAAATTATTCAGGAGATGTTGTTGACGAAGACTTCTGAGCGGCAGGGCCGGGTGATTGATCATGATAGTGCCGGATCAATGGAGAAGAAAAAGCAGGAAGGGTACTTTTAGTTTTTTCTTTTCATTTTTGTAGATCATGATTGAACGCGGAGTGTAAGGTGGCCCCTTGCGAAAACGCATGAATACATCCCTGTAGCTCCTTCGGGCCGTCCTTGGCCCGAAAGGTTTCGCAAGGGGCCACCTTACACTCCGCGTTCTAGCGAGTTGAGTCGTTTTAAATTAGATGAAGGGGCAACATGCTGTAATAAGTTTGTATTCCCTTCCTGTAGGTAGTAAAGGGCAGTAAACAAAATTTTGGTATGAGGGTTTGTATCCGGTTTTGGTTTTTTATTTCTTTTGAGGCGACTTGGCTTAACGAATGCTGAGTGTGAGGTAGCCCCTGCCGAAACCTTTCGGGCCAAGGATGGCCCGAAGGAGCTACAGGGATGTATTTATGCGTTTTCGGCAGGGGCTACCTCGCGATCAGTATTCCCACGACGAACTCCAACAAAAGAAATAAAAAACCAAAACCGGATACAAACCCGGACTAAAAATCGGAGAGAGTAATGAGTCATCAGTCTGACTTGATTGAAAAAGATATTGATGCGTATTTGGCGCAACACGAAAGAAAAGAATTATTGCGCTTCCTCACTTGCGGCAGCGTAGATGATGGTAAATCAACATTAATCGGCCGCCTGCTTCATGATTCTAAAATGATTTATGAAGACCAACTCGAAGCCGTTAAATCAGATACCACAAAGCACGGCACCACGGGCGAGAAAATCGATCTTGCGTTGTTGGTTGATGGCTTACAAGCAGAAAGAGAGCAGGGCATTACAATTGATGTTGCCTACCGTTATTTTTCAACGGCCAAACGTAAATTTATTATTGCTGATACACCCGGTCATGAGCAGTACACGCGTAATATGGCGACCGGTGCATCCACCTGTGACCTGGCCATTATTCTGATTGATGCGCGTCACGGTGTAATGACGCAAACACGTCGCCATTCATTTATTGCATCCTTATTGGGGATTAAGCACCTCGTGGTGGCAATAAACAAAATGGATCTCGTGGATTTCAGCGAGGCGCGCTTTGAAGAAATTAAAGCGGAATACCAGACCTTGGCGGCGTCACTCAAGGCGAAAGATATTCGCTTTGTGCCGATTTCTGCTTTGGATGGCGATAACGTTGTCAATGTCAGTGATAAAACGCCCTGGTACAAAGGCGATTCGCTTATGCAAATTCTGGAGAATGTGGAAATTGCGGGTGACAAAAACACCACGGATTTTCGCTTTCCTGTGCAATATGTTAATCGCCCTAATCTTGATTTTCGCGGTTTCTGTGGAACCGTGGCCTCAGGTGTTGTGAAAAAAGGCGATGCCATTAAGGTTTTGCCGTCAGGTAAAAGCAGTAAAGTAAAATCCATTGTGACTTACGATGGAGAGTTGGATTTGGCTTTCGTGGGTCAGGCCGTCACGTTAACACTCGAAGACGAAATTGATATCAGCCGTGGCGATATGATTGTGCTTGCCAGGGATGAAGTCAGTTTTACTAACCGCTTGCGCGGCCACCTGGTATGGATGAGTGAAAAGCATCTACAAGAAGGCAAGTCCTGGCTCTTTAAATTTGCTTCCAAAGTGACACCGGGGCAGGTTGCTAAAATTCAGCATCGTATTGATGTAAATACCTTTGAGAAAAGCCAGATTTCCGCAATGGAATTGAATGATATTGCCGTCGTGGATGTCGAGCTGGAACAAAATGTCGCGATTGACCCATACCAGCGTAACCGCTCAACGGGTGCGTTTATCGTTATCGATCGCTTGACCAATATCACCGTCGGCGCGGGCATGGTTTCTGACGTGCTGGAAGGTGATGATTCTCAAGTTATTGATATGTCAGCTTTTGAAGCCGACCTTAGAGCGGTGTTGGAGAAGCATTATTCTCACTTACAGGCAGACGATATTGAGCAATTGCTGAAGAAAGTGACCCGCTCCATCAGTGGATAAAAATTTGATTGGATCTTGATTTAATTTGATTGGGCCCTGTTTTGTTGAGCCCTTTTTGATTGAACCAGGTTTCACGATTTTCTCTCGGCCCATACACTAATCGTTGTTTAAATCCTGAACGATCTTCAATGTTTGTAAGACATATCTTACAAACATTGAAGACATTTGCCTCTATCATCCCCGTCGCTGCTTCCGTAAAGTATCCCCATGCTTGAGATCAAGCAAACAAAACGCAAAGTAATGCAAATACCATAATCAAGGAGAATTGAGATGAATAATTTTGTTAAACGATCTGTATCTGTTGTTGGGGCTATTGTTGTTTGTCTGGGTGTTATGGCTGCACCTTCCGCTTTCAGCGCGGAAAAAAGCACGAATAAAGCAGCGCAAGTTCAACAAATTCCTGCGAAAGTGAATATCAATAAGGCCGGCGCTGACGAATTGTCGACAGTCTTGACCGGTGTGGGTCTCAAGCGCGCTGAAGCGATAGTGGCTTACCGCGAAGCAAATGGAAAATTCCGCAGTGTTGATCAACTCGCTGAAGTTAAAGGAATTGGCGAAGCGACCGTTGAAAAGAACCGCGCGAAATTAAGCTTGTAGTTTTACTTTTAATTCATTGAGGAAGTTCAAGCGGTTTTAAGGTCAATGAAATTTGTTTAAAACCGTTTGGCCGAACATGGATGTTCACATCACAAAGCAAGCACTTCGGTGCTTGTTTTACTATTAGCCTTTCGGTGTTCTCAAAAGGGTTTCATTTCCTGGTTTTCCAGTCTTGCTTCTCCAGTCTTGCTTTTCCCGTCTTGCCTTGCCCGCTTGGGCATTCACATCCTTTCGCTCAATACAGACACGCTTCATTGTTGTGAGCCTTGCAACATAACCGGTAAAATGCCGCAAAGCATTTAATGTGAGTTAAAGCATGTCAGCACTTTCAGGTCCACGCTTGTCCGGTCAACATTTGTCTGGTCCACGTTTGATTGTTGCGGTGGATGTCGACACCTTACCCGCAGCTCAAAATCTGGCCAGTCAATTAGATCCTGCCCATTGCCGTCTCAAAGTTGGCAAGGAATTGTTCACACGCTGCGGGCCTGTGGTGGTCGAGTATTTTCATAAACAGGGTTTTGAGGTCTTTCTCGATCTGAAATTTCACGATATCCCAAATACCACTGCGAAAGCGGTCAAGGCAGCTGCCGATCTGGGTGTGTGGATGGTCAATGTCCATTGCAGCGGTGGCAGCGAAATGATGCAGGCCGCGAGAGAAGTCCTGGAGGGGAATGCAGCCAAACCCTTGTTAATCGGGGTGACTGTTTTGACCAGTATGGATCAAGCAGAGTTAAACAAACTCGGTTATGACTGTAGCCCGGCAGAGCAAGTCGAGCGGCTTGCCACCTTGGCTAAGGATGCGGGCCTTGACGGTGTTGTCAGCTCCGCACAGGAGGCGAAGCGAATTAAACAGTTGTGCGGTGATGATTTTGTGACGGTGACGCCGGGTATTCGTCCTGCAAATGCCGCAGCGGGGGATCAAAAACGCATCATGACCCCCTCCGAAGCAATACAAAACGGCAGTGATTTCCTGGTGGTGGGGCGCCCCATTACGCAAGCGGAGGATCCCGGTGCAGCAGCACGCGAGATTCACTCGGAAATATCAGGCTTGGCTTAACACGAAAAATTATCAGGCAAAACGAAGAGGCCCTGTTTATCAGGCCATATTTACCAGACCATGTCTACCAGGTCATATTTACAAGGTCATGTTTAAATGGCCTGAATTCATCGGAAGCACTTAACAGGAGAATTCGTTGTGTCAGTACCTGTCATTACCATTGATGGCCCAAGCGGGGCGGGCAAGGGAACCATTAGCCGTTTGCTCTCTCAAAAATTGGGTTATCACTTGCTTGATAGCGGCGCGATGTACCGTTTGGCTGCGGTGCATTGTGACAGTATTGGTGTCGATCTTGAGCGGGAAGACGCCGTAGCCGAGCACGCGGCGAAAATGAAGGTGACATTCAAGGTGCTGGGCGACGAAACACGGGTGCTGTTAGAAGAGCAGGATGTGACCACGAAAATCCGTGAGGAGCGTTCCGGCATGCTGGCATCCAAAGTGGCAGCCTATCCACAAGTGCGGGAGGCTCTGTTGCAAAAGCAGCGCGACTTTTGTCAGGCGCCGGGTCTGATTGCCGATGGCCGCGACATGGGGACGGTGGTTTTTCCCGATACACCCTGTAAGTTTTATTTGAGTGCCACGGCAGAAGAGCGTGCACGACGCCGCCTGCTACAATTGGGGGAGTCTGTCGACAATCAAGCACTGTACGCAAAAGTCTTAAAAGATATTCAAGCGCGTGATGCCAAGGATATGGGGCGAGAAAGTGCACCGCTCAAGCCCGCCGAGGACGCCATTCAAATTGATTGCACGAGCCTGGGTATAGAAGAGGTGCTTGCACTGGTTTTAAGTCAACTTCCGCAAAACGGTTAAGATTATGTTTGGCAAATTATTTAGCTGGTTAAAAAAAATTGTTCTCATACTTTGGCTGCTTTTTATGGCTGCAATGGGGGCGAGCCTGGCGATGGATAACAGCCAAATGCTTAGCTTGAAAATTTTTAAAATTTCCCTGCCTGAAACCAGTCTGGGTTTGATTGTTTGCGTGAGTGTGTTGATCGGTTTGATTTTTGGCCTTGTTTCCAATTATCTCATGCTCAAACCAGGTCTGATCGCCAATAAGCGCGCCTTGAGTAAAGCGCAAAAAGAAGTGAATAACTTGCGCACGCAATCCCTGAGAGAATAAATCATGAGTGTGGTGCAAAATTCAGATGTCCTGGTTTTGTCCTTACTTGTTATTGCTGTGGTATTGGGTTTTTTACTGGGTCTTTGGCAAGCGAAACGCAAACAGCAAGACGATAGCGCGGCACTTCCCTGGCCACAACAACGCTACTACCAGGGGCTTACCCAACTTTTGAATGATCAGCCGGATGCGGCGATTGAAACCTTTATCGCTGCACTCGAAGTGAATAGCGAGACACTCGAGACCCACCTTGCACTCGGCAACCTGTTAAGAAAACGGGGAGAAGTGAGCCGAGCAATTCGCGTGCATCAAAATCTGCTGGCGCGGCCTTCGCTTTCACGAAAACAAATGCATTTTGCGCAGCTTGAACTCGCTGTTGATTATATGCGGGCGGGCTTATTGGATCGCGCTGAAAATTTATTTAAAGAATTGATTGATGTACGGGATATCGAAAAAGACACCCGTATCCAGGCTAGCCAGTATTTGCTCGACGTGTATCAAGAGTTGCGAGAGTGGTTGTTAGCCATTGATGTTGCCGACCGCCTTACAACCAAAAAATTCAGTACAAGCGCTGATGAGTGGCGAAGCAAGCAGGCTCAATTTTCCTGTGAAGTCGCCGACGCGGCCATTGAAGAAAAGGATTGGTTGACTGCGCGCCGTTGGTTGCGGACTGCCGCGCGCTACGACAAGAATTGCGCAAGAGCGTCGCTATTGCTGGCGAACCTGGAAATGGCGCAAGGGGATTATGACCAGGCTGTCGCAGCCCTTCGCAAAGTTAAACAACAGGATGCGCGTTTTGCATCCGAGATTCTTGCCCCCATGTTTGAATGCTATAAACGCATCAACAACCTCAAGGACTTACAAAAAGAACTCAGCGTTTTGTACGCCGAGCAACCCGAACTGCTGACTCTGCGGTATCTTGCAAAAGCGAAAGAAAGTGTTGAGGGTGGTGAGGCTGTTGTCAGCTTGTTAATGCAGGAATTACCCAACTATCCACGAATGGAAGCGGCGGGGGAACTGCTAAAATTGGTGGCTGAGGGCAGCTTGCCCTCTGCCAATGACTCTCCGGAGGCATCTTTATCCAGAAACCCATCCTCGAGATATGGCTCCCCAAGACATTACGCGCGTATTAAAAGTGTTCTCGAAAAGTTTACGGAAACGCGCCAGCAATACCTGTGTGAGCATTGCGGATTTGAAGGCACGCAATTGCACTGGCAATGCCCCGGCTGCAAGCAGTGGGCGACAATTGCCCTGGTGCCCAAAACACCGCAGAACGCGCGGGGAAAAACACTCTGGGCAAGCGCGTAATACGCTTGTATTTATCAGGGCTTTCTGGTACCTTCCCGCCCCACTTTTAGGGCTCCCTCCTTATTGCTTCTTTTCTGAAAAGAAGTTCTCCAGAAGCCCTGATCGCCACCTTGTTGGAACCGGCGCCACATAGCCCCAACCTGGTATGTTTAATAGGCCCGTGCACTGGCAGCGCGGAGAGATCAAAAAGGTATCTCCCTCATGAGCGAAAGTTTCGCAGAACTCTTTGAAGAAAGCTTAAAAACCGTTGATATGGAACCCGGCACGATTGTTACCGGTGTGGTTATCGATATCGACCAGGACTGGGTAACAGTACACGCAGGCCTGAAATCTGAAGGCGTTATTCCCGCCTCACAATTTATGAATGAAAAAGGCGTATTTGAACTGGCCGTTGGCGATGAAGTTCAGGTAGCCTTGGAAACTGTGGAAGACGGCTTCGGTGAAACCCGATTGAGCCGTGAAAAAGCCAAGCGCGCAGAAAGCTGGAAAGTGCTTGAAGCAGCCCACGATTCCGAAGAAGTGATTAATGGTGTGATCAGCGGCAAGGTTAAGGGTGGTTTCACCGTTGATGTTGCAGGCATTCGCGCCTTCTTGCCCGGCTCATTGGTTGACGTTCGCCCAATTCGCGAAACCAACCACCTGGAAGGCAAGGAACTCGAATTTAAAGTTATCAAACTCGACCAGAAGCGCAACAACGTGGTTGTGAGCCGCCGTGCCGTTATGGAAACCTCCAACTCCGAAGAGCGTGAAGAGTTGCTGGCTAACCTGCAAGAAGGTCAAGCCGTTAAGGGTGTGGTTAAAAACCTCACTGACTACGGTGCCTTCGTTGACCTGGGCGGCGTAGACGGCCTGTTGCACATCACTGATATGGCCTGGAAGCGCATCAAGCATCCTGGCGAGATCGTGAATGTTGGCGACGAGATCGACGTTAAAGTCCTCAAGTTCGACCGCGAACGCAACCGTGTTTCTCTTGGCCTCAAGCAATTGGGCGAAGATCCATGGGCAGCGATCACTCAGCGCTACCCTGAAGGCGCCAAGGTTAAAGCGACCATCACTAACCTCACCGACTACGGTTGTTTTGCTGAAATCGAAGAGGGCGTGGAAGGTCTGGTTCACGTATCCGAAATGGATTGGACTAACAAGAACATTCACCCAAGCAAGGTTGTAAACCTCGGCGATGAAGTGGAAGTGATGATCCTCGACATCGACGAAGAGCGTCGTCGTATTTCTCTGGGTATCAAGCAATGTCAGGTTAACCCCTGGGATGCGTTCTCCAACCAGTACGCCAAAGGCGACAAGATCACTGGCAAAATCAAATCCATCACTGACTTCGGTATCTTCATCGGTCTCGAAGGCGGTATTGATGGTCTGGTTCACCTGTCAGACATCAGCTGGAATGACGATGGTGAAGAAGCGGTTCGCAACTACAAGAAAGGCGATGAGCTGGAAACCGTTGTACTGGCCATTGACCCTGAGCGTGAGCGTATCTCCCTCGGCGTGAAGCAATTGGAAGACGATCCGTTCTCCGCGTACGTTGCTGAAAACGACAAGGGCACCATTGTTAAAGGTACTATCAAGTCTGTTGACGCCAAGGAAGCCATTATCTCCTTGACGGACGAAGTTGAAGCCACTCTGAAAGCCTCCGAAATCAGCCGTGATAAGGTTGAGGACGCACGCAACGTGCTGAAAGAGGGCGAAGAAGTGGAAGCCAAGATCACCAATGTGGATCGCAAAAACCGCGCAATCATCCTGAGCATTAAAGCGAAGGACGTAGCGGAAGAAAAACAAGCGATCAAGGACCACAGCAAAGCCTCTGCAGAAGCTGCAGCCCCTGCCACTTTGGGTGACCTGATCAAGGCGCAAATCGAAAGCCAGGATAATTCATAAACGGCATTCGTTTCGACTCTAAATTGTATATACTAGCGGCCCTCGAGAGGGCCGCTTCTTTTTGTGGGTTTTACAAATAAAAACAAAACAAAAAGATAAAAAGGGCACATTAGAGTTGGGAAAAGTAGAGTTAGGCAAAGGTAATAAGCGTTAGGCAATAAAGGAACACTATGGAACTGGCTGACAGTAAGATTGCGATTATCGGTTTAGGTTATGTGGGTTTACCCCTTGCAGTGGAATTTGGAAAACATTACCCGACACTTGGCTTTGACATCAACGAAACCCGATTGAAAGAATTGCGCAGCGGTGTTGACCACACCCTGGAAGTGAGCAAAGAAGAATTAGCCGAATCCAAAAACCTGAGTTTCAGTTCCGAGCTGACGGAGCTGGAGCAATGTAATGTCTATATCGTCACGGTTCCCACCCCGATTAATGAACACCGCCAACCAGATTTGCGCCCCTTGGTAGGCGCCAGTGAAACCATTGGTCGTGCACTAAAACAGGGCGATGTGGTCATCTATGAATCAACGGTGTATCCAGGCGCCACTGAAGAAGACTGTGTTCCCGTGCTGGAAAAGGTTTCCGGTCTAAAATACAACGAAGATTTTTATTGTGGTTACAGTCCGGAGCGCATCAACCCGGGAGACAAGGAACACCGGGTTACCACCATCCTGAAAGTGACTTCAGGTTCCACGCCAGACATTGCCGACTTTGTGGATGCGCTCTATAAATCCATAATTACTGCGGGTACCCACAAGGCCTCCTCCATTCGTGTTGCCGAGGCGGCTAAAGTTATTGAAAATACCCAGCGAGACGTCAATATCGGCCTCATAAACGAGCTGGCGCTCATCTTCAACAAATTGGGCATCGACACCGAAGAAGTGCTCAAAGCGGCCGGCACAAAATGGAACTTCTTGCCGTTCAGGCCCGGCTTGGTAGGGGGGCACTGTATCGGTGTTGACCCGTATTACCTCACCCATAAAGCACAGGCCATTGGCTACCACCCGGAAATTATCCTCGCGGGCCGTAAACTTAATGACCAAATGGCGGCTTATGCAGCGGAACAATTAGTCAAAGCGATGCTCAAAAAGCGGATCCAGGTGGATGGGTCGCGCGTGTTAATTCTCGGGTTGGCCTTTAAGGAAAACTGCCCGGATATCCGTAACACCAAGGTGGTCGATATCATTACCGAGCTTGAGGATTACGGTGTCGGGGTGGATGTATTTGACCCTTGGGTATCAAAGGACGAAGTGATGCACGAATATGGATTTGAGTTGGCAAGTAGTCCTCCCAGAGGCAACTATGACGGTATTATTCTGGCAGTGCCTCACAAACAATTTGTGGAGCAGGGCGCCGAGAGCTTGCGAGCATACGGCAAGAATATCTGTGTCTTTTATGATTTGAAGTCGGTATTTCCGGTAGCAATGACGGATATGAGGTTATAGAGGGAGTAGAGAGGCGGGGAGTTTGCCTGTCGGATATAGATGTCATAGGTCCAATCCATGCTTCCAACAACAACAAAATTGTTGTATAACAAGGACTTGGAGCCACAAACTGCGAAAGTTTCTCTATAATTGATGTAACTTAAGCAAAAGAATCTAACCTATGACCAAATCCGAACTAATTGAGCGCATCGCCGAGCGCCAGGACCAACTCTCTGCTAAGGATATTGAATTGGCGGTGAAATTGGTTATTGAATACATGTCGCAGTGTCTTTCGACAGGTAACAGAATTGAAATTAGAGGGTTTGGAAGCTTTTCACTTCATTTTCGCGCGCCGAGGACTGGGCGTAACCCCAAGACTGGAGAGTCTGTTACCTTGGCCGGGAAGTATGTGCCGCATTTTAAGCCTGGGAAGGAGATGCGGGATAGAGTGAATGATAGTCTTCAACGATAATTCCAAACAAGTACCCACAAAAGTACTGTATGATTCACCTTAAAATATTTCCTCTTTATTATTGAAAAATAAGCATTTCTATATGATTCAGGATGACTTGTGCCAAGAGTTGATTATTCGATTATGGTGACTGTATTTCTATTCAGCGGGAGTGGAGAAAAACTTTGGTTGAAATCTCGTAAAACTAGCCTTAAACCTCTTTACAAGTCTATGGTAATTCCACCATGAGGCAAAATACTGCTTTGCAGATAAAGTATTTGAAGCCCACCAAAGCTGTTTGAAATCAAGGTCTTAAATCAATGGTTTCTGATCATTTCAGTGGCGTTTTAAGGCAGAGTTCGGGCATATTTCTTGAACTGTTTCGAACAATTTTTTCGAGCTATTAAGGACCTTATTTTTTTTTGCTTAAAGTAAATATTGTAAGCCGAACCATATTGTTTTAACCGAAGGTCTTTTGAAAAGAGATGTTGACGTAACTAGAGATACTCTGGATTGAGTATTGTATATATTGGAAAATCAGAAATTTTTTAGCTTTGGTGGGGGTGAATGTCATTTGGCTCATATGGAAATTACCAGAGTCTAGTACCAGCAAGACAATGAAAATGCTTCGCTCAGCTCGAGAGATTTGTAACGAGAGTTTCAAATGTAGAAAGAAGAGATTTTTTCTTTCGATTATTAAATCTACTTATATGCTAGCTGGATAAGAAATACAGTAATAAAGGCCTAAAATACTGCTATATACAATTTGTATTGTTTCAATGCGGTTGTATTAGGGAAGATGACGTTTATAGGATTGGCATTAAGCAAATTAGTATTCTTTGTTAAATGGGCTACGCTAATGTCAGATTAATTTGAGGATAACAAAATTAAAGTTGAAAACAAGTTGGACAAAAAAATTGTTTCAAATCTATATGAAGAGGATATAGATTTTCGGGCCATTATAAATTCGTTATATAGATATAAAATATTTATTTTATTTGTAACGTTTTTATTTTCTTTTGCGGCTGCAATATTGTCTATTTTTATTCCAGATGAGTATAGGTCAAAAGCACTTTTAGCTCCCGCGTCTACTAGTAATACTTCTTCTTTTTCAAATCTTTCAGGGCTGGCTTCGCTAGCTGGGTTCGATATGGTTGGAAAAGGTGAGGATAAAACTCAGATGGCAATGGAGATTTTGAAAACATGGGGCTTTTTGGAGGAGTTCATTTTGGAGGAGGGAATACAGGTTGAAGTGTTTGCAGTCACTGGTTGGGAGCGAGATACCAATGAGCTAAAAGTTGATAGTAGTTTATATAATGCCAGCAAAGGATTATGGGTAGGAGACAATAACTCAAATAGAGATGGAATAGTAGGCCCCACAAGTTGGGAGCTATATAAAAGACTTGTTAAAAAGATAAGTGTAGAGCAAAGTAAAAAAACTGGTTTAATATCCTTGAGCGTGGAGCACTATTCTCCCCACTTGTCCAAAATATGGGTCGAAAAATTAGTTGGAAAAATAAATGAGCACTTTAAGGATATAGATCGTAGAGATTCTTTAAAAAGAATTGAGTATTTAAAAAGGCAGATTGCTGAAACTGCAATTGCAGATATGAGATCTGTTTTCTACCAGCTGATCGAAGAAGAATATAAAGTTTTAATGCTTGCTGAAGTTAGCGATGAGTATATTTTTAAAGTGTTAAGCCCTCCAAAAGTTGAAGAAGAAAAGTTTAAACCAAAACGCTTGCTGATTGTCGTTATCGGGCTTTTTTTGGGTTTTTCGTTATCATCTATTTTTGTGATGATTAAAAGTATCATTGGTGAAAATTAAATTTACTAAATATTGACAGAGAAAGAGATCGAAGTTGTGAAAGTAGTTATTACAAACCATACAGGAGCAAGAAATAGAGGTTGTGAAGCGCTTGTTTTATCAAAAATATTAGGAATTAAAAGAGTATTGGGGAATGTTGATATAGATATAATAGGTCATGATCCATTATATGATAGTTGGAGGTTTGGTGATCATGCGGTTTCAAAATATTCTTATTTGACTAAAACTCCAGAGCATACATCTAGCCTTATCGCGAACAAGATTTTTTACTTGGGAGCTTCAGTGGTAGAACACTTGCCAATTGGCTCTGCATTAGGCCTTGATTTTGGGTTAAGGCAATCATTAAAAAGCGCAGATATTATTGTGCCTTCTGGCGGAGATATTTTTACTTCGGACTACAACAATATTAGGAAGCATCTTTCAATACTTGTATCTGCGCCTAAGGGTGCGAAAATATATCTGTGTAGTCATACCATTGGACCACTAAAAGCTAAGGATGAAGACTATTTTAAAAAGGTCATTTCAAAAGCTAGTTTAATATCTGTACGAGAGTCTGAATCATATGAGTATTTGAGTTCTTTAGGTTTGGATTTGCCGCTTCATCTAACTGCTGATGTGGCTTTCACTCTTCCGGCTTTGGATCGTGAAAGTTCAAAGAGTTTACTTAAAGAAAAATATGGATTGGATCCAGATAAGAAGCCTTTGGTAGCTCTTTCAATAAGCGAAGGTATTATTAAGTACAGTGGTTTAGATAAAAGCAATTACTATAATCAATTCTCTGGGTTGGTAGATTATCTAAATAAAAAAGGATATTCCTGTGTGTTAATACCTCACGTTATGGAGGTTAATCCAACTAATAATGATGTAATAGCATGTGAGCAAGTTATGAATAGGGTTAATGCTCCAGCTGAAAATAGAATAATTTTTGGTGAGCCATCCGCCGTTGAACTGAAGGGTGTGATCGGTTTATGCGATGTGTTAGTTGGAACACGAACTCATGCAACTATTGCGTCATTAAGTCAGTGTATACCTACTGTATCGATTGCTTACAGTCGTAAAGCGTATGGTATTATGCGAGATATATTTGGTGAAAGTTTAGGTGCGTCGCTTACTGTACCGGCTGAAAAAGTGACTGCTGATAACTTAATCGAGTCATTTGAACTGGCAAAAACAAGTAATCCAAGTTTAGATAAAATTTCAGAGATTAAAAAAATGGCGCATAAAAATTTCGAATTAATCAATACTATTGTTGACTGAGGCAAAGGGAGTTGGAGGTGTGGTTTAGTTTTTATATCTATGAGGTTATTTGATATATTCCATGAGCAAATATGTAAAATTCGGAATCAAATCATTATTAACGATTGTTTTTGTTTGGCTTTTGGTCTCAAAAATCGATATATACCAATCAATGAAAATTGCCTTGGATTTACCGGTTTATAAAGTTATTTTCGCATTTATTCTATATTACGTGGCTTCGATTTCTATTAATTCGTTAATCGTTTTAGAGATTGCCCACGCCAAGCTCAGAAATATTATTCAGTTTGATAAAGTTAACATAGCGATGCGTGCTTGTTCTTTGATTATGCCTTTGCTGATAGTTTCAGCTCTAAGATGGAAGATTTATCGAAATATGGGGATTGGGAAAAGGAATTCTTTATCCATAATGTTGGTTAATAGATTTCATCAAATTTTGACATCTTCTTTATTTGTATTAATCGTAGCTCCAGTTCTCTTGTCTTCATATATGTGGAAATATACTGTGCTCATGCTTGTGGCGGGCTGCCTTTTTTTAATGTCTTTTGTTGTAGTGCTGTATGGAATAAATTACAAGAGTTTGGGAGATAGACTGCTTGCTTTGTCATCTAAAGTAAAAATAATAAAGAATAGGTTTGGAGGTGGGTTTTCTTTATGCCGTATATCTAATACGAGGAGACTGATTTTTCTACTCATTGCTTCAGTGCTGGGATCATTGATAATCATAACTTCACAGTATATTGTTGCTTCTTCATTTTTTGACGTTGAATTTTTTCATATGGTGTTGGCTAGGAGCATTGTTCAGATTTTACTTGTATTGCCAATTACTATAGGCGGGCTTGGTGTGAGAGAAATAGGGTTTGCTTCAGTTCTTAGCTTGTTTGGTTACGATGGTGAAAGTGTGATTGCGTTTACATTGGTTTTACTTTCTTTTCAGGTCTTTCTGTTTGTGCTGGGCTTAGTTGTTTATTTTTTTGATCGTGATACTTTTCATATCCAGCGTGCCCGCCAAGAAGTTATATGATTTTATTTGAAAAATTGCCATAGATTTAAAAAAATCTTTCAATTGATTTTTTGTTAAAATAAAAAATGTTGACCTTAGATTTTCAGGATTATAACCAATGCAGCATGCTATAGCTGGCGCACACCTCCGTCTTGGCGGAGTGTTTTTTGTTGCACTGGTGATGTGTTGTACTTGTATTTCAATAATAGCGCTTATTTCCTATCAATTTCCATCAATAAATAGTCTTGCCTTGTTAAGTATTTTTGTTGTTGGATTGCTTGCAATGTATACTTTAGGAAATTCAAGAAGCATTCTAATATATTTACCTGTTTATAATTTGGTTTCAATGGCGCTTGCATTCCCAATTGGGGGGATAATTGTATCTTTAGGATTGTCATCTGAATCGGCGGCCCTGATTAACGGTAGTCGGCCCATATTATTATTTTTGTTAATGGGTTACCTTTTGCTGTGTCGAGTTATTTTGTCTGCACCCGGATTGGTGCCAATTCTTTTGTTGTGTATGATTTTGTTGGTTGGTTTTTTAAAATCTGATGGAGACTATCAATCTCGAGCTGCTTATTTGATGAATTCATTCTCCAGTTTTTTCTTTGTGTTGTGTTATTCAGAGTATCTTGTTTCAAAGAAAACAATCTTAAACTATTGCAGTGTTTCACTTTTAAAGTTTTTTTTCCTTTTTTTAATTTTCTCAACAATTTTTAATGTTTTACTTATATTTTCGTTTTATGACTTGTTTCGGCCGGATTTGTATTTTTCATATCGAGATAGATCAGTAGATGGTGTTCAGTATGGAGAATTTCCAGGGTCTTGGACTTCTAGTGTTGGCTCGTTTTCATTTTACAGAATGACAGGATCATTTTCTGACCCTATTCAGTGGGGATATTTTTGTGCGGTAACTTCGTTGGCTACTTATTTCTCATTTTTAAAGTCTAATAGCAAGCTACAATATATATGCCTTCTGTTCTTTTCTGTTTTGTTGCTATTCTTGAGTGGATCAAAAGGAAGTTGGTTGCTTTTCTTGGGGACGATATTAATTTACCACTCTAGAATCAAGAATGCTGTAATTGGAACGATTGCAATGATATTTTATGTGGTCGCAGTTTTTGTGGTTTCTAGCCTCAGCGGCACATCTGGAGTAATTCATTTGGCAGGTTTGATAGGTGGGACGACGTCAATATTGAATGCTGGTCCCATTGATATGATATTTGGGTATGGAATGGGTAGTGGGGGTAACTTGGCTACTTCGGTAGGTGCGGATGTGGAGGAATATAAGAAAACTTGGCTCATGAATGGATCAGAAAGTGGCTTTGGTGTATTAATATATCAGTTGGGTTTGTTTGGAGTTTTCGTTTTTGTATATTTTTTAAAAAGACTCAGGAATGCATTGAAAAGCAATAAGGAGGCAAATTTATCAAAATCTGTATACATTGACTCATTTGTTATCTCTTATTTCACACTGTTTTTTCTGCAAGAGAATCTATTAAATTCGGCTTTTTTGTTTGTGTTTTTTTCATTAATTGTTTTTGTAATAAATTTTGACAAGGAAAAAAATGAAAATATTTTCCATTGAAATATGTGATATGGGTATCAGTAAATTTTTGGAGAGTATTAATCCTGATAGGTTTATGTTTGTTGTGACGCCCAATGTTCAGCATGTAGTATTTCTCAACAAGAATCCATCGGTGTTAAATGAGTATCAAAAAGCTGATTTTACATTTTGTGATAGCAGAGTATTACAGCTTATAGCAAAGCTATTGAAGTTAAAAATAAAAAATGTGATACCAGGTAGCGACCTAACAGAAAGGTTATTTTCTTCAGGATGTTTGATAGATAGAAGAGTAATGGTGTTGGGTTCTGATTCTGATTCTGTGCGATTGTTGACCGAAAAATATTCACTTAAGGATTGTAAGTGTTACTCTCCACCAATGGGTTTTTTTGATAATAAATATGAGGTTGATAAAGCAATTAATGAAGTTTTATTGTTTTCACCGGAATTTCTCTTTTTAGCTGTTGGCTTTCCACGCCAAGAGCTACTTGCCGCCATGCTTAAGGAAAAGGCAAATTTTCCATGTGTTGCTCTGTGTATTGGAGCGTCGATAGATTTTATTACTGGGAAGCAAGTTCGCGCTCCTCAGTGGTGGCAGAATTTGCGATTAGAGTGGCTTTTTAGATTTATCTCAAATCCAAGGCGTCTATTCAAAAGATATTTTATTGAAGGGTGGGGAATAATTCCTTTGATTTACAAAGAGCTGATGGGTGCGAAGGATTAATATCTAATTTACTGTTTTATTTTTCGCGCTAGTCAAATATTTAATTAGGAGCTTGCTATGACGGATTTTTTAATTGCACCGAAAAATGTAAATTGCAATTTGGGCTGGACGTGTAACCGAGTTCATAAATTCTTCAACTTTTTTGTTGATGGGTTATATTGGTATTCTGAACGGAGAGGTATACATGTTTACATAATTGGTGCCCCTTATTTAGACTACACAAAAAACCAAAAAATAGAGGATTTAGGAGTTTTGGTGCAGGATGCTATTGAAAAAGGAGAAGTTGATTCAGTGGAGGTTCACGGGTTCGCAACACTTGTTGCTGTGACTGAAACTTCTCTGTATTTATGGACGGATGCTGATGATTATAGGCCAATCTATATTAAAAAAAGTCCTGCTCTATCAGTTGCATCACGGATCCACAATTTTAGTTATTTACAAGAAAGAAAAATGGAAGTTGATTTTTCTGTTGCGGAATTTTCGTTGATTTTTGGCTTTCAACCTTTTGACTCTACCATTGTGAAAGGCGTACTAAAGTCGAAGGTGAATATTGTCTATCAGTTGGATGAAAGGGGTGGCGTGGATGAACTTGGCGTCATTAAAAGTCCGAAGCCTCACAAATATACTAGTAGTATTGATGAGTCAATTTTTAAGCTACATAACCATTTGTCGGAAAGTATCAAGTCTCTTTCGCATATTGATGGGAAGGCGGGGGTTCTTTTGGGTGGTTTTGATTCAGCTTTGATCGTGGCTCTGGCGGTAAAAGCAGGAATTGAGGTTGAGACATTTTCATTTTATTATTCTGAGAGTAGTTATAATCAGGACAAAATAAATGAATTAACGGAAATGTATAATGTCAAGCACCATTGGATACCTATTACCGAACAGATAGTTAAAGAGGGTCTTGACGGATACAGCGCAAGTTATTCTGTTCCAAGTAATTGGCCTCATTATATTATTCAAAGTGATTACCTATGCAAGAAAATTAGCCAATTGGGATTTAAGCTTGTCTTAACAGGCGATGGTTGTGATGGTTTGTTTCAGGGCTACCCGCAACTCTATCGTAGTGCAAAGATGCATAACGAAGGTAAGAGTATTGTATTTTTATCGTCTTTGGTTAGAAGGTTGGTTGATAGTGAGATTTTTGAGAGAAATTTAGGTCACGTTTATCGGCTTATCATGCGGGTTTATAGAAATGCGCAAATGAAAAACCCTGAAAAGACTTACTTAATGTATAGGGTTTGCGATGAATCCTCAGTTGCAAGACTTAGGGGGAAGTCAGTGATTAACGTTGAGCATAATATCCAGGAGAAAGTTGCACGAATCGCGAGCGGGTTGAATGATATTAGTTACACTAAGCTTGCTTATCAAGGAAGATCCAATATGGGTCCTAACCGAACAAAAATAAATGGAGTAATTGATAATAACAATTTACATCTATTTTCTCCATATATGCATTGGAAAGTGAAAGAGTTCGTGAGCAGTTTGCCAGAGGAGTTTTTTAGGCCCGAGTCTGAATCTACGCTTGATGATATTGGTAAGTATATCTTAGTTAAGATGGCGGAAGAGTATGATCTTTTAACAAAGGATATAATACATCAACCTAAGAAGGCTGCGGTAGATGCGCCTATGGATGATTGGTACGAAAGGGAGCTAAAGCCTTATGTCCTTGAAAAAATAGATAGTAGTAATTTTGTGGTGAGCAAGAAGTTCGCGAGGGCTTTAGCTAATCCAAAAGCTGCTGAAAAAATATATAGAAAATATTTTTCTGCAGATTCTATCACT
The DNA here is from genome assembly GCA_000964245.1 of Cellvibrionaceae bacterium 1162T.S.0a.05. Lineage (GTDB taxonomy): Bacteria > Pseudomonadota > Gammaproteobacteria > Pseudomonadales > Cellvibrionaceae > 1162T-S-0a-05. Next base: position 4,043,287 of record LANB01000001.1, on the reverse strand, counting down.
TCACATATGCTTTCACTTATTCTTACCATTATATCGTTTGAAAGAGACTGATTTATTTTGGATGAGGCTGTAGTTGACTTCGAAGTTTTTTGAAGTGAATGTCAATGTACTTGTCTAGAAGGTAGGCAATGAAAACAGAAAGTAGAGAGGATAACAAAACTAATTCTAAAGTAGAGATGTTTTTTATTGTAGTTCTAAGTGCAGCTAGAATAATAGCATGTGCTAAATATATAAAGTAAGAGTACACACCTATTTTCCTTATCCAGGCCCAATTTAGCCACTTGATAAATATATTGTCGTGGTAGTTAATGGCTAGATAGAATAGAGGCATTAAGGCAATACCTTGGATGCTATATCGTATTGTTTCCCGAAAATAATTATTTTTTAATAAAAATGAAACGGTTAGTAATAGTATAGAAAATAAAATGAATACTGTGGTTGTTGCTTTAGGTAATTTATATTTTCTATTGTTAATAGGGTTGTAAAACATAGCAAGAATGCAGCCAAACAGAATGGAATCAATTCTGGTGTCGGTAGCATAGTACGTTCTAATTTGGTCTTCCTTTAAGACTACGATTAGAACAATTCGCCATGCTAATACTGCAACACATAACAAAGACAAAACACATATTGTTTTGTTTTTGGTTAAAAACCTCAGACAAATGCTTATTAGAATTGGGAAGAATATATAGAAGTGCTCTTCCACTGCGAGTGACCATAGTATCCCCATTCCTTCGGGAGGTTTTGGCCCCCAGTCAAATATTTGATAATAATTAGCCATGTAAAATATTTGAGCCAAAACACCCTCAAATGTAACGTTTCCTTTTATAAGGCCTGCAAGACACAATAGATTTCCTATTACAATTGTGATTAATAAAGGCGGGGTAAGTCTAAGGATTCGTCTTGCATAGAACAGCTTATAGTCAATTTTTCTGTTTGTATTAAACTCTTTGAGCAGCAGGGTTGTAATAAGAAACCCACTCAAGAAAAAAAAAGTGGTAACTCCGAAACCACCTGGGATTATATTTCCAAGGCCAGCGTGGCTTGCTAGGACTATAAATACAGAAAGAGCTCTGACACCGTCAAGCGAGGGTATATAGTTGGGGTTCAAAAGTCGACCTATAATTTCTTTGTGTAGTATGAGTCAAGCATGAATTATTGGTTAATATGCTTGTTTGTCGACGAAACCTTTAAAAATGGTTTTAATGATAATCTTTAGGTCTAGATTTAATGACCAGTTTCGAATGTAGTCCAGATCAAAGTCTACTCGACGTTGCATTTTTTCGAGTGTATCCGTTTCACCTCTCCAACCATTTATTTGCGCCCAGCCGGTAATACCTGGTTTTACCAAATGGCGTAACATATAGCCGTTGATGTCTTTTCTATACTGCTCATTGTGAGCAACTGCGTGAGGTCTCGGACCTACGATCGACATATGCCCCTGCAGAACGTTAATAAACTGTGGTAGTTCGTCTAGCGATGTCCTCCTTAGAAATTTTCCCAGTTTGGTTATACGCTTGTCATTTTTAGTAGCTTGTGTCACGTCTGTACCATTTTCACATACAGTCATTGTTCGAAATTTCCAAACTTCTACTTCTTTCCCCCCGTAGCCATAGCGTCGTTGTTTAAAAATCATGGGTCCAGGTGAGGTGAATTTGACTGCCAGACTGATGCATATCATTGGAATGGCAATGATTATTAATATGCATACGGATAGAAGAACATCTTCAATTCTTTTAACTAAGCCGCCATACCCACTCAGTGGAGAGTCATAAACCCCAACTACAGGTATTCCATTAATGTCGCGCCAACGAGAATGTAGGAGGCTAAAAGTAAAAACATCCGGGACGACATATACCGGAACAGACGAATCAGAAAGTAAGTGAAGAGTTCTTTTAATTTGAGCTTCTTCTTTCATCGGTAATGTAATATAAACTTCATCAATTTGCCCCCTTTGACAAAGGGTAACAAGATCTTCTATTGATCCTCTGTGGTTTGGTGATGATATGTCACAACATTCTGTGGAGTCATCCGGATCACAGAAATAACCGCTGAATGAAACTCCCATCCAAGTGTAATGTTTAAATGTCTGATAAAGGCTTCTCGCTAGGGTGCCTGTGCCGACAATGGCGATAGTTTTGGTGTTGCGCCCAGAGCTGCGAGCATAATTAAGGGTGAAGCGAGTTAGTACTCTACTCGCGCCTAGTATAGTGCCGCCGCCCAAATAATAGGAAATAGTTAATAGAGGAGTTAACTCAGTGGAATTGGATATAACCTGAATAGAGAAGATTGTTAGAAGAAATGATGCGCTCCATACTTTAAAGCAGCGGTAAATCTCTTTGAATGTCGGTTGCATTCGCCAAGAGTGATTGTAAGAAAGCATGGAACTGGCAATGTAATAATTGACGAGCAAAAGCAACCAAACAAGGGCAGTGAATTCGCTAATGGAATCGAGGAGAAATATTCTGCTAAGCGCTAGGCCAGCAAAGATAGCTGCAAGGTCGGTAAATTTTTGAAATAGGGGTAGGGATGCAATGTGTGGTCGAACTCTATTATCTTTCACCATGAAGGATGGATCCTATAATCTTACAATTTCCTGGTCAATACAAAGCAGCATGCGATTGCTGAAACGTTGGTAAAAGTTATTTACATCAAAATCCACGCAATTTCCAAGCCAATCGGTGGGATTATAGCACCAAATGCAATTTTATAGTGCATATTCAAGATTATGAACGCAAAATCACGTTAAAAAGATTCATTTAATTGATTAGTGGAAAGTAATTGAAAGTTGCCCCCCAAAGAAACGGCTTTCTTCAGATTCAATAAGATATAAGGAGATATTGGGCGTGAATGTACCAAACGTAAATTCTTGGTTTATCCTTAAAATGGTGGACTCATTGCTTTGAGTATCGAACTTGGTCTGTTTTGCGGAGAAACTTGTGTGTCCAGTGCGATCCAAGGCGAAATTTACTTTGATTAATTGGCTATTACCGCTAAGGTCGAGATTCGGATCGGCGCTCAAAATGTGGGCGTCATGCCCTAAAATAAAGCCATGGTGGCTTAGTCCCTGATCATACAGGTGATGAGAATACCAGCCATCTTGCCAGTCGGAGTATTCATACGTTAGCGAAAGTCGAGTATTGCCAATAGAGTGAATGAAAATGCCGCCATTTAACGCAGAATTGCCTAGCTGCCAGGCTTTATTGTTTGATGTATCCTCGCCAGCGTACTCCATAAAAATAGAGAAGTGTTTGTAGTTTATTCGACTTATTAAAGATGCAATTTGATTTCCTGTCTCTTCATCTCTCGAAAGTTCGGAAGTTGTATTGTCCGCTCCTCTGGGGTCAATTATGGCGCGAAAAACATCTTCAATGCCTGTTTTTCTGTCACCTCCACCAAACATAAACATCCGGTTTAAGCCCAGTGTCCACCAGGTGTAGGGTTGAAAGCTGAAATGTATGCCGGAGAAATATGGACGATTTTTGTCGCTCCATTCGTTGTTATAATTAACATCTTGTCTTGAAGTGTGCGCAAGGAACACCTCATAGGCCATGGGAATATTAAGAATCGAAATGGGGTGGCTGTTACTCAATCCGATTGATGGTAGAGTTTGTGCGTGAGAACTAATCGTTTGCGCACTTCCATGAAATGGCGACCACCACCTTTCTTTATACCCTAAATCTACCTGTGCCCAATCTGTACCAAACGCAATCACGCTGCCACTGGGAATGGTTCTTTCATTACTGGTATCAATACCTGCATAAACGCCAAACCACGGGTTACTTTGCCAATGCCCGTGAAGCTTCAAACGATACTTTTGCTCACTGGAGCTGCCCATTTGATTGGAGAGCTGGAAAGGTTCATCTGTATCGTAGTAAGAAAGGCTTAGTTTCCCGGCGGATATTGCTGCTTTCGATGAATAGGGTTCCATTGCTTTTTCAAGCCGACGATGCAAGCTTGGGTGGCTTGTCTTAATCATCTTTAAATGCCGCAATACAGTCGCGACATTGTAGGGTTTGGTCAGCTGCGGAATGTTGGTAATTACAGCCAGTTTTTCCAGATCATTTTCCAGTTGATCAGAGATGTTCAACGGAATGTAGGGTGTGACGCCTACTGCGACGCTGGGGAGGTGGAATAATAGAGTAATAAATAAACAGAGATAACTGGCGTTTTTCATTAATTGAGTAGCAAAAGTGGCCGATAGTGGTAAGCGCATAGTCTAACTCAATGGGCTTTGTTGTTGCTATTATTGCAGCGTGGAATAAGACGGTTTAGATAACTTTATAGAAAGTCACTTACTTCATAAAACCATGTGATGATAAAAAACTATGCCAAGTAATTTATTAGTAACAGGTGGTGCGGGTTTTGTCGGGGCAAATTTTGTTCATCACTGGGCGCGGGCTCATCCCGAGGGCTCATTAGTTGTTCTGGATGCTCTAACTTATGCAGGGAATCTTGCGAGCTTGGGTGCTTTGGAAGGGGGCTCCAGGTTTTCATTTGTGAAAGGGGATATTAAGGACAGCGAGCTTGTCTCGTCAATTCTGAAAGAAAAAAATATAGATACCATTGTTCATTTTGCAGCAGAATCACATGTTGATCGCTCGATTTATAGTCCAGATGCTTTTATTGAAACCAATATATTGGGTACATTCAGATTATTGGAGGCTGCTAGGGGAGTGTGGCTCAAGGGTGATGGCAGAAAACATTGTTTTCACCACGTTTCGACTGACGAAGTTTATGGAAGCTTGAACCCCGGAGATCCCTTTTTTACAGAGTCAAACACTTTTTCGCCAAACTCACCGTATTCCGCTTCTAAAGCCGCCTCTGATCATCTCGTCAGGGCTTGGCATCATACCTATGGGCTTGAGGTAACAACCAGTGTTTCTTCAAATAATTTTGGTCCATATCAATATCCGGAAAAACTTATCCCTATAGTAATAATTAATTTATTAGAGAATAAACCACTGCCTATCTACGGTGATGGTAAACAAATTCGTGATTGGTTTTTTGTTGAAGATCATGCGCGTGGAATTGAGCTTGTATTAGAAAAGGGAAGTGGGGGTGAGCGCTATAACATTGGCGGCAACAATGAGTGGGCCAATATCGATATTGTAAATCTGATTTGTGAATTGATGGAGGAGGCCTTTTCAGTAAATGGCAAATACAAGAATCAGTTTCCCAATGCGACATCGGTTATTAAAGGTAAAGCGAAAACGTTAATTACTTATGTTAAGGACCGCCCCGGCCATGATCGACGTTATGCAATTGATGCCACGAAAATCCAGCAAGAGTTGGGATACTCACCCAGAGAGAGTTTTGAAACGGGAATTAGAAAGACGGTGAGTTGGTATCTTGAAAATGAGGCTTGGTGGCGCAGTGTTTTGGATGGCTCGTATAAGGACTGGATGGATAGAAATTATGGGGTTAACGACTGACCTTGGTGGGAAATTAGAGCAAAAATAAAAAAGCCCTGAAGCGATATTTCAGGGCTTTTTTAATTTGGCTCCGCCTGCTGGGCTCGAACCAGCGACCCAATGATTAACAGTCATTTGCTCTACCAACTGAGCTAAGGCGGAGTGGTGATCGACTTGCCAAGAGGCTTAGCAGGCCGAAAAGAGCGCGTATGTTATACATCGCTCCAATGGGTGTCAAGCCTGAATTGATCGGCTTAACTTCTTGATTTTCAACGTTTAATTTTGAAAATCAACAGCGGAAATTGGTAGGACCAGGCGGATTTGAACCGCCGACCTCTACCATGTCAAGGTAGCGCTCTAACCAACTGAGCTATGGTCCTATTTCCATTTGTGCTAATTGCCTTGAGATGGTCAACAAGCGAGGCGCGCATTTTAGGGATTTGCATCCCTAAAGGCAATGCCTCGTGATAAATCAACTTACAATCGTGTCGCGATAATGGCGGTTTGAGCGACGTTTGCCATGATTGTTGTGATACTGCTCCATAGTGTCAGGGTGTCAACTTTGTCGGTGTCGATAGGCACAACGATAGTGTCGCCAGGCTGAATACTTTGCGAGCGCGCCTTAAACCATGCCGAATTGGAGGGTAAAAAGACACTGCCATTGGCTTTTACAATATAGATACGCTTTTTATCCGCATTCTGATTGGTGCCACCTGATCGCTCGACGTAGTCCATAGGTGACAAGCGTTCATCGTAAAAGTGGGACGTGGAGTATTGCACTTCGCCAACGACTGTTACCGAGGGCTTATATCGAGGAATGTTGAGAACATCACCGTCCCGAAGCTGAAAATCATAGGTGTTCGGGTTACTCATGATGGCTGGCAAGTCAATAACCATTCGGCCAAGGGGTTTTACACTATCTATGTTACTCAGAATTTGTTCAGCTTGTTCTGCATCAACTTCTTTTTTGGCGACAACGCTGTCCGTAAGGTTCGTCGCGGCCAGATCACTTTCGACTTTTTCTCGTAAATCGGCTAAGCGTTCTTCTTCCAGTCTACGCAGCTCTTCGCGCGAGAAAATAGCGCCTTCTGCATAGGCATGAGGTGTTAAACCTCCAGCGCGATTTAGCACATCCATCAGGGATTCACCGGGTAGTATTGAATAGGTGCCGGGGTAGAGTACTTCGCCAAGAATTTGAATATTCTCCTTAAGTTGCCACAGAGGAATTTGTTTGACATTCAGAGTATCTCCTTCAACCAAGGCTACATTATCTAAACCAAGGTCAATATCAATATGCATTACTACTGTGTTGCGTTGATCATCAAGGTCATAGCGTGTAATTTCTGCATCCGTACCCAATGCACTCTCTGTAAAACCTCCTGCTAGTTTAACCGCATCATTCGCACGAAGGTTCTCCGCAAAAGGGTACTCCCCTGGAAAACGTATGCTCCCGAAAACGTTGATAATTTTTTTACGCTCGGCGATGTCTGCTTGAATGCGCAATTGTGCAAGCACATCTTCCAATAGCTCTGTGCGATTGGTCTCGTAATCAAATAGCACAATGGTATCGCGTGACTTTAACTGCGGATCAAATTGGCCTTTGGGTGACTCAAAAGCCATACGAGGGTAAAACGCAAGCACGCGAATTTTACGGGTTTGATGTTCTTCTCGCAGAATCAGTCCTATCTCGATATCCGGGTTGGCGAGCATATCGTCAACGCTGGGAACAACATCAGAAAAGCGAATACCGTCGTACCACGCGAACCCACCAGGGCGTTTTACGTGACCTTCAAGCTTAACGATATCTCGCATGGTATCCAGAGTTGGGAAAATCTGAATGACATCGGCATCCTGAATCGGGAAGCGCTTGCCTTTTTCAATAGATAAGTCGAGGTTGACGAGGGTTTTTTCCCCTTCCGGGGTAATTCGCTCTATACGCGATGCAGGAACAAAGGCTGTTGGTGCAAGCCCGCCTGCCAATTGTATCGCCTGGCTCACGTTGGTTTCGCGCTTTAATTCATAGATAGCGGGGCGTTTTACTTCTCCCGCAACACCCACTGTTTTGCCAATGGGGGGAACGAAAATAACATCACCAGGCAGTAAGCGCGAGTCACTACTGGTATCGCCATTCAATAGCAAATCGTACAAATCCAGAGTAGTAATAATCTCGCCAGATCGTTTGAGTTGCACATTGCGTAGGGAGCCAATTTCCGTGATGCCACCGCTCGCAAAAATGGCATTGGTCATGGTTGAAAGTGAGCTCACTACATAGGAACCTGGCACTTGTACTTCACCGAGAACAAACACGCGGATGGTGCGCAAAGCGCCCATCGTGGTTGATGCGTTCACGCCAATCATTTGCTGCTTCACAATTTCATCAATTTTGGTGCGTGCCTGGTCGAAGGAGAGGCCAGCCAATGTCACTGGGCCGAGGTTATCAATTTGAATTTGTCCTTCGCGGTTTACCGTGTAATTGGCAGTGCGGTTTTCTTTTCCATAAAGTTGAATCGTAAAGGTATCGCCAGGTCCAACGCGATAGTCGCCTGGTACCGGAATATCTACGGCAGGAGTAAACGCATCTGCACCAAATTTGAAAATGTCGTATCCGAATAATTTAATAGGCTCGAATTCAAATTCAGAGCTTTCGTCTTCTTCCAGCGTGGGGTTATCGATGCCTTCCTTTGCGAGTTCACGCAGAGGGTCATTGGTAACGTTTTGTTCTTCAAGTGTTTGTCTTCTATTCCCTGACACCTGATTTTCAAATGCTGACTGCCCCGAACTTGAGCCGTTTTGCTGCCCGTTAATAATTGAATCAATCATCGCAGGGTCAATACCCATAGACTGCGCCAAAGCCCGCTGTTCAGCCGGAGAGAGCCGTTTGAATTGCTCTATTTGTGCTGGCGTTACATTGATGTTCTGTGCAAGTGTTGCGGCACTGAGTATCAGTGTGGCCAGTAGGCAAAACGTTTTTATTATTCCTGCGTGCTGAATGTGGTGCATGAAGTAGTCCTGTTAAAACGCGTATTCAAATTTAATAAAGTTGCCCGGGCGTATGCGTTCGCCATCGAGCTTGAATTCTTCCATATAGTGCATCGCGCCAAAGCTGATGAGCGCGTGCTCGCCGTAAGGAAAGTGATAAGCGACCTGCGCATATTCCAGTGTTTCCGGCCAGACTTCAACGTCGGCCTTGGTGGCGTACCATTCAATGTGATGCCCATTGGGTAAATAGTGGAAGCCCAAAAGGCTTTGCGCCTTACCTTGTTCTCCGGCCATATAGCCGATATTGCGCCCCATAAAGCGGTAGCCTTCTGAAAAGCCGGCGTCACTCTCACTGTGTTCGACCACCAGACGGTGGTGCATATTATATAGATTAAAAGAACCTTCAAAGCCGTAGATTTCGCCCTTGGGCTTGGCACCACTGGCATCGGTTTTTTCGATGAGTTGATAATTGAAGGCAGACTGAAAGCCGATTAGATTAAAGCTGAGCCGCGCATCCAGACCCTGGTACTGCATTTCTGTCGCGGGCAAATTCTCGCCATCAATCACAATGGGGTCGAAGGCCATATCGAGATACTGATACCCCAATTCGAGAATGGGAATAGGGCGGGTTGAAAAACGCAGACCGCTTAGTTCGCTATCTGCCGTGGCAAACTCATCATTCAAAGCCGCTGCAAAGGCAGTCAGTGACCACGGGATTGCTTTGGGAAGTAAGGTGGAATCGCTGCGCTGAATAAAAACACCTGTAGGTGGGCGCGCATTCGTTGAGAGCGACATACTGCTGTGCCAGCCGGGGCCCCACCAGCGGTCGATCAAGCCTGCGCCGAGCACCCAGTTACCCAGCGAGAGGGCACCGTAGGAGCCATCCATTCGCGCTTCTTCGTCGTCTTCGGGGCTCTGCACGTATTGCCCCTGTACCCTGAATGCGAAACGCTCCAGCGTTAGGTTCAGTGCCGCGTTGCGCTCACCACGATAGATTTCAGTATTGGAGGCAGGCGCAAGGCTGCGGTTTGTGGATTTGTACACAGAGGCATAGCCACTTACCGTTTCCATCGCCTTGCGCAATTCGTGTTTGAGGTAGCGGTAGGACCACACTTCGGTTTCATTCAAGCCGGTAATATCGATGGTATCCAGTTGAACTTTGATGTCATTCCACATGAGTGGCCAGGTTGTCACAGGAATATTGATCGCGCCGTGGTCGATCAAAATCAATAAATGATGGCGGGTACGCACATCGCCTGCAGAGACCCAGGGATCGGCCAGGGTATTTTGAGTGTGCAGGGCAACATACAAGCTCGTAACCAGGGCGAGCTTCACAAGGGCTGACTGTGAAAAGAATGGACGAGCGTTGTTCCTTGGCAAACTGGTTAAACTCTCAAATGGTTCTGCAATGTGGTCCGGTTTTTCTGGCCCGTTCGTCAATGTCTGAGCAGGCATCCTGAATCTTGCGCATATTCTGCGGTTGTTTTCTGCAACTATTAAGACTGTTAAGTGAAGCTTTGCTTCCGACCCCTCTGGAATCTTCACGTCCCGCGGAGCCTGCATCTTAGGTAAATTTCACTGCGAGTCAAGGACTGGGCTTCTGAAGGCTTAACTTGCGGATTGACTTCCCTTGCTGAATGAATAGCCCCTCTTTATAATCCGCACCCTCAAATTCACCCCCAACATTCACGTGGCCTTTCGTAGGGGTCACCACTGACAGGAGCCTGGCATGCCAGTTATTACTCTTCCCGACGGTTCACAACGGTCTTTTTCCCAAGCAGTTAGCGTATTGGACGTCGCTGCCGATATCGGCCCAGGCCTTGCAAAAGCCACCATTGCAGGCATGATTAACGGCGAACCCGCCGATGCCACTGATTTGATTGAAGACGATGCTGAAGTCCGCATCATCACCACGAAAGACGAACTGGGCCTGGAAGTACTGCGTCACTCCTGTGCACACTTGTTGGGGCACGCGATTAAACAGTTGTGGCCAGATGTCAAAATGGCCATCGGCCCGGTCATTGAAAACGGGTTTTACTACGATATTGACCTTGATCGCCCGCTAAACGACGAAGATGTGGCCGCACTTGAAAAACGCATGCAGGAGCTGGCCAAAAAAGATTACGACGTAATTAAAAAGAAAGTGAGCTGGCAGGAAGCTGTTGATGTGTTCAAGGAGCGGGAAGAGCACTACAAGCTTGAAATCCTGCAAAACGATATCAACCGCAATGACAAGCCCGGCCTTTATCATCACGAAGAATACGTGGATATGTGCCGTGGCCCCCACGTGCCCAATATGCGTTTCTGCCACTACTTCAAATTGATGCGCGTGTCCGGCGCCTATTGGCGTGGCGATGCCAACAACAAAATGCTGCAGCGCATTTACGGCACGGCTTGGGCGAACAAAAAAGACCTGAAAGCGCACCTGCACCGCCTGGAAGAAGCGGAAAAACGTGACCACCGCAAACTCGCCAAAAAGTTCGACCTCTTTCATATTCAGGAAGAGGCACCCGGCATGGTGTTCTGGCACCCCAGGGGCTGGAGTATTTACAGCACCATTGAAGATTACATGCGCGATGTTCAGCGGGCGAATGGCTACAAAGAGATCAAAACCCCACAAGTGGTCGATCGCACCCTGTGGGAAAAGTCAGGCCACTGGGACAAGTTCCGCGAAAACATGTTTACTGTGGAATCCGAAGCGCGCGACTATGCGGTAAAACCCATGAACTGCCCCTGTCACGTTCAGGTGTTCAACCAGGGGCTCAAAAGTTATCGCGATCTGCCCTTGCGCCTGGCCGAATTCGGCTCCTGCCACCGCAACGAAGCCTCGGGAACCTTGCAGGGCTTGATGCGTGTGCGCGGCTTCGTGCAGGACGATGGCCATATTTTCTGTGCAGAAAGTCAGATTCAGGACGAGGTCAGCACCTTTACAGATTTGTTGTTTGAGGTTTACAAGGATTTCGGCTTCGAAGAAGTGCTCATTCGTTTGTCAACGCGCCCCGAACAGCGTGTGGGTAGCGATGAAGTCTGGGACAAGGCGGAAAAAGCGCTGGCCGATGCCCTGGACGCGAAAGGCCTGGATTGGAAAGAACTGCCGGGCGAAGGCGCGTTCTATGGCCCAAAAATCGAATTCTCACTGAAAGATTGCATTGGTCGAATCTGGCAGTGCGGCACGATTCAGGTCGATTTCAGCACGCCTGGCCGCCTGGACGCACAATATGTCGCCGAAGACGGCTCACGCCAGGTACCGGTCATGCTACACCGGGCTATACTGGGTTCATTCGAGCGTTTTATCGGAATTTTGATCGAAAACTACGAAGGTGCGTTCCCTGCCTGGCTGGCCCCGGAACAGGCGGTGATTATGAATATCACCGACAATCAGGCGGAATATGTAGAAAAAGTCGAGAAATCCCTTAAAAACAAGGGCTTCCGGGTGGTTTCTGACTTGAGAAATGAAAAAATCGGCTTTAAAATCCGCGAGCACACCATTCAGAAGGTTCCGTACCTGCTCGTAGTGGGTGATAAAGAGGTAGAAACCAACACCGTAGCGGTACGTAATCGCGCCGGTGAGGATCTCGGAACCCTATCCGTTGACGACTTTTCCGCCTTGCTGGCTCAAGATGTAGCCCGGCGCGGTAGGCTGTCACCAGAGCAAGGCTAAAGGGCAAACAGGCAAGCCTGGCGCTGGATAAAACGAAACGGGGAAACGAGGTGAAGATTAATGAAAAGAGGAGATGTTAACCATCAATAGTAATGTCGGCGGCAAAGGGCGCGCAAAAAAAGCAGCAATTAATGATCAGATCGAGGCGAAAGAAGTTCGACTGATTGGAGCAGACGGTGAGCAGGTTGGCATCGTCACCTTGGAACAAGCCCTTGAAGCGGCGCAGGCAGCAGGTATGGACCTGGTGGAGATCGCTGCGGATGCTGAACCCATTGTCTGTAAGATAATGGATTACGGTAAACATCTTTTCGAGGCCAAAAAGGCCAAGGCTGCATCGCGTAAAAAGCAGAAGCAGCAGCAAGTGAAAGAAATGAAATTTCGCCCCGGTACCGAAGAGGGCGACTACAAGGTGAAATTGCGCAATGTGATCCGCTTTTTGGAGCACGGCGACAAGGCCAAAATCTCCCTGCGTTATCGCGGGCGAGAAATGGCGCACCAGGAGTTGGGCATGGAAATGCTCAAGCGCATTGAGAATGATTTAATTGAGTTGGGAACCGTCGAACAGTTCCCCAAAATGGAAGGTCGCCAGTTAACCATGGTGATCGCGCCGAAAAAGAAAAAGTAAAAACAGTTATTAAAAGTATTTTGTTGTCAGCTTTTTAAGGTGATGGCAAATAAAAAAGAGTGTTCGGGCTTTTAGCTGCCCTGTTCACTCCGAAAAACAACCTTCAGATCTATTGGAGCCTATTATGTCAAAAGCTAAAGTACACAGTGGAGCCGCCAAACGGTTTAAAAAAACCGCTTCCGGTTACAAACGAAAAAGCGCTTACAAAAGCCATATTCTTACCAAAATGACAACCAAGCGTAAGCGTCAGCTTCGCGGCACCAACCTTGTGACGGCTGCCGATAAGCCCGGCGTAGAGCGCATGTTGCGCGCCAACTAAGTTGTAGATAAGAGGATAGGAAAATGGCACGAGTAAAACGTGGTGTAGTGGCGCGCAGAAGCCACAAGAAAGTTTTAAAAGCAGCAAAAGGTTATTACGGCGCACGTTCACGTGTGTTTCGTGTAGCCAAGCAAGCCGTCATTAAGGCCGGTCAGTACGCGTATCGCGATCGTCGCGTTAAGAAGCGTAATTTCCGTGCGCTGTGGATTACGCGTATCAACGCGCAGTCTCGTAATGAGGGTTTGAGTTACAGTCGTTTAATTGCGGGGCTGAAAAAAGCGGATATCGCTTTGGATCGTCGTGTTTTGGCTGATTTGGCTATTCACGATAAGCCTGCTTTTGCAGCGATCGTTTCTAAAGCTAAAGACGCTCTTGCTGCTTAAAACAAAGAATCTGGTTTCAGTTTCTTGAACAATGAAGGGAAGAGCCTCGGCGCTTCCCTTTTTTATTGCTGTAAAGTTATTGCAACATAAATGTTTTAAATGCATTTGCGGGGGTTGGGGATCTTAAACATTTTTTCTCCGTTGTGATGGCTGGTCGCGGGAACACTGATTACAAGGTGTTCGGCATTGTTAGTCAGACTTTTTAGTTAGTTTGGCGGTGAAGCAACAAATTTTTATTCGAGGTTAAAGGTTATCGCGGGAACACCGAGCGCAAGGTCACCCTTTGCGAAAACGCGGTAAATACATCCCTGTAGCTCCGACGCGTCTCCCTGACGCGACGGTCTCGCAAAGGGTGACCTCACGCTCGGTGTTCTGAAAGTCTTTCGCAAGTTTAAAATAATGATTGGCGTTTTTTTGAAAGCTTTGGCTTTCTAATTTAATTGATTAGTGAACTGAAAATATTCGAATGGAAAACCTTACTGAATTAACACAAGAAGCGCTTGGCTTGGTGAATGGCGCAAATGATTTGGCTGCTCTGGATAAAGTTCGAGTGGACTACCTGGGTAAAAAAGGGCAGTTAACGGCTTTGTTGAAGACGCTTGGTAAGTTGTCTGCTGAGGAGCGTCCGCAAGCGGGTGCCAAAATTAATGAAGCCAAGGCGCAGGTAGAAGAGCAGATTAAAGTTCGCAAGGCAGCACTTGAGCGTGCGGCTATTGAGGCGAAACTGGCTTCAGAAAAAATTGATGTAACACTTGATGGCCGTCGTGCGTCTTGCGGCGGTTTGCATCCTGTAACGCGTACGATTCAGCGTATTGAAGAGATTTTTGCTGCTGTCGGCTATGAGGTGGCAGAAGGGCCTGAGGTTGAGGATGATTTTCATAATTTTGAAGCTTTGAATATTCCTTCGCATCATCCCGCGCGGGCGATGCACGATACGTTTTATTTTGATGAGACGCATGTGCTGCGTACGCACACCTCGCCTGTGCAGGTGCGTACGATGATTAATCAAAAGCCGCCGATTCGGGTGATTTGCCCAGGCCGTGTGTATCGCTGTGATTCTGATTTAACGCACACGCCGATGTTCCACCAAGTGGAAGGTTTGGTGGTGGATAAAAATATCAGCTTTGCCGATTTGAAAGGGACGGTGGATCAGTTTTTGAAATCGTTTTTTGAAGCCGATGTGCCGGTGCGTTTTCGTCCTTCTTATTTTCCGTTTACTGAGCCTTCCGCCGAGGTGGATATTCAGTGTACGAGTTGTTCCGGGAACGGCTGCCGTATTTGTAAGCAAACGGGTTGGTTGGAAATTATGGGATGCGGCATGGTGCACCCGAATGTGTATGACGCCTGTGGTATAGATAAAAACGCGTACAGCGGTTTTGCTTTTGGTATGGGTGTTGAGCGCTTGGCCATGTTGCGTTATGGCGTGAACGATTTGCGTTTATTTTTCGAAAACGATTTGAATTTTTTAAAACAATTCTAGAGTAGAGCAGGAGCGCTTGAGTGAAGGTTTCAATTTTTGGTACAGGCTATGTGGGTTTGGTGACGGGGTCTTGTTTGGCGCATTCCGGTCATCATGTTACCTGTGTGGATGTAGACGAACAGAAAGTCAAAAACCTGCGTGAAGGGGTTATTCCTATCTTTGAGCCGGGTCTGGAAAATATTGTAAAGCAGAGTGTGAAGGAAGGGCGCCTGCATTTTACAACGGATGCAAAAGACGCAGTCGATTACGCTGAGATGATTTTTATTGCCGTTGGTACGCCGCCTGATGAAGACGGTGCAGCGGATTTGCGTTATGTGTTGCAAGTGGCCGAGTCGGTCGGTGAGCACATGCAGAAATACCGCCTGGTTGTGAATAAATCCACTGTACCCGTTGGCAGCGCGGACAAAGTGAAAGCGAAAATCGCGGAGACTTTGCAAAAGCGCGGTGCGGACATTCCTTACGATGTGGCTTCGAACCCCGAGTTTCTAAAAGAGGGTGCGGCGGTAAATGATTTTATGAAGCCGGATCGCATTATTGTGGGTACGGATTCGGATCGTGTGCGCAAGTTAATGCGAGAGCTTTATGCGCCGTTTAATCGCAACCACGATAAATTGATGTTTTTGGATGTGCGTTCTTCGGAGTTAACCAAGTACGCGGCCAATGCGATGTTGGCGACAAAGATCAGTTTTATGAACGAGCTGTCGCGTTTGGCTGATAAGTTGGGCGCAGATATTGAACTTGTGCGTAAAGGCATTGGCTCCGATCCACGCATTGGTTACAGCTTTATTTATCCCGGCTGTGGTTACGGCGGTTCCTGTTTTCCAAAAGATGTGAAAGCACTGGTGCAAACTGCAAACGGTGTCGGCGAGCCAGCACAATTACTCAGTGCGGTTGAAGATGTGAACGAAGCACAGAAATTTGTGCTCGTTGATAAAATCAAGAAACATTTCGGTGAAAACTTGCAAGGTAAAACTTTTGCACTTTGGGGCCTCGCTTTCAAACCCAATACGGATGATATGCGTGAAGCCCCCAGCCGAGTTGTTATCGAAAATCTTTGGAAGCTGGGTGCGAAAGTCGTGGCTTACGACCCGGAAGCCATGAAAGAAACCGCGCGTATTTACGGTGAAATAGATGAACTTGCTTTTGCTGGAAATGAATATGACGCGCTTGAAAATGCCGACGCACTGGTTGTGTGTACGGAATGGTCGGCCTTCCGTTCTCCGGATTGGGAAAAGGCCGCGAGCTTGTTAAAAAATAAAGTGGTCTTTGATGGCCGCAACTTATACGAACCCGATTTAATGGCCGAGAAAGGCTACAAACATTACGCAATAGGGCGCCCAGTTTATGAAGTTTAGTGAAACCTGGTTACGAGAATGGGTTAACCCCGGGATCAGCACCGAAGAACTCGTTGCGCAACTGACTATGGCAGGCCTGGAGGTCGATGCTGTTGAGCCGGTTGCCGGTACTTTTAGCGGCGTTGTAGTGGGTGAAATTCTTGAAGCCAATCCGCACCCGGATGCCGACAAGTTACGCGTGTGTAAAGTTAAAGGTTCGCCCGATGGCGAGATGCAAGTGGTCTGCGGTGCGCCCAACGCGCGCCCTGGAATAAAAATTCCATTTGCCCTGGTCGGCGCAGCACTGCCGCCCGGTGAAGATGGCAAAGCCTTTAAAATTAAAAAAGCCAAACTGCGCGGTGTCGAAAGTTTCGGTATGTTGTGCGCACAAACCGAATTACAAGCCGGTGACGACGATAATGGTTTATGGGAATTACCCGAAGACGCGCCCGTCGGCACGGACTTGAATGATTACCTGAAACTCAACGACAAAATTATCGAAGTTGACCTCACGCCGAATCGAAGTGATTGTTTGAGTATCAAAGGTCTCGCGCGCGAAACCGGCGTGCTCAATCAGCTGGATGTGAAAGCGCCAGACATCAAAGCATGCGCTGAAAAAATCAAGGACACTCACCCGGTCTCACTTAAAGCCGGGCAGGCCTGTTCACGTTATGTGGGCCGTGTCATTAAAAACGTTGATGTGTCCGCGCCTTCACCCTTGTGGTTGCAGGAAAAATTGCGCCGCAGTGGTCTGCGTTCGATTGATCCCGTCGTCGATGTGACCAACTATATTTTGTTGGAGTTGGGCCAACCCATGCACGCCTTCGATCTGCAAAAACTCAAAGGCGGCATACAGGTACGCATGGCGAAAGCCAATGAAGACATTACCCTGCTGGATGAGCAGGAAATAAAACTTAACGACGATACCCTTGTTATCGCCGACGATGCAGGTGCAATCGCAGTTGCTGGCATTATGGGTGGCTTGCGCACAGCGGTTTCGGAAAGCACTCAGGACATTTTCTTTGAAAGTGCGTTTTTCCATCCCATTAGTATCGCGGGTCGTGCACGAGCCTATGGACTGCATACAGATTCCTCCCACCGGTTCGAACGCGGTGTGGATTACGAAGGCGCGGAAGCCGCCGTTGAGCGCGCTACCGCCTTGTTAATCGAGATAGCCGGGGGTGAGCCTGGTCCAACGGTTGTGACTGAACTCAAGGACGAATTGCCGCATGCACGTGAAGTGACGCTGCAAAAAGCCCGTATCGAGAGTGGCTTGGGTTTTGCCATTCCCGATAACGAGGTCAATGACATTCTGACTCGCCTCGGCCTGGAAGAAATCAAAAGCAATGCCGAGAGTTGGACTTACAGCATTCCCTCCTGGCGCTTTGACATGGATATCGAAGCCGACTTACTGGAAGAGCTGGCCCGCATTTACGGCTACAACAATTTACCCACGACCTGCTTACAGTTTTCCACGGAATTGCCAGCTAAATCCGAAGCGCAGCGCAGTGAGCAGCGTATTTTGAATTTATTGGTTGCCAGAGACTATCAGGAAGCCATTACCTATAGCTTTATCGACCCGAAAATTCACACGCTGTTTTTCGCCGATCAGGAAGGGCTAAAGCTGCTTAACCCCATAAGCGAAGATATGAGCACCATGCGTATCAGTTTATTGCCGGGCCTGGTTCAAACCCTGGTGAGCAATGTGAACCGCCAGGCGCAGCGCGTGCGTCTCTTTGAGAAGGGGCTGGTTTTTGTGCCAAACGATAGTCAGGCCGACAAAGAAGCCGACTTAATGGCCCGTATTGATCAGCAAGCCCATATTGCCGGCCTGGCCTACGGAAACGCCGTAGAAACCGCCTGGCACGGTGACAACAGGGCAATGGACTTCTATGACATCAAAGGCGATGTTGAGGCCCTGCTGGCGGAAGCGGGTATCGAGGCCGAATACCGTGCGGCAGAGCACCCGGTGTTACACCCAGGCCAAAGTGCGGAAATACTTTTTGGTGGCGGCCACATTGGCTATATCGGCGCGCTACACCCCGCATTGCTGGGGGAGCTCGGACTCAAAAAGGCTGTATTTGTCTTTGAGCTGGACCTGGACGCGGTGTCAAAAGCGTCCGTACCCGCCTTCAAACCCCTGTCAAAATTCCCGGAAGTGAGTCGGGATCTGGCTATACTTGTCGATAAAGACGCCATCTGGGCAGAGCTCAAGGCAGAAATTACCGAAAAAGCAGGGGATTACCTCAAAAACTTAAAGGTTTTTGACGTATATAGCGGCGAAGGTATTGATCCACAAAGAAAAAGTCTTGCATTTAACTTGACCTTTCAGCATCCTTCGCGCACTCTTAATGAGGACGAGATCACCGCCTCCGTGAGTGACGTAGTACAGCACCTGGAGGCAAAATTTAACGCCAAACTCAGGTAACGCCATGACTGAATCGCTGACAAAAGCGGATTTAGCCGAAAAACTGTACGAGGAACTGGGATTTAACAAGCGTGAAGCCAAGGAACTGGTTGAACTCTTCTTTGAAGAAATCCGGGACGCATTGCAGAACAACGAGCAGGTCAAACTCTCCGGTTTCGGGAATTTTGATTTGCGCGACAAAAAGCAACGCCCGGGGCGCAATCCCAAAACCGGCGAAGAAATCCCAATTACAGCGCGAAGAGTGGTAACATTTCGCCCTGGTCAGAAACTTAAGGCTCGAGTAGAGGCATATGCTGGAAGCAAGCAATAACGACGAACTCCCCGTTATTCCTGGCAAACGCTATTTCACCATTGGTGAAGTCAGCGAGCTTTGTGCTGTCAAACCGCACGTGCTCCGCTATTGGGAACAGGAATTCCCACAACTCAAACCCGTCAAACGCCGTGGTAACCGCCGTTACTACCAGCGCCAGGACGTCCTGACCATCCGCCAAATCCGTTCCCTGCTATACGATCAAGGCTTCACCATTGGCGGTGCCCGCCAGCAAATGAGCGGTGAAACCAGCCCCTCGGAAGAGCTCAACCTCGACAACATCGTAAAGGACATGATCCGCGAGCTGGAAGAGGTTTTGGTCGTACTAAAAACCTGATTAAAAACAAAAACATGCTTGCATTAACAGCCCCAATCCGTATGATTGGCGCCCTCGATTCTGAGCATGTATTGCCTTCCAATATCGGAGTGTAGCGCAGCCTGGTAGCGCACCACACTGGGGGTGTGGTGGTCGTCGGTTCAAATCCGGCCACTCCGACCAATTGATTTGTTTACATCCCTTAACATCTTTCAGATAAACCTGAATGTTTTAAGCTGATTGCAGTTTCAACAGCTGGCTTTCGTGCAGGAGCACTATTGCAATAGCCACGAAGGGGTGTCACATTTCGAGGGCGGGTAGCTGAGCCTAAAAATCAGGCTCAGTCGGGGCAAATAAATCGAACTGAATAGTTTGAGCAATTACCATCATCTTGATCGCTGTTTCTACATATTAGACCTTCGCTATCAAAACGTTCCAAGCGGTCAGGAAACCCACGTACAACGTGTGTAATATCCTGTGGGCCTTCGCCATATGAGCCAACGGGAGTGGAAAAACTCCAGGAACCATCGGCCCGTCTCGCTTCGATTTTTGTGGGCGTGCCGCAGCCTTTTGGTGGGCGCTCGTGATCGCCAGTCGCGTTCGGTGTATCGTTATCTTGCCAATTTGTCCAACCTAGACCTTCACAATAAAACCTTGCTTCGTAATTTTGGCATTTGCCATTTTCTATTTCAGCGTTTTTACAAATAAGCCCGTCAATCGGGTTAAATGATCTGAGGTTAGCGTACTCCGAATTGCTATTAATAATTTGATCATCGCCAACGACATGGGCCTGCATGTAAAGTGGAGTTTCACAAGGCACCAAGGGAGCGTATCGCGTGTTTTCTTTGACATCGGTGAGTCTTTCAAAGTCACCTTTACCCGCTTGGTTATCTCGGTTTATCCATCGCCAGGGGTTAAATTGTCCCCTTGGAGGCATAAGGTTGTTGTAGGTGAGTTGACCCACAATATCAGCAAAGCCGATATCATCAAACCTAATATAGTTATGACAAGCACCTCCGCAAACACCATCGAAATCGTCATCGTTTCCATCGAGTAAATCGCTTCGGTCTGGGTGTGCTTCCTGAACATCCAGCCACATTCGCACTTCAGTTAGGCCGTTATAGTGGCGGGGCCTATAGAGTCTATTTCCATCATCAAAATTTGTTACATGATTGTTGTTGATTAAACCAAAGTGGGCCATTGCTTTCGCCGTGTCCTCTTTTGGAATGAAATATGGTCCACCATTTTTATGGCAGCCCACACAGGACCCCGCACCAGAAGTCTTGCCGATTATCCACCCGGGATCTGCATTGTTCAGGCTTGGGTATTCACCGGTATTACTTGGTGTGTCTACTGCAAAAAAACATGTATCGCCAGTATTTCTCTTGTGAATAATCATTTCAATTCTTCGTTGAGACATAGAACCAATTCCATCACAATGGAGAACAGCATCAACCGAACTATTTAAGCGGAAATAAGCGAGCTGAGTGTCGTGATCAAGCGGGTATGTTTCATCAAAACAAGAACCCGCCCCCGGAAAATTATCGACCTCCAGAACCTCTTTGCAATAGTTGACTTGCTGGGCAATATCAGAAGCATTTGCCATTGAAGAGCATAAAAAAAACCATAAAAAAAATACACAATAGGAACGGTGCGAAAGCGCTAATCCACCAGACATATATTCTCCCGTAATTAATCTTGTTTAGTTAAGTTCAAAGGAACCTATAGATATTTACCTTTGATTATTGGACATCAAATAATCCCGATTCCATTGCGCCAAGATTTGTTTGGCTTTCTCGAAGATGCCCGCTAAAAGTATCAATTAGCCCGTCTATAAGTGAATTATGACCATGTGCGAATGGGGCAGCTGGTTGATAGAATTCATCCAATAGAGGATCGTCTGTAAAAATAGAATTCGGCGAAAATGGAGAAAATACGAGGTTAAGGGTAAATGTTCTTTCTGGCCCGGGAGTCTCTTCACCTACAGTAATTTGATATAATCTTGTTGTGCGGCTCGCGCCCTGTTGATAATTTAGAAAGGTATTTGCGTACACATGCCTTGGCGCAGCGTAATTGTCCGGAGTTTCCAGCGCGCTTCCGAGGGCAACAAATTGGCGAAGCTCATCGCCATCATTATTTATTGTAGTATTCGGCTTGATTGCTAAGTTGTTGCGAATCGATGTGCCGCCAAAATTCAACGCAACTACAGTATTGGTATTCTCCGTGCCAAGTAATAGGTTACGCTCGATAATGAGGTTGCCGAGTTCAGCTAAATTTCCGGTATTAGCTAGACCCGCCGCAATAATTGTGCGTCCACCTTCAAGCACATTTTCGTTGACTACGCCGCTGTGGTTTTCTCCTCCCGAAGTGTTGTATCGCAATGTAGGTTGGTGGGCATTGCCGTCACCAGACCAGCCATTGATTGAAAGAAAATCATTGTGGTTCATAACGAGTTCAAATGCTGTCGTCACTCGCAACGGTCCGTGATCAGGCCATCTGGGCGCGCTGCCCGCTTGGATACCATTCAGACTTTGTGCTTCGGGGTGTTGACGAATAATGTTTCCAACAAATGCAAGTTTGGATACATATTCGTTAAGGTCGAGGCGACCATCTCCATTTAAATCGGAGCCATTAGCTAGAGCTCCAAAGTTATGCCAATTTGTGACAATGTTGTCAGCAAATATAACCCCCACACCTTGCCGTGGCTGTAAACTTATTCCCATGCCAGACGAGTAGGTGCGATAAACTGTCGTATCGTTACACTCCACAAGATTTAAAAACGTATTATTCCAGGTGGATCCGAGGCCTGTTGAAGCATCGTAATTTCCCTGCAATCGAATATCTGAAACCGTCATACCGTCAACTTCAAGGCAACTAAGAAAATCGCCATCAGTTTGATTAATGACTGGGTCCTGGCCGTTACCAAATCTTCCAATGGCAAACGGACCTTCGTATCGCAAATCGATATCCTCTGAGTTTTCAAATGTGTCACCCGCGCGGAACAATAAGCGCCCACTTCCACTTGCGTTCAGTATCGCTCCGGCGGAATTGAGGTCAGACATCTGTAAAGCATTTTCCGGGCAGCCTAAAAAATCGTTTGAACTCGATAGGCAAATAGTCGCATCAGCGGAAAAAATAACATCGGGATCAGACACAGTTATTTCTGTTAGACTCCATGCATAGCGACCATTTTTCGCTGCAACACTTGCGCGGACAGTATAGGTACCAGGCTCTGAGAAGACGTGTGCAGCAATCGGGCCCTGACTGTAATTGGCCAATCGCCCAAAAGTAAAATCTGACTCCAGCGATTGAAAAGAGGAATTAGGGTCACCAAAATCCCAGAAATAAGCGAGATCATGAAAAGGGCTTGCAACCTCAAACTGGTTCTCCACCTCAAGGCTAAAATGAATTCCGCAAGGCGCAAAACAGGACGTTCGGTGTGGTGTTATGGTAACAATGTCTCCGAGGTTTATTGCTCCGGGGTAGGTGGATGCTTCTTGAATATGTGCCTTGGCTAACTTTATACAGGTCGTGTAGTCTGCGTTCGGACATGCTGAATACGAAACATAATCGGCACTGATAACGCCAAGGCCTGAGCCGCTACTGGAACCAGAGCTACTGGAACTAGTACTGCTAGAACTGGTGCTACTAGAACTACCGCTGCTAGAGCCACTTGTGCTTGAGCTACTACTGGATCCACTGGTACTGGAATTGCTGTTACTAGAACTACTGTTACTAGAACTACTGGAGTTTGAACTGCTGCTACTCGAGCTGGTGTTCGAGCCGGTCTGACTGTCAGTGTCAGAATCTGATGAGCTACATGAAATTAAGAAAATGAAAATTAAATTTAAGAGGAAAAACCGCATCTTATTACCTACGCGCTATTAAGTTACCTATGAGCTGTTGAGTAGGGAAATCTGTTACCTGTGTTGCGTTGACTCTCTATTATGCTTTTAAAAACTCGAAAAACAGTTTGAGTGCGCGCGAAAGGTTATATTCCCACCCATAGTTATAGCGCTACGGTATACACGTCGAAGCTAAAAAACTCTCGCGTTCTTGCTCGTTGATATGGGAGTCTTGCTTATTTGCGAAGAATGCTAAACAGTCTTAAAAAAATAGGCTTGACGGCCTGAATTTCCAGACGCACGAGATGGCTTTAATTTTTATCAGCAAGAGTAGGAAAATCTACTCTGATAAGAGTTTACATTCTCCCTGATGGAAAAAAACGGTGTACAGAAAGTTTGAGTGTCTCCTGTCAATTAGGAGAAACGTATGGGAGTTAATTTACGAGTGAGTTAGCGCATACATTGCCGATATGCTAGAGGTGTAATTCCAACGGTTCGCTTAAACACTTGACCAAAATGCGCAGGAGTGTAACCCAGTTCGTTTGCAATGTGAGTCACGGAAAAGTCGGTGCTTTCAAGTAGTTTCCGAGCATTTTTCATTCGCACAGAGACGATAAATTGATGCGGCGCAATCCCTTCTATAGATTTAAATGAACGCGCAAAATGAAAACAACTCATCTTGGCAATCGCTGCCATAACTTGAAGACTTATATCATCTGCAATGTGTTCATGAATATAATCTTTAACGCGTTTTATTGCGATATAGTTGCGTGAGCAGGCTCGGCTGACACTCAAATCGTAATCAGTCGTACAGTAGAATCTGAGCAAATGCGCAGCCAACATATTAGCTGCGCTCTCGATATACAGATTTCCAAAAGGATTATCGTTAGCGAGTTCATAGTGCAATCGTTCTCCCAATTGGTAAATAAACGGATCCTGAAACCCCAATTGGCCTCTTAACTCTATGGTATCGGGGTTGGCAATGCCCGCGTATAAAATTTCTTTCCGGAGAATTTCAGGTGAGAGGTGAATGTAGGAAACTAACAGAGCTTCTTGTCCGCTCATTGCCTCCCAGCGTGCGTCGCGATCATTTGCGAAGGCTGGGCCGAGAAAGATTTCCTGTTCACGCCACTCGTATTTATTCCACTTATCACTATTGACGGAGTTTTCGCCTTTAACAGCACCGTTATTTCCAATTGCGATAATATGGTCGTTTGTGGCGGGTCGGGGGGAGCCTGAAAACGTCTTTGGATGGTTATATTGTGTGTAAATGAGCCCATCCCAATGTTTTTTCTTGCTTGAGGCCTCCACTTGGCCTGGGTGAAATCGTGAATATTCGTGGCCATCAACGGTATCAGGTGTCTGCTTCGTCAAAACTTTACTTCTCTGGATATATTCTTCAGAATTTTTAACTCACGCAAAGCGGAAAGTAAAGCGCGAAATCGTGAAATTCAGACGCACGCTATAACTCTGGATGTCTGCTGAATATGCGCCGACAAAAATATAAGGTCGATGCATTGAGATGGATGGATTTATGGGCTTGCGAAGAGCTTCGGGGCCCCCGATTGGCGTTGGGTCCGTCGATACAGACCGGCACCCGGTTAACACTCAAACTCAGTAGGCTTAATAGCCGCTTATAGCCATTTCTCGAGCAAAGCTGAACAATATTCGGTGCTGGTGCTGTTGAGTTGTCGAATTGCCAACAAGTCGTATTACTGTGGCAATTGATAACGAATAACCAACTCCGGTTTGTATTGTCCTTCATTGCTGTAAAACGTGGTTTCGTGAGCGGCGCCGTCAACACTGTCAGGATCTACCGAGCCGAAATCGGTTTCAGCTACAACCAGTGCCAAGCCAAAATTGTCGCTTTCATTGAGCCAGGTTTGTACCAGCGTACCCAAGTCACTCCAATAATGCATACCCGCGATTATGTTTATCACCCAGCTGTTGGATATGCATGTGTCGTCGAGTGTCGGGGCTGTGGTGGCGTTAACACTTTCGCTCCAGTCCGCAGTCACCTGCTGCGCACATATATTGGTTACGATGAAGGGGGTGTCCGGGTTTGTGCTGGCATGCCACAGCCGCAATTCGGCGGATAGAATCGTAGCGCCGACTGGAATATCGCTTAAGTCGAACTTCAATAATGCGAAACGATTATTGTATTCGGTAGCAGACACTCGGTTTGTTATTGAATTTGGATTCTCAGCGAAATCGCTATTGAGATTGACCACAGTATCGAGCGAGGGGGCCAGTGTAGCGCGTAAAACAAGGGCATTTAACAACGCGCGTAAACTCTGGTTTTCGCTTTCAAGGTCAGTAATTGTAGTGGTCAGCGTGCTTATTTGTTGTGCGTTGTCATCAATTGCTAGCTCGTGGGCGCCAATGTTTTCATTGACTTCAGCTATTTGCTGGGCGTTGTCATCAATGGCAAGCTCATGCGCGCTAAAGTTTTCGTTCACTTCGGCCGCAACGGCGGGTGTGCCAGAGCTGAATTCATGTGGCGTATCGACTTCGGCAGCAGACAAATGAAAACTGAAAAAGAAAACGATAAATAAAAAGGATCGCTGTGGTTTCACTGGTTGTTTTCTCCTTATCCTGGCTCGCAGCACTTTCAATCGCTGTTGTCTGCTTATCTTTCGCTTTGATGTGTGAACGTCATTTACCCTTCCAGAATTGTATTCAGTGTTTGCGAAATGAGCTTGGACTGGGCGGCACTGCGCATATGGACTCAGCGGCATCGCATAATTCAGCTCGGCAAGAATAGCCGTTCAGGTAGGGTTGAGTGAGTACTACGAATAACCACTATGAAGTGGATAGGCGCTCGGGCTAAGTGCCGGAGTGATGAGACTCGATTATGCGTAAAGTACTCAGCTCCGTGATTTATTATTTGATATGTAAAAAGCCTGAGTGTTTCGACACTCAGGCTTCTGGCATGATTTCCGGAATCAAAACCGGTTAATCATGTTTGGCATTGCAACTATTACTTATAGGCACTGAAACCGAGATAGCCATTGCAATGCATCCACTCGGTAAACTGGCCACCGCCACATTGGCCATTTCCCCAGGCGGCGGAATTACCGGATTGCGCTTCGGCTTGGTGTATCACACCTCCTATTTCCGCATAGTCAACGACGACGTCGCGGTTGGGAGCATCGTTGGTGTATTCAACATTGATCCCGCCGGACAAACTGGTTGTCACGTTGTAGTCCTGAAAATAATTTGTCAGGTTCCAGGTGGCGATAACGTTGCCTCCCACGGTAAGATTAATTGTTTCATTGCCACTGGTTCCGCGTGCCCGAACTTTAATGTTGTAGGAAGATGAAGGGCCGGCAGTTTCTGGCTGACTTCCCATTATCAGTTTGTTTGCACTGTTAAATACCGCGATGCGGTCGGCAATTTCAGTTTCTCCACTTTCGGGGGCAGAGTAATCGTTACTTGTATCGAAACTGCTCCAGTCTGTGTATCGAATACGGAAAACGACCGCCTGGTTGACGGTTTGCCCCGGTTGCAGGTTGATAC
Organism: Cellvibrionaceae bacterium 1162T.S.0a.05; assembly: GCA_000964245.1. Lineage (GTDB taxonomy): Bacteria > Pseudomonadota > Gammaproteobacteria > Pseudomonadales > Cellvibrionaceae > 1162T-S-0a-05. The sequence continues at coordinate 4,016,674 of LANB01000001.1, read as the reverse complement.
CTGTGTACTGCATTTTAACCGCCCAATTATTTGAACCCCTGTTCTCATTGATCTTGCAGACGGGTTTGTGTCTGCGAGTTGTTTGCAATTCCGTGATAATTAAACACATTGACATAACTATTCGAGCCGGCGCGGTAGACACTGTTGGTGTAAGGGGCAGCGACAACAAGCTGGCTGAACAAGCAGGGGCTTAGAAAAATACAAAACCTTTTCACTAGTTTTAGGTAGGTGCTCGTAATCATTTTTGGTTACTCCAAATTTAGAAAGAGATTGTCGTTATTGGTTTTTTGTGCTCGCTTGTTTACGGCTTCGTAGTTGATTGGTACGAGCAGTGGGTGCGAAACTTATTGTTGAGACTGCGGTTCGAAAAAAATCGAAACTTTATTTTTTGGAGAGGAGGTTTTTAAAATGGTGCTGCGAAAACGATCTTATAACACTTTGCTTTGTGATTGATGTCGAGAATATTTTGTGATTTTTATTTGTGGCAAGGTTGGCAAAACGTAGAGAAACAAAAATTATTTTGAAAGGTATAGAGCGGTTTTTACATTTTATATTTGCTTATGCTTAATAAAAAAAATTATGCTTAATTGAAAAATTTACTTTTTTTAAAAAAAGAGGGTGATACAGCATTGTAACAAAAAATGGTTACTATAAACCGAAAATGTTCTTCTTGGCTCTTTGCTGTTTTTTATATTGATATTCTATAAGGCCTGAGCACTAAAATGCTCAGGCCTCTTGATTTATTCTTCAGTATTAAAAACCGGCTTATCCCTTAAATGCGATTTGGCTGAGCCACTCTTACTCTTCAAAGCGGCTTCCATTTTTTTCACGGCATCCGCGATGGCGGTATAGAGGTCTGCGTTGTGGGCTTTCACGTTCACGGTGGTGCCCATATATTGGGTTTTCGCGTCAATGGTTTGGTCGTTTTTTTCGACGTTGACGATGATGTCTATGCGGGTGACATCGGGGTAGTGGGAACCCACTTTCTGGAATTTGCTTTCGATGGTATTACGGATGGAATCGGTGATTTCGACATGGTGACCGGATAGGGATATTTTCATAAAGCTTTCCTTTTGTTCTTCAACTTCAAATTAGCTGGAACTGTTAGTAAAAACAAGGATTTAAATCAAATTCGGGAGCTTTAATTGAAGATTTTTGCTTGTCAGACGCTGGGTTTTCAGCTGGGGATAGGCAGTAGTTGGGGTGGAATGGAGATTTGCAAGGTTTGTGAGTTCACTCGTATTATTTGACTAATATGCATGTCTAAAAATTAGCCGTTTTAGCTGCGCCAGCCTCTACTGAACTAGAAACTTCCAAATTAAGGATGACTCTGGTTACTGAGCTGGGCGTAAACCACGGTTGGGCATATTACACCCTCTGCGATAGCTTCGTAGGTATTGCGCAGTCTCAGCTCCGCTTCGTCACCCATATGAAGATGGAGCCCGATCGGCGCTTTTCCTTTCAGCCGGATGGCTTCTTTCATCTGTTCATAAAACCCAAGCGCGAATGTGTCGCGTTTTTGCGTGTCTGTCACCGTGAACTGATTATTTTCAAGTGCGCTAGTGTAGGCATCAAGGGATTCAACAAAGCTGGTTGTTTCGCTACGAGACCAGGGGGCGGGGTAGCGAATTTCCTGCTCGCTTGTTTTCATCAAATCATAAATCGCACATACACCTCGCGGTTTGAGTACACGAGCGATTTCATGAAATAGCGTGTTTTTATCTTCAATGTTCATTCCAACATGCAGCATATATACAAAGTCAAAACTAGTATCTTCAAAGGGGAGTGAGAGTGCGTCACCGTGATGAAGCGAAACCAATTCGCCGAGTTTTGTCCAGTTGTTGAGTTCACAGCCTACGTCAATAAACACTTTTGTGAGGTCAATGCCTTTCACTGCACATCCATATTCCTTTGCAACATAGCGGGCTGTACCACCCAAGCCACAACCAATATCGAGAACCTTGTGGTTTTTGTTTAAGTCAAGAGGTGACAAAAGGTGTTGAGTTGCCGGGAGACCGCCCACATGAAACTCGTCCATTGGTGACAAGTCGGTAAGCGAGATATTTTCAGGTGTTTTACCGACCTCTGAAAGCGCATTCGTTATCGCCGCGAGTAGTCCGGAATGGGCATAGTGATGGGCCAAATCTTGCTGGAGTATTGGAGTTTTTTTCTGGCTTTTTGAGTATGGATCGGAAGGATTCACGATTATCTCCTCAAGTTCTTAACAAATACACCCTTTAGTCGATTTTTAGTGACTTCAAAAACTGGATTTAAACGCCGGAATTTTTTATGGCTCGACTCGAAATTATGCCATTTTATTTGTAATGAAGGGAAGTGAGGTAAAGAATCTCAAGAGTAAACCAGTGATTCAAAGCGTGTGTTGTTAAAGGTCAGTCGACCAGGGTTCGATTATGCTCAGAAATTGATTTTGAATAGGCAAAATGAAAAAAATCAGCCAGAATATATCCAATTACTATATTGTTTTAACAAGATGGCTGTACATACTGACAACCCGCTGGATATTGAATCCTTTGCATTTTCAAAACCGGGCCACCAATTCTGGACCTTGCAGATAGGTGGCTGGCTAGGATACGCGCTAATTGTGTATTTTGCGATTATTCATCCGCAAACGAGCGATCCCGCCTTCAGTTTTGTTCGGCAGGTTTTAAATCTCGCTGTCGAAACGCTCGTGGGTTTCAGTCTTTCCTATATTCAATGGCGTTTTATTCGGCGTGTTGTGCAGTTTCCCTTGAGAGTCACACTGGCCTTAAGTTTTCTTTCTGCCGCGGTTTTAGGCTTTATTTACAATGTAATCAAGCTCGGTTCGTATAAGGTAATTGTTTTCGGGCAACACTGGTATGAAGCATGGAGTATGTTGGAGTTTGGGGGTTGGTTATTATTTTCGCTGGCAACCATGCTCGTGTGGACCTCAATTTTCTTCATTATGTTATACAACACCAAGCTCCAAAAAGAACACGCCATGCTCTTGCGTGCGCAGACGGCGGCCAAGGATGCGCAGTTGCAAATGCTGACCTATCAACTCAATCCGCATTTTATGTTTAACACCATGAATGCAATATCGACACTCATTTTTAAACACGAAAACGACAAAGCGAATGAAATGCTCGACAAGTTGTGCGAGTTTTTCCGATATTCGCTTGACAAAAATACAAAGGCTCGCACAACCATGTTGAAGGAAATAAACGTGCTGGATTTGTATTTGTCGATCGAAAAAGTCCGTTTTTCTGAACGTTTGAACGTGGAAATCGATATTCCGGAAAGTGTGTTATCGGCGAAAATTCCCAGTATGTTGCTGCAACCCCTGGTGGAAAACGCCATAAAATATACCGTTGAGCCGCGCAAAGAGAAGGCGACGGTGAAAATTACGGCGCAACTCGATGCTTCCCGTTTAATTATCCGTGTGATCGATGACGGACACGGTATGGGCGATAAAGTGAGTTCGGGTTTGGGTATCGGTTTGAACAATACACGGCTGCGCCTGGATGCCATGTTTAATGGCGACTATAGTATTGATATTAAAACGAACAGTGCCGGTGGCACCACTGTAGAAATTTCCGTTCCTTTTGAAACAGTAACGTCCAATACAACGCTAAGCAATGATTGATCAACCCGTAACTGCCATTATTGTCGACGATGAGCCACTGGCGCTTGAGGGCTTGCGCTTGCGGCTTGAAAAAATCGAGGGCATTGAGGTTATTGCAGAGGCGCGCGATGGCGATGAGGTGATCAAGCTTTGTAATCAGTTGCACCCGGATGTCCTGTTTCTGGATTTGCAATTGCCAGGTATCAGCGGCCTTGAAGTCGTACAAAGCCTGCAAGCTGATAATTTGCCGATGATCGTCTTTGTTACAGCATTCGGGGAATATGCGATTGAGGCCTTTGAGCTGAACGCCATTGATTATATTTTGAAGCCGGCCAACCTGGGGCGCTTGCAAAAAACCGTTGATCGTATCCACGAGCGCAGCCGACCGAAATCACAAGAGAGTGAGAAGTTTAAATTACTGAAAGCGCTTGAAGAATCTTCCGGTATTGAAATCGCAGAACTTGAGGAGTGGCTTGACAGTGATACGCCCTTACCAACGCCGCAAAATCAGGAGTTGGTGATTAAAAATAGCGATAATGCCAGAATCTTCCTGAAAATCAGCGATATTCGTTGGATTGATGCCGCAGGGGACTACATGTGCATTCATACGGACAAGGAAACGCATATCGTCCGTATCACCATGAAAAAGCTCGAGGGCCTGCTCGATGAGCGCTTGTTTCAGCGCATTCACAAATCAACTCTAGTGAATATTCATTGCATCAAGGGCATTCAAACTTTGCGTAACAATGAAGGCCTGCTGGACCTTGGTGACGAAGTGAAACTCAAGGTCAGCCGAAATTACAATGAGGCCATAAAAAAAGTGATTAACGCAAAGATTAATGCAAAGTTAGCGTAGTAAAAGCGTAAAGTCGGCCTTTTAACCCTTTTTCTCATCTTGTCGTAGTTTTGTCTCGCCTTATCTCACAAACCTCACGCTGCCATGCATTGCCGCAGCAATAATTCCTGACATCGCATTTCCGTTGTAAGCCTTTTTTAACTGTTTCAGGATAGCGCTTATATCGCAGTCTACCGAGCGTTTAATTCTATTTAGTCGGGGTAGCGCTGCACTCTTAAGATAATAAACATATATAGAGATGAGCACTTAGCAATGTTTGCAAAACTATCGACACGTATCCTGAGTATTGCCTCCCTTGTCTACCTCGCCGGTTGTGGCGGCGGTGTGGAAACTGAAACCAACCCGAGTTTGATCGACCCCGCAGCGCCCGTTAGTGATTGGACGCTGGTGTGGAGTGATGAATTTGATGGCACGGCCATTGACACAACTAAGTGGAATCACGAAGTCAATTGTGACGGTGGCGGCAACAACGAGCGGCAGTGTTATACCGCGAGCAGTGAAAACTCGTTTGTCGCCGATGGGATGCTGAATATTGTTGCCATGCCAGCCGAGGAGGGCGCCGAAAAGCCTTACACCTCTGCACGTATGACAACAAAAAACAAAGGCGATTTTAAATACGGCCGTTTTGAAATGCGCGCGAAGCTACCTTTCGGTCAAGGTGCCTGGCCTGCCTTCTGGATGATGCCGACAGATTCCGTGTACGGCGGTTGGCCGCGCTCGGGAGAAATCGACATTATGGAAGCGGTAAACCTGAAAGCCGCGGGTGAGGGCGGCTTGCCGGAGGCGCACACACACGGCACGCTGCATTACGGACGAGAGTGGCCGAACAATTCTTACAGTGGCAAGGAATATTTGTTACCCGACGGACAAAATCCCGCAGATGATTTCCATACCTACGCCATTGAGTGGCAGGAAGGAGAAATTCGTTGGTATGTGGACGGCTATCTGTTTGCCACGCAACGTAAATCAACAGTGCGTTACAACAGTAAAGGCGAAGCCGTTGGCTTGAGTCACCAGGGTTGGTTCTCGGAATACTATGATCAAGGTAGCGGTGAACTGACGACCCATTGGGGTAATTCTCCCTACGATCAGGAATTCTTCATGATCCTGAATTTCGCTGTCGGTGGTGATTGGCCTGAAAATGTTAACGAAACCGGCATTGACCCCACAGTCTTTGAAGGCGGGCAAGCCTTTCAAATTGATTATGTCCGTGTGTATGAGTGCGCGATTGATCCCGAAACAGGGAAAGGCTGCGAAACTGTGCGCGGCGGCTATGACAGTACCGATGATGCTTTGGTCGAAGGGCTTGCACCTTTTCCAACTTTACCGTCAACAGGCGCAGCACAAACGCTGACGATTTTCGATGGCACGGTCAATCCAAGCTGGCCTGCCTGGGATTGTTGTGGTGGTTCAACACCCGCACTGGTGAGCGAAGCCGACCGTGGTGACGTTATGGCGTTTACCGTGGGCGCAACACCGACAGTCAACGGTTTTATTTCCCGTGCTGAATTTATTACTGACCCAGCCGGCAATGCTGCCCCTTTTGACGCCTCGCCTGCGATTGAAAGTGGCAAGGTCACCTTTGATTTAAAAATTGCGACACCGGCGAACAGTTCGGATGCGCAATGGTTTCTTAAAATCGAAAGCAACAACGCAGCAACTGCTGTGGATTTTTTACTCTCCGAAAGTCTTGAAGGCGCCGAGCCCGTCACAGGTGAATGGCAAACCTACACTTACTCTTTGCAAATGCTGGCCGATGCCGGTCTCGATTTAAGTGCAATTGATGTCGTGATGGTCTTTCCAACCTGGGGAGCCGGGGAGGGGGCGGAATATCACATGGACAATGTCCAGATAACAGCAGGCGACACGAGCTCGCCCCAACTGGTGATTTTCGAGGATGCAGAAAATCCCGCGTGGCCGCTTTGGGATTGTTGTGGGGGTTCCCTTCCCACCGTTGAAACTGACGATGATGCGCACGGCGCAGTTGCAGAATTCGTGATTGGTGAAACGCCCACGGTCATGGGTTTTATTTCACGTGCGGAATTTATCACTGATGAAACGGCAACACCGAGCCCCTTCGACGCCACGCCTATTTTAGCGAATGGCGTTGTGCAATTTGAATTAAAAGTCACTGCTGAGCCGACAAACCCCGATGCGTCCTGGATTTTTAAAATAGAAAGTGTCGATGCGGCAACAGCCGTTGAAATACCGATAACAGACAGCGTTGAAGGTGTTGCGCCGACACTCGACAGTTGGCAAACCTATACCTTTAATTTGGCCGACCTTGCCGACGCCGGTCTCGATGTCAGCGCGTTGGATGTGATTATGATTTTCCCTGCGTGGGGCCAAGGCGAAGGGGCGGTTTATCGCGTGGATAATGCGAAAATTTATGACCCCAACGCGGCGAGTGGTTTTGTCGGTCATGTCCTGTTTGCTGATGCGGCGTTGGAAAACTGGTCAATATGGGATTGCTGTGGCGGCAGCACGCCGACAGTAGAAAACGATGATACTGAACACGGCGCGACGGCAGAATTTGTCATCGGTGCGACACCGACAGTGATGGGTTTACTTGCGGACGATGAGGTGTATCTCGACGTATCAAACCTGTTAAGCAATGGTGTTGTGCAGTTTGAAATGAAAGTGATTTCTGCACCTAACGATGCAGCTTCCGTATGGAAATTCAAAATTGAATCCGGTGATGCCGCAACTGCAGTTGAACTCGATTTAACAGACAGTCAGGAAGGTACCGCGCCAGTCACCGGCGAATGGCAAACCTATACCTACAGTGTGCAGGACTTGTTTGATGCGGGCCTCGATTTAAGCCAGGTTGATGTCATTATGGTATTCCCCGCCTGGGGAACGGGCGAGGGCGCGGTGTATCGCCTCGACAATGTCATGATCTATGACCCCAGCTCACTGCCAGCAGCTGAAGGATTAACCTTATTTCGTGATGGCGAAAACGAAGAGTGGCCTATTTGGGATTGCTGCGGCGGGTCAACGCCTTCAGTTGAAGACGGTGGTGATCGAGGCGCAGTCGCAGAATTTATGATTGGCGCAACGCCGACAGTTATGGGCTTTCTTGCAAACGAAGGTATCTCCTACGACGCGACATCAATCTTACAAAACGGTGTTGTCCGTTTTGATATGAATGTTGTTAGCGCGCCGAATGATTCCAGTGCTGCATGGAAATTCAAAATTGAATCAGGTGGTGCCACCACCGCCGTTGAACTCGATTTAAATGCCAGTGAAGAAGGGGCTGACCCGGTTGAGGGTGAGTGGCAAACCTATACCTTTTCCTTACTCGATTTATTTGATGCAGGCCTCGATGTTTCTGAGATTGATGTCGTGATGGTGTTTCCCGCATGGGGCAGCGGTGAGGGTGCAGTCTATCGCATAGACAATGCAGAAATTGTCGAGCCCTGAAACGGAAAGTCGTATTGACCCGGTGGGCTCATCAAGCAATAGCCCTTACAACAAACCTTACAAGAATAAATGAAAAGAATTGATAGTAGGACAGTTATGAAACACATGCCTTTAATCAAGCCTCAGTTGGCAACAACCAAAACACGCCTTGCTTTTGCAATTTCCCTCGCTTTGGGAGTTGGCTTTATTCAACCAGTTTTTTCTCAAGAATCCTCAAATCAAACAGCACAAGCTACAGCCGTTGAAGAAGTGATTGTGACTGGTATTCGCGGCAGCCTGACACGCTCAATGGATTTAAAGCGTTCGGCCTCCGGCGTAATGGATGCAATTTCCGCTGAAGAAATGGGTAAGTTTCCCGATACCAATCTCGCCGAAAGTTTACAGCGTATTACCGGTGTTTCCGTTAGCCGGGCAAACGGCGAAGGCAGCCAAATTACAGTGCGCGGTTTCGGCCCTGATTTTAATTTGCTGACCTTGAATGGCCGGCAAATGCCCGGCACCGGAAATACGCGCTCTTATAATCTGGAAAACCTTTCCTCAGAAGGGGTTAACACACTCGAAGTACACAAAACAGCGCGCGCAGAATTTGCCTCCGGTGGTTTGGGGGCAACAGTCAATATTGTTACCCTAAAACCGCTGTCGTCACCGGGCCAGAAATTTTCACTTTCTGGTAAGGCGATTCATGATACATCGAACGAAGCGGGCGATGATGTCACACCGGAAATAGCAGGTGTGTACAGTAATACGTTTATGGATGATAGCCTTGGCGTCGCCTTGTCTTTTTCACACCACCGTCGCGACTTTCAAAAACAGTATGCACGCATTCAGGGCTGGCAAGCCAATGTCGGGTTGCCAAGTGATCCGAACCCGGAAACAACAATCGATCCCCGCCCGATTGATGACGAAGGGGAACCGATAGGGAATCACTTTTTTCCACGGGATATGAACTACGGCATTGAAGATTTTCAACGCGAACGCAACAATGCGCAACTGACCTTGCAGTATGCTGCGACTGACAATTTTATTGCCACCGTTGATTACACGGCGACGCAAGCCATCACAGGGATGAATGCGATCGGTTGGGGTATGTGGAACGATTACGGCGGCAATATCAATGCTTACGTGCTGGATGAAAACGGCACGGCCATATGGACCGATATCAGCGGTAACGATGGTTCCTTCTCCGCGAATCGCAATACGACTGAGGTGCAAGCGAAATCCATCGGTCTGAATCTCGATTGGCAAGTCTTTGACGATTTAAATCTGGAATTGGATTATCACGATTCCAGTAATGAAATTGACAACGGTCAGGACGGCGGGCTTGGCGGCACAGGGTCGCTAGTGTTGGGTTCGGATCAGTTGGTCACTAAAATATATGACTACCGCAGCGGCGAGGTTCCCAGTGCGGAAATTCATTGGTTAAATGGTTCAACCCAATTGCAAGCGGGTGAAATTGATTCTCACTTTAGCCAATTTATTCATTCGCCTGGCGAAGCCACCGTTGAGCAATTGCAACTTCACGGTACCTGGGAAAATAACCGCTTTGATATCCCTCTGGAGAATATCAAGTTTGGTGTCGCACAAACTGAAAATGCCATGGGGGGGTCGAATTCCTGGAGCGGTTTGATTGGCGGTTTTGGTTTTAACCCCTCGTGGACAGAAATTTTTCCGGACTCAATGTTTACTCAACATAGCACCGATAATTTCCTTGATGCGTTTGCGGGTGGCGGCGCCGATTTATCGCCGGATTACTATTACACCTTTAGTTTTGATGAAGTGGTTGCGCGCTCAGCAGCCTTTCTCACCAATGATGTATTGGGTGGCGATGATTATTTTGATACCGATGCATATCATCCTATGGGGACTTACACCGAAGGCTCGGTTGAGGAAGTCACCAACAGCATTTATTTGCAATCGCAATGGGGCTTTGATATTGCCGGCATGGCGACTCAGCTCAATGTGGGTGCCCGCTATGAAGAAACCGAGGTGACCAGTCGCGTCTTGCAAGACGTGCCCACAGAAGTGTGGTGGCTTGGCGGCAGTGAATGGCACATGCAGTATTTATCCGGTGACGGAAACTTCTACACGGCCGAAGGCGAGCACGATGTGTTCTTACCCATGATGGATTTTAAAATGGATATCACGGACGACCTCGTTGGCCGTTTTTCCTGGGGTAAAACGATCACGCGTGCCCCGCTTGGTAATCTGGCGAGCATTCGTCAGTTGTCCGGCAGTCCGAAGGTGGGTTCACGTAACGGTAGCGAAGGCAATACAAACCTGCTGCCATTTGAGTCAACCAATTTCGATTTGAGCCTGGAATATTATTACGACGAAAGCAGCTACGCCTCTATCGGTTACTTTAAAAAGGATGTGAAGAATTTTATCGGTAATCAAATTGTGTCGGTTCAGCTTGACGGCTTCCACGATATTTACGAGGGGCCACGTTGGAATCAGGCTGTCGCAGATCTGGAGGCAGACGGTGAGCAGGCAACGAACGATGCAATATTTGCGCAGATGGTTGCGAATGGCGCCGTGGTCAATGAGCAGGGCTATCTTCAACCCACAACAGATGACCCCTTGATTGTTTGGGATATCAGTCGCCCTTTTAACAGCGAAGATGAAAAAACCGTAGATGGTGTTGAAATTGCTATACAGCATTTGTTTGGCGATACAGGTTTTGGTTTGGGCGCGAATGTCACTCTGGTAGAGGGTGATGTGGAGTTCGATGTAGAAAGCCTCGAACAACAAACCCCATTAACGGGTTTGAGTGATTCTGCCAATTTGCAAGCGTTCTATGAAAAAGATGGCCTCTCTTTGAAAGCGACTTACGCCTGGCGCGATGAATACTTGATTGGCGTGGGCCAGGATCAAGGTTCATCCGATGCGCCTCCGCAATTTGCTAAAACCTTTGGGCAGTGGGACATCAGTATCAATTACGACCTTACGGATGAAGTGACCGTATTCTTTGAGGGAATCAATATTAACAACGAGACCGAACAGCATTTCGGCCGCTATGAGGAGCAATTCCTGTATGCAGGCCAATATGGTCCTCGTTACATCCTCGGCGCGCGTTACAGTTTCTAGCCTCGACGATTCCTCAATACGGTTACAGCGCTGGTAGCCGTATTGAGATTTTTTAGCCTTTCAAACATCCCAAGAGTAAGCATTATGAGTTTTACAGTACTGGCTTCCTGTTTCCGAATTTTCATTTTGAAGAAGCCAAGATATTCGAGAGACCTGTTACGGTCTTGTGTTTTACCCTTTTTGTTTTTTTCTTTTTCCTCTATTTTCCTGGCTTCGGGCACTTTGGCCTCAGAACAATCGCGCGGCAATAGTGATATTTGGCCAACATTGGATATTGCTGTAAAAAAAGATAAAAAAGTTGAAGCGCAGGTGCGCGATTTACTTGCGATGATGACGCTTGAGCAAAAAGTTGCACAAATGATCCAGCCTGAAATCCGTGATATTACCGTTGAGGAAATGCGGCAATATGGTTTCGGCTCTTATCTCAATGGCGGTGGCGCCTTTCCGGGAAATAATAAACATGCGTCCGTAGCGGATTGGATTCAGTTAGCTGATGCGATGTATCAGGCATCCATCGATGATTCTCTCGATGGTTCAACAATTCCCACAATGTGGGGAACCGATGCCGTTCACGGGCACAACAATGTGATAGGGGCGACCTTGTTTCCTCACAATATCGGGCTGGGTGCAGCGCGCAATCCACAGCTTATCGAAGACATCGCCGGGATAACCGCAACCGAAGTGATGGTAACGGGTATTGACTGGGTTTTCGCGCCCACCGTTGCCACAGTCAGAGATGATCGCTGGGGCCGAACCTACGAAAGTTATTCTGAAGACCCGGAAATCCTTAAAGACTATGCAGCCGCGATTGTAAAAGGTTTACAAGGCCATGCAAAAAAGGATTTTCTCAATGATCAACATGTCATCAGTACGGTGAAGCATTTTGTTGGTGATGGTGGAACAGAAAAGGGGGTTGATCAGGGCGATAACCTTGCATCAGAACAGGCACTTTTTGATATTCATGCACAGGGCTATGTGGGTGGTTTGAGCGCAGGTGCACAGTCTGTAATGGCTTCGTTCAACAGTTGGCACGGAGAGAAGTTACACGGCCATCGCTATTTGTTAACGGATGTCTTGAAAGAAAAAATGGGTTTCGATGGTTTCGTTGTGGGTGATTGGAACGGGCACGGGCAGGTAGAAAACTGCAACGCAGGCAGTTGCCCGCAAGCCGCAAATGCCGGGCTGGATATTTACATGGCGCCCGGTGATTGGAAAACGCTGTACCACAATACGCTTGAGCAGGCGCGCAGTGGCGAAATTCCTCTAGCGCGTATCGATGATGCGGTCACCCGTATTTTACGTGTCAAAGTGCGCGCGGGTTTATTTACAAAACCCAGCCCGGCGAAACGCCCTTTTTCGGGGAAGGTGGAACTCATCGGCGCTGCGGCACATCGCGAAGTGGCTCGCAGAGCAGTGCGAGAATCCCTTGTCTTACTTAAAAATAAAAATGTGTACGGCGATAAACCTTTGTTACCCCTCAATCCCAAATTGAATATTCTGGTCGCCGGAGACGCCGCAGATAATATTGGCAAACAGTCGGGAGGCTGGACAATCACCTGGCAAGGAACAGGTAACACCAATGAGGATTTTCCCGGAGGGACGTCAATTTACGCTGGAATACGAGAGCAAGTACTGGCGGCAGGTGGAACTGTGACACTTGCGGTTGATGGCAGTTTTGAGAAAAAACCGGATGTGGCGATAGTTGTTTTTGGAGAAGAGCCCTATGCAGAAGGGCAAGGCGATCGCGACACGCTTGAATATCAACCCGGAGCGAAGAGTGATCTCGCCTTGCTGAAAACATTAAAGCAAGCAGGCATTCCAGTCGTCTCGATTTTTATCAGTGGTCGACCGATGTGGGTAAACCCGGAACTTAACGTATCAGATGCCTTTGTCGCAGCGTGGTTGCCAGGTTCGGAAGGGCAGGGAATTGCGGATGTTATTCTCGCGAAAAAAAATGGGAAAAAGAATTATGATTTCAAGGGAAAGCTTTCGTTCTCCTGGCCAAAGACGCCAAATCAAATCGTAAATCGCTTTGATAAACACTATGAGCCTTTGCTCCCCTATGGTTTCGGATTGCGTTACGGCAATGAAAATAAATTGGCAGATACCTTACCCGAAGAGAAAAGTATTCAGCAGAACGAGGGCGATACACAGGCTTTTCTAAATGCAGGCGCACTTAACAAGGCCTTTGATTTGAAACTTTTTTCCGGTAATGAGCAGCTAGTAGTGAACTCAAATACGCATCAACTTGGTGCTCTGCGTTATCGCACAACTGACCGCCTGGTGCAGGAAGATACGCGTCGCATCACTATTGCCAGCAATGGGTATGCAGGATTTCGGATTGAATCAAAAAGTGGCACACCAGTAGTTGTGCCCATCGAGAAACAGAAAGGAAAGATGACTCTTGAACTTAAATTACATTCCATGCCAACAGGATCTGTTGTTGTTTCCCTCGGGTGTAATCAAGGCGGTTCTAACTCTTGCCGAAATGCTAAGGATATCAGCGGTCAGTTGAATAACCTGGCTGTTGGTGAATGGTCAACACTGGAACTTGTTTTTGATAAGGAAGACCCGATTACTCCAGAACTGTCAGCACAACTTAAGTCTCCTGAGTTTGAAATCTTCTCTACCGGTGAGCTGGATATTGAAATTTATAGCATTCGTTATCAGGCTTCTTCATCAGATTGATCCTGTTTTTTACTTATTTGGGTTTTTAATTTGATGTTTTTAGAGGTAAGGCCAGACAAGGAGGTCTGATTTTGTTTTCGATAAAACTCCGGCGGTGAGGGAAGTTACTGACTTTCAATTCTTTGATGCTGACAGCAAGGTGAATTTCAAAAATGCTTAGCTCAAAGCCGGAAACAAGCCTTTTAAACCATTCGCGATATACTCAATCGCAATTGCCGCCAGAATCAAGCCCATGATTCGGGTAAAGATATTGATACCGGTCGCACTAATGCGTGCGGCCAACCACGGAGCAATTCTTAAAGTCAGCCAAACAATAGCGCTAAGAATGACAATGCCAATGGCAACGGCCGCATAGTCAATCAAACCATCAGATTTATGTGCCGCGAGAATAACGGCACTGATCGCTCCCGGCCCAGCCAGCAGCGGCATTGCAAGTGGCACAATGGCAACAGATTCCTTGGCGAGAGATTCACTGACTTCTTCATCGGTTTGTTTAATCAGACTGGTCTTGGCCTGGAGCATGGATATGGCCATTAACAAGACCAAAATCCCACCGCCCACACGGAAAGAGTCGATTGATATTCCGAAAAAACGCAGTAAGGCTTCACCAAAAAACAGGGACACCAACAAAACACAGAGCACGCCGAAGGCACTGAGGTTTACGGTGTGTTGCCGCTGCATCGGGCTTTCATTTGTTGTCAGACTGATAAAAACCGGAATGGCGCCAATAGGGTTGAGAATGGCCAATAGCCCGACAATAATTTTTAAATATTCCGCAATTTCGTGCATAAACTGGTTTCCGACAATTGGCGGCAATTATAGGCGATTCTGTCGTTTGTTGTTGGCCCGATTATTGAACCTGTCAAACCTCAGCATATCCTGAGGGTAAGCGATTCGCCATCACGACTTACCATTGATCATATAGATGACCGCACCTTGGTTGAACCCGATAAGGTAGAGCCCGAATAAGCGGTTTTCTTTCATGATATTGGAGTGCTTATGTATAAGAAGCGACAGGAAGATACGAAAGCGGAAGTTGATCTCACACCGATGTTAGATGTGGTTTTTATTCTATTGATTTTCTTCGTGGTGACCGCAACATTTATTTCCGAGAAAAGTTTGGCGATTCACACCCCGCAAGGCAACGTAAAACAAACTGGCGTAACTGCTTCTGTGGTGATCACTGTGAATGAAGATGAGCAGTTTTATCTTGAAGGCCGCAAGATCGATAAGCGCGCATTGCGAGCGCTATTGGCGCAAAAAAAGGCCGAAAACAATGATGCAAGCTTTGTTTTACGTGCGCATGAAAATGCTTCGACTGCCAGTTTTGTTTGGGTGGCCGATGCTGTAAGAGAAATTCATGGCGGGCAGGTGAGCCTGATTTCTTTTAGCGATTGAGAGAAAGCCTTACACTTAGCGTGTAAGGCTTTCTCTAATGGTTACTTTAATTATTGCAGCTCTCCAGGCTGGAAATCCAGGCATTGATAAGCGCAATACCCGCTTCATCCGCCAGCGATGAACCCAGAGGCGGCATTTGATTGGCCGTGCCGCGCAGGCTCATGCGCGCCAGGATGAGCGACAACGCCGGATCGCCTGGTACCAGACGGCGTGCGCCGCTCATTCCCATATCGCCGTTTTGTGCATTCACATCACAAATGTTCATTTCACTGAAGGCCGTAGCAAAACGTAAATCCATATTGATATTGCCGGCACCATTCGGGCGATGGCATTGGGCGCAATTTGTGTGTAGCCAACTGCGAGCACGGTCGTTCAGGTTCGCTGAGGTGTCTGTAGGGTCAACAAGGGCTATAGTGGAGGCACCCTCATTGAGCATATCGATGGTTTCGAGGGTCGTGATTTGATTCGCGCTTGTACTCGTGCTCGCATATACATGGTCCTTGTTCATTTGCAGGGTCTCAAGACCGAGGGTTCTTCCTGCCGCTGCAGTATGACATTCCAGGCATTGACCACCGCTTGGGTAAATCCAATCCTGGTCATTAATCTCAACGACCTCGCCGCCGACGACTAATTCTGCATCGCTGCCGGCGTCATTCCATTTATAGCTGTAACCCGCCCACGCGCCATTGTTGTGGTGTTTTAATAAACGGGTTTCGATGAGTTCACCATTGAGTTCAAAGTTTTTCATTAACACTGAGCCCACCGGGAATTCCCAATCCTGATCTGCATTCACGCTAATGCTTTCACCATTGGGCAAGGCGAGCCAACGACTTTTTAGGGCATTGTCGGACCAGAAGGGCGCAAGTATGGAATAGGGCACCATGGCATCTGAAGCCTGAGTTGGATCACTTGCCAAGACGCAACCTGTTTCCGAAAGCAGGGCGGGAACGCCTGAAGTGCTGCCACCACTGTTGTCGATAAAACGCATGATTTGTTGGCCAGCACCGCCACTGTAATTGACTAAATACAATTCGTTATTCTGATCCTGCGCAAATGTCGAAATATTAAACCCGGTGTCATTGTCGATGGGGTCAATTTCCCAGCCACCGTCACCGTCCGGCACAAGAGAATAAATTCGGCCGCTGACAAAATCGCCAAAAATATAGGTGCCCACGAGTGCTGGAATATTGCTGCCGCGGTAAACGTAGCCGCCCGTGATAGAGGAAAATGTGTTGTGCTGAACTTCGGCAACGGGATCAATTAAACCGGCTGTTTGACAATTGTTAAACGGATTATGGCAATGCGCACCTTCGCGAATGCGCCATCCATAATTGCCACCCAATTGAATTCGCGAAATTTCTTCCCAATTGTTTTGGCCGACATCGCCCGCCCAGATATCACCTGTGGCGGCATCGAAGGACCAGCGCCAGGTGTTGCGTAAACCCCAGGCAAAAATTTCCGGACACTGAGTACCGGCGAGGGCTTTTGCATTCATATTGGCTTCGTTAACGCACAAAAGATCGTCGTCTTCGGCGAAGGGATTGCTTGCAGGAATACTGTAGGGCGACCCGCTGTCAACATTAATGCGCAACATGGAACCCCAAAGATTACTGGTATTTTGTGCGCGATTATCGGGGTCTCCCGAATTGCCACCATCACCGATAGTGAGATAAAGCAGGCCATCGTTATCAAAGCCGAGGTGACCCCCAAAATGATTTTCAAAATCGGAAGGATCGTTATAAGGGTTGGTAAACTCGATCAGCACTTCTTCGGTGGCTGCTGCGATACTTGCGCCGTTATCGGCACTGGTAAAACGCGAGAGACGTGAAACACAACAGGAACCGTCGGGTTCGTCTACCTGGTAAAATAAAAAGACTTCGCCATTACTGGCAAAGTCGGGATGAAAAGCCATGCTCAGCAAACCACTTTCGCCCACATCGGAATTGTCGTTAACGAGACTTCTCAAGTCGGCGACAACGGAAAAATTTGTTACGGATGCGGTGTTGTTGAAACGCAAAATTCTTCCGGCTTGTTCAAGCGCATACCACTGACTGTTATCCCCTGGCACTTGCAGAATAAGCGTCGGGCTGGACATTGCTGAAAGAGAGGGGAATGCCGCTTGTGTATCAATCGAGGCGGTGTTTGCGGGTGCGTCGCCAGCGAGGCATTGCGTGTTGTCTGGCCTTACTGATAAGCCACTTTCGCCTCCGCCTGAGGACGTACTCGACGAGGAAGAGGCGGAACTTGAGGACGAACTAGATGATGAACTTGAAGAAGTGCTTGTCGACGTAGAACTGAAAGATGCACTGCTTGTTGAATTGCTGCTGGAACTGGAAGTGCTGGACGATGAAGAGGCCGATGATGCACTGCTACTTGTATCATCCTCCGAAGAGCTACCGCCTCCACAGCCCGTGAATAAAAAACATACCAGGATTACTGCAAGTGAGTGCGAGTAGCCTTTCATCGTCTTTCCTTCTGGTTAGTTAATCCTCAGTACGCCATTGCCATTGCCGTGGCAGCCGTTACAGGAACCGTTAGTGATCAGCCCGGGCATGGCACTGATTTGCCCGGAGGGCCCTTCGATTTCCGGGTCAACGCCCTCTACACCCGCTGAGCCAGGTTGTCTCACTAAAGCGGAGACCTCTTCTGAAGTATAAAAATTGCCGCTATCATCGGTTGTCAAAGAGACGAGGAGCGTGTTGGTATTGTGGACATACAAACGCACCAACCCATTTGTTTGCGGTGAACTTCCTGAACTGTAGATAGTACCGGCGACGGTAAATCGTTGGCCGTCTCCCCCTTCACCATGACAGGAGCTCGTCATACAGTTTTGACCTGCGTTATGACTGGTATTGTTACTACCACCACCGGATGAAGAGGATGAAGAAGAGCTTGAAGAGCTCATTCCTGAAGAGGAGGAAGAGCTTCCGTTGTTGCCTCCGTCGCCATTAGAACCACCACCGCCACATGCGCCCAAAACAGCCAGCAATACAATGTTTAATGCGCCACCTACTACACGTTTTACTATCATGCCTCATCTCCGGTTATTATCATTTCGTAGTGTAGACCTGAGACAAGAGCTTACAGGCGCCAATACGCCGTGCTGTGCGCTTTGTCACGGGAATCACCGTAAAATACAAGCGAAATCTGTCCGGGAGTATATTTAACGCTCCAAAACAGATTCAACGGCTTTAAGTGCTTCATTTTCAATGGTTTTTCTCCCGCCATGGGCTAATATAGGCACATGCCGGTGAATTAATGAATGCGTCGTCCAGGGACTTGCTTTGAAACGCATAACAGTACTCAGCCTTCTGGTATTGACGTTTATTTTGCCGTTTAACGTTCATACCAAAGAAGACGAAAATAACGAAGATTTGGTTCGCGCTGCCGTGATTGTCACGATGTTGCGCTTTACCTCGTGGGAAAACATTGCCGTACATCGCGAGGAATTGGGCATTTGTACCTATGGCGAACCGCTCTCCAGCCCCCGCTTGCAGCTGGCAATAGAAAAATCCCCAGGTTTTGGCAAAATCCTGAGTCTGCACCCCTTACAACGGGATTTAGCAAACCTTGCGGATTGCCATGTTGTTGTTTTTGGCCCTCTGGCGAAAGATGTACTTGAAATAGACAGTCTTAAGGATCTGTTGTCATTTTGTGATAATTGCCGACCCGAGCAACGCCATGTCATCACCTTACGAACGCAGGATGAGCGTATTGTTTTTGATATCGATCTGGATAACGCACGAAGCACCCGAATTAAACTCAGCTCTGATGTGTTAATGCTTGCAAAAAACCTGAAGCAAGAGGTGCTTGATGCCCAACCTTAATCGCACCAGCTTTCAGACCAAGTTAAACCGCGTAATCGGTTTTTCTCTTGTCATCTCTCTGTTAATCCTGTCGATAACGGTCAATATTATTGAAAGAAAGTACAGCCGCGAGGCCTTGGTTGAGGAGCTGGAAGTCATCTCGGATATTGTTGTTGATAACAGTATTGCATCGCTGTTGTTTTTTGATATTGAACGCGCAGAGCGAAACCTTGATTCGACGAAGCACCACAACTCTATCGATGCCCTTTGTTTGTATGATAGTAATCATGCGATTTTTTCACGTTATGAACGTGACAAAAAAGTTAAATGCGAAGCTGAAATGCCCGAGTTTTTTGCCGGTAGCGCAGAAGTCGAAGTTAATGCGCCAGACGCTACAAAGGTGGTTTATTTCAATGGGCGTATTATTCTGGTGAATGGAATCAATGAAGCTGGCCGTTCATTGGGGCATTTGGTTCTTTACGCAAATGAAACGGCTTTGATATCGGAACAGCTTCGTCTCACTTCCATACTCATTATTGTTTTCTCTTTAACGCTCATCGCAACATATTTGTTTACGCGAGGGCTGTTGTCCGGTTTATTGAAGCCGCTTAATTTACTGTTACTAACTGCAAGAAAAATTTCCCAAAAGGGAAACATTGGTGAACGGGCTGAACGTTTAAGTAACGACGAAGTTGGCGACCTTGTGGATGCCTTTAACCACATGCTCGAAAGTATTGAAGTGGAAAATGAAGCAGTGTTTCAATCCGAAAGCCGCTTCAGGACGCTCGCTGAAAATGCACCGATTGGTATTTACTTAAAAGATAAAAATAATGTTCCGTTGTACGTAAATGAAAAATGGCGGCAAATTACCGGCTTTAACCAGGAATACAGTCACGCCAGCTATCTCGCATCGATTGTCGAAGGCGACGTGCTGCGTTACGAAAATTTTCTTGAAAACAGCCTGCAATCGATGAAGACGCAAATGCTGGAATACCGTTTCCGCAAGGCAGGCGAGCACAGTGATAGCGTGCTCATGGAGTACATCACACCGGTCATTGTTAACCGCAGTCGGCAAGAGGGCGAGCAATTGTCGGGTTATATTGGTTCGCTGGTGGATGTGACCGAGCTGAAAGTTGCCCAAATGGAGCTTGAAAAGCTGGCTTATTACGACCCGCTCACCAATTTACCCAATCGTCGCTATTTCAGGGATCATCTCGAAAAAGAGCTTTCACAGGCTCAGGAATCTGACAATGCAGTGGCAGTTGCCCTGGTTGACCTCGACAATTTTAAACGTGTGAATGATTCTTTAGGGCACGATGCCGGCGATATTCTTTTATCCGTGCTGGCAGACAGATTACGTCAGCGTTTGAACAAGAACGACATTGTTGCCCGTATGGGTGGCGATGAGTTTTATATCGTGCTCAAGGATTTGCACGATATTGAAACCATTGATTCGATTACTCGCAGAATTCTTGATGCGCTCTCGCAGCCCATTCGTATCAAAAACCATTTTGTTGAAATAACGGCGTCGATTGGTCTTGCGATTTATCCTCATCATGCCCAAATTCCGGAAGAACTCATTCGAAATGCGGATATTGCCCTGTATAAAGCCAAGGAACAGGGCAAGAACCGGGTCGCGTGGTTTTCAGGCGACATGGAAGCGATTGTGCGCGAAAAAATGCATCTCGAATCCCGTTTACGACAAGCGGTGTTTAATAGCGAGTTGGAAATTTATATTCAACCGCAATTTGATACCAATACCCACTCCTGGGGTTGGGGAGAAGTTTTATTACGTTGGAATGATTTGGACGAAGGTTTTATCCCGCCTGATAAGTTTATCCCTGTTGCGGAAGAAACGGGCATTATCAGTTATATTGATGAATGGGTACTACGCGCAAGCTGTCAGCTTTTACGCGATCATGGAACAGAATTGGAGGCACTGGGCATTAAAGGTCTGTCCGTGAATATGTCGGCCAAGCAATTTTACTCGCGAGCGATGATCGAAGCTGTAAAGCGCGCCTTTAACGATTTTGGTGTATCGCCTTCCAAAATTTCCTTCGAATTAACGGAATCGATGATTATTGAAGATATTAATCTCGCCATTTCTACCATGGAAGAATTACGCCGTCTTGGTTGCTCAATCAGTTTGGATGATTTTGGAACCGGTTATTCCTCCTTGTCATATCTCAAAAAGCTGCCCTTGGATAATCTTAAAATTGACCGTTCCTTCATTTCGGATATCCCGGGTGATAGCAATGATGTCGCCATTACTGAAGCGATTATTGCGATGGCAGAGAAGCTTAACATTTCTATTGTAGCCGAAGGAATTGAAACCGAAGAGCAGAGGGATTTTCTTATTGCAAACAAATGTTACCGTATGCAAGGTTACTTTTTTGCCAAGCCCATGCCGATAGAACAGCTTCTACAACTCACCGTTAACCGAGCTGACTCGCAAACCGGCTAGTCTCCCGTTGTTAGCCCCTCCGAATGGGTACTGAATTGTAAACGCAATGTAACATGCTCGGTGCATTGTTTACCTAAGCTTGTCTGCAAATCCCGTGATGCTTTCCTTAAGCTGGTGCTGTTAATGACTTAAGGAGAGTGCCTTATGAAAACGGCAAAGCAGAGCTTCAATAACTTCAATTTTATTCGTATATCACTGGCCGCAATGCTGTTGTTATTCGTGTTGGGCAGTTTTTCAGTACACGCACATACTGATCGCCAGGCGCGTATTCAACTCGCGATTTTGCTGGATACCAGCAACAGCATGGATGGTTTGATTGATCAAACCCGGTCCCAACTTTGGTCAATGGTGGACGAACTGTCGAAAGCCAAAAAAATGGGGCAACATGCACGGCTTGAAGTCGCGGTACTGGAATATGGCAATAATAATTTATCACCTCAGCAGGGCTATATTCGCACCGTCACCAAATTAACTTCAGATCTGGATTTAGTATCTGAAGCGCTTTTTAATTTACGGACAAATGGCGGAGATGAATTCTGCGGTTACGCAATCAATACAGCAGTAAACCAACTGGCCTGGAGCCCTTCTTCGCGCGACCTGAAACTCATTTATATCGCCGGTAATGAGCCTTTTACACAAGGGCCGATTTCTTATCAGAGTGCGATCAATCTTGCGCGCAATCGCGATATTACCGTCAGTACCATTTTTGCTGGCCATCACCACGAGGGTGTCGCGACAGGGTGGCAGCAGGGCGCTCTTATGGCGGGCGGTAATTTTATGAGTGTCGATCATAATATTCAGGTAGTGCATATTGATGCGCCGCAAGACAAACGAATTTCTGAACTCAATAAAAAATTAAACGATACCTATGTACCCTATGGCCGAAAGGGCCGTGAAGCCAAGCAGCGTCAGACCATGCAGGATTCTGCCAATGCCAGTGTTTCCATGGAGATGCTCGCAAAAAGAGCAAAAAGTAAAGCCTCATCACTTTACAGCAGCGGGAGTTGGGACCTGGTCGATGCGATGGAAGAAGAGGATTTTGATCTGAGTTCGCTCGCACCTGAGGCATTGCCAGCCGAAGTCGCAGCATTGCCTAAACCCGAGAGAAAAGCGTACCTGAATGAAAAGAAAACAGAGCGCGAGGCAATCAAAAGCGAAATACAAAAGCTCAGCGAGGAGCGCGAAGTGTATGTCACAGAAGAAAGGAAAAAACTGGCTAAAAAAGAGGGTGAAACGGTCAACGATGTATTAATCAGTTCAATCAAGGAGCAAGCCGAAAAGAAAGCTTACGAATTTGATTGATCCTCTTCCCCGGCTTGATCATCACTTTCCTGGTCGCCGGTAAACAAGGCAGCACGTTCTTCCATGCTCACAGAAGGACTGCTGCTCTCTTGATGCGCGGCGTGACAGACCTGGTTACGCCCATTTTTTTTTGCACGGTATAATTGTTTGTCCGCAAGCTTAAAAAAGTCAGTCTGATTCAAACGGGAATTGTAATGGAAGCAGGCAACACCAAAGCTTGCTGTGATGTGAATTTCACCTTCGGTGAGTTCAATGGGGGTCTCTTCGAGTGTTTTGCGGATGCGTTCTGCAACCTGTACGCCGATAAGCAAGTGTGTTGAGGGTAGGATAACCACAAACTCTTCACCGCCATAGCGGCAGCAGGTATCCAGCATGCGAGTGCTTTTCTTCAGTGTCTGTGCGACTTTTTTTAATACAATATCACCGGCCGCATGGCCGTAGCTATCATTCACTTTTTTGAAAAAATCGATATCGATAATGATCAGCGTAGTGGGTTGCCGGCTGCGGAGAGTGCGCTCCATTTCCTGGCTGAGGCTGTTTTCCAATTGTCGTGCGTTAAACAAACCGGTGAGATGATCGTGGATGACCTGGGCGCGGAGCGTTTTGAGCTCTGCCTGGAGGGCTGAGAGCTCTTCGCTAAAGGGGCAGTGCTCTTTAGGGCAGTGTTTGTCATCCACCATGCCAATTCACTTTAAGAGAGTCGGTTTCTGAAATCCTCGTAGGCAAATTTCTTAACTATTTTTAGTTGCCCACTGTCACTGTTCCATTGTGCGATGGCAGGCAGCTTGATGCCATTGAAGGTGGTGTTCTTAACCATAGTATAAATGGCCATATCTTCAAATATTAGTCGAGAACCGGGTTTGAGTGGTTCGTCAAAACTGTATGTGCCGATCACATCACCGGCAAGGCAACTTGGGCCGCCGAGTTTGTAGTTAAATGCCTTTTCACCGGCGTCGCCTGCGCCGCGAATTAGTGGGCGGTAGGGCATTTCCAGAACATCGGGCATATGGCAGGTCGCAGACGCATCCAGAATAGCAACATCGCCCGCATTTTGGATGATATCCACAACCTCGGCGACGAAGATGCCCGCGTCCAATGCAACAGCCTCACCGGGTTCCAGATAGACCTGAACCTGGTATTTCTCCTTAACTTCCTTGAGTAAGGCAATCAGCGCATCGACTTCGTAGTCTTCGCGGGTAATATGGTGGCCACCACCAAAATTAAACCAGGTCATCTGCGGCAAGATATCTGCAAATTGTTCCTCGACCGCGCGCAAGGTCCGTTGCAGAGGCGCAAATTTCTGCTCGCACAATGTGTGAAAATGCAAACCATCAATACCGCTAATATCTTCACCGGCAAATGCTGTTTTCGGAATGCCCAGACGTGAACCCGGTGCACAGGGATCGTACATTGGTGTCTCGGCTTCGGAATGCAGCGGATTCACGCGCAAACCATAATGTTTGTTTTCTTCCTTCAAACACTGAGCTTTAAATTGCTTCCATTGATTGAAGGAGTTAAAAACGATGTGATTTGAATACGCGAGAATATCTTCAAATTCATCCTGTTTGAACGCCGGTGAATAGGTGTGAACTTCTCTCTGGTACTCTTCTTTGCCCAAGCGCGCTTCGTTGTAACCACTGGCACAAACGCCATTTAAGTAACGCATAATGAGTGGTGCAAAGGAAAACATTGAGAAGGCTTTCAATGCGAGTAGAATTTTTGCTCCACTTTCTTCCTGAACGCGAGCTAGAACCTTCAGATTGTTTTCGAGTGCAACTTCATCGACAACGTAGCAGGGAGAGGGTACCGACGCCGGATCAAAGTTTTCAAAGGTATAGGCTGGCATTAATTTGCCAGCCCGGTGTTGTCGAGTTCAACTACCTTCCACGGTAAGCCGTAAAGGTTAAGGTCTTCCATAAAGGGGTCAGGATCAAATTGTTCCATATTCCAAACGCCTTTTTGCATCCATTTGTTTTCCAGCATCATTTTGGCTCCAATCATAGCTGGCACGCCCGTGGTGTAGGAAATAGCCTGGGATTGTACTTCCTCATAGCAGGCTTCGTGGTCACAAATGTTATAAACGTAAACAATTTTTTCCTTGCCGTCTTTTATTCCTTTCGCCACACAACCAATGCAGGTGCGCCCCTTTGTTAGTGGACCAAGACTGGAGGGGTCAGGCAAAACAGCTTTGAGAAATTGCAGTGGAATAATTTCTACACCTTCGTATTTCACAGGTTCGATACCGGTCATGCCAACGTTTTGCAGTACTTCAAGATGCTTTAAATAGTTATCAGAAAAGGTCATCCAGAAACGCGCGCGTTTGATCTCCGGGAAGTGTTTGGTGATGGATTCCAGTTCTTCGTGGTACATCAAATAAATATTACGTGGACCAATACCTTCGGGGAAGTCGTAGCTGTCTTTCACTGTCAGTGGATCCGTTTCAACCCATTGACCATTTTCCCAGAAGCGGCCTTTCGCGGTGACTTCACGAATATTGATTTCAGGGTTGAAGTTGGTAGCAAAAGGTTGGCCGTGATCGCCAGCATTGCAGTCGATGATATCCAGCTCGTGAATTTCGTCGAGATAGTGTTTTTTGATGTAGGCGGTATAGACATTGGTCACACCGGGGTCGAAGCCACTACCCAAAAGTGCCATCAAACCGGCCTTCTCAAATTTTTCCTGATAAGCCCATTGCCAGCTGTATTCAAATTTGGCTTCTTCCGGTGGCTCGTAGTTCGCGGTATCAAGATAATGAATGCCTGCGTTCAGGCAGGCATCCATGATATGCAAATCCTGGTAGGGCAGGGCGACGTTAATGACCAGAGAGGGTTTTTCCTTTTCCAGCAAGGCAGTCAACTCAGGCACATTATCCGCATCCACCTGTGCGGTACGAATCGGGCGTGAAATTTGCGCAGCAATTTTTTTGCACTTTTCTTCGGTGCGGCTTGCCAGAATAATCTCACTGAAGACCTCGGGCAGTTGTGCACATTTATGGGCGACAACACCACCGACACCGCCGGCACCAATAATAATCACTTTGCTCATTGTTCACTCCTTCTCGTAGTAGGTGTAGCCTTGCATGCTTTCAGAAAAGGCCGTCATGATTTGTTGGCGTTCGCTCGCACTGATGTTGCCGTCTTTAACAGCGCGTTCAGCCAGTTTGCGAAAACGTTCTTTCAGAATACGTGGATCATACTCAACATAGGTCAATACATCGGCGATGGCATCACCTTCGATTTCATCGGCGAATTCGTATGAGCCATCTTCATTAAAGCGCACGCTAACTACGTTAGTGTCGCCGAACAAGTTGTGTAAGTCGCCGAGGGTTTCCTGGTAGGCGCCTACCAGAAATACACCAATGTAATATTCTTCATCATCGTTCAAGTGGTGCAAGGGCAGGGTGCGTTGCATGCCTTCCGGGCTCGAAAAACGATCGATTTTGCCGTCACAGTCGCAGGTAATATCCGCAATAATTGCGTGGCGTTGCGGTTTTTCGTCCAGGCGATGAATCGGGGAAACCGGAAAAATTTGATCGATGGCCCAAATGTCCGGCAAGGACTGAAACAAACTAAAATTACAGTAATAGATATCCGAAAGCTGGTCTTTTAATTTTTGCAGTTCTTTTAAATCACGCGGCGCTTTCGGTGACAGGCTCAACAACTTTTGCATCACTTGCAAAAATAAATTTTCAGCGAGCGCGCGCGTGCGTAAATTAATTTGGCCGCGTTTAAATAATTCGCGTATCTCATCGCGATAGAAAACGGCATCGTTATAACATTCCTGTAAACGATCTGGGTTGGCAGCATTCAAACTTTCCACCAGATGGTGTACCAACTGATGTTCGTCTTCCGGCACTTTTTCGGGAATGTGCTTGGGTTCGAAATTGGCTACGTCCAACACATTAAAGAGTAATACCGAAGAGTAGGCGATGGTGGCGCGACCAGACTCGGTGATGATATCGGGGTGGGCAACCCCTTTGGGGTCAAGCGTGTGGATAATCACATCCACAATATCTTCACAGTATTCCTGCAAATGGTAATTTCGGGAATGGGTATCGTCGGTGTGTGACCCATCGTAATCGACTGCGAGACCGCCACCGAGGTCGAGATAGCCCATGGCTGCCCCTTCTTCAACCAGGCCGAGGTAGACCTGGCAGGCTTCGAGGACGCCGGAACGGATATCGCGAATGTTAGGTATCTGTGAGCCCAGGTGATAATGCAACAATTGCAGGCAGTCGAGCATGTCTTCCTGTTTCAAGCGCTCGACTAACTCCATCAGCTGAGTGATGTTTAAACCAAAGATACTGCGGTCGCCGCTGGTCGCATTCCAGTGACCCCCGACAATAGAAGAAAGCTTTACCC
The DNA here is from genome assembly GCA_000964245.1 of Cellvibrionaceae bacterium 1162T.S.0a.05. Classification (GTDB taxonomy): domain Bacteria; phylum Pseudomonadota; class Gammaproteobacteria; order Pseudomonadales; family Cellvibrionaceae; genus 1162T-S-0a-05. The sequence continues at coordinate 3,989,688 of LANB01000001.1, read as the reverse complement.
GAACCCCGATATAGGGCTTGATGTTGAGCGCGCGGGAGCGCCGAATAATCAAGTCCAGCTCACCGGGGGCTTCAACGACGAAGAAACAGCGAAAGCCCATTTTGGAGGCCTGCAAACCGAGGTCGACAAACTCTTCGTCTTTATAGCCATTGCAAACGATACAGCATTCCCGGTTCTCAAGGTGTGCAAGGGCGATAATCAGCTCGGCCTTGGAGCCTGCTTCCAGCCCGTGATTGTACTTGGCGCCGACTTCGGCGATTTCCTCGATAACATGACACTGCTGGTTCACCTTGATTGGGAAGACGCCACGGTATTGGCCCTGATAATTGTTCAGTTTAATGGCTTTGGCAAAAGTCTCATTGAGCCTGGCAATGCGGTCTTCGAGTAAATCTTCAAATCGCACCAGCACAGGCATGGACATGCCGCGCTCGGAAATGTCCTTGACGATATTCAACAGGGGAGTTTCCTGGTCGCCTTGACCGGGGCGGTTTTTTACGGTGACTTCGCCGTGTTCATTGACGCCGAAGTAATCGACGCCCCAATTATGGATACCATAGAGTTCAGCGGCGTCCTGAACCTGCCATTTCGAGTTTTTCAATCGCGGTGCCTCCTCAAGACTTTGCTTGGCGAGTATGAAAAGGCGCGAACTATCGCAGATTTAAAGTCACATTAAAAGGGGTTTTATCAGGAATCGAGGTGGAGCAAATACTCGTTAATTCCGGGCTGCATACCGGCTTGAAACAACCAGGTTTTGGCGATGCGTAGACCGGGCAGGCACTTGGTAAATTCAATGGCGCTGTGCGGTTGAAAGGGCTGGGCTTTTAGCCCGGAATCAGCAAGCGCGAGCTGGGAGCCTTGCATGATTTTGAACATGCGCGCCGAGCCTGGTGCACTTCGCTGGGTGTACAAAAAAACAAACATGGCGCTTCCCGGATGAATAAAAGGGCGCAGGCGCACAAGTAGCTCGTTGAGCTGACGGGCGTCGAGAAAGTTTAGAATGTCCCAGAAAAAAATGTGATCGAAACGCAAGCTTAATTCAAAATTCAGAAAGCTCAGGCCAAATTCAGTCCCGTCCTGATTGTTGTTCTGTTTGCGGGCAAACAGATGTGACAACACATTTTCGCTATACACCTCGTGATACTGCTGAGCAAAAATACTGGCGTTGTGATGGTTGGTTGGGCCGAGATCCAGCACGCGCAGATGTTTTTCGCCCTGCAAGGCGGCAAGGCCCGGTGAGCGATGTAACAAAGTGGGTTCAGGGGATGATTTCCTTTGTTCGCTGCCACCGCTTTGTTGTGAGTGTAAATCCATTTTGGAATAAGCACGTTTGGTGTTCACGGCTTTTCCCTGAGTAAAACGTAAAAGGTATTCCGTGATTCCGGCTTGCATGCCGTCTTTACTCATGAGGCTTTCTTGCAGGCTGTAACCCGGCGAATGTTTTAACAAGCGCATCGTATCAATATTGGCAAGACGTCGCGGTAAGACTTCGGCCTCTGAAAGTGCGATTTGGTATTGATCCTTGATTGCAAAATGTTGTGGCTGAGATGGAATGTTTTTCGCGGTGTAACTCAAAATATGCAGAAGACAATTTTCTTCACAGTAAGGCTCCAGAATTTCCAGCAGTGTCTTGAGTGCTTCGGGTGGAAGATAATTAAAAAAATCCCAGGCAAGAATGACATTGAATTTACCTTTGCCTTGCTGGGATAACAGGTAGCGTTGCAAACGAAAGACAATATTATCGGTCGAGAGTTGCCCGAATTCGACGAGAAACTCATCAAGGTTTTCAAAATGAATATTGCAGCCAAGTTGGCTGAAAAAATTAAAGGTGGAGGCCCGCATGGGGCCGAGATCCATTATGCGTTTGCCGGAATTAGCGTGTAATTCATTGTAGATAATCGTGAGACCGGGCGAACGATGTAACTGCGGCATAGGGAAGTTACCCGAAGGCTGCTGACTTCGGGTCGGGTTTGTTAGACCGTATCAGCTGTCTTGTCAGAACCGGTAGCCGGTTTTTCAATTTTGGTTGTGACACTGCCAGTGCTGTTTGCACTGGGAAATTTCTGGAATTCGGCTTTGTGTGCTTCAACGTCCATATCGATCGACCCACGGAAGCGAGCGCCATCCTCAAGCGTGACACGTTCCGCAACCAGGTTGCCGCGGACGTTACTGGAAGAAAGTATCGCGATGCGTTCCTGACCAAAAATATCGCCCTCTACGTTGCCTTCAACAGTGACCGTCTTGGCAAGCACATTGGCTTTAATGACGCCCTGATTGCCTATGGTCAGGTTGTTGCCTTTTAAATCAATTGTGCCGTCAATTTGACCCTGGATGAGTAAGTCTTCTTCGCCAACCAGTTCGCCCTTAAAACGAATTTTAGGGCCGATGACCGCCGCAGGACTTTGCTTTGATGAGGTGCTTTGAGTTTGTGCAGGTGCTTCAGATACGAAATTTGGTGTGGAGGATTTTACAGCTTCATTTGGGGTGCTACGCATTGGAGTAACTCCGGAATCATTGGACGAAGGTTTCGTTTTATTAAACATAGTACCGACTGTTTATCGTTGGTTTGGCTCTGAGGCGAGCATCCTGGCAAAACAATGTATTCACTGCCTTGCCCGTGAGTATTGCTTTCAAATTCTATACACGCAAAAAAAAGATTTTCCAGAAAAAAGTGACAGTTTTAGAGATAAACCGGAAGTAAGTCACGCCTCTGAAAAAAACAACCAGAGAGTGGAACCAAAAATTGAAGCCGACCGTGCCGGGTCTAACCCGGCGAAGTCGGCTGGCCGCTAGAGCGGCTATCAAATCGCAATTAAGCGATAGAGGAAAAAGACTTTAGTGTCTTGCGGCTTTCTTCCGACTTGCGTCTTCTTTCAAAGCACGCTCAGCAGCTGCGAAAGCATCGCGCACCGCAATGTGCACAGACGGATCGTCATGGCTGATATTTAAAGGCGAGCCTTTCATACCCAACTCAATGGATGCGCGAAATAATTTACCTTTGTGTTTGTGTTTATGAGGAGTGTCCACTACCACGCGGCTGCGTATGATGGAATCTGAAAAGCGATGGAGTTTTTCGAGTTTTTTGTAGATGATTTGATTTAATGCAGGTGACGAATCGATGTCTCTATAGACCACGTCTGCAGAAGACTTCATAGGCATACCTCCAATCGTGCCACAATGGGTAAGAATTTGTGTGGGCCCACGTCTCTATCATTGGACTTTGTCATAAAAATTTCAATAGTCTTTTAAGAACTTTTTATATTTTATATGTTAGGTCTTAGGGGGCTATGGAATATCACACGTGAGGTCTGGTCTCACACAGTCCTTTGTGGTGCAAGTTGGCCACTCAGGCGCAAAACAAGTGCAAAAAATGAACCGGAATTTGGCGCATAGTTTCGCCAGTTTAAAAATTCAACAAGTCTTGAAATGCTGAAAACTGTCCTCATCTAGTGTGTGAGCTTGCTCGATAGAGGAGTTCACTTTCGCCAGGCCTTTGCTGGCGTAAACAAAACCCACAATCAATATTGCTTTATGAGGATATTCCTATGAGAACTTTTGACCTTTCCCCTTTGTACCGCACTGCCATTGGCTTTGACAGACTTGCCCACTTGTTGGATAACGTTAGCCGACAGGAGCAAAGCCAACCCAGTTACCCCCCTTACAACATTGAGCTTACCGGCGAAGATCAATACCGTATCTCGATGGCGGTTGCTGGCTTTGACAAAAGCGAACTTACCATTGAAGTAAAAGAGAACAACCTGAGCATTGCAGGCAGTAAAAACGAAGGGCAGGAAGAGAAGCAATTTTTACATCAGGGGATTGCAGCCCGGAATTTTGAACGCCGTTTCCAATTGGCCGATCACGTGCGCGTTGAAGGCGCCAGCATGGAAAATGGCCTGTTACACATCGATCTTGTGCGCGAACTTCCAGAGGCAGCGAAGCCGCGAACCATAGAAATTACCAGCGGAAAACTGTTGGGTAAAAATGACAGTCCGCAAACTCAGGCAGATATAAAAGTCGCTTGATAGGCTTTCGGCATTGCGCCGTCAGCGTGGTAGTTTTCTCGCGAAAGCCTGCTGTTACAGCAGGCTTTCCTTTTGTTTGTCCTCCTTTAGTTTAGCCAAGTGAATGAAATATGTCTGATTGTCCACTCTGCGGCGCGCGTTCTTCACAATTCTATGAGGATAAAAAGCGACGCTACCTACAGTGTGAACACTGCAAACTGGTTTTTGTTCCGAAAATATTTCATTTAAACCAAAACGAAGAAAAAACCGAGTACGACAAGCACCAGAATTCGCCGAAGGATAAGGGTTACCGTGATTTTTTGGCGCGAATTGTCGAGCCACTGAGGGCGCGTTTAGACGCCTCTGCAGTCGGCCTCGATTTCGGCTGCGGCCCAGGGCCCACACTTGCTGTTATGTTTCATGAAGCAGGTTATCGGGTGGCCAATTATGACCCTTTATATTTCCCCGATACAGCAGCACTGAAAAACCAATACGATTTTGTTTGCGCCACTGAAGTTTGGGAACATCTGCGAACACCTCGAGAAACACTTGAGCAGTTATGGGCATGTCTAAAACCTGGCGGGCATCTGGGTGTTATGACCAAACTGGTGATTGATGTCGATGCATTCAGTCGCTGGCACTACAAAAATGACCCTACTCACATTGTGTTTTTTTCCCGTCCCACCCTTAAATTTCTGGCAAAAAAATGGCACGCCGACCTGGAATACCTTGCCGGTGACGCTTTTATTTTTGTGAAAAATAAACCTGTTTAGACGCTAAACATTTTCGCTCGCACCGTTGTCCGATATTGCCCCGGTGTGACGCCGATTGCCTTCTTGAACAAGGCATTAAAATGGCGAGCATCGTTGTAACCCACCTGGTGCATGATTTCCGCAATGTTAAGGTTGGAGGTCTGCAGCAATTCCTTGGCATTTTCCATACGAATATTTTGCAAGTACTCAAGGGGGCTTTTCCCGGTAGCGGCGCGGAATCGTCGGCTAAAAGTACGTGTGCTCATATCGTAACGCGCGGCGATGCCCGGCATCGTCAGTTCAGAGTCAAAATGGTCCTGCATCCACACCTGAGCACGGACAATATCCTCATCCGGGTGGGTGGATTCCATTTCTATAAACGAACGTGAACCACCGAAAGCTAGGCGGATTTCGTGGAAAAAGTGACGTTCTACGTGGTTGGCAATCTCACGCGAAAAATAACGCTGGATAAAATGTATTGTCAGGTCAGCGAGCGAGTTCACACTGCCAGTACAATAAATGTTCCCCGCCTTGGTAATAAAGTATTTACGCTTGAGATTGACCAGTGGGTAGCGCTTGGCGAAGTCCTCAAAGTAATGCCAGTGTGTCGTGGCCGGTTTGTAATTTAAAAGGCCGGCTTCTGCGAGAAAATAACACCCGGTACTCACGCCGGCCAGTATTGCGCCATCCTGGTGGTGGGTAGTCAGCCAGCCGGGAACCTCTGCATTTTGTCGCAGTTGTGGGAGCGGATTACGCCAGAGCGCTGGCAAATAGATAATATCGGCGTCGTGTATATCCGCAATGGATCCTTGAGCTTGAAGAGGCAGGCCAGAATGGCAGGTCACGGCTTCGCCGTCCTGCGAGACTAGTCTGACGTCCAGTAGGCGTTGTCGCCGTCCGTAAAGCTTCTGGGCAACCGCCAGGCTTGCGGCCGTCTGCAATTGTTCGAGGGGCAGGGTTACGCTCGTGCTCAACATGTTCTCACATATCAAAAAAACCACTTTAAGCATGCTTGCGACCTTTTGTGACCTGATGCCCCACAATTATGGCCTGAACGGACAAGCGTGAAAAGGCCTGCTTTCTCTACACTGCCCGCAACACACGACTAAAGTAGAAACTGTCCATGTCTTCAATTCTTCCTCTTGTAGTAGGTTTCGGTGGCTTTAACGCTGCTGGGCGCAGTTCCGGCTTTCAGTCCTATAGGCGGATGATATTTGAAAGTCTAAATAAGCAGGAGCGGGCCCGAACATTAGCGTCGTTGGCAGGCTTAATGGGTTTAGAGGCGGGAGACGAGAAGGCTGTTTTATCTGGAACACTGGTTCGGCGCATTGAGCCGACACATTTCGATGTCGAAAATACACCGGCAAGTCGCCGTATCGCCCTTGGCGGAGATAAAAGCTCGCCAGTGAGCTTTACTGTAGCCCGCCGCGATTTACCTGCAAACCTTCCTGCGAATTGGGAGCTGAGCCCTCTGGATGAAGAGGGCAAGCAACTGTTTGTTCGTATCAATGAAAATCAAAAAGTATTACTGGATACCTTCGAGGAGATGGCGGTGCAGGCCGCAGGCCAATTACCCAACGGCTTTAACCCCGGTGATCACTATCGTTCCCTGCATCACCCACGCGGACTGCAACTGGCTATCCTGGGCGCGTCTGATGCTGTCAAAAGCATGGGCATCCCATGGCGCACGGTGCTGGATTGCATCTCTCCAGATGACGTGTCGGTCTACAGCTCAAGTGTCATGAGTCAGCTCGACCAGAATGGCTTTGGTGGCATGATGTCTGCGCGCTTCAGAGCGGGCCGGGCAACGTCCAAACAATTGGCAATGGGCTTAAATACCATGCCGGCTGATTTTGTTAATGCCTATGTGCTGGGAAGTGTGGGCTGTACTGGTGGTGTGACCGGCGCCTGCGCGACCTTTTTGTACAATTTGCGGGCTGGCGCCGAAGATATCCGCAGCGGAAAGCGCAAGGTTGCCATTGTTGGCAGTACCGAAGCGCCGCTGATACCCGAAGTGATGGACGGCTATGCTGCCATGAGCGCTTTGGCCACTGATGCGGATTTAAGAAAACTGGAGGGTTTGGAGCTTAATCAACAGCCTGACTATCGTCGTGCAAGCCGCCCCTTTGGAGATAACTGCGGGTTTACATTGGCAGAATCTGGCCAGTTTGTGATCTTGATGGCAGAAGAATTGGCTTTGGAACTCGGTGCGGAAATCTATGCTGCGGTGCCCGGCGTCTACATTAATGCGGATGGTCATAAAAAATCCATATCTGCACCCGGTGCGGGTAACTACATTACGATGGGCAAGGCCCTGGGGCTCGTTCGCAACCTGTTGGGTGAAGACGCACTGCGTAAGCAAAGCTTTGTGCAAGCACATGGCTCCAGCACACCACAGAACCGTGTCACTGAATCGCGAATTCTCGATCAGGTTGCTCAAGCCTTTGGTATCGAGCGCTGGCCTGTTGCTGCAGTCAAAGCCTATGTCGGACACTCACTGGGGCCAGCGAGCGGCGACCAGTTAATCGCAACACTCGGTGTTTTTAACCGCGGAATTCTTCCTGGTATTAAAACCATCGATACACTTGCCGACGATGTCTATCAATCTCATTTACAGTTTGCGATACAGGATCAGGAATTGGGTGAGGAGGGCAGCAATGTCGCTTTCCTGAACTCAAAGGGTTTTGGTGGCAACAATGCAACCGCAACGGTATTTTCTCCACGCATTGTTGAAAACTATCTGGCAAAACGTTTTGGTGTCGACCGGCTCAAGAGCTGGCAAAAACGTCGCGAGCAAAGCCGCAATGCTGCAGAGGCTTATCAGCAGGAAGCGGATCAGGGCAAATTAAACCCTGTCTATGATTTTGGTACCAATCTCATTGACGAAGAGGCCATCGAAATGTCGCCGGACGAGTTGCGTTTACCCGGCTATAAAGGGACAATCAAGCTCAATAACAACGAAGGATTTGAGCCCTTTTAGGTAAAGCGGGAGCATTAAATAAAACCTATTACATGAGTAATGCGCCGTGGTCGTGACCATTTTATCGACACCAAATGCCAGGCAGGGAGTCATCGATTCCCTGTTTCTGGATAAAAAAGATTGGCTGAGTGTTTTGGCAGAGCGAATAGCATGGCAATAGCTGGCGAAGAAAAAAAACTGTCCGCAACGCCCAACCAGGCACTTTCGGTTGGTGAAAAAATACTCGCCCTTCGCAAACGTTATGGACTTTCACAGCGGGAACTGGCGCGTCGTGCAGAAATGACAAACAGTAGTCTGTCGACAATTGAACAAGGCAAGGCCAGCCCCTCTATCGCATCACTGGAAAAAATCCTCTCTGCCATTCCCATCTCCTTGCAAGCATTTTTCGCCGAAGATCTCGATATTACACCCCCGGTGCAGCGGGCTGAGGAGTTTTTACTTATCAAGAAAGAGGGCATGGAGAATCGGGTTATGCCGCTGGGCGAGGGTGCCAGTCAGTTAGCAAGGCAAACCTACGCCCCAGGCGCGCAAATCCATTCCGAATGGATGGTTCGTCAGGGCTTCGTCGGCGGCATTTTGATTCAGGGCGAGCTACACTTGAAGCTTGAGGGTACGGATTATTTGCTTCGGGAAGGCGACGGCTTTTATTTTGCCCTCAATCGCAGCCATGCGTTTCACAATAAAAGCAATAAAGAGTGCGTCGTTGTCAGTGTCTCTTTTACTCGTTAGCAAAACGAAGCAAGGCATTTAAATCATTTTTACTAACAAAAAAGGCCAGCTTGATTTGTATTTTCAGGTGAGCCTGCTTCATACTTCAAAAAATTTTTTGGCAACTGGAATCCAGACATGAGTAAAACAAACTGTCTTTATAGCGGTAAGGGTTTACAGCTAAACAAGTTGGACAATGGTTTTGTAGAAATGCTCTTTGATCTACAGGGCGAATCGGTCAATAAATTTTGCCGCGCCATGTTTGAAGATCTCGATAAAGCCATCACGCTGTTGCAGTCCGACTCATCAATTCGCGGTTTGTTGGCCAGTAGTAACAAGTCAGTATTTTTCGTTGGCGCCGATATCAGTGAATTTGGCTCAATGTTTTCAGAAGGGGGCGATTTGATTCAAAGTTATCTGGATCGCATCAACGCCTATTTTTCAGCTATTGAAGATTTGCCTTTCCCCACTGTCGCGGCAGTCAATGGATATTGCCTTGGCGGCGGGATGGAATTTGCACTCTCCTGCGATTATCGCGTACTGAGTGAAGATGCAAAAATCGGTTTACCGGAAACCAAACTCGGTATTATTCCCGGCTGGGGTGGTACCGTTCGTTTGCCTCGCCTTGCCGGCGTGGATGTCGCAGTGGAATGGATTGCAGGTGGCAAGGAAAACCCCGCACACGATGCTTTGAATGCAAAAATTGCAGATGCAGTTGTTACCAAAGACACCTTGCGCGCGACCGCCCTGAAAGTGCTCGCACAAGCGGCAGAGGGTAAGTTAAATTATGCCCAGCGCCGCGAGCAGAAGAAATCGCCGTTGCCGATGAATGACACCGAAGCGCTAATGGCTTTTGAAACATCGAAAATGTTTGTAAAAAGTCAGGCCGGTTACCATTACCCGGCGCCGGTTGCTGCGATTCAAAATATGCAGGATGCGATGAAAATGTCGCGTGACGAAGCATTGAAAGTTGAAGGCAAAACCTTTGTTGCAATGGCTTCGACCCCGGTCGCTTTTAATTTGGTCGGTCTCTTTATGAGTGACCAGCTTATCGCAAAAAAAGCCAAAGACTGGGAGAAAAAATCAGATAAGAAAATCGGGTCCGCTGCGGTGCTGGGCGCGGGCATTATGGGAGGCGGAATCGCTTATCAAAGCGCCTACAAGGGTGTTCCAATAAAAATGAAAGATATTGCTCAAAGTGGAATCGATTTGGGTTTATCTGAAGCGGCAAAACTATTAAATAAACGTGTCGAACGCGGGCGAATGAGTGCCGCTGAAATGGCTGAAGTGCTCACACGTATTGATCCTATGCTGAGTTTTGATAATTTTGATGCGGTTGATATTGTTGTTGAGGCCGTAGTTGAAAATGCGAAAGTCAAACACGCGGTACTCAAAGACGTTGAAAGCCAGGTTAAAGACGATACGATCATTTGTTCGAATACTTCAACGATTTCTATTTCCTCTCTCGCCGAAGTGCTTGAGCGTCCGCAAAACTTTTGCGGCATGCATTTCTTTAACCCGGTGCACCGAATGCCACTTGTCGAAGTTATTCGCGGTGAGAAAACCAGTGACCAGGCCGTTGCGCGTACTGTTGCCTATGCCAACGCCTTGGGCAAAAAAGCCATTGTGGTCAATGATTGCCCCGGATTTTTAGTTAACCGCGTGCTTTTCCCGTATTTCGCCGGCTTTATCGCACTATTGCGTGACGGTGCAGATTTTCAGCAAATTGATAAGGTGATGGAGCGCTGGGGTTGGCCAATGGGCCCGGCCTATTTAATGGATGTAGTGGGTGTTGATACCGGTGTACATGCAGAAAATGTTATGGCGCAGGGCTTTCCAGATCGGATGAGCCGCGATTTTAAAGGTGCATCGGATATTTTGTTCGAAGCGGGACGCTTCGGTCAGAAGAACGGCAAAGGTTTTTATCAATATCAAAATGATAAAAAAGGAAAGCCACAAAAATTGGTTGATGAAGATACCTATGCCTTGCTTGCGCCGCACTGTGCAGAAAAACGCGAGTTCACCGAAGAAGAAATAGTTGCTCGCATGATGTTGCCAATGGCAACGGAAATGGCGCGCTGCCTTGAGGAAAATATTGTTGGTACAGTTGCCGAGGCCGATATGGCATTGATTTATGGTTTGGGTTTCCCGCCGTTCCGCGGTGGAATTTTCCGCTGGATGGATAGCGAGGGTTTACAAAAAATTGTCAGCACTGCAGAAAACTTTGAAAAACTGGGCGCAATTTATCAGCCGACTGAAGGCATGAAAAAACTTGCAGCCGATAACGCAACGTATTACACGGTATAAGGAGTCGAGAGCATGAGCATGAATCCAAGAGATGTTGTCATTGTTGACTATGCCCGCACTCCAATGGGGCGTTCGAAAAACGGCTGTTATCGGCATGTGCGCTCTGATGATTTCAGCGCAGATCTGATCAACGGTTTGCTTGCGCGAAATGACGCGATTGATCCTGCGGAAATTGATGATTTGATTTGGGGCTGTGTCATGCAGCGCGAGGAGCAGGGCTTTAATGTTGCACGTAACATACTCCTGCGCACAGGTTTGCCGCATACCATTCCTGCACAAACAGTAAACCGTTTGTGTGGTTCGTCGATGTCGGCTCTACATACGGCTGCTGCAAATATTATGGCGGGTCTCGGCGAGGTTTATCTTGTCGGGGGTGCTGAACATATGGGGCACATCGATATGAATCAGGGTTTGAACCCCAATCCAGCACTCGGCAGAACTGTGGCAAAAGCGGCGGGTTCAATGGGCTTGACTGCGGAATTTTTGTCTCTCTTGCATGGCATACCCCGCGAGGCCATGGATGAATTTGGAGAGCGTTCGCACCAATACGCCCACAAGGCGACCGTTAACGGCAAATTTGCCCGGGAGATCATCCCACGCGAAGGCCACGATGAAGACGGTGCTTTAATTCTGGTCGAGACAGACGAAACAATTCGGCCTGAAACAACCAAAGAGGTGCTCGCCAAGCTGCGTCCGGCATTCAACCCCAAGGGGGGTACGATTACCGCAGGGACCAGTTCGCAAGTGACTGATGGTGCTTCTGCCATGTTGGTGCTCAGCTATGAGCGCGCGCAAGCCCTTGGTCTCAAGCCAATTGCAAAAATTCGTGGCATGGCCCTGGCAGGGGTTGATCCTTCAATCATGGGCTACGGCCCAGTGCCCGCCACGCAAAAAGTCCTGAAACAAGCGGGCTTGAAAATTGATGACATCGACAAGGTTGAGCTAAATGAAGCCTTTGCAGCTCAAGCATTGCCTGTCTTGAAAGATCTTCAGCTTCTGGATGCCATGGAAGAAAAGGTGAATCTCTATGGCGGTGCCATTGCCCTGGGTCACCCCTTTGGCTGTTCGGGAACCCGAATTACCGGGACGTTGTTATCGGTTATGCAAGACACGGATGCGACCCTTGGGGTGGCAACAATGTGTATTGGATTGGGGCAGGGTATCTCAACAGTTGTGGAACGCTTGAATTAAGTCTGTCAGTTTGCCTGGGTTGGCTATTGAGGGGGAGGCCAGTTTGGCGTCTCCCTTTTGCGTTATGAGAGCAAAAAAAGCGCGTTTAGTGTGCTTTGTCGCGTTGTGAAGGCATCCTGGTATTTGCTGATGTGGGAACCCGGTATGCCCGGGATCGAAGCAAATATTGAACCCCTATAGCCCTTGTGGCACAATTGCCCCCCTTCTACTGTGAGCCCAAGCGAATTAATTAATTATTTGCTTTAAAATCAATTGGTTAGAGTTGCAAGCTCCAGTAAATTCTTGTTTTAAAAATACTCAGTACACGCGGTCGTGGCGGAATTGGTAGACGCGCTGGATTTAGGTTCCAGTGTCTTTGACGTGAGAGTTCAAGTCTCTCCGACCGCACCATTAATTCCAAGAGGAACACCATGCAGGTTTCTATCGAGACAACATCCGGGCTAGAACGCAAATTGACTGTCGGCATTCCCGCCCAGGAGATCGACACAGAAGTTGAAAAGCGCCTTCAAGAAGCAACCAAAACTGTCAACATTAAAGGCTTCCGCAAAGGCAAGGTGCCTCTAAAAATCGTAAAGCAGCGTTATGGCGCAGGTGTTCGCCAGGAAGTGATTGGCGATAAAATTAATCGTTCATTCTATGAAGCAGTTCGCAAGGAAGATGTACGCCCTGCAGGTCAGCCTGCAATTGAAACCCGCTCGATGGAAGAAGGTAAAGATCTGGAATACGTGGCAACCTTTGAAGTGTATCCAGAGGTATCTTTGGCTGATTTAAGTGATGTCGAAATCAAGGAATACGAAGCGGATATCACAGACAAAGACATTGATAAAATGATCAAAACCCTGCAAAGCCAGGATGCAGAATGGGCAGAAGTGAAACGCAAATCAAAAAATGGCGATCGCGTAACAATCGATTTTCTTGGCAAAATCGACGGTGAAGAATTTGAAGGTGGCAAAGCAGAAGGTCATGTTTTGACTTTGGGTTCCAACACCATGATTCCCGGATTTGAAAAAGGCATTGTCGGCATGAAAACCGGCGAAGAGCAAACCATTGATGTGACATTTCCTGATGAATACCAGGTTGATGAGTTAAAAGGAAAAGCCGCCCAATTTGATATCGTAGTGCATAAAGTCGAAGGCCAGAAATTGCCAAAACTCGACGAAGCCTTTTTTGAAAAATTTGGCGTAAGCGAAGGCGGTGAGGAAAAATTCCGCGAAGAAGTTAAAGGCAATATGGAAAGAGAAAAGCAGCAAGCCTTAAAAGCGGTCAGTAAAAAACAGGTTATGGATGCCTTGCTCGAAAATAACAAAATCGATATCCCCAAAGCCCTGGTCACGGCTGAAGTGAAAGCCATTCGCAATCAAATGTTGCAGCAGTACGGCCAGCAAGCGCAGAACCTTGATGTAGAAAAATTGCTTCCGGACTCAATGTTCTCCGAACAGGCTGAAAAACGCGTTTCGCTCGGTTTGATTGTTGCAGAAGTTGTTAAGCAGGAAGGCATTAAAGCTGACAAGGACCTGGTAAGACAGTTAATTGAAGAAGCCGCGTCGACCTATGAAGATGCGCAGGAAGTGATTAACTATTATTACAGTAATGAACAACTTTTAGCCAATATTGAAGCGGTCGCACTTGAGCAACAAGTGGTCGATTTAATTGCAGCAAAAGCGAAAGCTGTGAAAGAAAAAACCTCTTACGACGAAGTCATCAAGTTGGCTGCCGGTTCTCAATAAGCCAAAAGCGTTATTGCTTAAAAATACGCCAGGGCCGAAGCACGAAAGTGCTTCGGCCCTGTTCATTTAACTGCCAAAAAATTCATCTTTTACTAATAAGAGTTGGCGAAAATGCAGAGCGCGGGTTAAGCTTTCTAATAATCTGGTTATTACAAGCTGGGCCTTGAAATCAATGAATTCATCGCCATAACTTCTAAGGTGCTAATCGCCAGCGAATTGATTACCCCGATTACAAGACCTTATTAGCGCTCAGCAACGAGATTAGCAAGGCATGACCCAAGTCATGAGTAGAACACTAGTAGAACCTGGAAAAATAGAATGACAAATTCCCCGATTGATTCCCCCCGAGCTTATAACCACGTTCCTATTGTCATCGAGCAAACTGCGCGTGGCGAACGTTCGTTTGATATCTATTCACGCCTGTTAAAAGAACGTGTCATCTTCCTCGTGGGGCAGGTCGAAGACTACATGGCAAATTCCGTCATTGCCCAGCTATTGTTTCTGGAAGCGGAAAACCCTGACAAGGACATCCATTTGTACATCAACTCGCCAGGCGGCTCAGTGACCGCAGGCATGGCAATTTTTGACACCATGCAATTTATCAAGCCAGATGTGAGTACCATGTGCATAGGGCAGGCATGCAGCATGGGAGCCTTCCTGTTGACCGCAGGTGCCAAGGGCAAACGTTTTTGTTTACCGAATGCGCGTACAATGATTCATCAGCCCTCAGGAGGCGCGCAGGGCCAAGCGTCAGATATTCATATTCATGCACAGGAAATTCTGAAAATTCGCCAGCGCCTGAATGAAATCATGGCCGAAAATACCGGTAAGTCCGTAGAAGACATTGCACGGGACACCGAAAGAGACAACTTTATGAGCGCGGCAGAGTCCAAGGCTTACGGCCTGGTCGATGACGTTTTGGGGCAGCGAACAAATAAACCGGCCTGATTGGCCCGGACCTTGCCTCACTGAGGCGAGGGCAAGCTAAAGAGCTGAAACATCCGGCTTCTTGCAATTTCAGGTGTCAAAGCGATCACCAGTGTGCAATCCGGGCCGAAAAGCCGCGGTTTGAGCGGCTTGAACTGGCAAAATGAGGCATATTCCTGTAGCTTGGCTGTAACGAGAAATTTCGCGACACGGCCACTCGCAAATATCGCTAAATTAGGCCACTATTGTTAAGACAATTGTTAATACGAGTTGAAAAACGAGTTGGAGAGTTTTGATGTCCGACCAGGGTAACGACAACGAAGACAACGGAAAACTGCTTTACTGTTCCTTTTGCGGAAAAAGTCAGCACGAGGTCAGGAAGCTGATTGCCGGTCCATCGGTGTTTATATGTGATGAATGTGTCGATTTGTGTAACGACATCATTCGAGAAGAAATTCAGGAAAGCACCTCCGAAGGTGGTTCCGAGAAGCTGCCGACGCCCATGGAAATTGCGGCGACACTGGACGATTATGTCATCGGCCAGTTAGATGCTAAAAAAGTACTGGCAGTGGCGGTCTACAACCATTACAAGCGCTTGCGCGTCGGTGATAGCCGTAAAGACAAGGGCAAGGAAGAGGTCGAGTTGGGCAAGAGTAATATCTTGCTCGTAGGGCCTACAGGCAGTGGTAAAACCCTGTTGGCCGAGACCCTCGCACGCCTGTTGAATGTCCCCTTCACCATCGCGGATGCCACGACTTTAACCGAAGCCGGTTATGTGGGCGAAGATGTTGAGAATATCATTCAGAAATTGCTGCAGAAGTGTGATTACGATGTCGAGAAAGCCCAGCAGGGCATTGTCTACATCGATGAGATTGACAAAATTTCCCGAAAATCAGACAACCCTTCCATTACTCGCGATGTGAGTGGTGAAGGTGTTCAGCAAGCGCTGCTGAAACTTATTGAGGGAACAATTGCTTCCGTGCCACCACAAGGTGGACGCAAACATCCACAGCAGGAATTTTTGCAGGTCGACACCTCCAATATCCTGTTTATTTGTGGTGGTGCTTTCGCCGGCCTGGATAAAGTTATTCGGGATCGCTCTGAGAAAGGCGGAATTGGCTTCTCCGCAGAAGTGAAGAGTAAGGATACCAGTAAAAATGTGGGCGAGACCTTGAAAGACCTCGAGCCGGAAGATCTTGTGCGTTACGGTCTCATTCCGGAATTTGTGGGTCGTTTGCCCGTGATTGCCACCCTGGACGAACTCGATAAGGAAGCCTTGGTAGAAATTTTGAAAGCGCCTCGAAACTCTCTTGTGAAGCAGTATTCCAAACTCTTTGAGATGGAAGGCGTTGAAGTAGACTTCCGTGACGATGCACTCGAAGCCGTGGCGATGAAAGCCATGGAGAGAAAAACCGGCGCACGAGGTTTGCGTTCCATTATGGAGAATGTCTTGCTCGATACCATGTATAAGCTGCCATCTGAAAATGATGTTGTGAAAGTGGTCGTCGACGAGGCCGTCATTAAGGGAGAATCTGCACCGCTTTTGGTTTACGAAACGGCAGAATCAGCGAAAACAGCTGAAGACTGATTTGTAAATCCAGGCTCAATTGAGCTTGAGCAGGCAGTACTCCCAAGTAAGGGCTCCAAGGGAGTCCTTTTTTGTTTGTCTAATACCTTTTGACCGTTTGCGAAATTAAACCTCATTAAGAAGAATTGAAATGTCTGATACCGAATCCGTACTTACTTTGCCTTTGTTGCCTTTACGGGACGTGGTTGTCTATCCGCACATGGTAATCCCACTTTTTGTGGGGAGAGAAAAATCCATTCGCGCATTGGAATTCGCCATGGCGGATGACAAGCAGGTTTTACTGGTTGCGCAAAAACACGCCTCCGTTGACGACCCTGGTCGCGAAGATCTGTATGACTTCGGTACAATCGCCTCCGTACTGCAGCTTCTCAAATTGCCCGATGGAACTGTCAAGGTTCTTGTTGAAGGGAAAATGCGCGCCCGTATTAAAGGTATTTCGGAAGCCGAAGGGTATTTTCAATCAGAATTAACCGTTGAAGAAAGTGTCACTGCGTCCGAGCGTGAATCAGAGATCTTAATGCGGTCCTTGCTAACGCGGTTTGAACAATATGTCAGCCTGAGCAAGAAAGTACCCGCAGAAGTGATGACATCTCTAAGCGGGATAGACGAACCCGGGCGGCTGGCGGACACGGTTGCTGCACACATGTCTCTCGAACTGGCGCAAAAACAGGAAATACTTGAAGTCGTTGATATTGGCAAACGTCTTGAGCAGTTGATTGGCTTAATGGAAGCGGAAGCGGATTTGTATCAAGTCGAAAAACGCATTCGTGGACGCGTGAAAAAGCAAATGGAGAAAAGCCAGCGCGAATATTATTTGAATGAGCAAATGAAGGCGATTCAAAAAGAACTGGGTGATATCGGCGAAGAGGGCAACGAGCACGATGAACTCGAAAAGAAAATTGCCGACGCAGGAATGCCAAAAGATGCTCAGGAAAAAACGCGCGCGGAATTAAACAAGCTGAAAATGATGTCTCCAATGTCGGCCGAAGCATCGGTTGTACGCGCTTATATTGACTGGATGGTAAAACTCCCCTGGAAAAAACGCAGTAAAGTTCGGCACGATCTTGTTCGTGCAGAAAAAATTCTCGAAACCGATCATTACGGATTGGAAGAGGTCAAGGAACGTATACTGGAGTACCTTGCTGTACAAAAGCGGGTGCAAAAAGTGAAAGGGCCAATACTGTGTTTGGTAGGCCCGCCCGGTGTTGGTAAAACGAGTTTGGGTGAATCGATTGCGCGTGCCACTAACCGCAAATTTGTTCGTATGGCTCTGGGTGGCGTGCGCGATGAAGCTGAGATTCGTGGTCACCGTCGTACCTATATCGGCTCAATGCCAGGCAAGCTTATTCAGAAGATGTCCAAAGTCGGTGTTAAAAACCCCCTGTTTTTGCTGGATGAAATAGACAAGATGGGAATGGATCATCGCGGTGACCCGGCTTCAGCCTTGCTTGAGGTTTTAGACCCTGAACAAAACACCACCTTTAACGATCACTATCTTGAAGTGGATTATGATTTGTCGGATATCATGTTCGTCTGTACTTCGAACTCCATGAATATTCCCGGCCCTTTATTGGATCGTATGGAAGTGATTCGTATTCCCGGTTATACCGAAGACGAAAAGCTCAATATTGCTTCGCGCTACCTGATTCCCAAGCAAGTCAAAAATAATGGATTGAAAAAAGAAGAAATCGAAATTGAAGACTCCGCGATTATGGATGTTATTCGCTACTACACGCGCGAAGCGGGGGTGCGAGGACTCGATCGAGAGTTGGCAAAATTATGCCGGAAGGTTGTCCGTGAAAACGTCAAAAAAGACAGTCACGATCAAATCACGATTACACCTAATAAACTGGAAGATTATCTGGGTGTACGCAAAACAGATTATGGTAAGGCCGAAAGTGAAAACCAGATTGGCCAGGTAACCGGTTTAGCCTGGACACAGGTGGGTGGTGAGCTTCTCACCATCGAGTCGTCAGCAGTGAAAGGTAAGGGTCGGCTCGTAAAAACCGGATCGCTTGGCGATGTCATGCAGGAGTCGATACAGGCCGCCATGACCGTTGTGCGCTCACGGTCACAGGTGCTCGGTATTGCCCCGGATATCCACGAGAAGCGTGATCTGCATATTCACGTTCCTGAAGGCGCAACTCCGAAGGATGGGCCCAGCGCGGGTATTGCAATGTGTACTGCATTGGTATCTGTTTATACTGAGATTCCTGTTCGCGCCGATGTTGCCATGACGGGTGAAATTACCTTGCGTGGTGAAGTCCTGAAAATTGGTGGATTGAAAGAAAAGTTGTTGGCAGCGCACCGTGGCGGGATAAAAACCGTTATAATTCCCGCTGACAACGAGGCAGATCTACGCGATATTCCCGATAACATCAAAGCCGATTTATTGATCAAACCTGTTAAATGGATTGATCAAGTCCTTGAAATTGCATTGCAATCCATGCCAACGCCCTTCAGTGACGAAGAATACCGAGAACTGGAAGCCAAGGCGCAAGGTGAACAGGCAGACCAAAATCGAATAAGCACACACTAAAGGTGGGCGTAATTATTGCTTAATTGAAGCGAAATGAATACAGAAATTGGTGATATCGCTATCTGAAGCAGAATTTGGGGATTTCAATCTTGACCGTCAGCCCCCGCAGTTGGTATAAATCGCTATTCGCTGGATGACACCAGTTGCCAGAGGTTCACGCTTCATTCCTCGCTGATTAGCGTGGTAACAAGCGAGAAAATCGTTAATTAATTGGCTTTAAAAATAGTTTATTAATTTAGCGCGACTATAATGGTTTCAGGCGCTAATTGTCTCAGGAGCGAAAAGCCCAAGGGCAATAAGTCGTCATTAAGACGCGAAAATTTAGTGAATTCATAAAGCGTAACAACTTGTGAAATGGGCTAAGTGAAATACAGATGAGCAGAACATCGTTTTGAATGGCTATAATCCAATTTTCAAAACGACAGAGCAAAGTCTCGGGCAGTTTCGATGTGAAGGGTCGAAATCTAAAAGAACATGACTTAAATAATAAGAGGGGTCTAACGTGAATAAATCTGAATTAGTAGAAGCAATTGCCGCATCCGCAGACATATCAAAAGCCGCTGCCGGCCGAGCACTGGATGCAGTAATTGATTCGGTTACCGATGCGCTTAAAAAAGGTGATCAAGTCGCATTGGTAGGGTTCGGCACCTTTCAGGTGAAAGAACGCGCTGCGCGTACAGGTCGCAATCCACAAACGGGTGCACCTATCGATATTCCAGCAGCAAAAATTCCCGGTTTTAAAGCCGGTAAACAACTGAAGGATGCTGTTAACTAAGCTATCCGGTTAAACAAGAGGTTATAAAAAGGCGCACGTGCACGGCGCCTTTTTTATTTGAAAAAAAATATAATTATTAGAGAAAGGTACAGGAGCTGACAATGCTTCAAAATGTTCGCGACAATATGAAGGGTACGATTGCAACAATCGTCGTTATTTTATTTGTGGTACCAATGGTAGTCACGGGAATTGGCGGTTCGTCGTTTTTATCCAGTATTGCGGGTACTGAAGCGGCGACAGTCAATAAACGCAATATTTCAAGGGTTGAGTTAAGCCGAGCGGTTTTCCAACAGAAAGAGCGTATGATCGGTCAGGGTGTAGACCCAACATCTGATCAGCTCAAGGATGAAAATCTCGCACCAATGGTGTTGCAATCCTTGATTCAGCGTGTTGCCTTGGCAACAACAGCTGAAAAAGGCGGTATGGGCATCGCCGATACAAAAATTTATTCGGAAATTCAGAAAATCCCCGCTTATCAAACAGAAGGCAAGTTCGATCGCGAACTCTATCGCCAGCAACTTTCCAACCTCGGATTTACGCCGACAACATTTAAAAACTATGTTGGCGACATCATGCTTATTCAACAACAGAGCGACGCTCTGGCAGGCTCTTCTTTTGTAACCGATAAAGAACTGGAAGCCATTGTTGCTATCGCACAGGAAAAACGCGATTTCTCATTAATCGAAATTCCCGCTGCAGGAAAAGATGCGGATATTGCGGTGACTGAAGAAGAGATTCAGGCTTACTACGATGCAAATCAAAGCGAATTTCTTGAGCCGGAAAAAATGGCCGTTGAGTATCTGGAACTGTCCGTTGATGATCTGATGAAGACCATTACAGTGAGCGAAGACACAATTAAGCAGCGTTACGACGAACAAAAAGCCGATTTTGAATCCACCAGTTCCGATGTAGATGTGCAAATCGCGCACTTGATGTTGGAGAAGGATGACAATAGCCAAGCCACAATCGCAGAGATTCAAACACGTTTACAAGCAGGCGAAGATTTTGCCGCGCTGGTGAAAGAATTCTCTGTAGACGAAGGCTCTAAAGAAAGTGGTGGTGAGTTGGGTGTACTGATTAAAGGTACATTCTCTGAAGAGTTTGAAGCGGCTGCACTGGCACTGGAAGAAGGGCAAGTGTCGGCGCCAGTGGAAACGGATTCAGGTATTCATCTTATCAAGGCATTGGTACGAGAAGTTCAGGCATTCCCGTCTCTGGACGAGAAGCGTTTGGCGATTGAAACCAGTATTAAGCGTGAACGTGCAGAAGAAAGTTATGCACAAATGGAGCAAGATTTTGAGGACATGACCTTCAGTGCGGGTGACCTGCAACTTGCAAGCGAATCCCTGAATTTGCCCATCAAAAGCTCAAGCCCCTTTGAGCGCAATACCGGAACCGGTATTGCCGGTAATGCTTCTGTTCGCGAAGCCGCCTGGCGTACAGAAGTGTTAATGGATGGGCGCAATAGCCCGAAAATCCAATTGGCGCCAGGTCATGCAGTGGTTGTGCGTCGCAAGGAGCATATTGCCGAGCATGTGTTGCCGCTCGAGAGAGTGAAAATGAGTATTCAAACGCGCTTGAAAACCGAGAAGTTAGCGGCGCGTATGCAGGCAGAAGCAGAAGAAGTGCTCGCGACACTGAAAGCTGGCGCTGATGCAAAGAGCCTGGCTGAGGAGAAGGGTTACAGCTTCAGCAACTTTGAAGATGCCAAGCGTTTTGAAACGCCAATGGACTTTCAGGTGCGCAATGCTGCCTTTGAAATGCCGGCGAGCGATGGCTTGAGCTACGAGAGTGTCGCCAAAGGCAATGGTGATCAGGCAATTATCATCCTGGCAAATGTCGAAAAAGGAAAATTGGAAGACATGCCAGAGCAACAACTTGCAATTATGCGTTCGCAATTAAAACGCGAAGGGGCAAACTCCGAGTTGCTGGCTTATCAGGCCAAAACACTTAGCGAGTCAAAGGTGAAAACCTATTAGCTAGAACCTGTAGCTGGTTTTGTGAATACCAGTGAGCCTCTGGAAAATAGTGTATTTTTCAGAGGTTCACTGAAACCCTTCGAGGTCTTGGTTATATTTGGCCTTGCAGATAGCTCAGATAATCCAGCGCTTCTTTCTTATCTACACCTCCACCCATCGTCACCCCATTTCCCGAGACCGTTACGTTTTCCGCACTGGTCAAATGAATGCTCAACGTATGTTTAGCGGGATTTACTTGTGGCTTGGTCGTCGCCTGCCGGGGCTCCAGTTTTAATAAATCGAGACAGCGTCGTGCCACAGCCTCACCGGAATCCACCCAATGGATAATATGAGGCGCACTGGCGCGCAGCGGCTCAGCAAGCAATGGGAAATGCGTACAGGCAAGAACCAGGGTATCAATCTGGTCGCCGTCGGGGTAGGCGAGTAAAGTTTGAATTTCCCTGTCGATCAGACGCTGATCAATCGCTTGGCCAGCAATGTAGTCTTCAGCACACTGCACCAGCGCATCACTCCCGCAAAGGTGAACGTTGACATCAGGCGCATAGGTTTGAATGAGTTCGGCAGTATATTCCCGTTGCACCGTGGCGGGAGTCGCGAGCACCCCTATATGGCCGCTGCGGCTGAGTTTAGCGGCGGGTTTTATCGCGGGAACAGTGCCCACAAAGGGGATTGCAAACCGAGCACGCAATGCCGGCAAGACCAGTGTGCTTGCAGTATTACAGGCAATAACAACGATATCGGCCCGGGTTTGCTCGATATAGCGCGTCATAAGTTCAAGAACACGCTGCAGAAGGTAAGCCTGGCTTTTATTGCCATAAGGAAAGGCCTGGTCATCTGCCAGGTAAGCCAATTCAAGCGGGCTTGCACTTAACGCTAGCAAAGCCCTGGCGATACTTAATCCGCCTGCACCGGAATCAAAAACCAGAACCCTGGGAGCGCTCACTGCCATGAAATGTTATAAAAAATTCAATTGGTTAGTGTAATGTAATGACTCGCATTCTAAACCAATTTGAGATTTTACGCTGAACAAGCAACAGCCCTGATATCGTTGTCCGCATCAGGTAGAATAGCCTCCACAAAACGATATAAATCAGGGCTTTTAATGACAGAGTTGTTTCAATCTTCCGCCGCTTGGGGTTTTCTCATTCTCGCCTGCCTCCTGTGTTTTCTCAGTGCGAGCCTTTTGTGTTGGTGGTACTTTCAGAAAAAAGCGAAAGCGATGCAACAGGCGCTTACCGAGAAGGAAGTGACGATTGTCAGTTTACGTGCACAGCTGGAAGCCCAACAGCAAGCCTTGCACGCCGAGAAGCGTGGTTTGGAAGACGCGCGTAATATTCTGTTCAAGGATTTTGAACTCGCTGCGAAAAAATTATTCGATAGTGGTCAAGAGAAATTGACAGCAACCGGCAAACAAAACCTCGAATTGGTACTCAACCCCTTTAAAGAGCAACTCCATGCGTTTAACAAAAGAGTTGAAGATATTTACCACAAGGAGAATAGTCAGCGAAACCAGCTTGTTGGGCAAATTACGGAATTGCAAAAACAGGCACAAGCGATTAGCGCCGAGGCCAACAATTTAGCAACAGCCTTAAAGGGAGAAAATAAAACCCAGGGAGGTTGGGGTGAAATTATTCTTGAGCGTCTGCTTGAGCAAAGTGGACTTACCAAAGGACGTGAGTACGAAACACAAAATACCTATAAAAATGAAGCTGGTCGTAATTTGCGTCCGGACGTCATCATTCATTTACCAGACAATAAGGATATTGTAATCGACTCGAAGGTGGCGCTCACGCATTTTGAGGCCTGGTCAAATAGCGAAGAGAAGGAAGCGCGTGAACAATATTTAAAAATGCATGTCGAGGCCATTCGAAGTCATATCAAGGGCTTATCGCTAAAAAATTATGAGGGCCTTGAAGGCGTGCGCACGCTCGATTTTGTGTTTTTATTTATGCCGATTGAATCGGCCTATGTGCTCGCCTTGCAGCATTCTCCCGCGTTGTTTAAAGAAGCCTATGAAAAAAACATTGTTCTGGTGAGCCCTTCTAGCCTGATGGTGGCTTTGCGCACCGTTGAGACCATATGGCGCTATGAAAAACAAAACAAAAATGCGGAAGCAATTGCGGAAAGTGCAGGGCGTCTCTACGATCAATTTGTGCGCGTCGTGGAATCTCTGGATGAAGTTGGCCGTTACATTGAGAAGGCCGGTGAAGCCTTTGAGCAAAGTAAAAAAAGAATGAGTAGTGGGCGCGGTAATCTATTCAGGCGCGTGGAAATGCTTCGCGAACTCGGGGCAAAAGCCAGCAAGCGCTTGGCAACTGATGCAGAGGATGACGCAGAAGGTGTGGAATATGACGATATGGAAATGGAAGCACTGGAAAATGGAAAGCCGCCAGGCGAGAAATCCGCTGCGGAGCAAAAGGGTAAACGCTCAAGCCAATCAAAAAAGAAACATAAGACTGAGCCCACTAAAAGCAGTGAAGGGCAATCTTTTTTGTTTGAAAGCAGTGATGAGCCAGATTAAGCCTCAAAGACCAGCACTTTCTTAGCGTGTTACTGACGTTTTCTTAGCCAAAGCCCGCATTCCAGATGATGTGTATAGGGAAATTGGTCAAAGGCAGCAAAGCGCACAGGCTCATGACTCGTGTCCAGCGCTTCAAGGTTTCGCTTCAAGGTATCGGGGTTGCAGGATATATAGAGAATATTGTCAAAGCGCGAGACCAGTTCAACGGTTGCGTCATCGAGGCCCGCTCGTGGAGGGTCTACGAAAACGGTTGAAAAGTTATAGTCTTCCAGCTGAATCATCTGCAGCCGACGAAATTCGCGCTCTCCAGCGAGAGCTGCACTGACTTCTTCACTTGCGAGCCGAATAATTTCGATATTTTCGCAAGCATTTTTTTCAATATTGAAGCGCGCTGAATTCACAGACGTTTTACTCACTTCAGTCGCAAGAACCTTGTCAAAGCGTCGGGAAAGCGGGAGCGTAAAATTGCCATTGCCGCAATAAAGCTCCAGTAAATCTTTTTTGTTATCACTTTGCTGTGTAATGATTTGCTCCGCGCAACGGCAAGCCCACGAGAGCATACTTTCACAAACGCGTGCATTGGGTTGGGTGAAACCAGTTTCCACCTGTTGATAGTGAAAAAACTCCTCACCGACCTGTAGGCTTTCTGTGATGTAGTCAGTGCTGAGAACCCGTTTTTGTTTGCGACTGCGACCAATAATCTTGCACTTCAGAGCGGTTTCCAGGGTGCTTGCTTCCGCGTCCCACTGGTCGTCCAGTGCTTTGTGATAAATTAATGTAACCAATACTTCGCCAGCGAGAGAACTTAAAAACTCCACTTGAAACAAGCGTTGTCGTAGGGCCGCTGAGGCATTGATTGCGCTAAGCAAATGTGGCATTAAATCGACAATGTATTGCGACCCAATACTAAACTCATCAATCAAAATTGGTTTTTTATATTCTCCGGGTTGATACATCGCGTAGTGTGCGCGTTCACCTTGTTGCCAGATTTTGAATTCCGCACGCATACGGTAATGTGTTTTCGGTGACTCAAACGTTTCAAGCTTCGGCATTTTAAATGCAGAAAATTGCGATTGGAGTGCGCGTAGTTTGTCTGCGAGTTGTTCATCGTAGCGTTCGGGATAGGCTTTGCCGGGAATCATAGGTACCAGGTAATAATTTTAGAAAATTGTTTTGAGAGTTCTGCAAATTGTGGCCAGTTAATGGTCTTGATTTGTGGCGTCACGTCTGATTTCGGGCTCCGCAGGGGCAAAAAATGCAGTCGTGTTTCCGCAGGGGTATTTTGCAGATAAGGCAGTGTGTTTGGGCACATTATAACAATGAGATCACTGCTGTCCGCCACAGTTTGCAGGGCACCGACATCGACACGGTCTTGATTAACAGGGCATAAGTAAAGAGTGTTCATTAGTTTGAGTTTTTACCGCGATGTAGAGTATTTAATAGGAGAAAACCTGGTTAGCCTGGTTCAGTAGTGCTGTTAATTGCTTTTTATCCGGTTCGATTTCGAGCCGACAACCCAGCTCAACAAGCTGTTCGTATTTCTCCTTGAGTGATGCCGGCAGGTCGATCGCATTACCGAGCAGGCATAAACACGAGGTTTGGCCAAATATGCTGGCGACGAGTGCTGTATCCAGGGCTGCTGTCCATTGCTTTTCATTTGCTTTGGCGCGCAATAGAAACACCAACATCAGGCATCTCCAAAGCAAATGATTTTTGCTTGCTGGCTAAGGCTGATTAATTCGCCAAGGCCAACAATTTCGATTGCGGCTTGATGTTGTGTGGGTTGCAGCTCCCCAAGTGCGCTGGCTGCCGCACTGCAGCACAAGGCTGTTAATTCTTGCTCTTTCAGGAAATCCAGCCAGGCCTGTTTCAAACCCGGGTTTGCACTCGTATCCGCGAAAAGCGTCACCGCTTCGCCCTGAAAGAAGCAGGCTTTAATGTCTGCTGTGGCAGCACGCGCGAAATACAAAGGCGCTTCGGCAAGAGGTGAGAGCGGAGCGTGGCTAATATTTAGAACGAACGCCATGTTTCAAACCTGGAAAAAAATAGCCCCGCAAGAAGCGGGGCTATCGATAGGTATTGGCTGAGTCGACTAGTCGTCACTGCCGCCGAGGAAGCTCAACAAAATGGTGAAGATGTTGTAGAGCATTACATACAGAGTCACTGTCGCGCTGATGTAGTTGCGCTCGCCACCATGGATAATCTGGCTCGTTTGCCACATGATGATGCCTGATGAAAGAAACAGGAACATGCAGTTAATTGCCATGGCGAGACCGCTAATTTTCAAAAAGATGTTTGCGATCGCAGCAACAAAAGCGACCAGAATACCCGTCATCAGGAAGCCCGTTGCAAAGCTCATGTCCTTACGCGTGACCAGGATGTACCCGGACAAACCGAAGAAAATCAACGCGGTACCACCCAGCGCCATCAATATAGGCTCAAAACCCGAGACGTGCAGGTAGTAATTAAGAATTGGCCCCAGGGTAAAACCCAGCCAGCCGGTAAGAGCAAAAACAAAAAATAATCCGGTGGCGCTGTTCTTCGTTTTCTCAACGGCAAACAGGAGTCCGAAATAAACGCCAATGGTGATCAATGGGCCGAGATAGGGCGCATTCATCTTGATGGCGAGGGTGGATACCAGTGCGCTGAAGGCAATAGTCATCGCCAATAGAGCATAGGTATTACGCAACACCTTGCTGATTTCAATCGAGCTGAGTTCTTCGCTGCGTGTTGTATAAAGTTCTTGCATTTCTGCTCTCCATTTTCCCAGAAGTGGATCTTATCATAACGGGATCTGGGGGCAGATCAAGTCTTTTCAAGCGTTTGCCAGGCTGTGACAGGGGTGAGGTCGGCACCGTTTACTGCTTACTTTTGTCACTGGCTTGTCAGTCGCACTTGCTCTTATGATGACTGCGCTATTTAATAAACCTGGCCTGAGTGAGGTTATTATTCAATTTGGCTCTTGATTGGTTATTGATTACTTATTAAGTGGTTATTGAGCTGTTATTCAGAGTCGCCATACATAGGGTAGAACGCAGCTGATGTTTGCTCAATTCAGGGCGTTTGGATACAAGCTTGAGTGAAATAGAGAAGCGTCAAAACCCTACAAAAAACACAGAAAATCAGCATATCATAAATAAGCACGGTCGCGACGAGGGGGTAAGATGGGGTCTGCGGAAGACAAAAGCGCACTATTAAATGACTTAAAGCTGGACAAGGATGCGGAAGCGCCTCACAACACCGGTTGGCTTTTGGTGGTCGTGGCGTGTGGTGTGACGGCCTTGCTCAGTGTTGTGTTGACTCTTTGGCTTATTCCCGCCAAAGAGGTCATTGTGGAAGTGCCCGCCAAACCATCGCGCGTGGCGGCAGCAACCAATACGACGAGCACCGAAAACCCGGCAATGTTCAGTGGCAGTGAAGAAGTGCTGAATGCTTCTGGTTATATTACGGCGCGCCGCATTGCCACCGTATCCGCAGAAACGATGGGGTTGATCAAATCGGTCGAAGTGGAAGAGGGGATGGATGTCGTTGAAGGTCAAATATTGGCCACTCTCGATGCGTCCCTGGCGCAGGTCAATCTGGATCTGGCGCGGGCCCGGGTAAACTCTCTGGAATCCAGTATTAATAGCACTGCCACGGATCTCGCTGAAGCAGAGCGCGTTCTTCAACGCATGCAGGCGCTCGGGCGCGACAGCTTTATTAGCGAAGCGCAATTAACGCGTGCCCAGGCGGATGTAGATAAACTTACCGCCTTGTTAAAGGCCTCGAACGCGGATATCGAAACTGCGCGTTTGCAAGTCAAGCAACAGCAGGAGTTGCTGGATAATCACACTATTCGCGCCCCCTTCGCCGGTGTTGTGACCGTGAAAAATGCGCAACCAGGTGAAATTGTTGCACCAGCTGCGGCAGGTGGTGGCTATACGCGAACCGGTATTTGTACCATTGTCGATATGGCGTCGCTGGAAATCGAAGTCGATGTGAATGAAGCCTACATTGGACGCGTCAAAGCGGGCCAGCAAGTTAAGGCAAACCTTGATGCTTACCCAGGCTGGGATATTCCCGCAAGTGTGATTGCCATTATCCCCACTGCAGACAGAGCCAAGGCGACCGTGCGTGTCCGTATAAAAATTGAAACGCGCGATGAACGTATCCTGCCGGATATGGGTGTAAAAGTAGCGTTTTTAAAAACAACCTGATGATGAAAAGACCATGGAGAGCCCAATGAGTAACGAATTATTGTTTGATTTAAAAAATATCGAAAAGCGTTTTGTACGCGGCAGGGAAAGTATCAGTATCTTTGATGGGCTGAATATCACAATCAAGAAAGGCACGTTTGTTTCAATTATGGGGCCTTCAGGCTCAGGGAAAACCACTCTGCTCAATATGCTGGGCGGTGTCGACCGGCCTACTTCAGGTGAAATTCTGTTTGAAGGTCAGGCCATTCAAAATCTTGGTGAAGGGGAATTGGCAAAATGGCGTGCACGCCATGTGGGTTTTATATTCCAGTTTTATAACTTGATGCCGATGCTTAACGCAGAGAAAAATGTGGAGTTGCCTTTATTGTTAAAAAATCTCAGTAAAGCGCAAAGAAATAAAAGCGTAGAAACTGCATTGAAGTTGGTGGGCCTCAGTGACCGCGCCCGACATTTGCCGAAAGAATTGTCCGGTGGCCAGCAACAGCGAGTGGCCATTGCTCGCGCCATTGTGTCCGACCCCGATCTTTTGTTGTGCGACGAACCTACAGGAGATCTTGACCGCACAACAGCAACGGAAATTCTTGAAACCTTGCAGTTGCTCAACAAGGAATTTGGCAAAACCATTGTCATGGTAACGCACGATCCGGTCGCTGCCAGTTTTGCAAATGTATCCCTGCATCTGGATAAAGGCCAATTTATCGAGCAGCAAAGTAGTGAGGCAGTGGCATGAACAATTTTACGCTGGTCAGGAAAAACCTGACACGCAATAAATTGCGCTTGTTTTTAAATTGCTTTGCAATATTTATTGCGTTTCTATTGTTTGGTGCGCTGGGAGCGATCAAAAATGCCTTTGATGCAGGTGTGGAGCTCTCTGCCGATGATCGCCTGGTGACGGTGAACAAAATAAACTTCACGCAACCCCTGCCGCTCGCATATGTGAATAAGATCCGTACTCTGGAAGGGGTGAAAGATGTAACCTGGGCCAACTGGTTTGGCGGGTATTATCAGGAGCCGAAAAACCAGTTAATGACTTTTGCAGTCGATCCGGAATCCTATTTCGAAGTGTACGATGATGTCGTCGTCGATGAACAGGAGTTGGAAAATTGGAAGAAAGATCGTCAGGGCATCTTGATCGGAGAGCGGATTGCAAATGCCCGTGGTTGGAAAGTCGGGGACCGTATTCCTGTTTCATCCAATATATTTTCCAAACACGACGGTAGCAGTACCTGGGATTTTAATATTTCCGGTATTGTTCGCCCGGAAAACCCTCAGACCGATACCAGTTACACCTTGATCCACTATAAATATTTTATGGAGACCCAAATCTGGGGTGGCGACTGGATAGGCTGGATTCCCTTGACAACGCAAAACCCCGAATTAAACGAGGAAGTCTCGCGTGCAGTAGACAAAATGTTTGCCAACTCGCCTGCTGAAACGGAAACCTCAACCGAAGCACAATTCAGTAAGGCTTTTGTCGAGCAGATGGGGGATATTGGTTTTATTATCATGTCTGTTGTGATGGCGGCCTTCTTCACAATACTACTGATTGTTGGCAACTCCATGTGGCAAAGTATCAAGGAACGTACCAGTGAGATTGCTGTTTTAAAAACGCTGGGATTTACCGCAGAAAAAGTGTTTGCCATGGTTTTGGCAGAGTCGTTTTTGTTAGCCGCACTCGGTGGCATTCTGGGTTTGGGCGGAGCCTGGTTATCTATTAAAGCCATTACTCCAATGACGCAAAGTATTTTACCGGCTCTGGTGCTTGGGCATCAGGTTTTTATAAGTGGTTTGATGTTTATTGCCATTCTTGGTTTTGTGACGGGTATTGTCCCTGCGTGGCAGGCCATGAAATTGAATACCATCGAAGCATTGAGCAGGAGATAAGACATGGGATCGTTATTTGCACAAATCAGTGCCGTGGTAAAAATGAATCTATTAAGTTTGCCCAAACGTGTTGGTTCTTCATTGACAACCCTGTTGGCGGTCGCAATTGTTGTGACCGTGTTGTTGGCTTTTATGGCAATGGGGCAAGGCTTTCAAAAAACCATGGCCGGTTCGGGTTCGGAAGATGTTGCCATTATGTTGCGTGGTGGTTCCGCAGCGGAGTTAAACAGTGGCCTCGGTGGCGATGTTTACACCAATGTGAGCAGTTCACCAGGTATTGCGAAAGATGAAAATGGCCCCATCATTTCCGGTGAGTTGTATGTGGTTGTCGACGGTGTTAAAAAATCTTCGCAAACCGAGGCGAATTTACCATTGAGAGGAATAGGGCCTGCAGGGTTTTCCTTGCGTAAAAATATTTCGCTGATCGACGGGCGAATGTTTGAAGAAGGGAAAACAGAAATTATTGTGGGTACCAGTATTCTGTCGCAATTCAGCGGCTTTGAGCTTGGCAGTAAAATGAAATTCGGCGCGACCGAGTGGACGGTAGTGGGTGTGTTCGATGCGGGTGGTTCGGTTTTTGGTAGTGAGCTGCTGACCGATGTACGCACCTTGCAAGCCCAATTTAATCGGGGGAATTCCTATCAAAGTATTCGCGTCCGCCTGGACGGCCCTGAGGCAATACAGAAAATTCGAGACTTTATCGAAAGTGATCCACGTTTAAATCTCGATGTCATGACCGAGCAAGCGTACTATTCGGATCAAAGCCGCGATATGGGTCGCCTTGTTTACATGGGCTGGGGATTGGCAATTTTTATGGCGCTGGGTGCCTTAGCGGGTGCCTTGAATACCATGTACACCTCTGTTGAAGCAAAGGCGGTGGAAATTGCAACGTTGCGGGCGATAGGTTTTAAAGGTATTTCAGCCTTTTTTGGTACTCTGGTTGAGTCGCTTGTGCTTGCCATTATCGGTGGCGTGTTGGGGACATTGATAGCCTTTTTACTTTTTGATGGCATCAGTACTTCAACAATGGGTGGCAGTTTTACCCAGGTTGTCTTTGATTTTAATGTGTCGGCAGACGCATTCAAAAGCGGGATCATTCTGGCTGTGATTATTGGTCTGGTCGGCGGTTTCTTTCCCGCGTGGAGAGCCTCTCGGATGCCACTGTTAAAGGCTTTCAGTTCCTGATTGTAAAACAGCGTAAAACAAAAAAGGTTGCCTCTACTTTAAGCCCGGGTTTGAAGCCCGCGCTTAAAGTTAGAAGGGCAACCTTTTTTTGTTGATGAATTTACCTACTTGAGTGAGAGTTTGCTGATAAGCACATTCGAACTGCCTTTCAGCTGGCTATATGGTTGACCGCCACCAATGGAAACCTCGAAATCGCCAGGCTCAAAAACGCGCTCTCCTGCATCTGTGACGTACATAAAGGCTTTGGCATTCAGCTCAAGTTGCACCTGTTTTTCTTCGCCCGCTTTCAAATGAATGCGTTTGAAGGCTTTCAGTTCGCGCAGGGGTGTTTTTAGTGCAGGGTTCTTGTTGCTTACATAAACCTGAACCACTTCTTCGCCGTCGCGGTCGCTGACATTTTTTACCCTTACGCTGAGGCTTGTACCTTCACCTTGATTGATGCTATCGGGTAAAACAAAATCTGAATACTCAAATTGACTGTAACTCAAACCGTAACCGAAAGGGTATAGGGGCTCACCTTTGAAAAAGCGATAGGTTTGATTTGTCATGTTGTAATCTTCAAAAGCGGGTAGATCATCCACCGACTTGTAGAAAGTCACAGGCAGACGCCCAGCAGGGTTGAAGTCACCGAAGAGGACACTGGCAATCGCGGTGCCCGCAGATTGACCAGGGTACCAGGCTTCAATAATGGCAGGGATATTTTCCTGCTCCCAGTTAATCGCCAAGGCACTTCCGTTTAATAATACGAGCGCTGTCGGTTTGCCAAGCGCGTGTATTGCTTGCATCAATTCGATTTGATTTTGAGGTAGTGAGAGTTTGGTTCGGTCGCCGCCGCGGAAACCATCCACCTGGATGTCCATTTCTTCGCCTTCCATGCGCGCCGTTAAACCCATCACAAGGACAACGGCGTCCGCGTCACTCGCGACTTCAATTGCTTTTTCTTTCAGTTGAGGCTTGGGTTCCGCCCAAACCAATTGTACCTGGGCATCCGCGTAGGTTTCGCCAGCAGTCACTTCAAGTTGATAAGTTTCTCCCGCCTTTAAATTTATCCAGTCTGATTTTTTCGTTCGCGGATCACCATACTCATCGCGAAAGTGATAGGGTGTGCTGGCAATTAAGTCGCCGTTGAGATACACCTTGGTATTACAGGTACTGATAACACCAATTTGGTAGTCACCGGAAATTGTAGGTGTAATTTGGCCTTGCCAGCGCACACCAAAATTGTCGTCGTCCATGTCGGCACGCGGTGCTTTGTCATTCCAGTTAATATCAAGGTTTGCCTGGCTTTCGCTAAATACTATGTCGCCACTTAAATCGGCCGCGTTGTAATAATCCACATTTAAACCCGGCGAGCCATCTTTCTGACTCAACACCTCAGCAGGAATGGGATATAGCATGGGTAAGCCCGGTGCTAATTCCGCACCCTGGGCAAACACGACTTCGGTGTCCGCAGCCACAGCTTCGCGAATACCACGAAGGGGTGTGACGGGGTCTGAAGGTACGCCGTTGTAGTTGCCTAATAACATCAGCCATTGGTCTGAGTTGGGGCCGATAACCGCAATTTTTTCCAAATCTTTTTTGAAGGGCAGAGTCTTGTTTTCATTCTTTAAAAGCACAATGGATTTTTGTGCACTAACAACGCTCAAGTCCTTATGTTTTTGGCTGTCCACCACATCGTAGGGAATTTGTGCGTAGGGAACCTGTTCGGGTGGATCAAACATTCCCAGCTTCATGCGCGCCTTGAATAAACGTTTAACGCTGACATCAATTTCTGCTTCGCTAATCAAACCCAACTCGACAGCTTTGGGCAGGCTTTCATAAGGGTAAAAGGTCAGGCCGCAATTGAGATCGGTGCCGTGTTTGACCGCGACAGCAGAACTTTCTTCGATACTATTGGTAATTTTATGGTGAGCATTGATATCGTTAATGGCACCACAATCTGAAACCACGAAGCCATCAAAATTCCACTGGCCGCGTAGTATGTCGTTTGCTAATAAATCATGGGCGCAGGTAGCCTCACCGTTGTAGCGGTTGTAGGCACACATTAAGGAGTAGGCTTTGCCCTCAACAATACCCATTTCAAATTGCGGTAAATATGTTTCCCACAAATCTTTCATGGAAGCCTTTGCATCAAATTCGTGGCGCTCAGGTTCCGGACCATTGTGGACAGCGAAATGCTTTACAGTGGCAACCGTTTTCAGGTATTTCGGATCATCCCCTTGCAGGCCTTTAATAAATTGTACGGCCATGCGCCCTGTTAGATAGGGGTCTTCCCCATAGGTTTCCTGACCGCGCCCCCACCTTGGATCACGGAAAATATTGATATTGGGTGACCAGAGCGTTAAACCCTGGTAAAGAAAGCGTTTACCCTTGCTGGCAAAATCATGATGCTTTGCTCGGGCTTCGTCGGAAATAGCCGTCGCAACCTCAAACATGTGAGCTTCATCCCAGGTTGCTGCCAGGCCGATTGCTTGCGGGAAAACCGTGGCTAAACCGGCACGAGCGACTCCGTGTAAGCCTTCATTCCACCAGTTGTACTCGGGAATGTTCAAGCGCTCGATTGCAGGCGCTTTGTTTATCATCTGGCTGGCTTTTTCTTCCAGGGTCATACGTGAAACCAAATCGTCCACGCGTACGTCGATATCAAGTGTGGGGTTAAGATAGGGGAGGAGCTCTGCTTGATTTTCTGATGATTCATCGGTGCTCTTGCTGCAGCCGGAGATCAGGCCAATGCAGAGAAGGCTACCAAGAATTTGGACTAATACTTTAGAAAACAAAGGGATATGATTAATCATTGAGACTAAACCTTATTGGAAATTCAATTATTATTAGGACAAAATCACCCATGAAACTGCCCTTATCTTGTATACAAGTGATATAGTACCGCACCATAAAATAAGACGCGGTAAACAGCAAATTTTCTCTTACGAAAACATTCATCATATTATATAATTATTGCCAACATAAGAAGTAAGCTGCATGACAAAACGAAAACCCAGGCGCAGTGAAGCCTGGTTCAACAATCCTGCCGACCCTGGTATGACGGCGATCTACCTGGAACGCTATTTTAATTACGGCCTGACCCTTGAAGAACTCAAAACAGGTAAGCCTATTATCGGTATTGCGCAAAGTGGCAGTGATCTGTCGCCCTGCAATCGTATCCATGTTGAGCTGGAGAAGCGAGTCCGTGATGGCATCCGTGATGCGGGCGGCATTCCAATAAGCTTTCCGGTCCACCCGATTCAGGAAACCGGTAAAAGGCCAACTGCGGCTCTGGATCGCAACCTGGCTTATCTGGGGCTCGTGGAAATTCTCCATGGCTATCCGCTTGACGGTGTTGTGCTGACCGGCGGTTGCGATAAAACCGTGCCGTCACAATTAATGGCGGCCGCGACCGTGAACATTCCCGCGATTATGTTATCCGGTGGGCCGATGCTGGATGGCTTTTATCGCGATCGTAAGCTTGGTTCCGGTGCGATTAATTGGGAATGCCGTGAGCGTTTTGCTGCGGGCGAAATTAATGACGACGAGTTTGTTGAAATAGTGGCATCGGCCGCGCCGAGCCCGGGACATTGCAATACGATGGGTACGGCGTTAACGATGAACAGTTTGGCCGAAGCTCTGGGCATGAGTCTGCCGGGGTGTGCAGCGATTCCAGCACCTTATAAACAGCGTGCACAAATGGCCTATTACACTGGCAAAGCCGTTGTCGAGCTGGTTGACGCGGATCGAAAACCGGCTGATATCATGACGGAAGCGGCGTTTAAAAATGCCATCATCATGAATTCCGCCATTGGGGGCTCGTCAAATGCACCGGTCCACCTCAATGCGATCGCACGCCATATGGGTATAGAACTTGATATGGGCCATTGGCAAGACTGGGGCTATGAAGTGCCATTGTTGGTTAATTGTCAGCCAGCGGGAAAATACCTCGGTGAGTCATTTTATAAAGCGGGCGGTGTACCTGCGGTTATGGCCGAGTTGTTGCGCTTGGGGTTGGTGGACGATTCAGCCCTCAACGTGAATGGCAAAGGCCTGCGTGAAAATTATGAGGCAGCTGAAAACTTTAACAGCGATGTGATCCGCTCTGTGGATAATGCACTTAAGAGCAAGGCGGGTTTTTTAAATATGTCAGGTAATCTTTTTGATTCCGGCATCATGAAAACCAGCGTGATCAGTGCGACGTTTTATCAAAAATATTTGTCAAACCCGGCTGATCCCGAAGCGTTTGAAGTGCGAGCAATCGTTTTTGAAGGTCCGGAAGATTACCACACGCGCATTAATGACCCGTCGTTAAATATCGATGAAGATTGCGTGTTGATTATGCGCGGTTGCGGTCCTTTGGGCTATCCAGGCTCTGCGGAGGTCGTCAATATGCAACCCCCGGATGCCTTGATTGCCAGAGGCATCACCATGTTGCCTGTTATTGGTGACGGGCGCCAATCGGGTACTTCTGCCTGTCCGGCGATACTCAATACCTCACCTGAAGCGGCAGCCGGTGGTGGTTTGGCTTATGTGTGTACGGGGGATCGCATTCGCATTGATTTACGCCAACGCACAGTGAATGCTTTAGTGCCTGATGCAGAATGGGAACAACGTAAAGCGACGATGACAATAAAACAAACTGAGAATCAAACACCCTGGCAATATATTTATCGCGAGTCGGTGGGCCAGCTTGATCGAGGTGCGTGCATGGATTTTGCGACGGAATATAAAAATCTTGCGGGAAAACTCCCCAGAAATAATCACTAAACTGCGTGAGTAAAAGGTGATTAATGGAATGCGAATGATGAAAGTTGAGTAAAAATAAAAATTCTCTTAACCCAATTTTTGAATTAGTAATTTTGAATAAATAATAACGATATGACTAACGTAAAAACTGCAATGGCCAGCAATGACATTTTGCCGGCTGACTATCAGCAAGCCTGCTTAATTGGCCGTGTTTGGGAGCCGGAAAAGGCGGGGCCCACTCCGGTACTTTTGCGGCAAGATACATTATTTGACATTAGTTCACTTGCCCCGACAGTAAGCGAATTGATGGAGCTGGATGATTTGCCAGCGAAGCTTAGCGGGTCGTTCAATCCAGTTTGTACTCTGGATGCAGCGCTTAAAAACAGTTTGCATTTCCAGCATGACAGCAAGCAGCCTTCCTTGCTTTCGCCGATCGATCTACAAGCGATCAAAGCCAGTGGTGTCACCTTCGCAGCCAGTATGCTGGAGCGAGTAATTGAAGAGCGAGCCGCCGGTGATCTTAATCGCGCGGAATCCCTGCGTAAGGAAATCACGGACGTGATCGGCAACGAGCTTTCTGCCATTAAGCCGGGCTCGGATTCGGCAATGAAACTGAAAACGGTATTGATCGAAAAAGGCGTTTGGTCACAGTATCTTGAAGTGGGTATCGGACCTTTTGCGGAAATATTCAGTAAAAGCCAGCCAATGTCATCTCTTGGGCTCGGCGCTGAGTTGGGTTTGCATCCGGCTTCTGAATGGAATAATCCCGAGCCTGAAGTCGTCCTCGTTGTGAATTCAAAAGCGCAGATTCGCGGCGCAACTCTGGGGAATGATGTGAACCTGCGTGA
The DNA here is from genome assembly GCA_000964245.1 of Cellvibrionaceae bacterium 1162T.S.0a.05. Lineage (GTDB taxonomy): Bacteria > Pseudomonadota > Gammaproteobacteria > Pseudomonadales > Cellvibrionaceae > 1162T-S-0a-05. Next base: position 3,952,849 of record LANB01000001.1, on the reverse strand, counting down.
TATTGAAGGCCGCTCTGCACTTTTGCTGGGTAAAGCCAAAGATAACAATGGTTCATGTGCGCTAGGCCCTTTTATCCGCCTGTTTGACGAGCAGTTTTCACTTGCTGATATAAAAAGTGCTGATATTGCGTTAAAAGTTGAAGGCGAAGATGGTTTTGTGATGCAAGGGCTCAGCTCAATGAGTAAAATCAGCCGCAGTCCGGAAGATCTCGTTGCACAAACCATTGGTGACTTTCATCAATACCCCGATGGCCTGGTGTTATTCCTGGGAACAATGTTCGCACCAGTCGATGAACGTGGCGAGGCCGGAAAAGGTTTTTCGCATAAGCCAGGCGATAAAGTCAGTATTAGCAGCGGCAAGCTTGGCACACTGGTGAACTGGATGAACCGTTCTGATGCGATTCCTGCCTGGACTTTTGGTACGCGAGCACTCATAAAAAATCTGGCCGCAAGGGGATTACTGTGAAAAAGATAAAGATAATAAGCCATATACAATACACCTTGTTCTTGTTGGTCTTTGTCCTGCTATCTGCTTGTGGAAACAAAAGCGGTGATGATGAAGCGGGTCAAACAAAAACCCTCAAACTGACCTTTCAATCAAGTGAAAATAGCGGCAGCTATATTTATGTTGAACAGGAGCGCTGGGCTGCCCGAGTTGCAGAACTCACACAAGGTCAAATTCGTATCACCATGGTGCCTGTAGAAGCCATTGTGAAGCACTCGGAAACGCTTGAAGCAATCTCTGCTGGCTTTCTTGATGGACATATAACGGCCTCCGGTTATTTTTCGGGTAAAGACCCGGCCTTTGGCCTTCTGGGGAATACCGTTGGTGCCTGGAGTCAGCCGGAAGAAATGTTGCGCTTCATAGAAGAGGGTGGTGGCCGCGAACTCTATGATGAATTGCTGACACCCTATGGTGTGAAATTTATTGGTGCAATTACGACTGGTCTGGAAGCTCTGGTTTCCAAAGTGCCCATTAATGGCGTTGCTGATCTGAAAGGTTTGAAAATTCGTGCGCCTGAGGGGCTCGTGCAGAGTGTATTTTCAGCGGCGGGTGCGTCGCCGGTAAATTTACCCTCGTCTGAAGTGTATACCTCCCTCGATAAGGGCTTGATCGATGCAGCGGATTACACCGTTTTTTCTGTGAATCACCAGCAGGGTATGCATGACATTGCTGCGCATCCCGTCTATCCGGGTTTCCACTCGGTGCCGAGTATTGATGTTTCGATGAACTTGAAAAAGTGGTCTGCGTTGAGTTCGGAACAACAAACATTGCTGCAACAATCAGTGAAGGAAATGTCGGACTCCATGCTTGAAATATTGCGTCAGCGAGATGAAGCTGCTGTCGCAGAAGCCAAAGCTAGCGGCAAAATCACTGTTCACGACTGGAGTGCGGAAGAGCGCGAAAAATTTCGCATGATTGCACAAAATGAATGGTTAAAGTTTGCAGAAAAATCCGCCAGTGCCAGGAAAGTTTACGACACGCTGGTCGCCTGGTTCGAAAAACAATAAATAGGTAAAAAATGAATTTTTTGGATCGTTGGGTCGTCAGAATTGGCGACCTGCTCTCATTGCTGTTTCTTTGCAGTGTTGTAATCAGTGTGCTTGAGGTCGTCCTACGCTATGTTTTTAATGCGCCCACGGTGTGGGCTCATGAGACGACGATTCTTTTCTGCGCGATGTGTTTTATTTACGGCGGCAGTTATTGCGTTGCTCAGGATAAACACATTCGCATCACCGTGATCTATGAAGCGCTAGCCAAATTTTCTTTTGGGAGCAAGCTGCAATCTGTTCTTGATTATATCTCTCTGGTCTTATGTTTAATCTATGTCGCAGCGATGGCCTACGGCGCATATTTTGTGGCGAAAAGCTCGCTTTTCGGCCCCTTGGGTAACTGGCAACCGGAACGCTCCGGCAGTGCCTGGGACCCAGCAATACCCGCCATTGTGCGCAGTTTTTTATTTGTCGTGCTGGTGATTATGGTGGTGCAATTTATATTGCAGTTAGTACTTCAATTTAATTCGCATACAACACAAGAAAATACAGCAAGCGAGAATCAGGATGTTTGAAGTACTGAATATTTCAGCTATGGGCATAGAGTGGGGCAGTGTACTACTGCTGGCCCTGATGTTTTTATTGTTGGCAATGCGCATCCCCCTGGCTTTCGTGACAGGCCTGGTTGCCTTGTTTTTCGTCTTCTTCTGGGTCGGCCCGCTGTATTTACCAATGTTGGTGCGGCGACTCTACGGTTTTGTAAATTCCTATGTTTTCGTGTCGGTGCCAATGTTCGTCTTGATGGCGGCCATTCTTGACCGTTCTGGTATCGCCAAGGATTTGTTTAACGCCATGAAAGTTTTCTCCGGGCGCTTACCCGGAGGTGTCGCGGTGCAAACACTGATAGTGGCCGTTTTTCTGGCAGCGATGTCCGGCATTATTGGTGGTGAAACCGTGTTACTTGGTTTGCTTGCTTTACCGCAAATGCTGCGCCTCGGCTACGATAAAAACCTTGCCATTGGTACCGTGTGTGCGGGCGGCGCATTGGGAACCATGATTCCCCCTTCCATTGTTTTGATTATTTATGGTCTCTACGCCAACGTGTCTATTGGCCAATTATTTACCGCCTCCTTCGTGCCAGGATTAGTGCTCGCAAGTTTATATGTGGCTTACATCGTTGGCCGCTGCGCCCTGAACCCGGCGCTCGCTCCGCGAGCGACAGCGGAGGAAAGCACTTTAACGGCCGCAGAAAAAATGCGCTTGTTAAAAGGGGTTGTGTTGCCGGTTCTGGTTGCATTCGCCGTTCTCGGAAGCATCTACAAAGGCATTGCCTCAGTCACCGAAGCTTCCGCAATTGGCGCTGCGGGAATGGCTTTTTGTACCTGGTTGCGCGGTGAATTGAATTGGAGTTTACTCAAGGAAAGTGCAATCCAGACCATGCGCACTTGCGGCATGATCATCTGGATTGGCGTCGGTGCCAGTTTAATTGTGGGTGTTTACACAGCAATGCAGGGCATGACGTTTGTTGAGAGCCTGCTGTTAAACTTTGCAGGCGGCAGCCCCCTTGCGATATTGTTGTTGATGATGTTTATCCTTTTTATTCTAGGTTTATTCCTGGATTGGGTCGGCATCGCGATGTTAACCATGCCGGTATTTGTTCCCATCGTTGTGAAGCTGGGCTACGATCCTATTTGGTTTGGTGTGCTGTTTTGTATGAACATGCAAGTATCGTTTTTGTCGCCACCCTTCGGTCCCGCAGCGTTTTATCTGAAAAGTGTTGCTCCTCCTGAAGTGAGTTTGCCCGATATTTATCGTTCTGTTTTACCCTTTATCGCCTTGCAGCTTGTTGCATTAGCCTTGTTGATAGCCTTTCCTCAGCTTGCTTTGTGGTGGCGTTAGTTTTTGTTGGGGGCTGAGGTGAAGACTACAGCTTACATCGGAATGTAGAACCGTCGCGTGTGCCTGCCGCGACGGTGTCGGCTGGTCTTACGTCGCACTCGGTAAATGAAAAAGAAAAGTAAACAAGAAAAGTAAACAAGAAAAGTCAAATACGTGGCATTTTCATTTTGCGCGCCAGTAACACGCAAACAAACCAACAGAGCCAGCCAGCAAAAACAACATCACTCAAGAAGCTGGTTCCCTGAATCATTCTGACAAAACCCACAGTGATACCCAAAACACAACCCAGGAGAATCCAGACCTTTTGTTTGCGTACCCAGGCAACGGCCATGATGAAAAAGCCCAGGCTCGCATGACTGCTTACGAAGGCGCAACGTTGAATGCATTCGCCAGGATAAAAGGGGGCGCTGTATTGTAAGGGGCCACCAAATTCAATAATTTGCAATGGCAGAGGGCGCCCAAAGGTAGAATTGCTGATTATCCACGCGAGGGAGTAGGAGAGAACAAGGCATAGGACGAGAAAGAAATAAAATTTCTTTTCTTCGTGTTTGTCGCGATAAAAATAACGAAGCCCAAAAAATACAAATAAGGTTAAATAGAAAAAATGAATTCGGGCGAATAACCAATTTACGAATTGGACGTATGGGTTTTCACTGTGAAAAAAGAACTCACCATTGTAGTAATGTTGTGCAATGCGTAGATCCAGGTTCGGAAGGGCATAAAAAAAGAGCACGCAGGCCAGGAAAAACCATAGGTCCACGCGTTTGTATATGGGATGAATTAAACTTGACATGGCACAGCATTAAAACCGTCAGGAAAATATTTTGCGCAGGGTGCCCCGAATTTTCTGCATTGTTACCGTCCATTTGTCGGGTGCCTCTACCAAAACAACGGTAATGTTGTCGCGGCCACCGCGGTCTAATGCACTTTGGATAAGTTCCTTGACGGCTTTTTCGATGTCCACTGTTTTGCTGAGAATATCTATCATTTCTTCATTGCTAACAAAATCGGAGAGACCATCACTACACAGCAGAATGCGTTCGCCTTCGTGCCATAGTCCTTCTGCCAAATCGACCTGGACATTATCCAAATCAATTGATCCAAGACATTGCGTAATAATATTCTTTTCGGGGTGAGTGCTGAGCTCCTCTTCGGCGATAGCACCGGACTCATAAAGCATCTGCACGTAGCTGTGATCACGGCTGATTTGCTTGAGTTTCTTTTCTTTGGTGGGTGACCACAGGTAGGCGCGACTGTCACCCACCCAGGCAATCTGATATTTACCCGCATCAGAGTAGAGGGCAACAATGGTTGAACCCATGCCCTGACCGCCAATTCCTTTAGCTGCGGCGTTGAGTACGGCGTGATGTGCACTTTGAATGGCATCGCTGAGGCTGGTGCCGCGTTCGAATTCTTTCCTGAGTGTTTCGTTGGTTATTTCGCTGGCGACTTCACCGGCAGCGTGGCCTCCCATGCCGTCTGCGACTGCCCAGAGGTTGAGGCTATCACTACACAAAAAATTATCTTCATTATTGGTCCGCTGGAGTCCTACATCCGTTCCGGCGGCATGGCGCTTAAGCTGCATAAAATTCTTGTCTGCCTTGCGAATCTACTTAAAGAGACTAAACCAAAATCGTGAAGATGTCTCGAATTAGTCGCTTTAATTCATTGATTTCCTTGGTAAGTTTCACATATTAAGATAAAGTTAGTCGAGTTGTAGAGCATATACAATTGATGACTTTCGGTGTGGAGTAGGATCAATGTTACAAATCCAATATAAGAATAGTGAAAAACGCCCACTTTGGCTGGTGGATGCAAAATATACCATTGGTAGTGACACCAGCTGCGAGATTCCAGTAGAAGACAGCAATGTCGCTGCCTGTCAGGCAGAGATGGAAGTCAGTCAGGACAGCGTGCTGTTGCGAAACCTCGGTGATGCCGGCCTGGTTTTGGTCAATGGCGAAGCCCTGAAGGGGGAGCGGCAGCTGGTTCACGGTGACGAACTTACTGTGGGCGATCAGGTATTCAGCCTTGTAGACCCGAAACAGGGGAGAGAAGCTGTCGCAGCGGCTGCACCGGAGCCCTCAGTGCAGGCCAGTGTCTGGAGCCTGAAGGCTATGAATACAGCGCTTGCAAATCGCAGTTTTCCTATTGATCGAGAGGTTGTAATTGGCCGTTCCAATGAATGCGATATTACGCTCGGTGTTGCACATTTATCACGGCGACATGCGCGTTTGAGTTTTTCGGGTGAAAATCTTGAGGTCGAAGATTTACGCTCTTCAAATGGAACCTATGTGAACGGTAAGCAGGTGCAACGCTCTCTCTTGCGCGATGGCGATGAATTAAGCTTTGATACGCTGACCTTCCTCGTTAATGGCCCGCAGGACGATTCAGACAGCACAATGCTCCGGCCACAAGCGGATCTGGACAAAACTAACGTTCGTCCCGCTATCAAAGTGGGAGAAACCCGGTCACCCACACCCAAGCCACGTCCACAACAGCGTCAGGCTGCGAGCCCTAAAAAGGCCGGCAATGTCACACAGGCGCAACCCAGGGTCGAGGAGTCGAACGAGGGTGGAAGTATGAAGCTCGTTATTATCGGAGTTGTGGTGGTTGCGTTGGTGGCAGCAGGCTATTTTCTCTTTCTCTCTTAATGCCTTTTATTCTATATACCACGGAAGGTTGTCACTTATGTGATCACGCTCTGGCGCTCACTCAGGCGGCAGGGCTTGAGGTGCAGCTCCAGGAAATTGCTTTCGATGAGCAATTGTTTGCACTTTATGGTGTGCGCATTCCAGTACTTAAACATGAACCCAGTGCCGATGAGCTCGGGTGGCCGTTTGATGCCCAAGGCCTGGCAGTTTGGCTGGCTAGTTTAAAGCCTGAGTGAAACGGGTGGCCCAGCTTAAGCTATTTAAATAGCAGTCGTTGAGTTTTTCGGAATCCAGGTTTTTGCTTGCCAGAAATTGCCAGTCAATTTCTGGCCATTCTCCGCGTTCATAATGTTGAACGGTTTTCAGGGTTTTTCCGGCATTGCCAGTCTTGTTCAGCAAGGCCTCGCGGATGTCGTCAGATAAATTCAGATCATCGAGTAGCGTTGCCAGTGGCAGATTAAAAAATGAGTCAAGCGTGGACAGCAAGCCTACGGTAAAACATTTTTGTCCATGTTCTTTATTTTCAAGTTGCATGCCGATTTGCTCACAAAATTTTGCGCGGCTTAAACTGATTATGCTGAGCTCCTTTGGTTTATTGCCCTGATTTGCCATCAATATAAAATTTGCCCAGTTCTTGATTTTTTCGAGCCCAAGTAAAGCAATGGCTTGCGAGAGTGATTCGATCCTCTGGCTCAGGCCTACAGCTGGAGAATTTACTAATTTAATAATTTTATAACTTAAGCCTGCGTCAGATGAGACTGCTGACACGATGTCATCATGCCTTGAGTTTTCATCATTGATGGTTGAAATCAAGCGCAGTATGGCAGTTTGATTTGCGCTGACTTTTAGCCCGCGAATGATTTCAGGCTTACATAAAAAATAACCTTGAAAGTATTCAAAACCCAGCGCCTTGCACTCCTCGAGCATCGCGTAATCTTCTATTTTTTCTGCGAGTAGCGTGACCTTCAAAGGTTTTAAATGGTCAACGTATTTTTTTATTTGTTTTTTACTCAGTGACAATACATCGACTTTTACAATTTGTGCGAACCGTAACATTCGCTGTGTATCCCGATTTATAAAGTAATCATCGAGAGCTAGTGTATAGCCACTTTTTTGGAGGCGCGTTAAGCCATCGACGATGGCGTCGTCAGCATTTATGTCCTCAAGAATTTCAATAACGATCTTGTCGCGGGGCAGGTCAGGCGGCTGCAGGAGCAGATTGCGAGTAAAATTAATAAATGCACGTTTCCCATCCGTCACATCGGCGAACTTATGATTGCCAAAGGTGTTGAGTAAAACGTGTGAACTCGCCTGGTCACCATCAATAACGCCGGAATAATTGGCATCACTGTGGCGAAACAGTAATTCATAGGCGACAACCTGATTGTTGTGGTCAAAAATGGGCTGGCGGGCAAACAATGGGGATTCAGTCATCCCGTTTGAAACTCCAATACAATAGCGGGTTAATTAGCTGGACTTGATTAGCATAGAGGAATTCGGCGAGTTTGCTCGGTTTTTGCGGAATTTGTTTTTCGCCTGTTCAGGGCATGGTTTTACGTGTGATGAGGGCGTATCCGTGTTCAATGTAAAGCGCGCGCACGGAATTGCGTAAACCCCGGCTATCTCGCTTCGTGTTCCATGACTAGAGTACCTTGTTTGCCCATGCGGTACGCGTAAATGACCGAGAAGGACAAGACATTCTGGACGTAGCCTCGGGTTTCACTAAAGGGAATGGTCTCGATCCAGACATCGAAGGAAATATCACCGCGTTCTTTTAGCCAGCGATTCACACGGTGGGGCCCGGCGTTGTATGCCGCAGCGGCAAGGATACGATTGCCCTCGTAACGTTGGAGAAGTTGGTTGAAGTAGTGGCTGCCCAAATGCAGGTTATGTTCCGCCTTGTACAAATCTGTTTTACGGTGTTTGACTCCGGCTTTTTTAGCGGTTTGTCGTGCCGTTCCGGGCATCAATTGCATCAAGCCCATGGCACCTGCAGAAGAGCGGGCGGTTTCTGAAAAGGCACTTTCCTGACGGGCAATGGCGTAAACCATTTGTGGCTCCAGTTGATTTTCCTGGGCCGCGCGTTCGACTTGTTCCTTGTAGGCGAGAGGAAAGCGCAGATCAATTTGATCCCAGTGGTTGCCGCTGATCATCGCGTTGATGCCACCGTTATACCAACCCCATGTGCGTGCGAGTGAGCCCGCAGCAAGCAGGTCTACACGGTCCATTGAGCGGGTCGCAAAGGCCCATTCGGCTTGCGCTTCCCGTGTTGCTCCTGTGAGCCAGAGTTCACGGGCTCGTCGCATAGCGGGCAGATTGGCGACCCTGACAAGGGTATCGGGCTGCACATTTTCATCGGAAATCTGGAAGGCGTATTCCGTTCCCAACTTGTCTGCAGCTAAAAACCCATAAAAGCTGCGCTTTTGCGCAAGATGCGCATAGATGTCTACAAAATGCCCAAAAGGCCCAGCCAGAATGCCGAGTTCAGCTTGCGCGCGTGCACGCCAATATAACCAGCGGTCGCTGGCTTGCTTGTCGTCTTCCAGAGTGTCCAGCCAGTCCAGAACCTTGGGCCAGTTCTCGGCTTCTAGAGCGCTACGAATTTGTTGTTCGATCAAGGCACTTTTCTGAATATGCTCACTGCCTTTGATCAGGGTTTCAGCTTCTGCGTGAAAATCCTTGCGGGTAAGGCGCTTGGCGAGTTCCATTTTGACATCGGTGCTGAGCGCTTCGGGAAACAGTTGCTGTGCCTCATAGATTTCCCATTGTTTTAGCGCGTCCCGGGGGTTAAAGCGGGCGTAACGTCGAACACCGTAGGCAATCACCTGCTGCATTTCTGCGCTTTGCTCCTGAAAGCGCGTGCGCTTGCGAATACGAGAAGGATAGCCCCTTAGCTCCAGCATAAGCTCGGCGTAACTCGCGTGGTGTGAGTCCATCGCGGACCGGACATAGCGTGCGAGGCTGGTATTGCCTTTGTTCAGGGCGAGGTTAAAGCGCTGCCAGGCGACCTCCGGGCTGAGGCCTCCGGTCGCCTTCCAACGGTCAAAGAGGGGATCGCAGACCTTGGGTAAGGATTTACTTGAGATCCAGATTTGCGGTACGGCATCGAAGGCGCTTGAATCCCCCTGTGCCAAACGGGAACGCAGATGGAAGCATTGCAATTCCACCGAGGCTATATCGTCGCGGTAGTAGCGGTCGAAGGCTTGCCAATCTTGACGTAAACCAAGGTGGTAAAGCAGATGTTGACGAAAGCGCAATTCCAGGAAGCTGTCCTGGTTCGCGGCTAAAAACGAATCGTAAGCGGCAAAATCGAGGGTGGAAAAATCTGATTTTAATTTACTGTAATCGAGATAAGGGAGCAGCGGGTAATCCCCAAGCCTGTCATAATGCCGCCCGAATTCCTGCCAGTCCTTTTTCTCCAGAGCTGACTTGGCCAGTTCATAGTGAACCCGTTGTTCAGCCAGACGAATATGACGAGCTTCCAGATTGGTGGGTTTCTCAGACGACTTGTCTGCATCAAGCTTTTCGGAAGGGGTAAGTGCCCAGACCTGGGACAAACTCAATAGGCCAAGTGCACTGATAAGCGGGCGTAACATCTTCGGGTACTGCATAAGTTTGCTTTTTTAGGCTGCTCCGGAAACGTGTGACACTATTGTTGATGAAAAAGTCGCGGCTCGCCAGAGGCTGGGCGGGAAAATCTGCAATTTTCTGCCGAATGTGATTGATTGCAGGATAAAAAGCGACGAATTTGAATGAAAAATAAACATGGCTCTAATTAAACTGGAAAACTACTGCTTGCACTATGGCGAGCAAATCATTTTTGACCACCTCGACATGCAAATCGAAAAAGGCCAGCGTTTGTGTCTGATTGGCCGCAATGGCGTCGGTAAATCAACATTATTAGCCTGCTTACAGGGCTTGCGCGAAGTTGATTCCGGTGAACGTTGGCTGCGAGATGGATCGCGAATTGCCTCGCTGGCACAGGACCTGCCAGACGCGGATACACAAAGTGTTTACCATTTTGTTGCCGCCGGGCTTGGCAGCCTGGGTGAAAAACTTGAGGCCTACGAGCGCATCAGTCACGAAGCCAACCCCAACCTGGACCGTCTTGCACAACTCCAGCAGGAGATCGAAAGTGCAGATGGCTGGCGCTTGAATGCTCGTATCCAAACGGTATTGAGTCGCTTGACCCTCAATGCAGAATCCCGAATGGGAGACCTATCGGGTGGATGGCGTCGTCGAGCCGCGTTGGCGCAGGCCCTGGTGTGTGAGCCGGATGTTTTGCTGCTCGATGAACCAACAAACCATCTCGACCTCGCTGCGATTCGTTGGCTTGAAGAATTCCTGCAGCAATATCAGGGCGCCCTGGTATTTATTACCCACGACCGTGCCTTCCTGCGGCGCGTTGCCAACGGGATAGCAGAACTGGACCGCGGTAAATTACGTTGTTGGCAAGGTAGCTATGACGGGTTTTTAAAATTCCGTGAACAACAATTAGCGGCGGAAGAAAAACAAAATGCCGAGTTTGATAAAAAACTTGCGCAGGAAGAAACCTGGATACGGCAGGGCATAAAAGCGCGGCGCACCCGCAACGAAGGTCGTGTGCGCGCATTGAAAGCGATGCGTGAAGAACGTCGCCAGCGGCTGCAGGGCCCTGGACAAGTAAAATTATTAATCGAGGAAGACGATAAGTCCGGGAAGTTGGTTTGTGAGCTGGAAAACATCTGTTTTTCATACGGCAATAAACCCTTGATTCAACATTTTTCAACACGCATTGTTCGCGGCGATCGGATTGGCTTGCTGGGTCCGAATGGCATTGGCAAAACCAGTCTATTAAAAATTATTTTAGGCGAGTTGGCGCCGCAAAGTGGGAATGTAAAACGGGGAACCAACCTCAGTGTGGCCTATTTTGATCAGGTACGCGCGCAACTGGATTTGAATCAAAGTGCCCGCGATAACATTGCAGGTGGTCAGGACTTTATCGAAATTGATGGCAAGCGCAAACACGTGATGTCCTACCTTCAGGACTTTTTATTTTCCGGTGAACGCGCGCACACGGCGATAAAAACCTTGTCCGGTGGGGAGCGCAATCGCATTCTACTCGCTAAACTTTTTTGTCAGCCCTCCAATGTCCTGGTGCTTGATGAACCCACCAATGATCTGGACCTCGAAACACTCGAACTCCTCGAAGAAATCCTGATGAATTATCAGGGGACCTTATTGCTGGTAAGCCATGATCGTGAATTTATGAATAATGTAGTCACAAGCACCATAGCTTTTGAAGGCAAAGGCGAAGTAAAGGAATATGTCGGTGCGTTTGATGACTGGTTGCGGCAGGGCGGACGCTGGCCCGATGATAGTCTAGCGACAGAAAAAACATCGGTGCCATCGGGCAGTGAGCCAACGGCTGTTGCATCGGAGCCGCAAATTCCCAAACACGCTCACAATTCACCCAAGCCGCGAAAAAAATTGAGTTACAAGGAACAATTGGAATACGACACCTTGCCCGAAAAAATTGAGAATCTTGAGGAGAACATAGCAGCCATTCAGGCACAAATGAGCGCTTCAGGTTTTTATCAAAAGCCTTTGGACGATCAGAAAAAAGTACAGGCGGAATTTGAAAGTTTGAATATCGAGTTACAAGCCGCCTATGAGCGCTGGCAACGACTTGATGAGAAAATCGCATGACTGCGATGGCGCTACTCATCATATTGTTTGCGCTTGCCATGGTCGTGGGGCCTATCATGCTGATGCGCCCCAGCCCTATGCAAACCAAACTGGCAAACTTACGAAACCTCGCCATTAAAGCAGGCTGTCGCGTGCACCTGAGCAGGCACCCCTGGGATAATACTATCGGGGAGCTGGCGTGCTACAGTTTGCCGTGGCCGACGGAACAATTAAAAAGATTTCAGGGTGTTCAGTTGAGCGTGTTTAAAAAAAATTATCGTCACGATATTCATTTCTTTGAGTTTTGGGATTGGCAGAAAAAAGACGAGGGCGCGCTCATTCATGACCTTGAGTGGAAAAATGCTTTCAGGGATTTTCTAAAAACGCTGCCGCCTAATATTCATGGCATCGAGATCAATAAGCTGGGTTGCACGCTCTGCTTGAGAGAAAAACTGCAAAAGCCGGAAGCTGAAATAAGCGCTGAAATTCTCGCCAGTTTGCAAGGCTTGCAGGGCATTTTCAAGCGCGCTGCATCTTGATCTCGCTGGGGTTGTAATCCGTTTCCGGCATGAGGGAAGGGGAAATGGCCTTGCGTTGACCATTTAATATTTCACCTAACTCCTTAATAAATTGGTGTTTGCGCTCATCGGGGTGGTTGGATTGCGTAAGTACCTGTTGGGCATTCTTGTAAAAAGCGAAACCTTTTAGCACGTCGCCATTGTTGACCGTTTTGTGCCCTTGTGAAACCAGGGTAATTACACCAACCATTAAATGTGACCAGGCCAATTCATTGATGTAGAGCTCCATTTCCGCAGGATTGATTTCCCCGCGTTGTTGCAATTTTCTGACAATACGACCACATTCATTCAGTGCAAAGCGAGCACGGGCAATAGCAGCATCACTCCCTAGCACCCGCCAAAGGCCGATGGGGGCGTCCGGATGTTGTAAATTGCGCAACCTTTCTTCCGCTGTGGCGAGATTGGTATCCAGGTAGTGGCTCGCGGGGTCAAGGTCACGAGTGCGACCAATTAAAGCAATGAGCTCGCTAACAACGGCATGGATAATCGCGTTGTTTTCAATCAGTGGTTCAATCAGCGCACAAATTTCTTCCAGTTCCACAATACGCCGTTTCATATTCTCAACTTTACGTTTTACTAAACGGCGTTTGGCCTGGCGATCATTGATATAGCTCACCAGAAACAGTGAAAGAAGCGCAAGCCCGATACACCAGGTGAGGGCATCAAGGGCTGACATAGGTGTGCATTACCCCTTGAGGCTTGAAATCAGTCAAAACACAAATAAATAGATGCATGAATTAAAGTTTAGGAAGAATTACGGTATTTGCTAGCTTTTTACATGGAATTTGATAAGTGTCAACCCAGCTAAAAACTAATAAAAACAATAGGATAGGATGCAAACTTAATGTGTGCTTGATTTTGTGCTCAAGGGGGCTTATACCTTGTGATGTCAGTCGCGCTGGGGGAATCTTCGCTTGACCAAGCGTTTCTAAGGCACTATATATGCGCACCTCGGCCTACTGGCAGGCAGCGCTTGCACAAAAAATATGCAATAAAAGAAGGGGTTATGCAGAAGTCACTAGTCATTGTTGAGTCACCAGCCAAAGCTAAGACGATTAACAAGTATCTTGGTAGTCAATTTATCGTTAAGTCGAGCGTTGGTCATATCCGTGACTTGCCCACAGGCGGCAATGCACGATCGACTGTCGATCCTAAAGAACGTGCCAAACAAGCCGCATTAACGCGCAAAATGTCTCCAGAAGAGAAAGCGCGACACAAACAGGCTAAATCAAAACAACAACTAGTGAAACGCATGGGTATTGACCCCAATAACAATTGGGAAGCCCATTACGAGATTCTGCCGGCCAAGGAAAAAGTGGTTGAAGAGCTCCGCCAGCTGGCAGACAAGGCTGACGCCATCTACCTGGCGACGGACCTTGATAGAGAAGGAGAAGCCATAGCGTGGCACTTGCGCGAAGCCATCGGCGGTGAACCTTCGCGTTATCGGAGGGTTGTTTTTAACGAGATTACTAAATCAGCGATCAAACAAGCCTTTGAGGACCCGGGCAAACTTGATATTGATCGCGTGAATGCCCAGCAGGCACGTCGCTTTCTCGACCGTGTTGTGGGCTTTATGCTGTCGCCATTGTTATGGGAAAAAATTGCCCGTGGCTTGTCTGCCGGGCGGGTCCAATCGGTTGCCGTCAAGTTAGTTGTTGAAAGGGAAGCGGAAATCCGCGCGTTCATTCCGGAAGAATACTGGGACGTTGTCGCCCACCTCGATACAGCGGACAAAGCGCGTACCGTCTATGAAGTAAAAAAATATCAGGGCGCAAGTTTCAAACCCGTTAATGAAGAGCAAGCAACCAAGGCGGTTAATGAGCTCAAAAAGAGCCAATACAAGGTTGAGTCTCGTGAAGACAAGCCCACGAAAAGTCGCCCCTCCGCGCCTTTTATCACATCAACCTTGCAACAGGCGGCCTCTACACGTTTGAGTTTCGGTGTGAAGAAAACCATGATGATGGCCCAGCGTTTGTACGAAGCGGGCTACATTACGTATATGCGTACAGACTCAACGAACTTGAGTGCGGAAGCCGTCGGCAGTTGCCGCGATTTTATTCTTGACGAATACGGCAAAAAATACCTGCCTGAAAACCCCAACACCTACAGCAGTAAGGAGGGCGCACAAGAAGCGCACGAGGCCATACGCCCTTCAGACGTGAATTTAAAGCCAACCCAGCTTGTGGGTATGGAACGCGATGCAGAGCGCTTATATACGCTGATATGGCAGCAATTTGTTGCCTGTCAAATGACACCGGCAGAATTTACCAGTACATCGGTGACCGTTGTCGCTGGCGATTATGAATTACGCGCTCGCGGTCGTGTGATTCGCTTTGATGGTTTTACGCGAGTTATGCCTTCAGTCGCCAAGAAAGATGAAGATAAAATTCTTCCCGACGTGAAACCGGGTGATGTACTTGATTTACATCAGCTGGTGCCGACGCAACACTTCACCAAGCCTCCTGCGCGTTATACCGAAGCCAGTCTCGTGAAAGAAATGGAAAAGCGTGGTATCGGCCGGCCCTCGACGTATGCCGCGATTATTTCCACTATTCAGGATCGCGGTTATGTCCATGTCGAGAATCGCCGTTTTTACGCGAACAAAATGGGCGATATCGTAACCGAGCGATTGTCAGAAAGCTTTAGCGATCTGATGGACTATGGGTTTACCGCCAATATGGAAGAAGCGCTCGACACTGTCGCAGAAGGTAAGAAAAACTGGATTCAGCTTTTAAACGAATTTTATAAAGATTTTTCCGAGAAAGTTGAAAAAGCGCAAGACACTGATAAGGGAATGCGCAGAAACCAACCCGTGGACACTGACATTGAGTGCGGGAACTGTGGACGCAACATGCAAGTTCGCACTGGCAGCACAGGTGTGTTTCTGGGGTGTTCGGGCTACGCCTTGCCGCCGAAAGAGCGTTGTAAAAACACCATGAACCTGGTGAGTGGTGATGAGGCAGTGAATGTCGATGAGGATGATGAAGCGGAGTCCAAGCAGCTGCGAAATCGTCGGCGGTGTAAAAAATGTAACACTGCGATGGACAGCTATTTACTGGACGAAAGCCGCAAGCTACATATTTGTGGTCGCAACCCCGATTGTGACGGTTTTGAAGTTGAAAAGGGTGTATTCAAAATTAAGGGTTACGAGGGGCCTGTCATAGAGTGTGATAAATGTGGCAATGATATGCAGCTTAAGTCTGGCCGCTTTGGAAAATACTTTGGCTGTTCCAATGAGGAGTGTAAAAACACCCGCAAATTGCTGCGAAATGGCGAAGCTGCACCGCCCAAAATGGACCCGGTACCGATGCCAGAGCTGGCCTGCGAAAAAGTGGAAGATCATTATGTACTGCGGGACGGCGCATCAGGTATTTTTCTCGCTGCCAGTCAATTCCCCAAAAACCGGGAAACCCGTGCGCCCCTGGTTAAAGAGATTGTTCCACACAAAGACGAAATTGACCCGAAATACAGCTTTTTATTTAGTGCCCCCCAGGAAGACGATCAAGGGCTTCCAACAGTGATTCGCTTTAGTCGCAAATCCAAAGAGCAATATGTTCAATCGGAAGTGGAGGGTAAAGCGACCGGTTGGAAAGCGTTTTATCAAAATGGTGCCTGGGTTGTGAGCGGCGAAGGTAAAAAAGCAACCAAAAAGAAAGCACCCGCAAAAAAGAAAGCGGCAAAGAAAAAAGCAACAGCGAAAAAAGCGCCCAAGTCCAAAGCCAGCGCGAAAAAGAAAAGTTCCTGACTCAGCGAGTATGTCTGATCCGTCACTTTTGACTTCTCGCACAAGCCAATATTTGGCTTTTGCAGCATCGCAAATTGAATTGCTGGAAAATGCATCAGGTATTTTTCCAGCGCGCGCCCTCAAACACGCAGTGTTGAACTCCTGCTCACTCGCATTTTTTTCTTATCTGGATGAGTTAAACATCGACACTCATAAGTTCGATATTTTTCAGACACTGGAGGATAGGTTACGGCAATTTAAGGGGCTTGAATCTGAAGATTTTCGAACCCAGGAAATTATGACGCTTTTGAAAACAGAAGGCAGTTGGTTGCGTCGTTTTCTGGACCTTGAACGAAGTAGTCAAGTTATCAAGAAGCGCAAGCAGCCTGTCGACGAGGCTGAGGATGCGTTCATTATTCGCGTGCAGGAAGTTGTGCCACACTGGTGGGAAATTGAAACCGCGACACTGTTAATTATTTTGAATAAGTTAAAAGACCTGATTGCCCGTCATCGTGAAATTTCGGCTGAAGAATAAACTACCAGCTTTCTTGTCGATGACGGAGTAACAGGGCCTGGCACTGTCCTTGGTGTGCAGCCGTTTCCAGGTTGCGTAACTCTTCTTTACTCAGGTTTTCATAGCTCGCAACCACTGTTGCACTGTTTCCAAGCGCGAGCGCCTCCCATAGTACCCAAAGCGTCTGCTCATCACTTTGAGTATGAATGAGACGGACATTATTCAGAGAAAAGCCAAACTCTTGCAAATGCTCGCGTTTAATGCCTCGGGGTGCAATCCATGTGAACCAACGGTCCTGATTTTGCCGACTTAAATGAGCGAGCATGGGCAGAACAAAGGCATATTCCTGGTTTGGTGTTGCTGGTAAAACGACTTCCGTGATCCCGGTTTGTTTATGCTGACGGTGTTCAGTTGTTCGTTGGCCTTGAAAACTTGGTATTCGTTTTTGTGCTGTTAATTCAAGAGATTGTTGTAAAGCGGCCATTAGTGAACCCCCCGGCGTATCACGCCCACACTCAAGCCTTCGATGGCGAAGTTCTCATCCCTGAGATCTACCTCAATGACCTCGAAGTCCGGGTTTTCAGGCCATAACTGGATAAGCGCGTTGTTGCGCTCTCTACGAAAGCGTTTTACGGTGACTTCATCTTCGATACGGGCAACAACAATATCGCCATTGCGAGCCTGATCCGTTTTATGGACGGCGAGCAAATCACCGTCGAGGATACCGGCATCCTTCATACTCATACCTTTTACAGCAAGTAAGTAATCTGCCTGAGGGTAGAAAAACGCCTGAGGAAGCTCGACGTAATCTTCAATATTTTCTTCAGCAAGAATGGGGTTACCGGCAGCGACTCGGCCTACGAGGGGGATGCCGGATTGTGCTTCAGGTAAACGAATACCGCGGGAGGCACCGGGAACAATTTCGATTGCGCCTTTGCGAGCAAGCGCCTTGAGGTGTTCTTCCGCTGCATTGGCAGAGCGAAAACCGAGAATCTCTGAAATTTCTGCGCGGGTTGGCGGGTAGCCAGTGTCTTCGATATGCGTTTTGATCAGGTCAAGAATTTGCTGTTGACGTGCAGTTAGTTTGAGCATAACGGTATTCCCCTGAGTCCTGTAGTAGGCACATTTGCCCGATATTTTTTATGACACGAGTAATCAATTGAACATCTGTAGGATTCCACAAGCAGGGAGTGAATAAGTTCAGCCAGGCTTTGTGGATATTTATACAGTAGGTGTGATTATATACAGTAGTTTGCTGATTGCAAGCCTCTGGTTGCAATCAAGCCATGGGGGAGAGGAGAAAAGAGAGTGGGCTGCGTTGATCGTTATATATCGTCAAACCCTTGAAACAAGTCTGGCTCAATCATTTCAAGCGGGTTGCTGTAATTTTGCACAATCGGGTCTTCCTGCCAATGCTCTTCTGCAGCAAAACCGTAGCCTGCATTACCGTCTTCAGGGGCTTGAGCGGGAGTGAAACTTGATGCTCCCCAGGCTTCCAGCTCGATTTCGTCAATGTCTCCATCACTGTACTGGATTTCTATTGTGCCGTTCTTTTCGTCTACAGCGACCACCTCGAATAAATCAAAGGTGTTGATGTCTTGAAACCACTGTCCGGGTTGGGGGAAAAGCGTCGCCATTGCGTCCTCCTGTTAGCCAGATGAATTCATGTACAACTAAAAACTAACACTGCTATGGATGGCGTGCATCTGCTTTCTGACCGCCGGTTTAGGTGGGAAAGCTTCATAAATCACTGTGATTTTGCACGCTAACTGATTGATTTCGTTTCGATCTACAAGCTGTGTCAGATTTTACTGTGGCGCTTTTAGTAAACAGCTGGAATGAAGGAGGCGGGCGAAATAAAAATATTGTCTAAAAATGTGATGCATATATGACCAAATTGCCAAATTAGTCGTAATTTTGATGGCGCGTAATACAACGGTATTGACAAATTTACGCGCCAACTCTATGTTGCTGCTAATGTATTCACCACAACAATAAGAGGTCAGTCATGCCCCAAATCGATACTGTAGATCGCATCTTACACGCTGCGACTGTGCTGTTTGCTGAGCAAGGCTTCTCTGAGACCTCTCTGAGAGCGATTACAAGCACTGCCGGGGTCAACCTCGCTGCGGTTAACTATCATTTTGGTTCAAAAAAGGAGCTGATACAGGCGGTGTTTAACCGTTTTTTTGTGCCTTTCTGTGCTGAACTGGAAAGCCGTCTGGATGAGCTTGAGGCAACTCCCGACCAGGATTTGGAAACGCTGTTGCGTGCAGCCTTGCAGGCCATTCTTGTGTCCACAGAGAAGATTGACGAGCGCCCTCAACGGTTTATGAAACTGGTGAGTTTGGGCTACGCTCAACCCCAGGAACACTTACGGCAATTTCTGGTTGCCAATTTCTCACTCAGCTATCAACGCTTTATCGTCTTGCTTAAACATGCAATGCCTGAAGTGTCGCACACCGAGTTTTATTGGCGCCTTTATTTTATGATGGGCGCCGCTGTTTTCAATCTTTCCAGTTACGACCCTATTCGCGCCATCCTTCAACTTGAGTACAATGAGGACACCTCACTGGAAGAAGCAGTTGAACTGTTGATTCCTTCACTCGTTGGAATACTGGATGTGCCGAATGCAGGAAAGCGCTAACGCTCCCGTCATACTCGATATAGAAAAAACCTCACTAACTGAAGAAGACCGCGAACTGCTGCAACACCCTGCAGTTGGCGGTTTAATTTTTTTTAGCCGCAACTACGAAGATCGCCAGCAACTTTGCGAATTGATTCGGGAAATTCGGAGTGTGCGCGCAGAACTCCTATTGTGTGTCGACCACGAGGGTGGTCGCGTGCAGAGGTTTCGACAAGAGTTTCAACACTTGCCCCCGATGCAGAAACTGGGGGCGCTCTTTGATATTGACGAAAATGAAGCACGAGCCAGTGCCGAAGCGCTTGCCTGGCTTATGGCCAGCGAGTTGTTGTCCTGTGACATTGATTTGAGCTTTGCACCGGTCCTCGACCTTGATCATTCGTTTAGTAGCATAATCGGGGATCGGTCGTTTTCAGCTTCTGCAGACACGGCCTGTGTGCTGGCAGAAGCATTTCTTGATGGGATGCATGCAGCAGGCATGTGTACAACAGGCAAACATTTTCCCGGCCACGGAAGTGTAAAAGAAGACAGTCACCTCGAACTACCACGCGACACACGAAATTTTGAAGAAATCGAAAATCATGATTTACACCCTTTTGTAAAACTCCATTCAAAATTGGATGCCATGATGCCTGCACACATTGTTTTTCCCGCAGTTGATGCGCAGCCAGTGGGCTTTTCCTCTCACTGGCTTAAGACAATTTTACGCAAGGATATGGGCTATCAAGGTTTGATATTCAGTGATGACTTGAGTATGGAAGGTGCTGCCATTATTGATACTTTTGCAGAGAGAGCCAGTGTGGCTTTAAATGCAGGTTGCGATTCCGTGTTGGTTTGTAATAATCGCGTGGCCGCGATTGAGGTGGTCGAAAGTGTTGAAAAGGACAGAGCGTCGCTGTCGTGCCGCAGTTTAAAAACGATGAAGCGGCCCCATACAAAATTATCGCAGAGAGATTTGCTCAACAGCGAGCACTATCAAAATGCATTGAAATTTATTGAGAGATTACAGGCCCTATGAATGAACTCATCAGCAAAATGACCGCGTGGCTGGGTGCCATTACCGGAGAGGAATATCTTTGGATTGTCGATGTTTTTGTTGTCGTAACCTTAACCTTGATTTTGGCCCTCGTATATTCAATGTTTGTAGGCAAGTTGATTGTGCGTGCGGACAAAACCAAAACCTTGTGGGACGACGCTCTGTTTAATAGTTTACAGGCGCCGGGCAAGGCGCTGCTCTGGGTAGTCGGCCTTAGTGCCGCGGCGAAAATCGCCGGTTCGGAAACAGAGTCTGTGATTTTTCAATCAATTGATGATATTCGTCAGATTCTCGCGATTTTTATCGTTGCCTGGTTTTTAAATGCGTTTATTCGCCGTGTAGAGCATAACCTGGTAAGTGGCGAATATACGCAAAAGCCCATGGATAAAACCACCGCAATGGCGATGGGAAAATTACTTCGTATCTCGGTAATCATTACAGCGGTACTCGTCGCCTTGCAATATATGGGGTACAGCGTTTCTGGTGTGCTCGCTTTTGGCGGGATTGGTGGTATTGCTGTGGGTTTCGCGGCGAAAGATTTACTTGCCAACTTCTTTGGCGGTTTAATGATTTACCTCGATCGCCCCTTTAAGGTGGGTGATTGGGTGCGCTCACCGGATAAAAATATTGAAGGAACCGTAGAAGAAATTGGTTGGCGATTAACGCGTATCAGGACCTTTGATAAGCGACCCCTCTATGTGCCGAATTCAACGTTCACACAAATATCCGTAGAAAACCCTTCACGCATGCTGAATCGCCGCATCAAGGAAACAATCGGGATTCGTTACGATGATGCAATGAAAATGGCTGGTATCGTTGCCGAAGTGAAAACCATGTTGCAGCAACATGAGGAAATTGATGAGAACAGCACTTTGATTGTTAACTTCAATGCCTTTGCCTCATCCTCATTGGATTTCTTTATCTATTGTTTTACCCACACCACCGACTGGATTAAATTTCATGAAATTAAACAGGATGTGATGTTAAAGATTCTTGAGATTATCGAACGAAATGGGGCTGAATGCGCGTTTCCAACCTCCACGGTGCATGTACCCGAAGCACTCAAAATCGAGAATTCTGGCAGTTAAAAGGCTAATTGGAAGCTTGAAACAGGTTTTATTTTGCAACGTATACGTTTCAGTTCACTTTCCTTTCATTTTGTGAAGCGTGCACTATAGACATTGGTATTATTTTGGCTTATCGTCGACTTGTTCTTGATCTGATGTCAATGAATAATCAGATGAAGAAATCAAAATGTAAGGGCACGCAGTGTTGCTGCATTTCAACGAACGCCAGGGTCGCCAGGTAGTAAGCGCGCAAAAGCGTTCTATTGGAAAGGAAGGGCTTTCTGATTGGATTCAGAAAACGCTTTAAAGTGTTAAAAATAATAAGTAAATGTTGTAAGAGGCAAGATAATGGCAGATCGAGCAAACGGTACCGTTAAATGGTTTAACAACGCCCGAGGCTACGGTTTTATAACCAGTGGTGAAGGTGGCGATGATATTTTTGTTCACTATCGAAATATACGCGGTGAAGGCTATCGCTCCCTGGCAGAAGGGCAGAAGGTAGAATTTGAACTGCAAAAAGGTGAGAAGGGTCTGCAAGCAGACGACGTTTGTTGCGTTTAGTTGTTGCGTTTAATCCCGTAATCACTCTATTCCCAAGGTAGCGTTGGCTACCCGCACAGCCTGAATATCTCGACGCGCAAATAGTGAAGACCCGTTGCTTCACTCGCTTGCGCGTTTTCGTATGTCAAAGATGGAAGCTGTCAGGCTAAATGTGCGAACACAGTACTCAACTGTCTTGCGCAGTGGGACTTAATGCCCCGCGCTAATTGTTTTCTTCTACGACGTCGTTATCTGCAATCTTGTAGCTATCAATACGAACAAGAATGCCAAAACGCGGGTGATCAATATAGTGAAGCTCGGCGCTGCGCATGCGGCGGCTCTGTTCGAGTTTAACTAACTGATTCACGGTGTAATTTCTTGTCGGCGCGTTTTGAAGGCTAAAGTCATTGCTGTTATTACTAATTCCAAATTGCATGCTGCCAGTTTGATTTTGCATCCACGGCGCAACGGTTGTATTCAATGCGTTACTGTCTTCAAATAATGCATCATCTGCGAGTGGATCGTTTTCTATCACTTGCGAAAATTTTGGTGGAATTTGTGGGAGTTGCGGCCACCAATCTGTATTTTGCCCGGTGTTAGCGACAAAGGAGCTCAACCACAAATTTGCATCCACATGCAGATAGCGGCTGACACTCACTTTCACACTGCCTTCCAATTCAAAATGCTCATCATATTGGTTTCCGCCGAGGATTATCACCGGTGTCGCTTCATTGCGATCGCTTACGGGTTGCCGCCATACCTTGTGGGCGAGTACACGCATATCCCTTTCGTTGTCTATCGCGGTCATTTCGCGCTTGAGTTGATACACGCTTTCATCAAGGCTAATGAAAGGCTGTTCGGTGGGTGCGCCTTCTGCTTCACGGAGGGCTTGTTCGAGGCTTTGTCTGTCGAGGGTTGGGTCAGCCGCGAGGTGGGCTTCAATTTCTGCTTGTTTTAATTTTTCGTCATGCGTTTTAAATTCTTCCAGCGTGAGAAGATGCCGGCTGTGCATGGGGTAAGCAAGCAGTATATCTCGCGGCCAATATTCCGGGTCTACCGGATTGCGATAGCCGCGATTCTCAAAAACAATCAGCTCAATTTGGTACCAGGGGCGTGATTCTACAGTTGGGTTCTCTTGTTGAGCGGAGGCGAAAGGCAGCCCCACACTGCTCAATAGAATGACAACTGAAAGCAATCTATTCATAAAACCTTTTTCCGTTTAGCTGGCTTTTGCCAGATTATTAAGTACGTTGTGAACGGTTGTTAAGCGGGCGTCGCTATCTTCCATATCAAAATTAAAGCGTAATTTGCTCGCGCCTTCTAATTTGTAGTGCTGAGGTTGGCGTTGTACCAGGTTGACTATGGTCAGCGGGTCCACGCGTGTCTTTGCCGCAAATTCTATTTTGCCTCCCTCTGCATTGGCTTCGACCTTGATTATACCCAGGTGTTCGGCCCGAAAACGCAGACGGGTTTGGCGAATCAGATTTTTAAGGGCATCGGGCAACAGGCCAAAACGGTCAATCATTTCGACTTGCAGGGCTTCAAGCTCTTCTTCATCTTTCACCGAGGAAATTCGCTTGTAGAGCGTGAGCCGAATATGCACGTCGGGCAGGTACTCTTCGGGAATGAGGGCAGGAATACGGAGGTTAATATCTACCAGGCTTTCTTCCGTATTTTCGATATCAAAGGTCTTGCCTTCCTGAATGGCTTTCACTGCCCGCTCAAGTAATTCCATATACAGGGAAAACCCGATCGCCTGCATTTGTCCACTCTGTTCCTCACCAAGCAGCTCCCCGGCACCGCGAATCTCAAGATCATGTGATGCGAGTGTAAAACCGGCACCGAGATCCTGGGCTTCCACAATGGCTTCGAGGCGTTTGCGGGCATCGCTGGTCATGGCTTTTTTGTCGGGTGTGAGCAAATAAGCATAGGCCTGGTGGTGCGAGCGACCGACGCGGCCCCGCAATTGGTGTAATTGCGCCAGACCAAATTTGTCAGCACGATTTATGATGATGGTGTTTGCACTCGGGACATCGATGCCGGTTTCAATGATGGTGGTACAAACCAGCACGTTAAAGCGTTTGTGATAAAAATCGGACATCACGCTTTCGAGTTCACGCTCGCGCATCTGGCCATGACCAATCCGAATGCGCGCTTCGGGGACGAGTTCGGAAAGTTCTCGGGCGACGCGTTCAATGGTGAGCACTTCATTGTGAAGGTAGTAGACCTGACCGCCGCGATTAATTTCTCGACTGATCGCTTCGCGAATGAGGGCGTTTTCGTGTTTGCGCACAAAGGTCTTGATGGATAAGCGCTTGGCGGGTGGCGTTGCAATAATTGATAAATCGCGAATGCCGCTCATCGAAAGATTTAAGGTTCTGGGAATCGGCGTGGCCGTCATGGCCAACACGTCAACTTCCGCTCGCAAGGCCTTGAGACTGTCTTTTTGGCGCACGCCGAACCGGTGTTCCTCATCGATGATGACCAGGCCAAGATTGGGGTAGGTCAAATCGCCCTGGATAAGCTTGTGTGTGCCAATCACGATATCGATCTTACCTTGCTCCAGTTTTTTCTGAACTTCTGTAATTTCCTTTTTACTTTTGAAGCGTGAAACCAAAGCAATATTCACGGGCCAATCTGCAAAGCGATCCTGGAAATTATCAAAGTGCTGTTGTGCGAGTAGGGTGGTTGGTACTAAAACAGCGACTTGTTTATTGTTTTGTACGGCAATAAACGCTGCACGCATTGCCACTTCCGTTTTGCCGAAACCGACATCGCCGCAGACGAGGCGGTCCATAGGTTGCGGCGCTAACATATCGTAACGCACCGCGTCGATGGCGGCTTCCTGGTCCGGTGTTTCTTCGAAGGGGAAGCTTTGCGTAAATATCTGATAAGCGTCTTTGGGAAATCGATAGGCAAAGCCTTCGCGCGCTTTGCGTTTTGCGTAAATTTCCAGAAGTTCTGCAGCGACGTCTCGCAATTGCTCTGCCGCTTTGCGTTTGGCGCGTTGCCAGTGTTCGGAGCCGAGACGATGCAGGGGAACAAGGCTGTCTTCTGCACCGGAATAACGGCTGATCACATGCAGGTTAGCCACCGGCACATAGAGTTTAGCGTCGTCTGCATACAGTAATACCAGGAACTCGTCTTTTTGACCGCCGTGATCGAGACTTTGCAAACCCTGGTAACGGCCAACACCGTGATCAATATGCACCACTGGGGCACCAATTTGTAATTCGGTAAGATCGCGCACGATATTTTCGTGGTCGATGTTCGAAGATTTTTTGCGGCGGCGGTGTTGTTGGACTCTTTCACCAAACAGCAGGTTTTCAGTGACGAAAGCAAAGCCGGTTGATGCATCAATGGTGTACTGGAAACCTTTTGCGATATCGGCCACGCAAATTGCAAAGCGTGGTTTGCTATTGAGAAAACCGGCAATGTTGGCGACTTCGTCTGCGACCAGTCCGATTTTCTGTAGATGTTCCTTGAGAGTTTCCTTACGGCCTTTGGTTTCGGCGCAAAAAAGAATGTGCTTGTCGGTGTCTGCGAGCCAGGTTTCCAGGCGATGCAAGGGCTGTTGTGCCTTGCTGTCGATGTGTAAATCAGGTAGCGCTTGGAAACTGAAATTGTGGTTCCCGGCTCTTTCCTCACAGGCCTGTTTTTGCAGGGTAATTCGTGCAAAGCGATTGAGCGCGGCATGCAGTTCGTTTATCTGCTGGAAAGCGAGCGCGGGTTTGAGTAAAGGCCGTTCAATATCGAAACTCTGGTCGTCGAAGCGCTTTAATATCTCACGGTACTTTTCTTCTATGGTTTCGTTAAAACCATCAAAGACCATTAACAGGCTGTTGTCAGGAATGTAATCAAAGAAATTGGCAGTCTCCCTGAAAAACAAGGGCAGGTAATATTCAATGCCTGCCGGAGACAAGCCATTGCAGACATCGACGAAAAGTGGACAGGACTTGGCATCCACATCGAAATTGGCGTACCAGTTTTCCTTGAAGGTTGCGATGGCATCATCATCCACCGGGCATTCACGGCCGGGTAGGAGTTCAATGCCCTCAACCTGCTCGACGGTGCGTTGCGTGTCAGGGTCGAAGGCGCGCAGGGAATCAACTTCATCGTCGAAGAGTTCAATGCGATAGGCCTCGCTGCTGCCCATGGGAAAGACATCGATCAAGGCGCCTCGCAGTGCAAATTCACCGTGTTGGTAGACGGTATCAACATTGTTGTAACCCGCCTGACTCAGTTGTGTTGCAAAGTGTTCGCGTTGCAATTGCTGGCCTTTTTTGAGTACCAGACTTCGACCCAGGATGTAATCGCGCGGCGGTAAACGCTGCATCAGAGTTGGTGCTGCAACAACAACCAGCGCGTGTTCGTCATTGGCGAGATTGTAAAGGCAGCGCAAACGCTCGGAGATGATGTCCTGGTGTGGTGAAAAACTATCGTAGGGGAGGGTCTCCCAATCCCCGAATTGCATCACGGGAGGGGCCTTGTGTTCATCGCGTAAAAACAATTTGAGCTCGCGGGTGATACGGTCAGCCTGCTCCATGGATTGTGTGATAACGACAGAGCTGGCGCTATGTTGGCATGCCGCCGACGCAAGAGCGAGCAGGGCGGAGCTGCCGGGTAAATTACCCCAGCGGATTTTGTCTTGTTGTTTACGAGGAAGAGGCGGGTTGCGTGGGTCGAACATCTTAACTACAGTCTTGAATTTGGGCGGCTATTCTAGCAGTACTCTTGCGTAAAAGAGGCTTCATGGACTGGAAAATCGAGCCAATTGAAAGCAATTCTCATTGCCGCTCGTCATTTGACTGTTTATTAGTCAATTCCTTCTTCTTTCTATTAAGTCTCTGGTTTTTAATGAAAAATTCCCTGCTGTTTCGCCCAGGCCTATAGATAAGTTGGGGCTGCATCCTTATAATGGCGCCGTTTTTTTGGGCGGCCGGGCGTGGCCCTCATCATTCAACTAAACTTCTTTAGTTTCAATTTATAGTTTCATTAACCAATACGAATCAGGCGCTAAGGTATGATTAAAATCCGTCGCGGATTGAACCTCCCTATTGAAGGTCAACCCGATCAGGTTATCACCGATGGTCCGCAAATTCGCACTGTAGCAGTAGTGGGTTTCGATTATCACGGCCTCAAACCGACAATGGCCGTTCAGGTGGGCGACAAGGTCAAAACCGGACAACTCCTCTTTAAGGATAAGAAAATAGAAGGTGTGCAATATACAGCTCCCGCCAGTGGGACTGTCTCTGCGATCAATCGTGGATATCAGCGCGCCTTGCAATCTGTTGTTATCGACGTTGAAGGCGATGACAGCGAGGA
Source organism: Cellvibrionaceae bacterium 1162T.S.0a.05 (assembly GCA_000964245.1). Taxonomy (GTDB): domain Bacteria; phylum Pseudomonadota; class Gammaproteobacteria; order Pseudomonadales; family Cellvibrionaceae; genus 1162T-S-0a-05. Next base: position 3,925,707 of record LANB01000001.1, on the reverse strand, counting down.
CTTCAGCAGTAGTAAGCAGGACATGGCAGCGCTTGATGGCGCGGGTGTGGCTGCGAGCCTGATTAAAAGTGGACTGTGGACAGCGTTTAAAACACGCCCTTATTCAAAAGTGCCGGCCACGGATACCCGGCCTCACTCTATTTTCATTAATGCAATGGATACCAACCCAATGGCGGTGAATCCGCAGTTGGTGATTGCTGAAAGAACAGAAGATTTTCAGGCGGGTGTCGCCGCCGTTGCCAGCCTGCTCGAAGGTAAGGTGTATGTGGTACACGAGGCGGGCAGCAGTTTACCGGAATTGAACAAGCCGAATGTTGAAACCCGTGCATTTGCCGGTGTGCATCCTGCGGGCAATCCCGGTACTCACATTCATTTTATTGACCCGGTGAGTGCGTCAAAAACCGTATGGACCCTCAACTATCAGGATGTCATCGCCATTGGAAGTTTGATTGCCAATGGGGTGCTGGATACAACACGCGTCGTTTCGGTTGCCGGTCCGCAGGCAGAAAAGCCCGCTATCGTGCGCACCCGTTTGGGTGCCAGCCTGGAAGAGCTGACTGCAGGTAATTTAAAAGTCGGTGAAAACCGCTTGATCTCCGGTTCAGTATTTGGCGGTCGCACAACATGGAAAGGTATCGACTTCCTCGGTCGTTACCATTTGCAAGTCAGTGTACTTAAAGAAGGCCGTGAGCGTCCCTTCATTCACTACATGGTGCCCGGAGTGAATCGCTTCTCGGTGATGCCGATTTACCTCTCCAAGCTCTTTAAAAGTAAAAAGTTTGCCTTTACCACGTCAACGAATGGCAGTGAGCGCGCAATGGTGCCCATTGGTTCGTATGAAAAAGTGATGCCACTCGATATTTTGCCGACCCAGCTTTTACGTGCGTTGATCGTTGGTGATACTGAAATGGCGCAAAAGCTCGGTTGTCTGGAATTGGAAGAAGAAGATCTTGCCTTGTGTACCTTTGTTTGTTCAGGAAAGTATGAATATGGCCCCATCCTCCGTGAAAACCTTGAACGTATCGAGAAGGAGGGCTAAGGCATGTTGAGAAAGTTTTTTGATGCATTAGCGCCGCACTTCCATCCTGGCGGAAAATATGAGAAGTGGTACGCACTCTATGAGGCTGCAGACACCATTTTCTATCAACCGCCTGATGTCACTAAATCGACTGCACATGTGCGCGATGGCATTGATCTCAAGCGCATCATGATCACTGTTTGGCTTTGTACTTTCCCAGCGATGTTTTACGGCATGTACAACCTGGGTTTTCAGGCAAACACAATTTTTGCCACGGGTGCATTTGCCCCTGTAGATGGGTGGCGCGAAGCCATCATTACACTGCTTGCCGGTCATGATCCTTCCTCCTGGTGGGATAACCTGGTATTTGGTGCGGCCTATTTTGTTCCCATCTACATGGTGGTATTCATCGTGGGTGGATTTTGGGAAGTGTTGTTCGCAATGAAGCGTGGTCACGAAGTTAACGAGGGTTTCTTCGTGACCTCGGTGTTGTTCGCCCTGACATGTCCACCCGACTTACCCCTTTGGCAAGCTGCCCTGGGTATCAGTTTTGGTGTCGTAATCGGTAAGGAAGTCTTCGGTGGAACCGGTAAAAACTTCCTCAACCCGGCGCTGACAGGCCGAGCATTTTTATTCTTTGCTTTTGCGCCTTCGATGTCGGGTGATGCAGTATGGACAGCGGTTGATGGCTACACGGGTGCAACCGCCTTGTCGATTGCTGCGCAGCAGGGTATGGAGGCACTGTCCGGCCAGCTTACCTGGATGGATGCCTTCCTCGGGAATATGCAGGGTTCGATTGGTGAAACCTCAACCCTGATGTTGATTATTGGTGGCGTCGTACTGCTAGCGATGGGCATTGCTTCAACGCGAATTGTCCTTGGTGTACTTCTGGGTACGGTGATTACCAGCCTGGTTTACGGCCACTTTGGCGATGCCTCGTCCAACCCGATGTTTGGCGTACCGTACTACTGGCATTTTGTTTTGGGTGGTTACGCATTCGGCCTTTTCTTTATGGCGACCGATCCAGTGTCTGCATCGATGACCAATGCGGGCAAGTGGTGGTTCGGTGCTTTGATCGGCTTTATGGTTGTAACGATTCGCGTGGTCAATCCGGCGTTCCCGGAAGGCATGATGCTTGCCATTTTATTTGCCAATATTTTTGCACCGCTTATCGATCACTTTGTGGTGCAAGCAAATGTTAAGAGGAGGTTAGCGCGTGGCTAGTAATGATTCGATCAAGAAAACGCTAACCGTTGCCGTTACGCTCTGCGTAGTGTGCTCTGTTATTGTTTCAACGGCAGCAGTAATGCTCCGCCCCATGCAGCAGGAAAACAAAGCTCTGGATTTTAAACGCAATATTTTGATTGCGGCAAACCTGATGGAAGAGGGAAAGTCGGTAGATGAACTTTTTGAGAAAGTTGAAACCCGCCTGGTAGATTTGCGAACGGGTAAATTCAGTGACGACCTCAATACCGACAGTTATGACCAGCGCAAAGCGATAAAAAACCCTGAACTATCGCAGAGCCTGAGTGCTGAAGACGATGTCGCCGGACTTTCGCGTCGCGAAAATTACGCGATGGTTTATATCGTTCGCGGCGGCAGTGGCATAGAAAAAATTGTTTTACCGATTCGAGGCTATGGACTCTGGTCAACGCTTTGGGGTTTTATCGCTCTGGAAGACGATTTTAATACGGTTGTCGGTCTTGGTTATTACGAGCACGGAGAAACACCCGGGCTCGGTGGTGAAGTCGACAACCCGAAATGGAAATCGATTTGGGAAGGTAAGACTGTGTATAACAACCAGGGCGATGTCGCGCTTGCGGTTGTTAAAGGTGCTGTCGACCCTTCTTCTTCCGGGTCAGAATATAAAGTAGACGGCTTGTCCGGTGCCACGCTTACCAGCGATGGTGTGACGAATATGATTCATTTTTGGTTGGGTGAAAATGGTTACGCCACTTTCCTCGAAAACCTGAAAAATGGGGAGGCTTAAGTTGTGAAAGTTAAAGAGCTACTATTTAAACCCATCCTGGAAAATAACCCGATTGCCTTGCAGATTCTCGGTATTTGTTCTGCGCTTGCTGTCACCACGGGTTTGAAAGTCACACTTGTTATGTGTATTGCACTGACTGCTGTTTGTGCTTTTTCAAATTTGTTTATTGCGGTTATTCGTAACCATATTCCAAACAGTATTCGTATCATTGTGCAAATGACCGTGATCGCTTCTCTGGTTATTCTCGTCGATCAAATTATTAAGGCGCTCGCCTACGATATCAGTAAACAACTATCAGTCTTTGTTGGTTTGATTATCACCAACTGTATTGTGATGGGGCGGGCTGAAGCCTTTGCTATGAAAAACCCCCCATTACCAAGTTTGTTGGACGGTATCGGTAACGGATTGGGATACAGCGCACTGTTAATTGTTCTTGCAGTATTGCGCGAGCTTTTCGGCGCAGGAAAATTAATGGGTTATGAAATTTTACCGCTGGTCACCGATGGTGGTTGGTATGTGCCCAATGGTTTGATGTTGATGCCGCCGAGTGCATTCTTCCTGATTGGTTTATTGATCTGGGCTATCCGTTCCTATAAGAAAAATCAGGTCGAACAACCTGACTTCAAGATCGCGCCTAACACATCTGCAAGGGAGGCCATCTAATGGAAGTGCTAGTCAGTATTTTTACCGATTCTGTTTTCATGAAAAACATGGCGCTGTCCTACTTCCTGGGCATGTGTACCTTTTTGGCTATTTCGAAAAAGGTTGATGCAGCGATTGGTTTGGGTATTGCGGTGGTTGTGGTATTAACCATTACGGTACCGGTCAACAACTTGCTCTATACCTATCTGCTCGCTGAAGGCGCGCTGTCCTGGTTGGGTGAAGATTTTGCAACGGTTGATTTGAGTTTTCTTGGGTTAATTTGCTACATCGGTGTGATTGCCGCGATGGTACAAATTCTCGAAATGGTGCTCGATAAATATGTACCAGCGCTCTACAACGCCCTTGGTGTATTCCTGCCCCTGATTACAGTGAACTGTGCCATTCTCGGTGCCGTATTATTGATGGTGCAGCGCGACTATAACTTCGGTGAAAGTGTGGTCTTTGGTTTTGGTTCAGGTGTGGGTTGGGCCCTGGCGATCGTCGCGCTTGCCGGTATTCGCGAAAAAATGAAATACAGTGATGTCCCCGATGGTTTACAAGGTCTGGGCATTACCTTTATCACAGTGGGATTGATGTCCCTGGGCTTTATGTCCTTCAGCGGCATATCACTCTAAGCGGGGACAAGTGCAAACATGAATATAGAAATTGTTTTAGGCGTTGTCATGTTTACCGTGGTCGTTTTGGCCCTGGTGGCAATTATTCTCGGTGCCCGAGCAAAGCTGGTTAACAGTGGCGATGTAGAAATTTTAATTAATGATGAGCGCAAGATTACTGTGCCCGCCGGTGGCAAGTTGCTGCAAACCCTGGCTGCAGAGAATCTATTTCTCGCTTCTGCGTGTGGCGGTGGTGGTACCTGTGCACAGTGTAAGTGTGTAGTGAATGAAGGTGGTGGCTCCATGTTGCCAACCGAACGCAGCCACTTCACCAAGCGCGATGAATCGGCAGGTTGGCGTTTGAGTTGTCAGGTTCCTGTTAAGCAAAATATGAAAGTCGAAGTACCGGAAGAAGTATTCGGTGTGAAGCAGTGGGAGTGTACCGTTGAGTCTAATCCCAATGTTGCGACGTTCATCAAGGAGTTAACCCTGCGTTTACCGGAAGGTGAAAATGTGGATTTCCGAGCGGGCGGTTACGTGCAGCTGGAAGCCCCTCCACACCATGTGAAATTCAAGGATTTTGAAATCGAAGACGAGTACCGTGGCGATTGGGAGCACTTCAAGTTTTTTGATCTTGAGTCCAAAATCACTGAGCCGGTCATTCGCGCCTACTCAATGGCAAACTATCCCGAAGAAAAAGGGATAGTGAAATTTAATATTCGTATTGCAACGCCTCCACCGCGTACGCAAGGTTTGCCGCCAGGCCAAATGTCTTCCTGGGTTTTCAATTTGAAACCCGGTGACAAAGTGACTGTCTATGGCCCCTTTGGTGAGTTCTTTGCGAAAAATACTGATGCCGAGATGGTATTTATCGGCGGGGGTGCCGGTATGGCGCCGATGCGTTCCCATATTTTTGATCAATTAAAACGGCTGAATTCAAAACGTAAAATTTCGTTTTGGTATGGTGCGCGTTCCTTACGCGAACTGTTTTATCAAGATGAATATGATCAATTGGCCGCAGAAAATGAAAATTTTGACTGGCACATCGCCTTATCAGATCCACAGCCGGAAGATAACTGGAACGGTATGACAGGATTTATTCATAACGTACTGTATGAAGAGTATCTGAAAAACCATCCTGCACCGGAAGATTGTGAGTTCTACATGTGTGGTCCTCCTATGATGAATGCTGCCGTCATCAAAATGCTCAAGGATCTGGGTGTTGAAGATGAAAATATCATGTTGGATGACTTTGGCGGTTAATTTTATAAGAGAGGTAAACAAGCGAGTGAATCCGATGCGCCATAGCGCTTCAATTCGCGAGAGCCGAAGCACGCTTGTTTACCCGTCCTTGTCTTTTTTGTTCAAGTATTCCAGCGGTCTTTTATTAAGCCTGGTCTTAACCCTCTCCGCCTGCTCCCCTAAACCGCAAACGCTGGTTTTTCAGGGGCCGACAATGGGGACTCGCTACAACGTCAAAGTGGTCACGAAAGCGCAGGATGTTGATCAGGCGCAACTGCAGCAGCGCATCGATGCCACCCTGGTGGACTTTAATTTTATTATGTCTACCTACATCAAGGATTCAGAACTCTCCCGACTTAACAAAGCACCGGAAGGTGGATGGCTCAGCGTAGGACCGTCACTCTACTATCTCTTGGATATGAGTAAGCAAATGAGCGAGCTTACCGATGGCGCCTTTGATGTAACAGTTGGGCCGCTAGTGAACTTATGGGGTTTTGGTCCAGACAAAACGGGCGGCACGCTGCCCAGTGAAGAAAAACTGGCAGAAGTGAAACAGCGTGTTGGCCATCACTTATTTGCACTCGACCTTGAAAAATCATCCATCAGGCGTGATGCCGATATCTACATTGATCTCAGTGCGATTGCCAAAGGCTATGCCTGTGATGTACTGGCAGGCCTCCTTACAGAGCAGGGCTTCAGTGATTTTATGGTTGAGATCGGCGGTGAGATCGCACTAAAAGGTCGCAATGCTCAAGGTGATCTGTGGACAATTGGTGTCGAAAAGCCTACTTTGGGGCATGAGGGCGCCGTTCAAGCGATAACAGTGAGTAACGCGGGTTTGGCTACCAGTGGCGATTATCGTAACTATAAGGAAGTTGCCGGGCAGCGCTACTCGCACACCATTGACCCTGCGAGTGGTAGGCCTATTACCCATACCCTGGCCTCTGTCACAGTCATCGCGCCAACCGCGGCTGAAGCCGATGCGCTGGCAACAGCAATCAATGTGATGGGCCCTGAAAAAGGAATGGCCTTTGCAGAAAAACATGGCCTGGCGGTGTATATGCTTGTTCACGAAGCTGAGAGCTTTGCTAGCCGATACTCAATTGCTTTTGAAAAATATTTATTACTATGACAACACTGATTTTAAGTCTCGTTATCTTTGCCCTTGTCGTTACCGCGATGTCTGTGGGGGTATTGCTCGGCCGTAAACCTATCAAGGGCTCATGCGGAGGCATGACCTCACTGGGTATGGATACCGCTTGTGATATCTGTGGTGGCGATACCAGTAAGTGTGAGGAAGAACAAAAAAGACAACAAAAAACCAGCCAGAGTGAACTGGCCTACGAAATAAAAAATGAAAGGTAAAACGCATTAGCCCGGTAAGCGGTAACGCAGGGTAAAAAACACCGGATAAAAAAACGCAGGGTAATAAACTCAAGGTAAATAGCCAAAGCAGTATATAAAACATTTTTGGGGAGTGAACATTGGCAGATTACAACTACGATTTCCTGGTAATAGGGGCCGGACCGGCAGGTGAAGCCGCGGCTATGGCAGCAGCAAAAAACGAATTGACTGTCGGCGTCGTTGACAACCAAAAACTGCTTGGTGGTAACTGCACCCACAAAGGCACCATTCCCTCAAAGGCCTTGCGACATGCAGTCAAACAATTCGTCCATTTTAATTCCCTGTCTATATTTCGTAGCATTGGATCGGCAATAGCCCTAACGTACCCAACCATTCTCGAATCGGCAAAAACAGTCATTCCGAAACAGGTGGAATTACATTCGGAATTTTTTACCCGTAATCGGGTAACGGTGCATCATGCGCATGCGCGTTTTATTGATAAAAATAAAATCGAAATCATGAACGAAAACGGTGTGCGAGACATAATTCATGCCAAAAACATTATGATAGCGACCGGCTCGCGCCCCTATCGACCGGACGATGTGGATTTTTCGCACCCACGCATTTATGACAGCGATACCATCCTTGAAATGCAGGAAACGCCTCGCACAATTATTATTTACGGAGCAGGGGTCATAGGTTGTGAATACGCCTCAATATTTGCGGGGCTGGGATTAAAAGTTGATTTAATAAACAGCCGCGAAAGTTTGTTGTCCTTTCTTGATGGTGAAATATCGGATGCCCTGAGTTACCACTTACGGGATCACGGTGTAATGGTCAGACATAACGAAGTCATTGATAAGCTTGAGGCGAGTGAAAAGGGTGTTACGCTTAAACTGAAGTCCGGTAAGCGAATCAAAGCGGATGCACTGCTCTGGTGTAATGGTAGAACAGGTAATACCGATCAACTCGGGCTGGAAAAAACCGGTTTAACAGCAAATCATCGCGGACAAATTACCGTAGATCACAGCTATCAAACCGAGGTGGAAGGCATATGGGCAGCTGGTGACGTGATTGGATGGCCCAGTTTGGCAAGTGCCTCTTACGATCAGGGTAGGGCTGTGGTTGCCAATATTGTAGGAGATGTAGGGCACTATATTGATGTTGCCCCTACGGGGATTTACACCATTCCAGAAATCAGTTCAGTCGGTAAAACAGAGGCTGAATTAACATCCGCCAAGGTTCCTTACGAAGTTGGCCGTGCGTTCTTTAAAGATACCGCGCGAGGCCAGATTTCAGGTGAAGATGTTGGTATGCTAAAAATTCTTTTCCATATTGATACCTTTGAGATTCTCGGTATTCATTGTTTTGGCGCAGAGGCCTCGGAAATTATTCACATCGGTCAGGCAATTATGAATCAGCCGGGCGAAGCCAATTCCATTAAGTATTTTGTCAATACGACTTTTAATTATCCCACCATGGCGGAAGCCTACCGTGTTGCTGCGCTGAACGGACTCAATCGCGTCAATCGTCACAACTAGTAACCTGCAATCGTTTTGCTGCGTTAAAATCAGTTCAACTCAGCACCCACTCAATTTCTGTGGGTGCTGAGATGCACGACAATGTTTTAAAAAATTGTACAGACGGACCCCGATACCTCAGCACCTGTAAATAAATTGCCGCTTATTTGTAATTGACCACGGGCGCCTCGATAACGGCCAGTGCCACCAACAATGGCGACCTCTTCATCAAATTGAAATACACTGAAATCAATCAGAGCGAAATGCTTTAGAAACAAGCTGCCTTTTCTTTTGCCGTGTTCATTGCGTATTTTGACGATATCTGATGCGGAGAACATTTGTGGTGTGGCGGGTATTGCCGGGAAGCTGTTTATCGTTTGGCCAATCATGGCATGGCCAATATAGTTTTTACCATCCGCTTCAAATTGTAAGTTACCTGTAAAACAGGCTTCTTCATTGGGTACACCTGTTTCTGCAACAAATCTTGATGTTGGAAAAGCATAATCACGAAGTGGTGAATGAACAACTTCACACTCTGTATCAGGAACCACTGATAGTAGGCCGGTTATTTCCGAGCAGGAAAAATCGAATGCAAATGCCTTGGATGTAAAAAGAATCAGGAAAATATAGAGAACGAAATTTTTCATTAACTGCCTCGCTAAAATTAATCTTGTTAAATTAAGAGTGATTTTCTGCAAGGCGAAGGATTTTATTATTTTGTGAGAGGTTAACTCTTTTTTGTTTCGCGACAAAGGCTTTGTGAAAAATAATGACGCGAGAATGATCCTTTTAGTTGCTTACAAGATAAATCCCCATTTTTGTCGTTGAAAGAACTTCCGAGAAATTTTCATAGGCAAACTACTTCGCCTACAGTTCAAATTAAACTTCCAGTATAAAAAGGGTGAGTCGTTCCGATGGTTTTTGACGGGATGGCTCCCTTCGCTAAGAGACCTTGAGCTACAGAGCTCAAACAAAAATCAATCCGTACATCTCCATTTTAATTCAGGCCCAGCCCAAATCAGGTCGTGGACTAAAACCAAAGTCGAATTGTTGGCGTATAGTTTAACGTGATAAAGATTGTGGCAATTACTTGACGCAAGGTTTAACAAAAATGAACATAGGTCTTCGATAAGCAGCATTCAAGCCCTAAATACTTGTGTACCAGCAATGTTATAAATTGAAAGGCAGGAAAGTGATCAGGGGTGATCAAGGGCAAAATCAAGGGCAAGAAAGGCGTGTGTATCCCCTTTATCTCCTCAAAATAAGTATAAATTTAACCAGCTCATCTTTGAAAATGTGGCGCGTGTCGCTTTTTTATTGCTAGCAATGCATGCGCATGCCACTTTGAATATTCGGAACAGCGAGCTGCGAGACATTTTTGACTTTAGGCAGAGACAAAGAGAATTCAATATGGAAAGTCAACAAGACAAAGTAATCGGCAGTGTGCTTGAAAAAATCGAAGACCTGTTTTCCGAAGAAGTTGGGCCAGTTGCGTCTATTCTGTGTGATGAAGCGCGTGAAGAGTGGGCTAAGAAATTACAAAGCCAAAACAAAAGACCCAGTCTTAGACACATACATTTGTATGTAAATAAACTTTGTCATTCTATTGATGATGAAGAGCAAAAAAAGAATTTTATCGATCAGGTTTTCCAGATCGAGGCGATCAGTGTATTCCGTAGTCGCTAATATTTGAATAAACGAATGGCATTGAGGTATAGCCCCCTATGAAAATACGCGTAAAAATTATGTTGTTCACTTCGTTGTTTCTTGCTCTCGTAGTGGGCCTGATTACAGCGTTAAGTGCATACAATATTAAACTGCAAGGTAAGGAGCGTCTGCAAACACTTCAGGAAGAGAAGCTCGACCAGGTCAAGGACCATTTGAAAGACCTTGTTGATGTCGCCTACGAAACAATTGATAAGTATCATCAAAACCTTTCTGATCTTGATTATCTCGGGAAGTTTTACGAGAGACGTTTGCACGACATTATTAACACGGGTGATACCATTATTAGTCGCTATAAGCGGATGGTGGATACCGGTCGTATTTCTGAAGAGACAGCCAAGCAGCGTGCTTTGGCGGAAATTCGTGAGCTGCGTTTTGACGGCGGTACAGGCTATATCTGGATCAACGATGTTGGCGAACCTTATCCTCGCATGGTAATGCACCCAACCGTTCCCGATCTTGATGGGAAAATTCTAAACAGCCGTAAATACAACAATGCGCAAGGCATTCGTAAAAACCTTTTCCAGGCTTTCGTTGAAATTACGCGTGATGCCAAAGAAGGCTACGTGGATTACCTCTGGCCCAAGCCAACCGAAGACGGTGGTGTAACGGATGAAGAGGTGCCCAAACTTTCCTATGTTCGACGCTATGATGACTGGGGTTGGATCCTGGGGACGGGTATCTACATTGATGATGCGCGGATAGAGATTGAAAACCAGATTAAGCAAGCGATTAAATCCATGCGTTATGCTGAAGGGACGGGCTATTTCTGGATTAATGACAATACGCTTCCTTACCCTTATATGATTATGCATCCCACCGTCCCTGAGCTCGATGGAACGATATTGGATGATCCAAAATACAATAATGCTCTGGGTGTTGATCAGAATCTTTTCCAGGCATTTGCAGAAGTCACCGCAGCAAGTAGCGATGGTTCGGGCTTTGTCGACTATTTGTGGCCGAAACCGACGCCACAAGGTTTAACTGAGCGTTTGCCTAAAATGTCCTTCGTTCGTCTGCACGAACCGACTGGCTGGATTATCGGTTCCGGCGCTTACATTGATAATATTGATGAAGAGGTGAAAGCGGGTGAATTCAAGATCAATCAACAGGTTTACCAGTTGATCCAGTACAACTTGATGGCTTCGGTTATCTTTTTGATCATCGTAATCGCTGTGACTTATGTCTTCTCAAGTACTTTCTCCAAGCCGATTGAGCATCTTACCGAAATTGCGGAGCAAATCAGTAAGGGTAAGAATCTGGATTTGCCAATTGAAGAAGTACAGCGTAAAGATGAGATTGGTGAATTGGCCAAGTCGATTGATCGCTTGAAAAACAGCGTGAAGATTATGATTACAAAACTCACGAAGAAATAACCTTCATCTTAGCGGCGTGTTTTTTAAATCAGTCGCTTGCAAAAAAAAGCCCCGGTCAAGACCGGGGCTTTTTTGTTTGAGCTCGTTGTTTACCAACCGCAACTCAAACCCTGATTTTGTTCCTTTAACCAGGTGTTGAGTGGTGCAAAATATTCTGCAATTGCTGCGCCGTCCATTTGACGAGTACCAATTGCTTCTTCAAGGGTGTCGGCCCAAGGTTGGCTCGCGCCTTTTGAAAGCAAATTTTGTAAAACTTTGCCCGCATCCTTATTGTTGTATATGGAACACTTGTGCAAAGGCCCTTCATATCCAGAGGCATCACAGAGCGCCTTATGAAATTGAAATTGCATCACATGAGACAGGAAGTAACGCGTGTAAGGAGTATTTCCTGGGATATGATATTTCGCACCCGGATCAAAGTCCGCTTCGCTGCGCGGTACCGGCGGTTTTATGCCTTGGTACTGTGTGCGCAATTCCCACCACGCGGCGTTATAGGTATCTGGCGTGACTTCTCCCGAGAACACTTTCCAGCGCCACTGATCGATTAATTTACCAAAAGGCAAGAACGCAATTTTGTCGAGCGCCACTTTCATTAAATGATTAATTTCAGCCTGTTCATTTTCTTCGATGGAAGAAAACAAACCAATTTCTTTCAGGTAGCCCGGTGTCATGGAAAGCGCTATCGTATCGCCAATGGCTTCATGAAAACCATCGTGCGCGCCACCCTGGAAAATCAGAGGGTGATGATTGTATTCAAGGTCATAGTAGATATGGCCCAGCTCGTGGTGCATGGTTTGAAATTCTTCGGCCGTGGGTTCCACACATTGCTTTATGCGTACGTCGGTTTTACCATCCATTGTCCACGCCGAGGCATGGCATACAACTTCACGGTCACGTGGTTTAACCAACATAGATTTTTCCCAAAAACTTTGGGGTAATTCCTGCAAGCCGAGTGAAACAAAAAAGTTTTCGGCTGCTTTGGTTATTTCAATTGCATCCATGTCTTTTTCAACAAGCGCAGCGGTAATATTCAGTGCTTTAACATCAGGGTAGGGGACTACCAGATCGTAAATCTCATCCCATTGTTGCGACCACATATTTCCCAGTAAGTGTGCAGGAATGGGTTCCTCTTTACTGACCTTGTCTTCACCGTAAAAGTCCGCAAGCTTGTTGCGCGTATAACAGTGGAGCTCTTCGTAAAGTGGTTTGACTTGAGACCATAGACGTTCGGTCTCAGCTTCAAATTCATCGCCAGTCATATCGTAACCACTTTTCCATGAGTCGCCGAGATCTGAAAAGCCATAGGCCCGTGCGCCTTTGTTTGCAAGCTCGACAAATTCTGCATATTTATCCTTGTAAGCCGGGGATACGGTACGCCAACCAACCCAGGCGTCGAGCTGTTCATCGTAATCGCGACTTTCACGTAAAACGCGAGAAAGCTCCACGAGGTTTTGACATACCTGATCATCACCTTCGCCTTTACAATACTTGCCAGAACCATAAGCGCCTTCCATCAGCGTATTCACCTCAGCAAGACGTTTGCGGTCCTCTTCAGTTTCCGGTGGTAAAAGTGTTTGGCCGAGCAGTAAATTATTGAACGCGTGTCGCGTTTTCGGGTCCATTTTGCTGCGGTCATATTGGGAGGCCTGTTTCAGTAAGGCTTCCTCTAATTCCATATAACGCGTATAAGCGTTGGTTGCCAATATCGCGGTGTCGTCGATGATGTAAGTCATGCGCACCCATTGTGCCGCATTTAACTCTCGCGCCGCCTCTCGAACTTTCTCATCCATATAAACGAGAAACTCCTCGGCGCTCATCTCGGGGGCAACTGTCTTAGCGGTCTGGGGGGTATCCCCGGTTGCAGCTTCCTTATTGCAAGCTGCCAGGGTAAGGCTACTTGCGATGATTAAACAAAGGTAAAGTTGTTTTTTCATTTGTGGTCCACTTGGGTTGAGGGTGAATAAATTATGTGTTTTCTGAAGTGTCGGCGTCTGCGTATTTTTCCCAGTGCCTTGTTTTCAGGCTGAGAAGAAAAACGACGATTCCGATCGCGATACTGAATAAGCTGATTTGTAAAAACAGGCCAGGTAATTCATCAATTTTTTCCGGGTTGAAATTACCTGCCAGTAAACCTGCAATAACACTGCCTATGGAATAGGTCAAAATAAATACGCCCATTAGCTGGCCAGCAAAACGCCGAGGAGCAAGTTTACTCACTGCGCTCAAAGCTACGGGGCTTAAACACAGTTCACCTACAGTGTGAAGAAAATAGGTCATAACCAGCCAGTAGGCTGCGGCCTTCATGCCGCTTGCGGCGATGTGCGCAGCAAAGTACATGCAGATAAAACCGCTGGCCATAATCACGATACCGATCCCGCATTTAATGCTATAAGAAGGGTCCAACATGCGTTTACCAAGACTGATCCACATCCACGCAAAAAAAGGCGAGAGCGTTAAAATAAAAATAGAATTAACGGATTGAAACCAGGAAGCCGGGATTTCAAAGCTACCCAACATCCGATCTGTATAGTCGCGACCAAATAAGTTTAGAGAAGAACCTGCTTGTTCAAACCCAGACCAAAAGCACGCAGATGCAATACAGATCAGAAAGAGAGCGCCAAGACGCTTTTTCTCGGGCCCATCAAGCTCGCCGAAAAAGAATATAAAGGCATAGTAAATAAAAAAGACTGACAGGATCACAATTGCCGTTTTTTCAGCCAGTGTGCGCGGGTCAAATTGCAAGGCGCCAAACAGCATGGCTAAAGTAACGAGACTAAGTCCGGCCAGAAACGCAATGATTAACGACCAGGACAACGTTCGCCCTTGCGGTGCGAGTTCTTTGATGGGCTCTGCCCCTGCGCCTTCGAGTTTATACAAGGTGAGCCGGTATTGGACGAGACCCAAAGCCATCCCCACTGCAGCAGCACCGAAACCCCAATGCCAGCCGACATTTTCAGCGAGATAGCCACAAATGGTGTAGCCGATGACTGAGCCAAGATTGATGCCCATATAGTAAAGGGTATAGCCACTGTCTCGGCGTTCGTCTGCCGGCGCATAAAGCGCACCGACGAGGGCTGAAATATTCGGTTTCAATAAACCCGTTCCGAGAACAACCAGAATCAAACCGACAAAAAACGTTTTTTCATTGGGTATGGCGAGTACGATATGCCCACACATAATAATCACACCGCCGTACCAAACAGCGCGTTGCGAGCCGATCAATCGATCCGCGAGCCATCCCCCTGGTAGCCCCATGAAATATACCGCGCCAGTGTAAAGGCCGTATATTGCTGCGGCGGTCTCAACACTGAAAGCCAGGCCGCCTTCCTGAATGGCTGTTGTCATAAATAAAATGAGTAGCGCGCGCATACCGTAGTAGCTCATACGCTCCCACATTTCCGTAAAAAAAAGCGTAGGAAGCCCCGCAGGATGCCCCTGGAAAAAGCGATTAACCGGATTCGTCATGTTTAACTGCCCATATGGTTTTATAATTGCTCCCAATAATTCCAGAACTCCTGTGGGCTGGCAACTGCTTGGCGTGTGCTCTAACAAAAAGAGGCAGACTCGCTGGCGAAATATCGCGCTAGCGCTCTGGAAAACGGTGAAGATTCATAATAGCGCCACACCTCAACACCAGGTCAGTATCCAGGCTATTACGGGAATCTAATCAATCAATAAATCAATAATTAAAAGGAGCCTGATTCAATATGGCTGAAGTGCATTGCCAGCTCGTTAACTACCTTTCGCCGCGAGACGCTGAGGATGTTTTGACACTGTTGAAACACTACGCAGCGGATCCAATGGGAGGCGGCGAAGCCCTGAGTGACTACACCGAGAAGCATCTTATCGAAAAGCTCCACAACTTCCCGGGTGCTTTTTCCATTCTGGTCTATAAAGGCGACAAGGCAGTAGGCCTTGCAAACTGTTTCATGCAGTTTTCGACCTTTCGCTGCCAACCTCTGGTCAATATTCACGATTTTGTCATTCATCAAGGAGCACGAGGCAAAGGCTTGGCAAAACTGCTATTGGAGGCGGTAGAAAGCGAAGCGCTGGCGCGTGGTTGCTGCAAAATAACGCTGGAGGTGCTCGAAGGCAATACGGCAGCAAAGCGAGCGTATCAGAAGTTTGGGTTTGAAAATTATGCCTTGAGGCCGGAAGTGGGCAAGGCGCTTTTTTGGGAAAAACGCCTTGATGCTGCTTAAAAATCAGGCAAATTTAGAGGTGTTATAGAGTAACAAAACGCCGTCTATTGCTTGATATGTTTGGATACGGCGTGAATGACATAATTGCCTTCAAAGTACACAGTAAAGTCCGGATATTCCCAGTAGTAAATTGGAGGATCACCATTCGGGCCATTGCGGCTGTCTGGTGTTCCGAACTGGGCTTCTATTTGAGCTTTGGTAGCTCCTCTTGCCGGTTGTGCGGTGCGCCATTCGGGTGTGGCGTTTTGCTGGCCGAGGGGAATTCGAATTTCCTCGGCTTGCAGTCCCAGGCTGCCAACGGCGCAAAGCCCCAGCAATACACGTAATACACTTTTCATTCAGCTAAGTCCTCATTTCGGGAATACGCTTATTTTGCTATTTTTTGAGACTCTCCGCCAGACGCGATTTTTTCTGACTCACTTGTGCTTTGAGTATTTGCCGCGATAGCACCTGTCTGTCAGCATCGCTCAAGCGGTGAAATCGAGCGGCAATCTGGTAACTTTCTTTTTTCGCTTCACAGCGAACCACTTGGGCAAATAAAAACAGTGGCACATAGTGTGGCAGAAAAATCATGCGAATTGCCAGGTAGCTCCCTTTGTAGATCGTTCGGGGTGAGACAAAGGCAATCCCGTCTTCACTCAAATTGACTCGCTCACTGGCTTTGTCTTTGTCTGCTTGTGTGACCAGACTGTGACGAGCCAATAAATCAATCTTTTGACTAAGGTTCTGTAGATAGTCAGCTAGTAGACGATTTTTATCCGCAATGAGTTTCAAGGTTTGCGCGCTGTCCTTATCGAGGCGCCGCAATTCCTTTAAAAGTGGCAGGGCATCCGCAAACTCACTTCCTGCGTCGTCCTGAGCGGCTGTGTGAGAATCGATCAACTTATAGTCGAAAAGCACGTCATGACTGATCCGAAAAAAATCGCGCCGCTCCATTGAGGACCTGGCTTTGGGTTTAGCTGATTCATTCATGATTCAAGCATAGTTCAGTCGCAGGCTTGTCGCCTGCATGAAAGTCGGGTTTAATCCGCCCCATGTCTTACTCGCTACCAGTCATGATCGGTTTGCGCTACACGCGCTCCCGACGCCACCGTGGTTTTCTCTCCTTTGTCAGTGCATTTGCTCTTGTGGGAATGGGCCTGGGAGTCTTCGCCTTGATTGTCGTGCTGTCTGTGATGAACGGCTTTGACCACGAGTTAAAACAGCGGATATTACAAGTCGTCCCACATGCCCAACTGAAAAGTACAACAGCAATGAAGGACTGGCAGCAGCTGGCAGAGCGCATTGCGAGTACGCCGCGACTTGTTGCCAGTGCGCCCTACATTGGCGGGCAGGGTTTACTGAGTTATGCCGGTGACATCCACGGTGTAGAAGTGCAGGGTATTGACCCGGAGTGGGAAAAGAACGTGTCGCCGATTGAAGATGCCATGCTTATTGGCAGTCTTCGTGACCTTGAACAGCAGCGTTACAGTATCGTGATGGGGCGCCTGGTCGCTGTCATGTTGGGATTGAATGTAGGTGATAAAGTGACACTAACCTTGCCGCAATTTTCAATCAGCCCCGCCGGGGTTTTCCCGCGTACCAAACGCTTTACGTTGGTGGGTGTTTTCGAAGTGAATGCGCCAGTTGATCAAACCCTGACCTTAATTCACCTGGACGACGCAAAAAAGCTTTTTCGCAAGGGCGATAGCGTGGATGGTTTACGTTTACGCTTCGATGATATTTATTACGCGCCCACAGGTTCACGCATACTCGCGGATGAACTTGGTGAGCATTATCAAACACGGGACTGGAGCCAGAGCCAGGGCAATTTATTCCAGGCCGTTAAAATGGAAAAAACCATGACCGGTATCTTGCTCAGCATTATTATCGCAGTCGCGGCGTTTAATGTGATTTCCAGTTTGGTGATGATGGTATCGGAGAAACGCAGCGATATTGCTGTACTTCGCACCATGGGTTTAAAAAAGCAGGGCATCGTGACGGTTTTTATTGTGCAGGGAATCAGCATGGCCAGTATTGGTATTGTAATCGGTTCAATTCTTGGTGTATTCGTTGCTGTGTATTTGCCGCAAATGTTTGCGCTCATAGAAAAATTACTCGGCTTTCAGTTATTTGATCCGGATGTCTTCTTTGTCAGTTTTTTACCCTCTGTTTGGCAATGGCAAGACACCCTGAAAATTATTGCCGGTGCATTTGTTGTTTCGCTTCTGGCTTGCACTTATCCCGCTTTGCGTGCTGCACGCATTGAGCCCGCCGAAGCATTGCGCTACGACGCCTAAAAAGGAATGAATAATTCATGACTCAGCTTGTACTTGAATGTCGCAATATCAAGAAATGCTATGCCGAAGGGCCACAACGTGTTGAGGTGCTGCGGGGTGTGGAATTGCAATTACACGCGAGTGAAAGCATTGCCATTGTTGGCGCAAGCGGGAGTGGTAAAAGCACCTTGCTCAATATGTTGGGCGGCCTGGACAAACCGGATGACGGCGAGGTGCGTTTACTCGACAAGGCTTTTTCTGATTGCAATGAAAATGTACGCGGTGATTTGCGCAATCAATACCTGGGTTTTGTATATCAATTTCACCATTTGCTGCCGGAGTTTACCGCAATTGAAAATGTCAGTATGCCGTTATTGATTCGGGGTTTGTCACGCAAAGCGGCTGCTGTGGAAGCGATGGGCTTGCTGGAGCGGGTGGGTCTGCAAGCGCGCGGTTTGCACAAACCTGCAGAACTCAGTGGCGGTGAACGTCAACGTGTTGCCATTGCGCGCGCATTGGTTAATAAACCCGCCTGCGTTTTAATGGATGAGCCGACAGGAAATCTTGATGAAGACAACGCAGAGGCGATACAGAAACTCATGCTGGATTTAAGTAAGCAGAGTCAAACGGCGTTTGTTGTGGTGACACATGATCAACAACTTGCCCGTAAAATGCACCGCTGTTTTCGCCTTGATCACGGGAAGTTGGAGCCCCAGCTGTGAGGTCTTTTAGTCTGTTTGTGGGCTTGCGCTATATTTTTGTGCGGCGCAATCAACAGATGGTATCTTTCCTTTCAGGCCTGTCGATTGTCGGTCTTGTTGTCGGTGTCGCTTTGTTAGTGTTAGTGCTTTCAGTTGTTAATGGTTTTGAGCGTGAGTTACAAAACAAAATTCTCGGATTGATCCCTCAGGCGGTGATTCGTCATTACCAAGGCCTGGAAAATTGGCAGGATTTACAAGCCCTTGTGGAAAAAAATGAAGAGATTGTGGCGGCAGCGCCTTTTATTCAGAAGCAGGCTTTAATTGGTCAAGGTAGAGAAGCTGTTCCCGCTGTCTTAATAGGAATGGATTTACACGCTGAGCGTCGAGTCTCCCATATTGAAAGTTTATTAAACGAAAAACAGCGGACAGCATTTCTAACCAGCACGGCACCATTGATTCTCGGTGCGGATCTCGCGGCGAAGCTCGAGTTGCAAGAGGGCGCGCGCGTGATGTTGGTGGTGCCCAATGCAAGCGACGCACAGGCAGCACCCCAGTTGGCGTATTTTGAAGTTGTCGCAAGCTTGAAAACGGCCACTGAACTTGATTCGAGCCTGGCGATCAGTTCCATTGAGGCCTTGCAAATTTTTATGCCCCAAGCCAATACCGTGAGTGGCTTGCGTTTAAAAGTGAAGGATATTTTTTCAGCACAACGCACGGTCTATCGTCAATTGGTGGAGTTGGGGCCGGGCTATTTTGGCGATAGTTGGTTGCGCACACATGGCAATATCAGTTACTCCATTAAAACATCAAAACGGCTTGTCGGATTGTTGATGTCACTGATTGTGGCTATTGCACTTTTTAATGTGGTGTCTTCACTGGTAATGGTGGTGTTGGAGAAGCGTGGTGATATCGCCATTTTGCGGACACTTGGGGCATCAACAAAAAAAATCATGGGCATTTTTATTGTTCAGGGTTGTGCCATCGGTTTCGTCGGTACAGTTGTTGGCATAATATTGGGGTGCGTATTGTCGCTCGGATTGAAAGATATTGTGATCTGGGTTGAGGGTGTGAGCGGTTTACAATTTTTGAAATCGGATGTTTATCCGGTGACTTATTTGCCAGCGGAAATACGTCCAACAGATCTTCTCCTGGTGGGATTAATTGCCTTATCGATGAGTTTTTTCGCAACACTGTATCCGGCCTGGCGTGCTGCGCGCACACCTCCAGCAGAGGCTTTGCGTTACGAGTAAGGCTTGGGTAAAAATTAATTACTTCGTTTTTTTGGCCAGGCGTTTTTCCCGGCGCTGGCGCCATTTTTTAGTGATATGCCAACGCCATGTCCACTGAACCGCGAGATAAGACAGACAACTAAAAAATAATGCACTTAAGAGGCAGCCGAGCATCAACGGCGGCCAGATGGGCAGAAAATTGTTTTGTAGCCAGTCCCAGCTTAGTGAAAACTCGATATGTCTTGGTGGTATGTTGAGTATCCAGACACCCAGCTTGTAGCAAAAATAGAAAACAAAGGGAAAGGTGAGGGGGTTGGTGATCCACACCAGGCTTATCGCAATCGGCAAATTACAGCGAAGTAGCAGTGCCCCCGCGGCCGCGAGAGGTATTTGCCCCGGAATAGGCATAAAAGCGAGGAAAACGCCGAGAAAAAAGGCTTCGGCAACCGAATGACGGTTCATATGAAAGAGATTGGGATCGTGAATGAGCTTGCCAAGGAAGCTCAGGCCTCGAATTTCGCGCAGGTTTTGAGGTTTGGGGAACCAGCGTTTAAAAGTCTTGCGAGGCATAATCTCGATTCGGTCTAAAAAATGGCGGCTATTATGCCGTCTGCCACTCCCGCTGCATAGCGTAAATTGCGTGTAAGCGCCTAAATCACTGTCAAAAAAGCGCAAGCCCGTCCCTTTGATTTTAGTAAACTCCTCGTAAACAGGGAGTTTATTATGCACAGGCAAGGGATTAGCCTGCTCAGCCTATTGCTGGGTTTGGCGCTGCCACTTTTTTTATCTACCACACTTTCTATTGCCGCCTCCATTATTTTGCTACTGGCGGCATTGTTTCTCTTTTTTTGGCCTTTTTGTCGTTTTCTCGGCATGTTTTGTCTCGGGGTGATCTGGAGCCAGGTTCATCTGCAGAACCTGATCGAAAGACAGTTGCCTGCCGATTGGGAAGGCAAAGACATTATCGCAACTCTGGTTGTTACAAGCACACCTGAACGGCGGGGAGATAGCCAACGCTTTTTTGCTGAGATCGTTAGCAGTCATGAAGAGGGCTTTCAATGGCGGGATTCGCTGCGTTTGTCCTGGTATAAAGCGCCGGATTTACACGTCGGGCAGCACTGGGAAGTACAAATGCGCTTAAAACGCCCGCGCGGCTTTGTTAATGGTGAAGGTTTTGATTATCAAGCCTGGTTACTTTCAAACAGAATCTTTGCGACCGGCTATGTTCGTCGAAATTTTAATGCAAGCTTACTACCCGAACGCTCATCGTTTTTCTTTGAAACCTTGAGGTCACAGCTTAAAACCCGCTTATTTGTAAACGAAAAACTGGCCTACGAGCGCTTTATGCTCGCTTTGTTATTGGGGGATAAGTCCGCAATCAGACAGGAGGATTGGCAGCATTTACAAACGAGTGGGACCCTGCATCTGATGGCGATATCGGGGCTGCATATTGGTTTGCTGGCTGGGTTGGGCTTTTTGCTAGGGCAGGGTTTACGTTATATTTTTATTGCCTTTTTCGGTACTCGCCACGTGTTTTTTCTTATCCCGATATTGACCTCAGTTTTTTTTGCGTGGGTTTACGCGGGGCTCGCCGGATTTGCCATACCTACTCAACGTGCTTTTTTGTTTGTCAGTTTAATGAATCTTGCTTTTCTTTTGCGTAGAAAGGTCAATCTCTTTTATTTACTGGGCCTCTGTGCTGTTTTATTGGCAGCCATTGATCCCTTTGTTTTTTTAGCGCCGGGTTTTTATCTGAGTTTTAGTGCTGTTTTTATTCTTTTTGCGGCCTTTCAGGGGCGTATACATTTGAATAAATTCAAAAACACCCTGTATTCCGTGTTTTTATTTTTTAAAGCGCAATGGATTTTATTTATCGGGCTTTTTTTACCTTTGGCAATGTTAAGCCTGCCAGTCAGCCTGGTTGGCGTGATTGCGAATAGCATTGCGATTCCTGTCATTTCATTTATTGTCGTCCCTTTTTTATTTATTGCCGCTAGTGTATTCAGCGTGTCCTCGACCCTCGCCTTGTTCCTGCTTGAAGGTGCAGATCGTGTATTAGAGCTTCTCTGGTTTTTTTTATTGCAGCTTAACGAATTCTCACATGCCAGCGTTTATCCAAATATTGAAGGTTATTTTGCCTTTTTTGCTCTATTTATCGCGGCAGCGCTTTTTTTTCTTCCCCGGTATTTACGTTGGCAATATTTATTTATCCCGCTGGTGTTCGTTGCGTTTGCGTCACATAAAACCGCTGAACCAGGTTTACGAATCAAGGTGCTGGATGTGGGGCAGGGGCTTGCGGTGTACATTGAGTGGGATGAAGGCAATATGCTTTATGATACGGGCGCGCGTTTTTCCGAGGACTTTGATATTGGCTCACGTGTCATTGTGCCGTGGTTGCGCAATCAAGGTGTTGATCATCTCGATTTCCTTGTGATTAGCCACGGCGACAACGACCATGCAGGAGGTTTGCCCACAGTACAGGAAGGGCTGGAAGTTGATCGGATTATCTATGGCCCAAATGTGAAACTCACGCCTGGAGACGCGCTGGCAACGCAGTGTGAAAGCGGACAGCTACTCAGCAAGGGTGCGCTGAGCATCGCAGTGCTTTGGCCTGACTTTCACCACGGTCAGCCCTTTGATGCAAGCAGTAACAACCTCTCTTGTGTGGTGCTGGTGCGTCACAAAGAATTCAGTTTGCTGTTAAGTGGCGACATTGAAAAAGAAGTTGAATACGCATTGCTTGCCAATGCCGTGCTGCCCGAAAAAATCGATGCCTTGCTTGCTCCCCACCACGGGAGCCGCAGCTCTTCCACGGCGGCCTTTGTTGAACAATTACAACCTGAAGTGGTCATTTTCAGTGTGGGTTATCGCAACCGGTATTTCCATCCCAACCGCAGGGTGTTGGAACGATACCAGCTCAGTGGGGCGCGAATCCTGCGGACCGATTTGCATGGGGCGCTGGAGTACCGGCATGCGTCCGGTTGGCAAGCTGCACGTTCGATTTCGCGGCGTGCTTGGTATGATTCGGACCGCCCTTAGGATATGATTAGCGCGCGGTGGCCGGTGGCCCCGGCCCAACAATATTAGATTAAAAAATAAGCAAGAGGCAGTCTGGTGGATTCCATAATTTTTGCCGGTGGTTGGCTAATGGTGCCAATTATCATTTGTTCTGTCGCAGTGATTGCAATCAGCATCGAGCGGTATTGGACACTCAACCCCGAAAAGATCGTACCCAAAACCCAGCTGGGTCAGGTTTGGGGCTGGATTCAAAACAATCAAATGGACAGTGACAAACTGAAGGAGTTAAGACGCTCCTCACAATTGGGTCGAATTTTGGCAGCTGGTTTGAGTAATTCGCGTCATGGCCGGGATGTCATGAAAGACAGTATTGCTGAAGCTGCGAATCAGGTTATACATGAAATGGAACGCTTTGTGGGGGCGCTCGGCACGATCGCCGCAATTTCCCCGCTGTTCGGACTCCTGGGTACCGTAGTGGGCATGATTAGTGTGTTTACCTCGCTTAACCTTGAGGGAGCAGGCAATGCTGCGGCATTGGCCGGAGGCATTTCTCAGGCACTCTACACAACTGCTGCAGGTTTGACAGTGGCGATTCCCGCGATGATGTTACACCGCTTTTTTGTCCGCCGTATTGATAGCCTTGTCGTGACCATGGAGCAGGAAGCCATTAAATTGGTCGACGCACTCCACAGCGATCGCCGCGTCGATTTGAAAGTCGCCTGATATGCAGTTTAAACGACAAGTCAAAGCAGAAGAGGGGGTTAATCTCACACCGTTGATTGACGTTGTGTTCCTGCTTCTTATATTTTTCATGGTTTCGACAACCTTTACCAAAGAAACACACTTAACAATTGACCTGCCTGAATCCAGCGGCGATTTGCAGCCGACGTCTGCAGAGCAAATTGAAGTGGTAATCGATTCAAAAGGGAGTTATACGGTTAACGGCAAACCGCTCGTGAATACTCAAATCAATACACTGCGTGCCGCCATTAATGACGTTGGTCAGGGAAATACGTCCTTGCCGTTTTTAATCACAGGGGATGCCGGTGCGCGATATGATGCGATTGTTGCGGTAATGGATCTCGCAGGCCAAATGGGCTATGCGAATATGAGCTTGACCACACGCGCAGCGGAAGAAAACGGGGCAGAAAATTAATTGGCTGTATCCCGTTTTCAAAAATTCATTGAAAAACGCTGGTACGGAGAACCCGGAATATTAAATCTGTTCCGCCCCCTGGAAGTGCTTTTCACAGCAACAGCAAGACGCAACAGAAAAGCAGCACTTAAAAAACAAAAACCCTTGCCTGTTCCGGTTTTGGTGGTAGGGAACATCACTGTCGGCGGCACCGGAAAAACGCCCACCATTATCAGTCTACTCAAATTTTTTTTACGACAAGGCTTTAAACCCGGTGTAATCAGCCGGGGCTACGGTCGCCAAAGTCGAGCACCCTTATTTGTTAGTGACAAGAGTTTGATCGCTGATGTCGGTGATGAAGCGTCACTTATCTTTCAGGAAACAGGCTGTCCGGTTGCGCTTCACAACAAGCGCTATAAAGCTGCGCGTCATTTACTCAAACGTTATCCTGAAGTAGATTTTTTAGTTGCCGATGACGGCCTGCAACACTATGCCCTGGAGCGGGATTTGGAATTGGTATTGATCGACGGCAAGCGCCTGTTTGGAAACGGTCATCAGCTTCCCCTTGGCCCCTTACGTGAGCCAGTCTCACGCTTACGAAGTGCTGATTGGTTGCTGGTAAACAAGCGGCATCATGCAGACGATAGCCTCCTTTCACAGGTTATGCAGGATTTAAGCTGGCAGAGCTGTGAACTGAAACCGGCTTTTTTTCAATCGCTTGAAACGGAAGAAAGGGTTGAGATACCGCGCTTTCTGGAAAGACACCAGAATATGCCCGCCTGTGCGATCACTGCGATTGCCTACCCCGATGATTTTTATGCAAGCCTGAAAGCACTGGGATTAAAAACCGATAACGAAAGTTTTCCCGATCATTATCAGTGGGACTGTAGTGATCTGACCCGCTATTCTGCGAAGGTCTTGCTGTGTACCAGCAAGGATGCGGTAAAATTACAACAACTGCTCAAGCAGCATCCGCAGCTTGATAGTACTCACTGGTTTTCCCTACAAACAGAAATGTCTATTCCGGAAACTCTGAAAGTAGAAATTTGCGCACGTCTGCAAAAGTGCATGCAATTGAAGAAACAAAATATTCCAAACAGGTAACACCCATGTCTTTTCTCGTCGTTATTCCAGCGCGTTTTGCATCGCAACGTCTTCCGGGGAAGCCCCTCAAAGATATCGCTGGCAAACCCATGATTCAACGTGTTTATGAGCGCGCACAAGCCAGTAAGGCGAGGCAGGTGGTAGTCGCAACAGACAATGAGGCCATTTATGAAGTCGTCAAGGCCTTCGGTGGTGAGGTGTGTATGACCTCAGATCAACATCAGAGTGGAACCGATCGGCTTGAAGAAGTGGTGCAGCAACTCGGTTTGTCCGATGAAGAGATTGTTGTCAATGTGCAAGGTGACGAACCCTTGATTCCTCCTGAAGTGATCAATCAGGTCGCTGCGAACCTGGAAGAAAATGACGAGGCGTCGTGTGCGACCTTGAGTGAAAAGATTGTGCATTCCGATGACGTTTTTAACCCAAATGCTGTAAAGGTGGTGTGTAATCAGAATTCAATGGCGTTGTATTTTTCCCGTGCTGCAATTCCCTGGTGTCGAGATGAGTTTTCAAAACCTGCAAACGAGAGAGACAGTGAAAATATCGCGGCGCAGCGCCATATTGGTATTTACGCCTATCGAGTTGCTCTGCTAAAGAGTTTTGTTAGCTGGCCGTTGGCAGAATTGGAAAAATTGGAAAAATTGGAGCAACTGCGTATTCTCGCAAACGGACATGGCATTCATGTAGCACTGGCTTGTAGTACAGTGCCAGCAGGTGTCGATACAGAAGATGATTTACTTCGGGTTCAGAGTTTATTTAATGAAAAAAGTTAAGGTTTTATTTGTGTGCCTCGGGAACATTTGTCGGTCTCCTACGGCACATGGTGTTTTTCAAAAATTGGTGAACGACGCGGGATTGTCGGAGCGTGTTGTCGTAGATTCAGCGGGCACATCAGGCTGGCACATTGGCGCACCGCCAGACAAACGCAGCGCTGCGGCTGCACGTCAAGCCGGCTACGACTTGAGTACTTTGCGAGGCAGACAGGTTGCCGCCGAGGATTTTGAAAGCTTCGACTATGTGCTCGCAATGGATGAGAGTAATTTATTCGATTTACAAGAAGCGTGCCCACCGGCACATTCACACAAGTTGTCACTCTTTCTCGATTTTTCTTCACAAGAAACATGGCGCGAAGTGCCCGACCCTTATTATGGCGATGGTGATGGCTTCAAATTGGTTCTTAGCCTTGTTGAAGATGCATCTCGGGGTCTTCTAAAGCACGTAAACAGGAATGACCTTGCTTGATGGATGTAAAAAGCGATTTTTCCCTTCAAGAATTTAATACCCTTGCCGTACCGGCAATTGCTGAACGTTTTGTTATATGCCAAACGCTGGAGGAGTTAAAGTCAGTGATTGCTCTGGCGCAGGAGGAAGCACAACGTTGGCGCATTCTGGGGGGCGGAAGCAATGTCGTGCTCGGAGACTTGCTTGCTGGCTACACAATTAAACTCGAACTCCTCGGTAAAACACGGGTTAGTGAAGCGCATGATGAAGTACTAATCGATGTGGGTGCAGGTGAAAGTTGGCATAAGCTTGTTGAATATTGTGTTCTGCATGGATGGCAGGGCATTGAGAACCTGGCGCTTATACCGGGGTCTGTCGGGGCAGCTCCAATACAAAACATCGGCGCTTATGGTGTTGAGGTATGTCAGTTCATCGACAAGGTAACAGCGCTTAACAGTGAGACGATGAAGGTCGAGACGCTTGACAATACTCAATGTCAATTTGCGTATAGAGATAGCCTGTTCAAAAAACGGCAAGGAAAGAAATATATCGTATTGAGTATTCGACTCAGGCTACACAAAAAAACAAAGCTGCAACTTGCTTACCCCGCATTGCAGGAGGCGTTGATCGATACACCGAAACCCACTGCGCGCGATGTCTTTAGTAAGGTTATTGAAATTCGTAAAAGTAAATTACCCGATGTGGTCGAAACGCCGAATGCGGGTAGCTTTTTTAAAAACCCTGTGATTTCACAAGAAAAATACGCAATATTAAAATCGCGTTATCCGGAGATGCCCGCCTTTGAGCAGAGCGATCGTTCTTACAAAATACCAGCGGCGTGGTTGATTGAAAAATCAGGCTGGAAGGGCAAGGGTTTCGAAGGGGTGAAGGTGCATGAAAAGCATGCGCTTGTCCTTACCAATCCGTGCCGAAAGCCAGGGAGCGCAATTCTAGCGCTTGCTGAAAAGATAAAGGCTGATGTTGCAAACAACTTCGACATCAGCCTTGAACAGGAACCGCAAAATTTCTATTAATCTATAAGTTAACGGTAACCGCAATCACACCAACAATGCTTAATACGATTGTGTAGGGAATCGCCATCAATACCATTCTGCCGTAAGACAAACGAATCAGGGGAGCAAGCGCCGAAGTCAGCAGGAATAAAAAGGCGGCCTGGCCATTGGGTGTCGCCACACTGGGCAGGTTGGTGCCCGTGTTAATGGCAATGGCGAGCGTTTCAAAATGTTCCTTGGAAATCAAACCGGCATCGTATTGTTCCTTCACCTCACTGATATATACCGTCGCAACGAAAACATTATCGCTGACCATGGAAAGCAAGCCGTTGGCAATGAAGAACATGGGGCCTTGTTGTTCTTCGCTTAAGGACATGACCGCGTTCGTCACTGGCGCAAACAAATTCAGGTCGTTAATGACGGCGACGACGGCAAAGAAAACAACGAGTAGCGCGGTAAAAGGAAGTGCTTCTTCAAAAGCATGACCAATACGGTGTTCATCCGTCACGCCGTTAAACGCTGTTAGCAGAACGATAATCATCAAGCCGATCAAACCGATTGGGGCAATATGAAAGGCAAGCGCAAAGACGAGCAAAATTGCTCCGGCCGCTTGTACAACCAATTCAGTTTTTTCTGCAGTTGTGCGTTTGGCGCTTTCGTTTTTATCAAACTCTATTAAAATCTCACGTACGGGTTCAGGCAGCTCCGCCCCATAACCAAATTTTTTGATTTTTTCCAAAAACAAGCAGGTTAGTAACCCTGCTACGAGGGCAGGCATGGATACCGGCGCAACACGTAAAAAGAACTCCACAAATTCCCAACCAGCAGCTGCACCAATCACTACGTTTTGGGGTTCACCAACAATAGTGCAAACACCACCAAGAGCGGTTCCCACCGCGCCGTGCATAATCAGGCTGCGAAGGAAGGCTCGGAAGTTATCGAGGTCACTGCGGTGTAACTCATGGACATTGTCATCAACCGTATGGTCGTGATTATGGTTGTTTTTCGCCCCTGAAGCAGCCTTGTGGTAGACCGAATAGAAACCCACTGCCACCGCGATAAGAACCGCCGTTACCGTGAGGGCGTCGAGAAATGCGGAAAGCACTGCAGCAACAAAGGAAAACAAAATTGAAAGCAGCATCTTTGAGCGAATTCCGAGGAGAATCTTGGTAAACACAAAGAGCAGCATGTTCTTCATGAAGTAGATGCCCGCCACCATAAACATCAGCAGCAAAATGACCTCAAGGTTGTGCACAATTTCATGTTTGATGTGATAGGGCGTCGTCATTCCCAGTATCACCGCTTCGATCGCCAATAACCCTCCAGGTTGCAGGGGATAACACTTGAGCGCCATCGCAAGGGTAAAGATAAAACCAATGATCAGCAGCCAGCCTGCTATAAAAGGGCTGATGAAGAGGTAAACGATGGGATTGATGACCAAAAAGGCGAGAACCGCCTGTTTGTACCAAACAGGAGATTGTCCCAGAAAATTGTTCCAAAAAGCCTGTGTCATGGTTTGGCGCATATCTACATATATCCGTGTTGAAAATGTTCAAAAATTAAACCAAATCAGCAGCTTAGCTGACTTATAGAGAAGAGAGCGCTACTTTAATTAAATATAGCTTAAAGATATAGATGCGAAAGCTTGAATAACCCCAACGGTAAAAAATACCTTAAATGGCCAATTTGTTGTGGATAAGGGTCTATATTGTTTAAGGAATGGGCAAGCTACTCGGTTCTGGTCAAATGTACACCATATCAAAAGGTGATCTAAGCGAGAGTTTAGCTTAAAGAGTTGCGGTAAATCCAAGAAAATTAAAGACTTTTTCAAAAAGCATATTATACTTACGAGACCAATAGAGCTTATAAATAACTCACTTCAGCCGTCGGGAGAACAACTGGTTTTGAACTCAATGGATGCTTTGAACTTTCAGTCCCTGAACATGGTGCGAGAGGAATTGGTCGCCACCATTGAAAATTCTGCACGCCTGTTGGAGGAGTTCGTCGGGCAGCAAGACAATGCCAAAGCCCTGCAGCAGTGTATCGATGGCATCAAGCAGATCCAGGGGATCCTGCAATTGATTCAGTTCCGTGGCGCAGCCATGCTCTCGGAAGAGCTGTTTGCCGTCGCAAATGAAATTGCCCCGGGAAATAACGACCATAAATTCGAACGCACAATGGAGGTGGTGAGCAATACTTTTTTTGTATTGAGCCGCTACCTCGAGTACGTGCAACAAACCGAGCGCAAAGTGCCGGTTTTACTGGTTCCTCAGATTAATGAATTGCGTAAATTACGCGGTGAACCCGCGATTTCGGAAAGTCATTTCTTTCAAATTAATTTGAGCAATGACTTGAAGCTGCCGGCCGTTGAGCCCTTCAAGATTGATAAACCGCTCCCTGAGGTCGTCAAGCGACTGCGCCATATGTACCAGGTTGGCCTGTTAGGTTTGATTCGCGAGCGACAAATACGCAGCTCACTGGCAATGATGCGACGGGCAATGATTCGCTTACACCGTATAACCGGTTCAGACCAACCCATTGCGATGCTTTGGTGGCTGGCAGAACAAACCCTGGATCTGATTCCCCGCGAGTCGATGGCCATTGTCGAATCGCGAAAATTGCTGTTTGGCCGTATTGATCGTGTTTTGCGTATGGTCGAAGAAAAAGGCGAGTCGGCGTTAAAGGCGGAACCGCCTAAAGGTCTGGTGAAAGAGCTTGTTTATTTGATGTCTCTGTCGGGTAGCCAGCGCGAGAGTGTCATTCTGGTTCGGGATACCTTCGGTATTTCAATCTTTCCCTATAGCGATAAGGATTTGGCTCAGGAGCGTGATGCTCTCAATGGGCCCAGCGCTCACACAGTCAGTTCCCTGTCTCGTGTTTTGCAAATGGAGCTGGCCAATACCAAAAAAGTGCTGGAAAACGCTGCACAGTCAAGCTCTCAACAAATTGATGATATTGATGGTTTTGTCAGTACCCTGGGCAAGGTTGCCGAGATACTTGCCATTGTCGGCCTGGTTGCCCCCAGTAACACCTTGAAGGAAGAGATAACACGTATAAGCGCTTGGAAAGACCGAAGCGAAGGGCCTGACTCCGATGAGTTGGGCGAAGTGGCCAACACTCTTTTGTATCTGGAAAGTACGGTTCAATCGCTTGAAACCATCAAGCTCTCCGATGAAAAACTGGAGAAAGCAAACACCATTGCGCAAAAAGAAGTGATTGCATCGAGTGAACTTGCTCAGGCAAAACGCATCGTTATTGAGGAATGCGAAGCAGGTATCTCGCTCACGAAACGCGCGTTGACTTCATTTTCGGATTCTAATTTCGACACCGGGCATATTCGTAATATTGCAAAAACCCTCAACACAGTGCGTGGCGGCATGTTAATCATGAGCAATCATCGTGCGGCCGATATTCTCGATTTATGTATCTCATTCGTAGAAGAAGTGCTCATGGACACTGATCCGCCTGCAGCATTAAAAGAACTGCTGGAGACCTTCGCCGACGCAATTATTTCGATCGAATACTATCTTGATTCCGCTACATCAACCTTGCATATGGACGATTCCGTGCTGCAAGTTGCTGAAGAAAGTATGGAAGCTCTCGGTTACAGCTTGAAAGCTGAAGAATAATGCGCTTTGTACCGGGGGATCGCTACCACCCGCGTTATCAACATGTTTATATCCTTGCGCGCGGAGCAAATATTTTTTCTCCCTTGGCGAATCTCGCCGAGCCCTTGCCTGAAAACCAATTAGATTTACCAAAAACGCTGCTTGAAAAGGCGCACTATATTGGTGATTGGCACCGCAATTCCACCACCTTTCACTGCATGGTTGTACAAGCCGGTGATTTTGAAGCGCCCATTGAAGGTGAATGGCTTTTGTTACGCTCCTTGCTTGGCAAAATTGATGAGAGTCACTTTCAAATGCTGGGGCGCGCGTTGCAAATCACACGCTGGGCCCGCGAGCATCAATTTTGCGGTGTGTGTGGTGAGCTGACTGAAGCCAGGGCAGGGGAACGTGCAATGTCCTGTCAGTCGTGCGAGAGTATTTTCTACCCGCGAATTTCCCCCTGTGTTATCTGCCTGGTCACACGAGGCAAGGACTTATTGCTGGCACGCCACAACCGCAAGGCAGCCGATTTTTTCAGTACGCTTGCTGGTTTTATTGAGCCCGGCGAAAATGCAGAACAGGCCGTTATCCGCGAAATTCGCGAAGAAGTCGCTATCGAAATTGAAAATTTGCGATATATTCGCAGCCAGGCTTGGCCCTTTCCGGGTCAGCTAATGCTTGGCTATCTGGCTGAATACAAGAGTGGCGACTTGCAGCCCGATGGAGAGGAAATTCTTGAAGCAGCCTGGTTTAGCCCGAATAATTTGCCCCAAGTGCCGCCCCCCAGTACAATTTCGGGGCAATTGATCGCTCATCATCTGAGTTCAATAGGGAAGTCTATAAAGTGATTTTCATCGAAGTCTTACTGGTTTTGCTGGCCCTGGTCGCTCTTTATTTCGGTGCACGTTTTCTTGCGAGTAAAACCTGGATTATGGGTTGGATTCGCGGAACCATAGGCTTGCTTTTTGTCAGCTTCACCATCATGGTGATATTCGTGCTTATGGATTTCTATAGTTACCGCAATCTGCTTGAAGAACAAACCCTGGCGACGCTAAATATCGAGGAATTAGGGAAGCAACATTACAAAGTAAGTGTAGAGTTTATTATTGAAGGTAAGCAGGAGGCCTATGAGATCCGCGGCGATCTTTGGCAGATGGATGCCAAGATCATTCGTTGGCAAGGGCTTTTCAGGACGTTGGGGGCTAAACCGGGTTATCGCCTTGATCGTATTTCCGGGCGCTATTATTCCTATCAGGAAGAGACGCGCAACGAGCGTACCGTTCACGAACTCACCCCCTCAAGTATGGGGCTGGATGTGTGGTCCTGGTTGAATACACGCGGCAGTTTTATGCCCTGGGTTGATGCCGTCTATGGAAGTGCGACTTACTTGCCTCTGGTCGATGGAGGGATCTACCAGGTGCGACTGAATGCCAACGGCCTTAGCGCCTTACCCGTCAACAGTATTGCCAAAGACGCCGTCAGCGGCGAATGGTAATGTCTCGATTCTAGTTGGAGTTAAATTTTGGAATTTTTATTTGAATATGGCTTGTTCTTTGCCAAAACCCTGACCTTTGTTGTGGCCATTATTGTGGTTGTCGCTTTTGTTGTGAGCGCAGGCATGCGTAATCAACAGATTGAAAAAGGGCATATTGAAGTCAAGCCAGTAAATGAAAAGTACGAGGCGATGCTCGATGAAGTTAAAGCCGTCGTACTTGATGAACAGGTTTTGAAAGACGAAGCGAAAAAGCGTAAAAAAGAAGAGAAAGAAAAACAAAAAGCGCTCAAGAAAAGCTTAAAGGCCAAAAAAGAGGTAGAAACGAAATCATCGGTCGATGACAGCGAAGACGCGCCAGTTTCTCAAGACCAGGAAGATGAACACAAAGAGACCCGTCGCTCGCGTATTTTTATTCTCGATTTTAATGGTGATATCAAAGCTTCCGCTACCGAGGAATTGAGAAAAACAATTACTGCGGTTTTGGCAATTGCCAGCAAACAAGATGAAATTGTGGTGAGGTTAGAATCACCTGGCGGCATGGTGCACGGCTACGGGTTGGCATCCAGTCAGCTTGCGCGCATTACGAGTAAGAATATTCCCTTGACTGTCTGTGTCGATAAAGTTGCAGCAAGTGGGGGTTATATGATGGCCTGTGTAGCAAACAAAATTGTTGCCGCGCCGTTTTCAATCATCGGTTCTATAGGCGTTGTTGCGCAAATTCCAAACTTTCATCGGTTGCTGAAAAAACACGATGTTGATTATGAAATGCTTACTGCAGGCGAATACAAACGCACCCTGACCATGTTTGGTGAGAATACAGACAAAGGGCGCAAGAAGTTTATTGAAGACCTGGAGGACACGCATGTGCTGTTCAAGGAATTTATTCGTGAACATCGTAGCACAGTGGATATCGATGCCGTTGCGACAGGAGAAATCTGGTTTGGTAAGCGCGCTCTGGAACATCAGTTGATTGATGAAATCAGCACCTCTGATGAATACCTCTACGACAAAATTGAAAAAGCGGATTTATTTGAAGTGCATTACACACATAAGAAAAGTCTGGCAGAACGTTTGGGTCTTGCTGCTGAGGCCTCACTCGAGCGCGTGCTGACTTCAGTTTGGCAAAAATTGAACACCCGTTTTTTTAGCTAACCCAAGCGTGATTCAAGAATTTTCCAGCGAGCATGATTGGCTGACTATCAGTCTCGACGCAGTTTGTCTGAAATCGCAATCGGTGTTGGAAAATTCAAAATCACAATATAACTTGAGACCACGAAGCTGATAATCGCCGCACTTTGAATTAAAAGGGCGGCTTTCTCCCCAATAAGCTGGTTGCTCGTTGCAACAAATACGATCAATAGCGAAAACTCACTGATTTGCCCGAGGCGAAACCCCACATCCCATGCGAGGCTGCGTTTTTCACTTTGTCCACGTAACAGGGCATAGAAAACAACGGGTTTTAAACCCAACATCAGAGCGGCGTAGACCAGGGCTGCAATAATCACACTGGGCAACAAACCAATGTTGAGGCTCGCTCCCAAACTGAAGAAAAACAATACCAAAAAGAAATCTCGCAGCGGCCTTAAATTAAGTGCAATGTATTGGGCAATCGGACTGGTTGCGATTGAAATACCGGCGATGAATGCACCAATTTCCGCAGACAGCCCAAAGGTCTCGGCCAATTCAGCCAAGCCCAGGCACCAGGCGAGAGCAAGCAGAAAAATATACTCATGAAAACGATCAAAACGGGCAATGAGCTTCAAGACAAAAAGCTTTACCGAAGCCCACGCAATAAGCCCGAGCAGGGGCAAGGCCACCAGGGCTTTGCCTAGCACCATCCAATCGAGACTTTCTGCGCTACCGCTTAAAATAAATAGCAAACAGAAGATTGCAAGGAAGTCCTGAATCAGGAGTAGACCGATCATCATTTCGCCGGAATGGCGGTGGTGAAGGACAGTGGTTGGCATCAATTTGATACCGATAATAGTGCTCGAAAACATCGATGCCATGGCAATGACTATGGCCTCAAACCAGCTATATCCAAACGTCAGGCCCACTGTAAGGCCGAGCAGAGCAAAACTGGCAGAACTAATTAGTGCAATGCTGGTGGCCTTTCGCAGTACCGCAAATAGCGCAGCAGGTTGCATATCGAGGCCTAGCAAAAAGAGCAGGAAAATAATGCCGATATGAGAAAGTTCGCTCAATAGCTGAAGGTTTGATACCAGGGAAAAACCGTGAGGGCCTAACAAAACGCCTATGGCGATGTAGGCGACGAGCAGGGGTTGGCGGGTGTAAAGTGCCAGCGATGCCAGAACTGCGGCACCACAAAAAACGAGAAAAAATGCTTCGAAGATCAAGCCTTCCATAGCACCCATTTTAGATTAGGCTGCGAGGCATTGCTCGCAGCATTGAGGAGATGTGTTGAATTGTAATTGAAAAGGCTCAGGCGCGCTTACGGAAAAGCGGCTGAGGGTCGTCGACGGCAGCCTGGTAGTGTTCGCTAAAGGCGTTTAGGCATTCTTCGATTGTTTCTGCTTCAACATCTTCGCTAAATAGAAAGGCATTAAAACCGCAGCGGCTGAGGTAGTGGAGCTGGTCGGGTATAAATTGACCTACGGCACGCAACTCGCCCTGGTAATCAAAGTGGTCGCGTAAGGAGCGTGCAATGGAAAATGCACGGCCATCCATAAACACTGAAAATTCGATGGTGATCAGCGAAATATCAGTGAGCCCGGCATTCAGTTCGTCAATGAAATTATCAAGTTCAACATCGACGGGAATGGTTAGTGCTGATTGAGGGTCTTCCCAGGAAGAGAGTAGCTCACCGTCTCTAAGCAGCTTTGGCATAAACCTTCTCCTTGAACGCAGTAATACCAATACGTTGATACGTGTCGAAAAATTCTTCGCCTTCTTCACGCAATTCCACATAGGTACTCAGGATTGTTTTAATCACCGTTGGGACTTCTGCACGCGAAAAAGAGGGGCCAAGGACCTGTGCCAGGGCGGCGTTGTTGCCCGAGTTACCACCGAGTTGAATCTGGTAAAACTCTTCCCCTTTTTTATCAACACCAAGAATACCGATATGGCCTATATGGTGATGCCCACAGGCATTCATACAACCGCTGATGTTGAGATCAAGATGACCAAGGTCATAGAGATAATCCACATCGTCAAACTCACGTTGCAGGGCTTCGGCAATGGGAATGGATTTGGCATTGGCAAGAGAGCAATAGTCACCACCGGGGCAGCAAATCATATCTGTCAGGGTGCCGATATTTGCAGTCGCGAAATTGGCTGATTTTGCTTCCAGCCATAATGCGTAAAGATCAGCAACGCATACATCCGCCAGCACAACGTTTTGTTCGTGAGTAACGCGCACCTCACCAAAGGAATAGCGTTCGGACAGCTCAGCAATTTTTTCTAACTGCTTGTCTGTCACATCGCCTGGCGCTATACCTGTTGGCTTGAGCGAAAGCGTCACCGCGCGATAGCCCGGTACTTTATGTTCGCGAACGTTGTACTGCATCCAGTTGGCGAAGTCTCGATTGTTTTTCAACTCTTCACTCAAGTTGGCCAATACACTTTCGTCATCCAGTTCGCGGTATTCCGGAGAGGTGAAAAAGCTTTTTGCGCGGCTAATTTCCTTGTCGGTGAGCAAGGTTTGACTGTCGCATATGCGTGCCCATTCTTTCTCAACCTTTTCAGCGAAAACCTCGGCTCCCAGCGCTTTAACGAGTATTTTAATTCGCGCTTTGTATTTGTTGTCGCGTCGGCCCTGCAAATTATAAATTCTCAAAATCGCTTCGAGATAGGTAAGTAGATCTTTCTCGGGCAGGAATTCTCGTATGACACTGGCGATGACCGGTGTGCGACCTAAACCACCGCCTACCAGTACTTTAAAGCCAACAGCACCCGCATCATTTTTAACCAGTTGCAGACCGATGTCATGGAAGTGTATAGCAGCGCGATCGTCTACGGAGCCGGATACAGCAATTTTGAATTTACGCGGCAAAAAAGCGAATTCCGGGTGAAAGGTGGACCACTGGCGAATAATTTCACAGTAGGGGCGGGGGTCGACAATCTCGTCGGGGGCCACACCGGCAAATTGGTCGGAGGTGACATTGCGAATGCAGTTACCGCTGGTTTGCACAGCGTGCATTTCAACCTCAGCCAATTCCGCAAGAATATCGGGCACCTCAGCGAGTTCGGGCCAATTCAATTGCACATTCTGGCGTGTGGTGAAGTGACAGTAGCCTTTATCGTAATGACGCGTGATATGCGCCAGTTTGCGCAACTGGCGCGCACTTAACAAACCGTAGGGCACAGCCATTCGTAGCATGGGTGCAAGTCGTTGCACATACAAGCCGTTCTGGAGCCTGAGTGGGAGAAATTCTTCTTCTTTGAGTTTGCCGTCGAGGTAGCGTTGGGTTTGTCCGCGAAATTGCTTGACACGCTCCTGAATAATCAGGTGGTCATGCTCGTCGTAGATGTACATAGTGTTTGGCCGGAGCCTCCGTCTATCATTGTCATGAAGCCCCCACGTATCGCTTTGGGGGAGCGAAGCATACAACAAAAGCCCACCTTCGGCGAGTACTAAAAAACTTTAAGGATATAAGCAAAAGTTTGATGTTCCTCTTAAAAAAACAAATGTAGCCGCCTAAAATTTCCTAAAGGTGTTGATTCCTGAGCCATTTTGAGTTTGAATTTAATCGACGTGGTATTTAACGCTCCTTTAGGCGAGAGCAAGTGAACGCGGGGCATTAGATAGACCATACTCTTTAATAACAGGTAAAAAGAAAGGAGGGTCTATGGAAGACGAAATGAAAGTAAGCGATCAAGGTGACAGCCTCGCAGAGGCCATTGCTGCCGTCGCGTTGGTTTTGATCTTTGTAACAACGTGTGTGTTCTGGATTAGCGGACAATAATCCCAGTAAGATCAGAAAGTTAGCAAGGAAATTTAAAAACCCGCTTTAATTTGTTAAAGCGGGTTTTTTAATGTCAAAAATTGAGCGTTAAATTACGCGGGCGTGAACAACGATAAAATTTTGACACAGACTAAAACATACAATACGGAAAATAGTCGGTTAGCCCGCAACAATATTCACTATCACCACAAGCCCGAGCACAAACAACACAGTAAAAACAACACCCGCAATGATATAGGGCAGAATGCTGGTTGACTGAAAATCCTGTTGGCGATTTTTATCAGTCTGGACGCCAATCGCGGCTGCCAGAACACTCAATATTAAACGGCCGAGAGGAGGGCTTTTGCTCGCGGGCGGATCGTTGGTGCCTTGCTGACTTTCTTTTACAGTCATGGTGTACCCTGGGTGAAATTAGTCGTCATAATTTAAAACCGAACGCAGCCACTTTTCCATGCTTTTTGTTTCCACTTGCTTGCGTGCAGCGAGTGATTCAACTTGATCGCGCTCCAGTTTGCCGACATTAAAATATCGAGCTTGAGGGTGTGCATAGTACCACCCTGATACTGCAGCGGCGGGATACATTGCATAGTGCTCCGTAAGCTCTATACCGATATTCTCTTCTACCTGCAATAAAGAAAACAAGGTTTTCTTTTCTGTATGATCAGGGCAGGCTGGATATCCGGGAGCAGGGCGTATGCCACGGTATTTTTCCTTGATGAGTGCGTCATTTTGCAGGCTTTCGTCTGCGGCATAAGCCCAATAATTGACACGTACTTCGCGGTGTAAATATTCGGCCAGTGCTTCGGCAAGTCGATCCGCAAGCGCTTTGACCATAATTGCGTTGTAATCGTCGCCGGCTTTTTCATACTTTTCAGCCAACGCGTCTGCACCGATACCCGCGGTGACTGCGAAAGCGCCAATATAGTCTTTGAGTTCTGTTTCTTTAGGTGCAATAAAATCGCTTAATGAGAGAAAGCTGTCCTGATCATCTCGCTTGGGAATTTGTTGCCGAATATTATGCAGGCGGGCGATGACATCAGTGGAGTCAGGGGCATAGATTTCGATATCGTCATCGTTCACAGCATTTGCTGGCCAAAGGCCAAATACTGCGCGCGCGCCGAGAAGTTTTTCATCAATAATTTTTTGCAACAAAGCCTGCGCATCATCAAAGAGCTGCCTGGCGGATTCGCCGACGACTTTGTCATCAAAAATTTTGGGGTATTTTCCGACAAGGTCCCAACTAATGAAAAAGGGTGTCCAGTCAATATAGTCGACAAGTTTTTCGAGAGGAATATCATTGAGAACCTGAACCCCAAGAGTTGATGGTTCACTGATATCCTGAGCTTGCCAATCAATGCGGAATTTATTTTCTTTAGCTGCTTCATAGCTTAGCGCTTTACGCTGTGAACTTCTGTTCGCGCGTCGTTCGCGCACCTCAACGTATTCTTGCTGCACCCCTTGAACAAACTTGTCGCGCAACTCCTTTGAAAGTAACTGCGTAGCAACACCCACAGCGCGTGAAGCATCAGCAACATAGACAGACTGGTTTAAGGAGAATTGCGGATCGATTTTTACTGCAGTATGCGCTTTGGATGTGGTGGCACCGCCAATCAACAAGGGCTTGTTGATATTCTGCGCTTGCATTTCTTTGGCGACATTGACCATTTCATCCAGCGAAGGCGTAATCAAGCCGGAGAGGCCGATAATGTCACACTCTTCCTTGACGGCAACATCCAGAATTTTTTCACAGGGAACCATTACACCAAGATCAACCACTTCAAAATTGTTGCATTGCAAAACAACCCCCACAATATTTTTACCAATATCGTGGACATCGCCTTTAACCGTCGCCATCAAAATCTTACCATTGCTTTTGGTGGCTTCTGTTTTTTCTGCTTCGATATAAGGTTGTAATATGGCAACAGCCTGTTTCATTACCCGAGCGGATTTGACCACCTGCGGCAAGAACATTTTACCCTCGCCAAATAAGTCACCCACAACGTTCATGCCATCCATTAGCGGGCCTTCGATAACATCAAGTGGCCGCGCAGCTTGTTGGCGGGCTTCTTCGGTATCATCGTCAATGTAAGTCGATATCCCTTTTACCAGGGCATGTTCCAGGCGCTTTTCTACAGAGAGTTCACGCCAGGCAAGATCAACTTTATTTTCCTTACTCGCGCCTTCTCCTCGATATTGCTCCGCAATAGTCAACAGGTTTTCGGTTGCTTCTGAATGGCGATTGAGAATAACGTCTTCGACTTTTTCCCGTAATTCCTGGGGTAAGTCGTCGTAAATCGCCAGCTGACCGGCGTTGACTATCCCCATATTCATACCAGCTTTAATGGCGTGGTAGAGGAATACAGAATGAATAGCCTCGCGTACTGGATTGTTGCCTCTAAACGAGAAAGAAACATTACTCACTCCGCCAGACACACCGGCATGTGGCAGGTGCGTGCGAATCCATCGCGTTGCTTCGATAAAATCCTGAGCGTAATTGTTATGATCTTCGATCCCCGTTGCGACCGCAAAAATATTTGGATCAAAAATAATATCCTGTGGGGGGAATTGAATTTTCCCGGTTAATAATTTGTATGAACGCTCGCAAATTTCAATTTTTCTTGCGGCGGTATCCGCCTGGCCATCCTCGTCAAAGGCCATCACGATAATTGCGGCACCATAACGTTTGCACAGTAAGGCTTTTTCAAGGAATTCAGCTTCGCCTTCCTTCAGGCTGAT
This sequence comes from Cellvibrionaceae bacterium 1162T.S.0a.05, assembly GCA_000964245.1. Classification (GTDB taxonomy): domain Bacteria; phylum Pseudomonadota; class Gammaproteobacteria; order Pseudomonadales; family Cellvibrionaceae; genus 1162T-S-0a-05. The sequence goes on along the minus strand of LANB01000001.1, from coordinate 3,885,591 downwards.
TGAATTGACTACGGGCTTTCCTTGTATGCATTTCAAGCCCGCTTCAATTACGTCCCACTTGGATGAGTCAACCATAATCGGCACGCGAGCGATATCCGGTTCACTGGAAATAAGGTTGAGAAAACGAACGATGGCCTTGTGGGCATCGAGCATGCCTTCATCCATATTAATATCAATGATCTGAGCACCGTCTTCAACTTGTTGCTGAGCCACCTCAAGGGCGGTCGCATAGTCTTCCTGCAAAATCAGTTTTTTAAAGCGGGCAGAGCCTGTGACGTTACAGCGTTCACCGACATTAACAAATAAGGAATCTTTTTTGATGTTAAACGCTTCCAGGCCCGAAAGTCTGCAAGCCGGTTCGATGTCGGGAATCGTGCGAGGCGAATAGTGTTGTGCTTTTTCAAAAATTGCTGAGATATGTTCAGGTTGGGTACCGCAACAACCGCCGATAATATTGACCCACCCGTTTTTTAAAAAGCTTTCGACGATAGAAGCCATTTCCGCTGCGGTTTGATCGTACTCACCAAATTCGTTAGGCAACCCGGCGTTGGGATGCGCGGAAACTCGACAGGACGAAACGCGCGCAAGTTCTTGTAAATAAGGGCGCAATTCTTCGGCGCCCAATGCGCAGTTAAGGCCAATAGATAGGGGTTCGGCATGTGCGAGAGAGTTATAAAAAGCTTCTGTTGTTTGTCCGGAGAGTGTCCGTCCGGAAGCATCCGTAATCGTGCCGCTAATCATTATGGGAAGCTTGAATCCCAGCTCATCAAAAACCTGTTGCACAGCAAAAACGGCGGCTTTGGCATTTAGCGTATCGAAAATGGTCTCGATTAAAATGATATCGGCTCCACCTTTGATAAGCCCTTTTGTTGCTTCGATATAGTTCGTCACCAATTCATCGAAGCTGACGTTGCGAGCGCCGGGGTCGTTGACATCAGGCGATATTGACGCGGTTCTACTGGTCGGGCCAAGAACTCCGGCTACCCAGCGCGGTTTGTCAGGCGTTAAGGCACTGACTTCGTCAGCGACCTGGCGTGCGAGGCGAGCGGATTCCACATTCAATTCATAGGCCAGGGCTTCCAAGTGGTAATCTGCCTGTGAAAGCTGCGTCGAATTGAAAGTATTGGTTTCCAGAATATCGGTGCCAACGTCCAGGTAGGCGCGATGTATCTCACGAATGATATCCGGCTGAGTCAGGCTTAACAGGTCATTGTTGCCGGTGACACTGTGTTCGTAATTAGCAAAGCGGGTGCCGCGATAATCGTCTTCCACTAACTTATGGCGTTGAATCATGGTGCCCATTGCACCATCCAGAATCAATATTCGGTTCTCAAGGGCCGTGTGTAAGGCCTCTATGCGGGCTTCTCTACTGCTCAATGTCGTGCTCTCTCGTCAACGTAATAGCCTGTACTGGTTAAATTGTAATCTATATCAAAATATTTTGATGTAGTATTCTAGCAGAGGCTTCCAGGGAGGGGGAGGGTACTCGATATCAGTTTGCTATGCGATGTTTCTTCGCTAAAATACCCGACAGTTTTACCAGGGTATTATGACTATGAGTGTAGACCTCGCCACTGAGATTAATGTGGACATCACTGAATCTGCCGAAGCCTATTTGAAAGGCCTGCTCGATAAGCAGGAGACTAAAGGCATCGGTATCCGAATGTTTGTATCTAACCCGGGAACACCGCAAGCGGAAACATGCATTGCCTATTGTAAGCCCGGCGAAGAGAAGGAAGGTGATGTGCCCTTTGAACTAAACAGCTTTACTGCGTGGTTCGAGGGTAGAAGCATTCCCTTTCTGGATGACGCCAAAGTGGATTATTCGCCCGATAAAATGGGTGGGCAGTTAACTATTCGTGCGCCGAATTCACGGATGCCCAAAATCACAGAGAATAGTAGCCTGGAAGATAAAATTAATTACGTGCTTTACAACGATATTAATCCGGGTTTGGCGGCGCATGGTGGTAACGTTTCGCTCGTTGAGATCAATGAGAACAATATGGCAGTACTGAAGTTTGGCGGGGGCTGCCAAGGTTGTAGTGCAGTCGACTTAACGTTGAAGCAGGGCGTTGAAAAAACCTTGCGAGAAAAAGTGCCTGAACTCGCAGGTGTGCAGGACGTTACTGATCACAGCGATAAATCACAAGCGTTTTACAATTAAAGAAAATTGATAGAAAACAAAAAAGGCGCTAAAAATAGCGCCTTTTTTACATTTCAGATTCGGGAAAAAGCTTAAACAGCGAGCAATAATTTTTCGCTGTGTTTATACAGCATTTCAATAAAGTCGACTTGTTGAGAGCCACTTAAATCAGAAATCGATGCATCGATAATGCGATCTTCAAACCAGTCGAGATTGTAACGATGGTAGTGTATGCCTTCATTTGAATGTGCGTATGTAATCAAAATTGTTCGCTCCGGCTCAGACCCCAAAAGAGTTTGAACATGGAGAAGAAAATCCTGAAGAGAGGCCTTGCAGCTCAACATCTCGCAGCGGTCGGCTGGGGCAAAAACGTAATCGCAGCCTGACATCTCCGCTACACGAAGGTCATACCACTCGGAACGTGGATCCGTTATATCGCCAAGTACTTCAGCGTTAATTTGTGCCTTCGAATTCTTTTCCGGCACATTAAAAGTATTGTTTTGATAAATGCTCATGACTACTGCCTCTTTATTGTCGTTAGAAGGTCGCAATCCATGCAGTAGTAAACCTGTTTTCATTGGATGTCTCGCCGCGCTAATACAAAAGCTGAGGTCGCTTTGGGTTAAAAAGACTTATTCCCAAATGTTATTGACTTCGAATTCGCAGATAACAGCAAGGCTGTTCCGCTTTTCTTTGTGTGCAAGAGAGACGAACGACCAAATTAACAGTATTAATTATAAAAATCCACTACTTTTGTACCATTCGTCGGCGCATAAAGCATTAAGTCTTTTGAATAATTTGGCGCCAATTTGGCACAAAAAAGGACAATATGGCGTTTAAAAGTATGAGCAAAAAGTAAGCGGGAAGTCTAGATAAGCCTTATAAAACAAAGGCTTATCTAGAGCTTTTTAATGTTATTTCTTACGAGTAGGTAGGATATTACGCAATTTGTCTGCGCAAGAAGTGAGCAAATGTTCAGTCGTTGGCCAATCGATACAGGCATCCGTCACAGAAATGCCATATTTTAGGTCCTTTAAGTCATCAGGAATTTTCTGATTACCGGGTCCGATATTACTTTCAATCATAACGCCTATAATACTTTGGTTGCCCTCGAGTATCTGATTGCATACGTTTTCCATCACCAGGCTTTGCAGTTCGTGGTTTTTGTTCGAGTTCGCATGACTGCAGTCAACCATGATATTGCTTGCAAGACCTGCTTGCTTGAGCTCTTTCTCGCAAATGCTAACGCTGACGGAATCGTAATTTGGCTTGCCATCGCCACCGCGCAAAACCACGTGGCCGTATGGGTTGCCTCGGGTGTGAACAATTGAAACCCGGCCTTCTTTATTAATTCCCAGAAAGCGGTGGGAATTGGAAACGGATTTCAGCGCGTTCATCGCGACGGTCAAGCCGCCATCTGTGCCATTCTTGAAGCCAACAGCACAGCTTAAGCCACTTGCCATTTCGCGGTGGGTTTGCGATTCAGTGGTTCTGGCGCCAATAGCGGACCAGGAAATCAGGTCCTGCAAATATTGCGGGGAAATGGGATCGAGTGCCTCGGTAGCAGCAGGCAAACCGAGCTCGGCGATATCCAGCAATAGCTTGCGACCAACGTGCAAACCCTCCTGAATTTTAAAAGAGTCGTTGAGGTAGGGGTCATTAATAAGCCCTTTCCAGCCAACAGTGGTACGAGGCTTCTCAAAATACACACGCATCACAATATAAAGCGTATCGCCAACTTTCTCGGCTAAGGCTTTCAGGCGCTGGGCATAATCCATGGCGGCCTTGGTATCGTGAATAGAACAGGGGCCAATTACAACAATCATGCGATGGTCCTTGCGATCAAGGATATCTCGCACTACAGTTCGACCCGCCGTTACCGTTTCTGCTGCTTTCACCGAAATGGGCATCTCGGCTTGCAGCGCTTCAGGAGTGATCAACAGCTCCTGAGATACTACGTTTAAATCTTCTACGTGTGACATGTGGGTTCCAGTTAGGTACGGCTAAAAAAAGAGGGCGCATTGTACTTTAAAGTCATGGGCAATATTATAAATGACGCTTAAATCGCCCTGATTTTGTCGCAAAAATACGCATAAGCAAAAGAGTATGCCACAAACACGATTCGATGCACCCGAATGGTGCTTGAATTTTTTCCAAATCTGTCTACTGGGCTGAAGGGTTAGGAGTGGCTAACGTTTTATACACAAATCCAAAAAAGTTTGTTAAGAAGCCCGAATTTTAATGTATACAAGCGTTATTTAAAGAATCTCTCTACAAAAACACTGTAACCTATTGAAATATAATGAAAAACTGTATATGGTTAAAAAACAACCAATTTGTTGTCAGTCCCGGAATTGCAAGCGAAGTGATCCATTTCCAAGATGCTATCCACTAAGTTATCCACAGGAAATGTGGAAAATTTATGACATATCCCTGCCTATGTTTTTAATAAATTCGTCACAAAAGTTCAGACCTGATGAATTTTTATTTAGATCGTTTACTTTTAACACGTCCCAAAATTCAAACCAGGCTTTCTTAAAATGACCCCAGAACGTTTTGCGCGCATTCGATCTGTCCTGAATCAGCGGCAGCCAGACCTTACGGTAGTTACAGATGAAGTTCATAAAGGCCGGAACCTTGCGGCGATTGTGCGCAGTTGCGATGCCATTGGCATCGGCAAGATTCATTGTGTCATGCCCCAGGAAGGCTATCAGACCTACTCGGGGACCGCGGCAAGTGCTGATAAGTGGGTTGATGTCGTTCATCACAGTACGATTTCGCAACCGCTGGAAGACTTAAAAACTGCAGGCTACCAGATCGTAGCGGCCAACAAGAGTGCGCAAGCCAGGCATTTTCGGGACATTGATTACCTCAAGCCAACTGCGCTGGTGCTGGGTGCCGAGGTGAAAGGCGTGAGCGACCATGCCACACGTGTCGTCGATCATGAGGTCTATGTCCCCATGGTCGGTATGGTGGAGTCCTTTAATGTGTCGGTGGCTTGTGCAACCATCCTGATGGAAGTCCAGCGTCAAAGAGAGCTGGCCGGCTACTACGAGAGTGTAAGACTCGCGCCGGACGAGTGGCAAAGCCTGTTCTTTCGCTGGGCCCACCCTGCAATTGCAGAATATTGCCATAAATACGCGCTCGCCTACCCCCCGGTAAACCCTGATGACGGTGAAATTATCAACGCGGCTGAATGGTATCGACAGGTCTCACAGAACAGCTAGAGCTAAAAATGACAGGCAAAAAAAAGCCCGACGTTTCGGGGGGGAGAGCGTCGGGCCAGGACCATTAGGAGTTAAACATTTAAGGAATAATCCTTAAAACCAGTAGCCAAGAACACTTGGGGGATGTTTGCTACCGATATTGTAAGTATTGGTCATGTTGGCCGATTTTCCAGTCCGTCTAACAATTTTTTTGAAACAATTTCTACTATAAAAATTCGAGTCTATTCTAATTTGCTCAATTTGCGGACCAAACCTTCCTGAGCCATTGAAGCAACCAGTTTTCCACTTTGGTTGAAAATACTGCCAATAGAGAAGCCGCGCCCGTTTCCGGCCCAGGGGCTGTGTATGCGACATAACAACCATTCATCAGCACGAAAATCAACGGTGTGAAACCACATTGCATGGTCAATGCTGGCGGTAAACATATCATCATCAAATAAGGTTGCACGATGCGGTAACAGGCTGGTGGCTAATAAGCCAAAATCGGACGCAAAGGTCAGGGCAGACAAGTGAACCAATGTGCTATCTGAAAGCCTTTCGTTCGCCCTCAACCACAACAAGGCTTCCGGTGCGGCGGGTTCTTTATCAATAAAAAGTGTTTCTTTCACCGGTACAAGTTGAAAAGGCGCGGCAGTTTGTTCCGGGTTGTAGGTATGGGAGGGCATATTGGGTTGCTCGAGGCTGTCGATGCGCTGTTTCAATAATTCCTCAGCGGCAGCTGTTTGGGGGGCAACATCGGCATGCTCAAAGCCTTCCTCCTCAACCTGAAATGAGACAGACATATTGAGAATGGCTTTGCCTTTTTGTCGACAGACAATTCGTCGGCTGGAAATACTGCGCCCATCCCGAACGATATCCACATCGTAAATGACCGGGACATCGCTACTACCAGGGCGTAAGAAATACGCATGTAAGGAATGCGGTAAGCGGCCTTCAACGGTTGCGGTGGCAGCTGCCAGTGCCTGAGAGATCACCTGGCCCCCAAAAAGAGTGCGCCGAAAATTTTCCCTGTGGAATTTACTGCGAAACAGGTTTACATCCAGTTGCTCGAGTTCAATGATTTGCGACAAATTAGCATTCATAGTTCTAATTAAATTACTGCTGTGGCCGATACACTAGCAAATGGTGGCTTGTGTATGAATGGCGCGGATGTACATTTGGACTAACAAAAGCAAGCTGGCCCCGGTCGTGTTGAGGATGCAGGAATACTCATGAATAAGCGAATCACGCTTTGTATTATCACCCTGGTTGTTTTGGTCACGAATGCTTGCAGTGTAGCCTATGTTGCGAATACCTCGCAGCAGATGCTCGCCAAAACGCATCTCATTCATCACCACACCTTGACGCGTCAATCTGAATTTTCGTTGTCACGGAACGCCCATATTTATCTTTACAGCCAGGCCTATAGCGAACGGCATCATCGCCGCGAAGAGAGCATCTCACAACCACGTTTAATGATGGCAAGAGAAGCAGGTTTTGTCGCAGCGTTCAGGGAATATTTTCCCCATACCACTGCCGGAAGTGCAAGTTTAAGTATTGAAGAAGCACGCCTGGAAGCCTTGGCAATTGGCGCTGATTTTTTACTGATGCCCAATGTAATTTACGATTCGGCTGAAGAAAATAAATGGCAACTCCGGCACTCAAAAAAAATGAATCTTGTGCTGCTTGATCCCTACACCTGGAAAGTGCATGACTCTTTCGCCATAGGCAGTGAGCAAATCTGGTTGTCTCCTGTGAGAAAAGACGCGGACTTTTATGCTGCAGCAGCGCAAACCGTCGCAGCACATTTGTCACCGTCAAACCCGCGTTAGAATAAATTACATGTTGGGGTAGTTAGGGCCGCCGCCGCCTTCAGGGCACAACCAGGTAATATTCTGAGCCGGGTCTTTGATATCGCAGGTCTTACAATGCACGCAATTTTGCGCATTAATCTGAAAGCGTTTGTTTCCGTCTTCGTTTTCAATAATTTCATACACGCCAGCAGGGCAATAGCGTTGAGCGGGTTCCGCAAATTTCTCCAGGTTGTCATTCAGAGGGATTGCGGGGTCAGTCAGGCGCAAGTGTGAAGGTTGATCTTCCTCGTGATTGGTGTTCGAAATAAACACCGAGGACAATTTATCAAAACTGAGTTTGCCGTCGGGCTTGGGATAGTTAGGGGCCTCGGTGGATTCGGCAGGTTTTAATTTTTCATGATCTGCGACCGGGTCGCTCAAGGTCCAGGGTAGTGCGCCACGGAATAGATTTAAATCGATAAAGGCGTAGGCAGAGCCCAATATATTCCCCCAGCGATGTTGAGCCGGCCCGAAATTGCGTTGTTGATACAGCTCTTTCCATGCCCAACTCGCTTTGTAAGCCGATTCGAATTCAGACAAAGTTTGCGGTGCATTATCTGCCTGAATGTTTTTCGCAATGACCTCTGCGGCCACCATGCCGGACTTCATTGCAGTATGACTGCCTTTAATTTTCGCGAAGTTGAGTGTTCCCGCATTGTCACCAATCAATAAGCCTCCGGGAAAAAACATACGCGGTTGGGCCTGGATACCGCCCTTGTTTATTGCTCTGGCACCGTAGGCGATGCGTTCTCCACCTTCGAGGTGTTTCTTGATATCTTTTTGGTGTTTATAGCGTTGAAATTCGTCAAAAGGGCTTAGCCAGGGGTTACTGTAGGACAGGTCTACAATTAAACCCACGGCGACTTGCTGGTCCTCAAGATGATAGAGAAAGCCGCCTCCTTGAGACTGTGTTTCGTTAAGTGGCCAGCCTGCGGTGTGCACAACGAGCCCGGGCTGGTGAATCTCTTTCGGAACCTTCCACAACTCTTTTAAACCGATGCCGTAGTGTTGTGCTTCCTTTCCTTCATCCAATTCAAAATGCGCAATCAGTTTTTTGCCAAGGTGACCTCGGCAGCCTTCCGCAAAAACGGTATAGCGAGCATGTAATTCCATGCCCGGCATGTAGCTGTCTTTGTGTGAGCCATCTTCCGCAATCCCCATATCGCCCGTTACGATCCCTTTAACCGCGCCGGTTTCGTCAAACACGAGGTCGGATGCGGCAAAGCCGGGGAAAATTTCAACTCCAAGGTTTTCTGCTTGTTCTGCGAGCCAACGACAGAAATTACCGAGGCTGACGATGTAGTTGCCCTTGTTGTGCATGGTAAACGGGGCGAACATACCAGGAATCTGTTGTGTGCTTTGCTCACTTTTCAAGAGCAAAATTTGATCTTCCTTTACTTCGGTGTGTAGGGGCGCGTTCTGTTCGCGCCAATCCGGAAACAGTTCGCTGAGCGCACTGGGTTCCAGGACAGCGCCGGATAAAATATGTGCACCGACTTCCGAACCTTTTTCTACGACGCATACATTCAAGTCACTATTTAATTGCTTCAGTTTGCACGCGCAAGCCAAACCGGCAGGACCCGCTCCCACGACAACAACGTCATATTCCATACTTTCGCGTTCAATTTCGGGTTCCATGTTTTAACCTCCGGTTACTTTCTAAACAGGTTGATACATTTCATTATACAAGCGAAAAAGACACTAAACTCGCAAGCTTATACACTTTAGGGCTATAAAAAGGCTATGCTATAGTCAAACGCTTATACACTAACGATTTTTGCATGGAGTTCGACGCATGAAAATCCTTGTGCCAATTAAACGAGTGGTCGATTACAACGTCAAGGTGCGACCAAAAGAAGATGGCAGTGATGTTGATTTGGCCAACGTCAAGATGTCGGTAAACCCTTTTTGTGAGATTGCGGTTGAAGAAGCGGTACGCATCAAGGAAGCAGGGCAGGCAACTGAAATTGTGGTTGTGTCCATCGGCACAAGTAAAGCACAGGAACAAATTCGTGCAGCCATGGCACTGGGTGCTGATCGTGGCATTCTTGTTGAAACCGAAGATAAGCTCGAACCTTTGGCCGTGGCAAAATGCCTGCAAAAGATTTACGAGGAAGAAACGCCCGATCTGGTCATCATGGGTAAACAATCCATCGATGGTGATAACAACCAAACCGGGCAAATGCTTGCTGCACTCCTGAGTCTCCCGCAGGGAACCTTTGCTTCAAAGCTAAGCCTGGCAGATGGTAAATGCTCGGTGACTCGTGAAATCGACGGTGGTTTGCAAACACTGGAATTAAAGTTGCCCGCAATTATCACAACCGATTTACGCTTGAACGAACCTCGTTATGCATCACTTCCAAATATTATGAAGGCCAAGAAAAAACCATTGGATGTCAAAGCGCTGGCTGATCTGGGTGTGGATTCAACGCCTCGTGTAACACTGCTTTCTGTTGAGCCGCCTGCAGAACGCAGCGCCGGAGTCAAAGTGGCGAGTATCGACGAGCTTTTGGATAAATTACGAAATGAGGCGAAGGTAATTCAATGAGCGTACTTATCATTGCAGAACATGACAATCAGTCTTTAAAAGGCGCAAGTTTGAACTGTATCGCCGCAGCCGGTCGACTGGGTGAGGATCTCACCGTGTTGGTCGCAGGAGAAAATGCAGAAGGTGCGGCAAACGCTGCAGCGGCTGTCAGCGGTGTGAGCAAAGTACTGCACGCCGATAACGCGGCATATGCGCATCAACTTGCTGAAAATATTGCACCGCTGGTCGCTGAACTTGCGAAAGCGTATGAATATGTTTTGTGCCCATCAACAACAACCGGAAAAAACCTGTTGCCGCGCGTTGCTGCCTTGCTTGATGTCCAAAGTATTTCTGATGTTATGGCGATCGAAAGTGCCGACACGTTTAAACGCCCAATTTATGCCGGCAATGTTATCGCGACAGTGAAGAGTTCCGACAAGATCAAGCTCTTAAGTATTCGCTCAACCGCTTTTGATGCCGCTGCCGCCGATGGAGGCAGTGCAAATATCGAAAAAATTGATAGTGTTCATGACCTTGGCTTGTCTGCCTTTGAATCTGAAGAGCTGGCACAATCAGATCGTCCGGAACTTACAGCTGCAAATGTCATCGTCTCGGGTGGGCGCGGCATGCAAAATGGCGAAAACTTTCAAATGCTCTATGATTTAGCGGATAAATTCGGTGGTGCAGTCGGTGCTTCCCGGGCGGCAGTGGATGCCGGTTATGTCCCGAATGATATGCAAGTCGGGCAAACGGGTAAAATAGTGGCGCCAGATTTGTATGTCGCTATTGGTATTTCCGGCGCAATCCAACACCTTGCGGGAATGAAAGACTCAAAAGTTATTGTGGCGATAAACAAGGACGAAGATGCTCCCATCTTTCAGGTTGCGGACTATGGGCTGGTTGCCGACTTGTTTGACGCTGTCCCAGAGTTATTGAGCAAGCTTTAGTTTCCGCTCGGGCAGGAGTAGAATGCAGCGCCATCAGCGAACTGCCGCGATGAGGCCCTATGTTTTCGTTCTTCGTACCTGTCAGTAAGGTCCAAAAAGACCGCAGAATAATGCGCGAAACTGACGCGCGCATGGCCAAATACAGCCGCCGCGGTCTTATCGTTAACTTCATTGCCTTTTTGATCTGCCTTTATGGTGGCCAGTTCCTCAAGCAAAATAAGGAATTGACCATCATATTGACGATTGGCTTATTGCTCGTCACTTTTCTGCGCGGTATCTTCCTGTTTCGCTTTGATCATATTTACCCGCGTGCGCCTCAGCAATGGCGAAACCGTTATTTTATTGCAACCTTGATTGGGGCTCTTTGGTGGTCCGTCATCATGTGCAGTATTACAATTGTGCTTGAGATGCGTTATGAGGCGCCGCTGTTCTGGCTTTATACGGTCGTGTTCTTTTCTTCCACTGCGCATGCTTTTGCGCCTTTCCAGAAATTTCTTTCTGTTTACCAATTCCTCGGTCTTGTTCCTGCTGCCATTGTTGCGCTGTTGCTAGGTGGAACTCAGGGTTACCTGTACGGTGGTTTGCTTCTGGTTTTTTATGTGGTGTTAACCCATCAATGCCGATTGATGTCGGAAAATTATTGGGAGCGTCTGGAGGCATCCTACGCATTAAGTCGCAAAGCCGTTACTTTGGAAGAGGAAAAAAAAGATACACGTGCAAGTGCTCGCCTGAACCTCGATTTTTTAACTTATCTTGTCAGCGATTTTGACAAGCTAATTGAAAAGAGTACTGGCAGACAAAAAGAGGTGCTCCAGGGGCTTCACAAAAATATCCAGCGTTTTGAGAGGATTTTACGCAAGGATTTAAAAATAAAGAACTCGGTATTTAACATCCGTCATGAAATCCAAAGTATCGCGGCTGACTACATGGAGCGAGCCGATAGAAAAGGCGTGCTATTGGAAACCTCGCTCTCGCCAACCTTGCCCATGCGCTTGCGCGGCGACCCGAAACGCTTGGGAGGTGTTTTACAAAACCTGATTGAAATCGGTCTCGAACATATGCAGAACGGGATGTTACTTGTTGAGGCTGAGTTTGTTCGCGAATATGAACATGCGGGTGAACTCTATATTACGGTTTCGCTGAACACTGAAAAACAAAAGGGTTTATTTTCACGTGAAATTGATGAAAACATTTTGCTAAAGGAAAATCTGTCCTACGCCGTCAGTCAGGCGCTTGCAGAGTTAATGGAGGGCGGCATTGAACGGCTTGAAATCCCTGGGCGCGAGCTGAGCTATCGCTTTAATGCCAAGCTGGATATTGCTGATAAAGCAGGGCAACTTGATTTTCACCGAAATTCCTTTGCCGGTCATACCGTGATGTTAATCAATAAGAATGCTGGGCTAGTCGATATAAAAAGACAGGCACTGGAAGCATTAGGTTTTAACGTCATCACTGAAACACAGAATGAGCGTGCCTTGTCGGTATTGCAAGCGCACACGCGTCAATCGAAGCCCATTGAAGCTGTTATTTATTATTTTGAAAGTGATGCGAAAGAAGCACAGCATTTTAATAAGCTGTTGAAGACAAAAAAAGAATTGCACTATATTAAACAGATTGTGGCAGTGAGTGATTCACAGAAAATATCACTACAACGTCGTCTTAAAAATCAAATGTCGAATGTGTTTATGCTCAATCGCCCTGTCGGTTTGTTTGAGTTGGAATCGATATTTCATCGGGTGTATGCCGAGAAAAATGACGTGGATCAGTCTATTGAGTTTTCACTTTACCCCAATGTGTGCAAATTGCATTTGCTCAGTGAATCCTTTCGATTGCGACAAAGCATGTCTGCCAAGCTCGCTCACAGCCAGCTGTTGATTCGGGATTTCAGTAATGAACAGGCATTGTTGGAAAGTTTGCAGGCACAGCCCGATCTGATTTTGCTTGATGTCAGTTCACGTAAGGCTGCACGCAGTTTTATCAGTCGTTTGCGAGAGTTTGAACACGAGCTTACGCCTGAGACGATGGTGCCGGTTCTTGGCTTTTCCGATGACGCCGAGGAGACCTGCACAGTTTACGATATTGGTATCGATGATCGTGTTGATTTAAATGATAGTGCTGAAGAGCTAATTAGTTTGTTGCATTATTGGGGCACCTTGCACTGAGCAGGAGCTGAATAAAAAAAGCCGCTGATGCGGCTTTTTTTATACTCATTGATAACACATTATTCAAAGATGGGTTGTGTATTGGGGTTGTCAAAGGTCGAGGCGTGTTGATGTGCTTGCGAATTCAACAATCGAATAAAATCAGCCATAATATTGCCGGATTCATTTAGCAGTGGGTCGCTCGCAACATCGATTTTGTCGGGTTCAGATGCGGCTAATTCTTCCTCTTCTTCCTGAATTGCTTTGTAAGCGTCCAGGCTTGCATAAGGTTCAAGTCCTTTCGCTTTGCGGCGGCGATTGTCGAGTTCCATCGCTTTTCTTTCGATATCTTCTTTTTCCTTGATACGTTTTGCTTCATTAAGCGATACCGTTTTACGTTCCTTGTTTTCTTGAATCATCGCCACTTCCGAAAGCAGGTATTGGAAATCCGGGTCGATTTTTGCGCGTTTTTCGTGGAGCGTGGTCAGCTCTGGAACAAAGGCTCCCAGTTGAAAATACTGTGCATGAGGCACTGCGTGAATCTTGTCCCAGGGGAGGGCATTGTCGTAGGCAGACTCGCCAATTTCTTCAATATCATATTGGCTGGGGAAAGCAATGTCCGGGACGATGCCGCGGTGTTGCGTGCTGTCACCGGATACTCGATAAAACTTGGACTCGGTAATTTTTAATTTGCCCGAGTGCAGCGGAGTGACAGATTGCACTGTGCCTTTGCCGAAGGATTGTGAACCAATAATTAACCCGCGTTTATAGTCCTGAATTGCGCCAGCGAAAATTTCAGAAGCGGATGCGCTGAGACGATTAACCAAAACAATCAAGGGGCCGCGGTAGGTCGCTTTTGCATGTGAATGGTTGTAGCGATTAATACGGCCACCAGGCGAACGAATTTGAACCACGGGGCCCTGGTCAATAAACAAATCAGTAAGGTTGGTGGCTTCAGTTAAGGAACCGCCACCGTTGTTGCGCAGGTCGAGGATTACGCCATCAACATTTTCATCTTCCAATTCTTTCAGAAGCCGTTTTACATCGCGTGTGCTGCTCGTGTAATTTGGGTCGCGGCGATTGTAAGCATCAAAATCAATATAAAAAGCTGGCAGGTTTATCACGCCGATTTTATAAAGCTCTTCACCGTCCGCGACTTCAAATACCGCTTTTTGAGCTGCACGGTCAGCGAGTTTTACCTCATCTCTTACAATACGAATGATGCGTGATACTTCGTTGCCAGTAGTATCGGTACGCTGAACTTCGAGTTTCACAACAGTGTTCTTTTTGCCGCGAATCAGTTCGACAACATCCGTCAGGCGATGGCCAATCACATCAACCATTTCGCCTTCATCGCCCTGGCCGACACTGGTGATTTTATCTTTGGGTTTGAGTTGCCCTTGCTTGTCGGCAGGGCCGCCAACAACAAGTCGCACAACCGTTGTAAATTCATCTTCGGTTTTCAATTCAGCGCCGATTCCTTCAAGTTTGAGGGCCATGCTGATATTGAAATTTTCCGAGGTGCGGGGTGAAAAATAATTTGTATGTGGGTCGTATAAGGTCGTCAGCGCATTGGCGATAATTTCAAAAACGTCATTGCTCTCTTGCTGTCGAATGCGGTTTAACTGGTTGACGTAGCGCTTCTCAACTTTTTCGACGGCTTCCTCGTAGGTTTTACCCGAAAGTTTTTCATTGAGAATGCTTAATTTGGTGCGCTGGTACCAGCTCTCTTCAACCTCTGCCAGGGTTGAAGGCCAGGGTAAGTTTTTTCTGTCGAGAATAAATTCGTCATTGTTGTTGAATTCAAACTTTACTGTCGGGTCGCGTAAGAGTTCAAGAGTTAGCTCAAGACGTGAAACCACACGTTGGCGAAACACGCTATAGACTTTAAATGCCGGCGCCAAATTTCCAGATTTGAAATAATCATCATATTTTAAAGCGTCTTTGCGGAAGCCATCGACGTCCATCTGGTAGAAATACATGCGTGAGGGATCGAGGGTATCAAGGTAATGATCGAGAAACTTGCGACTCAATTGGTCATCAATGCGCGTGTCACTATAGTGGCGCGAGTTTAGTTTACTGATCAAATCGCGCAAGGTGTCCGATTGGGTCTTGGAATACTCAATAATCTCAAGTGGTGCAGAGTAGGAGCTGGAGAAGGGAAGGGCTACCATAATCAGTAGCAATAGAGCGCGAGAGAAAATCATAATGCTTATATATCCGTCTTTCCGTCGTATACAGGTCTATTGGTCAAATATATCACAGGGGCACAAGGGCAAAGAGTCAATTTGTTGATTTTAGTTCCAAAAGGACAAATTTTGAGGACTGGTGTAACAAAGCGGGAACTACGCCCGTTTTTAAAGCGAAGGCAGAATGTGTAAGTATCGTGAAAGTCCCTCGTGGCGCCTTACAGCAGCGTGATTTTCCCTTACACTTTGTGTGATACAGGACCTATCTAAAGGACGACTCATGTCTGGCTCAGAATCCAAAACTGCGCTCTGGCGCGTATTGCTTCCTATCCTCATTATTTTCGGTGCTGTCGCCGTTTTTATGACCTTGCAGGCTTTCAAGAAAGAGCCCGACAAAAAAGAAGAAGACCGCAGGGCGCCGCTGGTGTCGGTTGAAATACTTGAACTGGAGAGCCGACATCTAATGGTTAGCTCCCAGGGTATCTTCCGACCCCAATACAACACAACCCTGGTTGCTCAGGTCAGTGGCGAGCTGATACACCTTGCCCCGGAGTTTGAGCGCGGCGGCATTGTGAAAAAGGGGACATTATTGGCGCAGATCGACCCTTTTAACTACGAAGTTCAGCTGGAACAAGCGAAAGCGAGCCTGGCGGCAGCCAAAGCCAGTTTAGTACTTGAAGAAGCGCAGGCGGCTGTTGCAAAGGCGGAATGGGAGAAAATCCACAGCAGCGCACCCACTGACCTCAGTCTTCGGAAACCCCAGTTAGAGCAGGCCCGCGCCTCTGTTCGCGCTGCCGAAGCGGCCCTGAAACAAGCAGAGAAAGACCTTGAGCGTACACAGATTTCAGCCCCCTTCGATGCGCTTGTGGCTGAGCGCAGCGTGAGTCTGGGTACGTTTATTGGCACCAACACGCCTCTGGGGCGCGTTCTCGATGTCTCCCGCGGAGAAGTCCGTTTTCCCGTGCCTCGCAAGGATTTGGTGTATTTGGAAAATGGCGGCATGGGCGCACGCGTAGTGATCCTGGGCGAAAATGCACCAGAGGCAAGAATCGTGAGAAATGAGGGTCTTATCGACGAAAATAGCCGCATGATTTACCTCGTGGCAGAGGTGCTTGACCCCTATGGTTTACGAAGTTCAGCGGCGACCGAATTGGCTTTTGGCGCCTACGTACAAGCGGATATTCAAGGGCGCTACCTCGAAGACATCGCCAGTATCCCTCGACAGCTGGTTGAAGATGGCAAAGTGGCGCTTTACAGCGAGGGCAAGCTACAAATGCGGGATATTGAAATTTTGAGAGTGGAAGGCAATCAGGTATTGGTAAAAGGTAGTTTGGAGAGTGGTGAGCAGATCATTACCTCCACCCTGCATTACCCGGTTGATGGAATGCCCTTACGCTTGCTTGATGCTGCCTTGTCGAATGAGGCGAGCCTTGCGAACAAAGAGAGTGACAGCGAACAGGCCTTGTAAACGGGGAGCCGCCTATGTCTCAGAAAGAATTTGATCACGATGCGCATTTCGATACACAAAAGGGCGTGATATCCTGGTTTGCTCGCAACCCGGTTGCCGCCAACCTGTTAATGGTCGGGATTATTATTCTCGGTGTCGTTTCCGCTTTCACCATTCGCAAGCAGATGTTTCCCCAAGGTGAAAGCACCTGGTTAAATGTCAATATTGCCTACCCGGGCGCCGCGCCCAAAGAGGTTGCTGAGACCATTACTGTCAAAATGGAAGAGGCTATCAGTGCTGTTACGGGCATTGAACGCACCATTACGGACTCCTATCGAGGCGGTGCACAAGCGTATATCAAGGTGCTGGATGAATATGATCCGCAGGAAGTGCTTGATGAAGTGAAGTCGGCCATTGATTCCATTTCCAGTTTCCCCGATGGCATTGAGCGTCCACGCACAAAACGTTTTCGTTATCGCCAGGAAGTGATGTATTTAATTCTTTCCAGCGATATGGATATGCATAAGCTGAAAGCCTTTGGTGAGAACATCCACGACGAGTTGCGCGCTTTGCCCGGCGTGAATATCGCGGAGTATTACAGTGGTGCCGACTATGAAATCGCGATAGAAGTCAGCAAAGACAAATTGCGGGAATACAAATTAAGTTTTGATGAGATCGCGGCGGCCGTAAGAAACTTTTCAACCAACCGCTCAGCCGGACAAATTCGCGCTGAGGACGGGTTTATTTCTCTGAGAGTTGAAGAGCAAGCCTATATTGGTCATGAGTTTGAACAGATACCGGTACGCATACTCGCGGATGGGACCCGAATTCATGTCGGTGACCTTGCAACAGTTAAGGATGGTTTTGTAGAAGGCATTAATTATCGAAAAATGAACGGCAAAAATGCCTTAACATTTTTTGTGGGTGCCAGTGAAGATCAGAGTATTACCAAAGTCTCGGAAGAGGTCAGTGCCTGGCTTGAGGAAAAAAATAAAAACTTACCCGAAGGTGTGACGCTCGAACCCTGGGTGGACTTAACGTATTACCTTGAAGGCCGTTTGAACATGATGTTAAAAAATATGGTCTTCGGTGGAATATTAGTCTTCCTTATGTTGACCTTGTTTTTGCGCATGCGTCTGGCTTTTTGGGTCATGATGGGTTTGCCTGTCAGTTTTTGTGGCGCCCTGATGTTAATGCCTATGGGTTTCTCCGATGTCACCATCAATGTCGCCAGTTTGTTTGCCTTTATTATGGTACTGGGTGTGGTGGTCGATGACGCAATTGTCATCGGCGAAAGTATTTATACGGAAATTGAAGAGAAGGGGCAGACGATAGACAACGTGATTCGTGGCGCACATCGTGTCGCGATTCCAGCAACCTTCGGTGTGCTTACAACGATTGCTGCATTTATGCCCATGGTATTGGCCAGTGGGCCCAATGCTGCATTTCCTCATGCGATTGGGTATGTTGTTGTGTTCTGCTTGCTGTTCTCTCTCGTAGAATCCAAATTAATTCTTCCCGCTCACCTTGCACGCATGAAATATAAAGCACGCGAGCCTCTGGGTGCAAAAACCAATTCAATTACGCGTGCTCGCATTAAAGTTGATCAGGGTTTAAAAGGTTTTATTGAAAACACTTATACGCCCTTTATGGAAAAAGCGACACACTATCGCTATTCGGTTTTAGCGGGGTTTTTAGCACTGTGTATTATTACTGCCGGAATGTTTTCCAGCGGGCTTATTCGTTTTCTGGGGAATCCGAAAATTCCCCATGATTTTGCGCGCATAGAATTCGAAATGCACCCCGATACACCGGAAACGATAACCCTGGATGCATTGCACCAGGTGGAAGCGATGGTGAGGCAAGTGGACGCCGAGATTGAAGAAGCGTTCGGTCAAAAAATGGTGGCTAATCTTTTCACCTCTATGGAAGGGCGAACCCAGGCGGAGGTGCAGGCGAAACTGGTCGACCCTGAGTTACGCCCCCTTGATACATTTGAGTTGTCGGCGCGCTGGCGGGAAAAAATGCCGCAGTTTTCTGGCTTGAAACAGCTGACAATTTTCGACAATGTTTTTGGTGGCCGCCGCAACGATGGTGATGTCACATTTCGTATAGACAGTAAAAACGAAACCAACTTAAAAACGGTTGCTGATGAAATCAAACAGGCCTTGAATCAAATTGAAGGCGTTTATGAAGTGAACGACAGTGAAGCAGAAGCCGCACTTGAAGCGCGCTTTAAACTCAAACCGCTTGCGCACAGTCTTGGGCTCACGACGGGTGAAGTCGCCAGGCAGGCAGGTTTCAGTTTATACGGTATCGAAGCACAGAGAATTGTGCGAGACCGCCAGGAAATTCGCGTGATGGTGCGTTACCCACTGGAAGAGCGCAATGCCGCCTCGCTCATTGACGATGTGTTGATTAAAACACCCGGGGGGTCTGAAGTTCCGCTCTCCGAAGTCGCAGACATAGAATTTGTCGATGGGGTCAACCTCATTTACCGCGAAGATGGCAATCGCGCGATAACAATCTGGGCCTCGTTGGATTTCGACGTTATCCAACCATTAAAAGTGGCAGAAAACCTCAAGGAAAATACCTTTGCCGCCCTTCAACAACAGTATCCCGATGTTCGCATACACGAAGCAGGGAGTTTGAAACATGAACGGGAGGACAAGGATCAATTTATAAAAGACCTGATAACGGTATTTCTGTTGATCTATATTCTATTGGCGCTGGCTTTGCGTTCTTATTTTCAACCCCTGGTTATTTTATCTGTGGTGCCATTCGGCATCATTGGAGCCATACTCGGCCATTTTATTTTGGGAATGAATATGAGCCAGTTGTCCCTCTTTGGGATTTTTGCCGCAGTCGGAGTGGTCGTCAATGACTCGCTGGTCTTTGTTGATCATGTCAATAAAAGCCGAGCGGCGGGAATGCCATTGACGGATGCCGTGCTCTATGCGGGCCAGCGTCGCTTCCGGGCAATTGTGCTGACATCATTAACCACCTTTATTGGTTTACTGCCGATAATATTTGAACCCAGCCTGCAAGCGAAAATTGTTATTCCAATGGCGGTATCACTTGCCTTTGGTGTTCTGTTCGCAACGATCGTGACCCTGATACTTGTGCCCAATCTCTATCTGATCGCAGTTGATGTAAAACGGCTGTTTATAAAGTTATTCGGCAAACTTCGGCGCCCGGACACCAGTGAGGCCGGGATTGTGCACAATGGTTAAACGCTGACTGCCTCGTTTTTGTGCAAACGAGGCAGGGTAAGCAGTCTTCAGCGAAAGAGCCTTTTCACTCCTGATATTAATGGCGCTATACTTCGCTCTATCAGTCGTTCAAGAGCAGTAAGAGATGAACAAGCGCGATTTACTCGATGAACTCTACAGTCAAATAGAGTTGGTTATCCTCGAAAAACAACACCCCGCCACTGGCTTGCTGCCGGCGAGCACCGCTGTCAATACGCATGGCAATTACACTGATGCCTGGGTGCGTGACAATGTATATTCAATATTGGCAGTGTGGAGTTTGGGCATTGCCTACCGGCGTCAGGGTGAGAGTGAGCGCAGTGACCAGCTGGAGCAGTGCACCATTAAACTGATGCGTGGTCTATTACTGTCCATGATGCGGCAATCTGGCAAAGTTCAGGCCTTCAAGAGCAGCTTCTCGCCGCGAGATGCGTTGCACGCTAAATATGATACTGCTACCGGTTTGCCAGTCGTGGCCGATGATGCCTGGGGGCATTTACAAATTGATGCGACTTCTCTCTATCTGTTGATGCTTGCACAAATGACGGCGTCGGGTTTGCGCATTGTCCGAACCTTTGGTGAGGTCGATTTTATTCAAAACCTGGTCTATTACATTTCCTCTGCCTATCGCACCCCGGATTACGGTATTTGGGAGCGCGGCAATAAAATTAATAATGGTAAAACCGAAATCAACGCAAGTTCTGTAGGTATGGCAAAAGCAGCCTTGCAAGCGCTCGATGGTTTTAATTTATTTGGAAAAAATGCGTCCCCGCGAGCGGTTATTCATACTGTAACTGATGCAGTGTCGCTTGCACGTAACACCTTAACAGGCTTGCTACCGCGTGAATCCCTTTCAAAAGAAGTGGATGCAGCATTGTTATCCATAATCGGATACCCCGCATTTGCAATCGGTGATCAAAAGCTCGTTGAAGAGACGCGTAACGAAATTCTCAGCAAGCTGGCGGGAAATTACGGCTGTAAGCGTTTTCTTTGGGATGGGCATCAAACGTCAGTTGAAGATGAAAGCCGTTTGTATTATGAACATTCCGAATTAATTAATTTTGAAAACATTGAATCTGAATGGCCCTTATTTTATTGCTATTTATATTTGCAAGCCTTGTTTGACGGTAACCAAAATCTGGCGCGTGACTTTCGCTCCAAGCTTGAAGGCTTAATGGTGGAGCGGAGGGGGATTCCTTTACTACCCGAGCTTTATTATGTCCCTAAAGAAAATGTTGCTTTGGAAAAGGCCAAACCGCATTCTCAAGCGCGAGTGCCCAACGAAAATGTACCGCTCGTGTGGGCGCAAAGTCTCTTCTATACCGCTTTACTGTTAGACGAGGGGATGATTACAGTCGATGATATTGATCCACTTCGAATGCGCAAACGTTCGCGTCAGCATATTAAAACCCAGGTCGCGATTGTTGTTCTGGCGGAAAATGAAGATGTAAAAAATATTCTGATAGAAAATGGTGTTATTGCCGAGACACTGGATGAAATTAATCCTGTAAATGTTATTTCTGCACCGCATTTGGTGGAAATGTATTCGCTCATCGGTCAAAACGCACAACTGGGTTTAAGTGGCCGCCCCAAAAGACGCTTGAGTCTTGCTACATCACAAGCTTATGAAATAAACGGCGAGCCGTGTTTGTGTTTAAGCTGGTTGCAAAGTGAAGACAATGAATACCGCAGCTGCGATGCACGTTACTTGAGTGAAAGTGTTAAGCGCGAAGTTTCGTACATCTACTCGCAGTGGTACAGCAACCAGGCCGCAGTTTTTACATGGCTCGTTGATCAGCGCTTTTGTAATACACCGCATGCAGAGCATCTGTTTAAAGTTTTACGCGATTTGCAGTTGCGCTCGGAGTTTTCCTACGTGGGCTACGCTTCGGCGACCTTGGCTTGGCGTGCGGCACGTGTGAACAATCTATTGTTGCCGAACGTTTGCCTGACACCTTATTTGCCAGTAACGTCTATCGACTTGTTTTATATCGACGATCGTCATCTTGTTGCAGAATATAAAGCGGTGCTTACTGCGTGGCAAAGTGGCTTTGAAGCAAATTGTGCAGAACAACTGATCGTACTGGCAAAAAAACGCGCATTGACTGATGCAATTAACACGAAGGAGGGCAGTCACCACGATTTTGCCAGTTTGCTCGACTACCTTTACCACAAGGCACAACGTGCAAATGCGTGGTTGTTATCTCGTGTGTGCTTCACCTTATTGAATCATTCGCATAACGACCTGGCAGATGCCTTAACTTTATTAAGTGCCAGAAACATGAGTGTCGTTGTCGATTCCAGTGTGGATAAAAAGCTGGCTATCAGCTCCTCATTGAGTAATGAAGATTTTTCTACACAGCTTCGCAAGCACATCGAGAATCATCTGGAATATGCCATGGTCATGGAAGCCTTGACCATTGTTGGCTCTATAAATCGAATTGAATCCTCTCTATTCGATGGTCTTCGCTCTATTCATGTACAGCAACTACTCGCCACCTGTCACGGATGCAAATTGAACGAACTCGTCAATGCTTTACCCGAAATTGCATCGATGTCGCCTTCAGATTTGTTTTCTGCGATCAGGAAGGTCTTTGTCAATCAGAAAGAAATGTATTCCAAGGGTCTTGGTATCAGTCTCGATCAATTGGATGTGAATGCGCGCAACGGGGTATCCGGTGAACGCGATTGGTTGGCCTGGCGCAGTGAGCGCGGTCTGGTCACCTTATTGGATGATGAATTTTTACAGCTTCTTTGGAACAGTTTTAACCAGGCTCAAACGCTTGAATTTGGTGATGGTATTTCCAGCGACTATAAGATTGACGGTAAGGAAATCGTAACCTCCATGACAGCGGGTGAAGTAATTTTTGCTCAGCTAATTGATGGTTTGCTTTTGCACTTACATCCTCTTTACTACAAGAGCTTGATGATGGAAGCGCTGTATGCCTTTGCGCGATTTTGTAAGGAAAATCCTACAGTTTCTTTCAAAGGAACCCTGCATTTTGCCAAGGTGCTCGAAGTGACTGCAAAACGGTTCCGGCAAAGTTGTAAAACCGCGCAGAGTGAGTTGCGCGATCTGGATCTGTTTTTGACTCAATCTCCCAGCATTGTTCATCGCTATCTTCAGGAAAGCTTCTCAGCACTGGCGAAAGGAGAGAGTGCTGCATAAATTTCAGTTTCCCTGTCAACCGAATGGCAGGCTGCCGCGTTAAGGGACATGAAGCTCGTAATAAACGAGTGGTGTTCCGCTCACCAAGTTCTTTATAAGGCTGAGTGAGCCGGAGAGTTCCAAGCCACAGAAAAGACCTGAGTGGAGACTTGAAATGAAGAATATACTGAAATGTTGCTTACCTTTGATGCTCATCGCTGGCCTTGCGCATCCCGCTATTGCTGATCGGGAAGAGCGCCTGGATGAACGCGGGGATCGTATTGAAGAGCGCCTGGATAACCGCGGTGACCGAATTGACGAACGTCTGGATCGCCGGGCAGAGCGGGCAGATGCACGCGGAAACGAAGTGCGCTCCGAGCGTCTGGATCGCAAGGGAGATCGCATTGATCAACGCCTCGACCGCAGGGGTGAACGACGCGATCGCAAACTGGACCGCCGCGCTGCACGCGGCGACTAAGCGACTAAGCGAAGAATAGATCGCTCAATCAGTCTTTAAATGCGCGCGTCGCCTGCACGGCGCTTTGCCATTTCTTCAAGAGTCCTTGTCGCTCTACAGCAGGCATTGCGGGGGAAAAACTTTCCTGCAATTGCCATTGCTTCTGTATGTCTTCAAGGCTGTTGTAGAGCCCGTACTGCAAGGCTGCGAGGTAGGCAGCACCCAAAGCAGTCGTTTCCAGTACGGCCGGTTTATCAATCGCGCAATCGAGGATATCGGCCAGAAACTGATTCAACCAGTTGTTTGCCACCATTCCACCATCGACACGTACACGTTTTATCGCGCAGCCATCTGCGCGCATCGCTGCGATCAAGTCATGTGTTTGATAGCACACCGATTCGAGTGCCGCGCGCACGAAATGAGCAGGGACGGTGGCCCGCGTTAAACCCAGGATGCTGCCGCGTGCTTCCGCGTCCCACCAGGGTGCGCCTAAACCGGTAAAAGCGGGAACCAGGTAGACGCCGTCATTACTTTCTAATGAGGCGGCCAGGGAGGCACTTTCGCGCGCATTGGAGAGTATCTTCAGACCGTCCCGCAGCCATTGCATGGCCGCACCTGCGATAAATATTGAACCTTCCAGAGCATAGCAAGCCTCGCCCTTCAGGCGATAAGCCAATGTGCTTAAAAGCCGATTTTGGGAGGCCAGCATTGTTTTCCCTGTGTTGACCATCGCAAAACAACCCGTGCCATAGGTGCTCTTGATATCACCAGGCGTGAAACAGGCTTGTCCAATACAGGCAGCGTGTTGGTCGCCGGCAACACCGAGGATAGGAATCTCCCGGCCAAAAAGGGATTTTTCGCTGACACCAAAATTATCTGCACAATCCTTGACCTCAGGTAAAAGGGCAGCGGGAATCTTAAAGATCTTCAATAAATCCTCATCCCAGGCTTGTGTGCGTATGTTGAAAAGACTGGTCCGACTGGCGTTGGTGGCGTCGGTAAAATGAGATTTCCCACCGGTGAGTTTGTATATGAGGAAACTATCAACCGTCCCGAAGGCCAGCTCTCCGCGCTCTGCTGCGGAACGGGCGTCCAGTTGGTCCAGTAACCAGGTCAGTTTGCTCGCCGAAAAATAGGGGTCCAGAAGCAATCCGGTTTTTTCCTGGACGGTTTTTTCGAGCCCTTGTGCACGCAAGGATTCACAATAAGCCGATGTTCGCCTGTCCTGCCAAACAATTGCCCGGTGTAAACAGCGCCCGTCTTTTCTATTCCACAAAAATGTTGTTTCGCGCTGATTCGTAATCCCGATCGCCAGCACTTTACCCAAGCCTTCATTTTCTGCTTTTTCAATCGCTTCTCTGGCGGCACGCAAGCTCGTTTGCCAAATGTCTTCAGGGTCGTGTTCTACCCAGGCATTCCGGGGGTAATGCTGGGGAAATTCGTACTGGGCAACGGAAAGGGGTCTCGCTTCAGCGTCAAATACAATCGCTCGGCTGCTTGTTGTGCCCTGATCCAGGGCGAGGATAAGTGGCTTCATTGCGGGCTCCTTCATTGCGGGCTCCTTCATTGCGTGCTCCTTCATTACGTGGTCAAAGAGGCGTGCCGCTATCTTACCCCCAATCCGGGGGAAAGGCGCTGAAGCAGGGACTTACAGAGCAAGTTACCTGATTACGTTTAGATATAAATTGAAGTTGATCCCTGACATAAATGTCCACGCTCATCACCGCAGAACCTGATTAATCAACATGTGTTTAATTTAACTAGCAATAACTATTTTATTGACGATCAATCTGCACCAGATAAACGGCCGGTAAACCCATTGCGGGCCTGAGAATTTTGGCATAAGATACTACAGGTGAAATACACATCATATTTAAAATGATAAAAATAAGTAGGAGTTCAGCATGGCGATACTCGGTCAAGCCAAAAAACGTGCGCCCATGGGTTCACGTTTGAAAACCAGTACTTCCCTCATTACTTTGATGGCTCTAGGGGCCGTCTCCCCCGTGTTTGCACAACAGGATCAAAGTGAGTCAGAGGAAGTTATCGAAGAACAGGTGGTCGTTCGCGGCTTGCGCTCGAGTATCCAGAGTGCGCAGGACATCAAACGCAATGCATCGAATATTGTGGATGCGATTGTGGCGGAAGACATCGGCAAGCTACCGGATCGGAGTGTGACGGAAGCCTTGCAGCGACTCTCTGGTATCTCTGTTTCACGTTTCGATAATCCAGGAGACCCGGAACACTTCGCGGGCGAAGGTGCGGGCGTGACCGTAAGAGGCTTGCCTCAGGTGCGCGGCGAATTAAACGGTGGAGAAATCTTTTCCGCCGAAGGTGGTCGCGGTTTGAGTTTTGACGATGTACCGGCGGAATTAATGGCGGGTGTCGAGGTGTACAAAAGCCCCACAGCAGATATGGTCGAAGGCGGACTTGGTGGAATCGTGAACCTTGTTACCCGCAAGCCTTTTGATTCTGACGGCCAAATTTTCAGTGTTACAGCCAAGGCAAATTACGGCGATATCATTGGCGAAACCAATTATGAATTTTCAGGTTTGTATGCCAACAATTGGGAGTTCGGTGACAACGGCCGTTATGGCGTTGTGATTGACCTTTCCACGTCGGATATTTCCAGTCGGGCGGACAACTTGTATGTGCGGACCTTTCATCCACGTGTCCCCGGTGAAACAGGTGACCTCGCAGAAATAGAATCAGATCGTACTGTCTGGGTTCCCCGCGGAGCAGACTGGCGACGCAACGATTACGAACGCGGCCGTGATGGCAATTATTTTGCGTTCCAACTCGCACCCAACGAAAAATTTGAATTTTATTTCACCCGATTCAGTAGCCGTGCTCAACGGAATTGGCTCGAAAATGGTTTCTTTATTGATGCAGGTGGTGGTTTCGATTCCTTCCTGCCGGTAAAGGCGCAAGACAATTGGATTTACGATGAAAACAACGCGCTGGTAAGTGGCACCATCACCACGGCACAAGGTAATGGCATTCCTTTTGGCACCAGTACGCGGCTCGCAGAAAACCATTCAAAAACCACCGATTATTCTTACGGGATTGATTGGAATGTTTCCGATAACTTGCACATTGACCTGGATATTCAGCGAGTGGATTCGACGTCGAAGGGCGAAGACTATACGCTTGGCTTAGTCGCTTACCCGGATACGATTTCAGTTTCCAATCTGGATACGACAAACGGCACACCCAATATATCGGTGCAATCCGGCTTCCTCGAAGATTACAGTAATTACAGCTATGGCCAGATGATGATCATTCTTTCGGACAACCATGCTTCTGCGGATGCCCTGCGTTTGGATGCGGAATACAGCTTTGACGATTCCATTATCAAATCCGTAAAAGCCGGTGTGCGTTTTGCGGAGAAAGAAGGCGATAATCGCGGAGGCAATAACTGGAGTGCACGTTATCAGCCCTGGCAAGTCGGGACCTCATGGCAACCGTTTGCCAGTACCGATGCCTTACCCAAAATTGAAGACACACAATATATCAGGCAGTTTACCTTTGATGACTTTCAACGTGGTGATGCCAATGTACCAACCACGGCATGGCTATTTGACCCGGAATATTTAACTGACTTTAGAAATACTACCGATGACATTGTTGCCGCGACGCCAGGGGGTTGCTGTGCTCCGGATTACAGTGCCGTTGACCTCGATGAAATCAGCAACATGAATACGCAGAAAGAGGAAACACAAGCTGCCCATATTATGCTGAATTTTGGTTTCGAAGAGTGGGCGACACCGCTAACAGGGAATATTGGTGTGCGTCATGTCAAAACCGAAAATACTGCTGAAGGTCAGTTAACTTTCCCGACCTTTACCGTGCAAGAAACGGATGACGAAGGCAATGTGCTGGAAGAGGTGCAACCTTTTGTTGCGCCGGATATTCCTTTCAATGCAGAAAACAGTTACAGTCATACCTTGCCCAGCATGAACCTCAATTTTCATCCGCACGACGATGTCGTGATGCGTTTTGCTGCGGCGAAAAGTATTTGGCGCCCCGAGTTTTCGCGTTTACGCGCCTTGTTAAATTTGAGTGCTGAATTCCGCGACGATATTACCCAGCCGGATACCGTTGATGAATTTACCCCGGACATGGTGCAGTTCACCTTGAGTTCGGATGGCACCAACCCTTATCTCGAACCCATGCTCGCCACACAGTTGGATTTTACAACAGAGTGGTATTTTGATGATGAAGGTGGGATGGTTTATGCCGCACTCTTCAGTAAAGATGTCGAAGACTTTTTTCGCACGGAAACAACAACCTTTGATGACATCGCCGGCTTCCCGAGTGTAACCAGCGAAACAGTGGTCAACACCGGAACAGCCGATATAAAAGGTTATGAGATCGGTTTTACCGTGTTCTTTGATAACTTGCCTGATGCATTGGATGGTTTAGGTATTCAGGCGAACTACACGTATGTAGACAGTGAAACGGAAGTGCCGGAAGAAACGTCGCCGGTCGATACCGATGGCAGTGAATATGCCAGTCTGCCGCTTGAAGGCTTATCTGAAGATACTTACAACCTCATGTTAATGTATGAAAACCACGGTTGGACAGCGCGTCTTGCCTACAACTGGCGCAGTGAACAATTGCTGGCAGTCGGCCCTAACGGTTGGAACGGTTCGAATGGCGGCGTAGATTGGCGTTTGCCGGTTTACACCGACGACTACGGGCAACTGGATTTTTCATTGGGTTATGATCTGAATGATGAAGTGTCATTGCACTTTGACGCTTACAATATCAGTGAGTCAGACACGCGAGGAAGTATTGATCAAACCGGTGCGGGTTCACACACCGCATTTGTTTACTCGCAAGACACGCGTTACTCATTTAGTATTAGAGCGCACTTTTAAATCCGACAAAATCAACCCGGCTCATGGCATCGATAAGGTCTTATCCTATGCCTGGCCGGGTTGCTTTAATTCGCGATCTTAAGTCTTGTTTTTAACTCTTTATTTAACCCCTGTTTTTAACTCTTGTGGTTAAGCGATGCAAAACACGCGCGTTAAAAAAATTGTGATTGCTGGCGGCGGCACTGCCGGGTGGATGGCGGCGGCCGCTATCGCTAAAAAATATGAAGCGCAGATCGGCGCGAATACCTTGCAGGTAACGCTCATTGAATCGAGTGTCATTGGTGCGGTGGGGGTTGGTGAGGCCACGGTTCCCGGCATTCTCTCTTTTCATCAGCACCTGGGTATTTCCGAGAGAGAATTTATCCAATCCACGGGTGCCACCTTCAAGTTGGGCATTGAGTTTCGAGATTGGTTTAAGCTCGGTCAACATTTTTTTCATCCCTTTGCCGCTTTCGGTACAAAAATTGAAAACCAGGATTTTTATCAGTGTTGGCTCAAACTTTATCTGGAAGGGCATCAATACAAGCTCGAAGATTTTTGTCTTGCAATTGCCATGGCAAAGCAGGGCCGTTTCGCGCAGCCGGATGACAATGCCAGTTCGGTGTTGGCACTGTACAGTTATGCCTACCATTTTGATGCAAGTAAATATGCGGAGTTTCTGCGAAAGTATGCTGAAGTACGCGGTGTCACACGTATTGATGCCGTGATCGAAGAGGTTGAACAGCACTCTGACAGTGGTGACATCAGCGCAGTAGTGCTACAAAACGGAAAAAAAGTTCCAGGTGACTTATTTATAGACTGTTCAGGTTTTCGTGCCTTACTTGTTGAAAAGACCTTAAATACCCACTTTGAAAACTGGCAGAAATATTTACCCTGTGATCGTGCCGTTGTCGCACAATGCGATTTTCAGGAACAGCAACAGCCACTTCCTTATACGCGGTCGACAGCAATGCCTGCAGGGTGGCGCTGGCAAATTCCCCTACAAAATCGTATGGGCAACGGTTATGTCTTCAGTAGTCAATACCTTGACAATGAGCAGGCGACGGCACAGTTGCTCGCGGCGCTTGAAGGCGAATTGCTTACCGAGCCGCGCATCATTCGTTTTGTCGCAGGTATGCGACATCAATTCTGGAATAAAAATTGTGTTGCCTTGGGTCTGGCGAGCGGTTTTATTGAGCCACTTGAATCAACCAGTATTTCACTGATTCAAACAGGTATAGAAAAATTGCTGCAATTTATGCCGGATTTAGTCATAGAGGAGAAAAACAGGGAAGAAGCCAATCGATTGAATCGTTTGGAATATCAACGCATTCGGGATTTTATCATCCTCCATTACAAAGCAAACAAACGGGACGATAGTCCGTTTTGGCTTGATGCCCAATCGATGGATATACCGGATACTCTGCAGAAAAAGTTCGATAGTTTTGATGAAGATGGCACTGTTTATTTAATGGAACAAGAATCCTTTCTCGAACAAAGCTGGATTGCAATGTATAACGGTTTTAAGCGCGTCCCCAGACATTGTAAAAATGACGTGGATAAACTGGATAGCCATCGCTTGCAATCGACATTTGAAAAAATCAAGTCGGCCATTCAAAATGGTGCCAGCTTTGCTCCGACGCACAAACAGTTTCTCGATTCGGTTTAAGGTTTATTTCTGCTTCCGGCCCTCTTTGTTTTGTTTTCAATGCTGCTAAAAAGTGACAGCGCTTTAAAAAAAGTGCTTTTTTTATATTTGACGTTATAGCAGTGGCTATCTTGCTAGTCTAAATATCTCATTACTCCAGTTCAGTACTTCTAAAGCTGCCAAGTAAATCATTGCTCAAGTGGGAAGTGGATAAAAGTTGCGGACTCGCCTTTTTAGCCCGCCTGTGGGTAAAATGCCAGCAATAACTCAAAAGGATGTGCTAATGGACGCGTCACAAAAAACCTGTTTCCGATCTGGATTAAGCTTTATATCTCTATTACTTGGCATTTTATTGGCTTACTCGAAGGTGAGTGCGCAGGAGCCTGTCGCTTACAAACAAGCGGAGGATAGTCGGGAAGTCTTTATTGGGCCGGACAATAAAGCCCGTTTAGTACTCAGCCCTCCGTTACCTGCGGGTTCACGTGTATCAGTGAGTGAGTTTCAAAACTATCAAGGCCAGGGTTTCCCGGCGGATTTAAAGCTCGCAGACTCGCAGATAGAACCCCTCGTTTTGACTATACCCGCCACTGACATTAGCGGACCTTTTTGGGGTTATTTGGCGATTAATGATCGCGAGACTTACGGTCTGAGCCTCGCTCGTTTCGGACCGGGACTGCTTACGGGTGAGAGCTTACGGTTTGCCGGTGGCGAAAAAGCCTGGCTTGAGTTGGACATCTCACAGCAACTGGCCTACGGCCAGGATCTGGAATTTCGTGTCACAGTCCAGGATTTCGAAAGTGGAGAAACACTCGATATCTACAAAAGCGGTACAGCGCAAATGTTGATGGAGGAGGGTAAATCACTTTTGCCCCTCAACATCACTCAACTGGATATTCACACACGTTATTTAAGTACACTCGAAACCAGAGTAGGGGAAACGGGGTTTTTACCACGCCGTTTTTACCTGACAGTTGAAGATCGAAAACGGGATGGTCTTTTCAAAGCTGTACCCGATATTGTGACGGAGAAATCCAGCGTACGATTGAGTATTGAAGCGGTAAAGCGCCTGCAAGGCATTAGTGCGAGCACGCAAACTGCCAGCACCGCTCGCTTCAACCCGGCAACGGATGTTGAAATTACACTGAATAATTATTCTTTGTGGCTGCGCGATACCTCTGACAATTCCGCCCTTGAAGCCCGCAGCCTCGCGGCTGGTGACATTCAGGAAATTGAAATTCGGCGCAGTAAGCTCATGCCGGGGAAGCACCAGTTTACACTCGAATTATCTGCATTGAATGCGAAAGAGTCCTTAAGTACCGAAATCACTTTTGTAGTCAAAAAACACGCGGCCTGGGCGTTTTCTGCGCTCATACTGGGTGTGTTGCTGTCTTTCGTGGTTACCAAAGGGCTCAAATTGGGCTTTGAACGCGGCGCACTTCGTAAGCGTATCAATGCAATTAAACAGCAGTCCTGGTTGAGGAACGACCGCTGGGGCGCACAACCTATTGTCCGCGCCTTCATTCGCGTCATTATGGCCGACCGGGCACTCAATTACAGGCCACCTTACCGTTGGTTGAATAAAGTGTATTTATCTCGCCTTGTGACCGCGCCGCAAATTTTGGCTACCGAAATAGAGCAAGTGGAAGGACGCCTGGAGGTGTATAGCAAATTAAATCGAATTGCCATTCGATGGGGTGTTGCGCCTTCCAGTAACGGCAGTATTAAAGGCATGGACTATAGAATCATGTGGCGTGCAAATAAAGAAGTGCGCTATCTGGTGTATAAGTTAAGTCAGTTGCACAACGACGAAAAAATTCCAGCGGAGGTCCTTGCAAAACTGGACCGCCTGGAAGCCTGGTCTGACCCTGATGTGCTATTAAAAGAATACCAGGTCTCACAAAAACGCGATATTGATAAGCTCTTGCCACAAATCGATGAAAAGCGATTTGAAGACAAAATTTCAAAAAAATACTGTACGCAACTGCGTGACATACTGATGAAGCCGAGGGAGCTCAAAACCATTCATGCGCTGCTGGAAGTCGAAGAGAATTATATTTTACTGAAGTTACTGTGGGAGCAACGCCGCTGGCCCGCGCGTTGCCGTAAACTTGTTGAAAAAATGGAAGCAAAACATGCGTTGGAAGTCATACTTGAAGAGTTTGATGAAGAAATTTGGCAAATACTCAATACGCCTGAAACCCTCAGGATCGTGATGCCAGAGGGAGGGGCTATTGAGCAGTACGCCCTGAATGAATTTAAAGTCGAATGTGCCCGACCTGAAGCCAACACCTTCTTGTTTAAGCATGGTCTGAAATTTGAGTGGTATATCGACTACAAGGGAAAGAAACCTTTAACACCAATTACGCGCGGCCCCTCTGTTACCCAGTTTATTCCCCAAATCTCGCCGGATATCAAAGTGGAAGTTTCTGTCCAGATTCGCTGGGGTGATAAATGTATTAGTCTGGAGGGGGAAAAAGCCCTTCGATTCACAACACGGCCTACGCGGCGCTTTAAAGACCTTTGGCCTGTAAACAGTTCTGAAATTGCCAGTGTCATTATAGCGCTTCTACTGGCGCTATTGGCAGGCTTCCAATCCGACGCCTTCAATGAAGCACTTCAGGGTTCGTGGCCTGAATTATTGGTGCTGCTTGCATGGGGTATTGGTGCGGATCAAATGAAAAACCTGATTCAAAACCTCAACACTCTCGGTAGATAGTGCATACCAATTGATTTCAATAGACTGCTCATGACTTGTACATAGTCGTGAGCAGTCAGCCGGCATTTCTTTTTAGAGAGTATCTCTTTCAATAAAGATATCAAAGAACGTCTATAGCAATTTCTTTCTGGCCTTATTTATTGGGCTCTTAAAAAATATTCTTCGTATTTATATTTGTCCTGTTTTAAGACTAAATATTTGTTTTAGCCGCCAAAACCTGTCATCCAGTTTAAATGCCGCGCACATCAATGTTGCTTTGAGCGCAACACTTTCTGGATTATTTAAATAAAAACATTTACACAACGTTTTGGCATTGTGATCATTTTGAATGCTTACAATTAAGCGCTATGATCCGGTGCAAAATAAACGCGATGCCTTAAAAAATAATGGAGAAGTCTTTGGAGATTAAAGACTTTTAATTTCCAGGCGGGATGCCGAAAATTTCTGACAACAATTCAAGGAGAAGATATGAAAAATAAGTTACTTTCAAGTGTTGTTTTATTTTCCGCCATAGGGGTGTCAGCGGGTGCAGCGCAAGCAGCAAAGATCTTTGAGTGGAACGACCCGGTAAATGGTAACCATCCGCCTGAGTGCAGCGCATCTCAAACTTATGGAACAGGTGGTGGTGGTTACGGGTATTCATATCAATATGATGAATATACTGTAAATTGCCCAGGTCATCCTGCAATTGTGATTGGCAGAGAGCAAAATTGGAACTGGGGTTTGTACACTTGTAAAATTACTTCGAAAAACAGTAATTACACAACATCCTGGAACAACTGTAATAACTGGCGCATTTACGACTAGTTTCCTTGCTGTATTGGAATCAGCGATACTTTCAATGAGGGCTCTGTTTACAGGGTCTTCTTTGATGTTCCTTCCTTTATATTTTCTTAACGGTGCCCGGATTCCCGTTGCCGCAATAATTATATATTGATAAAGGCAATATCCCCCTCAACCGCTTAGCGGTTTTATCGAAATTGTATCTTATTGAAACAAGCTGCTATTTTCTCCGAGATAAAAGACTAATTCGCCAACACTGTCATCGAGCAACCAGGATAGGGATTGATCTTCCGTTGCGAGTGCCTCCCGAAATCCGGAAGAAAGTTTCTGGGCTTGCAAGGCATTGTCGTAAGTTACAACCACTCGACAGTTTTTAGATCGGCAGGATACAGACAAGGGTAATGCTCCATCCAACACGTCTGCATTTTCAATAGACGCATAAATCGCTTCTTCGCGGTCGCTTGCCCATTGGTAGTTAACTGTTTCTTGCTCAAATTGATCATCAGCGAGATCGCGAGCGGAACTGTTGTCTTGCTGCGCTCGTTGGATAAAGTCGCTAATTTGTCGCGCCTGCTCTCGCGCATGCACCATCCGTTCGCAGGCTTC
Source organism: Cellvibrionaceae bacterium 1162T.S.0a.05 (assembly GCA_000964245.1). GTDB lineage: Bacteria > Pseudomonadota > Gammaproteobacteria > Pseudomonadales > Cellvibrionaceae > 1162T-S-0a-05. The sequence continues at coordinate 3,851,667 of LANB01000001.1, read as the reverse complement.
GTAGGCAAGCTGATATTCATCGAGTTGCAGATCTTGAGGTATATCTTCTGCACGGTTGATAGACTCTGTTGTATCTCCGGAATTATTTTGCGATGTCGGGAAAGGCTTTAATTGTTTTGCATCAGTTTGCCCGGCTTCTGTTGGTTCGGCGTACAGTTCAGTGTCTTCTAACGTCTTATGCGAAGTGGGGATAGCGCTTTTTATGTCAACATCGCTCTGAGAGCTCATTTTGCCGAAGAAAAAACTGAAGCCGATACTCAGTAGGTAAATGGCTGTATAAAACCCCCACTTTTTATGGGCCATAAACTTTTCCCTATTATTCTAATCGAAACAGGATAATGACATGATTACCCCTGTGATAAGCTGTTTTCGCTGCCAAAACTTCAGGGTACAAAGACGTGCAGTGGCGTTGAAAGGGCCATCGGGATGGGTAAACTCAATGCGGGGAAGGCGGCCTCCAGGCTGCGCCTTTCGGTCCAATCATGCACTGTATTGACACAAATCAATGTTCGCTTTTGGCGTCTTGGTACTCTGTAGCTGGCCACAAATTAACCCTTTAAAGAGGAGGGGGCGTATTGGTTAAGATAATAGACCGCACAAAAGGCGCGGCAAAATGCAAAAATACCTGGCTTCAACGGAGGCCTGTCTCGAAGCTTTCTTTAACACTCCTCGTATCCTGTCTGTTAGCGACTCCGGCGTTTGCACAAGATAAGACTGATGACCTTATCCAGAGAGGCAATGACCGTTTGCAAGGCAATCAGCAAGCTCAAAAACGGGTGGATGCATTGCACGAGGACACCCAGAATATCATCGAGGAATACCAGACACTGCTTAAAGTTGTTGAAGGGCTCAAGGTTTATAACGCGATTTTGCAGGCACAACTGGATGACCAGGATAAAGAAATCAATGATTTAAATGATTCGATCTCCAATGCAGCGGTTATTGAAAGGCAAATTTTGCCCTTGCTAACACGCATGTTGGACGGTCTTGAGAATTACATTGAAATCGATGTGCCTTTTCTCCATGACGAGAGAATAGAACGTGTGAATAACCTCCGTCGTTTAATTATGGAGTCCTCCCTCAGTAATGCAGAAAAAACGCGCCGAGTATTCGAGGCCTATCAAATCGAAAATGATTTTGGTAATACCATCGAGACTTACAAGGGGAAATTAAACATCGGGTCGCACACCTACGATGTCGATTTTCTGCGCGTAGGTCGTATTTCCTTTCTCTATCGCGCCGTGGGTGCTGAACAATACGGATATTGGTCGCGAGAACAGCAAGCCTGGTTGCCCATCGAAAAGTCCGTCTACAAGCGCAATATCGATAAAGGTATAAAAATGGCTCGCCAGGAAATGGCTCCGGAGCTTCTCACCATTCCCATCAGTCCAGCAAAGGAAATATAACGTGAAAAAGACCCTTTATACGCTCGGCTGCTTACTGCTCGTGGTTTTTCTGGCGAACGTGTCATTGGCCCAGGAAAATACCAAACAGCCCGTGAATGCCAAGCCCTCACAAAATGAACGACTTATGGATGAATTACTCGAGTCTGTGCGCACGGGTGCAGGACGAGATCAACAAACCAATACCAGACGCATTGAAGAGTTCCGCCGCGAAAAATCCCGGCAACAACAACTCTATAAAACGCTGAAGGACGAGGAAAAACAACAAGAAAATATCAGCATACAACGCGAGAAAAAATTTGAAGAAAACGAATTGCTGATCAATGGCCTTCAGGATCGCCTGTCTGAACGCCTCGGCGCGCTTAAGGAATTGTTCGGTGTATTGCAGCAGGTATCGAGTGATGCCCAGGGGCAATTCTATGCCTCCCTAACAGAGTTGCAGTACCCCGAACGCAGTGATTATCTCTCCAAATTTTCCGATAAGATGGGCCAGACAACTGTCCTGCCTTCTATTGAGGAAATTGAACGCCTGTGGTTTGAATTGCAGCGGGAAATGACAGAGAGCGCGAAAGTTATCCAGCGTACGCAAAATGTCGTCACCAGTGAAGGTGAAGAGCGACAGCAGGCGGTCATTCGCGTCGGTAATTTCAACATTGTTTCCGAGGGGCGTTACCTGCAATTTATTCCCGAGACTGGCCGCGTACTAGAGTATGCCCGTCAACCCTCTGCACGCTACCTTGAGGGCGCTGAAATGCTCACTGAAAACCCCAGCGGCGTGGTGCCCTTTACAGTGGACCCAACACGCGGGCAATTACTAAGCTTGATGGTTGCCGCGCCCAACTTGAAAGAGCGCGTTGCCCAGGGTGGGGTAATTGGTTACGTGATTCTTTCTCTGGGTTTTGTCGCGCTTTGCGTCGCTATTGCTCGGCTTGTTCACCTTTTCTTTATAAACAAAAAGGTTCAGGCACAAATTCGTCAGCCCGATAACATTCAGGACAACCCCCTCGGGCGTATTCTCGACGAATATGCATCGCACAAGGATCGGGATCTGGAAACGCTGGAACTGAAAATGGGTGAAGCGGTTATGCGCGAAGTGCCCAGAATCAATCTCGGCTTAAGCTTCCTTAAAATCATTGCCGCAGTCGCACCACTAATGGGGCTGCTCGGAACCGTAACCGGCATGATCATTACCTTCCAGGCTATTGTACTGTTCGGTGCAGGTGACCCGAAAATGATGGCGGGAGGTATTTCACAAGCGCTGGTGACAACCGTTCTGGGCTTGACCGTGGCGATTCCCACACTGCTGCTACATAACTTTGTTCAAACACGGGCAAAAGCCATCACCAATGTGCTTGAACAGGAAGCCGTTGCCATTGTTGCCCGGCAAGCGGAAAAACAAGCCAACAAAGGTAAGGTCGCTTGATGATCTGGTTTGACAATCTCTTCCCCTGGTTCGGCTATATGCTGGACCTAGGCGGTGATATTTTGTTGCTGATTATTGTGCTGGCGGCTCTGATGTGGACGCTTTTACTCGAGCGTTTTTATTTCCTGGCGTTTGTTTACCCCTTGCTCACCAATCGTTGGTTGCAAGTCTGGCAAGAACGTGAGGAAAGACGCTCCTGGCATGCGCAGCAACATCGCACCCATTTACTTTTTCAGTCGAACCGGTTTTTACAGCGTAATTTGTCGCTGTTAAAAACCCTGGTAAAACTTTGCCCACTACTTGGTTTGCTGGGCACGGTACTCGGCATGTTGGAAATTTTTGATGCGGTGGCGATTACCGGCGGTACCAACCCGCGGGCAACAGCCGGAGGTGTATCCAAAGCCATTATTACTACAATGGCCGGGATGGTCGTTGCGATCTCTGCTCTGCCAATATTGAGTTATCTGAGCCGTTATGTCGCGGCACAGAATGAGCGACTTGCAGAGAAAATGCCGCTCGATGGCTAGCGATAAGTTTAAAATTTTTAAAACACGGTCAGTAGACGTCAATCTGACGGATTAAAAAAGGTCTCGAATAATGCGTAGATTTTTAAGTGATAACGGAGATGAACAGGAAGCCACGGTAGATATCACACCAATGATGGACGTGGTATTTATCATGTTGATCTTTTTCATTGTGACCGCCACATTTGTGAAACAGGCTGGAATTGAAGTAAACCAGCCCCAGGCATCCACTGCCGTTGTGCAGGAGAAAGCGAACATCCTGATTGCGATTGACGCAGACAATAGAATCTGGATTAACCGTAGAGAGGTCGACTTCCGAGCGCTAAGACCCAATATAGAACGTTTGCACGCAGAAAACCCCAAAGGGTCTGTTGTAGTGCAGGCAGATGCTAACTCTACAAATGAAGTGTTGGTACAAGTCATGGATGCATCAAGAAAAGCCGGGGTATACGACATTGCCATCGCTGCACGTGACAAATAACAAGGTTATGCAGGATCAAAATATCCAGGACAGTGGATACCTCTTGCGCGTCGTCGCAATGTTTCTTGCAGGGTGTGCGATCGCTGGTTTGCTTACCTGGTTTATGTATGCACTCATTCAATTCGGTGAGCAGCGCATGGATGAATCGGCACGTGTTCACATCCTTGATTTTGTACGTTTACAACGTAATGAAAGTTCCGAAAGAAAACAACGCAAGCCAGAACGACCTGAAGTCGAAAAAGCACCGCCGGTACCGCAAGCGCCCGATAGTAATGACTTGTCTTCTGATATGAACGCCCTTGCGATCAGTGATATCCCGCTCGATGGCAACGTGGATGTCGATACCGATGGTTTTGGCTTCGGCTCAGGGGAGGGCGAATTTCTGCCCATCGTGAAAGTCGCGCCCATTTATCCTGTGTCGGCTTCTTCTCGTGGTATAGAAGGTATCTGTGTTGTCGAGTACACGGTAACAACAACCGGGTCCACTCGAAATATTTCTGTCGTAGAAGGGCGTTGTGACCATAGCTCCTTTAGGCGTCCTTCTATTGCTGCCGCCAGTAGATTTAAATACAAGCCGCGTATTATTAACGGCGAGGCGGTAGAAGTAGAGCGTGTACAAAATATCTTTACCTATGTTCTTGAGAACCAGGGGGCGAGAGATGAATAAGCTCGCAGTCACAGCATGTTTCATATTCCTTAGCTTGCACGCGCTCACCACAGAGGCAAAAGCGCAACTTGCCATAGGTCAGGATGTCTATGAAAAAATGCAGGAGGCACAACTTCTGGTTGAACAAAAAAACTTTAACCAGGCAACGGCCGTGCTCAACGGCATCCTTGAAATGAAGCGCCTGAACAACTTTGAGAAAGCACAAACCTGGAGTATGCACGGAAATGTTTATTTCCATATGGAGCGTTTTGATCTGGCACTGGAGGCGTTTCGTAATGTCTTAAGTTTTGATGAGCTCCCCGAAGGGTTTCATCAAATTTCACTGCGCACTGCAACGCAATTGGCGTTCATGCAGGACCGTTACGACGAAGCACTCCAGTATGCCAATAAGTTAATTGCCGTTTCAGAAGTGCCTGATGGCGAAAACTATATGTTGCTCTCACAAATCTACTATAAAAAAGAGGACATTGACTCAGCCTTGAAAAATGGTTTGCGAGCGATCGAACTGGAACGCGCAAACGGGCGCAAAATCAAGGAGAACTGGTTGTTGGTAATGAATGCCATTTACTACTCGAAAAATGATTTGGTGAAAATGGCGGAAATTCTCCGTGAACTGATTGCCTTGTACCCCAAGGAAACCTACATTAAAAATCTTGCGGCGATCTACGGGCAGTCGGAGCAAACACAAAAACAGTTGGTTCTTATGGAACCGCTCTATGATCAAGGCAAACTGAAAAACGAATCAGAACTGGTCAACCTCGCGCAATTATTTCTGCTTCATAAAGTTCCCTACAAAGGCGCAGTGCTGATTGAAAAAGCATTGGAAGAGGGAAAGGTTGAGCGCAGTATTCGCAATCTGGAATTGCTCGCCCAGGCCTGGCAACTCGCAGCCGAGGAAGATCGTTCTGTACAATACCTGGTTGAAGCAGCCAAACTTGAAAAAAATGCCAAGATGTATGTGCGCGTCGCGCAGGCTTATATTAACCTTTATCGCTGGTCGGAAGCTGAAAAGGCGCTCGAAGATGCCCTGAATGCCGGGGGGCTGGAAAATGAAGGGGAGACCTATATCCTCCTTGGCATGGTCCGTTTCTATCAAAATAATTTTGATGATGCACATAAAGCCTTTAAACTAGCCGCAAGAGGCGAGAAAACGGCTGATCTATCACGCCAGTGGACTCGCTACGTCGATCAGGAAAAAGCGAAATACGAGGCAGCGCGACTGATTCAGTAATCATGCATGAGTATGCCTTGTCGCGAAATTTGTTTGATCTGGTTGAGCAAGAAATCTCTGCGAGGCAAGTTGCAACACCTCGCGCAGTCACGGTAAAGCTGGGTAATTTGTTGGCAGTGAACCACGAGGCCTTTCGACTGGGCTTTGAACTTGCCAGCCACGGTACCGCCTTACAACAAATCAAACTCAATATAGAAAATATTGCAGGCAGGGCGCATTGTCGGGCTTGTGGAGAATCTTACCCCATGAGCGAATGGTATAGCCCTTGTGAGCATTGTGGCAGCTTCGACCGGGATGTCCTTGCGGGAGAAGAATTTCATCTAGTGAATATGGAGTTAGAGTGATGTGTGGAACCTGTGGCTGTGATGAACGCAAGCCAGAAAGTCATGCAGGCAAGCCAGCTTATGTCAAAATAGATTTAAACCGGCGTGTACTTGAAAGAAATGTAAATTATGCCGAACAGAACCGTCGGGCTTTGCAAGGCGGGAATCGTATTTGTATTAATATTTTGTCGAGCCCCGGTTCTGGCAAAACCTCTCTTTTGGAAAAAACCCTCGAACTCAGTGCAGAAAAAAATCACATAGGTGTGATTGAAGGTGATCAATACACCGACAATGATGCTCAACGCTTGAAAAAATACGGCGTTGAAGCGCTGCAAATCAATACGGGTAAAAATTGCCATCTGGATGCACACAGTATTCACCACGCGCTTGAAGACACGCGTTTGCAGACCTGTTCACTGATTTTTGTCGAGAATGTGGGCAACCTCATTTGCCCAGCCATGTTCGACCTTGGCGAAACCAAAAGAGTTGCCTTGCTTTCTGTTACCGAAGGCGAAGATAAACCACTTAAATATCCAGAAGTGTTTGCCCATGCAGATCTTTTGCTGATCAGCAAAATGGATCTTTTGCCGTACGTGCCCTTTGATCTCGACATCTGTATAGAAAACGCATTGAAGATTAACAGCTGCCTGAAAATTATCAAATTATCCACCTTGAATGGGGAAGGCCTGAATGAATGGTTGGGCTGGCTTGATCAACTTCAGGTTCCTGTATGTGCCTAGCCGTACCTGCGCAAATTGAAACCATTGATGACACTAAACAATCTGCGGTGGTTTCCCTCGGGCATATCAAAAAGACTATTTCTATCGCGCTGGTAGAGGGTTTGCAGCCAGGCGACTATGTGCTAGTACACGTAGGTTTTGCGCTCAGCAAAATAGACGAAAAAGAAGCAGAAAAAACGCTGGCACTGTTTGCCGAAGCTGGCATTGTCGAAAAAAGCTAATCCACGGCCCAACTGCTTATGAAGTTTATAGATGAATTCCGCTCCAGCGATCTGGCACAGACCTTACTCAAAAAGATTGCCGGGGTGAATGACTCGAATAAACACTACAGATTAATGGAGTTTTGTGGTGGGCATACCCATGTCATCTTTCGCCATGCTTTACAGCAATTGTTGCCGGATAACATAGAATTTATTCACGGCCCCGGGTGCCCCGTCTGTGTTTTACCTATCGCGCGCCTGGACAAAGCCCTGGCGCTAGCAGCCCAACCCGATGTGATTTTTTGCTCCTATGGCGATATGCTTAGGGTTCCTGCCAGTCACAAGCGCAGTTTGTTTAGCGCACGGGCGCAAGGTGCAGATGTGCGTGTGGTGTATTCACCTTTGGATGCGCTGGCGCTTGCTGAAAAAGAAACAAGCAAGCATGTTATTTTTTTTGCAGTCGGATTTGAAACCACCACACCTGCAACGGCGTTTGTGATTCAACAAGCCAAAGAAAAACAATTGCGCAACTTCAGTGTCTATTGCAATCACGTGCTCACTCCTGCAGCCATTGAAGCCATATTGGTGAGCGAATTGCAGGATAGTGAAAATGGTCGTGTAAATGACGCTACTGAAAAGGTAAGCCCGGTATTAATAGACGGCTTTCTAGGGCCATCTCATGTCAGTACGATTATTGGTAGTGCCGCCTATGAAAAAATTTGTGAGCGATACAAAAAACCGGTGGTTATCACGGGCTTTGAACCGCTAGACGTACTTCAGGCCGTGGCAATGTTGCTCGACCAGATTAACAAGGGCGAATGGCGGGTTTTGAATGAGTATCATCGTGCGGTGAGCGCACAAGGTAATGCCAAGGCGCAGTTATTGACCCAGGCGATTTTTACATTGAGGGACAAATTCGAATGGCGCGGCCTGGGCTTTATTCCCGACAGCGCGCTGCGAATAAAAGATGAATATAAAGTATTCGATGCAGAGCAGGTTTTTTCCGTCGACGTCGTGCCTTCACGGGAATATAAAGGTTGTGAGTGCCCGGCCGTATTGCGTGGTGCAATAAAACCCCTTGACTGTAAATTATTTGGCAAACCCTGCACACCGGAAAACCCACTTGGTTCCTGCATGGTTTCTTCAGAGGGCGCCTGTTCCGCCTATTGGCATTATGCAAGATCAGCAGTGAGTCACGCATGACAGAAGAACTCATCACGTTGAATCACGGTAGTGGTGGGCGCGCGATGGCGCGTTTAATTGAGGAGATTTTTATCCATCATTTTAATGCTGATTCAAACAACACAGAGCTCGCGAAAAAAAACGATGCCGCCCGCCTGAATGTGCAAACCAGTCACATTGTCACCACGATTGACGCACATGTTATTTCTCCCCTGTTTTTTCCAGGAGGCGATATCGGCTCCCTCGCTGTCCACGGAACAATTAATGACCTTTCAATGGCGGGTGCCCGACCTCTCGCGCTCACTGCTGCCTTTATATTGGAAGAGGGCTTTAAGATTTCCACCTTGAAATCCTTGGTGAAAAGTATGGCTCTCGCTGCAAAGGAAGCGGGGGTCAATATTGTCAGTGGCGATACAAAAGTTGTTGAGAAAGGCAAGGGTGATGGTGTGTTTATCACCACCAGTGGCGTCGGCCTGTGCGACCACGATGTCAGTTTAGGTGCTGAGCAGATAAAAGTGGGCGACAAAATCATTTTAAGCGGCAGTATTGGTGATCACGGTATTGCAGTCATGTCTGCACGTGAAGGGCTGCAATTTGATACCGCGCTCTTATCAGACTCCTGCGCGCTGAATGATTTGGTAGACAATATGATGCAGCATTTCAAGCACGCAATTCACTGTATGCGTGACCCCACACGCGGTGGAATCGCATCAGCATTGAATGAACTTTCCGAACAAGCCGACAAAGGGTTCAGGATATACGAAGCCGCAATTCCGCTGAAAGAGTCTGTACGCGCAGCCTGTGAATTATTAGGGCTGGACCCGGCCTACATTGCCAACGAAGGTAAACTAGTGTGTTTTGTAGCAGAGGAACAGGCTGAAGCCTTACTCGCGAAAATGCGTAAGCACCCGCATGGACGTGATGCGGCGATTATAGGTGAAGTGCTTGCAGAACCGGGCGTGCAGTTGCAAACCACACTGGGTACCCGTCGGCGCCTGGAGATGTTGAGCGGCGAAGCACTGCCTCGAATTTGTTAAGTTGTGTCTCAATTCGTTTATGCCAAAATTCTGATTACCGGACTTGTTCAGGGCATTGGTTTTCGCCCTTACGTTTTTAAATTGGCTCAGCGTTATGGACTGAGTGGCTCGGTGGCAAATACCGCAGCAGGCGTGGAAATTGAGCTGTTTGCAGAGAAGTCCAATATAAGTGCATTCAGTAAAAATCTGGAACACAGTCCACCGCCCCAGGCTTTCTATCAGCGTTTTCAATTAAGCTTTCCCCCAAACCCGGCTGAAAAAAAATTTACAGAGGGTTTCAAAATTCTTGAAAGTAGGGCGGGCTGTGTCAGGTCTCCGCTACCGCCGGATTTGGCTATTTGTGAGTCTTGCAAATCTGAATTAAGCCAGCAAGGCAATACGCGCAATCACTACGCAGCGATCAGCTGCGCTCAATGTGGCCCACGTTTCAGCATACTCAATACGGCACCTTACGATCGTCGCAATACGAGCATGCACACGTTTACGCTCTGCGAATATTGCCAGCGAGAATTCAGTGAGGTAGAGAATCGGCGATTTCATGCAGAGACCATCGCATGCGAAAAATGCGGGCCTTTACTCTATGCGCATTGCGAAAAGGGCGTGCAAGAAAATACAAGCAATCAGCCTTTAAGCGAGATCAACGCGAAAGGCAACGTTTCAAATGATTATGCATGCGTGCAAGCACTTGTAAAAGTACTTAAACGTGGCGAGCTTGCGTGTGTAAAGGGTCTTGGAGGATTTCATCTATTGGCTGATGCAGGGAATGACCAGGCCGTCAACGCCATTCGACAATTAAAAAGACGCCCCCACAAGGCACTGGCGCTGCTTGCCAAAGATGTCACCATGGTAAGGGCATATGCCACGGTGAATGCAAATGAAGAAGTCGAGCTCGAATCTGCGCTGGCACCAATCGTGTTGCTTTCCAAACCATCGAAACGTTCAAAACAATGCAAAACGCTTTCCCCTTTGATTGCGCCAGGGCAAAGCCATCTTGGCTTTTGTCTTGCTTATACGGGCTTGCATCATATGTTGATGTCTGAGTTCGATACACCACTGGTATTTACTTCCGCTAATGGTCCAGGTGAAGCGCAATGCTACGAAGACGCCCAAGCAGCGCTTTTATTTAAAAACAAGGTCGGGATAATTGTTGGACATAACAGGAAAATCCAGCATCGCTGTGATGACAGCGTTCTAAAAAAAGTCGGCAGGGAACTGGTCTTTTTCAGACGTGCCCGAGGCGTAGTTCCGTCTTCCGTTCCTTTGCCTGTATCAAAAAATCAAATTCACGAGCTGGACACCTCCCCGAATGTTCTTGAGCAAGCCGAAAACAAATCCGAAAAACTGTCTCTGAATATCCTGGCTCTCGGTGCAGAAACCAGCAGCAGCTTCAGTTTATTGAATGAGAGTGGAGTCGTTGTGTCGGGTTACCTCGGAGATTTAAAAAATTACCAGCAATATCAGGACTACTGCCAACAGCTCAAGGCTTTTAGTGACTTACACAAGGTTCAGGCCGATTACCTCATTGTGGATAAGCATCCCGATTATGCGTCCACTCAATATGGCCAGGAACTGGCAAAAGAATCCGGGCTGACATTGTTATCCGTGCAACACCATCATGCGCATATGGCATCTTGTCTTCTGGAAAATGGCATCGCGAATGACGAAGACAATTATTTAGGTATTGTGCTTGATGGCAGTGGTTACGGAGAAGATAACACAAGCTGGGGTGCCGAATGGTTATTCGGTTCTTACCAGTGCGTTGAACGACTCGCTCATTTTAAAACCATACCATTACCCGGTGGCGACCTTGCCAGTCGGCAACCCTGGCGTATGCTTTTTTCTTATTTGAACGCAGCGAATATGAATGATTTTCTTGAAAAATATTCAACACAAATGGCTATCGAGAAATTAAAAGACAAGCCGCTGCAAGCGCTTCAAGTCATGCTGGAAAAAAATATTGCTTGCCCTTTGGCAAGTTCGGCCGGGCGCCTGTTCGATGCAGTCGCGGCCGCGCTCGATCTGTGTTTTGAAGAGCAAAGCTACGAAGGCCAGGCGGCCATGGAGTTAGAAAGCCTGGCATACTCTGCTTTTGCAGAGGAAAAAAAGGTTTATTCTTTTACTTGCTCGTCGAGGGAACTTGATTGGCACCCAATGTGGCCCGCGCTCTTCGATGATCTTGCGGCAGGCCTGAGTCGTTCTGTTATTGCAGCGCGTTTTCACCGGACCTTGATCGCGGGGATTTACGCACTTACGCGTGAGTTGTTAAAACACTATCCTGCCAAAGCCATCGCACTCAGCGGTGGTGTATTTCAAAATGCGCTTTTGCTCGAAGGTCTGCAAGAGAAACTGGAAGCCGCCGGCTATCGGGTACTTTGTCATCGGCAACTCCCTGCCAATGATGGAGGCATTTCCGCTGGCCAGGCAGCAGTCGCCTGGTCACAACTCACTCATTAGTGCCTATTAATGTGTTTCGGGATGGCGAAGTTTAAATGAAATCCTTTAAAAACTTGTTCTAACTCAATAATTAATTTGGCGACTGGTTTAGTCTTTAGCTGTAAGCAATTTTAATTGGGGCGCGCCTATGAACAAGGATATGACCCAGGCTCCGGATCTGGAGCACGAACATGACACCGGGCCATTTCCACTGCTCAAGCCGGTTTATCAAAACCATATGCCACCCTGTAACCATGCCTGTCCTACCGGTGAAAACATTCAGGAATGGTTATCATTTGCACAAAATGGCGAGTTTAATCGTGCCTGGATGTCGCTGATTCAAAATAACCCTTTCCCGGCAATCAGCGGCCGTATTTGCTACCACAAATGTGAAGACGCCTGTAACCGCATGGAAGTGGATCGCGCGGTAAACATTCATGCAGTTGAACGTTTTCTCGGTGATCTCGCCATAGAAAATAACTGGTCTTTTGTAAAACCGCTGCATCGCAGTGGCAAACGAATTCTTGTTGTCGGTGCCGGGCCCTGTGGCTTGTCTGCGGCTTATCATCTCGCGCAAAAATGCCATGAAGTGGAAGTCTATGATGCCGAAGCCGAATTGGGCGGAATGATGCGCTATGGCATTCCCGCATACCGGCTGCCGCGTTACATACTGGAAGCCGAAATTAAACGCCTCGAAAGCCTCGGCATACAATTCCATCTCCAACAAAAAATTGAAAATATTAATAACCTGAAACGTGAAGGGCGTTTTGATGCCGTGTTGCTGGCCACAGGGGCGGCGATCAGCAGGCGTATAGATATCCCCGGCGGTGACGCGAAAAAAATTCACGACGCCTTACAGTTTCTCCACGATGCAGATGCACAAAAGAATATCAAAATAGGACGCCGGGTTGCGGTATACGGCGGTGGGAATACCGCCATGGACGTGGCTCGAACTGCTCAACGAATGGGTGCAGAAGAAACCGTTGTTATCTATCGCAATGACCAACAACACATGTCTGCACACGATTCCGAATTACAGGATGCCTTGAATGAAGATATTCATGTGCATTGGTTGCGTCGTATTCGTGAAATGCAGGGCGATGAGATTGTTGTCGATGTCATGCAAGTGAATGAGCAAGGCGAGTTGGAAGCCAGTGGGAAAACCGAACATATTGCGGCTGACGCCTTAATTCTCGCTATAGGTCAAAACGTCGATGGCAAACTGGTTGAACAAAACCCGGGAATCAAGCTCGATTATGATGGCAGTATTCTTGTAGATCGCCAATTGATGACAGGCCAGGAAGGTATCTTTGCAGGCGGCGATATGATTCACGGAGAACGTACCGCGACGCATGCCTTTGGACACGGTAAACACGCAGCACGTTGTATTGACGCCTGGCTAAGAAGAGAAAAATACCGCCCGCGAGAAAAAACCACACTCGCGCACTATCACACGCTCAACCTTGCTTACCGGGTGGTTGCGCCAGCAAGCTCACAAGCACACATCGATAAATTCGCCAGGCAAAACGGATTCACAGAAGTCGTAAAAGGTTTGACACGTGAACAAGCCCTTTATGAATCCAAACGGTGTTTTTCCTGCGGAAATTGTTTTGAGTGTGATGGCTGTATGGCGGCCTGTCCGCAGTATGCCATCACAAAAAATGGCCAGGGCAGGGGCTATGAAGTTGATTATGATAAATGTGTTGGTTGCAGCATTTGCGTTAATCAATGCCCCGCTAACGCGATGGAAATGATCGACCATGAATGATAAAACCGTTCTCAGTATTGATGGTAATGAAGCCGCCGCGCTGATTGCTTATAAGCTCAGCGAAGTTTGCAGTATTTACCCGATTACACCGTCATCACCGATGGGCGAACACGCAGACAATTGGTCTTCTGCACAACAAAAAAACCTTTGGGGCGAAGTACCCCTGGTTTACGAGATGCAAAGTGAAGGTGGTGTCGCGGGAGCGATTCATGGTGCGCTGCAAACCGGCGCGCTGGCAACAACCTTTACCGCTTCACAAGGTTTGCTGCTAATGATTCCCAACATGTACAAAATAGCGGGTGAACTCAGCCCGTTTGTTATGCATGTTGCTGCGCGATCGCTGGCGGCGCAAGGCTTGTCGATTTTTGGTGACCATTCCGATGTGATGGCAACGCGCAGCAGTGGTTTTGCCTTTCTTTGTTCCAATTCTCCACAACAAGCACACGATCTTGCGCTAATTGCACACGCATCGACCCTGGAAAGTCGTATTCCATTCGTACACTTTTTCGATGGTTTCCGAACCTCACATGAAATTAATCGGGTTGAACTCATCGAAGAATCCAGTATACGCGCCATGATTAAGGACGAATGGGTGTTAGCGCATCGACAACGCAGTCTGTCTCCTGATCGGCCGGTTATTCGCGGTACTGCACAAAATCCCGATATGTATTTTCAGGGCCGCGAAGCGGCAAATAATTTATACACAGCGACTCCGGATATTGTGCAAGCAAACATGGACAAGTTTGCTGCATTAACAGGCAGGCAATATCGTCTTTTTGATTACTTCGGGCACCCGCAAGCCGAGCGCGTTATTGTAGTGATGGGCTCCGGTGCCGAAACCGTATGCGAAGTGGTGGACTACCTTACTCGCACACAAAATGAAAAGGTCGGTGTCCTGCAAGTGCACTTATACCGTCCCTTTTCCTTAACACATTTTATCAGTGCGTTGCCCGCGTCTTGTCAGTCACTCGCGGTGTTGGATCGCACCAAGGAACCCGGCAGCATTGGCGAGCCTCTCTATCAGGATGTTGTCAACGCGCTGGTGGAAGCTCAGGCAGAAAATCTGTGGAAGGGCAAAACCTTACCTCGCATCATTGGCGGGCGTTACGGACTCTCTTCCAGAGAGTTCCATCCTCCGTTGGTCAAAGCTGTGTTTGATGAACTTTCAAAAGAAAAAGCAAAAAACCATTTTACCCTCGGTTTAATAGATGACCTCAGTAATAAAAACCTTGAACCTGCTGCGGGTTTTTCCAGCGAAAGCAGCGAGGATTTTCGCGCGATATTTTACGGTCTTGGGTCTGACGGCACCGTCGGAGCCAACAAAAACACCATCAAGATAATTGGCGAAGACCCCAAAACTTATATTCAGGCGTATTTTGTTTACGACTCCAAGAAATCCGGGTCACAAACGGTATCGCATCTGCGTTTTGGCCCAAAACCGATACGCTCCAGTTATTTGATTCAATCCGCACAATTTATTGCCTGCCATCATTTTGACTTTATCAAACGTATTCCGGTTTTAGAGAAGGCGGCGGACAAAGCGGTATTCCTGCTGAATACACGCTATGAAGCCGACGAAGTGTGGCATCGTCTTCCTGTCGAATTACAGCAAACGATCCTTGATAAAAAAATACGCTTTTATGTGATCGATGCGAATAAAACGGCACAAAAAGTCGGCCTGGGCAAGCGCACGAATACCATTATGCAAACCTGCTTTTTTGGTATCTCAGGGGTGCTTCCGGCAGAAATCGCGGTGCAAAAGATCAAGGAACATGTTGACAAAACTTATCAGAAAAAAGGGCGCAACGTTGTTGAAATGAACTACCGCGCGATTGACCTCGCGCTGGAAAATATACAGGAAGTTGTGTACCCTCAAAAATTGAGTAGTGACACTCACTTGATGCAAAGCCTTCCTGATGCTGCTCCGGATTTTGTAAAAAGTGTCACTGCCCGATTAATGGCAGGGCAGGGTGAATTGATCCCTGTTAGCCAGGTGCCTGTGGATGGTACCTGGCCTACTGCGACGGCTAAATGGGAAAAACGCAATATCGCCGATACCATCCCTGTGTGGAATGCTAGTTTGTGTGTGCAGTGCGGCAACTGCAGTGTAATTTGCCCACACAGTGTGATTCGCGCAAAGTTTTATCATAAGGATTATCTTGAGCAAGCGCCAGCCGGGTTTAAAATCGCAGATATCGATGCCAGAGGTTTTCCAGAAGTTAAATACAGCTTGCAGATTTTCCCCGAAGATTGCACATCTTGCGGACTGTGCGTTGAAGTTTGCCCCGCACAAGACCCCATAGAGCCGGGTAAGAAAGCGATCAATATGGAAGATAAAAGCGATATTCTTTGGCAGGAAAAAGAAAATCTCACGTTTTTCGAAAAGCTGCCTCAGCCACAACGCGACGATGTGAACTTCACCACAGTGAAAGGCTTGCAATACCTTCAACCCCTCTTTGAATTCCCGGGTGCCTGTGCCGGTTGTGGTGAAACACCTTACCTTAAACTCGCCAGTCAGCTCTTTGGCGATCGTATGTTAATTGCCAACGCCACAGGCTGCTCTTCAATTTACGGTGGTAATTTACCCACCACGCCGTGGTCGCAAAATGCAGAGGGCCGAGGCCCCGCATGGTGTAATTCCCTGTTCGAGGACAATGCGGAATTTGGCCTTGGTTACCGCTTGAGTTGTGATAGCC
This sequence comes from Cellvibrionaceae bacterium 1162T.S.0a.05, assembly GCA_000964245.1. GTDB lineage: Bacteria > Pseudomonadota > Gammaproteobacteria > Pseudomonadales > Cellvibrionaceae > 1162T-S-0a-05. The sequence goes on along the minus strand of LANB01000001.1, from coordinate 3,835,559 downwards.
ATGAACAAGCAGCTATCAATTTATTACGCATGCTTCAAAAAGAATTAGCCGGTGTTGATTCAGATATCGACACCCATTTTATTCACGCTCTTCTGAATAATCCGCAAAAACTGGAGTCTGAAATCAACACGCAACGCAAGGCGGTCGATCGCTTGCGGAACGCACTTGAAAAACTGAAGAGCGACAACGCGACACGCTTGTTATCACTCTGCGAACATTTCGTCAGACGCAGTATCTGGATTATTGGTGGTGACGGTTGGGCCTACGATATTGGCGCGGGTGGGCTGGATCATGTGCTAGCGAGTGGCCGTAATGTCAATATTCTGGTTATGGATACCGAAGTGTATTCCAATACTGGCGGCCAGATGTCCAAAGCCACGCCTTTGGGAGCGGTCGCAAAATTCGCTGCAAAAGGAAAAAGCATCGGTAAAAAAGATCTGGCATTGCAAGCTATCGCCTATGGCAATGTGTATGTTGCACGTATTGCACTCGGTGCAAACCCTCAACAAAGTTTAATGGCAATGCGCGAAGCGGAAGCCTATCCGGGCACCTCAATCATATTGGCTTACAGCCACTGTATTGCTCACGGGATCGATATGCGCCGGGGGGTTCAGCAACAAAAACTGGCCGTGGAAAGTGGCTATTGGCCCTTGATGCGTTTTAATCCTTTAGTTGCCGAACATGATGGCCAGGCCAACACCAACCCCTTTATTCTGGATTCTCAACGTCCACGGATATCCCTACGGGATTTCGCCTATAACGAATTGCGATACAAAATGTTAACCCGTGTCGATGCTGATGAAGCTGAACATCTTATGCAGTTGGCTGAGCAAAATCTTTCGCACCGTTGGGCAGTTTATGAAGAAATGGCCAGTCGCAATCCACAGCAGTTCGAGCGTGCACCTGTTGCCTCTCATACGAATAAAAATGCACAAAACACGCGGGATCTGAACGTATGAGCGCAAATATAGTGAGGACAGAGACAGTGAGGAGAGACAGTGAGGAGAGACAGTGAGGAGAGACAGTGAATAGAGTTTCTACACAAACAAGCCCGGTAAGCACATCGACTATGAATAAGCTAAGCACCCACTACATGGGCCTGGAATTGGCTCACCCCATCGTCGCATCGGCATCGCCGCTCGCAAAAAACTTGCATGGCGTCCTCGCCCTTGAACGCGCAGGTGCTGCCGCAATTGTTTTACCTTCCTTGTTCGAGGAACAATTTAATGAGGAACAGGCAGCTCTCAGTCAATTGAGTGACGATACCTTCGCCTCTGCAGAAACAGGTGCGTATTTCAATATTGATCACGCCTATCAAAATACCCAGGAGAGTTATTTACAACTCATTGAAGATTGCGTTCAACGCTGTGAAGTCCCGATTATTGCCAGTTTAAATGGTTGTAGCCCTTCCGGTTGGTTGGATTTCTCGCAGGCCATCGAAGCCGCTGGCGCACAAGCACTGGAACTCAATGTCTATTCCATTCCGAAAGATTTCAATCAAAGTGCGGAAAGTATTGAGGCAGAACTTTGTGCCTTGTTGCAAACGCTTAAACAAAAAATAAACATCCCGATCGCGTTAAAAACCTCTGCGTTTTATACCTCCTTTGGGCACTTTGCCAAACGGCTTGATGATGCCAAAGCGGTCGATGCGCTGGTGATGTTCAACCGCTTTTATCAGCCGGATTTTGATATCAACACATTGCAAATTACACGGGAACTCAAACTCAGTCATGCCCAGGAATTACGCCTGCCACTCACCTGGATCGGCATGATGTACCAACGCTTTGGGTTCTCGCTCGCCGCGACAACAGGAGTGGAAAGCTCAGACGAAGTAGTCAAATACTTGCTGGCCGGCGCCGATGTCGTGATGACAACTTCAGCCTTATTGCGGCATGGGCCTGCTTACATGCAAAAACTCAAACAAGGGCTCAGCGATTGGCTCGATAGCAAGGGCTATGAGACTGTTGCCGGTATGCGTGGTGCCTTGAGCCTTGCTCGCTGCCCACAAAACGACAATTATCAACGTGCGCAATACATAGAGACCTTGCAAGCCTATGATTTTGGTGCCAATTTTCGCTGAAACACGTCGCCACAAATTCGCAAAATCCCTTCAAAGTCTCCCTTGTTAATCAGGAGCCGCTTTTCGAATAAAGATCTGATCCAGGACAATATTTTCAGCCCGGGGAACACATATGCTGATAGTAGAAAGGCATTATCCCAATATCTGGAGAACGCAAATGATCAGTGGCAAGAATATCCTTTGGTTTGACGAACTTAAAATCAGTGATGTGCCCTTGGTGGGTGGAAAAAACGCCAGTTTGGGGGAGATTACCCAAACCCTGGCAAAAGAGGGAATTCCGGTGCCACCCGGGTTTGCTATCAGTGCCAGGGTTTATCGCGATTTCATCGCGCACAACCAGTTAGAACCGCATATCCGTTCGAATTTAAAGCAGCTGGCAGACAATAAAATCACCCTCGCCGAATGCGGATCGGCGATTCGCAGGATGATACGTGCCGGCGAATACACAGCGGAACAAATCCAGGATATCAAGGTAGCCTATGAGGAACTGAGCCGTAAAACCGGCAAAACCAACGGTGACGTTGCCGTGCGCAGTTCCGCCACAGCCGAGGATTTACCTGAAGCCAGTTTCGCAGGTCAGCAAGAGAGCTACCTGAATATCTCCGGCCTCGACAATCTACTGGAGGCGGTGCGTCTCTGCCTTTCATCGCTTTACACCAACCGCGCAATTGCCTATCGCGAAGAGCGTGGCTTTGCACATGAGCAAGTTGCGCTGTCCGTCGGTGTGCAAAACATGGTGCGCTCCGATATCGGTTGCGCAGGTGTGATGTTTACCCTGGATACCGAAAGTGGGTTCCCGGATGCCGTGCTGATTAATGGCTCCTGGGGGCTGGGTGAAACCGTCGTGAAGGGCAGTGTCAATCCCGATAGGTTTATGGTGTACAAACCTTTCACAAAAAATCTTTCTCTAAGTCCGATTCTTGAGAGAACTTGTGGCAGTAAATTGGAAAAAATGATTTACGCATCAGACGAACATCATTCCCATACTGATGAAGCGACTGTTGTTGTACCCACTTCAGACGAAGAACAAAAAAGCCTGGTGCTTAATGATGATGAAGTGCTGCAGTTGGCTCGTTGGGGCGTCAAAATTGAAGCGCACTATAAACGCCCGATGGATATTGAATGGGCAAAGGATGGTGTGAACGGTGAACTCTATATTGTACAAGCGCGGCCGGAAACCATTGAGTCACAAAAAAATGCAACTATTTTGCGTACTTACCATTTGAAAGAAAGATCCAGCGTCTTGATTCAGGGCTCCAGTGTGGGGGCTGCGGTTGCAAGCGGTAAGGTGTGCAGGTTGGATCATCCACAGGAAAGCGAACGCTTCCCCGAAGGCGCCATTCTTGTCACCGAACGCACCGACCCTGATTGGGTACCCGTGATGCGTAAAGCCGCCGGTATTATTACCAATAGTGGTGGTGCAACCAGTCACGCTGCCATTGTCAGTCGCGAACTTAAAGTCCCTGCCATTGTCGGCACTGGCAATGGAACAGAGGTGTTGAAGGAGGGCATGGAAGTCACTATTGACTGTTCAGAAGGTGCAGTGGCAAATGTGTTCGAAGGTGAATTAAGTTTTGAAACCGAAGATATTCATATTGACCAAATTTCCAAAACCCAAACTGGCGTTATGATTAACGTAGCCATGCCTGATGGTGCGATTCACTGGTGGCAATTGCCTACCGCAGGTATCGGGCTTGCGCGAATCGAATTTATTATTTCCAGTCAAATTGGCATTCACCCGATGGCGCTTTTGCATCCCGACAAGGTCAAAAGCAATAACGTGATGGCCAAAATCAAAAAGTTAACCGAAGGCTACGACTCAATGGAAGAAGTCTTCGTGGATAAATTAGCCACCGGCATTGCGAAAATCGCAGCGTCTTGTTATCCACACCCTGCAATTGTGCGTTTATCCGACCTCAAATCCAATGAGTATCGCGGTTTACTGGGTGGTGAATTTTTTGAATTGGAAGAAGACAATCCAATGCTGGGCTTGCGGGGTGCCTCTCGTTACTATCACAAGAATTATCGGGAAGCGTTTCAACTGGAATGTAAAGCACTGAAACGCGCGCGCGAACTCATGGGCTTCGATAACGTTATTGTGATGATTCCATTTTGCCGTACCCCAGGAGAGGCAGATAGAGTTTTGCAAGTTATGGCTGAAGCCGGGCTTGTAAAAGGTGAAAACGGCTTGCAGGTCTATGTGATGTGTGAAATTCCTGCCAACGTTATTCTTGCCGAACAATTTTGCGAACGTTTTGACGGTTTCTCTATTGGCAGTAATGACCTGACTCAACTTGTATTGGGTATCGACCGCGACTCCTCGGAATTGCGTTATCTCTTTGACGCGCGCGATGAAGCTGTAAAACGTATGGTTGCTCAGGTAATCGAGGTCGCACACAAATACAAACGCAAAGTGGGTATTTGTGGTCAGGCACCTTCTGACCACCCTGAATTTGCTGCTTTTCTTGTTGAGTGTGGTATCGATACCATTTCACTTAACCCGGATTCCGTTGTTCGCGGCAGTCAATACATAGCCAATGCGGAAAAGAGCTTAAGAGCACAAAAAAGTGAATGCCCTGCATGATCCACGCAAGCAATTGGAATACGACCTGAACAAGGAGAGAAGTGATCTGGCCTTTCAGCGCCAGATCATTTCCGACTTTTTTTGTCTGGAGAATACTCGCTTACTGGAAACCCACATTTCGTGGATACTGCTGGTCGATGATAAAGCGTATAAAATAAAAAAAGCACTAAAAAACGATTTTCTGGATTACAGCCAACTGGCTAAACGAAAAAAATTCTGTGAAGATGAAATCCAGTTAAACGCGCGTTATTCCAGTGGGCTTTATCTGGGGCTGACACGAATCACCGACAATCAAGGCCGAGCGGAAATTGATGGCAAGGGTAAAACACTGGATTATGCAGTATGCATGCGTCGATTTCCCCAGGAAGATATTCTTTTTGCGCGCCTTCAATCACAGCAATTATGTTTGGATGATATGGATAAACTGTGCTACCGGCTTTGCGACTTTCAAGAAACACAGCAAGCGCAGCGGGTAAGGCTCTCAAACAAAGGAGTATTAGACTCTAAAATGAGCAATGCCGAGTGTTATTTACAAGACCAGACGCAAGCCATTTTGAATAATTTTATTACTATTCGCGAGACTATGGTCTTGACGCGGGATGAGACGGAACGGCTAAAGCATATTGAGTCACACAGTAAAATCTTATTACAGGAACTTGCAGACTTATTAACAAGCCGATTTGATGAAGGTCGCGTTTATGATGGGCATGGTGATTTGCATTTAAACAATATTGTGCTCCTGGACAACCAGGTACAATTTTTTGATGGCATTGAATTTAGTGATACATTACGCCGTGTGGATCCGATATCCGAATTGGCTTTCATTATTATGGATTTGGAGGTTCATGCCGATAAAGCGCCAGGCTATGCGAACTATTTACTGAATAAATGGCTACACCTCAGTGGCGATTATCAAGGGCTCCCACTTCTTCGCTTATTCAAGATATATCGCGCGATGGTTCGCGCAAAAGTAGCCGCCTTGACCTTCCAGCAGGGGCACAGCGAACAACGTGAGGTTTTTCTTGAATACCTGGGCTTGGCTGAGCGTTATACAAAAATACAGAATGTGTGTTTGAGTATCACCAGAGGGCTCTCAGGTTCCGGTAAATCAACACACAGTATGCAAAAAGCGATGACAGAAGACGCTGTGTGGTTGCGTTCCGATGTGGAGCGCAAACGGCTATACAAGCACCCTGATGATGCACGCTATTCATCAACTGCAACGGAAAAAGTCTATGCACATTTGTTATCCCTTTCCAAACAGTTATTAAGTTGGGGGTATTCTGTTATTGTTGACGCGACGTTTTTGCTTTATCAACAGCGGCATGCCTTCTACCGACTTTCGAAAGAATCTCATGCAAATTTTAGAATTCTGGTTTGCGAGGTAAAGGAACAGGAATTGCTTCGTCGGCTTGGGGCGCGACACGCAGCGGGGAAAGACGTATCCGAAGCGGATGTGGCAGTAATGTATCGCCAGAAAGAACAACAGGAAGCACTCAAAAGTGACGAACAACACTATGCATTGGAGTTAAGTCGTTGACCAAATATCTTTTACAGGATCTGGATGATTTACTTGGAGAAGTACAGGCAGAAGGCTTTTCTATTATCGGTCCTAAAGTTGATCAGGACGCCATCACCCTCAGTGAAATCAGTAGCAAAGCTGATTTGCCCGTCGGGGTAGTGGATGAACAAGCCCCCGGACACTACCGATTACATACCACCAACAAGCGCAGTGCTTTCGCACATGTCGTTGGCCCACAAAGCTGGAAGCCACAATTCTTCGCCAAAGAGGAAACCCTTTTTGTTAGCGAGACGCGCGATGACGCAGTCATTTTCCGCAGTGCTTCGTCAGAAAGCCGCAAACTTGCTTATCTTGGTATGCGCTCTTGCGATCTCCATGCAATCCAGATCCAGGACAAGGTTTTTCTTGGCAGTGATTTTGTGGATAGTCACTATGCGTCTCGACGCAAAAACAAGCTGTTTATTGCTGTCAATTGCTCGCGTTCGGGCGAAATGTGCTTTTGTACATCCCTGGATACAGGGCCCTTTGTTAACGCTGTCTACGATTTGCTGCTAACAGAAGTTGAAACGGCCGAGGAATATTATTTTTTACTTGAAGTCGGCAGCGAAGCAGGTAAGGCCATAGCCGATAAGCTTGCATTGCAGGAGGCCAGTCAAGAACACCTCCAGGCTTACGAAAACGTTAAGGGGCAAGCTTCCCAACAGCAAAAAAGGCTGGAAACCCACAAGCTCAAAGAAAATATTCAAAGTATGCTAAACGAAGAGGCCTTTTGGTTGGATCTTGCCGACCGCTGCCTCGCTTGTGCAAATTGCACGATAGTGTGTCCAAGCTGCTTTTGTTCCGATACCGTTGAGCAAAGTGAGCTTAACGGCGAAAATTCGGCGCGTGTCCGCATTTGGGATTCCTGCTTTAATTCTGCACATTCACACATGGCCGGCGGTGAACATCGTGAGCATCGCTTCGCGCGTTACCGCCAATGGTTTTCGCATAAATTGTCTAGCTGGCACGATCAATTTGCTACCTCTGGCTGCACAGGGTGTGGTCGTTGCATCAGCTGGTGTCCAGTCGGTATCGACATCACTGCAGAAGCTGATCGCGTACATGCGGCAGTTAAGGCGAAGGAGGCTGGAGCATAAGTATGAAAAACTCTGACCACGTCAAGCAGCATTCAGCTGAAGCATTGAATAAACATCCCTTTTTACAGGGTTTTAGTGAGCAGGAGTGTGAAATCATCAAGGCCTGCGCGTCATTTGTAGAATTTGAAAAGCACAGCCGCATTTTACAATTTCAAGCGCCAGCGAATTGTTTTTATTTGCTGGAGTACGGGCAGGTGTGTTTATTCAATCATATTAGTCGATCCTCAACCCGCCCATTGGAAACTTTATCGGCGCCGTCCGTATTGGGGTGGTCCTGGCTGATGGCACCTTATCTCTGGCATTTTGATGCCGAAGCGAATACATGTGTCCTTGCACATCGCATTGACGTCGAACAATTGCGTACGGCAATGAAAAAAGACGTCGCTTTGGGTTTGAAGCTCTATGAGAAATTTGTCGAAATTATTGTGCACCGATTACAAGCCGTGCGTTTACAAAATCTGGATGTTTATCAGGTACCGCAGTCATGATTAAACATAAGGAAGAGATGACCGAAATCGATAATTTGATGTTGCCACGCGCTTTTCGGGTAAAAGACCTCATTTGGGAAACCGGTGCCGGGGATATCTACACCTGGGAACTGGCAGCAGAAAGCGGCGAAGCCTTTTATTTTTCACCGGGGCAATTCAACATGCTGTATTTGCATGGCGTGGGAGAAGTGCCGATCTCCATTTCTTCGGATTCCGAGAGTGGAAAATTGATTCACACAACACGTGCAGTGGGTTCCGTTACACGTGCGATGCAGGACGTTAAACTTAATGATGTGATTGGATTGCGTGGCCCCTTTGGTCGGGGCTGGCCTGTAAAAGAAGCAGAAAATCGCGACCTGGTAATTATGTGCGGTGGTATGGGCCTGCCGCCTTTACGTCCGCTTATCTACTATGTTCTCAATCATCGAAAAAAATTCGGGAATGTATTTTTACTTTACGGTGCGCGTAGCCCATTAGAAATAGTCTATAAAACTGAACTTGAAAAACTTCAACATGAAAAAGTCATTCAGGTAAAGGTCACTGTTGACAAAAAAGAAGGGCAGTGGGATGGTCCTATTGGTGTGGTGCCTTCCTTGCTGGATCAGATTGAGTTTAATCGCGAGAATGCCGTGGCCATGCTCTGTGGCCCCGAAATAATGATGCACTACGGGCGTCTTGCACTTAATCGCCACGGCGTCGACGATGGCCGTATTTTTGTTTCCATGGAGCGCAGTATGAAGTGCGCGCTGGGGCATTGTGGTCACTGTCAGTGGGGCGCAGACTTCGTTTGTAAAGACGGCCCCGTGTACCGCTTTGCAGATATTGCACAACGCTTTAATGTTCGGGAGCTCTGACTCATGTTAATTGCCCGCGCCAAACACAAACCCCGTATCGCCGTCTGGAAATTTTCGAGTTGCGACGGCTGTCAATTAAGCTTGCTGGATTGTGAAGACGAGTTACTGGCACTGTCAGAACATATTGAAATTGCTTACTTTCCTGAAGCCAGTTCAAATTACGGCGAAGGCCCCTACGATATCTCCCTGGTGGAAGGTTCAATATCTGTTGCCCACGATGTGCAACGCATACGCGATGTCAGACGCCTTTCCAGAGTGCTTATTACCATCGGCGCTTGCGCAACGGCCGGTGGCGTCCAAGCCTTAAAAAACTATCGTGATGTCGATGAATTTATCCGTACCGTTTACGCTCATCCTGAATTTATTGACGCCCTCGAGACCTCTACGCCCATTGCCGACCACGTTAAGGTTGATCTGGAATTACGGGGCTGCCCCATTAACAAGGATCAGTTGCTTGAGGTCTTGAATGCTTTTTTAAATCGCCGTGCTGCACATATTCCAAAGCACAGCGTGTGTGAAGAATGTAAACGCCGTAATAATGTCTGCGTACTCGTTGCTAAAGGCGAATCTTGTCTTGGTCCTGTCACACAAGCGGGGTGCGGCGCAATATGTCCGGCATACGGTCGCGGGTGTTACGGGTGTTTTGGTCCTGCGGAAAATGCTAATACCGAAGCACTCGGCAAAACGCTACTGGCGAACGGCGCCACGCACGATCAGCTAGCGCGGCTTTACAGTACCTTTAACACCGCCGCGCTGGATTTCAAAAAAGCGAAGGAAGACCATGAAAACGCGAATCATTGATGTTAATTACCTCGCGCGCGTAGAAGGCGAGGGCGCGCTTTATGTCAAGATCGAAAATGACAAGGTCGAACAGGTTGAGTTAAGAATTTTCGAGCCGCCGCGCTTTTTCGAAGCCTTTCTTCGCGGTCGGGATTTTCGGGAAGTGCCCGATCTTACAGCACGTATTTGTGGCATTTGCCCCATCGCCTATATGAATGGCGCGGCGCACGCGATGGAAATGGCCTGCGGCGTAAATTGGCCCGAGGGCGCCATTCGCGACTTGCGAAAATTAATTTATATGGGCGAATGGATTGAAAGCCATGTTCTCCATATTTATATGTTGCACGCGCCCGACTTTCTCGGTTATCACGATGCAATTAGCATGGCGAAGGATCATCGCCAGCTGGTTGAAAATGCCTTGCGCTTGAAACGTTGTGGCAATGAACTAATGAAAATTATAGGGGGCCGGGAAATCCACCCCGTAAATTTGCGTGTGGGTGGTTTTTATCGCTGCCCAACGAAAGCCGAACTTGGCAAACTTGAAGACGAACTGAAATGGGCGCTAGAGACCGCTGTGGCCACTGTCGAATTTACGGCGGGTCTGGATTTTCCGGATTTTGAACAGGACTACGAGTTTGTTTCCTTACGCCATCCCCATGAATACCCGTTCAATGAAGGTCGGCTTGTTTCAAACAAAGGCCTTGATGTCGAGGTTCCCCACGGTTATGACGACTACCTGAAAGAACAGCATGTTGCTCACTCGACGGCGCTTCAAACCCTTACCAAAAACGGCAACAATGTTTTTATGGGGCCCCTGGCGCGTGTGAATAATAATCGTGACCAGCTCTCTGGTCGTGCGCAAGCCGCAGCTGAGTTAATCGGTTGGCAGGATACCGAGAATAATCCTTTCAAAAACATTGTTGCACGTGCACTTGAGGTGACACATTGCTGCGAAGAAGCACTGAACATCATTCAACACTATGAGCCACCTGAAAAATGCGCGATAGACGTCAAGCCCCGTGCCGGTACAGGTTTTGCAGCCACAGAAGCGCCTCGAGGTATTTGTTATCACCGTTATTCCATTGATGATCAGGGCTTGGTTACTGATGCAAAAATCGTTGCGCCCACATCAGTTAATCAAGCGTCGATGGAGAAAGATCTTCTGCATTTTATTCCGCCGAGACTGGATCTTTCTGAAGATGAGCTAAGACACCAATGTGAGCAAGCCATACGTAATTATGATCCCTGTATTTCCTGTTCAGCCCACTTCCTAAAGTTGACCGTGGAGCGCTCATAATGAAAACGCTGTTTCTTGGTATCGGTAATGCGTTACGTCGCGATGACGGCATCGGCCCTTTTATCGTTGCTGAACTCAAAAAGCGATTACAGACAATTACGCCACATACCTTTGTTTCCTCTCCCGGTGAAGGTCTGACCATCATGGACTTATGGCAGGACTATGAACATGGCATTATTTTCGATGCCTGTCGTGCAAACGGTGAGCCGGGAAAACGTTGGCATCTTGATGCGACAAAAGACCTTGTCCCATCTGATTTTTTTAAATATTCAAGTCATGCTTTTGGTTTGGCTGAAGCTATTGAGCTTGCACGCACAATGGAAACCTTGCCCGCAAACGTCGAAATTTACGCAGTAGAAGGTAAGGACTTTGGGTTTGGAGAAGGCTTGAGTGATGAAGTACTGGCAGGATGTAAAGATATAATCAATGAAATTGAAAAAAAATACCTGAGCTAGGCACTATGGCGCAAAGTTTAACCCGTTATTATCAAATTCTGGAAATTGTTGGCGATATTCTCAAAGTCAGCGTCAAGCATTTATCCAGTTCAACACAAAATAGCGTCGCCCTCGGCGACATGGCGCGAATTGAAGATCGCAATGGCTACAGTTCTCTGGCTCGTGTGATTAAGCTCACAGTCAATGATGCTTCACTGCAAGTGTTTTCCGGAACCAAGGGTTTATCGACCGAAGCAACGGTGACTTTTCTAGGCGCCCCGTTCAAGGTCAGCTGCTCGGACAATATTCTTGGAAGAATTTTTAAAGGGGATGGCAGTCCCGCAGATAAAGGCCCCGATCTAAGTCAGGAAAACAAAATCGATATTGATGGGCCTTCCGTGAATCCAGCCCGGCGTGAACTCGCATCGAAAATGATTCGTACGAATATCCCCATGATTGATGTGTTTAATACCCTGGTTGAGAGTCAGAAAATTCCTATATTCTCAGTCGCCGGTGAGCCTTACAACAAATTGTTAGCGCGTATTGGTATTCAGGCAGATGCGGATATTGTCGTTTTTGGCGGCTTGGGTTTGATCTTTGACGATTTCCATATGTTCCGCCAGCAGTTTGAAGATGCCGGTGTCGTTTCTCGCACCGTCATGTTTGTTAATCAAGCCGCTGACCCTGTGGTTGAACGTTTACTGGTTCCGGATATGTGTCTGGCGGTTGCAGAAAAATTTGCCGTGGAAGAGGGCAAACGTGTCTTGGTGTTGCTGACAGACATGACGACCTACGCTGATGCAATGAAAGAAATCGGTATCGCCATGGAAAATGTCCCCTCAAATCGCGGTTACATGGGCGATCTTTATTCACAACTAGCAAGGCGTTACGAAAAAGCCGCCGATTATAAAAAAGGCGGTTCGGTAACCGTGCTTACAGTTACCACCATGCCAGGTGATGATGTCACACACCCCGTTCCCGACAATACCGGTTATATCACCGAAGGCCAATTTTATCTCCACGATGGTGTGCTCGACCCTTTCGGCTCCTTATCTCGATTAAAACAACACGTGATTGGCAAGCTCACACGGGAAGACCACAGCCAAATCATGAATACCATGATTCGCTTTTACTCTGCCGCCCGTGAAGCAGAACAAAAACAAGCCATGGCTTTTGATTTAAGTGATTTTGACAAGCGCGCGTTACGTTTTGGCGGTTTATTTCGCGAGCGATTCATGAATATTGAAGTCAATACGCCTTTGGAAGACGCTTTGGATCTCGCCTGGAAAACGCTTGCCGCTTGTTTTAGCGCCGATGAATTGCTGATGAAAAAGCAGCTTGTCGACAAATATTTTCCTGGAGCGCCTAAACCTGCCAGTACAGAAAAAAACCCTGGTTAAATCGCTATGGCCAAGCTCACCTTAAATAAATCGACCTTTCTTAAGGAGACAAGAAAGCTGGAGAGCTATGAAAAATATTTGCCCTCTCTGGACCTGAAACGTAAACAACTTCTTGCAGAAAAGAAAAAAGCGGACGAGGCCTGCCTGGTGCTGCAAGACCAATTGCACGAGTTGTTTAAAAAAACAACGCATGATATTCCCATGCTTGGCAACCAGGAGCTGGATTATGCCGGGCTTTTGGAAGTGGAGGCTGTCGATTACAAGGAAGAAAATGCCCTCGGTTTAATTCTTCCGAGCGTCGAGGCCATCCACTTTGCTGAAAAAGTTTACGGTTTGTATTCCAAGCCGCACTGGGTCGACCTTTGCTTAAAACGCATGCGGGAAATACTGAGCTTGAAGATCCATATCCTGAATGCAAAAAAGCGCGTTGACATTCTTGGCTATGCTTCGCGCAAAGCGACACAGCGTGTCAACCTTGTTTCCAAAGTGCTAATCCCTGAATCGAGAAATAACATTCGAAAAATACAAATATTTCTTTCTGATAATGAAAGAAGCGCAGTTGTCCGCTCAAAAATCGCCAAGAATAAACGTCGCCTCAGCGAGGTAAGCGAATGAGCATTGTAAGGCTAAACAAGCTCACGCTCTTTGGTCGTGTCGAAGACAAGCAGGCGCTAATCAAGGCGCTACAGGCTTTTGGTCGACTGCATATTATCCAACAGCGCGTGCTTGGGAACGACGACCTGAAAGGCTTGAAACTGAGCGAGGCCCTGAATAAATCTATCCGTTATCTGGAGAGCAGTGGCGCGCGCAGTACTCAACGTAGCCCAGCAGCTGGAACTGATCTCGGCGAACTGATAAAAGCGGTGCAGCACAATGCCAATCAACGCCGTTTGCTCGGTGATAAATTGGAAAAGGTTCAACAGCGGGAAGCCGACCTCAGCCCCTGGGGCAATTTTGAGTTCCCACCCTTACTCGAGATAGGCGATCAACGATTCTGGTTTTACATCCTGCCGTTAAAATACAAAAAGCATTTGCAAGAAATCGAATACCCCTGGAGCATTGTTCACAGTGATCACCGGCAAATGTGGGTGGTGGTGCTGGCCGAAAACGAACCCGCGACCAATCTCTTACCCGTGGAACGGATTCACACGGGTAAGGAACCCCTGGAGGCAGTTAGAGCGCAGGTTAGAGATCTGGAGCTGCAACTGGAAGATCTCGAATTCGAGCGACTTAAGCTCACACGACACTTACACTTTTTAAAACGCATGCGTGCACGTGCAAAAGACCAAACACATTTTCACGAAACTGTGAATGCCTGCCAGGAGAGTGACAGTATTTTTTACTTACAAGCCTGGCTTGCAGCGGATCAGCGTCAAGCCCTTGAACCTATTCTGAAGGAATATACCGCCGCCGCGTATTTTGAAGATGCCAATGAAGAGGATGATGTACCCAGTTTACTCCGGAACCCGGAAACCTTTGCGGGTGGCGAGCAATTGGTGCACTTTTATCAAACACCATCCTACCGCAGTTGGGACCCTTCAATTGTTTTGTTTACCTCTTTCTCCCTGTTTTTTGCAATGATTCTCGCAGACGCCGCGTATGCCGCCATACTGAGTTCAGCACTCATAATCACATGGCCTCTGCTTACACGCTCCAAAATACTGCGTAATTTACGCCCCTTGTTGGTGTCTTTATGTTTGTGTTCGCTGGTTTGGGGGGTAATGGTCGGCAGTTATTTTGGTTTGGCGCCTCCCGAAGGAAGTTTTCTTTCAGTCTTGCAGATACTCAGCATTCAAAATTTTGACCAAATGATGAAGATCTCCATTTTATTTGGTCTCCTGCATATCGGCCTTGCCAATTTGCAACAAGCATGGTTATGGCGACATTCCTTGCGTGTTTTAAATCATATCGGGTGGTTGCTTGTCCTTTCAGGAGGCGCAGTCGTCACCCTGGAACAAGGGCTCAATGCGCTCTCAAAAGGCCTTTTTATTAGCGGTTTACTTGCAGTGTTTATCGGAGCCGGAACAGGCGAGAGCCGCGGTATTAAAGGTTTACTTTTGCGTTTACTTCAAGGGCTTAAATCATTGAGTAATATCAGCAATGCCTTCGGTGATGTCTTGTCCTATCTGCGTTTATTTGCATTAGGCCTGGCATCGGCCTCGTTGGCAATGACTTTTAATGACCTTGCACAAAGTGCACTGCAAAAGAGTACTGGTTTGGGTTTATTGTCTGCCATCCTCATACTTTTTATTGGACATGTATTAAATATATTTCTTGCTGTGGTGAGCGGTGTGGTGCATGGCTTGCGCTTGAATTTTATTGAATTTAATAAATGGGCACTGGACGGCGAAGGCCGGCCCTTTACTGCCTTCAAAAAAGAGGAGTACACACGATGAATGAATTGGTCATAGCACTCGGTTGGGCGGGGATGTATGGCGTGATGGCTCTGGGCGCAATTGGCAGTATTATCGGTTGCGGTGTGGCCGGGCAGGCTGCCATTGGAGCCATGGTAGACAGTGAATCCGGATATGGGCGTTTTATCGGTGTCTCTGTGATGCCGTCATCGCAGGTCATTTACGGCATTGTTGTCATGTTCACCTTGCAAGGTGAAATCACCATTAAGAATGCGCCAGCCTTCGCCGGTATTGGCATTATGGCCGGCCTGGCGTTAATGCTTTCAGGCATTAAACAGGGCCAGGCCTGTGCTTCAGCGATTCATGCAAGCAAAACCAAACCGGAAATTTTTGGTTTGAGTCTGGCACCCGCTGCAATTGTTGAAGGCTTCGCGGTCTTCGCGTTTGTTTTTGCCCTGGTCGCCGCCGGAAATATCCCGGCCTGATTGAAAAAAGAGGAGTGAACTGTGGAAAAACAGGAACAGCAAGGCGTTTCTTCCGGCATTGAAGCCTTGATTTCACGTTTACGTGAAGAGGGTGTGACAGCGGGTAAACAGGAAGCAGAAAAAAAACTGCATGCGGCGGAGTTGCAGGCGAAAAAAGTATTGGAAAACGCTCGCAACGAAGCCCAGCAAATACTGGAACAGGCGCAGTCAGAAGCAGACAAGCTCCGTAACAACGTAGAGCAGGATTTAAAAATTGCCATGCGCGATACAGTCCTGGGGCTGAAGGTCAAGCTAAACGATGCCATCAGTGAAAGTTTACGCAAGCTTATATCGGCAGAACTCGCGAGTCATAATTTTTTGCAACAACTGATTCTCGAAATCGCTGCACGCGCGCGCAGTGAAGCCATGCTGGCCCGTGAACAGCAGATAGACATTCTCCTTCCCAGAGAAACCGTGGGTCTCGAACAATTACGGGAACATCCTCTTGAGTTAGAAGAGGGAAGTCTGTCGCATTTTATTTTAAAAGTTGCTGAAGAAGTTTTGCAGCAAGGCGTCAGTTTTGGCGAATCAGATCGGGTAAAAAACGGCATACATATTTACCTTAAAGATCAACAGATGATTATCGATCTGAGCGATGAGCGTATCGCGGAAATACTGCTGGACCATTTACAACCGCGCTTCAGGGCAATGCTCGAAGGAACAGTAAAGTAAGGTTAACGACGAACTCGAAAATATCATGGATAAACGCTATCAATACGTCAGTCTGATCAATATGCTTCCAAAAGTAGAAGCCTTGTTTCAATCCAGTTTGCCGCCCCTGTCGCGTATTCGGCTCGACACACTTTTGAAAAACCTTGACGAACAGGACGCAAAAGACATTGCCATCCTGGTGAGTACCATAGAGTGGTTTAATCAAAAACTGGATTACAGTGACGAAGCATTTATTGGCACAGTTAAAAAACAACTCGACAAGGTGGCCAATGAAAATATTCAGGAATGGATTCGCTGGCGCTTAAGTTTTAGAACCCTGATAGTCGCTTTGCGTCTTAAAAAGGAGAAGCGGAGTTTTTTGCGTTCGGGTTTTTGCCATTATGAAAGCCTTATTGAGCGGCATTGGCATGAGCCCGCTTTTGGGCTTGAAAAGCAATTACCGTGGCTGGCCGAGGCTGAGCATCTCCTTGACAATGAGAATGCCTTACAGCTTGAAAAACTCATACTTAACCAGGTGTGGCAATGGCTGGAAAAAATTTCTCTCGGCCATGAGTTTGACCTGGAGGCGGTTGCCATTTATCGCATGCGTTGGGACCTGGTAAACCGCTGGACAAGCTACAAGGAAGAGGAGGCTGCGCCGCGACTGACACAATTACTGGAAAACGCGACGCAAAAACTTGATATGCAGCTGGATTGGAGTATTTAATTATGTCGAGCCCACTCTCTCAGAATACAGGTTCACAAAACACTGACTCAGCTCAGAACGCACCGGCTTATGTGACTGCCGTGCAGGAAAGTTTGGTGCGTATACGCGCGGCGAAAAAAGACGGAAAAGCACAAGCACTTTTGAAAAACGAAGTGGTTTTTATTGTGCCGCAACGCAGTCAGCGCGAAGGTCGTGAGGAAAAGCTTAAGGCTGAAATTTTACGCATCAATGGCGAGTATGCCGATGTTCAGGTATTCGAAGATACCCGCGGCGTTGCCATCGGTGACCCGGTTGAACAAAGTGGTGAGCTTCTCTCAGTGAGTCTCGGGCCAGGTTTATTGGGTAAAGTGTATGACGGCTTACAAAACCCTCTGGAAGATATTGCGCAAACGCATGGAACCTTCCTACCGCGTGGAATCGATATACCTGCACTCGATCAAAACAAAAAATGGTCCTTCGTTCCCTGTGTTCAGCAACATGCGCAGCTACAAGCAGGCGCGACACTGGGGGAAGTAGCAGAAGGCGCCTTTAAACACAAAATTATGGTGCCCTTTAATCTTCAAGGGCCAGTCGAAGTCACCTGGATTCAGGAAGGCAGTGTCACCGTAAACATGCCTGTCGCACGCTTAAAGGATCAAGCGGGAGAAGTGCATGAAGTACAACTCGAACAACGATGGCCCGTACGTAAGGCTCTTGCCGATGACCTCTTGCGCGCGGCGACCAGTGAACGGGTATTTCCCCATACACCAATGAGCACAACTATTCGCCTGGTTGATACCTTTTTTCCACTGGCCCTTGGCGGAACAGGTTGCATCCCCGGGCCCTTCGGTTCCGGGAAAACCGTTTTACAACATATTATCGCGAAACATTCCACGGTAGATATCGTTATCGTGGTTGCCTGTGGTGAACGCGCCGGTGAAGTGGTTGAAACGATTACAGAATTTCCGCATTTAAAAGATCCACGCACAGGCGGCGCGCTAATAGATCGTACAATTATTATTTGTAACACATCCTCAATGCCTGTTGCCGCACGTGAAGCTTCCATGTACACCGGTGTGACACTGGGGGAGTACTATCGTCAAATGGGCTTTAATGTATTACTGCTTGCCGATTCTACCTCACGTTGGGCCCAGGCAATGCGCGAAACATCCGGTCGGCTTGAAGAAATTCCGGGTGATGAAGCTTTTCCCGCCTATCTCGACTCCAATATTCGTAACATTTACGAACGTGCCGGGGTAATAAAAAACAGTGATGGAGAAGAGGGCAGCCTCACAATGATTGGCACGGTATCCCCCGCTGGCGGGAGTTTCGAAGAACCCGTTACACAATCGACACTCAACACGGTCAAGAATTTTCTTGGATTAAGCTACGACAGAGCGTATAAGCGCTTCTATCCGGCGATTGACCCGCTGATTTCCTGGTCGCGCTATCTTGATCAACTTACCCCCTGGCTGACAGAACGCTTTGGTAAAAGCTGGGTTCCCAAGGTTCAGGCGCTTAAGCAATTACTGAATCGCGGCGATGCCGTTCAAAAAATGATGCAGGTTTCAGGCGAAGAGGGCATTTCACTTGAAGACTATCTAGTGTATGAGAAAGCGCTCTTTGTGGACATGGTCTATTTACAACAAGACGCCTTTGACCCGGTAGATGCCAGTGTATCGCTTGAGCGACAGGCCTTTAGTTTTGATCTTGTTAACGATATTGTACAGGCGGGGTATGACTTTAAAGACCAAAAAAGCGCACATGACTATTTTATGAAACAAACCGGCTTACTGAAAAATTTCAACTATGCTGCTACAGGGAGCAGTGAATATGCAAACCTGGTTGACGAAATTAAAGCCTTACTAGCGCAAAACAGTGTACAAACAGAAGAAAGCGTAAACGATTAGATACCTGTATAAGCTATGCGTGCTGCAGGTAATCCGAAGGAGAAAACTATGCGTGTTATTTTATTACCCGTTGCCGACCGTCCAGAGTGCGTCCAGGCCCTGGATTATGGATTTCAATTGGCGAAACAAGTGGGGGCAAACGTATACGGCTGTCATGTTAGACCACATAAATACAGCGATATTGCTATTCCTGCCGGAGAAATGGTTGTTTTAGTACCAGAGGCAGCTGAGTGGGAATTACTTTCAAAAAACAAAAGCAGTAAAAAATCGCTAACGCAAGCGGCCGCAATGTTTGAAAGTTGCGCAGGCAAACAGGATTACAGTGTGCTGAAAAAACCACGCGCAACACCCGGGGCCTACTGGAGCGAGCGCACAGGCTCGCCCGATAAGGTTCTCTCAATCATGGGGCCACTTTCTGATCTGGTCATCGTCTCCCGGCCTGAGAAAAATGGCCGTGTCGCACAATTGTTCCTCAACGCGGCTCTTTTTCAATCAGCACGACCCGTTTTGGTTTTACCCCAAAGCAAACAGAAAACCGTAGCAAAACGAATCAGTATTGCCTGGAACCAAAGCGCTGAAGCAGCAAAAGCCGTTACTGCTGCCTTGCCTTTATTGCAACACGCCGAACATGTGCAAATTATTACCCAGGGCCCGGAGGTTGGCCTTGGACCAAAAGCAAAACAGCTGGTTACTTATCTCGCCCACTGGGGAGTCAAGGCACAAGTTGCCAAAGGCACTGGTAAGGATGACGCCAAGGCAATATTGCAGGCTTATAAAAAGGCTAATTCCGATTTGCTGATAATGGGAGCCTACAGTCATAGTCGACTGCGCCAGCGATTGTTTGGTGGGGTTACGGACTTTATGTTGCAGAAAGCCAATATTCCGCTTTTTGCTTACCATAACTAATTCTGTATAAACACTCGCGTTACAAAAGCTATAAAAAAAGGGAGTACCACGGCTAAGCGGTACTCCCCTAACGCTCATTGTGTGTCTTTTTATCTAGCTTTAAAACTATCTAACATTCAAACCAACGAATAAGCTATCTGTTCAAATAATGATTGAGAAATCATCAAAGAGAAGTCGTATATGCATATTTTGAAAAGCATTACGACACGAGAGAATAACTTTGGACGCGAGCAACTTCTTGTATTTCTGGTTGAAGTGATTGAACTCTGTAAATATTACTATAGATAATTGCGATTCTTGTTATTTTTCTTTTGCCTGATTATTAATGTTAGCGCGTAGATGCAAGGTCCTTAAACCGTTTTGGTGTGCAGCCATATTCCTGTTTAAATAATTTATTAAAATAAGAGGCATTGTTGTAGCCAACAGTGTAAGCAATCTCGGAAACGCTCAAGGTATTGTTTTCGGACAACAATCTCGCTGCTTCTGTTAGCCTCAGCTTATTCAAATAGCTCGTAAAGGTATAACCTAATTCCTCCTTCAGAATTTCATTTATTTTCGTTCGGTTAACGCCTAACACACTTGCTGTGGACTCAAGGCTAAGCTCAGGATCATTATAATTCGTGGCGAGATGGCGCATTAGCAAATCTTTATCTCGTGCTTTTTGAGGTTCTATGCTCAATTTTTTATAAGCCATTATTGGTCGGTCTTGTAGTAACCTTTCTTTTAAATTTGCCGTTAAGATTTGAATATAATTACGTATTAACCAGGCAATTCCCAGCGCCCAAATAACAATACACATTAGCGTAGCAAGTACGATTACCTGTGGTCGTTTCCCGGCAATCGCGATATTGGTGATAGTAACGCGCGATATGGTATCAACGGGACTTTGGCTCGAATTCACAAAAGCAAAACCAAGAACCTTATCCAGAGCAAAGCCCTTCTCAATATGGCTCAAGCTATAGCGATCCAGCCACCATAGAGGAGTATTCAACTCGGAAAACATTACCGTTGTCTCTTGTGCGGGTGATGTACATGAAAACGGGCTTGAAGAAACACGTCGTGATTTCATATCTGTAAAATCCGTAACTTTTTCGTCAAAAGAAAACATCACCAAGCCTAGGATGTTATCGGGCTCACACTTGATCGTGAAACGAATGCGGTCGTATTCGGTTAAATCTACGCGTTTGTTTGGCTCCTCGGAGCTTCCAAAATACAGGGCGTAGTGGGTGTAGGGGTACCTTCTCTCCGGATCAAGGACAAACTCATAACTAATAGCGCCCAGTTCCTTGTCTACACGTAACAGATGATTTTCCAGGGGCGAGCGTGGTTCAATTGAGCGATGCCAGCTGAGTTCGGTTGTAGGGTTAGGGTATAAGTTGTGTGAAAAGTGCGACAACTTCAAGGCGCCCAAAATCAAAAGAAGACTGAGTGTCAGCAGCAAAATGCTGGCCAAGAGGGTGTTTCTGTAAAATCGAATCATATTAATGCTACAGCACTCAACGTTACATCAGGGTGTAGGGCTCGTCTGCGTTCCGCCGCAAAAAACAAAAAGCAATCACTTTGTGTCATTTCCGCTCAGTGAGCGTCAAACCCCACACAAGCCAGCCTTTAGCTCGTCACCCATAAAAGTAAAAATATTGCAGAAATAAATAAAAAATCTGCAGTTTCCAATTGATTTCGCCAAAAATTCAAACATTAGCAGGCCCTTCAATATTAATGTCGCCCTTGTATACATGCTAGCGGAGGAACGTAAGTAGATAAACAATTTTATCTGCTTTGGGGTCTCAACTGATCTGGCAGTAAAGAGCGTAAACAGACAATAACGAAAATAAAGAAAAAGCAATATGAACGACCTGGTTTCGGGGGCTTCTCACCACGCTCTTATCAATGGTGACGAAGATCTTACCAAAATGTATCGAAGTCACGTTTCACTTGACGACAGGGGTACTTGCTTTGCCCATCTGAATTTACTTGAACAATCTTTCCCGAATCGAAACCTCGCCAGTGATGCCGTCTGGATAAACCTTACTATCCGGCTGGATTCTCTTACTGAATGAAAAGACATAACGAAACTTTTACTAAGACAGGGTGAATAGAGTATGCCAAAAGAAATAAGACCAACTGCTTCGGTAGAGCAAAGCCCGGATGCTATTTGGAAGCGTAAGCAGAGCTATGCATTAGCACTTGCAATCTCCGGTGTGCTATCAGCACACGCAATTTCACAGGAGAATGACTCAACATCGTCTACACAATCCCTGGACGCCGTCGAAGAAATCATCGTTACAGGCCAGCGACGCTCGCTTGAGACGGCCGTTGAATTAAAGCGCGCCTCTGACACGATAGGGGATTCGATTGTGCTTGATGAAGCGGGTAAGGTTCCCAGTACCTCATTGCTGGAAATACTTGAGCGTTCGCCAGGTGTCACCATGAACCGCATACGCGCAGGCAGTGAAGGTTCACCCGACGGATTTGCTTTTGAAGGATCAGGCATTCAGGTTCGCGGCTTGAACAAAACCAAAACACTTATCAATGGTCGCGAAGTCTTTTCTGCCAATGGTGGCTCAGGTTTGAGCTGGGCTGATGTGGGTCCTGAGCTATTAAAGGCTGTGACCGTCTACAAAGCCAGCCGTGCTGATTTAATTGAAGGTGGTGTCTCCGGTACAGTGAATCTCGAAACCCATATGCCTTTCGATTTCGAAGGATTAAAAGCCAATGCGGCTATAGCGGCAGACTACGGAGATTTTTCTGAAGAGCTAACGCCCGCAATTTCGGGGATGGTATCGAACCGCTATGACACCGGAATAGGTGAGATTGGTGTCCTGCTTGACCTTGCCTATTCAAAAATCGCGTCGCACGACAGTAATATTATTATTCCGCCTTATTTTGCGACTAACTACAACGACGAGCGCGTGTATGCGCCCGGTGGTGTGCGTTATACGCAAGACCAATTTGAACGTGTAAGAAAAGGGTATTACGGCGCGATTCAATGGATGCCAAATGAAAATCTGGAAGTTTTCCACACAACATTTATTTCCCAGAGAGAAAGTAACCGGGATAGTCAAATTTTATCCATGGAGCCCAACGCTCCCGTTGGTATTTTTGACGGTGCGAGATTTAACGACGGCATTTTTATCGAAGGAGCGATTTCCAGCACCAATCTGACAGCCGGACAGGCCGTAGGGATGAACTCAAGTTACACCCCTTCATTCAGTAAGACCACAGATCACAGTACCGGTTTTAACTTCGAAGGAGAAGGCTGGGATTTAAGTGGTAGTTTCCAGTTAGTGAAAGCGGAATCACGTTCCGGCAAATACAGTCTTGGCGGAGCGGTTAGCGGTAATATAGTACAAACGAACATGGACATGGGTGGAAGTCGACCTGATATCAGTTTCGAAACACCGCTATCAACAGCCCCGGAAGACTCGTTGCTTTCTCGCATCAATTGGCTGGATATGGAAAATGAAGGCGAAGCCAAGGCAGTACAACTTGATGCAAGTTTTGATCTTGACGGGAATTTCTTTAAGAAAGTGGCTATCGGTGGTCGTGTGGCAGATCGCGAGGAATCTGATAGCTTTGTTGGAACCTGGTGGTCTGCAACTGGACGTAACTGGAACGGTGTTCCGCGCGCATCAGTTGATACCGCGCCTGATGGTGATTTTTATCTGGAGGAATTTTCAGATTTCTTTAAAGGCGATGTTGAGCCTTTGGGTAGTGTTTGGGTTGGCTCACGTCAGGTAAACGCTTCGGAGCAATTTGATCGCGTCTATGACACATATCTCGCGTGCGGACCCGAGCTCCACTATCAGTGCGGTGACCCATCAGCAACGACATATTTGTATGCTCAGGAAGGAGGCCCGTTACGTAATCGCAACTTTGATCAATTGCCATCCTACTACGAAACAAATCATAAAACCCAATCAGCCTATGCAATGGTTGGATTCGAAAATATCAGTGATTCACCCTTCCTGAATTTTAGCGGTAACTTCGGCTTACGCTGGGTGAATTACGATATCGAAAGCGAAGGGAACTTTACATTCGCTGGCGGTGCTCGCTACTACGCAAGCCAGGCAGATGCCGAAGCGTCTGTAGAAGCCATGGGAGGGATCGAAAATGTCCTTGCCTGGCAAACAGATAATGATGGTTCGCAACCTCCACTGACTCGTGAGAGCGTCGGGTACGAAAACCTTAGACAGGGTAGTTTTGCCAAGGATTACATTTTACCGTCATTAAATGTGAAATTTGAGCCAGCTGAAGAGTGGGTAGTTCGATATGCATTGACAAAAACACTGACAACACCGCGATACCCTGATATTCGAGCTCAGGGTACTGCCGAAGTACAAACTACAGAAAACCCGATAAATACCGATCTGGATGCAGAGTATCCCGATGACGATGTATCAATCCCCGCAATTTTTGCAGGATATACGAACACCACAGGGAACCCTTTCCTTGAGCCTGAATTATCATTGAATCACGATATTTCCATCGAATGGTATCCACACAAAGGGTCAACTGTTCACCTTTCGCTGTTTCATAAAACCATAGAAAATTATATTAACTTCAATAATTTTTCTGCACCGGCAAGCGAGTTCTTTTCAGCAGCAGACCAACCGCAATCAAATTTTGTGGACGGGAGTGGGGGCGGCGGCTTCCTCGACGGACCCGTTTCCAGTCGTACAAATTTTAATGCAGAAGATGATACGATTGTCAGTGGTTTTGAACTTGGCGGAAGAACCTATTTCGATTCTTTACCTGGCTGGATGAGTGGCTTCGGTGTCGATGCCAATGTGACTTACATTAACAACGATGCGCCCGATGCCTTTGCTCTTGACATCAATGGCGACGAACTGAATGTGCCTGTTATTGGTTTATCCGAGTGGGCTTATTCGACAACTTTACTGTATGACATGGATAAAATTAGTGCGCGCCTCGCCTATAACTGGCGAGATCGTTATCTCACAACCACAAATGATTCAGGCACCACGCGTACATATAACGACCCCTTTACCGGTGATCAAATCCAGATAGGCTTACCGGTCTACGCTGCAGCGTCAGGCAGGCTGGATGCCAGTGTTTCTTATCAGTTAAGCGATTCAATGAATGTGAAACTTAACATTCAAAATCTCACGGATGAGGATCAGCGAACAGAAATGGAAATTCTGGAAGGACGCTTTGTTGACCGTGCAGTTTTCGTCACAGATCGTCGTATCAGCTTGCATTTTGGTTTTGATTTCTAAACGCAGTATTGGGACGTTCTAAAACAAACTTGGTTAAAGAGGTACGAGTATGAGCAAGAGCGTCCTGATTGTGGGAGGCGGCACCGCCGGCTGGATAAGCGCGGCCTATATGGCGCGTATGCTGGCCACAGACAAGCCCGGCGGTGTGTCTATCACTTTAGTTGAATCCGATGAGATCGGTATCCTGGGTGTAGGGGAGGGTACCTTTCCCATTATTCGTAAAACACTCGCTCGCATCGGACTGGACGAAAGCGATCTTGTTCGCGATGCCGATGCGACATTCAAACAGGGTATTCGATTTAATAACTGGAAAAAAAATCCCGGTAACCAGGCGAGTGATAGCTATTTCCATCCCTTCCAAGTGGCTTCACAACATACGGATATGGATCTTTTGCCCTATTGGCTGCTCGGTGTTGCCGGTGACCACCCCTGGGCGGAAGTGTCTACTGTGCAAGAACGTGTCGTCGATGCCGCACTGGCTCCCAAACTGGTTACCCATCCCAACTATGATGCCCCTCTCAATTATGCCTACCATTTTGATGCCGGAAAATTAGCGCAGCTAATAAGTCGTCGTGCGCAGCAGATGGGGGTTAAACGTGTAATAGATACCATTGATGAAGTGAAAACCGACGAACACGGTGCAATTGCTACGGTTGTCGGTCGTAACCATGGCGAATTCAAAGCCGATCTTTACATCGACTGCACTGGTTTTCGCGCCCGCTTAATCGGGGAAACCCTGGGTTCAGAATTTACATCCTATCGCAATCAACTTTTCTGTAATCGCGCCGTCGCCATGCAAGTACCTTACGCAGATAAAAATGCGCCCATTCCCTCGTGCACCTACGCGTCCGCTCAGCACGCAGGCTGGACCTGGGATATTGGCTTGCACGAACGTCGTGGTATTGGTTACGTTTACTCTTCTGATCATTGCAGTGATCAAGATGCACTGCAAACATTGAAACGTTATATTGGCCCTGCGGCAGAGAATGTTCAGCATCGTCAGTTATCTTTTGAGGCAGGGTTCAGAAAAATTCAATGGCATAAAAACTGTATCGGTATTGGGCTCTCAGTGGGTTTTATTGAACCTCTGGAAGCAACCGGAATCAGTTTTGCCGAAGTCGCCTCATTAATTCTTTGTAATCTTTTTCCCTGGTCCGGAGATTATGAACGCTCTGCCAAACAGTTTAATGACGCCATGACAAAACGCTTTGAACACGTTATCGACTTTATCAAGCTGCACTATTTTCTGAGCCAGCGAAACGACAGTGAATTCTGGCGAGACAATCGTGAGAGTTCATCAGCTTCGGATTATTTATTGGGCAAGCTGGAACAATGGCGTTACCGGCCGCCGTCTTTTGTCGATATTGACGCAAGCCATGATATTTTTGATGAAAACAGCTGGCAATATATTCTTTATGGAATGGATTTTAAAACTGACATCTCTGCGCGTGCCGGTGCCTTGCGATTCTATGATGATGCCAAACGTGAATTTTCAAGCATCCGCCAACAAAGCCAGAATGCCATGAGTGCCGTTCCAACCCACCGTGAGCTGATTACGGAAGTCGTAAAGAACGGCTTTCGGCCAAAGAGACGTAAGCAAGTATGACTTCCTCGAATGGAGCGCCTGGCTTGCAACGCGGTAACATCAGATCAAACGAAAACGCAAATATAAATCGTATCGTTATTGTCGGTGGTGGCACTTCGGGTTGGATGTGTGCGGCCGCCATTGCGCGTATCGCTGCACCGGCTACCACAATTAATTTAATCGAATCAGAAGACATTGGCATTATAGGTGTCGGCGAAGCAACGATTCCCACACTTATTGAATTTAACGATTTCCTGGGCTTGAAAGAAAATGATGTGTTGCGGGAATGTGAGGGCACCTTCAAGCTCGGCATAGATTTCGTAGATTGGTATAAGAAAGGCGAAACCTATTTTCACCCCTTTGGTTTTTTCGGGCGCGACACGCCGGAATTTCCCTTTCACCAGCTGTGGTTACGCTTGCGAAAAAGCGCACAAAACAAACAGAGCGGGCAATGTCTCGCCGGCGATATTAGCGAATATAATCTGTGCGCTGTGGCCGCAAAGCTTGGGCGTTTCGCCTCTGCGCAGGGCGGAGGAGATACTATCTTGTCGACTATGCGCCACGCATATCATTTCGACTCGATACGCTATGGGAAAATGCTACGACGCTATGCGGAAGAAAAAGGTGTCCAACGCATAGAAGGTTTGGTTCAGAGTGTCATACAGGATCACGATAGCGGCTTTATCCAGGCTCTTAACCTGGAAAACGGCAGCAAGATTGAGGGCGATGTTTTTATTGATTGCAGTGGTTTTAAATCCTTGTTGATTGAAGGCACCTTACAAAGTAAATTTATTGATTGGCGTCACTACTTACCCTGTGATCGCGCTATTGCAATACCAAGCAGCCAAACCGCAGAACCCGAACCTAAAACCCGTGCAACTGCAGACCTTGCCGGATGGCGATGGCGCATACCCTTGCAGCAAAGAACGGGTAATGGCCATGTTTATTCTTCGGAATTTATGTCACAGGAAGTCGCTCTGCAGTGTTTGCTCGCGGGAATAGACGGCGAGGCGCTGGCAGACCCCCTCCCTTTGCGCTTTCGTACAGGTCATCGTCAACATTTCTGGAGCAAGAATTGTATTGCCATTGGCCTCGCTGGCGGATTTATTGAGCCGCTGGAGTCCACCAGTATTCATCTGGCGCAAATGGGTATTCAACGCCTTATTAATTTATGGCCAGGGCGCGGTTTTAACCCCGCCGAGATCGCTCACTATAATCGTTTAATGACCGCAGATTACGAGCGCCTGCGCGATTTTATTGTCCTGCATTACAATGCCACCCAACGCGAAGACAGCAATTTTTGGCGTTACGTCAGCAACATGTCTGTACCAGATACGCTCGTGGAAAAACTGGATATTTTTCGCGGCGTTGGTCGGATCATTCCCTCACCCGAAGATCTGTTTACAGTACACAGTTGGTTGGCCGTTATGCTCGGGCAGGGCATTGAACCACATACTTATGATGCACTGGTCGATCGAGTGCCCGAAGAAACCCTACAGCACAATATGCAGTTATTAAAAAATGCCGTTCAGAAAACAGCTGCGTCCTTGCCGAGCCATCAGGAATACCTGACGCGTTATTGCGCAGTCACATCATAGAAGCTTAATTCTTTAG
Source organism: Cellvibrionaceae bacterium 1162T.S.0a.05 (assembly GCA_000964245.1). Lineage (GTDB taxonomy): Bacteria > Pseudomonadota > Gammaproteobacteria > Pseudomonadales > Cellvibrionaceae > 1162T-S-0a-05. The sequence goes on along the minus strand of LANB01000001.1, from coordinate 3,807,497 downwards.
GCAAATTAATCAGTGAACTGAAACGGCAAGCCTTAAGATATTTTGGAGTGATTAATATGATTTTGCCTCTTTACAAGAATTCCCTACCACTTTGTGCTTTGCTAGTGTGTGCTGTATTGCTTGGCGGCTGTGGTGGAGGTTCCGGCAACGGAAATAATAGCTCCGCTTCAAGCAGCAGTTCTTCGAGCAGCAATTCGTCGAGCTCAAGTAGCGCCGCAAGTTCCAGCGGCACAGTCACCAACAATAGCGTCAGTATTGATACCCAAACCCGCTACCAAACAATTGATGGTTTCGGTGCAGCTTTACCGATGTGGACAGAAAACTTTTTGTCGAGTGCAGAAGTTCAGTTGCTAGTCGGTCAGGGCGAAGGTGAACTCGGGCTCAGTATATTGCGCACCATAATTCGCCCGGACAGTGCAGGTTGGCCCCGCGCTGTAAATAATTTACTGGAAGCCAGGACGCATAGCGAGGAGCTCACAATACTCGCCAGTCCGTGGACGCCACCAGCGGAAATGAAAGATACCAGGGAGCTGATCAACGGTGGCAAGCTGCTGGTTGAATACTATGATGATTACGCAACTCATCTCAACGACTATGTCAGTTATATGGCATCGCAAGGCGTAACGATTGACATTGTCTCAATTCAAAATGAACCCGATTGGCACCCATCGTATGAATCCTGTGACTGGACGGGCGAGGAGTTGAGAAACTTCGTGCGTGATCACGGTCAGTTTATTCAGGCAGATTTGCTTGTGGGTGAATCCCTGCGCTTTGATCGCGCCTACACTGACCCAAGCCTCAATGATGACTTGGCACTGGCGAATTTTGAATATGTCGGTGGTCATCTTTATAGCGCCCAAAATTCGGGAACCTTTGTTGCCTACCCGTTGGCTGAGCAAAAAAATAAAAAGCGTTGGATGACGGAATGGTTAACGCACGAAGCCGACGACGATTTACTGGGAGAAAATGATCGCGTTGCGCCGATTTGGGGAGACGACAATCTCGCTGTCTGGAACGAAACTCTGGATGTCGTACTTGCATCGGTGCACCAATCCATGGAAATACACTGGAACGCCTATATTTGGTGGTGGGCGCGTCGTTTTTACTCTTTTATCGGTGATGGTGATGAAAATACCGGCACGATGCGAGAGCAAATCCTAAAACGCGGTTGGGCTTTCTCGCATTACGCTAAATTTGTTCGACCCGGCGCAACACGGGTTGCCGCGCAAACCTCTCTGGAGAATGTGTCGGTTACAGCCTATACCAGTACAACCGGGCTTGTCATAGTGATGTTAAATCATTCTGATCAGACTTATCAAAATGTAAGCTTCGATATTTCAGATGCCCTTACAGATGCCCGCGCTTATATCACTTCGCAAACACAAAACCGCGAAGCGCTTGCAATCAATCAGCTTGATACTGATTACTCACTTCCTGAGCTAAAGTCACGAAGTGTTGTCACCGTGGAATTTACTGGAAATTTTTGAGTCGGTAATGCTTAATATCCTACCTGTACTTGCAGAAAGAGTAAGGTTTTTTCCAGGCCCCACTAAAATTGACTACAGCGTTTTTCAGTAGAGTAGGTGATGAAGCAATATTTTTTAATAGCGGCGATCTTTTCCCATTTGTTGGTCCATAACTTGAGCGTCGCTGACGAACTCGAATATTTCCCCTTAAAAGACCTTCGCCTGCTGGAAAGTCCCTTTCTACATGCCCAGGACAGAAATCTTCAGTATCTACTTCAACTGGACGCCAATGCCTTACTTGCACCTTATTTACGCGAAGCCGGACTGAAACCTAAACGGAAAAGTTACGGTAATTGGGAGAGTAGCGGTTTGGATGGACACATTGGTGGCCACTACCTGTCTGCACTGAGCCTGGCGTATGCCAGCACTGGCGATACACAAATCAAGGAACGTCTGGAATATTTTATCAACGAGTTGGAGAGGGCTCAGCAAGCTGGAAAGAGTGGTTATATTGGCGGCATACCTGGCTCCCGAGCGCTTTGGCTGGAAGTTTCTGAGGGTAAAATACGTGCCGGGAATTTTAGTCTCAACAACAAATGGGTCCCCCTCTATAACCTCCACAAGGTCTATGCCGGTTTGCGCGATGCCTACCTTATTGCTGAAAACAAAAAAGCTCTCAAGTTACTCACCGCGCTAATGACTTGGACCCAAAACACCTTTGGCGCACTGACACAAGAACAAATACAAGATCTGTTAATCAGTGAACATGGTGGGCTGAACGAAGTATTCGCGGATTACTATGCGATAACAGGTGAAACTGACTTTCTTGAACTCGCTGAGAAATTCTCGCATCACGCCATTTTAAAGCCGCTGCTCAATTCGGAGGATAGGCTTGACGGTCTGCATGCCAACACGCAAATCCCGAAAGTTGTTGGTTTTGCACGTATAGCTCAACTTGCTGATAAACCAAAGTGGTTTAAGGCTTCACATTTTTTCTGGGATGCCGTGGTCAATCAACGTAGCGTTGCAATTGGCGGCAACAGTGTCAGCGAGCACTTTCATGACAAACACGATTTTTCGTCAATGATAGAAGGTATTCAGGGGCCAGAAACCTGTAATACCTATAACATGCTAAAGCTGAGCAAGCTGCTGCATCAGCAACATCCCTCCAGTGCCTACATTGACTATTACGAGAGGGCGCTCTACAACCACATTCTGTCCTCGCAGCATCCACAAACGGGTGGTCTGGTGTATTTCACACCTATGCGTCCGCAACATTACCGCGTGTATTCTCAGGTCGATACGTCGATGTGGTGTTGCGTGGGTTCTGGTATAGAAAATCATGTGAAATACACCGAGTTTATCTATAGCCACAGTGACAACAACTTATACGTCAATTTATTTATTCCCTCACGCCTGGAATGGCGGCGTAAAGACGTCATTATTAAACAGGAAAACCGCATACCGGATAACGAAGAAAGCCTCTTTACGATAGAAAAGGGCGGCAGCTTCAGTTTGAATATCCGACACCCAGTCTGGTTGAAGTCGGCAATGACCCTGGTGCTAAACGGCAAGGTTATCAATGCACCAACGCATAATGGTTTTGTCAAAATTTCCCGCAACTGGCAAGCCGGGGATACACTGCGAGTCAAGCTGCCTATGGCTACCCGTGTTGAAGCCTTACCAGATGCTAGCCACTATTACGCTGTACTACATGGGCCTGTCGTGCTGGCTGCACCGGTAAATAAGCAGGAAGATCCACTTCAATATTTCGCAGATTCAAGTCGTATGGCTCACGTCGCAGCAGGACCGCAATGTTCAATTTACGATGCGCCAGTCTTTGTGAGTGAGGACCGCGATATCGCGAAAAAAATCAAGCGTATACCCACAGAACCACTGCGCTTCGCGGTTCCCGACATCGCACATAATGCGGAACATGTTGAAGCACTTGTTCCTTTCTTTCGGGTTCACGAAAGCCGCTATATGCTTTACTGGCGCCTGACAAGCCGCGAGGGTTTAACGGCCTTGCGGAAAGAGCGTGAATCCATTGAAGCGTTAAAAATCGCGTTGGCTGAAAAAACGGTAGACAGCGTTGTGCCTGGCCAGCAGCAGCCAGAAGTAGAACACAATTTTCGCGGCGGAAAAACGGAGTCTGGAGTTCACCGCGGCCGGCACTGGCGTCATGCTTACGACTGGTTCGCTTACGACTTAAAAAACCCGAACCTGGAAGCACGTGCCTTGCGGCTTACCTTGAATGGCGAAGATAGCGGCCGCGTTTTCGACATTGTTGTCAATGACATCAACATCGCAACAATTCATTCAGATGGCTCCGCCGGACCGGTTTTCATCGAGCGAGACTTCCCGCTTCCCGAAGCACTGCAGCGCGATAAAACCCTGCATATCGTCTTTAGAGCCCACGAGCATTCTATGGCAGGCGGTATATTTGAAATTCGCTTACTCAAAGGCGAGCAGGCTAATCAAGACATTCCTGAATAAACTGCTGCTTGTCGATATTGTATCTTTTGATGAGTTTGCCGAAGGCGCGACGCTCCTTGCCAGCGATGCGAGCCGCTTCAGTGACATTGCCGGATGTCAGCTTGAGTAAACTGGAAATATACTGGCAGGAAAAACGATGAATCATGTCGTTTTTAGCCTCGTTAAAACTCGCTTTTTCGATATTATCCAGGAATAATTCAGCCATATTTTCCGAGAGGAAAGAGGTTCTATAGTTTGGAACTGCGGGTTCCGCAGCAGCAGCCAGTTTGATAACCGTACCGTCGTTTAATAGGTACTCGCGTAGCAGAAAATTTTCCAACTCCCTGACATTCCCGTCCCAGGATTGGTGTTTTAGCCAGGCAATGGAGTCGCTGTGAATGATTTTGCGCCCACGCTTGTGCTGCTTTTCAAACTTATCGAGAAGATACTGGGAGATCACCTCGATATCGTCCAGGCGGTCACGAAGGGGAGGGATGTGTATCTTGAGTACATTTAACCTGAAGTACAGATCTTCACGGAATTTGCCTTGCTGTACACAATCGCTGAGATTTGCATTGGTCGCTGAAACGATCCGCACATTGGCTTGTTTTATCTTGTTACTGCCAACCGAACGATATTCCCCCGTTTGTAGAAAACGCAGCAAGGCCGACTGGGCCTTCATGGAAAGCGAATCGACTTCATCGAGAAACAGCGTTCCGCCTTCCGCAAGTGCAATAATTCCCTCATGGCGCTGTTGCGCGTCGGTGAACGCCCCTTTTTCATGGCCGAAGAGCTCGCTTTCAAACAGGCTATCAGGAATTGCAGCACAATTAATAGGGATAAATCCACGTTGGTTTTGTGGGCCAAGATAATGGACCGAACGTGCAATCACCTCTTTGCCGGTTCCAGTCTCTCCCTGAATCAGTACCGGAGCCTCACACCGCGAAATCTTATCGACCTTCTTGACGACGTTTTGCCAGGCATTAGATTTTCCAACGAAGTTTAAAAGAAAAAATGTCTCGAACACATGGCGACAAGGTGCGTCGTCAGAATAATCATTTCGACAGAAGTGTGTAATTTTATCAAGGGCTTGCTCAAGAGAGAGATTGCAACATTCAATAATTTCTTCAAATCGTGACACAACCGAAGGAAGTATTTTTGGCAGCTCGAAGTTAATAAGGGCTATTTTTTGGAGCTTTTCTTGTTGCGTACAAATTCTGTGTATGTGTTGTTCCGTTGAGCGAGAAGCAAAGCAGTCAGGATCATCAAAATAAAATATCGCATGATCGGTAGTTAACGCGTCGTGTTTTATCTCACCAATATAATTGATATCAATATGGGGTTTTGATTTTTCAATTAAAGATTGCAGGTAGGAGTGGTAAAAATATCCATTTTTTCTTGATACATTCGAAGAACAGCTAATCAAATCGATTGTAGACATTGTCAAGGTCTCTCACTAAATCCATTAATCTGTTAGTTTGCCTTGTGCATTGGACGCGCATTGAAATCGACCAGATATCAGTCTGCTATTAAAACTTCTCTGTTGCAGGTGTTTTGTAGCAAGAGAGAAAATAGCGCGCAGAATCCATTTTATATATCTGGTTCGATCTGTGGTATTTTAATATCGCCGTTTTATTTTTGGTCTTTCATTCAGCTGTATTTCACAGCGTGTTTCACTGTCAAATATTTATCTTTTATTTATCTTTTATTTCTACCACAAACGCCAGGCTAGATTAACAAATCGCCTTTAAAAATCAATGGTAATAATTCCCAAATAAAGTATTTATAGCCGTGCTGTTGTGTCGCTGAGTGGTTTCGCGCCGGGTCATTTTTAGCCCTGTTTTTATTGGCGCCACGCATTCTCATTCATCAGGGTTTACAAGCCTCAGAGCAAATTATGGCGCTTAAAGTGCGGGTCGTTTTTTACCCGCAACATTCTTGCTAGAAAAATAAATATTCTTATATTTCATGGGCTTACACGATGGTGGCGGCTTGGCACAGGCTTTGCTCCCAAACATAAATGAACGAACGAGACACTGCGCTTGATGAGCAAATAAAAAATATTGCCTTGATGATTGATGCATACCTCGTTCAACAAGGCGGGGCCGCAGATACGCTTGAGGGTGTTATCAAGTGGTGGTTAGCCAAACAACAATATATCGAAGCGGAAGAGCTTGTGAAGCAAGCACTTTGCTGGTTGCAAAAAGAAGGAAAACTGGAAACAAAAACACTGACGGATGGCACGGAAATATATTTTTCTCCAAAAGGGCAGGGAACGAAAAGCGACAAGCGGTTGTAAAAATAAAGTTGTATTTACATTGTTAGGGAACCTCTGAAAAAAGGATAAGTCATGGCCAGTTATACCGCAATTAATGGTGTGTTGTTAGCGCTGGAACAGTTTTTTACCAGCAGAATGCCTGCTGCACTGTCTGCTGGACCGGTGAATGCCCGGGTTGAACTTCTTGGTAGTGCTGATATCGGAGACCCGCTTAGCGGCAATGTGCTCGGCATCTACTTACACCGTATCGAGATAGACCCTCATGGACGCTCACGATTTTTTTCACCTCAAGGTGCTAATTCGGCCACTGAAACACGCGAACTTCCCATTAATTTACACCTACTTTTAATTGCATCAGCAAGCAGCGCGACGATTGAAGCCAATATTATGGCATGGGCCATGATTCAGCTCGCCAATGAGTGTCATCTTGATATCTCTCATATGGCAGAAAATGATGACAGCTGGACCGAAAAAGAAATTCTTACCGTTACACCAGCGGAAATGAGTAATGAAGATTTAATGCGAATTTGGGATGCCCTCGATACGCCCTATACCAACAGCGTTCCCTATATCGTTAAAACGATTCGCTTGCGTTTACAAAGTGTTGAGTCTGTCGGCCCGCCGGTTATTACCCGCGTTTTTCCACACGGAACCGCTCGTGCAACTCGTACTGAGGCAACGGGAACGGAATAAGAGCACTTATCCATGGCTGAAGAAGAAAAAGAAAAGGAATTTGCAGAAGCTGCATTCGTGCAAGTTCACGAAACCAATGTGTTGCATGCAAGCGACGTCGTTTATTGGTTAAACGCGGCATCGGCAGAAAATGAAGAAGATATGCAACAAGTTAATGTTGATCTGGTACTTCAGTTAGAAAATAAACCTCGTGATGCAAAGTTGGTAAACAGCCGGGGAAAAACGGCGATTTTACGCAAACCGCAACTGGATATCGTGGAAGGTTATGCAAGCGAAGCGCAACGAACACGACCGGCGCAAACTACCTACAGTTTTACAGGCGAAGTCTACGATAAGCAAGGAAGGTTTAACCCGGCGCGCTTCAATCTCACTTTAGGTGCTGGCAACGGCGAAACAGTTGTTATCTACCCTACACCTCTTGGAACCGCCAGGCAAAGTGGCGGCACCGTATTTGGGAGCATTTTACTTGACTCTAACCAGGCACCAATTATCTGGGGGCTACTGGAACTCGAAGTCACCTTGCCGGGTCCGGCTACGCAAATCTATCGTGCTCAAACAGACAGTAAGGGCGATTTTGTCATTGCTTTGAATCGCTTACCGCCCTTGCCGGATGCAGTGACGAACTACAGTGCTGTGTTGCGCCTTAATGGCAACCTGACGAACGACATAGCCAATGCACCTGATTTAAATACCTATACAGATTTTGAATTGGAATCCATAACAAGCAGTAGCACTTTTAACCTTGAACTAAGCCTGGCTGTAATACCGGGTATGAACAGCCGTATTAACTCGAACGGTAAAGAGTATCTGGCAGCGCAAGCGAGTTAATACGACATTAATTTTTTGTTTTAAGAATAGGAGAACATCATGCCTGAGTATTTGGCCCCCGGCGTCTTTGTTGAAGAAGTCAGTTATCGGTCTAAGTCCATCGAAGGTGTTGGCACCAGCGTTGCCGGAATTGTCGGCCCGACACGCACAGGACCCTTACGTGGCAGACCTGAACTGCTTACAAGCTTTGCTGATTTCGTGAGAATTTACGGTGATGCGAATGATTTGGTCATTGGTGGGAATGCGGTACTTAACCACACTGCGATAGCAGCAAAAGCGTTTTTTGATAATGGTGGTACGAAGTTATTTGCTGCGCGCGTTGTGTCTGGAGTCAACAGTACTAATTCTGAAAGCGTCGGCAGTAGTGCCAGTTTCGCAACACGCACCGACACCAATACCGACGTCACCTTTAACTCTCGCTTTCCTGGTGCAAGTGGAAACCTCACGCTCGAGCTGATTTGGCGTGATAGTGAAAACCTTTTGAAAAGTGAAATGACCTCAGCGCCGGAAGACGGCGAAGTCGTTTTTCTTGAAGCGACAGGTTTGACTTCAGCTGTGCGAACAACAGGAATTTCCGGTCAGGTTCCTCCTGCACGCTTCCCTATGGATATTCGTGCACTGGTGCGTCGAGAGGGTGACCATTTTGTCATCGTCAATAATCGCTGTGAAATTAGTGCGGCTGATGAGACCGCAATGACGGGAACTGAGTTTAGACCCAGTGATGGTGACCCCGGTGATGAAGGAATTCTAATGGTCGCCGGATTGGTTAACGGAGCTGGCGTGACGGTCAACTATACGCGGGTTCATGCAAAAAACCCCACCAGCGGCGCGCTTGCAGATGGAACCTTTGCGACCTTGAAGTTTACCGCTGAGACTGACCTGTCAAACTTTACCGGCGCCACTCACTGGGGCACGCTGACAACACTGCGTGGAACGCTTAATGCCGGAGGCAGTGAATTTACTGTTGATGGCAGTGGCTTGAATGCCGGCATCGCAGCCCCGATTGTTATTCCACTCCCTGCGCTCGCAGCAAATGCTTCAAGTGCAGCAGGCATTATGGCGCAACGCAATTTTGATATTGATGTGCGCAGTGGTGGCGCCAATGGCGAAGTCATATATAGCTACGGCAACATTTCCTCCTCGCCGGAAGCAGATAATAGTTTGCCAAATGTCATGCAGTCCGAGCCAGCGAAGCGTATGGATGCCTTAACAAGTCCTGTGGCTTGTGTTCTAGATGATCCTGTTACTGGAGCAGAAATTATTGCGGCACTCTATGAGATGTTCGACTCTGCTGCGTTATCGCCACCACCTACTTCAGTAGAAGGTCCGCGCTATCTTATTACGCTCGCGGGTGGTGTGGACGGTGATGCGCCTGCAGCAATTGACTATGGCGGTGAAGTCGATGAAGTCAACGGTAATACCGGGCTGGCAGCATTTGAAGATATTGAAGATATTTCTATAGTGCTAACACCCGCCGCATCAACAGATGAAAGTGCACACCAGGCGATTGTTGCGGAAGTGCAAAAGCACTGCCGAAAAATGCGTTATCGCGTCGGTATTGTCGATGCGCGTGAAGGCATGGCGCTCTCTGAAATCAGAAATTTCCGTTCCAATTTTGACGATTCAAGACTGGCTCTTTATTACCCCTGGGTTGTAACGGCTGATCCGACGGGTGCCCGCACAAGTATCAGTGTGCCGCCTTCGGGCTTTATTGCAGGCGTGTATGCCAATACGGATGTCACTCGCGGCGTGCATAAGCCGCCTGCAAATGAACCGGTTATTGGTGCATTACGTTTCGCTCAGGATATCAATCGTTTCCAACAGGAATTACTGAACCCCGACGGTATCAATTGCCTTCGTTCCTTTCCCGGTCGAGGCCATCGTGTTTGGGGCGGCCGAACCTTGTCCAGCGACCCTGAATGGAAATACATCAATGTTCGCCGTTATTTTCTTTATCTCGAACGTTCAATCGAAAAATCGACACAGTGGGTGGTATTCGAACCAAATGGCGAACGCTTGTGGGCCAATGTGAAATCAACCGTTGAAGATTTTCTTTACAACGAATGGTTTAACGGCCGTTTACTGGGGCCAACACCCAAGCATGCCTATTTCGTTCGTTGCGACCGCAGCACCATGACTCAAAACGACCTGGATAATGGTCGCCTGGTTTGCGAAATCGGCGTGGCCGCATTGAAACCCGCTGAGTTTGTCATCTTCCGCATTGGCCAGAAAACAGCTGATGCCTGATAACAGCGCGCGACTAAGTTAACGAATTAAATAGAGGAAGAACATAATGGCTGAATTACGCGAAACACCTTATAGCGTATTTAATTACATGGTCAATATCGGTGACGGAACTGAAGGCAGTATTGAAGGCGGCTTTTCAGAAGTATCCGGCTTGGGAATGGAAATTACGCTTGCCGAATATCGTAACGGCAATGCGAAAACCAACTACGTCACCAAAATACCGGCAATTCACAAAGCGGGGGATGTCACACTTAAACGTGGTGTGATTGGCTCGCAAAAAATTTACGACTGGTTTGAAGAAATTCGCAACGGCGATGTGAATGCGAAGCGTACCGTAGTAATTACTTTGCTAAGTGAGAATCCCTCCAGCCCAGCGGCTGTGGTGACCTGGACCTTAACCAATGCGATCCCGCTTAAGTGGGAAGGTCCCACGCTGACTGCCAAGGGTGGAACGGATGTCGCTATCGAATCAATCACGTTAAGCCCTGAATTTATTACGCAAGGCTAAGGGAGTCATTAAAGGGTATGGAGTTTCTCGGTGCGCGTATCAAGCTCAACCCACGGCCAGCTCAAAGGAAGGACATTGAGCTGGAAGTGGCCATGTTGGGTCACTGTCCAGGGCGCATTCGCTTTGAACGCTTGCTTGCCTTATCCGAAACAATGCAGGAAATTCGCGAATTAGGTTTTGGCGCTCGCCTGGATCAGCGCATTGAAGAACAGGCTCATTTGTATCACTTGCCACTCCCTTTACACTCTTACGCAGAATTTGAAGATATCTTCCCGGACGCAGCGCAGGAAAAGACGCGTTATAAAAGTCGTTTGGCCGGTGAACAAGCCTGGTTGCCTCAAGCCGTCGAGGATTTTTTCAGTAATGGCGGAGAAAAACTGTGGGTCGTACAGGTGCCTGAAGAGGCACATGTGAACGGGTTTTTACCGCATTTTGATACGCCACTCTATGACGTGGATAACTTACTCGGTATTGCAAGTGTGCTGGTACTGAATCGTGTCGGCGTGATTGCCATGCCTGATCTCGAACGAATTCAAATAGCGGCGCAACTTGAAGACATTCCACGTTTACGTTTGCTCAACCCGCAACCTGAATTCAGCCCCTGTTCAACGGTTTATGACGATGGACATCGAGAACGCCGACATTCACATGAAATCCCTCTGAATGTTGAACCGATGAACTGCATTGAATTGTTGAAAAAAATTCTCGCATTTACGCACAAGCACCGACCAGACATACAGTGTCTGTTTACCTTACCACTCGCATGGTCTGAAACGCTGGGGAGCCCCGCAGTCGATCCACTCGCAATCACTGAGCTGGAACAAGCTCGCAAGCAGAATGGCGCGCATTTGTTGCGCCAGGTACAAATACTTTTTCCTTATCTTCGAAACGAAAGGCTTGCACTCTACAGTCCTGTAGGTCTGGTTTCAGGATTGCTGGCAAATTCTGCTCGCTCACGCGGAATATGGCGCTCCATCGCGCACCAACCTTTCGTAACAGATGGCCAGCCTTACCCTGAACTCAGTCAGGTGGAAAGAATCACGTTGCGGGAATCACCGGGAATGGGCGTGCTTACCCGTAAAAATGCCGTAGTCTTTCTCGATGATGAACGCATCGCAGTACCCGCCATTTTTAAAAATGACTATAGCCCCGGTGAATATGGTAAAAAACTTAATGGTTTACGTTCGGGTGAAGTTGTTCGATTTATTGGTTTTCTGATTCGTCAGCTGCGAGAACTGGGAGAAAAATTAATCTTCGACACTGATTACCGCGACCCAAGACCACGCTTACTTCTGGAGAAATTTTTTAACGCCTTGTATGAACAGGGCGCCTTGCGTGGGCGTGTTGCACAGGAAGCTTACCGACTCCATCAAAGTTTTCCCGCTGAAGGTGTTATTGCAGTAGACATAGAAATTGCCCCGGCTTATCCGATTGATCGTATTGAGCTCACATTGGTCAATCGTGATGGCAATTGGTATTCGGAGGCCAACAATGTCTGAGTTTGTACCCTTTAATTTCAAAGTACACCTCTATGAAAGCGGTTCAAATAAAATGCTTTGCGAAGCCTTGTTCAGTGAAGTGCAGGGCCTGGAAGTGACAATGGAACCGCGCGCGATACAAGTGGGTGGCCAGAATTATGGTGAAGTGCAGCGTGTGGGTATCACAAAATTTTCGCCCATTGTATTAAAGCGCGGGGTCACCAAAGTGAATGACTTGTGGGCCTGGTTTCAAGCCACCACCAAGGGCGCGAATTACGGTTATCGCCTCGAAGGTGAAATTCGAGTTCTCGACTCAAAAATACCGGTGGCAAACCCTGATGCAGATGAGAATAGTCCGCCACCCGAACGCGATACCTTACTTATCTGGAGGTTAAACGGCGTTCTACCCACACGATTTAAAGGTCCCGACTTGTCCTCCGTCGCCAATCAGGTTGCGCTGGAAGAGGTCACACTCGTTGTCGAAAATCTAACGATGGAGCGTCCCTGATGGCTATTGAAAAAGCAAAATTATTCAGCGTCAGTGGCCCGCTTGATCGCCCTGAAGATTTGGAAAAAGCGAGAACGGGTGATCCAGCCATTGAGGTGCAGTTCAACCCCGCAACCTTACAGGTATCTCTGTCGAATTCCTTAAAAGAAAATGAACGCGATCAAAGTGAGCGCGCTGCTCAGTATATTGATAAGAGTTCATCAAGTTTAACTGTTGAACTTATATTTGATACCACAGACTCCTACGTTGTTCCCGCACCTACAGAACAAAATCCGAACGCCACCGAGGACAAACAGGACACGGACGTTCGTCTCCTTGTGAAAAAAATTGCCGAAAACTTTATGACGGCAAAAGCAAAGAGCGGGAAAAAAGCCAAACCCAACCGGTGCCTGTTCGCCTGGGGCGCATTTAATTTTGTCGGCATCATGGAGAGTATGGAAGAAACTCTCGACTTTTTCTCTCCCGAGGGGATTCCACTACGAGCAACGGTGTCCCTGAAGCTCAGTGAAAGTCGCTTCCAATTTCTCAACTCTGATGCAAAAGCAGCTGACCGTGAAACACCAAGTTATGACAGCAGCAGCGATCCAATTGGCAGTGGCAATAAAGATGATAAGGGCGGTGGTGAAGGTGGCGACGGTTCTGAGGACGACAACGGCGCTGTCAATTCGCGCGCGGTAGGTGCCTATAACGGAACCGAATCATTACGTTCCCCTGGTGGTGGGGGCTTATCCATTCCCAGTGCCAGTGCAGCCGCGAGTCTTAAAGCTTCAGCATCAGCAGGTGTTGGTATCGGTGCCGCTGGTGGGTTTGGTGCGGGTTTGGGAGCAAGCTTCAGTGCAGGCGCAGGCCTGAGTGCGGGAGTAAGTTTAGGTGCAAGTGCCGGCTTGAGCGCAGGCGCTGGCTTGAGTGCTGGAGCGGGTTTGGAGCTTGGCGCAGGAGCAAGTCTCGGCGCTGGAATCGGTGCAAATTTATCAGCCGGGGCAAGCCTTGGCGGCGGCTTATCGAGTTCGGTCTCTGTTACACCGCCTGCATTTAATTTTGGTGCTTCGGCGTCAATTGGTACGAGTATACCCGGCGCATTTTCAGCTGATTTTAAAACCGGCTCTGGCCTAAAGGCAGGCGCATTAGCTTCAGGTGGTTTGAGTTTGCGTGAAGGTCAGAGCAGTACCGGTTTTGCGTCAGCGACAGCAAGTTCAAGCTTTACCAGTGAAGCCAGTGGCAGCGGGCTCAATGCGAGTGCTTCCGCGTCGGCCAACGCCAGTCTCGGATTTGATTAATTGAGTAACGACGGAAAAAAAGATGCCTGTATTTATTAATGAAGTTACCGCAGAAGTCCCACAAGCTCCTGTTGCTGATGTGCAATCGAAACCGATTCAGGAGCGTATGCCTGTTACCGAACCTGAATACCAATTACTGCAAACCCTAAATTTAATTGAAGAACGACGCCAACGACTGGAATTTGATTAGGAAGGCAATCAGGATATGACTCAGGATTCTTTTATAGACATCAAGCCTCTCATCAAAATTGATGACGAAGAGAATGACGACCTAAGGCAAGCGCTCAGTTCATTTGTTATTAATCTTCCGTTGTCGGGCATGGCTCACGGCGAGTTAACAGCAAGTAATTGGATACAGTCCGGTGAAGCGGCTGAATCAGGTTTTGGTTTTCAAGGCCTCGGTTTCGGAAAAAAAATTGAGCTTTTAATGGGAGAAAATCAGGATATTCCGATATTCAGTGGTGATATTACCGCTGTGGAGGAACGCTACGGCAATAGCGCACCACAAATCATTTTATTACTTCAGGATAAAATGCATATTCTCGCCCGCCAGCGGGAGAGCCGGGTATTCGAAGACCAGTCCATTGACGATATTGTTAACACAATAGCCGGCGAAGTCGGATTAAATCCTGATGTTAACGTGTCTTCTGCGGTATCCACTTATTATCAAATGAATGAAAGCAATCTCGCATTTCTTTCACGCCTCTTACATGCGCACGGCTGTGCCTTACGTATCGACAACGGTAGCCTGCGTGCAAAACCTGAAGAACCTGATTCCGCGCCCCTTGAATTAAGCGCACGTGATAGCGCCAAAAAAGTTCGCCTTATTGCGGACCTGAATCATCAACCGCTCAAGGTGACGGTGAAAGGATTTAATATTTCAACAAATGAGGATTTGCTGGAAGAAGTAGACGCGCTCGAAAACCCTGGAGAGGGGACGACTGCAAAAAACCTTGCAGATGAATTGAGTTGGCCTGGAGACAATATTGTTCCGCAACCTGTACCACGCGATCAGGATGAAGCCGGAAAATATGCACGCGCACATTTTGATCGCAACGCGCGTCGTTTTATTAGTGGCGACATTTCCTGTGTTGGCGAACCGGAGCTTAAAAGCGGTCGTGAAATTTGTCTAACGGGTGTGTCTTCACGAATGGAAGGCAACTATCAAATTGTGCATTGCGCGCATTGCTTTGACGCCAGTAATGGCTATGAAACGCAACTTAAGGTGAATAGGGCAGTGGGGCAGGCATGAGTATTTTAACATCGCACACCTTGGGTCAGTTCCACGCCGTGCAACTTGGGCAAGTGGTTGACAACGTCGATAGTGAAGGCCGCGGCCGTATAAAAGTTCGCTTATATGCCAATGATCTGGAAATTTGGGCAAGCTTGATTGTGCCGTCTGCCGGACAAAATTATGGAGTTTGTTGCATCCCGCGTATTGAGGAAATTGTCGTAGTGACCTTTGTAACTCAGGACCAGGCGTTGGTTCTGGGAAGTATCTGGGCAGGCCAGAATTCCGTCCCGGAAGATGCTGATGCGCACGAGGATCACTATGTTGTACGAACACCTGCTGGAACCGTCATGGAGTTTGATGACGCGGATGGACCCAAGTTAGAAATCCGCACACCGAGTGGTTATAGCCTCACAATCAACGACAGTAACGGTGGCGAAATCGAAATTAAACGTGCTAATCAGAGCATCAAAATGGATAGCTCGGAAGTAAAGCTTAGCGGCAGCAAAATTGTACTCGATGCAACCAATATTGAAATGAACGCCGCGCAAATTAAAGCGAATGCAGGTATTTCACAGTTTAGCGGGGTAATCCAATCTGATACCGATATCTCCAATGCCGTTGTCGGCACTTCCTACACACCGGGAGCGGGCAACATATGGTAACCATCAGGACGCAATACAAAGCCGGTAGGCAAATGAAAACGGAGCAAGTTAAATGAATATGCCTGTTCCCTTTCACGATGTAAAACTACAAGCACCCTACTATAAAAAAACAGGCGGTCAGCTTCATCGTTATCTTATTCCTGATTTTATCGGCCGTTTTCAGCAGGATTTGCAATCCCATTTACTGGATACCAACGATGCACTTGGCTGGCAGAGTGAAGACCGTTTTAGTCGCCATGACAAAAATCTTGTACTGCGTCTCCCTATGCACCGAACTTTTTATCTATTTAGTTGTGAAGTCGTGTGTCGCCGCCTGGGGATGCCGGCACTGGACGAAAGTAAAATCACTAGTGCAGGCTTTGTGATACGTAAACGGCACTCAGGTAAGGAATACAGCTGGATGCTCGAAAACGATGAAGCACTCGGTTGGGAAGAAAGCGCAACAGGTTTACGTGATCCTGATGTGCACCGGCGGATGTGTCGAAATGGCGTGTTGCATCCGCGTGAGAATGTGCCGACCTATACGGGCGAAAAGACGCATCCTTTGCACAAGCAAGCGGCTGTTGACGAGAATGGAAAACGTAAAACCATTTTGTATGGTTTTATTCCACTCGGTGGTACCTATATACGCAGGAAAGATAGCGCTTCGCCGTTTGATTCCAATTCGTTGCAGGAATTTAAAAGTGCGGCGAAAAAGCATTTACCCTGGCCCTATGGACTCCGTGACAGCGGCAAAAAAGCCTGGTTGACGCGCTACGCCAGGCCCGTAGAAGATGGCAAACCCTCCAGAGAGTTTTTTGAATTGTTACGCTTATTGTTGAATCGTTATCACTTGGGAGAGCAGGGGATAAACGAAAATAAAGAGCTCGAAGAACTCGCACGTACAGTCTATTTCTATCATGCAGGCGCAGCTGTCGAGCAGCAGCTAATCACTAATTTTAGCGATGAAAGTAAGCAGTATTACAAACAATATCAAAAATACTCTTTATGGTCCTGGTTGCAAGCAAACTTCGACAATGACTCGAATCCACTCATTGAGTGGCTTGCGTTACAGGAAAAAGAAATTGACAAAGCTGGCAGTATCAATTCGGTGACGTTCAGTAATCTTCCTGACCGCAAAGGTAATGCATTAACCTATTCACTTTTTATTAGTCCCAGCGACGCACGGGAATTTCGCTCTCTGCTCAATGACCGTGTGCTCAGCAATGCAACAGCACTTGCCAATGAGATGCCGATTCCAAAGTTTCGCCAGGAGAAAGAGGATCTGTATCAAATCGTACCTTTTGTTCGAGCCAAAGACGACAACGGGAAAGAGCGGATTTATTGGGGTGGCGAAGATGTGCGTAGTGAATTGTTTCGTGTCGCAGGCCCCTTTGATCCCAATGCCAGCCGACCCTCGGCCATACAAATGCCGTCCTTGAAAGATTTGCGCTCCGGATTGGCGAAAGGTGTAGGTATGATCACACCGCCCGATACCTTTAATCTGCTGAATGCGCTGAACTTAAAAAAAGGGGCAAGTGAAGATGTGTTGCCGGAAGAAGAACCCAGTGGTATCGGTATTCAATGGATTTGCTCCTTTAGTTTGCCGGTAATCACCCTGGTCGCCATGATTTTATTAATGATTATGATCTCCCTCTTGAACATCATTTTCTTCTGGCTGCCCTGGATAAAAATTTGTTTACCTTTTCCAAAAATCAAGTGACAACTATGAATGTACCGGTACCAAAAGTAATGAGTTGGCCTCTCGGCGGTATCAGCCCGGAAGGGCGGTTTGACTATGCAAACGATGATGAAAGCGTACGCGAAGTCATTCGTAATATTTTATTGACACGCCCCGGAGAGCGCATTCGCCGAAGCCGATTTGGTGCGGGATTGCTGGATTTTATCCACCAACCAAACAATGTCACCACACGCAATCTTATTGCCAATGTTGTTAAAAAGGCGATAGAACAATGGGAAACACGCGTCCTGGTGGAAAACGTGAATGTACTTGCAGATAACGAAAGTCTTTCAACTGTTCACATCATTATTCGTTACCAGATGCGATACACACGGAAGGTAAACCAATTGACCCTTAGCCTGGATTTGAATCAGCTCTAAAAAAGTGACGAGACTATGGTACTACCGATTCCCAACCTCGATGATCGACGTTTTAAAGACCTGAGTGAAGAGGGTCGCGAACGTCTCAAGAAGCATTTACCGGAGCTAACACAAATTGCACCCGGTGATCCCGCTCATGCGATGGTCGATTTGTTCGCCTATCTCACAGAAAACATTCTCTACCGAATGAATTTAATTCCGGAACGCCAGCGTCGTGCGGTAATGAATTTACTGCAAATTCCGCAGCGCATGGCAAAGCCCTCACGTGGGCTGGTTTGTATCGATTCCGGACCGCGCAGTGTTAACCTGCCAGGGTTTATTCGCGACGGCGCGCAACTGAAGGCAAGTTCCCAGCACTTCACCGCTCACGGAGAGGTACAGCCAACTCCGCTGGGGCTCAGTGTTTCGATCAAACGAAGCCTGAGCGACGATGAATTAACGGCGACGGGGCTCACTCACGAAGAGCTTCGCCAACAGTTTGGCATCAAGCGCGGAGAAAACCCGCAACCCTTTGAACCGAAAAATTTCAAGCTTGGCCAGGAAAATTTGTCCCTGACAGAGAGTCTGGATAAATATTTTTATATTGCCTGCACCTTGCCAAAAACGTTGGTCAACGAACGCACGCAAGTTATCGAAAATCTCACAGGCATTATATTCAATATTGCGATTGCACCGGCTGACGATATCGACGCAGAAGAGATTTCCAGTCTTGAAGCACGCAAACTCAATTGGGAACTGATGTCATTGGATGATGAGGGTAATTTACTTAATTTACCGCTTGAAATCATTGCAGATTCCTCTCGCGGAGGCAGGGAAATGGGCGTGGTACGTCTCAGGCTCCCGGACAATACAGAGCTTTTCGACACGCTGACGCTCGATGACCCAATGTTTTCAGGTCTCGGAAAATTGCCGCCAGAATTACCTGCACCCTTGACCAACGAACGTGTCGCATTTTGGTTGCGTCTCAGTGCGGAAGACGAACCGGATTTAACACTGGGCTATCTCGGAGCCAACGGCGTTGATGTTAGTGGACAGGGATTGAAAAAGGATTTGGTGATTGCGGTTGGCAATGGTAATCCCGGGCAAATTGCAAAATTGCCTGATAAAAATATTGCACCCGAATCGCTTGTTCTGCAAGTTGAGGAAGACGGGGCCTGGGTAAGCTGGCAACGTGTTGACTTTCTCGTAGATCAGGGCGGTGAGGCAAAAGTGTATCGCCTGGACGCCAATGAAGGCGTTGTATATTTTGGTGATGGTTTGGAAGGTGGGCGTCGCCCGCCTCAAGGGAAACGCATCCGGATTGCAAATTATCTTTATGGCGGTGGCTCGCAGACCAATCTACAAGCAGGTGAAATCAAGGAAGTTGTCAATTCGAGTCGTGTGTATCTCCGTCATGAATGGCCTTGTAAAGGAGGTATTGATGCAGAGTCCGTTACCCAGGCGGAAAAACGCATTCCACTTTATCTCACACACCGCAATCGAGCGGTTACCAAACAGGACTTTAAAATCCTTAGTGAAAACAACCCTGTTAATCCAGTCGCGCGAGCCGAAGTGTTTGAAGGGTTTCTGCCTGGTGCGAATATCAATGCAGCGCGCGAAAATGTGCAGGGAGTGGTCAGTGTTTTTGTATTGAAACCCGCAACCCCCGCGTTACGTAAAACGCCAAAACCCAGTAAGGGCTTGTTAAAGGACGTTTTTGAATACCTTCTGCAACGTTTATTAATCGGCACCGAATTATATGTGCTGAGCCCGGAATTTATTCCTATTGCGGTGGGAGTAAAAATCGACGTGCTCGACCCTGAAAATGAACAACAAACCCGCCAGGCTGTACAAAACACGCTAATAAACTATTTATGGTCACTCGCGCCGGGCGGAGCGCTTGGTCAAGGTTGGGGAATGGGCGTCAACGTGAAATCAAGCGAACTGCAAACCCAGGTGGCACGCGTCAATGGCGTACGTGCAGTCAATGCACTCGATATTTTCGAGAAAAGCACAAACCATTGGCGTCGCCTGCCAATGAATGAAGAAGTGAAACTTCGAAAATATCAATTGCCGATGCTCATGGGGGTCAGTGTTGGAACGGGTAGTGGTCAGCCAGACTTCCCACGCGGTATTGAGGCTGAAGCGCGGGATGGCAGTGGCGTACCGGCGCCCGTGATTCCCGAGGTTTGTTGATATGGATATAAACGGCCAGTCAAGTTTTCTTTTACGCGAAGCCGATGAGTTTGATCAACGATCCACGCGCATGCTATGGCACCCGGAAAGAAAAGCCTTGTGTCTTGCGCAAAATCAGAGCCTGCGTTTAGCTGAAATCGATGCTGCAACCGGCTTGCAGGCCTGGCAAAATGCACACGCCCTGGTGGTCGATAACTTTTCGCAGCACGCGCGTATATCAGCAGGTGGCGACCGTATAGAAATCAATGCGGGTCGTGGTTTTCAGCCGCTACTGGATGGCATGTTACAAGCCGTCACACCACCCGCAGGGACATTCACAGATATCAGCATTGGCGGTGAGAAAGGTGAATACCTTGCCATCGCTTATTCCAATGACAGTGATCAACATGGCGTAATTCTCTTTCATTTGGCACAACGCTGGTACGCGGCCTGTACCGTACCCGAAAAAAGTCTGCGTGTTTGTGTTGACGACAATGCAACGCTTTGGGCCATGGGCGAGACCATGTTATCCGCATGTGCGGGCAAGCCCTTGCCACATACCTATACACCAGATACAACGCGTTTTGAGCCGCTCGCACTTAACCCAAAAGCATTCGATGCCTATTTTCATGGTGCTTACCCTATCAATTTTGTTGGGCTTGCATTGTGCAGCGATAGTGATGCGCTTTATGTTCTAACTCACAATGGCTCAGGCCAACAATTTATTCTTAAAAGGACGCTTCAAAACGCCGCAGGGGAATGGACCGTTTTTGCGCTGGAAGAAAATTTTCCTTTTGCCGTTGATATGCAACGGGTGTCAACCAATAGACTGGCTCTGCTATTACCGGCTGAATCGGGCGATAGCGCGTTTAACAAGCGTGATTGTCCGGTTGTTCAGCTGAGCAATGTTCAGCGTGAAGGTATTCTTTCGGATGGCACAGCGATTTTAGTTCGCGAACGCTATCCCATGCTCTCCCAGGTACAAGCACGTTTTGCAAGTAGTGCAGATAAACGCTTGCGATATCAAAGCCAAATAGAACAGGGCAGTGCCGAACACACTGCGGGTTTTACTGCATACCCACGTGAATTACTTCCACTTAAACGCCCGCAATACCATGTCGCCGCAATGGCAACCTTGTTAAAAACATTTGATTCAGGTCACCCCAATACTATCTGGCATCGGTTATATCTCGAAGGCTGTATTCCACCCTCATGCAAAATTCGGATCTATGCCAAAGTCTTTAACAGTGATGAAGAGCGAAGCGAAAAGCCCTTTATAGAACAACCTGAATGGCTTTGGTGCAGGCATCGTTCAGACCTCGCGTTCGGGCGCGGCCTGGTGGAAAGTAAATTCAATGAAGCGGGTTTGTTTGAATTGCTGCTACAGCGAGAGGGCGGACCTGTTCGCCGCTTAAATGGGCGTTATTTACAGTTGCGTATCGTTCTTGAAGGTGACGGACGAACAACACCCGCAATTCACGCATTGAAAATCGTTTATCCGCGCTTCTCCTATCAAGAGGCTTACTTACCGGAACATTTTCGTCAGGAATATCAGGTCGATGAAAATCTGGATGCACTTGGCGCGAACGGTGCTGATGTTCGTGAACGCATGCTCGCGGCTTTTGAAGGAGCGTTAACACCGATAGAAACACAAGTTGCCAGTTCAGAAGTGCTGCTAGATCCTGCTACAACACCCACAGCGCATTTATCCTGGTTGGCAGAAGCCTTTGGGGTTTCCTTACCTGCCGAATGGCCAGTGCATCGTCAGCGGCGTTGGTTGGCCTGCAGTGGGGATTTACAACGCTACCGTGGCACACTTGCCGGAGTGAATCTGGCTCTCGACATTATTACAGATGGCGGCGTACAAAACGGACGTGTTGTTGTCGTTGAGAATTTTCGGTTGCGCAGGACGATGGCAACAATTTTAGGACTAAACATGGATGATGAGGCGCACCCACTCACCTTGGGAACGGGTATGAGTGGCAACAGTATTGTGGGCGAATCACTGATTCTTGCAGACGAGGATGCAAGAGAATTTCTCGCACTATTTGCCCCGGAACTTGCACAGGCTGAAGAAGAAATTATTGTCGAAAATTTCTTTGATAAATACGCCCATAAGGTCACCGTGTTACTACACGGTCCCGCCCGTGCTCAGCGCCATGCGGTAGAAAAAACGTTAACGGAACAAATGCCCGCACACTTGCAATGGAAAATTGTAGAAAGCGATCATCCCTTTGTTCTCGGGTTATCGCCTTTGTTAGCGGTCGATACCTACCTTGAACTTTCACCATCATTTAAACGGGTCACACTCAATGATACCTGGCTGGGTGCAGAAGGTGTGTTAACCAATCCCGCGGCATTTTCACCGCAAGATGTGAATGCCAGCATGATCACTAAGCAGGAGTAAGCATGAGCGAGCTTGCACAAGACACAGACATATTGGAACGCGATGCTGATTTTGCCACGCCCTTACGACGCGTCGCTTATGAAGCCGGCATGCTGTTAGGGCTCGACGCAACCCGCGACGAACAGACCTATCATCGTCGACGCATTAATCGCCAGCAATATTGGTTTCAAGGAAGCGGCACCCTGGTCGGAATGCCCGTTATGGTATCCGCCGATTCCACACCACTTTCAACACAACTTCATGTCGGCCCCGGCATTGGAGTTGACGGACTTGGCCGGGAGGTTTTAGTCAACGAAGCTTACTGCATTGTGTTAAGTGACTGGCTTCGTGCGCAAACTGAAACTCAATTACGTGAGGGATATAACGAAGGCACCGGTGAACTCTGGTTAAAAGTGACAGTTCGCTACGCAAGTTGTGCTGTAGGCAAACAGCCGGTACTCGCTCGCAAGTTGAATTTAAGTACCGATGCTGTGCAGGCGAGCCGAACAGCGGACAGTGTCATGCTCGAACTCATTCCTGAATTACCGCCAACAAGCAGCGATGATCGTTTTCAGCCATGGGCAAGCCACCCGGCAGTTGAAAATAGCGCGCCTGCAGAAATTACGACGGCAGAACAAAATACCATTGATGCAAATGTTGCCAATACAGAACTTCATGCACAAATGGAACTGCAAGCGCGATTGTTGTATGCCCTGAACGGGCAACTCGACCCGGGTCTAAGTCAGACTCAACTGGAAGAAAGTGCGCGACTCCTGTTAGCGCGTATTGCAATTACGGTTCCAGATCTCAATTCCATTTTAAATGCCGATGAGAATGATCCGGTTGTCGACCCGCTGGATGTGTCTGTCAACAATATGGTTCGACCCTTCCTGACAACCGCAAGTCAACTTGCTTATTTACAGCGTTCAACTTAAAGGACCAGCCAGAGGAACAGATTATGCCGACAGTAATTTTTAGACCCTCCGGGTCACAGGTGGTCAAATACAAAGGCCTTGAACGCGTTGCAGATGTCGACCCCCGCTTAACACGTTCACACTATTTCGATAATCGCTTATTAACGGCTGAAGATTTAAACCGCGATCAGATATATCTGGACGGACGCTTGCGTGAAGTTGGGCGCGCTCTTGGCAACGGCGTTATTTCCGGCCTGGAACTGGAACTAGACACCCTGAGCGGTGAACTGCATGTAAGCCCGGGTATCGCACTCAGTGAGGCAGGCCGAGTACTGGAACTGGGGCGTTCGCTCGTTCTCGATTTAAATGATCGCGCAGCCATTTCAGAACTGAATGAAGGGCGTAATCGGCGTTTTAACCGTGCACTCTATGCGGTAGTTCTGCGTTACGCAGAAGTCGGAACAGATATCGCCGAAGTGTTTCCAACCGATCTGGGTGAAAAACGCGATTTTGATTTTGATGTGATTAGCGAAGGCGTGCAACTCGCACTGGTACCCTTGAATCAGGCACTGCCACAACAAAGCCCGATACAAATACGTGCGCAACTGATTCAAAAGTTGTATCGCGATAATCATACCGCAGCCCTGATTTCTGATGATGCTGTCGCACTTGGCATTGTTGCAATTGCAAATGATCGACCGCAATGGTTGGACAGTAGCTTATTGCGCCGTCCCTTACGAGACCCGGACGACAACAGCCTGGCGCAGCATGATCTCTATCGTCAGTATCAAAAATTGTTTAGTGACTTAATGGATGAACGCCGTGCTGGTTCACTCACAGGAGATTTTGCCGCGAGCGATTATTTCCGTTTTATTCCTCCAGCGGGTTCCCTTCCCAAAGAGAGTATCGATCCGGTCACCGGTCGGCAGGGATTTTTCCCGGAAAATTATAACGTCTGGATTGCGCCAATACGCAAAGCCGAACTGGATTTAATCATTCAGGAATCACTTGAATTGCCACCACTGGAGCTGGCACTGGAAGAGCCAATGAATGTCATGGTGCTCGCACCACTTGCTCACGCGGATTACGCTACACATGCCACGCGCCTGGAGCGGCAACCCGATTTAATTAACGGTAAGCCTGGCGGGCTTGATCTTTTGCGTTTGCGCTTATTTCCGAGAAATCGCGTCCACGAATTGGATACTGATCGCACAACATGGCAAGCGATTTGGGACAGTGTCGATGAAAACGAATTGATGTTTATTCGCCGTCCACTGCGTGCAGCCGAAACACAAATGAGTGGCATTCTATTGAATACCGGAGCGACACCTGCGCCTTCCGATCCCTTTATGCCCACGCCGAGTGATAGCAATTTACTCGCGGATGAAGCGGATGTTTTCCTCAATCGCCTCAATCTTGCACACCTCGCTGAATTGCGAGGAGGCAGTTCGACTGAAGCGACGACAGCGGCAACAACAATTCAAATTGAATTTGCCAATGACCTCAACGTTGTTCAACACGCGCTCAATATTGCTTTACGAGTGGAAAGGCAATACGACGACGCGCTGTGGCAAACCTTGCTATCACTTGCACGTAGTGAACAACTCGCAGAGTTTCTTGCGCAATTACAAAGTGCTCAGGATGAAGACCAGATAACAGGCAATATCGTCGCCAACATTGGTGCCAGTTTTTCATTAGATGCAAGCTTGCTCAATTTGTGGTCAAGCCTGACAACCTCACCTTAAGGTTAGCGAGAGCCGGAGTCGAGTATGAATGAAATTCTGATATCGGAAGCGATAGCAAGCCACAGTGAATTGGAAAGGCTGAATTTATTTCCGGGCCGTCACCTGGGCGAACAGGAATTTGATCGCCAGCAAGCGTATATGGATCGTCGCATTCTTCCCTTGTTGGCGGGGCGCTACACAGGCGTTGTCCACGGACTGAATATCCGAACAGAGACCCTGTCCAGTCCTGGAGAGGGGCTGACAGTCAGTCCCGGCCTCGCTATTGCGGGGAATGGAAAAACCCTGGGGTTGTTTTCACCGCTGCGTCAATCCTGGAGCAGTCTATTGGAAGCGTATCTTGAAGAAGTTCAAATGCAAAATGCCGCAGGCATTTACTATTTGATCTTGAAACGCAGCTCGCGCTACGTCGATACCGACCTCGAGGTCAAGCCTTGCCAACGAGAAGAATTTGATGCTTTGCGCGACGCTCGACGCGTCGTCACAGGAAGTTTGAGCTTACACAAATTGAGCATCAATCCTTCGGTACTTGGCACATCGAGCCGCGAAGCGATTGAAAACTGGGTGGCAGCCAACAACGTAGATGCTGAATTTATTTTAAAGTTAAATGATGCTATTCCACTTGGATTGGTCGCGGTTGAAGATCGGGGCTCAGGTACACCCGACTATCAGGTTGCATGGTTCAGTGAATCTGCGGGGCGATATCAAGCGGAAAAATTCAGCGGTTACAAGGTTTTACTCCAGCAAACCCGGGATGCCTTTCGCCGCATGGCAAACGAAGCCGCGCAACTGGATTCCACAACGCTACGCGACTATCTCCAGACAAACCTTCAAATGAATTTCTTACCCGCTGCCGGTGAATTACCCATAGAGCTCATAGAAAATATCGCGGCCCCCTTGCCGACTGTATCCTGGCTGCCGAGTCATTTGAAACTGGATATGGTCGCGGTTCCTGAAGAGTCAGTGGATGAATTGGTGATGCGCCACTTACCACGGCGCGCAATTGATTTACGGCAAGCATCAGGCGATCAGCTCCGCTTACTCTTGGCTGTGAATGAAACCGACTACAGCCCGACTCTATTACATTTTCCACAAACAGATACGCGCTTGCATGACGATATTTATCGTTATTTCATGCGTGCTTACAAAATGTGGATGCAATGGATGCGGGTTTATCATCGTCTGTACTTTGTAACAGATGAAGATGTACTTGATGCTGAAGAGATCGCCAGTCTCGACATGCCGAAACCCGCAACGCTGCCTAAACTGCCTCAGGATTTTTTTGCGGATGTGATTGCAAACGCGCGCGCAGAATTAGGTGAGGGGACGAGTACGCCTTATCCCTATGATCAAGGCACACCTGCGGAGCCTGCTTTTTACAGCAATTGGGGAACGGGTCCATCGCCAGTTTCGCCGCCGGCAGTCATCGAACCCGAAGAGAACGGCTTGGTGATTCGCTATGTCGTTGCCCAACACGAACGCGAAGCCCTTGACAATACGATACGCGCTGTTCGTCAACGCCTCGAAAAAACACGGGATTATTTACTCTTACAAAGACAGCAACTCGATAACCAAACTGTTTCACTTGCTGCATTAGCCGGTGGTGTCGCTGGCGACGGTTCCGGTTTACAGGTGGCGCGATGGTTACCCTTTACCAGTTTGAAAGCCGAGCCTCCCGAAGTGGTGGATACTGAAACCGCTTCGGTAGACGGAGGTGATTCCACGGCGACCGAAAGATCGAGCGCCGGTAGCGCTTCGCTGAATCTTAATGCCGATACACAAAGCTTTAACAACCTACTACTGACTGCCGCCATAAAAGAAAGCAGCGCAGCAAAAAATTATAAATTAATTCCTGAATTATCTTATTCAGCACCATCCTCATTTATCTCAGACAGTATTAGCAAAGACATCGCATATAATGCAAAAAACTTCAGTTCAGCCAGTGTGAATCTGGCCTACAGTACCACCTTGCGTAATTCCCCGAGTTTGACATCCAATTTACAGTTTAATTTAAATACAGACCGCCTGAACAAAATCGCCTCAGCACCACGGAACGCGTTAACAAGCCCGGCTTTCGAACCGAAGCCGGTTCGCTTTTGTGTGATTGAGCACGTTCGCCCAGAACTACAGGAATACCGTAAAGCCGTTCAAGGTATGCGCGAACTGGTTGCCACTGTCGATGAACTCTTTAGTAAAACCGACGCTAATTCCATGCGCAAAACCCTCGAAGACTTTGGTATTCCGCCTACCGTTGAAGAATTAAGCCTTCCCACTGCAAGCTCGGATAACGGCGATGAGATTTCGGCCATACTTTATGAAAATTTATTTAACGCAGGAAAAATTCTTACCAAACAAATTGCCTATGTAGAAGGCCGCTATACGCGCATAGAAGCAGACCTTGAAAGCAAGTTACGTTTACGCCTGAAAAAAGAGGGTGAAATTGAAAAGCTGGCGAACCTTATCGAAAAAGCGACGCAGGAACTGGAAGGCATTGATAAACGCCGGGTTGAATTTCAGGGTGATTATGGGCTGGCGCAACGCTTGCTCGATGAAGATTGGGAAAAAATATACAAGGACAATCTCGAGCGTACACGTATTCTAACCACTGCGGTGAAAAGCCTGCACTTTGTGCGCGTCCGCCAAACACCGGTCAGTATGCGTTTGTCAGACCCTCTCGAGCTGCGTTACGGGAGTTCCTCAGACATTGTGCCGGGCTGTGATTGGGAAGAAGACCCGGAGCTACCTGAAGAACTCGAGGATTTTTTCGATACCGTCACCGAAATTCCCATGCGAGACTGGAAAGCCTTAAAAGATCTCACCCCGTATATTCCCAATGCCGACCGTTTGGAATATATCGCAAACCTTCGGCAGCACCGTTTGCAAAACAAGGGTGCTCGATCCGCACTGCGACTGAAGGGCGCGGTGAGTCAGGCTGGCAAGACAGCCCGCCAAAATCGCAACACACCTGTTCGCGCGTCACTCGGTAAAGTAAGGCAACAAAGCTTTTCAGTGTTGAATTACTGGGCAGGCTTTTCCATCGAGCTGGCAATGGAGTCAGCGCGCAAGCGTCAACAGGGAGCCATGAAAGTCATGTCACTGGATGATCTTACCGTCGGCACCAAGGGTTATTTACAAAAACAGGCGCAGACCTTGAGTACACGCCTGGAGCAGGCGATTTATTGCCTGCTGGAAAGGCTTGCTGAAATCTCTCCGTCCATTCGACTGCAGTGGGCGCAACTCGCAGAAGATGATCGCTTGAGTGTCGATCGAGTCGAATTATGGCCAGGCCTGGATCGCGCAGAACGTGAAGATTTTAATGCAACACGCACCGTAGCCGAACTTATTGCCTGGTGGTTCCGACAAATTGACAGCAAAGCATCCAGTAATGCCGCTGCCGCCATGCGCAATATGATTCGTGCCACACTGATACAAGCCGCGCTTGGAGACCCCGCAGAGATCTTACAGGGGGAAGTTCACATCCCACCCAAAGTCCTCGCAATTGGTGAAGCCCTGCGTTTGAAATTGAATAAACCGGCAAAACCGGGAACAGTATTACAACTGATTGACCCGACTCAACGCGTTGTTGCACTTCTGAACGTAGAGGACGATGACGATAAAGGCACCGTTGCAAACATTGTGAGAATTTCAAAAAGTACCGCCAGAGTCACAACACAATATCGCGTGGTGGCGAATAAACTGACCCCGCATTTACTGGTGTAATGGGCGATGAGTGCAGCGCAAGGAATTACTATCGACAAGCTGAAATTGCGTACTGCACGCCAAGGCCTTGCCACTATAGTGAATGACCTTGGCTCCGGAACGTGGCCAACAATGCCAAATGACGACTGGGTTTTCGTGCGTTCGCTGGAAGTAAAAGCCCGCAAAAGTGATTTGCGGTATCAAGCCGGTCGAATGCTGGACAAAATTCTCTTGCAAGCGGTAACAGGTGAACAGGCTAACCCTCATTCAAACGCAGTACGTTTTAAAAATTTGCCGGATTTACTCGCTTATCTTTTGCGTGATTTGAGCTCTCACCAATTAGCCTCACGCTGGTATTGGCAACGTTGGCACCCACTCTTAAACAAAACAACAAGCCAGGCAATCTGTGACATATTGTGGGAGCATTCAGCCTTGTTGCCTGCCGTGATGATGCGCTTGATCGATATTGAGGCCCTTGGCACTGTTGTACATTCACTTACAGACGCTGAAGTTGAATTGCTTGTACGGCGTATTCACAGCTTGCATGACATTCACAATGACTCCGGGAATCAGAATACCATGCAGGACGAGGAATACTATGATGCTGTGCAACGATACCTGGAAAGCCAGGGGAGTGTGATGCAAGCCTGGTCTCGCTGTGTGGTTTTCGACAAACCACAAGCGATAAAATGGCAATTTGCAGCGGCTTGTACAGGTTTGAGTTATTTTCCAACGCTTTACCGCCGAGCCCCTGATCGTTTTATCAAAATATTTCAACTGGCACTCGGTAGAACTCATGGTCTTGAAGCATTCAATCGCTTACTTCCAGATCATAATCCGGACACGTCATATTTAACCATTCTTGAAAAACAAAAAGTTGAAAAACAAAAGGTTGAAAAACAGAAAATTGAAAACCAGCGAGTCGAGGATCGTTCCGGGAATTCCATCGACACACACCATGTGAACCAGTCCGATCCCGTACGGAGTGCACACGTGGATGAGCTGACCGAGCGACAAACTGTGCTAACCAATGCGTTTGCAGCTCCTGGAAATTCGCCAACAAAAGTGAGTGGCGCTGGCCAACGCGAACATGCGCTTACACGTTCTAAAACTGATCCAGCTTTCTCTTCCACTTTGAATGCGCTATCGAAGCACACGCTCAATGGCGCAGTTGATTCCGATAAAAAACAGGCATCAACAGAAGAGAAGCCGGTGTTTCTGAATGACGCGACGCTACATAGCGAATTTGGTGGTTTTTTCTTTCTTATAAACGCCCTTCGAATGCTCGGTGGCCTGGAACGCAATCTGCAAACCTTAGGCCTTGACCATCCGTCCTTGTGGGTGTCACTTTACCTGCTGGCGCGACAACTTCAAACGCCCCTGGATTCCGGCATACAAAATTTTATTTGTATTCACAGTGCATTTAAAGATAGCGACGCATTAGCCAACTATCTCAGCACAGCTGAGGAGCGTGCATCGGTAAAAGCTGAAACGATTCGACTTGTTGAAAAAATACAAACAGCGTTTCCGGGTATATGGCAAAGCGAGTTATTGTACCTTCCTGCCAGTATTCGTTTCAGCGCCAGTCATATTGATTGTTATTTTCCCATGTCGAGCCTTCGCCTGGATATTCGTTTGGCTGGGCTGGATGTCAATCCCGGTTGGGTACCGGAACTCTCTCGCGTCATTCAGTTTTACTATCGCGAACAGGTCTAAATCAAAATACACATATCAGGCAAGCGCAATGACTGAATTGATGAAAATTGTCGACCCGGGTAAGGAAACGCAGCAAGAAGCCCATAAAACCAAAGAGATTGATTTATTTAACCGTCTGCGCGTATTTGTCCGTCTCGGCTTGCTCGAGTTTTGGCGCTGTGCCTTGCCGGAGGACCAGGTCATTGTACCGATGCTAAAACGCGAAGCCATCGCATACACATTTGAGGAAAACCTTGATTGGCCGTTGTATAAGTCCCGAATACAAACCTTGGTCGAATCAGCAAAGACAGACTTCAGTAAAAAGAATAAACGCTTTGGCATTGAGGCTTTTATTGAAGATTACCAATTACAGCTATCTGATCTCTTCATTGTGGCCTTACTCGGCGAGCTCGAAAGTTCACATAGCATAAACCTCGCTGTAGCTGAATTACAGGCACCTGATAAATCCGCACATCTCTCTGTTCACATGGCGGCCGCGCTGATTGAAACGCTCTTTGACAAACAACTGGCCGATGAGTTTGTATTTGGTCTCGGCGGCTACGCCTTAATTCAAGACCAACTCGTCACTCTCACACAGGAAGGTCCACTCCCATTATGTAAACTGAAAATGCGCGACGGTGTTTGGCCAGTATTGGCGGGTAAGCCAATTCTTTGGCCTGGTTGTTATGTACTTAAACAGGACAGAAATAGTGCACCCACATCAGCAGACAGTAGCGAGCTGGAAAAATATGCAGGCTTGATTGAGAGAGAGGGTGAACACAACATCAGAGGGCTTGTTATTCGCGGTGTGCCAGCCAGTGGGCGCCGTGACCTCGCATGTGAGTTGGCAGCATACCTTGGTTGCAAACCGTTGTTGATTCCCGCAGAACAGGTTTTAAAACACAAGGACAGGACAATTCTTTGTCGTTACGCGGGTCTTTTACCCGTGATCAAACCCCAGCTAGGACCAGGAGAAACTTTTCGTCTGAGTGAACTGCGTGCGCAATGTTCTACGCCGCCATTTACCGTTGTCATTATGGGGACTGAAGGTTCAGTGGACGCAGAGAACGTGCTGGAAATTCGAACCAGTATTCCATCCCAGGAAGAGCGAGTAAAACTCTGGCAACAGGAACTCAAAAATAAAAAGCTGGCACAACAGCTCGGTGCATGTACCTTATTAAGTGGGCGAACAATCAGAACACTGGCGAAAACTACTTTACAACTTGCAGAAAAAGATAATCGCAAACCGGGCTTGCAGCATTTACATCATGCGCGCTGGAGTTTTGCTGCCGAAAATCTGAATGTACTGGCGCAAGCAGTAAAACGCCAGGTAGATGAAAAGGCCATTTCGCTTTCACCCTCTGTAAAGGAGGGCATTGATCTCCTTTTATTGCGAGCAAGAAATCGCGAAGGTCTTTGGCAGCATCTCGGTCACACGCTGAAAAGTAGCCCGAATTCCGGATTGCGCGCGCTGTTTGTAGGCGAAAGCGGTACAGGCAAGACACTGGCCGCCAGTTATATAGCCAGTCAATTGGCCACACCTTTATATCGCGTGGATTTGTCATCCGTGATGAATAAATATATCGGCGAGTCAGAAAAAAACCTCTCGCAGTTACTCGATCACGCAGCCTCCAGCGATGTGATATTGCTGTTTGATGAAGCAGATTCGCTTTTCGGTTCACGCAGTGACGGCAAGGAAAACGGTGAGCGCTTTGCAAATATGCTGACAAATTTTCTATTAACCCGAATCGAAAATCACCCTGGCATTGTGATTTTAACCACCAATGGTAAAGAACGTATTGACAACGCCTTTAGTCGCCGTATCGATGTCGAAATCGATTTTCCACTGCCCAATTTCGACGAACGCTTGCAACTTTGGCAAAGCCACCTCGGAAACCAGGGGCCCAATGAAAATGTCTGCCAAACTATTGCGAGTTACTGTGATTTCAGTGGTGGGCAAATTCGCAATGCCGTATTGGCGGCGGCGACCTATGCCCAGCAGGAACACATTCATCCGGAGCTACTTGTTAAAGGTATTCGCCTCGAATATGGAAAACTTGGTCGCCCCGTACCCAAACCCATTGAACAACTCGCACGCTTTTCGCGTGAAGAAAAAAGCAGGAGTGAGTGATGACTGCAAACTATCTTGGACAAACTCTCCTGGTGGATTCCAGCGTGTGTTTCAACGAAATCGCTGCCGCGATGTCTGCGCTTGGTTGGTCACGCGAGGATATCCAACAAACCCGACCTACAATTGAAGACGAGCCCGAGGTCGCTTCCTGGACCTGTGGAGGTTTGAAACCCTTCGTGATTTACTCCTTTAACCCGGTTGTAAAAATGCGAGTGCTGGATGTTGCGACCGTTCCCCCCAGGTTAAGAATGGCAATTGCTAAAAAATTGCCTTTGATCAGCGAAGCAAAAATTTCCAAACTATTTACTGCACCGACACCACGCGAGCGTTTGCAAGCACTGAGTTATGCGCGCGAATTGGAACGCGTTGATTTACTTGGCCGTGTAAATGCACTCCTGAATGATAAGGATCCCTTGATTCGAAAAGAAGCGCACTCTGTGAGTGAACGGCTTCAACAAATTGATGCTGCGCGTATCTCACTGTTAACCAATCTTCGGATGTTGAGTGAAACCGCGCCACAGTTGATCATGCAGCTGCGTAACCCCAAATTTGTAACATCGCTTAAACCGACTCCCGAAGAACTGGCAAAGCTCTTCGACCCCTGCTTGACAGAGCATCTCGTCAGCATAGTCGACACCATTTACAAAACACCACCCGTTCTTTCAGATTTCGACGCGCGCAAGGAAACGGAAGTCTGTGCGGCGCCTGCCGGATTGTTGCGCTGGCCGAATATGTTCAGTGAGAAATTTCCGGGCGGCTATCGTGATATCGCCGGCTGGATGCACCCCAGTCCAATCTGGTTAAGCTGGACCGAAAGTGAGCAAGGGAAGAATCGTATAAGTTACGACGGTTTAGTCTGGCTGGAATCACGGTGGCTGTGGTTACCAAAAATATTTCGTTTTGTTATTCCGTATTTAAGTACAAGCGCACAATCCACTCAGAGACATTAACGTCGTGGGTTCGCGCAGTCTGAGCAGTGTACATGCAGAGTCGAGTTCAGCTGAATCCGAAACTCGATCAACCAGTGCGCGCAACTCTACATCGGTGTCCTTACCGGCCTACGCATCAACAGAACAAGGTTTCTCCTCCTCAGAATCCGCAGTTGAAAACAGCGAGTACGAAAACGTTTCGCAACAAATGAGCATAATGCCCGACGCTCAGGCTGATTCCTCTGAACCTGAAACAAGCCCTGAGCAGGAAGGTGGTGAAGGACAGGACGATTCACTGGAGACGTCCAGCAGTGCAAATGATGAAGAGGGGACTGATAACCCAACTGAAGGGGATGAGGAAGACGCCCAGCAAGAG
Organism: Cellvibrionaceae bacterium 1162T.S.0a.05; assembly: GCA_000964245.1. Classification (GTDB taxonomy): domain Bacteria; phylum Pseudomonadota; class Gammaproteobacteria; order Pseudomonadales; family Cellvibrionaceae; genus 1162T-S-0a-05. The sequence goes on along the minus strand of LANB01000001.1, from coordinate 3,773,717 downwards.
ACTCAGGAAGAAGAACACAGTGAGGAAGAGGGCGAAGAGAACGAAGAGGAAGCACAAAGCGAAGAAGACAGCGAACAGGAAGATGAATTGGCAGGCGCTTCCGGCGGAACGGAAGATGAACAAGCGTTTACGCCTCTCGTTGCGACCCTGCCGAGGCTGACGCCAATTAAAACGCCTTTCGTGCATGCACCACCGCCACAAGCGATGGCACGCAAGGAAAAAATTATTGAAAGTACGGGTTCACCACCGGAATTACACCACACACTCGTTCGCGACGCTGCACAACGCGTCACCCAGGCTGCTCGCGACGCTCAACGACAAATGATTATTCGTGTGGGCCTCACCGCGAAAGACACACGCATTTCAATTGAAGATATGGCGGACGAAGTTTGGCGAGCAACGCAGGCCGGCGTCAGTAAAATCAATAATGCAATTGACCAGGCCATTGCCGATATCGGGGTGGCCGCATCCGATGAAATCGACCACATCGAGGAACACGGTGTAAGGACCGGTGAAGACATCCAGGAAAACCGCGACCGGATGGTTGTCGATATCTACGAACAATTAAAATCGGGCTCCACAAAAATCCAGGAAGCAGAAGATATTGCCCGAGGGATTTTTGACGAAAAATTACCAGCCGCTGAACGCTTTGTTTTTGCCATTCCCGAATCAGGCCAGGTTGGCAGACTCGCCACAACAGGCGCTGACGGTGAAGTCAGTGCCGGTGCCTACAGTGGTGAGGATGGTATTGGCGTAGTTGATGCCAGTACCGAGCAGGCGGCGGACTTTCAAATTATTGGTGATACCAAACGCTACCTGAATTTATTTATTGATCAACAAGCCATCGGGCTCTCTGATGGTGGAGCAAATCTGAAAGAAGATTTGGTAACTCGCGCAACACCCCATCTGGACGGACGCGCTGACGCGAAACAGACAAACCTGGTTGAAAATGCACAGCAGGCTGCAGAACGAATGAGCAGCGACGCCAGCCGCGCACAGTTTATGACAATGGTTCTCGGCTTAACGACACCGGTATCGCAATACCATGAACAGGACCAAACTGCGTCCACCAATCAGGAAAACGACACCGCAACGGCGGAGATGACGGCCGCAGAACGTTCGAAAATCCAGGCACAGCAAACGGTCGAAGAAAAAAGCACACTCGCGGCGGAATACGCTGATCGAGATTTACGTGAAAGACTCACCAACAATTTATGGAAAGTCGGACGCAAGGCAAGGAAGGGGCTCATTCAACAGGCCAATCAGGCAGAAATTGCGCTGAATAGTTCCACTGAATTAATGGCCGAAGATTACGTTGATCTGATTCGACGTTTGGACGATTTAATAGAGGAAGGAAAATTCCTCGATAAACGCACGCTCGTGCCACGCATGCTTGCAGCCCGGGATAGTCTGCAAAAATTACTGGAAAACCACGAAGCTGTTGCCGCGATGCAGGCAGAAAACACTATCGACACCATGGAAAATATCAAGGAGGAACAAGTTGATGGTATTCGTAAGAATGCACGCGAAAGTGCTGACAGTGTTCAGGATGTTGTAACACGTACCGTTTTCGACATGTCGATGTTTTCTTCGATGATGACGGGTAATTTAAGCGACGGGGCCTTTTTTGGTATTACCGCAGCGCAGGAATATGCCGAGCGAATGACCGAAGGCATATTAAACACGGACGAACGCGTTCGCGGCCCCGCCATGGAGCAGGTAGAAAATATTGCAGCCAATTTCTGCAATAGCAGTATCAGCAATGCAGAGTCGGCACAATTTCGCGCTTTGCAAGCATTTGTCGAGTTTATGGAACAAACTGGCGAAGACGGTCCCTTGAGCAAAGTCATGCTCGATGAAAAAGAAAAACTTCGAAAGCGCGCTGACGAACTTGACCACGCGATGCCAAGCCGGGATGCCGACGTCGTCGCCGGAGGTGTCGCGGCGGGAATGTTAATTCCGGGCGCACAACTCTATGCGGGCGTTGCACTCGCTGTTTACCTTTATGAGACGGATCCAGACGAGGACAAGGTTGTTGAACTATTGGCCGACCTTCCCTGGCCAGGCTGTCCTGCAACCGGTGATTTGTTTAAGGATCAACACGGTGATGATTTACAGGATCGTATTGGTTCAAAGCTCGACAATCCCCATCGCGCAACAGCGCTAGGGCTTTTTAGCGAAAGTGAAGTCGCGCGGGGTATTTGGCGTTTGTACGGTATCGAAAATTCCACCGGCTGGTTTGATTTAAGCCGTGAAGCGCGCGAAGCATTGGGGCAGGGAATGTCCGCTGATGAACACAGCGCGCTTCAACAGTTCGCACCGGAAATGTTGGCTGAAACAGCGCAACACATTAACGACGAACTCGATGAACACGAGCGCGATATTTCGCTCGCTTATATTAATAACAATCGAGAGCGTGCTGTCGCAGCACGAACCATGGAAGCGATTGATAAAGGGCGCGACGACGCCTCCTGGGGTTGGATATTCAGTGCGGAGGAAGCTCAAAACCGCTCAGACCGTGCCCGTGTTGATGCAATGGGCAACATGCGCGAACTTTTACGACAGGAACTCGCCATAGAGTTGGGCTATGTCACCGATGCTGACCTGAACACCGCAACGTCGCAAGTTTACCGTGAAGTTGCATCACTCACCGACCCACGCAACCGCAGCGCTGATCAATTTACTGACGAGCAGGGTCGTCAAGCCATGATTGATTTTGCAACGCGAGGGCACGCGGCAGCGGTGCTCGATTTTAATGTGCTCGGTCTGGTCACGCCACTTGCTGGCCCCGTAATGACTGCCGATATAGAACAAATCTCTACAGGAAAAAACGCTCGGCAATACATTGAAGACGTTGTCAATTTCGGTTCCGAAAGCGATGAAGCGCGGGCGTCACGCGCGACCTTTGAAATTGCTGAAGGTGAAGAGCACGAAGGCATTTTTGGAACGGAAGAACTGACTGAAACCGCTCAAAACCGAATCACTGATGCAGTTGAAAACCCACGCTTGAGTGGATTGCAACAAGAGCTGGACGACATTGATCGGCAAATTGAAGAAGCGGGTGGTCCCGAAAACGCGCCAGGAAACTTGCTCGATCGGCGCGAACGTTTGCAGGGCGAATTTAATCAGGAACAAAGTGAACATCGCGGCAGGTTGCAAATTATGGCGCGGCAACTTGGCGCACCTGCCGATGAAATTTCAACACCGGAAGCAGCAGAACGTTATATGGCTCAGCGTGTTGGAGATTTGTTTGCGCGTGCTGATGGGCTCACAACACAAATGTATAACCTCGGCCGCAGTGATGAAGATGTTTACAGTCATTCACGCTATGGCCAGGAAATGATTACCGGCGGTCGCGCAAGCCTTGAGGCTGGTGCGGCACTGGCCACTGAAGGCCTTGGCACCAACGACGATTTACTTCTGCGTTCTTATCGCAATCGTTCACAAGAAGAATACGACGCTGCCCGCAGCTTTTGGCAAGCACGCTATGGTGAAGACATGGACGTCGCCATGGGTATTAAAGATCGCGAGTGGGAGGCCGACGACTACGCCTTGTTTGCCATGAGTCCAGTTGGTTGGTTTGCCACTCGCGGTTCAGAAACCTCTGGCGATCTGGCAATGGAACTGCAACGCATTGTCGACAACGAACAAAAAACTGATCTGGATCGAAGCCGTGCACAAGCCATGCGTTATCACCAGGAACGTGTTCGTGGAACCGGGTTTATTGCACAGCACACCATGGAAGGCACAGATGAACAAGTCAATCTGGACGCTTCGCAAGAACGTCTAGCCAGTATGATTCTTGAGGAAGCACGCAGACACAACCCGGAAGCCGCTGAGCGTTTCGCTGGCGACCCTACAGCGATTTACAGTGCAGACGGTACGCTTGACCCGGCAATTGAAGCTGCCGCTTTTGAAAATGGAAATTTCCGAGGCGACCGCACGCTATTTGCTGACACGTCTCGCTCGATCGGTAATTTTGCAGAATCCTATCGCAATGAAATCGCGCGTCAGGAATCGATGATAACCACAACAATAAGCATCCTCGCGCTGATTGCCACTGTCGCACTTATGTTAATTCCTGGAGTAAATGCCGTTGCAGCGGGAATTGCTGTTGCAATTATTTCCGGTACCGCAACGATGGTTGCCAAAGCGGGAATGCGAGGTGAACGCTACGGTTGGGAAGAGGCCGCAAATGATGCAGCAATGATGGCGGTTGAAGCGGCTTCCGCTGGCTTTGGTGGCGCACTTGGTGGTGGGCTGGGCAAAACCAATATGCTCGCTCGTATGGGCGGTGCATTAAATAAAAGTCTTGGAAAAGTCGGCGGTGCCGTTGCCCGTGAAGCAATTTCCGGTGCCCTTTCTGCAGGCGCACAACGCGCACTCAATGAAGATACCTGGAAAGATGGCTTTCTGCACGGCCTCGAAAACATCGGTAGCAGTGCGCTGAAAAATGCAGCTATCTCAGGCGTTGCTGCCGGTGTCTCTGAAGGTATGACCAACAAATTGAACAGTGCGGTATTGGGTGAAGTTGACCCTGCAAAAATGAATAGCTTGCAACGCGCCGCCGCCAATGCTCCCCATCGCACCGCCGCTATCACTGAAGCGCTTTCAGAATTTGTTGGTACTGCTGCCAGCGAAACTGTGGGTGTGGCAATTGAATATGCAAATGGCGAATTCAAAGGAAAATTCGGTGATGCATTAACGCGTATCGGCGGTGCGGCACTTCGCGATATGGCCGTTGGAGGATTCCGCGGAGCGGTCAATAGCTTAAACAAACAACGCTACCAGGACCTGCTTGAAGCGGCACGAAGCAGCAGCTCAGTCAGCGATAGCGAATTACGTGCATTACGTTTAGTGGGGATTTCTGCAGGCGTGTTGAATTACGATTCTGATATCGGTGAAGTACGTCGCGAAGTTACCGTCGCGAACACCACGCTTGCGCGCTTACCACAAGCACTGAGAGAACAGGCGACCCGCCTGGATACTGACAGTTTGGAAAAACTCATTTCCCTGATTGACAGCGGCGGCTTTGGCAGCGATGAAAAAGGCCAGCAAGCACGTCATGAATTTATCGTAGAGCTACGTGAATCGGTACCGGGGTTAAATGGCGAAAAATTAATGGGCGCTTTCGATTCTGCAATTGAACACAGCCAGGCTTCGCGTGCTACGCCAAGCGATATTTCAGCTGATACCAGGGCGCGAGTACGCAGCCGCTTATCAAGTGATTTGAACCCTGAATTACAACGCTCGCTGGATGGTCTTGATATTGAAGGCTTGCATCAACTTTCTGATAGCGATCTGGCCATTGCTGCCGCGATGATTCAACGCGGTAGTCTGGACGCTGACACAGCGGATGCGCTTTTTAGAAAAGCGAGAGAGAAAAATCCGGATCTCGATGAGTTCTCTTTTCTCAACACCCTGCACAGAGCAGTCGAAACCGCTAATCATGCGCGCAATCTCGAAATCGCCATCGTAGAAGCAAACTTTCAAAGCGTTATGGAAAATATTGCTCCCGAGGATCGCGCCTTAATTGCCTCGCTACCAAAGGAAAATATCGCCGACTTAAAACAGAAATTTGCAGCTCAGGATCTGGGTAGCCCGGCGGACCTGGAAACACTTTACCGTTTAGCCACCGACAATAACCCGAATTTAAAACGGGCTGATTTCGACAAGATTCTGGAACGAGGCCTCGACAATGCTGCCAGAAAACAGCAACAGGCGCGGGCAAAAGCACGGGCAGAGCGGGAACAGCGTATGTCGAACATTCCCGCTGAACAGCGCGCACAACTCTCCGTTCTACCCGACTATGCACTGGTAGAACTGCGTATTCGGCAAATGGAAGGTGACACCTTATCGCCAGCCTCAAAAAAACGACTTATTGAGGCCGCGCTAAAAGAAGCACCCGACACCGATGTCGAAGCACTCAAAATCGCATTGGATGAAGCCGTAAGACAACCGGCCGTGAGTGTGTCTGCTGATAAACAGGCAAAACTACGCGAAGAACTCCTTGCCTCCGTGCCACGAGCGCAACAGGGAGAGATGCAGGATATCCCGATTCTGGTCATGCGTGATGCGGAGTTCGAGGCCTTGACCCGATCACAGTCAGGTCAGGCCGTCACCATGATCATTCATGGTGAGCCTGTGGTTGTCATGCGTGAGAGTGCCGACCCATCGGTTCTACGAGAAGAGGGTCTGCATGTCCTGCAAACCCGTGACCCCGACTGGGCGGAAAAAATCAAAAGCCTTGATGAAATCAGTCTTGCGGAATGGGATGCACTCCCTCTGGCGCAACAACTTGCTGTATATCAAAACAAAATCGAAATCGAGGTCGATGCGCAACGCCGTCTAATGGATAGCCTGAAAGGTGATATTGAAAAAACACAAGACCCGACAGAAAAGGCGCGCTTACAGACCCGCTTGAACATCACCGAAGCGGCTTTGGGTAATCTTGTTCGTCGTTCTATGGAAATGTCGAGTATTTCTGATACCCACATCCGCGCGATGGAAGCGGGAATTATCAACAAGCCGGATTGGCTGGAGCAACCTGCGCGTTTATTTAATAAAAAGGATATGACAGCGAGGACCGATACAGAACCGGGGTCTGAACTGGAAAGGCAACAGGCAGCGCGTGACTTTGTTAACGGTCAGCTGAGTGACAATGTCAGTGAAGCGACAGCGAAAAAATACCAGAAGATAGCTGAAAAAATACCATTTGAACACTTACACGCATTAACGACTTCCGTTTCGGGGCCCGAACAATTGCGTTCTTTACTCTCGCGTTTAAATGACGCTGACCCCGAGCTTGTCAAAGCGCGATCGCAAGAAATTGTTGTCGCGATGCAGCGACTCAGTAATGTGGAAAAACAGGTTTTTGTCGATGCCATCGCCAACAGTCATTCCATTAAGGAAGCGCATAAATTTATTCGCGCGATACCAGAGCTCCACGCCGCCTCTCTAAGTGATAGCCAATTCCGTATGCTTGTTGATCTGTGTTTTGATGCAGGTAATCTCAAACTCAATCAGCTTGAATTGCTACAGCGTGTTATCGCAAAAACCGAAGCGAAGGACCTGGAAAATCTGTTAATCCTGACTGATCATTCTGATCACAGTAAAAAGCTCCTTTCGGTAATCGATCAAGTTGAAGACCCGGCGACCCTTATAGATCGCCTTATCGAAATCACCGATGGCTTTGAGCATCAAGACAGGGAGAGTGTGATCGATTGGCTGGTACACAGCAATCAAAGTGGCGACCCCAGAGCGCGACCCATAAGTGAGGTCATAGCAATGGTCGATAACCTGCATACTTTGCGGAGCAACACACCCAACGAGAACACATTCAGGAACCTGTTTCTACAACTGTATTTTTCCAAATCGTCAAAACCTGAATTACTCGAAAGTCTTGCACAGTTTACCGGCCGACTGGATAAAGATGGACGCATTGCGCTCGAAAAACTCTTGCAACACTCTGACAAAACAGAACATGTCGATATCATTGAAGCGCTTATCCTGCTGCACGATGCGAGTATTAAACCGATTCAAGGTAAGATCGACCCGGAAAACGGCCAGCGCCTTTTAAATCTAATTATGGAAATGGCTGTAACACGGACACAATGGAAAGTCTTTATCGATGATTCCATTGATTTCTTTGGTACGCTTGCGACCTTGCCACGAACAGACAAAAATATTGAAGCCATTGAGAAAATAATGGCTTATATCAGCAAAACGAAAGACGACACAAGCCTCAGCGCGGAAGATCGGCACGCCGAAATGGAAATGCTTGCGGCGGACATCACCGGAGCCGTAAAGGATTTACGGGATCCTGTGGCAACAGACTCGAAAGAAACACAACTCAAATCGACTGCCGAGCGAGAAGACGCTATTCAACGGCAGGTGAAGCGCATGGAAAGTGGTGGCGATGAAGGCCGCCTTTCCGGTGGCGATGCCTGGCTCAATAAACTTGATAATGAAGCCCCGAAATGGGCCGGGATGCAAACGGACAAGGATTCGCGATTGTTTGCGGAGATCGTGCAGAAATCATTGCCAGGTTTGAGTGATGGGGAATACGCCAGCCTATCTGAAATGCGTTTGTGGATTGAAAAACTTGCGGAAATACGCGGCATTGATACCAACGATGCCAAGGCAATGAAAGATTTACTCGATGACGTCATTGAACGTGGACTTGGTAATACCCGTAAAGACCTGAAGAGCAAGGATCGGTTTGACAAACTCGCCCGCGCATTTAGAGAGATGACAGTTGAAGCACACGATAGTCAAAACCCGAGAACGTTTAACGAAGCAGAAGCGCTCAAACAAATCGGGCTCACTAAAGCTGATCTTGACGCACGCAGCGACGGTAAAAAAATTCTCGAACATCTTCGCGCTCTGTCAGAACAGCAGGAAAAATACGAAACCATGCAGCAACTCGCCAAAGAAATTGGCGCGAGCACGGCGGGCATGGCTCAAAGTGTCACCGAAGCCAAAGGGGAAATCGCCTTTACACACTTCATTCTTGAAAACTTCCCCCATTTTAAAATGGAGCGTGGGTTTGAAAAAGGTACAGGATACGATCAGGTATGGGCAGTACGTGACGCCCAGGGCAAACTCACTGAGGCCATCATCGGCGAAGCAAAAGGGCCGGGGGCAGGCTTGGGCAACCCGCATCTCGGACCACAAATGGGGGTTGCCTGGGTTGTTGGCAACATGAAAAAAATGATGAACGCAGGCGACCCGCTGGCATTTGAACTGCGAGACCTCGCTAAAGCATCGAAAGAACAAGGCAAAGCCATGATATTCGGACGCACCACAGAAGCCGTTGACAACCCCAAACCGCCACCCGATTTTCTGCCTAAAGAGGTGCAGAGCGGCGATGTTGGCTATGATATTGGCCAGAAAGGTTACGATTTTAGTACTATTGATTTACCCAAGGGCGAACTCGAAGTCAAACCATGATGTTAAACCACATTACAGATGAAAATGCCGCGAAAGTTGTACGTTACTATCGTCGCTGGCTGGAGTCAGACAACACCGATACCAGTGAATTGTATGAAGCGCATAAAGCCCTGGGATTTTTCGCCTGGCGGGCTGGCGATACACAAGGCATGGCCGAACACCTGGCGAAGGCCGCTGATGTCGCTATTCATGCTTATGCGCAAGGCGTGTCTGGCAACGCGAATGTATTGAACTTCTGCATGCCGTTGAAGCTTTGTCTATTGTTTGGCAATCAATCAATACAGGACACACTTCAAACGATCCCTCGTGCCAATTTCTTTAATCCGGAAAACGAAGAATTCAAACCGCTAGCCGACCTTGTTGACACATTGAAAACATGGCGCTCTAGCAAACCTTCAGAAAGTGAAATAAATGATCTCATCAACAATGCGGGTAAAGGCGCTGCAAATTTTTATTACGAACCACGCATTAAAAATATTGCCAAGGGCCTACTGGGCGTTCTCCAAAAAAACATCTCTGAAGTAACAGAAGCACTGAACAATCTTATTGATTTACACATGGATGAAGCACTGGACGGTGAATATCAACTATTGGAAGAGGGTTTAATGGCCACCTGGGCCAGCGTTGTCTATCAATGTGCCCTCGGCGAGGGCCTGGATTTTCCCTATGCGAACAACTATATTCCCTGTGAATTTCTACGCGCGCGTTACCTGAAAAAATAACTCACCGGGTCATTTTTGCCCCATGATTTTGGCAATAAAAAATTATCCAGTTAGCAAAAATCCATCCATTAATATCAGTTTTTTTTATTTACATAAAAAAAATTAGTCGTTAACCTTTTTAATGTTCAGGCACCACTGCAATGTTGACGCCTACGTGGTCCGAATAGGGTATCCTGGGCTTCGGCTTCAGGAAAGAAGGTCGATGAAATGGCTTTCGTGCGCTTTGTGTTTAACGCTTTTCGTTGTAAGTTTGAGTCCTCCCGGATCATCTGGATTCGCGGTCTCAGTTGCTCATACAGAGCCTTACGTTGCTTTCGAGCCGAGAAGAAGTGAATGCAGCACCCTCACGGGTACGCACCCTATACGGCATCTGCGGTGGGCCAGCGCCTGCTATACACCTCGTGTGTATAGTCCAGGCGCTGGCACGCCTTCTCCAACCACGCGCCTTCTTCAACAAGGAGGTAATATGACATTGGAAGACGCGCGCTTGTGGATAGTGAAGTCGAGTTTAATTTCGACCGGCCTTGCATTAACCACGCTCGCCATCGCACCTCTTTTTGGAGCCCTGGATTGGGAGCAAGCCCGTCGCCTGGGCGAACTCATCCTGCCACTTTTTCTTGGCTATCTTACCGCTGCAAGTCACTACATCATTTCCGGTAAAAATCGAACTGTCATTACCCGGGCGCACAGCGGTGGTGATCTTCTGACATTGCTTGTAAAAGGGCCGTTTTATCTTTTCGCGCTACTTCTCGCTGTATCCATGCTGGTATTTCTTGTGTCTAACCGACCCGCTGCCGTACCCGGGCAAGGCATGTCTATAGACGCGCTCGCAACCAGTATTACTGTTGCATTAAGTATTCTTGCGGCAACAACCAGTATTGTTGTCAGCGGTATTTTCCCTTCTTCGCACACAGCCAATAATGAGCCTTGATCATGGTGGCTTATTGTCAACGCGTGTTAATCGCAATAGCGTTACTGGTCTACTGGACGGCATCCCATGCAGATGCATTTCATCTGATCTCGGAAAAGCAAGCACAGGATATTATTCAACGAATTGGTCAAAGCTCAGCCCAGACAAACGAATTTGTCGCGCTCAGTCTGGAGGGCCATGAGCTTGATTCCAACGAAGGTATGGTAGCCGACATTTCCTGGGCACCCGCCACCACATTAAAAGAAGGCAGTCATATTGTAGAAAAAATTGATGCCTTGCGAAATGATACTCTGGAAATCTGCGCCCCCTCGTACTGTTTAGACATTATTACCAATCAGCAAGTGGCGACAGAAGGTCGTCTACTCGATGCATTCATTCTCTGTAAGAGCCTTGTCATTGGTGAACAAAAAGGGCCACCTGCTCAATGCAGAATTGCGATGGTTGTACTAAACCGGGTAGCGTATATCCCCTATATTGAAGGCTGGACGAAAACCCAGGAATTTGCCAACACACCGAATATTGACTTCGCTATTTTTGCAAATAAAAAAATCAATACCGATGCGCTTCTTGCATCCATTCGCAAGGAAATCCAACTTGAGCCTCTATTTCTAAACACCAACCCGCAATCGTCTCTTGCTCATAGCCCTCGCTCCGGGAATCGATTGATTGCCGTCTTTGAAAGGCAGTTTTTGAAATTAATCAGAAAATTTGCATGGATAGGCGTTGAAATTGAACTTTACGAGCCGCGATCAGACAGCACGCCGTCCATGCGTGAAGGTGAGTTCGAGTTGCAATATGAATTACATGTTAATGCCAGTTTGTTAATTAACCCTCAGAACACGTCGCGAGAACGCGACTGGCATTTACCCTCTAACAGCGTTGCCACCAACTATATGCAGGAATTGAAAATCGTTATATCAAGCGCAATTCGAGACCGTTGCGAAAAGTCCACAATGGACGATGCGTCAACTTTAATATGCATACCCGGAAAAGACCTGACAGAGGCACCCGAAAAACTTGAGACCAAAAAAAGCATCCCCGAAGAAAAGCCTGCTGCAGAAGTCGCGGGCAAGGGAGTTATTTTATGAAAAACGATACCAGAATACTCCTTGTTTTTATTGTCGTTTTTTCAATGTGTTTAAGTCCTTTTTCAACGCTGCTTGCATGTACCAGTGACAGTCAGTGTCACGGTGATCGCATTTGCGAAAACGGAACCTGTACGTACCCCGACAACGGATTAAAACTCGCATGCTCACTGTACGGCGATATTCCCGGCACGATTGATACCGGGTTATCAGAAAAGTCGGTAGAAGACATTGTTCGTGAAGTCGGCAACGCTGTCGGAATTACACGTTATCCAGAGATTCTTACCGGCCCGGTGCCCAACGCGCTTGCTCGTATTAGCCGCGGTAAAAGGCAGATTATCTATAATCGCAAGTTTCTTGCAAATCTGAAATCCAAAGCTGATGGCAATTGGAAGGTTCGTTTTGTACTTGCTCACGAACTCGCACACCATTTCGCAGCGCATGTTTATCTTGATGATTCTGTTGGTCACGCCAATGAATACGAGGCAGATCAAATTGCCGCTAAAATGTTACATGTTCTGGGCGCAAAAAAAGTCCAGATTATAGATTCGTTAAATGTCTTGCCAGGAGAGGGGACGGATAAACATCCCAGCGCCGCACAAAGAAAAGCCAGGTTGGATAATTTCCTGAGTAAGCTTGAGCTTGAAGAAAAAAGCCAGATCGAACAAAAAATTTGCGAACAAAAAACCTATCACTACTGGGATGGCTCACGCTGCATCATTAACTGCCCACAAGGGCTGGTTGCTCAGGGAGACAAATGCGTTGCAATAAGCTGCGCGTCGGATGAATTCTGGGATGGCTATAAATGCGCAAAACGTTGTCCAGCGAGCAACCAACGTTGGAATGGCAGCAGTTGTGTCGCCATCAACAACCCGGTGGAAATTTCTTCCTTCCGAGCAAATGACCGCACTATCAACTCTGGCGAAGAGATCAGGTTATCCTGGAACACAGCAAACGCCCAGGAGTGTGTGATAAGTGATGATGTGAATTACGATGATAGTCAGGTCAAAGTCACCGGAAGAATGACCTTTTACCCCGATCAAACAACAGAATTTACACTCACATGCTATGGCAGTGATGGATCAGAGGATTCGAGATCAACAACGGTAACAGTTCGCGAAACACAAAACGCCCCATACTGTTGTGACATTTGGGGTAACCGACGCTGCGTAATCATGATTAATCCCGGGCCGCCGGGTAGTCCGTGTTTTTGTGCCGGGCAGGGCACCGGGGTGATGTGTAATTAAATATGGACAAGTGCGATTCATTTTGAATGAATCGCACAAAGACTAACAGAAACTATTGGCAAGCCCCAAGTTGTGTCCACGAGGCATCACTTCCCGGTACGGTACTCGTGTACCAATTGGCACGGAACAAATTATTCTGGTAGATCATTCTGTCGCCAGCCTCTGCATGATTATAAGGGCCGCCAGACCAATCTTTTGCTGTCCAGTTTGGATAAGAATTCACACCACTGCAGTTAACACCACTCGAACCCGAACTGCTGGCGCTACTAGATGAACTGCTCGAAGAACTACTGGAAGAACTGCTTGAAGAACTCGATGACGAGCTCGTTGAAGAACTTGACGATGCACCACTCGAACTCGTTGAGCTACTTGATGAACTACTACAACTTACAGGGTTGCTATTTCCCCATTGATTTGAGCAGGTATTCACACCAATACAACTAGTATTGTTTTCCCAGCCCCAGCCAGATTCCTGGTTGTCACAAAGAGGAATTGAAGATCCATACCAATTGCAAGAACAGGGCTGACCACCTGAAGAACTGGAGCTGCTTGACGATGAACTTGAACTACTGGAACTACTGGAACTGCTAGAGCTACTCGAACTACTAGCGCTACTGGAACTACTAGCGCTACTGGAACTACTCGATCCACTATCTATAGGCGGCGTACCTGAATAGCCTTCCATTCCCTCATGCGTCAAACTTAAAACGAGGTATCCGTTGCGTGTCGTAACATTCAGTGGCGAAAAGTCTGCGCGGTTTTCGTCAAAGGTCCAATCAGCCGTCGACCACCGACTGTTATTGAAAGAATTGAAATCATCGCGCCAGGAAAACTCAAAGTCCTGCCCATTCCAACGATGGTATTCAAACCAATTCACAAACATGGCCAACGGTAGCGTGCTTTCATTAAAAGGTCCTACCCAACTTTCAATATTTGGCGGCCAGAAATTAAAACGTGCTTGTGCAGGGTTACTAAGGTCATTCGCTTGCCCCCCTGTAGTCTGGCGAACGACTTGACCGTCAACCAACCATCTAACTTGTCCAGGCGTCCATTCAAGTGTAAAGGTATGATAACCCTCCGCAAACGAAGTGCTGGCGGTATGAACTTGTTCGGATGTCGTTCGGTTTCCCAATCCAGTGATGATATTACTTTGCCAGCTGTAGCCTCCATCCTTACCAAATACTTCGAAGTCAACTTCTTCCCAAAACACATCCGCGAGTTCTGAACCTTCCTTCCATAGAAAAAAGTTGGATATCACACCACTTCCGTTAGCAGAGCGCATACGAAATACATACTTTCCATAGAGTTCAGCATCGTTGGTAAAAATTTCGGCCCCCTTGTAGGGTTTGGCAAGGGCCGGAAAAGAAAGTAAAGCAACTTGCAGGCTGGTTAACAGCAAAACAAGGCCTGTGACCGTCTTTTTGTAAGACATATGAAATTCCTCGAAACATGATTATTTTGTGTTAAGCGTAAATTCGATTTACGTTCAGATATAGGTACTGCATTCCCAGTTTGAAGGCTCTGGAAACAGGGCGTAAAGCTGCAAAACAGGTTTTGACTGTATTGAGACCCGGGATTGAGACCCGGTTTTACCTGAAATGACTAAAGGCGTGACATTGTAGCCATCGGTATAGAAGCCGTGCGGAGATCGCAAGAATTACATTAGAGGAGGCATTGAGTATGTTTTTGTCGATATTGGCTTGGTGTTGTGAGCTCCAGTTTCTTGAATAGCCGATTAAATGTCGCCTTACTATTAAACCCGGACGATAGTGCAATCTCGTTGATAGGTGTATTTTTCATGTTGATGTCACGCAATTGTTGTTTGGCTGCATTGACTCGATAACCATTTATAAATTCGTGAAAGTTTTGATTAAATACCCGGTTGATGACAACTGACACTTCTCGCGGCGTTTTCTCAATTTGCTCAGCAAATCTTTCAAGAGACAAGGCAGGGTTTAAATACAATTTTTCCTCAGTCATCGCCTTCGTGATAATCCCAACAAGAATGTTATCGTAGCCTTTGTCTGATGTAATTAAAGAAGCGCCTTGCGCCCTGGCTGGAGACAATTTATGACAAACCAGAAGCACAACAAAAGCCAGGTGATAGTAATTCCCTGCGATACCCAATGCATCGCCTGACAATCCCGATACATATTCACCTATAACATGCGCGAGCACTGTCCACGCCCAAAACAAAGTGAACCCCCAGGCAAGTAAACAGAGCCCATGCGCTGATTTGGATTCTCTGGTTACACGTCTTAAATAGAATATGCACAGTAGCCCATAGAAGAGAGGGATGAGCTTACTCAGGGTTACGTATTGAAAGAAATAGGCATTTTGCACCTTGTATAGTTGTGCACCAAGTAAAAGTTGATATTGCGTAGCAACTTCGAATCTGAAACAAAAGTGATACAAGTAAAGTACTGCAAGCAACGCCGGAGCCAAATGCAATAGATGCATCGGCCTGAATTTCAATGCTTTTTCCGATGACAACCAAACAGAGAAAAACAAGGACGGGCCCAATAAAAAACTACCGACTCCTAGTGGTAAATACAATGGGTGCAGCGCGTCAAAGGCACGGTCACGAATCGCTTCTGACCAAAAAAGTAGAAGGTACACACTATAAAAGGCGTTAACAATAAGAAAGCCAGGCAGAATCAACCGGTAGGGACCAGCATATTTATTGTTCCTCAACTCTATAAAGGTGAGAAACAGATATGTTCCGACAGTAAACAGTAAAACCACATCGTGAATATTAAACAACAGCGCTTTCATGATTCGATTAACTTTTATGTTATTAGGATTTTTATAAGGGTAACAATGTAACCGTTTGCTTTAAAAATTTTTTATTTAAATGGGTTACCAACGTGCTACATACAGTGGCCAGCTCTTGTTATTCATCATATAATACGCTTTATATAAATAGCGTATAAATAATAACCAGGAGCCAGCCATGGATCTCAACAAGACCTTTCCCTTCCTACTGTTTATTGCTGCCAGCATCTTTGCTGCAAGCACATCAGGACAAGACGGCAAGATGTACCCCATGGAAGCGCCTGCTGAGCCCAATGCGATTAGCCTCGGCACGGGTGGAGTCGCCAATCAGCCAGCGACGGAATCCTGGTTTCGCCAATGGGGAGACCCCATGGCACGTAACATCACAGAAGCGACGCTAACGCCATTTTTGGCAAAAGAGCCGAATGGCGCGAGTGTTATTGTTGCGCCAGGTGGCGGGTTTATGTGGCTTTCAATGGGTAACGAAGGCTGGGAAGTGGCTGAAGCCTTGAACAAGCAAGGGATCAATGCGTTTGTTCTCAAATACCGCTTACAACCCACTGCTGACAGCCTTGACGGCTTCGAAAAGCAAATGGCTCAGCGCTTCAAGGAAGCGGAAACCAGCGAACGCCCCCGACGCTTAAACCGGGATCTAAATATGCAACTTGAAGATCTCGAAGCTGCCCACAAGCTCATTGTTAAAAATGCGGATAAATGGAATGTCGATATTGATCGCATTGGCATGGTTGGCTTTTCTGCCGGTGCCGGTTTAACAATGGCAAACGCACTGCAATCCAGGGTCACTATGGCGTTTATTGCACCGATTTACGGGGGGATGGGTGAAGTAGAGGTTCCCGATGACGCCCCGCCTATGTTCGTCGCCATTGCAGTTGATGATTTTCTTTTTAAGGGCCAATTCGGGCTCATTCATTCCTGGTATCAAGCAAAAAAGCCCGTTGAATTCCATCTATATCAAAACGGCGGCCATGGTTTTGGGCTTGGCAACCCCAACAGAACCAGTAACACCTGGTTCACTGCCTTTATTCACTGGTTAGACGTTAACGGTTTCCTCGGCAAGAACGAAGTCAGTTCCTCAACAATGTGACTGCTGTAGCCTTGTGTGGGTGTGAAGCTTTGCGCTGCACCCATTTTTTTATGTTTATAAAGGTCACTTATGGAATCGGTTCATAAAGCATTTTTCACAGCAAGTATTGTTTTCGTTATCTCAGCCTTCGCAAACTTGTCTTTAGCCTGCGCTGATACCGGCGTGACAATAAATAATAAATTCAGCCCAAGCTGGGAATCACTTTCAAAAACAGACCGACAACCTGAATGGTTTCAAGATGCAAAACTTGGAATTTATTTTCATTGGGGTGTATACAGTGTCCCCGCATTCGATAACGAATGGTACCCGAGGTGGATGTACTTCAATGATCTCAGTGAAGGTTGGGGGGCTGCTGTTCACCCGTATCACGTAAAAAACTTTGGGTCACTAAATACTTTTAACTACCACGACTTTATTCCAATGTTTAAAGCGCAACATTTTGACGCTGAAGATTGGGTAAACCTCTTTGAAAATGCCGGCGCGAAATTTGCCGGACCTGTCGCGATTCACCATGACGGATTTGCAATGTGGGGTAGCGAAATTAACCCCTGGAATGTCAGGGACATGGGACCTAAACGAGACATCACAGAAGAATTATTGCGTGAACTCAAATCTCGGGACCTAAAAACCATCACCACCTTTCATCATGCAAGATTACTTCAGCGTTATGCCAATACATCCAGCGAGTGGGGAGGTCAGGGAAAAGCCAACTCTGGCTGGGATAGCCACTACCCGTACCACCCGAATTTAATCACTTCGACAACAGACCCGAAATTACGATTACTCTATGGCAACATCACCGAAGAAGAATTCCTTCACTATTGGTCTGCACAGGTAAATGAGGTTGTCGAAAAATACGCGCCAGATATCATCTGGTTTGATTCATGGTTGGATAAAATCCCTGATCATTACCGGCGTGAAGTTGTAGCGAATCATTTTAATCGAGCAGCTCGCAACAATCAGCAAGCCCTGGTCGCTTACAAACAAAACGATCTTCCCGCCGATGTCGGCATACTCGACATTGAACAGGGTGGAAAAACGGATATTTCCGATGATTACTGGCTAACAGACATAACGATTAGTCAGGGTTCCTGGTCCTTTACCCGGAATCTCCAATACAAGGATCCAGCGCTACTCATTAGAAACATGATAGATGTTTGGAGTAAAAAAGGTACCGTCTTGTTGAACGTCTCACCGCGAGCAGATGGTGTCATTCCTCCTGAGCAAAGGGCCATATTGCTCACCATAGGCGACTGGATAAAAAAGCATAAACAAGCTGTTTACAAAACACGGGCCTTTGACATCTACGGCTATGGAGATGCTGAATTTGAAGCCGGTCATTTCGGTGGCCAATCTGCCACGATGAGCTATACGAATAAAGATATTCGATTTAGCCGATCAAAAGATGGAAACGCGATTTTTATTTATGTACTGGGGTTACCAGAAGAAAATTCCACGCTACACATAAAACATTTAGCGCAGAAAGAGGAGGGGATAAACATTCAATCAATAACAATAATTGGTAGTAACACTCCCCTCAAATGGACAAGCAAGCCCGGTAACGAAATTGAGATCCATACGCCAGCAAAGGAGAACATGGACGAAATTGCAACGGTTTTTAAAGTCACTCTTAAGTAGTGCATAGGCATTATCAGCATCTTCTGCAAAAACGCAAAAAATAAATTATTGGATAAATAATATGTTTGGGAAACAAAACAAGCGCATCTTTTCATCGCTATTTTCTGATTTTAAGCTCCAGCTATCATTCATGATAGTTAGTTCTCTTCTATATTCATTGACTAGCCTTGCGCAATCGACGCCTCCCAAATACCAAAATACAGCACTCCCGTTTGACACTCGGGCCAAAGATCTTGTGGAACACATGACGCTTGAGGAAAAAGTGGCGCAACTCATTAATGATGCGCCAGCTATTCCGCGATTGGGTGTACGAGAATACAACTGGTGGAATGAGGGCTTACATGGCGTTGCCGCACTTGGAGACGCAACCGTATTTCCGCAAGCAATCGGCATGGCGGCAACATGGGACGATAATCTTATCTACAAGGTTGCCGACGTTATCAGTACTGAATTTCGGGCAAAACACTATGAAAACCAACACCGATTCGGTGGTTCCGCCTGGTTTGGTGGGCTCACCGTATGGTCACCCAATATCAATATATTCCGCGACCCTCGATGGGGGCGCGGTCAGGAAACCTATGGCGAAGACCCCTACCTCACTTCCCGCCTCGGTGTTGCTTTTGTCAAGGGTTTACAGGGAAACAACCCGCGATATTTAAAAACCGTCGCCACGCCGAAACATTTTGCAGTTCATAGTGGACCCGAACCCTCTCGCCATCGCGACAATTTCAACCCAAGCCCAAAAGATCTGGAGGAAACCTATTTACCCGCATTTCGCGCAACCATCAAAGATGCTGGAGCACACTCTATTATGTGTGCCTATAATGCCGTTGACGGTATTCCCGCGTGTGCAAACAAAATGTTGATGAACAATATACTGCGTGATGAATGGCAATTTGATGGCGTTGTCGTATCAGATTGTGGCGCGGTATTCGATGTTTATGAAAAAAATAATCACGGTTATAGCAAAACACCTGAAGAGGGTATACAAGCTGTTTTTGATGCTGGTATGGATTTAATTTGTGGTGACGCAAAGGAAGTAAACCATATTCACACAGCGGTTAAAAAAGGATTAGTCAGTGAGGCGAGAATTGATGAATCCCTGATACGCCTATTTACTGCAAGAATGCGCTTGGGGCAATTCGATCCACGATCTCAGGTTTTCCCCAAAATAACCGCAGCGGATAATGATACCGATGAAAATCGGCAGCTCGCTCGAAACGTTGCAGAAAAATCTCTTGTGCTTTTAAAAAATAAAAATGATTTTCTACCGTTTAAAGGAGACACAAAAAAACTTTTTGTTACCGGGCCCAATGCCAACAGTATCGACGCCCTGGTCGGCAACTATAATGGCAACCCGTCACACCCCATTACTGTCATACAAGGCATACGAGACCGATTTGGATCCGAAAATATATTCTACACACAAGGGACTCAACTTACCGAACCGGTACAACACCCCGTAGACACAAATGCACTTTGTGTAGATAAAAAATGCCGCAGGCGTGGCCTGAAGGCTGAATATTTTGCTACGCAAGATCTCAGTGCTGAACCCGTTCTTGAGCGTATTGATTCAAAGCCTGCAATTCACTGGAACAATGAAGTTCGTAGCGGCGCTGTGCGTTGGTCCGGCTTTCTCCAGGCCCCGCAAACAGGTGAGTATACCTTGCGTTATCGCGCCAATGGCGGGCATCGAATCTGGCTCAACAACGAGCTGATTCTTGATGCCTGGCAGGTTGACTGGCGTCCCAGTATGGCTAGCGCAAAAGTAAAACTCAGAAAAAATGTGCACTACGCGATTCGTATTGAGGCCTTTCAACGTGGTGAACAAGGCGATGAACAGTTAGTTTGGAGCTTACCGGAAAACCCCGATACAAAAGAAGCGCTACGCCTGGCAAACAGCTCGGATGCTATCGTTTTTGTTGGTGGACTAACGGCCCAACTTGAGGGCGAAGAAATCCCTATTCCTGTAGAAGGCTTTGTTGGTGGAGATAAAAAAGATTTGTTGTTACCAGAAGTGCAACGAAAGTTTCTAAAACAACTCTACGCAACCGGCAAACCCGTTGTGCTGGTACTTATGAGTGGAAGCGCACTTGCTGTAAATGATGCTGACAAATTGGCATCAGCCATCGTACAAGCATGGTACCCTGGAGGACAGGGAGGAGAAGCGATCGCGAATCTACTGGCAGGCGACTTTAGTCCTTCAGGGAAACTTCCGCTTACTTTCTATCACTCCGTGAATGATCTTCCGCCATTTAAAGATTACTCAATGAAAAACCGAACCTATAAATATTTTAAAGGCGAGGTGTTATATCCATTTGGTTACGGTTTATCTTACAGCAAATTTGAATACAGTAATGCAAGCACTGTTGAACACGATGAACATCGTACCATTAGCGTTGACATAACAAATAAAGGGGTTCGTGACGCAGAAGAAATTGTTCAGGTTTACTATTCACATGAAAACGCGCCGCATGCACCAATCCGAACACTAATTGATTTCGAACGCGTTTATCTTGCGAGCGGACAAAGTAAAACGATTTCGATTGATGTGAAACACAGTGATTTAAGCCTCGTAACGGAAGAGGGTACGCGCAAACAGATTCCCGGGCGAGCCAATCTATGGATCGGAAGCGGGCAACCGGTGTTACGTGAAGGGCTTGAACCCGTGCCAGGTATTAAAGTGCACTTCGAAATTAAATAAAATAATTGATAGTTTCACAGAGTTTTTTTGTCTGAAAACCTTGAGAACCTATATGAAAAATAAATATGAAAAATAAAGATGATTTAGATGTGCGAATAAAATCAGGTTTAAAATCACGGCGGCAAATACTCCAGGCTTTCGCTGTTGGTGCAGCCGGCATAACTCTTTCCAAACACTCGGTCGATTCCGCTGCGGCGTCGGGAGAGCCTGGCAAAAATGCAAAGGTGTTAAAAGGGAATATTCGGCATTCGGTATCTCGTTGGACTTACAATGACCTAACCATTGAAGAACTTTGCAAGCTTGTAAAGCGCTTGGGATTTTCAGCTATTGATCTTGTTGGCCCCAAAGATTGGCCAATACTTAAAAAGTATGATGTTGATTCTTCGATGTGCAACGGAGCTGAACTCAATCTAACGGATGGATGGGGTGATAAACAGTACCACAAAGCCTTAATTGAGAATTACCATCATCACATTGACCTCGTTGCGGATGCAGGTTACACCAACTTAATTTGTTTTAGCGGAAATAAACGTGGGATATCGCCCAAACAAGGTTTGGATAATGCTGTACAAGGATTGAAAGAAATATTACCGCACGCAGAAGAACGTGGCGTTATTTTGCAAATGGAGCTATTCAATAGCAAAATCGACCATCCTGACTATTTTGCAGATAATTCAGCGTGGGGTATTGAATTATGTAAACGACTGGATTCTCCCAACTTTTTGCTGCTATATGATATCTATCATATGCAAATCAATGAAGGCGATATTATCCGTACTATCAGTGACAACCATCAATATTTTGGTCACTACCATACCGCAGGCGTTCCCGGACGTCATGAAATTGATGACACGCAAGAACTTTATTATCCAGCAATCGCCAAAGCCATCTTGACCACTGGTTTTAAGGGGTATCTGGCTCAGGAGTTTATACCCACACCGGAAAGCATTGAAGGCAAAATTGAGTCTTTGGATCGCGCCATTCAGATCTGTGATGTTTAATGAGTAACACTTAAAAATTTATTAATGGGGCAGCGCAGGATTTATCTATGGTGAATACGAGTTATGACGCAATAGTTGTTGGATCTGGTATCAGTGGTGGCTGGGCAGCGAAGGAATTAGCCGAAAAAGGGCTCAAGGTACTCATGCTTGAACGTGGTAGAAATATTGAACATATAAAAGATTATACCAATGCGTTCCACGAGTCATGGGATTTTCCACACAGAGGATTAGCCACTCAACAAATGAAAGCTGAGTACCCGAAGCTCGCGCGCGAATATACATTAAATGAGCCCACTGCTGGCATGTGGGCAACAGACAAAGACCACCCCTATACGGAAGTAAAAAGATTCGATTGGTTTAGAGGCTATCATGTTGGCGGTCGTTCATTGCTTTGGGGGCGACACAGCTACAGGTGGAATGAAGAAGACTTCACAGCAAACCTGAAAGAAAGCATCGCGGTTGATTGGCCTATTCGCTATAAAGATCTTGCGCCCTGGTATGACTATGTTGAAAAATTCGCGGGAATAGCGGGAACACGTGAAGGTTTGGACGTATTGCCCGATGGACAGTTTTTACCTCCGATACCCTTAAACGTTGTAGAGAAGGATGTGGCAAAACGGGTTGAAAAAGCTTACAAGGGCGCTCGGCGTTTGATACACAGTCGTACCGCTAATATTACAAAACCTATGCCAGAACAAAATCGCGTCGGTTGCCAGTATAGAGCTAAATGTTGGCTGGGTTGCCCATTTGGGGGATATTTTAGTACACAGTCGTCCACCTTACCGGTCGCAATGAAAACCAGGAATTTAACTGTCCGTCCTTTTTCGATTGTCACTCAAGTGCTATACGATAAAAATACCCAGAAAGCGACAGGCGTGGAAGTGCTGGATGCAGAAACCAATCAAACCTACGAATTTAAGAGCAAAATTGTTTTTCTAAACGCATCAGCATTGAATTCAACCTGGGTGTTAATGAATTCTGCCACCGATATCTGGCCTGAAGGTCTAGGCTCAAGTTCTGGCGAGCTGGGTCATAACGTCATGGATCATCACTTATCCATTGGCGCAGGTGGTACAGTTGAGGGTTTCGACGATAAATACTATTCAGGACGGCGTCCTTGTGGCTTTTATATTCCAAGGTTTAGAAATTGGGCCGGAGACAAGCGTGATTATGTTAGAGGCTTTGGTTATCAAGGTGCTGCGTCGCGCACCGGGTGGAGCCAAAACGTTGCGGAAATGGGTATTGGTGCAGATTTGAAAAATGCCCTAACAGAACCGGGCACTTGGGGTATTGGTATGGTTGGTTTTGGTGAGGTATTACCAAATCACGATAACAAAGTCACACTTGATAAGTCTGTAAAGGATAAGTGGGGCTTACCTGTTCTCTCAATGGATGCTGAACTTAAGGATAATGAGATCCGCATGCGAAAAGATATGAAACAGGATGCTATCGAAATACTCGAGGCCGCTGGTGTTAAAGACGTGAAGGGTTGGGAAGGGGATTCTCCTCCAGGAAAGGGGATTCACGAGATGGGTACGGCGCGTATGGGGCGCGATCCGAAATCATCCGTAGTGAACGCATATAATCAAGTGTGGGATGCAAAAAATGTATTCATAACAGATGGCGCCTGCATGACCTCATCATCATGTGTCAACCCATCATTAACCTACATGGCTTTAACTGCACGCGCCGCAAATTACGCTGTTGAAGAGCTTAAAAAGGGGAACTTGTAGTGGAGAGACGCGAATTACTGAAAATGATTGTGGCTGTAACGGGTGGCGCCATGGTCGGTGTAAACGTAGCAGCGTACGAAATTAAAGATTCAGTCAAGCTTTCGCAAACTGACTATAGCTCTGAAGATGTAAAGCTATTCAATGAAATCGCTGAGCTCATTATTCCCCGAACGGATACCCCGGGAGCGAAAGATGCCAATGTAGGGCAAATGGCTTTAGTATTGGTAAATGATTGCTACACGAAGGCGGAGCG
This sequence comes from Cellvibrionaceae bacterium 1162T.S.0a.05, assembly GCA_000964245.1. Taxonomy (GTDB): domain Bacteria; phylum Pseudomonadota; class Gammaproteobacteria; order Pseudomonadales; family Cellvibrionaceae; genus 1162T-S-0a-05. The sequence continues at coordinate 3,749,571 of LANB01000001.1, read as the reverse complement.
AGCTGTTTTCGACACGGGATTTAATGCGATTAATACACTCAGCCATGCCAGGTTTGGTAGCGCTTTTCCAGCTTTAAATCATGAGCAGAAAAGTAATTTTGTGATTGAGCTCGATGAAGAGGCCAGGATTTATAATAGAGAACACAATTTATTCTACGTAAGCCCAACCCCAAGCGGTAATGACAACCCTGATTTGCCTCACTACTTTACCTTAATTAAGCAGCTTACCTTGTTTTGTTTTTTTACTTCCAAAGTCGGTTCTACTGAAGTTTTACGTTTTGATGCTGTTCCAGGAAAGTATGACGGTGATTTGAATTATAAGAAAGGTGATCGCGCGTGGGCGACTTAATAGCTCTGGATTTTGATTGAACCATAATCAGCAAAATTATTAGGTAATAGATGTGAACTTGCAGTACATGGGCTCCAACGTTAGTCTACTGTGCGATCTTTCCCGCTTTCAGCGCGCCTACGTGTTTCACTTTGCACATAAATAGTATCTGTCGTAGACATGCTGGCATGCCCCAAATCTTCCGAAACATCCTTTAAGGCGCGCCCACGTTCAATTTCCATACTGGCACCTGTGTGGCGTAACCAATGTGTTGAGGCTTCACGTAATTTTTGTGCTTTTTCTGCGCCCAGTTTAGCCGCCATAACGCGATGCGCTTCATCAAAAACATCTTGTACGATGCGGGTAAGCTGTCGAGAGGTCATGCCTCCCGCACCGCGTAGTTTTTCAACCAGCGGTGAATAGTCATTCACCGAGGGCAGGGGAGCTTGACCCCGATACTCCCGATATCGTTTCAAATACTGCAGATAATCCAGAGGCACACTTACATCACGAATTTTGCGCCCTTTTCCATAAATTTTTAGCCACCAATTGCCATCGTAATCCTGCCAAAAATGCTGCATGGCTGGCACCCAATCACGTCGCTCTGAGAGCTCCGAAATACGTAAAAAAAGCGTTTTTAGCGTAGCGATCACAAATAACGCGCGCTCGTATTTTCGATCCTTGTCGGCCAAATCCTGAGCCGTTTTCAGCACAAAATTCCATTGTTCATTTGTTAATCGGCGTATTTCTTTTACCTGTGCATTTTTCACCATATATTTACAATCGCCACGGGCGATCTGTGCCGGATTTGCAAAACAAAACTCTTCATTCATCAAATGCTTATAAAAGGCATTCAGGGCGGTAAACATTGCCGCAAGCGTTTCCTGCGATGGCCGATAACGTTTCTTTTCCGGCTCACGGTCTTCACCTTTATTAAGCTTTAACCTAAAGGGAAACCAATCCGGGTTCACATGATACAAACCACTGCGGTATTCGAAGCGATCGTTCATTCCAAGGCTGATCCAGCTTTGCGGGGGTTGCCAGCAGAAATCGGCATAATCAAGAATATCCGCCTTGCGATAGTCATCTATGGGTTTGTCCTTAATCAGGAAAGCCCAAATCAGAAAACGCTCAGTTTCATTTCGAAAACGGTTATAGGTATGTTCAGATTTACTGCGACCCACATAACGCAAGAAATCCGCTCCCCATAACCAATGTTGTTTGCGCCACGCAGGCCCAGCATTTAGAAAGGTATTTAATTCTGGATAATCATCCATAGAGAGCGAGTTTAATTCGCTAAGCGTGGGAAACAGCGGTAAAGGTTTAGGCGCAGACATAGGGTTACCAGCAATCCTGTAAAACAGTCGAAATCGCGCTTGAAGGCGCAAAAACACCGGTTAAGGGCGTAGATGGAGTATAACTGTCTTATTAGCTTATGTCTAATACTGAACCGTATAGGACATTTTAGATGAGGGAGTATACTCCTACGCTAAACTAGCGGGCAATGCCAGAAACGCTCGCTTCATCTTTTTACCCAAATGGTGACCCTAGTCTCGAAGCACTCTTCAAAACCAGTCAGCGGCTCGATAAAAGGTGAATTCAGCTATTAGCTTTTGCGATACTAACAAGCATATGTTGAATATAATTAGATTTTTAACAACTAATACCTCTGGAGTTGTTATGACAGAACCATTTAGCGGAGCTCTAACTGCACTAGAAACGAAGAGAAAAATTAGTGGCATATTCATATCTACTCTCGGGTCTATAAAGGAATTTCACGACAAGCATGATATTCTTAACCTTGCGGCAGCCAGGTATAAAAATAAGCTAGAAAGCTTAATAGACAATATTCGAATTCTCGGAATGGAACGGCCGGTTCCGCTTACTGATCTTTTTATTAAGGTCAACGTCCTCGACAAACTTACGGCCAAGCAAATTATGTCCGTTGATCAGCTTGAGGCTGACTTACAAAAAGACACCAAAGGTTTTGGCCGGGTATCAAAGAACCTGTTAGGAATGAATCTAATACGCAACAGCGACTATGTGATGGTTCTAGGCAAACCTGGATCCGGAAAAACTACATTCCTAAAATATATAGCTTTGTCAGCGCTCCGTGGAAATGAATGTTTAAATAGTATTCCTGTCTTTATCTCATTAAAGCAAATGTCTGACTCAGATGTAAATATTCAAAGATATGTTGAAGAACAATTTGCAATTTGTGGCTTTAATAAAAGAAAAGATTGTATTGAACGTTTTTTAAATAGTGGAAAATTGACTTTGCTTTTTGATGGCCTTGATGAAGTCGAATACAACCAAGATATATTAATTGGCAAGCTGCAAGACTTTGTTAACAAGTATAGCAACTGTAAATATGTTATTAGCTGTCGGAGTGCTGCATATAACTATATGTTCTCGCAGTTCACAGATGTTGAAATTGCAGATTTCGAAATGGACCAAATAGAAGGATTCGTGACTAAATGGTTCCATAACAAAAATAAGAAAAAACGCCTATTTTTAGACGAAATCAAACACACTGATAACAAATCCATTCTCGATCTTGCCCGCTCCCCTCTTCTTTTAACTCTGCTATGCATTAATTACGATGACGGTATGAGTTTCCCTGTGAACAGGGCCGATTTATATGACGACGCGATAGAGGCATTGCTAAAAAAATGGGATACCCACAGACAAATAAAACGATCTGAAGTTTATAGGATATTAAGCATCAACAAAAAGAAAAAATTATTACAACAATTGGCAATAAACACATTTCAAAAAAACATGTACTTTTTTAAAAAAGATCAAGCTGTTGACTTGATTTCGCAAATACTCGACAAGATGGGTACAGGCTTGGAAAATCCAGAGCTCGACGGCAACTTGGTTCTGGGTTCGATAGAGGAACAACATGGAATTGTTGTACAAAGAGCAAAGAACGTTTACTCTTTCTCGCATCTAACTTTTCAGGAATACTTTTGTGCGGCTGCGATATGCGAAAACACAAATTCGACAGGACGACAAGATCTGATAAAAAACCATTTATTTGATGATCGATACCGAGAAATATTTTTATTAGTGACAAGCAAGCTCGCAGAGGCAGATGATTTCCTGACACAAATACGTGAAAACATATCGACAATACCGATTGGTATTAACGTGTCAGCTATACTTAGCAAAATAGTCAACATAATAAGTCCTGTTGCTAATTACCCACTGCCAATAAAACGAACGATTGCACTTAGAGTTATATTCGACCCCTCCAAGCATCGACATTATTTAGGTAGGACAAATGTAGATGACCCAATGATTCGATGGGCCTTTAATGCTACAGATAATTTGTTAAAAAGGACATTAGACGTCTATAAAGCCGTAATGCCCGACAAGTACGATCCTGAAGAGGCAGAAATTAAAACCCTTGATCTGGGAATGAAAGTAGCTAGAGACGAGATCGACGAAATCGTTTCCAAAGTTGGCTGGTTGAATACAGATGAGTTCAAGCACTTTGCCAAATATTTAAAATCGTCAAAGTTACTTATTGACTGCATGTCTGTAGATGCAATTATTAGCAAAAAGACAAAACAACAGTTAATAGAAAGCTTTCTGTTGGAGCGGTGATTATAATATACCCTCAATATTAGAACTGAGATCAACTATTTGTTGAAAGTAAATCTCTCTGTTTTCTCGGAAATGAAGACGCCCACATGTAGATACATCAATTATTAATCTTGTCGTAATCGATATAATTTTTGCACGCTACCTGCGACTACCCTAAGTCTCATTTATCTGGGGAGAGACAGTCCTGCGAGAATATTGTCGCAGCTTGCCGATTTTGTAATTTACATCGACATAGGCGGAGGAAAGAAATGGAGCCAGAACGTTACAAGCTCCATGTTGGTAGCGGACTGAAAAAAGTCATCAACTTTGATCCTAGCTGTCCGATCCCACCAATCGATCAACATAGATCCCAGGGTTTGAGCCCTCAATAGGACTTGCTCCTACCACTTTTTCATAAAAGCCAACGGCGGTTGTCGGGCCGCCGATGATTGCGTAGGCGTAACCCATATTTTTCATGGCATGCAAGCTTGTTAATAACAAAGCGCTGCCCAGGTCTTCGCCCTGAATTTCTGGCAGAATTCCGATTGGGCCGAAAAAGCCTTTATAGGTGGCCTCATGGCAAGAGAAGCCAATAATTTCGCCATTTTTGGTCGCAATATTCACAGAAACCGGGCTATTGGCAAAACAAGCATCGCACTCCCCGGCCCAGCCACTGCTAAAATGTTTTTCTACCCAGGCGAGCACAATGGGTTTTTCATAGGCGCGGGCAGTACGAATTACAATGCCTTCTTGCAACAGTTTTTCCTGAAGGGTCAGTACCTCTGGTAAATTATAAAGTTTAACGAGCATATCAATCATATTTGATGTCATTGTTTCCCCTTCCTTTATGAGCGCTATACACTGATTTCAATTAATTCATTTTTTTCAAATAAAGACGGTAAATCTTGAATATTCACCGGAATACCGTATTGCGTTCGATCCAGAAAATGCGCATTTTCAATGTCGCCCGGCAGGAGAATTTTCTCTCCCTTTTTTGATGGGCTGTTTCTAATATAACTTGTAAAAGTCTCAACCTTGGTTTTGTAGGATTCGGGATTCGTAAACGCTTTTATGTTGAACACTAAAAACACATGCCCTACTTCATGTTGTTCTGAAAACGGTGGCGTAAAGAGATGAGCCATTTCATAGTCTGGTGGTGAATCATTCAGAAAACCTGCAAGCATGGAGATCATCATGCATAAGCCCTGACCCTTGTAGCCACCTACAGGTTGCAGTGCATGAACATTGCCAGAAATGGATGAGTCAATGCCGTGTTCATCGACGGCACAACCACTGGGGATCGGCTGGTTTCGGCTTTTGAGTTCTCGCACTTTTGAATAGCTTATTTGGCTGGTTGCCATATCGAAATTAAAATTTTCATGCTGCCCCGGTGCTGAAAAGCTCATGGGGTTGGTGCCAAACAACTTTTCACAGCCATTAAAAGGCGCGACCAACGCATCTGCATTGCTCATGGTGAGGCAAGCAAAACCCTTTTCTGCCGCATAGGACGAATAATAGGATGCAACACCAAAGTGGTCTGAGTTTTTGACACTCGCGACAGCAATGCCTTGTGTTTCTGCAATGGCGATTGCCGTTTGAATTGCTTCCATTCCGGCAACCATTCCCAGAGCACCATCGGCATCGAGATTCACCACACCGGGAAAAAGCTGTTCTTTTTTTATGGCAGGGCGAACCTTGTTTCTCCCCTCTTTTAAGCCTCTCACGTAAGTTTTAAAGAGTGTGACGCCGTGTGTATCGATACCTCTCATTGAGGCAAATAAAAGCCCATCGACTACATAGTTGGCATGGGCCTTCGACATACCCAGCTCAAGAAGTTCTGTGCGAAGGATGTCTTCAATTTCGTCTTTTTGAAATCGTTTTGTATCAGTTTGCTGCATTGTATAAATTGTCTCGCAAAAAATTCGACAGCCGATCGATGCCAGTTTCAAGGTTCTCTAGCGACGCGTAACTGTAAGAGAGCCTGATATAGTTATTAAACTGGCTGGACTCGGAAAAAAATGAAAGTGGCACGGCAATTACCCCATATTCTTTGGCACAAATCAGAGCGTCTTCTTCCTTGAATTCAAAAGGGCAACGTAAACTTATAAAAAAGCCCCCTTCCGGGGTAAACCAACTGATATTTTTAAGCGTGTTTTTTAGGAGTCTTGTATCAAGCGTGTCCCTTCTTACCTTGTATTCGTTGCATACGGTATTCAGCGCGTTTTTCAATGAGCCACCAGCACTTAACAAATACCCTCCGACAATGGCCTGCGCTATTTGGCTTGTGTTGACGGATATAAAACTCTTAACTTTTGTAAACTCGCTGATTAATGATGGCATATCACGGGTTACTTGCTGATGCGACGACGACTTATGTAATAAATACCCCATGCGAACACCGGGTGATAGGGTTTTAGAAAATGTACCGAGATAAATCACCCAGCCTTCATCGTCTATCGAAAACATTGACGGTATATCCCGCCCTTCAAATCTGAATTGCCGATAAGGGCTATCTTCCAATATATAAATGCCTTCCCGTTTGCAGAGCTCAATAATTGCGACACGTTGCTCAAGCGTCATCGAAGGCCCTATCGGGTTATAAAAATCGGGTACCAGGTAAATGGCTTTGGCACGCAACCCGGACCGCTTACAGTTTTCAATGGCCTCTTTAACTTTTTCAATATCCAGGCCGCGTGGGCTCGCTGATACATACTGAATATCAATGTTATTGATTTTTGCGAGCCCTGTAATGCCAACGTATGCCGGGTCCAACGCCAATAACACATCGCCTTCTGTAAACAGAGACGTCAGGCAAATTGCCATGGACTCCTGTGCACCATTAGTGAGAAGTATGTTGTCCTCCTCACATTCCACCAATTCAATCTGTAACAGGTATTCGCTGACGATATCGTTGATAATGCCAGCGGTACTCCCGTACTGATTTATCAAAGAAAGAACGGCGCTCGTCGACTTTTCGGTTTTGTTGGCGTAGTGCTCAGCAAACACCTTTATGTAGTCGCCTGCAGCGTTTACATCCAACAAACCTTTTACGGGCCTGCCTGATGCCAGCGATATCGCATCCGGGAAGCGCTCACTGATATCGTTGAGGAAGCACATCACCTCAAGGTATTTGTGGTTTTCGTAGGCTAGTGTCATAGTTTGTTAATAGCTTTCAGAGGCTTCCAACTGTAAAAATAAATTGTTCACGTTGCTGTCTTCAAATCCATATTTATCGTCGCGTTCTATAAACTCAAACATCACCTGGGAATCCGGGTCGCGCTTGGTAAAAATTTGACGAACACCCGCTCCTTTTATTATGGAGGTTGTGAATTCGGTATTTCTCTTATCGAGAATCGCCTTGGTTTGCTCAAGATCGTCCACCTCGAATGCAACGTGTTGAACGCCGGGGCCATACTTCTGAATGAAACGGCTGACTTGAGAATCTGCCTGAAGCCCCTGGACAAGCACGACAGTAACGCCGCCATTGCTCATCACAGCAGAAACCATACTGGTTTTCTTTCCCTCGGTAACACGGCACTCAGCCACGGAGAATCCGAGCGTTTTCTTATAATACGCCATCGCGCTCTCAAGGTTTTCAACCGCAATCGCGATATGGTCTATCCGTTTATAATTAACATTCATACTCTCTGTATTTTCTTGATTCTCAACACCTTCAGTTCGCTCTTTTATTTCTGCCATAAGTCGCTCCTCTCACGATGGATCTACTGTGAATTAAATAAGAGTGGTATCGCTCTTGTTTTTGGTTTTATCCAGCTTGCTTAAGGTGTGAGATATTTTTTTGGTTATCCTTTTAGATAAGGCTTTTATTGTTTTTTCTGAGTGCAATACTGCGCTGTATTCGATCTTGACTTGCATTTCGCCATTATAGATACCGCTAAAGAATAGAAATGCGCGTTCACGATGCGTCTTTTTATTGTTAGATACGGCGTTGATTGCCTTCTGTATGGGCGTTTTCTCCGTATTGGCGTTGGCACTTTCGTTATTTGCAACACCGCGGTGATTGTGCCAAACCTCAAAGGTAGGTAGGTTTTGCATGCGCTTGCGTATTGCTGCATCTTCACAGGCGTCCCTTAACATCATGTACCCCAGGCCTTTATCGGGAACACCATTAATGCTCGTATCGGTTTGCAGCAACCTTTCGAGTGGGTTTTCCGCTGTGGGTTTGTTGAAATATAAACAACGTCGGAACGCAAATGCGGCGACAACTCTAGATAGGTCATAGCCTGTGTTTTCGGAAAAGTAATCCCTGCCATTGTCGAAGAGTTCGATCCCGAGGGATTCAAGGTTACCCCAGTCGCACAGGGCTTCCATAATTACGAAATACATAAAATTACGCACAGACACGCCGGTTGTAGCGGGAATTTCATCCTGAATAATTTTCGTCAGGTCCTTTGAAATGTTAAACGCATATTGGCGCGAGCTTTCCGTGGTGTTTTCACAGGACTGTACGGTTTTATCGAAATCAACCGGCAGGGGTTTAAAGTTCTGCCACGGCAGGCTCTCCCAATATTCAACCTGGTCGAGCAAACGGTTTGAATTCAAATGTTTTTCGTAGAGTTCCAGCCATTCCACTGCATTGCCGGCTTTTGGCAAACTGTAGCTTTCGTTACCCGTGCTCAATTTCGCATACAGGTCCATCAGATCATCCATAAGCAAATACATTGAGTACGCATCGCACACAAAATGGCTTACGCTGAATAAAATAACTTGCTTATCGTCTGTGAAATTGACAACGCTTGCATACAGTTGTGGCCCAGCCTCCAGCGGCATGCTGCTGTGCATTGCGTAAATGACATCTTTAATCAGTGCCTCTGTGTGGTCTGTGTTAGATTCACACTCAAGATCATGCACTGCAACCATTTGTGCACTGCCCTCTTCTGTAACAACAATTTTTTGTCGCCAGCCGGACTCGGTTTCAAAAAAGCGCGCACCGAGTACTTCATGTGTTTGCACCAATTTCTCGAGTGCCTGCTGTAATATATCCTCCTTAATTTTAAATTCAGGCGTAAAGGAAATATTAATGAAGAAGTGTTCGCGCACTTCGGGTCTGTCCAGTGAGTACGCCTGGTCTGCTGTGAGTGGCAGGAAGCGACTCTCGGAAATAATATGTGAACTGCGACTATCCGTTTTCTGAAGGCAGTATTTTCCGAGTTCACGAATTGTTGGGTGGGCATAAATTTGCTCGGTTTTTAAGGAGATGCCCTGATCTTGCGCTGCCCGTAAAAATCGAATTGCCAAAAGTGAATGCCCACCGAGATGGAAGAAGTTATCGGTTATACCCACACGTTCAACATTGAGAATGTCTTGCCAGAGTTTACAAAGCTGTGTTTCTGTTTCATTGGTGGGTGCCACATAGGCTTGCACTTCATGCTCGACATCGGGCTCTGGCAAGGCCTTGCGGTTTACCTTGCCATTGGCTGTTAGCGGAATGGATTCCAGCACAATAAAATGGGAGGGAATCATGTAGTGTGGCAAGGTTTGCGCAAGGTGTTCGGATAACACACTTTCTATGCTTTGTGCAGCGGGCGCAGTGCTTTCAACTTCCGGGTTGTCGATTTGCGCTTGCGATACGGCACCACCAATAAAACTGTGTAGCACCTTCTCGCCCGCGTCCAGATTAAATGCGTTGGCAACCGCAGCATCGTTGACTGCACCGATTGGGCATAAGCCTGTTCTGCTGGCTTTGACCTGGTTGGACAAGTATTGCCCGATGCGCCCGGCTTCTTGCAGGTTTTTACTGGACGCACTGCTGATAAAGAGGGAGAAGCTTGCTCGCGCTTCTATCTCCTGATTGCCGCCGGTAAACAGTTTGCCAACATTCCCGGTTTGCACTATACGCAAACTGTTTGTGCTGACGTCATATTCATATTGACCGGCAGGCAGACGTACATCACTGTCACTTGCCTGATGGTCCTTGTGTAAATTGATGTAGTAGTGAAGCGCGGAGCTTAACGGCAAGACAGACAGGAGTTGCCCGAGTTGCTCAAGGGACGGTGCGGCTTCTTGATACTGTCGATAACTTTTTCGATTAATACAGCTGAGTGCCTGCGGTGCCGCTTCGCCACTAAATTGAAACTGACAGGGCGCGCCGTTGGACGCACAACGCACTGTCAGTGCCGTGTTGTTTTGTTCCGTCGTATTCTCTTCACTGACATTGCCACACCGGAAACTTGTAAGCATCTGGTGTTGTTCAGTTAATTTGAAAGCCGCTTTTTGGGTGTCCGTGAGCAAGGCTCGAGGCTGTTCTTCTGCGCCGACATGCCCCTGGTATTGCAGCAATAGCGCTGACATATAGCCTGCTTCAAGTTCACACAAGGCTTGCGAGGCCTGACCGTAAAGCGGCGCAATTGCATTTAAATCCCCGATCAGGAAAAGTTCTGGTGCATGATTTTCTGCCGCGCTATGCGAATCTTCTGATGAAGGATCGTCCTGTGTTAATAAAACCAGCTGATGATTCAGTGGATGATAATAGTAGTAGCCTGCAGCGATAGCTCCGGTTTCCAGCAAGACGGTGTTGGCCGGAATATGCAAATAACTCCGTACAAGGTCCCAGCTTTTGGGTGCTTGCTGATTTGCATTCGGGCCACGTCTGATACTTCCCCTTTTGACCCAGGTAGTGAGCGTGGAGTTCGGCTTATATTCGCGCTGCCATTCACTGGCCAGCTGGGTTGCTGCAGTGCTCTGGCAACATGACCTTGCCGTGTGTCTGGCCAATGTTCTTGCCAAATTCGGCGTAATGCCCCATGTACTTCTGCCGCTACGCCCCTGTCGATGTTTTCTTCATATGCAGAGTACGGTTGATACACTCCTTTATTGCTGTCCGGCAGGGTCACCCTTTTGGATTCCACAGGGTGGTACCCGTCAGTTCGATTGGGTCCCACGTGTTGCGTTATCAATCCGTGGGACGAACTTCGATTGGGTATCGCGTGTGGTTGATGAGTCCGGTTCGATTGCTTGGGTTGACCATTAGGCATGTTCATTTGTGCCAGCTGTTTAGGTGCAAGGGCGTATTTTGTTTCCACGTAGCTCTTGGGTACAGTCCGTCGTAACTTATGTCCTGCGCGTTATTGGAATTTCCATTAAATCGCTGGAGTACGGGTGTCACATCTATTTTGTTATTAAGCGTGACCATTTTACTGTTTCGGTTATTCGTGTATATTGCTCATTTGATTTGTCTTTCGTGCCGTTGGGGGTTTGACACGCATCTTGATGTGTAATGTTTGCCGTGTTGGTTTTAGCACTTCCATTCGGACGCATCCTATGGCTGCTTAGTGACGAATTTCTTGCATGGGTTGAGGTTCTTTGTTATTTGTTATTCGATTTTCATGGGTCAATGTTGTTCAAGCCAGTGTATGTCCCAGTCTTTCGTGCTGTTCGTATCATGTTGGTCTAGTTGTTCAGGGAGTGCTGTAGTAGTGTTTCCGACGTTAAGTCTGAACCGTTGGCATGATCAGGTGTTGCCGGCTCCGAACTGGGTTGTTCCCGTTAGTGTTTCATCGTTTTATACATCGCTATCTATGTGGGTTGCAGGGGGTTTTATCAGCTGCCAATCATCGCCACGGATTGTGCCTGTCATTTGTGACTGTTGTTGTTTGCCATTGGCTGTTAGCGGAATGGATTCCAGCACAATAAAATGGGAGGGAATCATGTAGTGTGGCAAGGTTTGCGCAAGGTGTTCGGATAACACACTTTCTATGCTTTGTGCAGCGGGCGCAGTGCTTTCAACTTCCGGGTTGTCGATTTGCGCTTGCGATACGGCACCGCCAATAAAACTGTGTAGTACCTTCTCACTCGCGTCCAGATTAAATGCGTTGGCAACCGCAGCATCGTTGACTGCACCGATTGGGCATAAGCCTGTTCTACTGGCTTTGACCTGGTTGGACAAGTGTTGCCCGATGCGCCCGGCTTCTTGCAGGTTTTTAGCCTGCTCCTCACTGGACGCACTGCTGATAAAGAGTGAGAAGCTTGCTCGCGCTTCTATCTCCTGATTGCCGCCGGTAAACAGTTTGCCAACATTCCCGGTTTGCACTATACGCAAACTGTTTGTGCTGACGTCATATTGATATTGACCGGCAGGCAAACGCACATCACTGTCACTTGCATGATGGTCCTTGTGTAAATTGATGTAGTAGTGAAGCGCGGAGCTTAACGGCAAGACAGACAGGAGTTGCCCGAGTTGCTCAAGGGACGGTGCGGCCTCTTGATACTGTCGATAACTTTTTCGATTAATACAGCTGAGTGCCTGCGGTGCCGCTTCGCCACTAAATTGAAACTGACAGGGCGCGCCGTTGGACGCACAACGCACTGTCAGTGCCGTGTTGTTTTGTTCCGTCGTATTCTCTTCACTGACCTTGCCACAGCGGAAACGGGTAAGCATATGGTGTTGTTCAGTTAATTTGAATGCGGCTTTTTGGGTGTCCGTGAGCAAGGCTCGAGGCTGTTCTTCTGCGCCGACATGTCCCTGGTATTGCAGCAATAGCGCTGACATATAGCCTGCTTCAAGTTCACACAAGCCTTGCGAGGCCTGACCGTAAAGTGGCGCAATTGCATCTAAATCTCCAATAAGGAAAAGCGTTGGGCTGCTATTGCTCGGAACTTTATTCTCCTGAGATTTATTGTTTTCTTCTGAGCCCTTCTCGCGAGTTAATAAAACCAGCTGATGATTCAGTGGATGATAATAGTAGTAGCCTGCAGCGATAGCTCCGGTTTCCAGCAAGACGGTGTTGGCCGGAATATGCAAATAAACCTGAACCGGATACAAGGTTCCACCCGAGGGGTAATAGCCTTTTGGCAGTGCTTGCCCAGTGATGGGTTTGCGATAGAAAATCTTCAGCAGGGCCGACAGGTCTGATAAGGCCAATGCATCAAACACCGGTTTGCTGACCGGCAATGAGGGACTTCGAAGCGTGAGCATTTCTGTGCCCGTTTCCAGGGAAATGCATTCACCTTCCTCATTGCGCACGGATTTGTGGCTGAGTTTAAAGTCAATTTTTTCACTGGCCGAGAGCGTGTCCGCTTGCCCTTCTGCATCCGCTTCGCGTTTTTCTCCGGCAACATAGGCCACCAGTTGCACGCTGTTGTTGGCGCGGAAGGTGGAAACGACGGTGTCGTGAACCTGTGGGTGTGCTTTTAAACGTGCTTCAATTTCGCCAAGTTCAATCCGGTAACCCTGTACCTTGACTTGCTGATCAATACGGCCCATAAATTCGATGTTGCCGTCTGCCAGTAAACGTCCCCGGTCGCCGGTACGGTAAAGTGCAACACCGGTATCCGGGTGTTGAATAAAACTTGCTGCCGTTTTTTCTTCATCGCGCCAATAGCCCTGAGCGAGACCAATACCGCCAATGTATAAATCGCCAGTCACACCGGGTGCCGATAATTGTAAATCCGATTGCAGTACATAAAACTGCTGGTTTGCCAGCGCCTTGCCATAGGGAATGCTTTTCCACTGTTTGCCGACATCCTGGATGGGGTAGTAGATGGACCAGATCGAGGCTTCGGTGGCACCACCCAAACTGATGAGGTCTGCATCGGGTGCAAGTGTGCGAATACGATCCGGCAGGTCGACCGGAATCCAGTCACCACTCATTAATACCAAACGTAAATTGAGTGCCTGATGTTCTGTTGTTGTGTTGTCCTGACCGTCGAGATGTTCGACCAGCATTTGCATTAATGCCGGGACGGTATTCCAGAGTGTCACCTGGTTGGCATGCAGGTACTTTAACCAGGCCGCCGGGTCACGGTATTCGCGTGCACACGGTAACACCAGGGTTCCGCCCGCGCCGAGCACACCAAAAATATCGTAAACCGATAAATCAAAGTTCAGGTTGGATAAACCGAATACACTGTCGGCACTGCTGACTTGATAGCGTTGATTAATATCGTTGACGGTATTCAGGGCGCCCCGATGATCGATCATGACACCTTTGGGAATACCGGTTGAGCCAGACGTGAAAATAACGTAAGCCAGGTCGGTCGTTTTATTTTGCACCGGACTGTCTTGCGTGCTCAGTTTCTGCTTGTCGTCATCGTGGTTTAAAACCAGGGTGCGCAGAGCCGCTGGAATTTTTTCGCGATACGCCTGTGTCGTCACCACTTGTTCCACTTCGGCAGATTCCAACAAGAGATGAATCCGTTCTTCCGGTTGACTGCCATCAATAGGAAGATAGGCTGCGCCTGAACGCAAAATCCCTAACACGGCAACAACCTGCTCCCACCCCTTTTCCATCACGATGGCAATGAGTTGATTGGCACGTGCGCCACCTTGAATTAGATGGTGTGCCAACTGCTGACTGCGCTCACCTAATTCTCGATAACTTAAACTGTAATCTGCTGTTGTAACCGCAACCTTATCGCCCTGTTCCGCAATTTGTTCAAGAATGGGTTCATGCAGCAAGCCTTCAGGTAATGACATTGTGGTGCTGTTAACTTTTTCAATCAGCTGTTGCTGTGCCGGAGGCAAATCGATTTTGATCGGTTTTTGCCACAGTGTTTCCTGTGTCGCCAGGTGTTCCAGGAGATGCCCCAACGCGGAAAACATATCGTCGAGCATGCCTGCAGGAAAGAGTTCGGCAACGCTGTCCCAGTTGTAACTCAGGCCACCGCTTTCGCTTTCACCCACTTGCACATCCAGCCAGACCTGGGAGGTTTGTGAGATGCCGTAACTTTCATCTTCAATCAGCCAATCATTGTTGTGGGTATTGTTGTCGGCATTGTTCTGTGCGTCGTTATCGGCTTTTTCGAGGCCGAGTGTACTGGTAACCACGACCGGGTAACTGTTGCTTTCACCTGCACTGTGCAGCGCGCGCAGAAAATCGATACCACCAAACTCGCGATGTTCCAGGTCGGACCACAGTTGTTTTTGAATGGCATCCAAACGTTCAAGAAAGTGTTTGCCTGCTTCGCGGTAGTCCATTTCCAGTAAGGTCAGGGTCGTGAAATCACCGAGGATGTCGTTCACCTGCGGATGAAAAGGCATGCGGTTGAACAGGGTCAGGTTGAGCGCAAAGTGCGCTTGCTGGCTCCAACGGTTTAGCACTTCAGCAAAACAGCCAAGGAATAACACCGTAGGTGTTAGCTGATGTTGCTGGGCGCGGGCTTTCAGAACCTGCCAGTGTTGTGCAGACAGGGTGTTGTGTCGCCGCTCGAAACGCGGGTTGCTGATTTGCGAGGGATCAGTTGCCAGAGGCAAGTCCGGACGCGGTGGAAAATCTTCTATGCGCGAGAGCCAGTAGCTTTCTGCTTTTTTGAAGATCGGGGTTTCGCGTAGGGCAACTTCGGCTAATACATAGTCGCGGAAACGCAGTTCTAATGGCGGTAAGGGTATCTCAGGCTCAGTTAATAATTGAAACAGTTCTCTTGCAATAATCAACATACTTGAGATGTCAAGCATTAGCGCATCGATACTATAATGCAAAACAATTTTATTCTTATAGCGACTAAATCGCACATCAAAAAGTGGCCAAACAGAGCCCTTGAAAACCTGATGTGACATCTCATTGCGTATTTCTACTTTATGCTGAGAGATCTCTTTTTCGCTTGCATTTGTCAGATCACACACTTTAATACTGTAAAAAGGAATGTCCTTAATGACCCGTTGCATACCGTTATCATCAATAATCATACGCATCATATCGTGACGCTGAATTAACTGATTAAACTGTTTTTCAAATAATTGAATATCAATCTTACGCAGCGTTATCTCTCTATAACTGTGCGTTCCAATATTACCCATTTCAAAATCATCATTACGACCTAGCCAATATGCTTGTTGTATCGCTGTGAGAGGAAAAGGCTCGTAACGGTGTATTTCGTCGGGAACAATTTGGCTTAATGATTTTTTCTTTTCGTAAACACCAGCGTCTATTATCTTCGCAATATCTTTTAAAGATGGTGTTTCGAGAATATTTTTTATAGAAACTGAGGTATCAAGTTCACGCTCAATCAAACTTGTCAGTTGCATTGCAAGTAAGGAATGCCCACCCATGTGGAAAAAATTATCTGAAATTCCAACTTTATCGACTTGAAATAGTTTCTTCCATATTTCACATAGTTTTATCTGTGTTTGAGTAGTGGGTGGCTCATAGTAAGCTCGTGAACTATCAAGCTCTACATGAGGCAAAGCCTTCTTATTGATTTTTCCATTCGACGTCAATGGTAGCGCAGGTAAGTATTTATACCTATTTGGCAGCATATACGAAGGCAGTACCGCTTCAAGATAATTCTGTAACGCTTCTTCTGACAAACGGAGTTCACCGCGTCCTACTAAATACGCAACCAGATTTTTGTCGCCATTTTCGTTCACCCTGACGATTACAGCCGCTTCTGATATATCATCGTGAAGAGACAGCACTTTCTCAATCTCTCCTAACTCTATTCTGTATCCTCGTATCTTTACTTGATGATCTATGCGCCCATGAAACTCCATTTTCATATCGGGTGTGTAACGTACGATATCACCCGTTCTATAGACTCGCCTTTCGCCATTCCCTCTTTCATCGCTAGCCAATGGGACAGTAATATATTTTTCAGCCGTCAGATCCGGTTTATTCAAATATTCGATTGCTAATCCCTTACCCGCTATCAACAACTCACCTTGAATTCCCATTGGACACGGCATTGTTGTACCTTGCACAACAATAAGAGCGCCGGTATTTTCTATTATTTTTCCTATCGATATATTCGAATCACCTTGAGTAACCCTTTCAGTACTCACAACATGGGTTTCTGTAGGCCCGTAATGGTTCCAAATAACGCAGTCTTTTCTTGAAGACAAAAATTTTGACATTTTTGAGCTCGGTTTAAGTTCTTCTCCCGCGACAAAGATTTCTCTCAATCCATCAATACTGCTTTCATAGTCAAGAAGCCAGCTCAGGACCGCTGGAGTAACAAATATTCTTTCTATAGCGTGCGCCTTAATAAAATTCGGCAGTAACGACATGTCATCTCTAATATCCTGACCCATCACAACAAGACTGCTGCCAGTAAACCAGGCTGTTGCAATTTCCTGTATGGATACATCAAATGTGACGTTAGTAAACTGCAGCGTTTTTAAAGGACGGGTGATACCATCTTTGTTAGCCTGGCTATTCAGTAAATTGCTAATGGTCGCGTGACTCTGTACCACGCCTTTCGGATCGCCAGTAGATCCCGAAGTGTAAATAAGATATGCAGGCGTATTTTCCGACAATCGTTGATTTTTGGTTTGTACATTTTCCTTTGATTGGATATTGATCGCTCTTTGAATATCAGCATTTTTTAAATCAACCAACTTGTCGTTATTAAAATTTATCGACTCTACATCCTTGTTGGTTATTACAACATCTATTTCTGCATCTTTCAGGATATACTCAAGGCGTTTTTCCGGCATTGATGAATCAAGAGGCGTATAGGCTTTTCCAGACTTCAAAACCGCCAGAATTGCTACAATCAAATCGATCGATCTTTCCATGAAAAGGCCAATAAAGCGGCCTTTTTCTAATTCAAATTCTCTCATCAAATAATGCGCGAATTGATTAGCACGTTCATTTAACGCTTTGTATGTGATTTGCTCGGTGTTTAATTGAGAATGCGGAAATAGTAGTGCAATGTCATTGGGTATTTTTTCTACCTGTTTTTCAAACACAGTATGAATAAGAGGCAATTCAACTGTGGCATTCTTATCTTCATTAAAATATCCAGCTACCCTTTCATATTCATATTTTGGCAATATGTTGAGTGTAGTTATAGGCATACTTGAACTTCGATCCATTAAATCAACCAACTGATGTAAGGCGCTTTGCATATAAAACAAAACGCTATCAACATTTATGGATTTATCGATTTGTACAGTTAATGCAAACCTTTCTTTAAAGTCATCAACGGACAATATTATTGGATAATTTGTCCTTTCATAGCTTACAAGATGCTCAATATTGTTTTCACTTATGATCTCATCGATATTGGTATTAAGAAGTTCTGAATGTCGGAAATTAAAAAGCGCTGTAAATAAGGGTTTCTCTCCAGAGAGTCCACTACAGGCTTGTGCCATGGTTAGGGAGGCTTGCTCAAACTCAAGCAATGCTAATAATTCACTGTGGACGTAGCGAACAAAATCATTCGCAGTCAGGTCGTTTAAATTTATCCTGAGTGGTAATGTATTGATAAACGTACCCAGCATACGCTCAGCTCCCTCGGTGCCTTGTAGCCTGCCGGACATAACCGTACCAAACACAACGTCTTGACAGCCGCTGCAAATACCAACAACCAAGGACCACGCTGCATGAAATATCGCCGCAGGACTGACGCCTTGCTCCAGACTGATATCGCGTATCTTGTCATGAATCTCGCGAGGAACGTCCTGACTTGACTCAATAATCCCCGCGCCATTGCCATGGATGTTTTCTAACCCGAAAGGAATCGAAGTATTTTCCAGGTCTGCAAGTTTCTTCTGGAAAAAAGACTTCGAGTCCAGGGTTTGAGCTTGATGCAAGGTTTTTGCTACAAATTCTCTATAGGGGATTGGTTTAGGTAGCTCGGTTTCTCTACTGAGCATGAACATATTGAATTCTTGCTGAATCAACTCCAGACAAATGTGATCAGAAATAATATGGTGAATTTGCAATAAGATGTAATAGTCGCTTTGCCCTGGGTCGTTAGCGATACTTAGTTTAACCAAGCAAGGATCACTTAAATCCATGTTTTGAGACTCTGGCAAACTCGTTTCTGTCATCTTTGTTTGCGCATTTTCCCCCTCCGATAATTCTATTTTAAATACGGGTAATTTTACTTTTCTATGAACAACCTGAACCGGCTGACTGAGTCCTTCCCAAAGAATTGATGTGCGTAAAACATCATGTCGATTAACCACTCCCTGTAGCGCTTCCAGGAACTTCCGAAGCGAAACATCGCCCTGAATTTTGAAGAGGTTGGCCATAACGTATGGATCGCCACCCTCTTCGACCATTCTGTGGTGAAACAGAATACCTTCCTGCAGCGGAGCGAGCGGATAAATATCTTCAATATTTCTTACACCACCATCAACATTAGCGACGATTTCATCAATTTCATTCTGTTCGAGATCCAGTAATGGCAACATCGAGGGTGTAATCTGATCACAATCGGCGGGAATCAAGTTAATAGGTGCTTGAAATAATTCCGACTCATCGAGGATTGATTTTTCCAGCTTTTTTGCCAAATCAGCTAGTACTGGCGTTGAATAAAGCGTATGCGCTGTTGTATTTATTCCTTTAGCTAACAACCTGGAGAGAACCTGAATAAGTAATATAGAGTGGCCGCCGAGATGGAAAAAATTATCATTACAACCAACACAATCGACATCTAGAACTTGCTCCCATATTGCACTAATAACAACTTCCATTTCTGTTTCTGGTCGCAAATAACCTGAATCAGCATATTCAACCTCTGGCTCTGGCAGTGCTCGCCTATCCAACTTTCCATTTACCGTTATTGGGAAGTCATCCAGAAAAACAAAATATTTCGGTATCATATACTCCGGAAGCGTTTCTCGGAGCTGTTGACGAATACTTTCCCTGATTTTATTTGAAGGGGATACACCAACCTCTCCAACAATATATGCCACCAGGTTTACATGCCCATTTTTTGATTCGTTTTTTACCACCAAAGCAGAATCAATTTGTGGATGTTGAACCAGTGCGTATTCTATTTCCCCTAGCTCAATCCTATAGCCTCTAATCTTGACCTGATGATCAACCCGCCCTACAAACTCAAGAACAGCTTTTCCTTTTTTATCGTAATTCCATCTGACCAAATCCCCTGTCTTGTACATTTTGTTTATCAAGGATTGCTCTGTATCGATTGGTTCAAAGGGGTTGTCTACGAATCGCTGACCGCTTAACTCAAGGTTGTTCAAATAGCCGAGAGCGAGCCCCTCACCGCCAATATATAACTCACCGACTACACCTTCCGGAACAAGCTCATTGTCCTGTGTTAGTACATATAGCTTGCGATTCCCCATCGCATTTCCGATAGGAATGCTTGAACAAGGAATATCCAAGGTTCCAGCTTTTTCCAGAGGATAAAAGCAGCAACCAATTGTCGCTTCCGTTGGCCCGTAGTGGTTTACAAACTCAGCTGCAGGCAATAAATCTTGCCATTGCATCGCTAGCTTTTTACTGAAAACTTCACCACCAACAAATATTGTATGAGGCTGTGAAACAATGCCACTATCGTTCGTGGATCTGATGAGTGAACTCACTGCACTCAGGTGTGAGGGCGTTAGCTTAAAATGGTATGGTCGATCAGCCTGAAGTAGATAATTAGCTAAATGTACGATTTCATCACGACCCGATTGAAGCAAAATTAACCTACAACCATAAAATAAAGTGAACAAAGTCGTTCCAACCCCATCAAAAGCAAGAGGATTGCTTACGATAGAAACAGATTTATCGTCACAGAACCTATTGAAAACGTAATCACTATAATTGACAACGCTACGATGAGTTACTTTGACACCTTTTGGCTTCCCGGTAGAACCAGAGGTGTATATTACGTACGCAACAGATTCAGATGATAAATCCCCTGTATCAAAGGAAATATCGTTTTTCCCTCTATTTGAGAGTAACTTATTCACTTCACAATCATCTAAATACAGAATATTGATTGACGGTTCAATCGTTTTTAAATTATCTGCGTCAGCCCTCATCGAAAGAATAGTTTTCATTTTTGCGTCTGCCAGCATGTAAGCAACACGCTCTACAGGGTAGGCTGGATCAATCGGTACATAGGCTGCGCCTGCTTTTAGTGTCCCTATCACCGCGACAAGCATATCTGGCGAACGATTCATACATAAGCCCACCAAATCTCCGGGTAAAATATTCATATCAGAAATTAGATAATGGGCAAGTTGGTTTGCGCGGGTGTTTAACTCTGAGAATGATAGTGTAGCCATGACATTTCCCGAATTGTTGAATTCGATGGCAATATCATTAGGCTTTATCTTTACCTGCTCTTCGAACAATTCATGAATGCAGGATTTACTTGGGTATAGGTGATTCGTTCTATTATAAAGATCGACTTGACGTTCGATCTCGTCTGAAGAAAGTATATCGTTAAATGATATAGGTTTTACTTTTTGTTCTGAAATAGACTCTGTAAGAAACTCTAGAGCTGATAACAAATACCTTTTTACTTTTTCTATATCTACTGAATTAATAATCTGAAAACTGACCATAAACCCGGATTGATAATCATCCACTGATATGTGAAACGGGTAATTAGTTCTCTCACGAGTACTGATTAACTGGATATTTTCAAGCACACCCGCGTTTTCAATGTGATCTGACAAATCACTTGAATGTCTATAGTTTAATAGCGCACTGAATAAAGGCGTATATTGACTTAATTCACTCTTTGATTGTGCACGCGTTAGCGATGTTTGTTCGAATGAGACAAGATCTGTTAAAACTGTATGTATATTTCTTACGAGTTTTTCAGGAGCTACATCTTTAAAATTTACACGAACAGGCAGTGTATTAATAAAGTTACCCAGCATGGATTCTGAACCCATAGCGCCCTGAAGGCGACCGGACAGCACTGTTCCAAATACAATGTCCTTCCGACCACAACATAAACCAACTACTACCGCCCATGCCGCGTGAAAAATACTCGCCGGGGTCACACCCATATTCTGACTTAACAGTCTGATTTGGCTGCTAATATCCTGCGACAATTCAATTCTATCTTCATTTATCTCGCTGCCATCGCCCTGAATATCAGTCAAACCAAATGGCAAGCTAGGCTCCGTAACATCACCTAACATTTTTGTAAAAAACAGGTCTGCTTCCTGATTATTCGAATAATGTAAGGTGTGTGCTACAAACTCCCTATAAGAAACGGATTCTTTAAGCTGTATATCCGGGTTTTGCATTAACGCCATAAACTCTTGTTGAACGACCTCTAATCCAACATGATCTGCAACCAAATGATGTACAAGCATTAAGATAAAATAATTTTCTCCATCACTATCCTTAGCGATATCAATATTTAATAAGCTCTTCGCGTCGGGACGTAACGCTATTGCATCCGGATTAATCAAGCTCTCCACATAACTTTTTGCATCCATGCCCTCTTCCACAGTTAGCCAGTTGACCTGGAGAGGAACTTGACGCTGAACGACTTGCACAGGCTGTGAAATATCCTTCCAAAAAAACGTAGTTCGTAACACATCGTGCCGATCTACAACAACTTGCATTGAGGATAAGAATGCATTTAATACATCTTCCCCCGATATACTAAAGAAGACTGGCATAATATAAGGGTCTGCTTTCCCTGCTGCCAACATATGATGAAATAGAATACCTTCTTGCAGTGGAGCGAGAGGATATATATCCTGAATGTTTTCAGCTCCCCCTGTTACCTGGCTGACAATCACTTCTATTTCGCTCTTACTTAGAACGACCAATGGAAGCATTTCTGGAAAAATTTGTTTACAACCGGCTGGAATCCTGTTTGCAGGCGCCCTATAGCTTTTAGCCTCACTAGACTGCCTTCTTTTATCAATAGCAGCAGCCAAATCAGCGAGAACGGGATTCGTAAATATTTGTCTGACCTCCATTTCAATGCCATGGTTTTTCAGCTCAGCGATGACATTAATAACAAGTAGCGAATGTCCACCCAGATGAAAAAAATTATCGTCTGCCCCTATGTTTTTAATACCGAGGACTTTCACCCATACATTACGTAAAATTATTTCGGTATCAGTTCGGGGTTCGATATGATTTTTTCCTGCATTTCGCTCACCATCATGTTTCGGCAATAATTTATGGTCAACTTTCCCGTTCGGAGTCAGCGGAAAGGCGTCGAGAAGTAAAATGGATGTTGGCTGCATATGCCGAGGAAGCTTTTCACCAAGAAACTGTCTGACTGAGTCTATAACGTCGTCTGTATTTGTCTTGTTACCTGAATAAAGTAAATAAGCGACGAGTTTATTATCGTTGTCACGGGATGAATCGACGGTAACAAGAGCATCGTTTATTTCCGGGTGTAGACATAATGCATGCTCAATTTCACCCAATTCGACTCTGAATCCACGCACCTTGACTTGGTTGTCAACCCTTCCGAGAAACTGAATACAAGCTTTATTGCCATCAACTCCTTTTACCCATCGCGCTAAATCACCGGTTTTATACAGCCTGTCTGCGCCCTTAATCTCGAGATCGTGTTTAAACGGGTTTTCAATAAAAACATCATCGGTGAGTGATGACTTATTAAGATAGCCTCGCGCCAAGCCCACACCGCCGATATATATTTCCCCTGCAGCGCCAATCGGGCAAAGCTGTTTTTTTTCGTTCAGGATTAATATCACGGTGTTTTGTATCGGTCGACCGATGTTTAGAATATTTTTCTTATAATCTACCTCACCTGTAGTAGACCAAACGCTGGCTTCTGTTGGCCCATATGCATTATAGAATTTCCTACCTCGCGACCAAATACACGCTTGTTTAAAGCTGCATTGTTCTCCTGCTACAATGATATTTTGGAGAAAACGCCAATCCTGACTTTTCATATAGCTTAGCAATGAAGGTGGCAGGGTCGCATGACTTACTCTGTGCTTCCTGGAAAAGTTTAATAACTTTTCTGTTGAACTTTTTATTTCTGAACCTGGAATACATAAAGTAGCTCCTGCAGTCAAAGCCATACATATTTCAAATATAGCGGCATCAAAGGAAATTGATGCGAACTGTAAAATACGACTATTTTCGTCAGCACAAAATACCTCTTTTTGCGCGTCTACCATGTTCATCAACCCATCGTGTTCAACCATCACCCCTTTGGGCTTGCCTGTTGATCCAGACGTATAAATTACGTATGCAAGATCAGTAGGCTTAACAACAAAACCCGATTCAGTAGGATTGGTGTTTGGCTGGGTACTGAGCTGTCCTTTAAAGGTTGCGCTTTCTATATCGATGACCTGACAATCTGAAACGTCCAAACCAGGCATTCTCTTTGAATCAAAAACACCTTTGCGACTCAAGATAATTGAAGCGCCACTGTCGTCCACCATATACTTAATGCGTTCTTCCGGGTAATCAGGGTCAAGAGGAACATATGCAGCGCCGGCTTTTAATATTGCAAGTACACCAACTATCATATTGATAGATTTATCTAAACAAAGTCCAACAAGCGTACCTTTTCCTATTTTTCCCCCATCAATTAACAGATGTGCTAACTGATTAGCGCGCTCATTCAGTTCTAAATAGCTTATTTGTTCAGTTTCTCCCGTTTCTCTTTCAAAGATCAAAGCGCGGTTTAAAGGGGTGTTTTTTGCCTGTTCTTCAAAAAAGGAATGTATACCCTGCTTCTGTGGGTAAGCCTTGATCTGACTGTTACAAGCTGAAAATAGTTTCTTTCGCTCCTTATTGCTTAGCATATTGACAGAAAATACATCGTCATCAGCATTGTTAAGTAACTCTTCTAACAGAATTTTAAAATGACAATGCATATTTTCTATAGTGCTAGCATCAAAGAGTGCTGCGCTGTATTCCCAATCAAGGCATAGACCATTCTCAGTTTCACCTATATTCAAAGTTAAATCGTATTTTGAAATTTCAGGTAGATAGTTGATTGGTTGAATATCCAAGCCTGGTAAATTTATATCTCCTTTTTCATTGTTCTGAAATACCAGCATTATCTGACATAATGGATTATGACTTAGTGACCTTTCTGGCTGTACTCGCTCGACAATTTTTTCAAAAGGCACCTGTTGATGTGCGTATGCGTCGACAAGCGTTCTCCTGCTAATTCTAACTACCTCCCTAAAAGATAAATCATTATTCAAATCCGTTCTCAGAACTAAAGTGTTAACAAAGAATCCTATTAATTCTGCTATCTCTGCCTGCTCACGATTCGCACTGGGTGTACCAATAGCGATATCTTTTTGACCACTATAACGGGATATAAAGACGGCAAACACTGCATGCAAGCCCATGAACAAGGTCGCTTTTTCCTCATTACAAATCTCCTGTAATGGCTTTATTACAGAATGGCTAATCACACCGCTGTATCTTCCACCTTCGAAAGATTGAGTGTCAGGACGTGGACGGTCTAATGGTAAGCTATGTATTTCCGGAACGGACTCAAGTTGTTTTTCCCAATATTTTAATTGGGCCTCCAGACGGTCTCCGTTAATATTTTTTCGTTGCCAATGAGCAAAGTCTGAATATTGTATTTTCAGGGATTCCAGTTCGCTTGCTTTTCCCTCTACAAGCGCCCGATAAATTCTGGAGAATTCTTTAACTAATACCGATACGGACCACCCATCACTGACTATATGATGTAGATTAACTACAAGAATATGATGACTTTCACCAAGCTTGAGCAAATGAACTCGCATGAGCAAATCACGCTCAAGATTGAACTCTTCACGACATATTTCGGACAAAACAGTATCCAACTCTGGTGCCTGATCAACCTTCTTTAGGCCGGACAAATCCTGCTTTTTTATCGAGAAGGGTTGGTTTGGCAATACGAATTGTCTGGGCTCGCCATCTACACCTTCCTTAAAGCGAGTACGAAGTATTTCATGCCTTTCAATTATTTTGACAAACGCATGATTGATATGGTTAATATCGACACACCCCTTCAGTTCGATTACCGCAGGGATGTTGTAGTGCGAGCTACCACCATCAATCTTGTTTAAAATCCAAAGCCTTTGTTGAGAGTATGAGAGCAAGCCAGGCTTATCAGGATAGCTCTCAACCACCAATGACTGATTTGGCATTTGTGCATCGAGTTTTTTGTTTATTTTTTTCTGTAGTAGCTCTCTTTTTTTCTCTACAGATAATTTACTAGCAGTCACGCTTCAATCTCCTCGTCGGACATTAACTCAAGATAATGATCCAGTTGCTCTTCTGTTAGTTTTGAGATATCCATTTCCCCTGAGGCTACACCTTTTATTGCGATCGTAATGTCAATATGTGATGAAAGCTTTGCTATCGTGTCGGCCTCAAATATTGTATTTATATTCAGTTCTATCTCGAACATTTCGTTAACCAAAGCGAGCAATTTCATCGCCAATATTGATTGGCCGCCGATCATAAAAAAATTATCGTTGATACCAATTTTGTCCACTGCGAGTAAGCTCTCCCAAACTTCCACAAGTTTAACTTCCGTTTCCGTTTTTGGGCTCACATAGCCTGTATTTCTATCTGAATAGTCAGGCTTGGGAAGAGATTCTCTATCAACTTTCCCGTTCAAAGTAAGCGGAAAGGCTTCAAGACTTACATAAGCTGTTGGTACCATATAGGCCGGTAATGTGCGCGATAAATGCTCTATGAATTCCAACTTCAAGTCGGAATTTAACGATACGCCTGCAGAAAGAATGACATAGGCAATCAAAACTGTTTCGTTATTGCTCCTATGCAAGGGCATCACAATCGAATCCTGTACGCTTGCATGTGAATTAATCGCTAACTCAATTTCAGCTGGTTCTATTCGGTTTCCTCTCAACTTGATTTGGTGATCTACCCTACCGATAAATTCAAGCTCCAGTGATGCGCCATCTTGACTTTTTCTCCATTTCACCAAGTCGCCTGTCCGATATACTCTTCTTTCAGAATTTTCATGGATACCTTCGAAATCCACTTCGACAAAAGACTCACTATTGCCTTTGGAATAATCCAGATAACCGGGTGAAACCCCATCCCCACCAATTAGGAGTTCACCCGGTATGCCTACAGGGAGAAGATTAAGCGCATGATTAACAACGTAAAGCTGAGTGTTTTGGATAGGTTTACCGATGGGTACAGAAGCCTGGCTGGCATCAATATCCTTTTCGTTATATAGAGTAAAAGTACTGCAACCGACTACTGTCTCTGTTGGACCATATTCATTGACAAAAATAGCTTCGGGTAAAACCTCTCGCTTCCACCTCAGCAAGCTTTTGGCCGTCAACTGCTCTCCGCCGATAATTAGTTGATGCGGAACATTACTTTTCTCAACACCGTCAAAAAGAAGTACATCCATATGAGCCGGGGTCAGTTTAAATACCAAGGGCTCGGCTGCAGAAAACATTAGTTTTTTTAGTAACGGAAACTCCCTTTCACCCTGCGGAATTAGATAAGTGAACTTACCACAAAACAGTGGCGCTAAAAGGCTGGTAATCGTTGCATCAAACCCTATAGGAGTACTCGCAACCGACCCAACACAGGACTTGAAATAGTTGCTTGCCGCGTGATCAAGATAATTAACAAGCCCCTTGTTGGTGACCTGAACACCTTTTGGCTTACCCGTAGAGCCTGAGGTATAAATGACATAGGCGATATCGTTAAATCTACTGTAGCCATATCCATTTTCAGTCTCATTTTCCGAGTCAACCACAGAGCTATCTGCCTGACTAATATCATCAATCAATAAGAGATTGACCATCTCATTAGCACCAAAACCATCATTTTCTTCAATGAACGTTTTGGTAGTAACTACAGAGTCAATTTTTGCATTATTGACTATGTACTTTAATCGCTCTTTTGGATTACCTGGGTCCAGAGGCACATATGCGTTTCCTGATTTTAAAACCCCAAGTATTGCAATCAGTAATTCAATCCCTCGCTCGGTAAATATAGCAATATGTGAATTTCGTAGATTTCTTTCAATAAGCTTGCGCGCGACGAGATTCGCCTTTGAATTCAGACGTTCATAGCTAATGCTTTGCTCACTGCCAATACCATCCAGGTATATCGCTGCTATCGCATGCGGTGCTCTTTCCGCATGGCCTTCAAAAGCGCGGATAAAACTCTGCTCACCGTCATACTTATGATGTGTTGCATTCACATCGACGAGAAGTTGTTGGCGCTCCTGTTCGGTTAGCAATGGTATTGATGCAACATTTATTTCAGTTTGATTGGTTACATTACGAATTAATTCACATACAGCCAGCTCCATATACTGACAAATATATTTAACATTTATTTTTCTATCGACTTGTACAGAAAAGGCAAATCCATCACCGAAGTCGTCAACAGAAATATTAAAAGGGTAGTTTGTGCGCTCATACCCCATAACAAACTCAACATTACTTGACTCCCAGCCTCCATCGCGACGACGAGAATGTCGATAGTTGAACAATGCGTTGAATAAAGGGGTTTCTCTTGAGATGCCACTGCATGCCTGTGCCTGCGTCAATGATGTTTGTTCAAATGGTAATAAAGAACGTAATTGCCTATGAACTTCCTTTAGATACATAACTGAATTACGGCTATTTAGATTAATTCTTATCGGCACGGTGTTAATAAAAGCACCGACAGCATTATCTTCGCCTGCAATGCCTTGCATCCTTCCAGACATGACCGTCCCAAACACAATGTCGCTTTTACCGCTGCATATACCTAGCACCATCGACCATGCGGCATGGAAAAATGCTGCCGGAGAAATAGATAGATTTCGGACAATGTTTGTAATTTGGGAGTATTGCTGGTCGGTAATAACTACTGTCCTATCAGTAAAATCAAACTCCGGCGCATTAGTTGATGTAATGTTAAATGGGATAGTCGGTTCATTGAGATCCGCCAGCATATTTGTAAAATAAGCTTTTGCATCGATATCGCCATTGCGATTGAGGGTATGTGCAACAAAATCCCTATATTGGGTCGGCCTGTCTTTAAGGAGCCACGCTTCATCGCCCGAATCAAGGTACTCTCTCACTTCGTCAAGCAGCACGTCATGAGCAATATGGTCCATAATGATATGGTGATTACAAAGTATGACGAAATATTCATCAGTTGATGGATGCTTAGCAATATCAAGTTTAACCAACGGCGCTTTATCCAGGTCCATCCACAAATATTTTGGTTGAATTCGCTCTTTCAATTGCTCCATCAGGTCTACGTGTTGGATCAAATCAAAATATTGGACATTGAGCTCCGCGCTTCGCAGTACAACTTGTACAGGTTCAGGCGTGCATTTCGCAAAAATCAGAGTTCTCAAGACATCATGCCTTTTTACTAATTTTTGTATACAGACAACCAGTTCTTCAAGCTTGCTTTGACTCTTCACTTTAAGAACTACCGGCAGTATATAAGCGTCTCCATTTTTTTTACTGCTGGAAAGATGATGAAATAAAATGCCTTTTTGTAAAGCTGAAAGCGGATATATATCTTGAATATTTTTAACTCCGCCAGGAACCTGGCTACATATCTCATTGATTTGCTTTTGGCTTAACGCAACAAGGGGTAACATATGGGGTTGAATTTGTTCTGAGCCTTCCGGTATTCCATTTTTCGGTGCTATCAATCTCTGCTCTTGTGTCTCATAAATTGTGAGCGCCATATCACTGATTTTCGGGAATTTGAATATGTTCTGGATGTCAAGGCAGTAGTTTTTGTTTCTCATCTTTTTAACGAGTTGAATCGCTAATATAGAATGACCACCCATCTCAAAAAAATCATCAAACCGACCGACCTTTTCAACACCCAACAGCTCTTCTAAGACCTGAACCAAAACACACTCTACGGAACCAATGGGATTTTCATATACTGGCCTTCCATGATCGTATGACGCCTTCGGCAAGGCATTTCTATCCACTTTCCCGTTCGGTGTCAGTGGAAATTTATCCATAGGAATCAACACCGATGGAACCATGTAACTCGGCATCTGCATTTCAAGATTGTTCTTTATTTTCTCTAGAATTCTATTGCCGGCAAATTCAGAATTGACTATCACATACGCTATAAGCCTGCTATCTGTTTCACTAATTATTTCTGCAAGCACCAGAGCATCATCAACCTCACTTTGTAAAATTAATTTATTTTCAATTTCATCGGTTTCTATCCTGAAGCCGCGGATTTTTACCTGATTATCGGTTCGCCCTAAAAATTCTAATTCATAATTCCCATCATGAGCTTTAACCCAACGAACGAGATCTCCCGTTTTATATATTCTCGCTGGTTCTGAATCATAAATATTTCTAATAAATTTTTCGTTTGACAGTTGAGGCATATTTAAATAGCCCCTCGCGACACCTTCCCCCGCTATACCCAGCTCTCCGGCGACACCAACAGGGACCAAATCTGCTTCTAAAGCCTGAGTGCCAAACACATAAAGAGCGGTGTTTGCCAACCCACTTCCTATTACAGAAGCTGTCTCGCCCAACTTTCTATCCAATGTGTTTTTGCTTGTACTCAATATTGTAGCTTCAGTGGGGCCGTACAATTCGAATACTTGAGCCTTTTCAAAAGTGCTTTTCATTCTGTCAACCAGACGCGCAGACACTTTATCTCCACCAACAAACAACTTTCTAATTTTAGGATGTGATGAAATATTTTCTTTTTTATGCTCGACAATTTCAGACATTAACGCTGGAACAGCATGAAGCAAGGTGCAATGCTGCAACGCTTCCGACAAGAACGACAAATCCAGCATGAGCTCTCGACTAACTATATATGTCCTGCCTCCTGACATTAGCGGAAGAAACAATTCAAAAATAGCGATATCGAAAGCAAAGGAAGCAAGAAAGGGCATTGAATCATTTTCTGTGATACCGTGCTTTTCGACCAGCCCCGAAAACAGATTAACCAGGCTTCTGTGCTCAACCATCACACCCTTCGGCTGTCCAGTTGATCCAGAGGTATAGATCACATAGGCCAGATCATTCGAGCTTAGCCCAACCTCAGAGCTGGAAACATTTGACTCAGGAAAAGTTCTCAATGCAGTCAGCGTTTTTTCATCATCTAGACACAATAAACTGTAGGGGCTTTCCTTATCGCTGAATATTTTTCCAGACTCTTGAAAATTCATTGTAGTTAATACGATAGAAAGATCAGCATCCTTTAACATATAATCCAGGCGTGATTTTGGATAATCTGGATCCAGCGGTACATAAGCTGCTCCCGCTTTTAAAACAGCCAATAGCGCCACGACCATATTCGCAGATCGATCCAGGAAAATTCCAATCAAGTCACCTGATTTAACACCTCTCTGCTTTATCAGAAAGTGAGAGAGTTGATTAGCACGCGCATTCAACTCCTCGTATGTAGTTTCTTGAACTTCACCTCTATCGCTGACATGAACAATGGCGATATTTTTCGGGGTGCTACGCGCCTGCTCCTCAAAAACCTCGTTGAAACACTTATCCCCGGGAAAGCTTCTTGTGTTTGAATTGAATTCTTTAATAATTCTTCGGCGCTCCGAAACACCTAACATACTTACTGAGTAAATATTGTCTTGAGGGCGAGCAAGTAGAGATTCAATAAGATTAGCAAAATGCATTTGCATATTTCTTATCGTAACCTCTGAGAAAATATCGCTGTTATACTCCCAATCAATACTTAATCTATTTCCTGTTTCAGTCACATTAAGAGATAAGTCATACTTAGCGGTGGTCGATGGCAAATTACAAGGGCTAATCTCCAGACCCGGGATATCTAATAACGTTTCCTGATCCTGATTTAATACCAGCATGATCTGACAAAGAGGATTGTAACCAAGCGCCCTCTTCGGTTTTATTTTTTCAACTATCTTTTCGAAGGGAATATTCTGGTTGGAATATGCATCTACGAGTATGCTTTTACTTTGATTAAGCGCAGATAGAAAGTTCATATTTCCATCCAACGAGCTTCTTAAAACCAGCGTATTAACAAAAAATCCGATTAAATTTTCAACTTCCCTTTGATTTCTGTTTGCTATTGGGGTTCCCATCACAATATCTGTTTCATTGCTATAACGAGACAAAAAGATAGAAAATACAGCATGCAAACTTATGAATAGAGTGACATTTTCCCTCTTACACAAATCTCTAAGAGAGGAGGTTGTTGTTTCATTGAGGACATATGTCTCTACCGACCCCGAAAATGTTTGTATATCAGGGCGAGGCTTATCCAATTTAAGTCCGTGTATTTCAGGCAAGCCCGCCAGCTGCACTTCCCAATATTGCATTTCGCGTTTATAGGCGACTCCACTTAGGTACTGTCTTTGCCAAAGCGCATAATCGGAATACTGTATTTCCAGCTCGTTGTTAGCGCTCTTCTCCCCATTTAAATAAGCCGTATAAAATTGGCAAAACTGTTTTATTAATATAGAAGCTGACCAGCCGTCACTTGCAATATGGTGCATATTCACAAGAAGAAAATAATGACTTTCAGATACTTTAATCAGGTGGGCACGTAGCATTAAATCCCGCTCAAGGTTAAAGGGTTTTCCTATAAACTCTTTGATTATCGTATTTTGTAGCTGCTCTTTCTTTGAGCTATCGATCTTATCCAGGTAAGTTACCTCGATATTGAAGCGGGTATGCGACTGCACAACTTGAATTAATTCACCTTGATCATTCTCTTGAAAACAAGAACGCAAACTTTCGTGCTGACGAAGTATTTCGGTGAAAGCATAGTTGACGGCATATTGATTTACTTCCCCAATCAACTCTAACACTGATGGAATGTTGTAGTGCTGACTCCCACCGTCTATCTTGTCGAGCAACCATAATCGTTGTTGCGCAAAGGAGCTAAGGCTGGATTTCAGGTTATTTCGCTTAATTTGACTGATACGTTCCTGATTTCCATGATCATCAATATTTTTTACAAGCTCTTTGATTACAGGTTTTTCAAATATAGTTTTCAACGAAATGGATTTTCCAAATCTCTGATTTATTATCGAAACCAATCTTGTAGCGAGTAAAGAGTGGCCACCCAGATGGAAAAAATTATCGTGAATGCCAACACGTTCGACCCCCAGCACTTCCTGCCAGATCGCGGCAAGTTGCTGTTCTGTTTCGGTGCGCGGTGCAACATAGTCCACACCTGAGGCAATACCGTCTGCTTCCGGTAAGGCTTTCCGATCGATCTTGCCGTTCGGCGTGAGGGGGAACGCATCTAGGTACACATAGCTTGCTGGCAGCATGTGTTCGGGTAAAACTTTGGATAAGGCCAGTCGCAGTTCTGTATTCAGGTTTTGTGCAAACGTGTCATCGGCGGCGGCTTTTTCTGAAACCAGATAGGCGACCAGACGTTTATCACTTGCGGAACCGTCTTTTATAACATTCTTTGCTACGACCAGCGCATCTTTAACCTCTGCATGCTGGTTAAGCGCATGTTCTATCTCACCCAACTCAATACGGAAGCCACGGATTTTGACCTGATGATCGATTCTTCCCAAAAACGCCAGGTTCGTCGGCCTGCCTTTGTCATCTGTTAACCAGCGAGCCAGGTCACCGGTTTTGTATAAACGTGGGCTGCTGTGCGGATCACTTTCATCGTAAAAGGGATTGGCAATAAACTTTTCGGCGGTTAAAGCTTCACGGTTTAAATAACCGCGAGCCAGGCCTGCGCCACCAATATACAACTCGCCGCTGGCACCGCTGATGGACAATGTTCCCGAGGGCTGTAAAAGATAAACCCGGGTGTTGCTAATCGGTTTACCGATTGTTGCGGGGTGGCCGGGCAAGCGTTTGGCAAAGGTGGAATACGTGGTGTCTTCCGAGGGCCCGTATAAATCAAAAACGTTTTTTACACCGGCCGTGTATAGCGCTTCTACCAGTGTTTGTGAAAGTGGCTCACCGGCCAGGTTCAGGGTGTTAACACCGGTGGGAATGGCATTTTCCTGCAGGAGTGTGCGTGCCGCCGAGGGCACAGTATTAATCAGCGAGACACGCTGATTAAACGTTTTGTTTTTCAATAAGCTTAAAATATTGTTGACCAGAATAATTTGGCCACCGGCACTCAGCGGTGCAAACAGTTCAAAAACCGAGAGGTCAAAACAGATTGAGGTTGAAGCCAATACCGCTGACAGGTCATCCGCAAAAACTGTTTGGCTCCAGCTTAACAAGGCTACTGTACTGCGATGCTCAATCATTACGCCCTTGGGTTGGCCTGTTGATCCCGAGGTGTAAATAACATAGGCGAGATGTTGCGCTGTGAGTAGTGTGTCTTCCTTGTGTGGATTCTCTGTCGACTGGACTTGCAGTTCCTGCACAAGTTTTTCATCATCCAGACACAGTGCACGCGCGGGATCTATCGCCGTTTTTTCAAGCACACTTTTTTGAGTGAGTACCGTCGTTAACTGCGCATCCTCTAACATGTAGTGCAAACGCGCTGGCGGATAATCTGGATCAAGCGGCACGTAGGCACCGCCGGCTTTCAATATACCCAGAATGCCAATCACCATATCGAGTGAGCGCTCTACGCAAAGGCCCACCAGGGTCTCGGGCCCAACGGCTTTTTCCTGACGCAAATAATGTGCAAGTTGATTTGCCCGCTTGTTTAACTGTGCGTAGCTTAAACTTTCCGACTCACCGTTTTCCTGTTCAAACACCACGGCAATGTGTTCAGGGTTTTTCTCAACCTGAGCTTCGAACAGTGCATGGATGCAAAGGTCTTGTGGGTAGTCGGTATCTGTTGCATTGCAGTCTTTTAATAGTGTTTTTTTTTCATTTTCGGGCAGTATTGTGATTTTGGATATGGGTGCGTTGTTGTTTTCTTTCAAGGCCAACACGAGGTTCGCAATCGCTTCCTGCAAGTAGGCAACGACGCGGGAGACATCCACGGACTTGTCGACCTGGACATCCAGTTCAAAGCCATCACCCAGGTCATCCACCGATAAACAGAAGGGATAGTTGGTGCGCTCATGGCCTTGCAACAAACTCAGGTTCTCAAACAGTTCACTGCCTGCCATGTCATGACTGGACGTTACAGAGTGACGATAATTGAGTAAGGCACTGAATAAGGTTGCATCCGGCGATAAACCGCTGCAGCTTTGTGCAAGCGTCAAGGAACTTTGTTCGTAATCAATCAGTGCGCTCAGGTTTTGATGCACCTCTTCCACAAGCTCGCGGGCCGATGAGGCGAGTTTGATGCGAAACGGCAAGGTGTTAATAAAGGTCCCCAGCATGCGTTCGGCACCGGCCGTGCCTTGCAAGCGCCCTGACATAACGGTACCAAAAACCGGATCTTCACGACCACTGCACGCGCCCACGACCATGCCCCAAACTGCATGGAAAAAACTCGCCGGACTGATGCCCTGCTGCTGGCTGAGTTGGCGAATCTGTTTGCACAGCTTTGCAGGCACAGCGGCTTTTTGTTCAACAATGCGACTGCCATCGCCCTGCACATCACTTAATCCAAAAGGCAGACTCGCATCTTCCACATCGCCCAGCATGTTTTTGAAAAAGTCTTCGGCATTGTGCGTGCGCGCCTGATGATGGGTATGGGCAACAAACTCGCGATAGGCCAGCGGTGTGTCGAGCACGCTGTCCATATTGGACATTAAGGTCATCAACTCTTGCTGGATCAGTTCCAGACCCACATGGTCAGAGACTACGTGATGCAGTTGTAATAAAACTAAATACGTTTGTGCATCGCTGTCTTCGGCAATACTGTCTTTACTAATACTGAGCTGCAATAGACAGGGTGCCTGTAAATCCATACGCTGACTGTCTGGCGCACAGAGATTTTCCATAAAATGACGCGGTGTTTCCCCTTCAGGAATGACAGGCCAGGTGACGGGCAAACTGACTTTTTTATGAACCAGCTGAACGGCTTGCGGTAAGCCTTTCCATAAAATCGCGGTACGCAACACATCGTGACGATCAATGATTTTTTGCAAGGCGGTGAGTAAATTGTCGAGTGTGGCCTTACCCTTCACTTCGAACAAGGCTGGCATGATGTACGGGTCACCGCCCTCTTCGACCATCATATGATGGAACAGGATGCCTTCCTGCAAGGGGGCCAGCGGATAAATATCCTGCACGTTACTCACACCACCTTCGGCCTGACTGACAATGTCATCGATCTCACTTTGACTTAAATCTATAAGTGGTAATAAGTCGGGTGTGATGTGTTCGCAATCTTGCGGGATTTTATTCTCCGGTGCATGGAAAAGAATTTGTTGTTCGGCCTTATCAATGACCGCAGCCAGTTCATGCAACACCGGCGTGCTGAAAAACTCCCGTGCATGCAGGTTCAGCTTTAACTTTTGCAAGCGCGACAGGACCTGAATAACCAGTAAGGAGTGGCCACCCAGATGGAAAAAATTATCGTGAATGCCAACACGTTCAACGCCCAGTACTTCCTGCCAGATGGCAACAAGTTGCTGTTCTGTTTCGGTGCGCGGTGCAACATACGTAACCTCGGAGACAATACCTTCCACTTCTGGTAAGGCTTTGCGATCGATCTTGCCGTTCGGCGTGAGGGGGAATGCATCCAGGTACACATAGCTTGCTGGCAGCATGTGTTCCGGTAAAACTTTGGATAAGGCCTGTCGCAGTTCTGTATTCAGGTTTTGTGCAAACGTGTCATCGGCGGCGGCTTTTTCTGAAACCAGATAGGCGACCAGACGTTTATCACTTGCGGAACCGTCTTTTATAACATTCTTTGCTACGACCAGCGCATCTTTAACCTCTGCATGCTGGTTAAGCGCATGTTCTATCTCACCCAACTCAATACGGAAGCCACGGATTTTGACCTGATGATCGATCCTGCCCAAAAACACCAGGTTCGTCGGTCTGCCTTTTTCATCTGTTAACCAGCGAGCCAGGTCACCGGTTTTGTATAAACGTGGACTGCTGTGCGGATCACCCTCATCGTAAAAGGGATTGGCAATAAACTTTTCGGCGGTTAAGGCTTCGCGGTTTAAATAACCGCGAGCCAGGCCTGCGCCACCGATATACAACTCCCCCGCTACACCTGGAGGAACTTGCTTACAAAACTCATCGAGAACATAGACTTGAACATTACTGATGGGTTTACCGATATTAACCGGTTCACCAGCGTGTACTTCACTGACTGTTGTGGTGACAGTCGCTTCTGTAGGCCCATAAACGTTGAAGTAACGTGTTCCATTATCCAATCGCCCAAGTATGCGCTCATCACACTGATCACCACCGGAAATTAAAACTTTTAGCGTAGCCCCAGGTTTACCGACCTGAGCGCTCAACAAGGAAGAAGGAAATATCGCATGGCTAATGCATTTATTTTGAATGGTTGAAAATAAATCAGACCTGGCATCTGATAGACACAGCGTACAGCCCGCACTCAAAGCACTCCAAAAATAACCATTACCCGCATCGAAAGCTAAAGACAGCGGTAGCAACACCTTGCTCTCTTCTGAAAAACCAAAACACCTGATATCAGAACACATTAAATTAACAAGTGAACGGTGTTCTACCATGACACCTTTAGGCTGACCACTTGAACCTGATGTATAGATTACATAGACCAAATCGTCAGGCTTTAGCTGGCCTTTTTCCAAAGCAAGGTTACTTGAGTCAAGCTGGTCAATTCTTTCCCGGATATTTAAGTCATCTATTTCAATGACCCGGCTGCACTGAAGTCCAGTATTGTTACTGAAATCCTTAGTTGTAATAACTGTCTGTGGCTTTGCATCTTCTACGATAAACCGAATCCGTTCTTCCGGATTATCGGGGTCTAAAGGCAAATATGCGCAGCCAATTTTTGATATGGCTAACAGCGATACAAGCAAATCACACGAACGCGCAAGATATACGCCAATCAGCAAATTCGGCTCTAGCTGTCTTTCATGCTTGAGATAATTTGCCAGTTGATTGGCTTTGAAGTTCAGCTGACTGTAGGTTAATGTCCCGCTTTCATCAGCAAACTCAATCGCCACCTTCTGCGGATGGCTGACAACCTGTTGTTCAAATTGAGCGTGTGCATGCGGGACACCTGAATATTCCACGCTAGCAAAGTGCAACCCTTTTTGGTTGCCCTCAAAGAAACGATCATCGAGCAAATTGAGTTCATATACATTTGCATCCGGATTGTCCAATAGCGACTTTAATAGCGTTCTAAAGCATGCCGCCAATTGCTTTATACTGGATTCATGAAAAATATCAGAATTAAACTCCCAGTCGAGTTTAAACTGATTTCCTTGCTCGACAATATTCAAGCTCAAATCATATTTTGAATAGCCACTATCAATTTCATATTCCCGCGTTTTCAAGCCATAGAGGTCAAGCTTGTTGTTTTCGCTATCTTGAAGAACCAACATAACCTGAACAAGAGGGTTATAGGATGTATGCCGCGTTGGACATAAACGCTCAACAAGGACATCAAAAGGAAGATCCTGATTATCAAAAGCTTCTGTTAGGTACTTGCGCGCAGATGTCAACAGAGTATTGAATGTTGGGGCACCGGCCAAATCGCATCGCAGCACCAGGACGTTAACAAAAAAGCCGACCAGGTTAGATATCTCGGATATGCGACGATTTGCGACCGGGGTACCGATCACTATATCTTTCGAATACCCCCATCGACCAAGCAATACTGCAAAGGCGGTATAAAGTGCCTCGAAAACCGTTGCATTTGACGTTTTACAGGCACTCTTTAAATGACTAACAAGATCTTTATCAAGCGTCTCTACAAATGTTTTACCTTCAAAGGTCTGGATTTGTGGCCGCACTTTATCCAGTGGTAGAGAATGTATTTCAGGTGCGTTCTGTAATTGTTTTTTCCAATGCTCAAAGCAAGCTTCGACCCGTCTATCGTCCAGGTATTGAGCCTGCCACCTAACATAGTCTGAATACTGTATTTGTAGTGGCTCAAGTGTTAGAGGCAGGTCACCATTTATATACGATAAGTAAAGCCGGTTTAGCTCATTCAAAAGGATTGAAACCGACCAACCATCACTGGCAATATGGTGTAGACAAACGGAGAGTAAATACTTATTCGTCGCTTTCCTTATAAGCAGAACACGTAGCATACAGTCAGAACTCAGATCGAACGCGGTTCCGATATTTTCCTTAATAAGAAACTCACTGCGATCGTCATTGTCTTGTTTAGACGACGAATCCAGCGAAACATATTGAATCTTGAATTGTTTACAGCGCTTTAAGTGCGACTGGGGTTCACCCCTATCATTCTTAATGATACAGGTTGTCAATATACTATGACGATTGACGATTTCCTGAAATGCCATTTCGAGAGCAACCTTATTTAGCTCTCCCTCCAGGAGATAAGCCATATGATTGTGATAATGCTGGCCGCTACCACTAAGTTCAATTTGAGTCCAAAGCGCTTGCTGCGAAAAAGAAAGTTTATTACAGTACGCCGCGCCAGCATCAATGGTGATTTGTTTTGTTTTGGCACCCGATATTTTACGAGAAAGTAGATTTATATTTGGATTTTCAAATAAATCCTTGATCGTTATTTCCTTACCCCACTCGGCCTCGATGTAGTGTAATATACGGGTTGCAAAAATCGAGTTTCCACCAAGCTGAATAAAGCTGTCATCCAATCCGATTTCTTCTTCATTAAACTCTTCTTTCCATAGGTCAACCAACCTATTTGAAATCTCCATCTCTTCAAGTGATGGCGAAACCAGGTCTCGATCTTTTGACGTTTTTTGACTGTAAAGAATTTGCAAACCTTCGGAAGCATACTGCTTTTTTGTTAACCCCCTTTGAACTTTACCACTGGAGGTCCTGCTTAGACTTCGTGCAGGAATAAAGACAATATCCCCTAGCATTATTCCGAAGAACTCATAGATTTCTGTTTGAATTGAGCTACTAGCTTTTTCGAAATCGATATTTTTAAGGTGCTTTTTCTCTACCTCGTAGACAGCCACTGCCTGGTTTTCATATTCAAAAGCGACGCCACCATTTTCAACCAAACCCTTACTAGCCTTGTAAACAAGGTGTTCGATATCACTCGGGTAATAATTTACCCCATTGACAATAATGACATCCTTAATTCGACCAGTGACGAATAATTCGCCTTTGTGAATAAAACCCAAATCACCCGTCTTAAGGTAGGCCCTATCCTGCCCATCAAGTTTTGCTTTGAATATTTCCCGGCTATCAGACGCTTTTCCCCAATACTCTTTTGCGACACTTGGGCCAGAAAACCATATCTCTCCCACGCTATTTTCACTTAGAACCTGGCGGGTCTTTGGGCAAACTATTTCGATTCGGTGGTTACTTTGTGGTCTTCCACACGACACAAGGGTTAAGGCTTTCTGGTTTCCCTTAACCAGGCCAACCTTATGCAGTTTTAGGTCTTTTTCGTTAAATTTCTTGATAGATGGATGATCATCGGGCCTGCCACCAGCTATAAATACAGTAGCTTCTGCCATACCATAACTTGGGTAAAACGCGGACATTGCAAAGCCATGTGGCTCAAAAACCCGCGCGAACTCCATCAATGTATCGGCCTTAACAGGTTCTGCGGCATTAAAAGCGATACGCCAACTTGAAAGATCAAAATCGACACTGTCCACACGGATACGCTTGACACAGTAGTCAAAAGCAAAATTCGGCGCGCCACAAATAGTGGCCTTGTAATGACTGATTGCTTCTAACCAGGTAGCGGGCCTGCGAATAAATCGAGCTGGAGACAAATGAATTGAATGAGCGCCCAAATAAATTGGTAGCAAAACGGTATTAACCAACCCCAGATCGTGA
Organism: Cellvibrionaceae bacterium 1162T.S.0a.05; assembly: GCA_000964245.1. Lineage (GTDB taxonomy): Bacteria > Pseudomonadota > Gammaproteobacteria > Pseudomonadales > Cellvibrionaceae > 1162T-S-0a-05. The sequence goes on along the minus strand of LANB01000001.1, from coordinate 3,709,273 downwards.
AATAAAGGCAGCCAGTTACAGAAGATATCACTAGAGGAACAGAGCGTTGCTTCCTGCAAAGACTCCAGGTTTGCAACAATATTGCCATGAGTAACAACAACGCCTTTGGGGTCACCCGTAGAACCAGAGGTATATTGTACAAACGCTGTATCGCTGGGGTTTACCTCTACCAAACATATGTCTTTAACACCGTTAATAGCGTCTTCAAGCGTTAATACCTTTAAATCTGGCAACGTTTTTCGGATTAACTCCTTAACGTCATTCGCTGCCAAGGCATGGACCGCGCCACAATCTTTCGCAACCAGCTTAACTCTATCTATGTTCTTTGTGCTCTGTGGCGGGTAAAGAGGTACAGCGACTACCCCCGCGTACATACAAGCCAGAAAGGCGCGAATATATTCGAGACCCTGCGGAAAGAGAATAATAACTGGCTCACCTGGGCTAGCGTGCGCGAGTATACCTTTTGCTATTTCTTTTACCTGTGTCTCAAGGGCTGAGAACTGCACATACTCAACTTCTCCACTATCGTCTAGAAAAGTAAATGCATCTTTATGTTCTTCATATTTTGCACGATGCACAAGGGCCTCTACTATAGTCTTCATAGAAAACTCATCCTTCCACCAAGCTTTCTTCTAAAGTGCTTGTAATACTGGCTACTTTATTCCTCGTAAATCTCTTTATCCGTCCTTGCTCCATTTCCACCAAAGAGTCTGCGCATGAAAAATAACGATCATCGTGTGTAATAACCACGACTATTTTCCCTTGCTCCTTCAATATAGGAAGTATTTTTAAATAAAATATATCTTTAAATTCCGGGTCTTGATCCGCGGCCCACTCGTCAAAAATACATACTGGTCTATTTTCAAGAAGCAGAGCCAGCAACGCCACTCTCTTCCTTTGACCATCCGAAAGTTTTGTTGTACTGAATTGCGAGCCATTAACTTCTACTATCCCACTCAGAGATAAAAGCTGCATATATTCGTTAATCAATTCTCGATCATAGTCTTCATACAGGCACGGAAATAGATAAAAATCGGAGTAGATAACAGAAATATTTCGCCTCGCGCAAGCAATGTTCTCATCGTTTATCTCCTTATCCCCATAAATTACCGATCCTGTATTTGGTGGATAATGAAGAGATAAAACCTTTGACAAGGTTGACTTCCCGGAACCATTCCCGCCGACTATAAATGTGACTTCTCCGCTTTCGAATCTTGCATTAATATCAAACAAGGAAAAACGGTTTTGTCTCATTGGGTAGCTGAAGCTCATATTCTTTACTTCTATCGCTTCAATTTTTGTATCGATTTCTTTTTGGCTTGATGGCTCATACTTTAATTCTGTATTATAAAATTCCCGTATATTCCTAAGACCCACCTTCCCTGAGGGAATAGGCCCCATTGAATTTAATATTGCACCGATTGGCCCTGTAAGATAAACAAGCGCGATAACAATTCCAAAAAGTTCAAGATTCGTTAAGTGATACACATAAGGAATATGAAACATCACAACACTTATAACCAGGAAAGAAATCATCCCACCAGCATTCTGGGTGAATACCCATATCGCATTGCCTTTTAATTTACTTTTTAGTGCTATTGTTTCGGGCTCTACCAATTCCTCCGCGATAAAACGAAGTCGTTTCTTGTTGTCAAGTTTCAATTCTTTTGAACCCAAGACCAAACCTTTAACGCCTTCCTGGAAACGATCATTTTGATCTCGTGATTTCTTAAAATATCGCCGCGAAAGGCGCATAGTCGCTGACACAAAAAAAACAGAAACCAGAAGACATACCAGAATAAATAGAAAGACACTTGCATTAAGGTAAACAAGGTAAGAAAGAACACCGACAACTGTTATTGAATTCGACCATATTAGAGGTAGCATAATGGCGCCAGCGACCATCATGGGTATATCCACATTCATTATATTAATAATTTTAGAATACCCAATGCGCTCAAGATCTAATTGAGACATACGATCCAAACGCTTATAGAATTCGATCCGATACTTCATTATTGCCTTGTTGGCAATATAGTTTGCAAGGAATTCTGAAAGAGACTTTATTAAAATGACGACAAAGCAGGTTGCCAGAAATATTTTCGCCAAGTATGAAGTTGGCGAATTGAAGTAATTGAAATTATCGATCTGAAGACCGACGCGTTCAAGCTCGATTAATTCTGTTGAATATAATATAAAAGGAATTAAAGATGCGTAAAACAAGCCCGAAAACAAGCCCAGCACAATGACAAAATAGTAGAGGTTAGGTGATGTGCTCCAAAACACATCTGAAAGCCGGGTAAATTTCAAGGCAAGCTCCCCTGCTCCGGCTCCAACACTAATTTCGGTCGAGCTCCATGCGCTAAAGGGTTAATATAATTCCCGTCTCTGTGGTGAACGAGCAAGTCGTCATAATGATCACTGAACACATCTCCGGATTGTCCGGTTGATAAGCTCACAAATATTTGATTTTCACTGGCAAGATCGATGACTTGCCGATAACTTGCGCCGTAAAACTGTGAATATCGACTATGCGTGTCATAACTCACAGAAGCGAGATTGACTGTATTTCCGCCGCCAGGGCTCTCGATTGATAGATGGAATAAGGGGCTCCATGCATAGTCAGGTGAGTCGATTTGATTGGGCGCTAATTTTGAGTCACTGAATGGATAGTGGGAGTACTGCGCCTTATGCATACTGCCCCAACGCCAGTCATCAATATTTGAACCCTGTTTTTTCGAAATTTCATTTAAGCTGTGTTCAAGGGAAATACCTAATATTCGGGTACAACTTTCCTCCTCGCTGGTTAAAACGTAATCACACCAGTCACTTTTTTTATTGAGAACTACCGCCTCGACAAGCTCCAGGTTTTCTCCAGTCAAATACTTACCTAAAACCCGTTCTGCCTCATTTAATGTGCCCAGGCGATTAACATCATCCTCCAATAACAACCTTGTAAAATGGGAAATCCACGCCGAGAACAGCAGAGCACCTGTGCTCGCGGTATCCATATCGCCATCCCAGTCTCGTAAAACTTTGATTGCCTTAACCTGACGTTCATTTGCAGGTTCAATCAACTTCAACATTTCAAACAACACACTTTTACCCGGGCTTCTGACATCAAGCTGAATGGCCATTAACTCCTCGACACCGGTAATCTCGTTTTTTTCTGAAACAAGCTTGTGAATCAGGTTTTCAATACGATTTGCGCGATAGTCAGGTGCCCAATCGGCGCTTATGTAGAATGGGTAATCTTCAGCTACAAACTTATTGTTCGCCGAAACAATAATTCCTTTTTCTGGATTATATGTTCTGGGCCAATCATCAAATGCGATCCATGCTTCCCATGCGCTGCCTTTAACCCAACCGGCTGTTGGCAATACCCCATTATTTGCTGCTCTTACTGGATATTTCCCTGGAGCGACCTGCCCTATATTTCCCTCAACATCTGCGTATAAGAAATTCTGAATTGGAGCGACGTAAGATGTAAGCGCGTCATTGAACTCCAACCAGTTTCGTGCGTAGTTCAGTTTTAAAAAAGCGGAAAAGGTGCCGCCGTCCTGATCATCCCCGGTCCAGCGCAAGCTAAATGCATAGTTTTGGTGGCCACCAATCAAATCACTCAATAGTGGCCCATGAGCAGTTCGCCTAACTTCTATAATGTGCGGGTTTTCTTGCTGTGCAAAAGGCTTTTTCTTTATTGGAATTTCTTCGGTATAAACCTCCATGTCTACATATTCGTCGTCAAGTAAGTATTGATTTTTATTTGATGGATTCACTCTTTCTAAAAATACATCTTCATTGTCTGCCATCATTGAGGTAATCCCCCAGGCGATATGTTGATTCCTACCGATGACGACGAAGGGCAAGCCGGGAAATGTCGCACCTACCACATTCATATTGGTACTTCTGATGTTTGCAATATAGAAAACACTTGGTACAGAATTGGATAGATGCGGGTCGTTAGCCAAAATCGGTAACCCGGAAGTCGTGTATTTACCGCTCAACACAAAGGCATTGCTACCGGTTATCCCTTCGCTCGCCCGATAAAAATCCGGTTTTACTGATAATGCTTGAAAATCGAGTTTTATATTTTCTGATGACAGCGTATTACTGAGGTTTAAACGCGGCATTAAGGAACTCAATTTCTCTGCCCCAAATGCTTGTAAAAGCAGCGAGCGTTCAATTTCAGAAGAAAACCCGCCCCCCATTCTCATTGTCATTAACTGCATCCAAATCAGGGAGTCAATCTCCGTCCATGGAACCGGTTTAAATTTCAATAATTTATATTCGACAGGCAAACTACCCAAGGCTTCAATCCCCTGGTTCACGCCTTTTACATAAGACCTCAAGACAGCGCGGTCTTTTTCTCCAAGCGTTTTCCACATGCGCTCTGCATTTCGTTCCAAGCCCAATGTCCTGACATAGATATCCGATCTCAGGGCCTCTTTTCCTATTATTTCACTCAGCAGCCCCCTCGCCGTTCTCCGATTGATCTCCATTTGCCAAAGTCGATTCTGAGCATGCAAGAACCCCAACGAAAAATACGCGTCCGCATCATTTAAAGTGTTAACCTGTGGGATCCCATAGTCGCTGTATACAATGGTTACAGGTTCATTAAGCCCCTTTAAAACGACTAGACCTGAATCAATGGCTTGACTTTTTCCAAACCACAGGAAGGCAAGGCCAGCGATCAAAAGTAACGGCATAAAGACAACCACCAGTGTTCTGGATAAAAAAGGATAACGTTTAAATACTGGTGTTTTAGCCATAGAACTCTATTCGAAATATCTTTAAAGAATGAATGATGCTCATATTTGATATCCAAAATTTAACATCGTTGATTCCGCTTTTTGTTGGAACTTATCAACAAGTTCATCAGACCAATTTCTGGAGCGATTCAATGGGTCGAAACTTTCATCCTTTTTGACTTCTCGCCAATAATTTTTTAAATCCGGACTGCCATTTACTGAAGAACCAAAAACCCCTAGTTGTTCTGCCTCTTCATAGTTAAATTTGTCTTCCCTTAGATTTAAAAACTGTACAATCTCATTTATGGTGCCGAGCCTGTTAACAATTAAATCTTCGTATCGGACCAACATAACAGGCTTACCCGATGACAACCCTTCTTGATAAACCTCGTAGAGCGTATCAGCTGCCTTCACCCACTCGTCGATTGACTCGTGATAATTCCAGCCAAATGTCTTAACACCTGATTCAACCACAGCGCGGCCATCTCTAATCAATAAAATCAAATAAGATCCGGGAAACAACTTAAAATAGTTTTGCAAGCCCTTAACGGATGGCGTTTTGGTTAAAAATATTGAAGCTGGACGCGAGTTGTACTCAACGCCTTCCTCCTGAGCCTGAATCCTTCTGATGATTGAAGAGTTTTGAGAGAGCAAATAACTCTTGAGCCCCGACCCAAGGTACTTAAGCAAGGCATTGTTACCCCCCAACTTTTCCTCTACTCCCCAATCCTGATTCCAGTTTTTTGAAACGTCTTGTACGTATTCAACCAGGCGATCTGATTCTGTCAGCAGAAAATCCTCCCAAATCGGCCCCATTGAATAACAATTTTGATGACAGCGTATTAAACGTGCGAGGTAGTTTGTTCCACACCGTTTCATGACTCCGGCAAGATAACAAAGTTTTGTTGGCCCTTGAGCATCATGCATAGTCTGGTATCTCCACTAGTCGGGATGTATCGAATGGGAATTTTTTCCCGTCTACATCTTTAACTAATGATGGGCAATAAATATCATTACTTGCCTCGCTTTGCGGTACTCCCAAATCATTAAGAGTGTGATGAAACATATCAACATATTCTTCCTGCACATCATCAAAGTCATTCTTGTTTCTCAACGGTTTTTCGAACAATCCGCCAACACCAACAAAATTGGCAATTTTACTAGCGGAATTATCGTCACGAATATAATTAATGATTAACAGGTCTTCGGGCCTCTGTTCGAAATATTTGAGAACCGAAAGGTGGTGGTTGTTTCTTTCCTCAATCCAATGCTTTATCGCAAATTCTGTAATGTCCCATCTTGGATCTCTGCAAGAAACACCCTTGGAAACAATATTTTTTTGAATATGCTGAAGCCGGCTATACACCCAAGCATCTAGATTTCTCACTTGTAATATATACTTTGAATTTGGAAACAGCTTGTCTAGCTCGGAAAACTCCGAAGGGTGTCCGTCACTGTAAAAATCAAATACCTGGAGCAACCTGGGATCTTTGTATCTTATCCAGTCTTCGCCATGGTAAGAGGGATAACCCATCGATTCCAGTAAGGCATGTATTGAGGTTGTCCCTGATTTATTAAAACCTATGGCGAATATTTTACGCTGTCGCAGCCCCACTAAATTTAAAAGCTGCCTGAACGTCAATGCCAGATGCGCTTTTCCGCTTGCATTAGTCCTTATACTCATGGCGTTATACCGATTCCAGTGTCTTTTCCGAAGCCCTGCAAAAACGATTAATTAACTCTTTTGCAATAATGTTCGCTTCCCGAAATACACCTCTTATACTTTCTACCTGCTTTAATTCTCCTCTGTTTAATAAAGGGCCATTGATAAAAAAACCTTTGCTTCCCCGGACTTCATTATTTCCACCCACTTCGAACCCGCGAAGACCCGGCTCAACAGGGAATTTACTAGCGAGTTTATTGAGTAGAAGTGATGTACTATTTTCTATCGACCCGCGACCGGTGCAGTTAATTACGAAGTCACCCGAAAATTCAATGGAAGACCTGTTATCAGTGCTGTCGACTACACTGACGCAAAACCTGTTATCCAGAAAATCGACATTCTCAACCAGACATTGCACAAAATTTATCTTTCCAGCCTTGATCAACTTCAATACGTACGCAAGATAGTGATCACTTGTCGGCCTATCTGTCGATAGGCTTACCCCTTTATTCTCTACATAATTGTCAGCTGTAATGCCATCTACCAAATGCCCACATTTCGAAAGTAATACAATATTTCCAACCTTACTATTTAGCTCTGGTCGAGATGACAAGTAATACAAAACCTCAACGGCTGATGCCGATGACCCAAGAATGACAATATCCACACAGCCCGGGCTATTCTTAACCGGAAAAAATAGACGTTCATAAAGATTAAAATGTGCGCAAATTAATTCGTTGCTAATATAGCGAGGGTGACGCCGCACGGACTCGTTAATTGGAAACGGGCGCTTTTGAGGGATTGAACCAATACATAAACAAAGCATTTTTGAAAAATAATGCTGTTGCTGTATATCAACGTAGCTGTATGCGTCCCCATCAAAATCAAGATCCGTGATTTCGCTATGTTTAAAAGTCACTTCCAACGAGTCACTGTTCATTTTTAATAAATCACGCATTAATTCCTGAATAAACAGCCCGAACCAGCGCCTTGGGAAATAGCACTCGCCGTAGCGTTTTGAATCGATTAACTGCCTATATCGCTCATACCATTCTTTCATAAATTTACTGTCAATATTGGCCACAAGGTTTTCAATGTTCAATTCAATCCAGTGACTAAATTCATTCATACCTGTGTTTTCTAAATTTTCTACAAGCAGAAAATCCTGCTCTGCCAAGCTGCCATAAGGCACTCCTCGCCAGTAATCACCGCCTTTATCAAACACTGCAATTCTGACTTTCTTACCCAAGCTTTTATAAAATCGTTGGTCTTTGCATAAGTAGTAGACAATAGCAGCCGAAGAGAGGCCTCCCCCAACCAAAATCAGATCAAAGCGTTCAAGGCTCATAGTACGGATTCTTCCGTATCGGACTGAACATGTATTCCGGTGAAATAATTTCTATCGAGGGTAATGTTGTTCTTTTGAAGGACTTTATGAAACCAATTTGACAAAATGACTCGCATATCCACGCGACGATAGGTCAACGCCCAGTCATAGTCCTTGTTCAACGGATTGGTAAGTGAAGACTGCTCATAAGAATCGACAGCACAATGACAGCTCAAATGGTGCACACCATTCTCCAGGCCGTTTAACCACTTTTCTATTTGTTCATAAGGCCTTGAAGAAATACTTAGAGCCGAATCAAAATACTTAAGCTTCCCTCTGTCATTCACTTCAAAACTATAAGGAAGACCATATTCACCAGCCACCTCAGACACCAGGTGCATTAGATCGACTTCATAAGACGGGTTATGTTCGATCCCATTTATATTTGGAATACACATATGAAGATCGACATAACGTAATTTAACGTCTTTTCCCAGTACCGTATCTATCTGCAGCCGACATTCATCCACAATGTCTCGCGGTAAGGCATTCTGCATTAGATCCTTTATAGATTTGTAACAGTAACCGCCGTACGCTGAAACACTTGAACCCCCGTTTAAGGGCCGCCATTTATAAAAATCCCATTCATTCGTAAGTGTTAGGTGCACACCTATGTCACAGGTCATGGATCTCGATAGGCTTACAGCGTGCTCAAACCAGGGACAAGGCACCATTAGATTTGTACTTGAAAGCATGCCTTTTTTATATGCGAGGCGAATACCTTCGTTAATGCTATAGGTCATCCCAAAATCATCACTTGAAATCACAATTTTTTTCATTTGTATTTTCCTCGTGATTTGTTTCTACTGAATAGAATCGCAAGATAAGAGATAAACATCTGCACGAATAGGATCGAATACACCAGGGCAAGGCCGGCACCATTGAAACCTAAAAATTCATAGCACCCATATAAGAACAACAAATTAGAGATCGTAAACAGCCCAATCACCGAAATTCTGAATTTGGGGTAAGATCCCGCGCTGTCTTCATCTCCATATCCCCTATTTAGCCCCTTAGTGCCCCAACTCGTATCGTGAGCATTGAAAACGGAGAACAACATAAGAAAACATTTAATTGGAAGCCGTATCGCCATATATTGGAATATTGTGAAGGCAAGCTTGCCAGTAAGACGGCCACAATAAAAAGCAGAAAGGCCAATATAAGCAAGGCAGGAAAAAAAGAGTAAGCTCACATACAATATGTCCTGGGAGTAAATCGTATAGACCGACAAATTTGCTACCATACAAAATGACAAATAAAAATTCGTAAGCTCAACGATTTTCCCTTCCAAATCGCTAATCGTTCTCTTTACAGCCAAGCCCAAAAGCACGAAGAAAGAACCCAAAGCTAAAATTGCCCCAACCTTTATGCCAAATCCGACGGCCTGATGCTCAACAACAGAAAGAGACATAGTGAACAAACTCAACTGAATGAGCCAATGTATAGAAACGACGTTAATTTCAAAGAATGAATTGGTCATAAAGTACGCTGCTGCGAGAGCTTTATGTATTTTTTCGCTAAAGCTTCTTTCACGGTTTTTAAAGATTCTCGGAATCTTTCCAAGAACAGCGAACCTGCACGCCATAGATGAGCATATCCACCGACGCCTTTGCTGACATAACTCTGCCCAGGTATGGCAGGCATCAACGGTCGCTTCTGCGTCTGTTTCGTAGCTGATTTCCCAACGATTTTCCGTTTGGAAAACCATTTCCTGACCAAGGATTCTATCTTCAGCGAGATACATATTTGATTCAAACGGGCTTTGAGTGCTTAGCCCCCTATAGTACGAATCAAGAACACTCTCTTTTTGAGAGTCTGGTGAATCACCTATTAGAGATTGAATTCGAGTCAAGCTAAGTTGACCCGGAAGCACACTCAAGTTACCCAGAAATATTTCTGACGGCCAATTTACAATTCGCTCGACTGCTATGTCACAAAATTGCCATGTCTGAAGAACACTCAGCTTGTTCTCAGGATAAGGCAGGAGTGAACGTGCGGCTGTTGCAGCGATATCCGGGTTTTCCTGAAGATTAAGCCACATATAGTAGATAGCAGCTTTAGCCGGTGCCGTTCCGACATCTATTTGCACAAAATAACGCGTAGAGTACACGCCACAAATCAAGTTGAAGAAGCACTTATGAGAATTCAACTTGCCCTTGTTCTCGGATTTAATTAACAAAATTACGCGCTGCAACGGTGCGCAAGCTGAAAATTGATTGAAGGAAGTATTTAAAACCTGTTCTCTTAAAGCATTTCTTGGTATCTGTGATTCAAATAAATGAATATTTGCTCTGCTGTCTATTAGCTCAGGCCTGTAAATTCCAATATCTTGTGCCCAGCGACAAAACTCATCTGACATCTTTTCGATGCCGTCAATCACTATACAGATTAACAACTCGCGAGAAACCCTTTCTTCTCCCATCTCCCTGAAGAACTCAGCGCAATCAGCTAAGGCACTTAGTGAAGTGACATACTCTGAAAGTGGTTCGTTATAAGCCGTTAAGCAACAGGCAACTGTGTTAACGGAGGACTCCACTCCTCTTGAGGAGTAAAAATTATAACTATCGAATGCTTGTAATGGCTCATACAAGATATTTGATACTGATGCATCCAGCGCAGTGTAGTGGCAATCCACTTCGATCGGATCCGCAATAATCCGTTTTTTCGCGTGAGGCTCCGTGTCACCCAGGGTGCTCACATCGAAACTTAGGAATTCGTCCTGATTTCTCATAGAAGTCGCCAATAAGCATTCAAAGTCATGCTTCTACCTATTTGTCAGTTTTTTAGTCTGAATAAAAGATTTGAAATGACGTCTTCTTTGCTATCAAAAATAAAGAAGTGGTCGCCTTCAAGATCAAGTAATGAAAATTCTTTTGAATATAGCTGCCAGGATTGCATTTTATCCTTTGGTGTACCGGTATCTCGATCCCCTCTTAAAGCAACTAGCGGAAAAGGTAGCGTTTCATCTGGCGTGGTTTTTGGCGGTAAATAAGTTTCGCTTATACGAAAATCCGATCTAAGAATACCCTCGAATATTTCAAAAACTTCGTCGTTTTCAATAATTTCATTGGGGGTACCATTATATTCTCGTATTTTTTCTTTAAATTTCTCGTAACTCAAATCGTGAATAACGGGCGACTCAGATTTTTCATGTGGCGCAATCCGCCCTGAAACGAACAGTGCATTTGGTTTGACATTCTCACCTTTAACAAAATTTGATCTACATACCTCATACGCGATTGCAGCCCCCAGACTATGACCTAGTATGACCCAGGGCATTGGATTTAGGGCCAGCAACGCTTTGGACAAGGGGGCAACAACTTCGTCAATAGAGGCTGGCAATGCCTCGCCAAACCTATGATCTCGACCAGGCAATACAACGATTGTAAGTTCAACATCATCAGGAACAGCATCTGCCCATTCAAAAAATGGTGCAGGCCCGCTTCCAGCATGAGGAATACATACAATACGAAACCTCGCATTGTCGGTGTTTTTACGAATAAACCATGAATTCATAAAAGCTGTAGCTAACTATATATTTATAGGGAAAAACGTTTTAAAAGGAAGGACTACTACAAAAAAATAAAGCACAACATTTCTTTAAACATGACTATCCCGCAAACTACGCATTCGTAGTTCGAGCAAAAAAGGTACAATTTGCAGATTCGGGGAACTCTTTCTAAACCAGTTTTCTAATTTATTGGAGCAACTATAGGCACAGTTTCTTAGCTATATTTTTCTTGTATATTTTTTGTCCGCCCAGGAATTTGTTTTAATTTAATTGTCAGACTTATGGTCAAAATGAGTATAACACCCATTTTAATATTTAATTTTTACCAAGCTTTTACTTTTACTCATTGAACAACGACTATTTAGTTGCAAGATGAATTTGGAAAAAAGTAAAATTAAGGTGAATTCATAAATTGATTCACTTGCAAAACAATCAATTCCGACGAAAAGCAGATAACTTTCGTCGCTTAAATAATTATTTAACATGTTAATCTGTTGGTAATGTTCGAAACCCATGGCACTACATACCCACCAGGCTTAACCATGTCATCTTTAAAAATACATTAAATATGTGATGCAAATCACCAAATCCTTTTTCACTTATCGATTTAAAGCTCACCACGAGCCAAGAATCGGCAGCTCATAAACCTTCGACTTAATTTTCTGGTTGTACTTTTTAAGCATTACAACTTTGTGTTTATCTTTTTAACCCTATAATCGCGACACAAACAGATTAGATTAACGGACAACACTACTTATGCCTCTAATAAAAAAAGTTGATGAATTGTTTAGTTCGGATAAGCAACTATTTCAGGAAAGTTATAAATACAGGAAACCTTGTATTTTGCGAGGGGCGGCAAAAGAGCAACCCGCATGGGAAAAATGGACGAACGACTACCTCCGTAAGGAAATCGGTAGCGCTCATATCCAGCCACTTTATTATCCCGAGAATAAACGCGACTATCGCACCGCAAAGTTTCTTGATATGCAATTCAGTGACTTCCTGGATAGACTATGCGCAGGGAACAAGGATATTCTTTATTGGTTTGAGGGGCCTTCATCGGCTAACTTTTGGGGAGGCGAAGACAAGGATGTACGAATTAATAGTGACCTCAAAAGCCTTTCTAATGACTTTGTTATACCGTCCTATTTCAAGGCCAGTGAAATCATTTTGGCACAGATTATTATGGGAACGGGAAAAAATGGTACGCTCCTGCATCACGACTTTGGTGGCGAGGCCAAGGCTCTCGCACAACTTCGAGGAGAAAAAGATATTATCCTTGTCGCCCCACAATTTTCAAAATACCTGAAACTGAACACGCTGCATGGAAGGAAGAACTTCACTGTCAGCAACCTTGATATTCGGGATGAAATCAAAAATACAAAAGAGGATTTTCCTGTCTATAGCGCACACATCTTCCCGGGCGATATTCTATATTGGCCTTCTTTCTGGTTTCACGATATTTCAAACATTGGTGATATCAACCTCGCAATTAATATCCCCTTAGATGAATTACCAGCAAATTCTGCAATGTTAAGACACTTTATGAATATGTTTTTAAATAAAGCCAGAAACATGTCAGATTCCTACCAATCTGGTTCGACGAACCTGGTCGAATTTATTGAGTTGCTTTCCGTTGAACTTGAGAATGAGGCTCTTGAAAAATGCGATGTCAGCACATTTTGGGAACTACATACTCGCTCTTCCACCTATCAGGGAAAACACTGGAGAAAAAGAAAAGATCAGGCAGAACAAATAGAAAAGGAAACAGTATGATTGTTTGGCTAGCATCTTACCCGAGATCCGGGAATACCTTGTTCAGGATTATTCTAAATACAGTATTTAAAATACCCACGTACACGGGTTTCATGTCTGATGATGACCTGGCTATCGACGGCGTAAAACAAAATATTACCGGGCATGAAAACCTCCCTCTTCCTCTCCAGCAAGCACTGGAAGAGAAAGCCCCATTTTTTGACGACGGTTCCACACGTTCTATGCAATTGAAATCCTTACTGGATAAAATGGATGCAGAAGAAAAAATTTATGTAATAAAGACTCATAGTACTAACAACGAAATACTAAATAACTCTTACCGATGTATTTTACTTGTAAGAGACGGGCGTGATGCCGCCATATCAATGGCCTGGTATGTCATAAATGTCCATATGACCGTTAAACGCGCATGGCGGGATTTAGTATCAAGCTCATCAAAAGGATCGAATAGGGCTCTGCTGCTATTTATACTCGTAAAACGAACATGGCTAAGATTGAATTTAATAATTGGGCGTAAACAATCAATCTTTAGACAAATTCTTGCAATGTACGTCGCCAATAAAGACCGTTGGAGCAAGGTTAGCCAAAGTTGGGCAAATAGAGCTAAGGGAAAGACCGCTTTGGTATATTTTGACGATTTAGTTAAACACCCGGTTGAGAGCGTCAAGCAAGCAATGGTGGAACTAGAAATTAATATTTCCGAGGTTGACAATAAGGTCCCTACGTTTTCAGAACTAAAAAAAATACACCCAGGTTTTTTTCGCCAGGGAGAAAGTGGACGCTGGAAGTCTGACTTCCCTAAAGCTGAACTGGCTGTTTTTGAGGGGCTTAATCACCACGCTTTGAATATGTTTGGATTTAATTGATACCGGGGCACCAGTCAAACTCCAAATTCTCTATATATTTCAATATGTTAAAGAATATGATTCAGGGCAAGCTTTTCTATTGGTGAAAACCTTGCCTAGCTGAATTCTACCCACGATTCATACTCCTGCTCCCCATTTATAGCGATACATATCGCTAGCCCCATGAGTGTCTATACTTGGTAAACCAACAATAGACAACTCGAAGTGATCAAATGACCATCCCTGATTATGAGGCAACAAGCGCCAGCGGCCATTCACCATCTGACAATGAGAGCGTATTACTTGAATACATAGAGCAAATTTCCAAGGGCAACTATTTGGTTGATATACAGGGCAACTCTCCTGTCGCCAAAGCCTTACAGAAATTGGCTGCTGGCTTACAGCGAAGCGCCTCTGCTGATCTTGATAATGTTGTGAAGCTGTCCATGTGTTCTAATGAGACCTCTATTTCATCTGCCCGCCTACTTTACAACTTAAAAAATGTTGAAGAGCGTGCCCACTCAATTGCTACTGCAGCAGATCAAATGCGTACATCTTCTGAAAACATTCGTAGCTATGGTGAGGAAATAAATGAGGCAACCAGCTCCTCGATAAAAGTCGTTTCCGCTGTTTCCACTTCACTTGAAAAATCGGTATCCGCCTTTGATGAAATAAGCACTTCAGTTGCCGACAATCGAACTAAAATTCTAGAAATGTCGCAATTTGCCCTACAGGTAAGAGAAATCGCTGACGAGATTAAAGGAATAGCCTTTCAGACAAACTTACTCGCATTGAATGCATCAGTAGAAGCTGCGAGAGCAGGCACAGCTGGCGCGGGTTTTTCCGTTGTTGCACAGGAAATGAGAATGCTTTCAGATCGCTCTTCTTCTGCGACTAGGCAAATTACTGAATTGGTTGATCACTTTGAAAACCATATGAACGAAGTATCTACCGCTCTGCAGTCCAGTGTGGAAACGGTGAATGCAGGCAAAACATCTATAAACCAGGCCCACACACAAATGGGCGACATGAAATCCAGTATCAATAATGTTTTCGCCAACATGACTCACATCAACAAAGCAATAGCGGAACAAACACAAGCCTCTTCGGATGTCGCAAATGGCATAGGGATTATTGCAGAAAATACAACTGAAAGTGTGTCGAGTACAGATCATATTGTTGATTCCATTGACGCACTACAAGGCTTGGTTAATCAAAAAATCCTTAAAATATCAGAACTTCAAATTCCGTCGAAAGTGATTAAGCTCGCGCAGTCAGACCATGTTATCTGGAAAAAGCGCTTGGTAAATATGATTTCCGGTAAAGAGGGCCTGGATGAAATGGAACTCGCAGATCACCACTCTTGTCGATTGGGAAAATGGTACGACAAGGTTGCCGATTCCACCTTGACCTCATCAAGGGAATTTAGAGAATTAAAAGAGCCTCATCGCTTGGTTCATGAACACGGAAAACGTTCCGTTGCGCTATTTAATCGTGGGGATATTAAGGGCGCATTGAAAGAAATCGAATATGTTGAAAGCGCCTCTGTCGACGTATTGAGATTACTAAAGAGTATTGAGCGTCTCGCCTAAACTGTGACCAGGCATTACTTTTGGTTAATCCCTGGAGAACCTCTGAAAAATGGCCTATTTTCTCTGTGGCGGCGTCAGCTCCGTGCCGGTGTGCCGGCTCAGTCGATCCTCATTTACTCCAGTAAACCGGGGTGCCGGCTCAGTCCGTTCTCCGCGCGGTGCTTCCTTGCCACAGAAAAAATATTTCCATTTTTCAGAGGTTCCCTATATTTTTGGTCAATACTTTAAAATCAATATTATCGTTATCATACTGATACTTTATGTGCGCTACCATTTTTTGGTATCCGGGGCATGGTTTTAGGCGTACCCGTCACGCAATTTTTCTTGCATCACTTCCCGGCTTTAAATCAAAAATCCATTTCTTTCCATCTATCAGTACTTCCACGCGAGCGTTAAACTCCCATAGCGTGACACTGCATCTGGACTGTCTTCAAGAATATGTGCATTCTCCATCGCAATGGACGCAGAGAGGCGCTTCCAGGAAAAGGTGAATCCTGCTGCGAATGAGAATTGGGTATGATCCAGCTCAGTTGAACGGCTCTCCTTGAAGGTATTGCCGTCAACAAAAATGCGACGCGCGTAGAGGTGTGCATTAAAACCAGCGAAAACAAACCAGCCACCGTCAATGGCAATTGGGTTGACGGTGCGGGTAGCGCGCAAGCTCGGTGTGACATAGGTATATTCAAGATCATTACCAAATCGTACGAAGGTGCCACTGGATGCAAAGGTTTCAATGGTACCCAATGCCAAATCGGCGAGCAGAATCAAGTCGGCTCTATCTTCCAATAACCATCTCCTCCACATCCTTCCGTATTCAAGCTGGAAAACAAATTCATCTTTAAGCTGGTAATCCCAACCTTGAGGTATTTCACTTCCAATTGTTTTGTGAACTATTCGCTGAGATTCTTCTGCCAGAGACGACGGGCCAACCATTCCGAACGCAAACGTATATTTACTGGCTTCATTTTCCCATGCACGGATAAAGGAATTACTCAGGAATATTAACCCTGAATAAGGCACATCTCGCGGGTCCGGGTTTTCAGCCGTAATATCTTCAGGCGTGACCATCGTTTGGCCGAAAGTCCAGGAATTCAAGGAGAATAAAGGCGCTTTCTTCTCAAACAGAAAAGCCAGGGGGCTGATTAGCAGACCGGGCTCGGGGGCCTCTTTGGCAAGGCCCGCGTTGTGGAGTGAAAAATATACACCGTTGGTATAGCCATCATCCCGGCCAATAAACAGGTCATTATCAAGGGTGAAGGTAAACCAGTTTTCTGCATAGACCGGCATGTGTATAACAAATACACAGATAACAGCAAAAACATTTTGTACTGCCTTTCGCACAATTTCCCCCAGGTCACATCCGCCAATGGTGGTTAATTTTAAAAGAAATTAATATGAATTAAAAATGACGATCCCCTACCCGGAATTTGCAGGAAATGCGGGCATAAAAAACGGCCAACTTTGTGGCCGTTTTTTCTCGCTGTGTCTGGAAACCCTGCGAAGGTCTGTCAACTCATATCATCAGGTTTCCATCGTCGCGAGTACTGCAGCACTGTAGCGTTCGCCTTGCACCTTACCAGGATTAAAACCGTTATCAAGCTCCAGCATTTCCTGAGCGCTTAATTTGATTTCCAGCGCACCGACATTTTCTTCTGCATGGCCAGCCTGTTGCGTACCAGGAATAGGAATAATGTGCTGCCCTTTACCCAGCAACCAGGCCAGCGCAATCTGGGCCAGACTGCAATTATGCACCGCAGCGTGTTTTTTCAATGGTTCAAGTAGAGGCAGGTTTTTGGGAAGATTCTCTTCAGAAAAACGGGGCATTGTTAAGCGTAAATCACCACTCGCAAATGAACGGGTATCAAGTGTCGCCCCCGCTAGAAAACCTCGCCCCAGCGGGCTGAATGCAACGAAGGCAATGCCGTTATTTTTACAGTAATCCAAAACGCCATTTTCAGGGTTGCGCGTCCATAGGGAATATTCTGATTGCACCGCTGCAATAGGATGAATGCTATGTGCTTTTTCTATGGTAGGTACCGCAACTTCCGAAAGCCCGATATGTTTAATTTTCCCCTCTTCTACTAGTCGAGCGAGCGTTCCGATTTGATCTTCCAGGGGAACGTTTGTATCAACACGATGAAGATAATAGAGGTCAATACAATCGGTTCTTAGATTGCGTAAGCTTTTCTCACAGGTTTTTATGATGACCTCGGGCTTGGCATTGAGGCTTCTTTTACCATCTGGACCTCGAATTAACCCACATTTACTGGCTAACACGTATTCTTGACGCCGTTTTTCGAGCACCTCACCCAGCAGTTGTTCGTTTTTACCAAACCCGTAGAGTGCTGCGGTATCCAGAAAGTCGTAACCCAGATCGAGTGCACGATGTAAGGTCCGTTCAGCTTCAATGCGATTTGGAATACCATAAGCATGCGACATGCTCATACAGCCCAAACCAATCGCTTTTACCTCATAGTCAGCCAAACGTCGTATTTCACTCATGATATGCCCTCAATTAATGAAAGCGCCATGATAACGCGCTGTTACACCGACAAACAATTACAATAAAATGAAAAATGTTTAACTACTGACACGTAAACTTTCATAGGGTAAACCCACATATTGCTGGGCCATCACGCGTTTACCGGCATCGGAGTTTAAATAGAAATCCAGTTCGGAATGCATAAATCGTTCAAATGTCTGCGGTGCCAATGCGTTATCCACTGCGGTATCGAAACGATGCAACATATTACTCATCCACCAGGAAAAACGCTCGCCATGCCAAACCCGCCGGAGCGCAATCGCGGAATATTGCCCGGTACATTGCTTATCGCCCTCGTTGTATACACGTTCAAATATGGTGCTCAGTGTGGCAACATCCGATGCTGCAAGGTTTAAGCCTTTCGCACCGGTGGGTGGCACAATGTGCGCGGCATCACCAACCAGAAATAAATTTCCATATTGCATCGGCTCACAAACGAACGAGCGTAAAGGCGCGATACTTTTTTCAATACTCGGCCCTGTAACCAGTTTGTCGGCTGCGTCAGGAGGCAAGCGTTGCTTTAATTCTTCCCAGAATGCTGTATCTGACCATTGCTCGACCCTATCCTCCAGTGAACATTGAATATAGTAGCGCGAACGGGTCGCGGAACGTCGACTGGCAAGCGCAAAACCTCGTTGCGTTTTACAGTAGATTAATTCTTCGTTTACCGGTGGCGTATCAGCTAACAAGCCCAACCAACCAAAAGGATAAACTCGCTCGTGCTCCTTACGCAGGTTTTCAGGAATGCTTGTACGCGACACACCATGAAAACCATCGCACCCTGCAATATAGTCACATAGCAATTCGTATTTCTCGCCCGCATGTTCAAAACTCAAATAGGGCTTGCTTGCAGTGATATCGTGTAATTCAAGTTCGCTACTTTCATAACAGGTTAGCAAACCTGACTCTGATCTCGCCTCCATTAAGTCTCGCGTAATTTCAGTTTGCCCATAACATAAAACCGATTTTCCGCCAGTGAGGTTTTTAAGGTCTATACGGGTTAGCTTGTCGTTTGCCCAAATTAAAAAACCGTCATGCACTTCACCTTCCCTGTCCATCCGCTTATTTACACCGGCTCTTCGAACCAGTTCTACGAAACCCTGCTCCAGAATGCCAGCACGAATACGCCCAAGAACATACTCGCTGGATACGCGTTCGATAATAATATTTTCTATGCCCTGCCTTGCGAGTAATTGACCCAGCAATAAACCCGAAGGCCCCGCACCAATTATGGCGACTTGCGTTGTGAGTTTTTTCATAAATCGAACCTGACTACGCTTAACCCGGTTTTCACATTTTCTCTGGAGACTTTTCTAATCTAACTTCTTTCTGGTAAGTCTTTCTCACGTTGTTTTTCCTAGGAAATATTGTCATTTGAAATACCCATCACAGACATGGCTGCGATCAATACAGGTAAACTAAAACATGCAAATGTCCAGGAAATGGATAAACCTGCACCAAGAAGAAACCCGGCTATTGCCGGACCAAGAATGGCACCGATACGCCCTGCACCAATGGCCCAACCAATCCCGGTAGTACGATAAGCTGTGGGATAAAGCCGTGCAGCAATGGCATACAGCGCTATAAACGCTCCCTGAATGAAGTACATCAAGACAAAAATCATGAGCAAGGTAAGCCCTACGGATGTATTAATTGCGCCATAAAGAACAATCATTACCGCACCTAAAATAAAGTAGACAGCGATAATTTTTCGTAAACCCACGCGGCTTGATAGCCAGGCCAGCGTGACACCACCGAAAAATGCTCCCAGGTTTAATGCCGTACCCGCATAAATCGCATTCTCAACACTGAGGCCTGATTTAACTGCAAGTTGTACCACCCAACTCAATAAAAAATACAAGGTTGCAAAGGCCATAAAGAATGACAACCAGAGCAATAAGGTTTGTTTTTTTAATTCAGCTCCGAGAAGTAATTTAAGCTTCACACCTGATTCCTGCTTCTGGCTATCTGGAAGCAGGTGCAACGCTGACAGCCCCATTTTAGCGAGAATACTGTTCACCTTTTTGAGTGCATTCGCGGGCTGTTTACTCTCAAGAAAGTCTAATGACTCGGGTAACAGGAAAATAACCAGAGGCAGAGAAATAAGTGAAACAAGAGCTGCAAAAATAAATAAAGGTTGCCAACCAAAACGAGGCAACAACCATGCGGCAATAAAACCAGTGATCATCGCACCGACAGGGTAGCCAGCCTGCAACAGTACAATGCAAAAATTCCGGTGTTTATTTGAGGCGTATTCAGACACCATAGAAGTTAAGCTCGCCAACATTGCACCAATACCCAGACCTGCGAGTAAACGTGTGAAAACAAGTTGCGCCAGATTGGCGCTGAATGCGGTCGCAAACATGCCCAGGCAAATCACACACAAACTGCCAACAATCATCTTCTTTCGGCCAATTCTGTCTGTATAGGGTGCGATTAGCACTGCACCTATGGTCATACCAATCAATGCTGCACTGAAAACAATACCCAAAGCCCCCGGGTTCATGGACCATTGTGCAGTTATTAGAGGTGCCGCAAATGAAATTGCGAGCACGTCCATGCCGTCGAGCATATTCAAGAAAAAACATAAGCCCACTACACGAATTTGCAGCGTTGACATGGGCTGAGAATCAATCAATTGTCTGACAGACATGCGACATCCTGGATTAAAAAAACAAGTTTTCATAAAGCCTGATATGGAGTCGCGATATGAAAACTTGTTGTTCACAAGGGGAATGAACCAAGGCTACAGTTAAAGCAAAATGATTCTCAGATACCCGAGAGAAGCCCTGTAAATACAACTCGTTGCCAGGCTCCTAAAAATCTTTTATCAACGAAATGAAGGCTTCACGTGGCCGTGCGTAGGCAATTTCAGCATAGCCACTGCCGGTTCCAAGGGATGAATTACCGGCAATAGGATAAATTTCATCGCTTGCATTGTTGATGCCTGCAACCACTTTCCATGTATCGTCTGCGGAATAGTAAGAGAGCGATACATTTAGAACACTGACCGCATCATTTTGAGCGATTTCAACGGTGTTGTTAGCGTCAAAAAATGTTTCGCTGGTGTATGACCAGTCCAACCTGGGTGTAAGACGTGCACCACTGCTGAACGTCGTAATATAAGCAAGGCCTAAATTTGCCTGCAGTTCCGGCGCATAAGGCAATACATTGCCCACCTCAACCCCGGTGGCGATGCCCGCAATATCCTCAAGGCTATCAATCGAGGTATCGAGGTATCCAATTCCACTTTCTATCAACCAATGGCTTGCGGGAATCCAGGTGGTTTCGATTTCAAAGCCCGTAATACTCGCTTCACCAGCGTTTGCAAGATAGGGTGCAACGCCTGCTCGATAGGTAAATTGCAGATCGGTGTAATCCGTCGTGAAGATTGCTGCATTGAAACGCAGGGTGTCATCTGCGAGGTCCGATTTAATTCCCACTTCCCAGGTTGCAGCTTCTTCTTGATCAAAACTGTGTACCTGTGGAAATATGGCTTGTGCTGCAAGTGAGTTGGCTCTATCAGGGGTTGCCGTCGCGGGAGGAAGACTTTCAAAACAAGGCTCAACAGCTTCCGGTACCTGACAGGTATTAAAATGACTATTCCAGCCACCGCCCTTGAAACCTTCAGAATAACTCGCGTACAGCATTGCACTGTCGCTGACATTCCAGTTTATCGCGAGGTTACTGGTAAACGCATCAAAAGAACGCTCATACCATTCAACAGGTAAATATTTTATATCGGGTGATGCGAGATTGTATTGATCCGGGCGATGCGCTTTACTTTCTTCAGTGTACCGGCCACCCACAGTCAATGATAATGCCTCTGAAAGGCTGAAAGTCCACTGGGAAAATATCGCAGTATTGTCGTTGCGGGTTTCATTGTTGTCACTGTCACCCTGGGGGCCAGGAGCAGGCGTATTCAACTCAACCGCAACGATATCATCTACTTCTTCCTCAAAGTAATACAGGCCAATGACGCCGTTTACACTGCCCTCTTGAAACAAGAGTTGAAATTCCTGGTTCGTTTGATCGCCTTGGCTGTCATAAGCTGTGTGTAAAATTGTGAGTGGCGTGTTATCAGCATCGCGAATTCCCACCCAATCCAGACTGCGAATTGCACTGATCGATTTGAAGCTCCAGCTTTGATTGATGTCATAGTGAACCTGGAAAGACGCACCAAAATTTTCAAGCTCACTTGTCAGTGGGTAAGTCCCGTTATTACTGAATTCACCGTCAAACTGAAAATCATTTGCGCAGCGGTCGTCATCAATCATCGGCACTGCAGGTACTGAATTCCAGCCGCCTTCCATTCCCGGACAGCCGGCATCAGCGCTTGCGACGCGCTGAAACGTTGCCGTTTCGGTACTTGCAGCGAACACCAATGGATTGCCGTTTTCATCTGCTTCTGTGTAGTCATACAGAAATTTAAAAGTCAGGTCATCGTTTGGCGTGAAGAAAATTTTTCCCGTTGTTGTGAAGGAATTGCTATCGCCCAGGTCTTCACCTGTCTGTACGCGCGTAACATAGCCATCCTGCTTTTTTGTACCAAAAGTAAAACGCCCTTTTACACTGTCTGAAAACGGTGTATTTAATGCAACAAAACCGTCCAACAGGTTATCTTCCCCTGCTCCAATTCGAATTTTGCCACCAAATTCTTCACCGGGTTCCTCTGTCGTTAATACTATTGCACCACCGATGGTGTTGCGCCCAAAAAGCGTTCCCTGCGGGCCGCGTAATATCTGAACTTGCGCAATATCGCGAAATGCCATAGTGCCGCCAACACTTTGCCCCATATACACATCATCAATATAAATACCCACACCAGGATCAACTGTCGCTGTCGGGTCAGTCTGACCAATACCTCGAATAAATATTTGTGATGAAGCGTTGTTACCGGCAAGTGGCGCATTGTTTGTAAATTGTAAGTTAGGTGTGACCTGGCTCAATTTGTCAGAGCTGAAAATTTGTCGATCTTCCAACGATTCTCCACTCACACTGGTAATCGAAATAGGAATTTCCTGCAGGTTTTCCTCGATTTTTCGGGCCGTGACTGTGACCTCTTCCAGAATAAAACCATCATTTTGTTGGGAGATGGCAACACAGGGCAGTAATGACAAACCCATGGCGCCTACGGTGAGCCCTTTAGCGGAATTAAACACTTTTTTCATTGTGGTCCTCACTTGGTCGCACAAAGGCGAACTTGTAGAAAAACGTCAAATTAAAGTAAAGAAAGCCTTCAAGCGCGACTAGCCAAAAGAAACCCACGGCACACAACCTGGCATTGAAAGTTCTGATTTTTATTGTTGTTGTCCCCAATTATTTGCAGAATCATTGGTTTTTACTGCGTATTTGCAGTAAAGTTTTTCGCGATCACGCCCAATTATTTTTATTGGCGTGCTTAGCGTTGAACAATGAGTGCTTATCCTGATGTCTGAAAGACTGAATCTGAATTCATTTTTCCGGCATTAACTTGTACTTTTTAAGCAAAACAGTTGATTTGGTTATGAGTAAAAGTCACGCTTATGTCTAATCCTAATGCTCAAATCGCCGCCATTCCGCAATTTTCACTTTATGGCGAGCGTGTTCGGACGCTTGATCCGGAATTCGTTCACATTGAAGAAATCTCTGCTCGAAGCTCTGAACATAACTGGGTGATAAAACCTCATCGCCATACACATCTTTTTCAGGTGTTACATATCTACGACGGTGCGGTTCAAATGAAATTGGACGACGCCACTTATGAGCTTGAGGGTGCCTGGGCCATCACCATTCCCGCAGGGGTTGTTCATGGGTTTCATTTCAAACCACACACAAAGGGCATGGTACTAAGCGTTGCTTCACATTTATTGAGTTCGGGCTTCAAAGATAAAAGCCAGGGAGTGATTGAAGAAATGGCCTCTTTGGCTCTGGCGATCGACTTACGCAGTGCCGACTGGCGCAAGCGCCAATTGCAGAGTTATTTACGTTTGATGTACGCGGAACTTGGCGACCCGGATATCGACCAACACACTATCCTGTATTCGCTTCTTAAAGTCATCCTGCTAACCTTGCGTCGGCAATTTCGGCAAAGCCAGAATATCGAAGAGAACCACGGCAACGTCATTCAACTTTCGAATCGTTTTCGTGGCCTCCTTGAAACGCGTTACAGGGAGCATTGGAAAATACAGGAATATGCACAAGCGCTAAATGTCTCCGTCTCCACCCTGAATCGAGTTTGCCATCAAGCTTTCATGTGTAATGCCAAAGCGATGATTCAGGATAGACTCATGATAGAAGCAAAAAGAAATTTAATATACACCGTAGAAACGCTTGAGCGTATTGCCTATGACTTGGGTTTTAAAGATCCCGCATATTTTTCGCGTTTTTTTAAATCAATCGAAGGCGTTTCACCCAAAAGCTATCGCGAAAATTTAAAGACACAAAGCAGGGAATAAGATTTAACACATACGGCTTTACAATTTACTTCGCAGAACATTTACCAAAAGCGCCTGGATTTATTTCTTATTGGTAATGTTAACGTCTAATGGCCCGGTAAAATCCAGATGAACATCTCGCTGGGGAAAGGAGATAACAATATTATTTTCACGGAACGCGCGGTCGAGTGCAAACCGGAATCGGCTGGAGACTTGTCGCATCGACATTGGGCTTCGGGCATACAACCAGAAATAAATATCAAAAACCAAACTGTTATCGCCAAAAAATTCGAAAATAATTTGCGGAGCCGGGTCTTCCAACATTCCCTTCTCATCCTTGATACATTGCAAAATACATTTTTCTACCAAAGCGGTGTCTGAGCCATAAGCGACGCCAACAGACACCTTTGTTCTCATTAGGTCATCTGACAAGGTCCAGTTGATTAAATTATTTTGCAGGAAGAAACTGTTCGGTACCACAATATGCCGCCCATCGGTCGAGCGCAACTGCGTACTGCGCGCCCCTATTTTCTCAACGACACCGTGGCTCCCTTCAATTTCCACGACATCTTTTGGGCGAATCGGTCGCTCGATCAAGAGAATCAAGCCACTGATAAAATTGTTCATGACATTTTGGCTACCGAATCCGATACCGATCGCCAAGGCACCACCAATTACCGTGAACACCGCAAGAGGAAAACTGACTGCCCGCAAGCCGAGTAAGGTGAAGGTACAAAGCAGGATATAAAATGCAATGGTACGTATAGCTACGATCGCGCCCTCATCACACTTCAAGCGCTTGCCGAGCGTTCGGGAAATCAGGTTAGCGAGATAGCGAGACAGGAAGAAACCCAATACTACCAGGGTTAAGGCTTGTATCACTGAGCTTACGGTTATGGCACTGCCCTCAACCGCAGATATTTCAAAATTCCAGACCGAATTGAAGATATTGAGCGCCTTTTCCAGCCACTCACCCAGCTCATTTGCAGGTGCAGCTTTTTCTGTTACGGCCTCCGTCGCCTTTTCAGCTTGAGCCAACACCCAATGAGGACCTGAAAACAGGATGGCGGGAATAAGTGATCTTCCAGGGAATGTGCGCACAAAAAGCCTTTCAGGTTTGGAATCTCCAGATTCTACTAAAATGCCGTTTTTGTGCGCAATGATTTCCTTAAGATAGGCCTGGCTAACCGCTTTGACTGTTACGCGTCAGGAAAAGTGTAATTGCCGCCAAAAAGGTACTAATTGCCATCACAATCGCGACCTGTAGCAGGTTAAAGCCCGCCGTGAACAAGAAGCCGGCGACGATCGGCCCAAAGGCCGCACCACCACGCCCCACTCCGATAACAAAGCCGGTGCCACTTGCACGTACGGCAGGCGGGAAGTAATCGGTAAATAAGGCATACAAACCCACAATACCCGCATTAATGAAAAAGCCCGTGCAGGCCGCAACCAGACTGAGCCAAAATAAATCGCTCTGTCCGGCGCCAAATACGCAGAGCATCAATCCAGCAAAAATCATTACAGCAATAATCAGGTTCTTCAGTTTAAATTTCGCAGTCATTAAACCAATGACTACTGCGCCCAGCGCACCGCCAACATTCGCCCACACCAAAACACCTCCCGCTGTCGACGCGGCATAGCTCATATCGACAACCAATTTTGGAATCCACTTGATAAAGAAATAGAAGGCCATGATGTAAAAGAAATAACACACAGTGAGCATAATCGTAACCCGAAGCAAATCAGGCTGCAGGACTCGGCGGATACCTGTGGTGGCAACCTTTTTCTCCAACTCGGGTAAATGGGAAATTTCTTTATGGTTCATACGTCGCAGGGACGCGTTGATCTTTTTGAGTGCACCTTGCGGTCGTTTCTCTACCAAATAGGCAATTGATTCAGGCAACAGGAAATACACAATCACCAAAGCCAAACCGGTGATCACGCCGCCAAAAATAAATACCGAACGCCAATCAAAATAGACAAGAAGCATTGAGACAATTGAGCCGCCGATTATGACCCCAACGGGATAACCCGCTGCCATTAACATTACACAGAAATTTTTAAATTTCGCATTGGCATATTCGGCAACCATGGCATTAATGGATGCGAGCATGCCACCAATACCCAAGCCTGTTAGAAAACGTACGACCAAAAGAAAATACATACCTTGCGCGATGCCAGCGAGAAACATGCCTGCCGTCATGGCAATCAGGCAGCCAATGATTGTTGGCCTGCGCCCAAAGCGGTCTGCGATACCACCGAGATAAATCGAACCCACAGCCATTCCAATCAGTTCCATCGATAAAATAATACCGAGCTTGGCGCGACTGATGCCCCAATCTTCGGCAATACCTGGCGAAGCAAAACTGATTGCCAGCACATCAAAGCCGTCGAGCGCGTTTAATAAAATACAAATAGCCACTGCGAGAATTTGAAAGCGGCTCATTGGCGACGCGTTGAGTGTAGCGAGAGGATTATTTTGCATCGTTAACATCCTATTGTGTTTATTATTATTTTTATGGTTAATGTTGCAGGCGTAAAAACTATTTAAGCAGGTACAAAATAAGGAATCGCTTGCCCTTCTTCATTTTCTTTAAATACAACTTCAACTTTATCGCCCGGCCCAATAGTTTTAAGTGCTTCCGGGTTTTCCGCCAGAATATTACTCATGATGACGGGGCCTTCCTGTAAGCGGATATAAGCGATGCAATACAGAGGATCAGCGCGAAAATTCACACTACAGGAATACACCTCACCCTTGCCAGACGCACTCAGCCACTCAATATCGCCGCCGGTAAACGGGCTGTATTCGCGCGGATAAAAAAAGCATTTTCCACTTTCCTTACAACGAGGCAGCAGTAAGCGACCTTCATTTGCTGCTTGCCAGAAAATTTCTGCAGCAGAGTGTGAATTGTTGTCGTCTTTATTTTTCTCAGTCATCCGTCAATTCCTGTTAGCCTTGCCTTTCGAGAATGACTGTCGCACTTCCGTGACGCCCACCCAGTTGGCCTCCCGTCCCATGCGCCAATGCAAGTTTACAACCGGGGACTTGTACAGCGGGGTGTGCTTCGCCACGCAGTTGTCTAACAGCTTCAATAATTTTTGTCATGCCACCGCGATTTGCAGGATGGTTATTACACAAACCCCCACCATCAGTATTGACCGGTAATTTACCGACACCCGAAATCAAACCCCCGTCCTGCACAAAAGTGCCGCCTTTGCCATGCTCACAAAAACCAAGGTTTTCAAGTTGGACCAAAACGGTAATCGTAAAACTGTCGTAAAGAGATGCATATTGAATATCGTCCGGCTTAACGCCAGCCTCCTCAAAAGCAGTTTTGCCTGATTGAATCGCACCGGAACGTAAAATATCAAAATGACCGCCGTTCAATTGCCGCAAATAAAAACCACTGCCTATAGCGCCGACCAAGGGTTTACCCAGCTCGCGCGCGATATCCGGATGGACAATGATCAGCGCACCGCCACCGTCCGACACCACACAACAGTCCAAACGATGCAAGGGGTCTGCGATCAACGGTGATGCCAATACCTCCTCGACCGTAACGACATCTTTTAACATCGCGTGTGGGTTATGTTGTGCATGTTGCGACGCTGCAACCTTGATCCAGGCAAGTTGCTCCGACGTCGTGCCGTGTTCATACATATGACGCTTTGCAACCATGCCGTAAACATTTGTTACTAAGGGTTTGTAGGGCGCTTCAAATTCAGTTTCCGGCGTATCATATTTTTGCTTGTGCAAGCTGTCCGGGCGTGTGCGATCTGCCCGTGGACGTCCCGCAAGGGTGACCAACGCCACGCTGCATTTTCCACTCTTTATTGCGTCAACCGCGTGACCAACATGATTGATATAGGCTGACCCCCAGGATTCACTGCTATCGAGATGCTTTAGATTTAAACCAAGGTACTCCACCAGGGAGAATGGACCTACGCCTGGCGCCGACCAACCGGGGATATCACCTGCACAAAAATACCCGTCGACATCAGCAATGCTCAAACCCGCATCCTGGAGCGCTCCCAGCGCCACATCACGATGAAGTTCTGCGACGGTTTTGTCACCTGCATGTCGCAGAGGGTGCTCATAGATACCGGCGATGTAGGCACTGGCTTGTTTACTCATTCTGGTCTCTGATTATTGTTATTGGTTTTTATTTCTTATGGTTTTTTACTTTTACTTTTACTTTTCTTTTACTTTTAGTATTACTTTTTTATTTTTCGCCGTTTACTCGTACGTTATTTATTTAGCGCCTGGTTTTATCCAGGCTGCGTTGTCACCAACTTTAATCTTTCATCTTCCGGGTGTTTTTCCAGTAAGCGTGAAAACAGACTCTGCATTTGTGCATTGCCGTGTTCGCGAAATATCGATTCTGCCCGCGCGGCATCACGATCACGTATTGCGTCGGTTAAGGCATGATGCTGACCGTGCGCCCGAAATAACAATTCAAATGCCTGATCCAAACCCACTTTGTCGAACACCAGAACCGAAGGATTGATAAAAGGCATGTTGTTTAAACGCTCGATAAAATCAATCAAGGGCGGCGAGCCGCAATTTTGTACGACGATATTGTGAAAACGTGCATTCATCTCGCCATAACGTTCTTCATCTTCATAAGTCAAATAACGCTTTTTGAATATCTCATCACCCTCATCAAGGCACACTTGCAAATCCGCCAATATTTTTTCGTTTGCCCCGGTTTGCGCGAGGCATTTTGCAGCAAAACCCTCGAGGTTTGCCCGCAGTTCAAGTGCCTTGATCGCTTCGTCGACATCAAACTTTTTAACGGCATAACCCCGTTTGCCCACGGTTTCGATATAGCCATCGGCTTCAAGTATCGGCAGTGCACTGCGAATCGGCGTTCGCGACACCCCAAGGCGTTCTGCAAGGCTGACTTCGGTAATGCGTTCGCCCGCTTTAAGTTCACCGGCAAGAATCATTTCCCGGAGCTGGCTGAGTAGTGAGATGCTCATATTCATCCTGTGTTTGCGTTTAACAAGCCGACTATTCTCGCAAATAATCAGCCGCGAAACACCACCGTCTTCGAGCCATTCAAGAGCACACGATCTTCCAATAACCAGGTTAACGCCCGTGCTAATACCCGGCGTTCTATATCACGGCCAATTCGCACCAGGTCTTCCGGTTGATCGACATGGCTAATATGTTCAACATCCTGATCAATGATTGGGCCCTCATCCAAATCCGCCGTTACCAGATGTGCCGTCGCCCCGATTAATTTGACGCCGCGGTCATAGGCCTGATGATAGGGCTTAGCCCCCTTAAAACCGGGCAAGGAACTGTGATGAATGTTCACACAACGGCCCTGGAGGTAGTTCGATAAGTCATCCGAGAGAATCTGCATGTAGCGTGCGAGGACCACCAGTTCTGCACCGGTCTCCTCGATAATGGCTTTTACCTGCGCTTCTTGCTGCGCTTTTGTCTCCGGTGTAATCGCCAGGTGGTGATAAGGAATATCGCCAATCATGGAAATTTTTAAACTGCTTTTCGGATGATTGGAAATAATCGCAACCACTTCCATAGGCAATTCACCGATCCGCATGCGGTACAGTAAATCCCCCATGCAGTGGTCCAGGTGAGACACCATAATCACAACTTTTTTCATTTGATCAGCCGGGCGCAAGGTCCAGGCCATATCAAATTTCTCAATACTTCCTTCAAGGGCCCTGGTTATTTCTCCGTTTTCGTAGCGCGACTTTTGCGCGTCGAACACCACTCGCATAAAAAATTTGCCTGTAGCAGGGTCATTGAATTGCTGGGCGTCAACGATATTCGCGCCCTGTGTGTGTAGGGCCCCGCTCAAGCT
Source organism: Cellvibrionaceae bacterium 1162T.S.0a.05 (assembly GCA_000964245.1). Lineage (GTDB taxonomy): Bacteria > Pseudomonadota > Gammaproteobacteria > Pseudomonadales > Cellvibrionaceae > 1162T-S-0a-05. Next base: position 3,678,953 of record LANB01000001.1, on the reverse strand, counting down.
CGCAACGATACCGGGCTTATCAGAACAGGAAATTTTAAGGATATAGCGACTACTCATGATGGTTCTGATCCTGCTTAGGTTTTTTATTCTCGCTTTGTTTTCTGTTGCCCCATGCCGCTGTGCGTGCAGGGGCTGCCCCGGATCCCGACTTTAGCGCCATTTTGTATCCAATAGCGTCGTTTGACCTTTGGCTTTCAAACAGAATACCGTGCCTAAAAACAAAAATAAACTTTATTTTGTATACATTTGTGGTAGCTTATACCCACATTTCAAACTTTTAAACCTTTTTGGTATACATTTTAGGACTTAAGGGCCATTCGAATAACAAGCCTTAAGCACTTGATTTTTGTATACATATTTAAATAAGCACAACATCGAATAACGTAAAAAGGAGCTTGAGCATGGCTTTCAAAAACCTTGAAGAGAAAATCCAGGCAGCCGGCAATATCGTCGAAATGCTGCGCAACGCACCGGTCGGGCCAAATGTGTATCCCGGCGTCCCAGGCGAATTCACTAATTGGCGCGAAGAGCAGGAAGCCTGGCAGAAATCCTGTGTTCTCTTCGATCAGTCCTACCATATGGCGGAACTGCTGGTAGAAGGCCCCGATGCTTTCGATTTACTGAAAAAATTAGCCATCAACAGTTTTGAAAATTACAAACCCGGAAAAGCAAAACAGTTTGTCCCCTGTACGCCAGAAGGCTACGTTATTGGCGACGTGATTCTTTTTTATCTCGCTGAAAACACCTTTAACCTCGTTGGGCGCGCGCCCTCTTTAAACTGGGTGACGTATCACGCAGAAACCGGTGATTGGGACGTGAAATGCACCCTGGATCAACGCACAGCATCACGCCCCGACAAGGAAACACGCAAACATTATCGCTACCAGGTTCAAGGCCCAAATGCCATGAAAGCAATTAGCAAGGCGCTTGGACACGACGCTCCCGATCTGAAATTTTTTGAAATGACCGAGGTGCAAATTGGCGGTAAAACAGTAGGCGCATTGCGACATGGCATGGCGGGCCAGCCTGGATTTGAATTTTACGGCCCCTGGGGCGATCGCGATGCCGTAAAATCCGCGCTACTTGAAGCAGGTGAAGAATTTGGTATCACCCAGGTTGGTGGCCGCACATACTCTTCAAATACGATTGAATCGGGCTGGATACCTTCTCCACTACCAGCAATTTATACCGGTGACAGTTTAAAAGCTTATCGTGAATGGTTGCCCGCGGGTGGTTATGAAGCCACTTGTTCAATTGGTGGGAGTTTTGTTTCCGACAACATCGAAGATTATTACCTCACGCCATGGGATCTTGGTTACGGATTCTTTGTGAAATTTGATCACGATTTTATTGGCCGAGAAGCACTTGAAAAAATCGCCAACCAAAAACACCGAAAAAAAGTCACACTTGCCTTGTACGCAGAAGATGTCACTAACGTGATTATGTCGCAATACGGCAAGGAAAATGAGCGCGGTAAATTTATCGACTTCCCATCCGCTGTCTACAGCATGCACCCCTTCGACAAAGTCACAACCGTCGACGGTAAAACAATCGGTCTTTCCACCTGGATTGCATACAGTGCAAACGAGCGCGCACTGCTGACCCTGGCCATGATTGATGCAGATTACGCCGAACCCGGAACAGAGGTTGTTTTTGTTTGGGGTGAAGAGAATGGTGGCACCAATAAGCCCACAGTTGAACGTCACGCACAAATGGAATTACGCGCGACCGTCAGCCCCGTTCCCTATGTAGAAGTTGCACGCAAGCAATATTCTGGAATGAAAGGTGGCTGGCGCGAATTGCAAGCCCAATAAGCCAAATGTTTTCTGAGGGGATGCACTCCCCTCTTTCAACAACTCGACAGAAACAGGGGGCAAATATGGCCTTGGACAAACCTTATAAAAATATTCCGGGCACAACGGTTTTTGATGGTGCCCAGGCACGCAAGGGGTTTCAGCTAAACCAGTTTTGCATGTCTCTTATGAAAGAAGAAAATCGTCAGGCTTTTAAGGCTGATGAGAGCGCTTATCTCGATAAGTGGCCTATCTCCAGTGAGCAAAAACAAGCCGTACTCGATCGCAATTACAGCAAAATGATTGAGCTCGGCGGCAACATTTATTATCTCCTAAAAATTTCAGCCACGGATGGAATCAGTGTCGCGGCTGCTGTTTCGACCATGACCGAACATGGCGTCGATGAGTATATGGCTATGATGAAACAGGGTGGACGCTCGCCAGAAGGCGTGCGTTTTATTGACGAAAAGAATTCCAAAGGATAAGACAATGGCAAAAGTCACCGCTGGTATTACCACATCGCATGTCCCTTTACTCGGGCGTATTGTTGACACCAAACAAACTCAAACAGAAGAATGGTCACCCGTCTTCAGCGGCTATGAGTTTACAAAAAAATGGATCGCTGAGGAAAAGCCTGACGTTGTCATCCTTGTTTACAATGACCACGCCTCCGCGTTTGATATGAAGCTTATTCCCACATTTGCGATAGGTTGCGCAGAAGAATTTCCTCCTGCAGATGAAGGCTTCGGCGCACGCCCTGTTCCCAATGTTATTGGCCATCCGGATCTCGCATGGCATATCGTTCAGTCCGTTATTGAACAGGATTTCGACCTCACCATTGTCAACGAAATGGCCGTTGACCACGGTTTAACCGTGCCACTTTCAATGTGCTTTGGTCAACCCGATGCCTGGCCCTGTAAAGTCATACCGGTCATGGTAAATACGGTTGTTTACCCCGCCCCCTCTGGTCGGCGTTGCCTCGCACTGGGTAAAGCCCTACGTAAAGCCGTGGAAAGTTTTGATGAGAATTTAAATGTGCAGGTCTGGGGCACCGGCGGGATGAGCCACCAACTTATCGGTGAGCGCGCGGGTATTATCAATCGTGAATGGGATACACGCTTTCTCGATAAATTTGAAAAAGATTACGAAGAACTCGCGCAAATTCCCCAGAGTGAGTATATCCGTGAAACAGGAACCGAAGGCTCCGAAACTGTTATGTGGTTAATTATGCGCGGCGCTCTCGGCGAAAATGCCCGGGAAATTCATCGTCATTATCATATTCCGGTTTCCAATACGGCTTTAGGTCATCTGGTTTACACCTGCGATTAAAATACGGGTTTAACACATGCAAAAGCCGCATATTATTTTTCTTTCCGGTTTGTTGTGCGACAGCTACGTTTGGGAACCTGTCGCTACTCGCCTGAAGGATTATGCCGATACCGATATCTTCAGTTTCGCTGGCTTCGATGATTTTGAAGTGATGGCCGCCTACGTGCTCGCGCATTCACCCAGTGAATTTATTCTGGTTGGTCACTCGATGGGCGCGCGTGTTGCGCTTGAGGTATACCGCAAAGCACCGCAGAAAGTCTCACATATTATCCTGTTAAATACCGGTGTCCACGAGATCACAGACAAGGAAATTCTCGGTCGCGAAAATTTATTGCAACTTGCAAAAGAGCAAGGCATGGAGGCCCTGGCGGACACCTGGCTGCCACCGATGCTGGGTTCGAAGGCATTTGAAAAGCCAATTTTAATGGCGGAACTGCGCAGTATGATACTGCGTCACAGTCAAAAAGATTTTCAAGGCCAGATACGCGCCCTGATACATCGCCCGAACGCCCGTGAGACGCTGGCAAGTATTACGATTCCAACCTTATTGATGAGCGGCACGGAAGATAACTGGAGCCCGATTGCTCAACACCGCGAAATGCAAAAACACCTAAAACAGAGCCATTTGGTTGAACTACAGGGGCTTGGGCACATGTCAATTGTGGAAGACCCCCAAAAAATCACCGAAGAAATTCAAACCTGGTTAACACATTCCAACGAAAACCATGAGCACAAGTTACGCACAAATTCATAAAAACTGGGATCGCGAACCGGCCTATATCACTGAGGGTTTTTCGCTGGAAATTACTGCGAAGGATGTTGATAGCCTGCGTGCCTGTGCACGACAACTCCCTGAGCAAACACCTATTGCTGTCACTTTTTTACCCGGAGAAAGTCTCGACGCACGTATTAAAGCGGCGTGTGCAATTCGCGAATTGGGCTTTGAACCCATGCCGCATTTTTCCGCACGACGACTGGAAAATAGTGATTCCTTAAAGCTTATGCTGGAAAGAATGGTAAAAGAAGCTGACGTAAGACGTTGCTTTGCGATTGCAGGTGATCCGTCCACACCTGAGGGCCCCTTTTCTGAAACAGCCAGCTTGATTGAAACTGGTTATTTTGAAGCCATGAATATTCAAGCAATAGGCATTGCTGGTCATCCTCAAGGCCACCCGAATATGAGTGATGAAGAATGTTTCTCTGTTTTGGAAAAAAAATGCCAAATGATATTACAGCGTAACATGAAGCCCTTGATTGTGACTCAGTTTGGTTTCGACCCGGATGCCTTTCTTGCATGGACGCGTGAACTTCGCTTGCGAGGTATCGATGCACCGGTCCGTATCGGCGTGCCTGGACCAACCAGTATCCAGTCTTTACTTAAATTTGCTGCACGCTGCGGGGTCAGTGCATCCGCCTCTGTTATGAGCAAGTACGGTATTTCGCTTAGCAAGCTTATCGGTAACGCAGGGCCAGATCGTATGGTCGATGCCTTTGCCAAGGGATTCAATCAGGAGCATGGGCGTGTACGCTTACATTTTTATCCCTTTGGCGGTTTACAAAAAACGGTTGCATGGGTAAACCAATACACTCAAAAAATCCATAACACATAACAAGATGAACAGACTTGAAACTGCGCTGATCAATATTGAATGTCAGCAATTCCTCAACCGGGTTACCCTGTTAACTGATCGGGAAGACTGGCCGGCTTTAGCCGCATGCTATACCGAAAATGCCGTATTATTTCGCCCAAGCGATGCCAATACAGCAATTAAGGGTCGCAGTGCAATCCTGGCCTCCTTCGAAGACCGCCCACCAAGGACAAGTTGCCACATTCTTTCGAATAGCGTCTTCGAGATCGAAAGCTCCGAACATGTCAGTGCTTTCAGCCGAATTTGGCTCATTACAGGCCCCACAAGTGAAACCAAACCGGTTAAGGCTGATAGTAAATTATTGATTGGTAGCATGATCGATAAATTAGTGTACCAAGGCAGCAAGTGGCTGATTCACGAACGCAGAGGCAGCATTGAACTGAATTATTCTTATGTCTAAATTGCTTCGTGTCATGTCATTTTTCTTGAAAAATATCGGCTTGTCGCTCCAGATTAAAAAATCACGATCTGTGCGACGCCCTCTGTTTATGGGCTCGTACTTAAACACGTCTGATTTATTTTTATCAGTCATTATTTTCTTCTCAGTTTTTCTTGTCGCCTGCAGTGACCCTCAACATTCCGGGAATAAATCAAAGGGCGCAATGGATAAGCGTAATACCTCTTCAGGGTTTACAATTACCAGTGCAAACTTCGAGCCCGGTACGGCTTTACCCGAAATTCACACCTGTGAAGGAAAGCCCTTTGCTGCTGGCATTTCACCCGCTCTTGAATGGACAGCAGGCCCTGAAGAAACCCGGAGTTATGCAATTGTATTCGCAGACCAAAGCCTGCTTGAAGCTGGCAACCCCAACTATGCTTACCACTGGGCGATATGGAATATTCCTGCTTCAACACAATCTCTTGCACAAGGCATAGGTGGCTATGAACAATATCAAGCCAGAGGAGATATCCTGCTCCCTTCGACATTGGGCTCAGCAGAACACCGTCAGGCGAGAGGGTTAAAACATTTTTTTGGCCCCTGCCCTTCGTGGAAACATTTTTGCACGCAAGGCGCAAGTCCACGCGTGAAGGATTTTTATTCCTTCACTCTCTATGCCCTGCCAGAAAACCTGATGGATGTACCGCCATATGAACCGGAAGCTAACGAAAATTACGTCGACACACTGAATGCCTTTTTTGCAATGCGTGCGCTTGACCGTACAGAAATTAGAGCACACTCCGATGCAGCACCCAATTCCCTACCGTTTCCCTGTCCTAAGGAATAGAGAGCCCCGAGGAATAGAGAGCCCCGAGGAATAGAGAGCCCTCAGGAATAAAGCGCCCGCAGAAATAGAAAGCCCTCAAGAATAAACGTCCTGAAACACTAATAATCCAGTAGAATATATAGTTCCTAATATTAAAAGGTCATGTAAAAAAAATGACACTGACATTTGACAAGCAAGTTGCGATCGTTACCGGTGCAGGCACCGGCCTCGGACGGTCACACGCTTTTGCTTTGGCCAGCCGTGGCGCCAGAGTTTTAGTGAATGATTATGGCAAGAGCGCTAATGAAAACGGTTTAAGCGAAGACTTGCAAGAAACCCTTGAACTGATTCAGAAAGCCGGTTTCGACGCGCAGCCTTTCATGGCCGATGTCAGTCAATTTACCGAGGTGGAAAGCATGGTGAATACCGTCATGGACACCTGGGGCCGTGTTGATATTCTGGTCAATAACGCCGGGATTCTGCGCGATAAAAGTTTCAGCAAAATGTGTTTGGACGATTTTCGTCGCGTTATCGATGTTCACTTAATGGGAAGTGTTAATTGCTGTAAAGCGGTCTGGGATATTATGCGCAATCAGCGCTATGGCCGCATCGTTATGACCGCATCATCTAGCGGCTTATACGGTAATTTCGGGCAAGCAAATTACGGCGCTGCAAAAATGGCACTCATCGGCCTGATGAACACGCTGGCACTTGAAGGTGACAAATACAATATTCGTGTTAATACGCTCGCCCCTGCTGCTGCAACAAATATGACTGCCGCCGTTATTGATGACAGTATAAAAAAGCTATTGACGACCTCTTCTGTAAGCGAAGCCCTGGTAAGTTTGTGTCATCGGAATGCCAGCAGCAAAACCATTCTCTGCGCAGGTGCGGGGACTTACAGTTGTAGCCAAATGCTCGACACGGAAGGCATGCATTTTTCCGAAGCCGACCAACGGGCTGAAAATATACTTGCACATTGGGATGAGATCAGTTCACTACAAAATGCCAAAACCCCGGCAGACGGTAATGCGCATATTAAAAAAATGGTCGACAAAGCCTTATGAGTGTATTGACACGTTTTCGTACTTTTCGGCTTGCCACGCATTCACACTCTGACCTTTTTCAACCAGGTCCAGCAATAGCGGCGAAATTTTCCAGTGCATCTCCCCGAATTTACTTTGATATTTAAGCATCCCCACCAATAATTTCGCCAAACCCAGGGTCTCGGCATAATATAAGGGACCGCCCTGTTCACGCGGAAACCCATACCCGAGGGTCCAGACAACATCGATATCACTGGCCTTGAGTGCAACACCTTCTTCAAGTATTGAAAAAGCTTCGTTCATCAAGGGGTACAAACAGCGCTCTACCACCTCCTCTTGAGTATGGTCTGAACGTTGTTTTATTCCCAAACTCTGTGCGCGTTCGCGAATAATATTTATGGCATTCTTGTCTTCATAAGCGCGACGGTCACCTGCGTGATATAAATAAAATCCAGCACCACTTTTTTGACCAAGGCGGCCTGCATCAAATAACGCCTGGGAAGCCTGGTAATAACCCGGGTCAGGCGGAAAACGTCCTGCATTTGCCTGGTGGGCTTTCACTCCCACATCAACGCCCGCCATATCAAAGACCCGTAATATGCCCATTGCCATACCGAAATTTTCAAGTGCCTTATCGACAAATTCCGGGCTTGCCCCTTCCAACACCATCGCTTCAGCTTCTCTGGCATAAACCTCCATCATGCGATTACCAATAAAGCCATAACAAATATTCGCTAATACCGGTGTTTTATGAATGCTTCGCGCAATGCTCATCGCACGATTAATATTTTCCTCAGAGCTATAGGTTGTACGTACAACTTCCAGTAACGGCATGATATTGGCCGGGCTGAAAAAATGCAGGCCAATAACGTCTTCGGGTCTACGAGTGACTTGCGCTATTTCGTTAATATCGAACGTACTGGTATTCGTTGCCAGAATCGCACCGGGTTTGGCGTAACGATCAAATCGTTTGAACAGCGTTTGTTTTAAAGCCATATCTTCAAACACAGCTTCGATAAGTAAATCTGCTTCACTGAGTGCTTCAAAATCCAGATTGCAGGTTATTAGCGCAAATGCTTGTTGGTACTGTTCCTCAGTAATCCGGCCGCGTATAACACTACGCTCATAATTCTTTTTGATTGTTTGCAGGCCCTTCTCGAGGCCCTCCTCACTCGCGTCCATTAAAATGACTTTGACACCGGCGCTGGCAAAGCACATCGCAATACCTCCACCCATTGTGCCTGCACCGACAATAGCAACTGTCGTTAATACCTCATGCGAAGACCGGGTGTGTAATGGCGCCTTGAATGAGGGCAATTCCAGTGTTGCTCTCTCAGCACAAAAAACATGGAGCCTTGCCAATTGGTTTTGCTTTGCTTCAACTGAATTGAGTGCTTTGAAAGTCTGCAAACCGCAATAAAAAGCCCTATTCGATTCTGCAATGAAGGGAATGCCTCGCTTGTCCAGCTTACGACTCAACTCGCTAATCATTCCTGATGGTATGTGTATTTGTGCATCAGGCGACAAAAGGACTAAATTGAGGCTTTCCAGGCTTTCTATTTTGGGTAAAAGTGAAAGACAGGCATCGACACCGCTGTGGCAATCAAGGCGCAAGATTCCGTTTGCATAATCAAAGGTTTTTCCAGATGAATCGATCATAATGTTTCTATTATATTCAGGCCCTGAAGCTAACAGGCATATTAATATTAAACCAAACGCAATACACTGTTGAACTTAAGCACGTCGAGCAAAAAGAGAATGTACTTATGCTTACAATGAAAAACACCATTGATGATATGTTTTTTTTGCATGAGGATGTTTTTAATTTTAATGAGTTTTGGGGCGCCATAGGTCGCCCGGGCGCAATTGACTCCGAAGTTTACAAATCGATACTGAATGAAGCTGCACGATTTTCTGAAACTTGCCTGAAACCCATAAATTTAGCCTCAGACCTCGAAGGCTGTCAGTTTGTCGAGGGTCAGGTAAAAACCCCCTCGGTTTTTAAAAAAGCCTGGAAAGATTGGCAGGACGGCGGTTGGTCTTCCTTACGGGGGCTTGCCGCCTATGGTGGTTTGAGCCTCCCCCACAGCTTGTCCGTCGCCGTAGACGAAATACACAGCTCGGCATGTATGGCGTTTATGCTCGGTCCGATTGCCACTGCCGAAGGTGCGCGGCTGCTTGAACGTTTTGCCAGCGCAGACATTAAGGCGCGTTATCTCCCACGGCTTTATAAGTGTGATTGGTCCGTATCTATGGATATTACAGAAGCACAAGCTGGCAGCGATCTCTCCTTGATTCAATCAACAGCGGTGCCCGTCGCAGGCGACTATTACTTACTGAGTGGTAACAAGATTTTTATTACCTGGGGTGACCATGATCTCAGTGACAATATAGTTCATTTAGTATTGGCACGCACTCCCTCCGCACCCGCCGGCAACAAAGGGCTCTCGTTGTTTCTGGTTCCAAAAGTGTGTCTCAACGACAAAGGCGAGCTTGCTGACCGCAATGAAATTTATTGCACGGGAATTGAAAATAAAATGGGTTTGCACGCCGCACCAACCTGCAGCCTGCATTTTTCCAAAGCCAAAGCGTGGCTAATTGGAGAGGAAAACGCCGGACTACAATGCATGTTCAGCATGATGAATGCAATGAGGCTCAGTGTGGCGTGCAACGCTGTTGGTGTGGCAAGTCGAGCTAGTCAGCAAGCAATGGACTACGCAAGAGATCGCCGCCAGGGAAAATCAAGGGCAGATGAAAACAGTACAACGCGAACGATTATTCAACACGCTGATATTCGCCGAATGCTGTTGAGCAATAAAGCCTGGTATGAAGGTGGGCGGGCTTTAAATTTCCTCATTGCTATGCTCCTCGACGAGCATGAGTATTCTGATAATAGCGAAGATAAAGAAAACGCCGATGCTCTATCGAGTTGGCTTACTCCCATTTGCAAGGCCTTTACCAGTGACCGGGCCATTGAATGCAGCCTTGAGGCTCAGCAAGTGCTGGGTGGGCATGGTTACATTCGTGAAAGCGGACTCGAGCAACACGTCAGGGATCTTCGCGTAACACAAATCTTTGAAGGTACCAACGGCATTCAGGCGCTGGACTTGTTGCGCCGAAAAACCATTGCCCAGGACGCGCGTGGTTTAAAACTATTAGGTAAAAAAATTGAATGCGTTATAGAAAGCTTACCGACTCACTATTTTGAAGAAGAAGCACAAGCCTTAAAGCGCTTGCTTACCAAAATACTTTCTCTGAGTGTTTCACTTTGCGAACACCCCGACAGCCGTGCGAATGACGGCATTGCAGTCGATTATTTACAAGCTTGTGGTTACCTGGTGTATGCCTGGTTGTGGTTAAAGATTGCCGTGACTTGCAAGGATAAAAACCAGCAATTTTACCAAAGCAAAAGAACAACAGCGCATTTTTATTTTAGTTATCTTTTACCTCAGGCTGAAACACATCTTCTTCGCATCCATCAGTCCCGCAACATACAGGCGCTGCTGGATGAAGCCTTGTGAGTTAACCCAGCCTCTCACTAGTAAAATATTCGCGAATAATTAGATTGGCTTGTCAGGAATATCAAGACGCTTTGCTTTTTTAGCCAGGAATTCTTCAAGCCTTTCCTTTGCTTCATCGGTTGTTTGCGTCAACGCCGCCATCATCGATTCAAAAAACAAGCCTTCGTCGTAACCTGAGTCGTGGATACGCTGTAAACCGTTAATAATGGAATAATTGGAAAGTGGTGCATTTTTCGCTGCAATTTTCGCGAGCGCAAAGGCTTTTTCCAGAGCCCTACCCTCTTCTGCAATATAATTCACAATGCCGTAACGCTCAGCTTCATCGGTATTCAAAACCCGGCCAGTGAGCATTAAGTCGGTCATCCGTGCGACCCCCATTAAACGCGTAATATTCACGGAGCCGCCACCACCAACAAAAATGCCTCGCGAGCCTTCCGGTAAAGCAAACCAGGTGTCAGGGTCTGCCACACGAACATGCGCCACCGCAGCCAGTTCAAGGCCACCGCCCACAACGGCGCCATGCAAGGCTGCAAAATAAGGCAGTGCTCCCCGTTGAATACGCGCAAATACGCGGTGCCAATTGCGCGAACCTTCAATACCTTGTATCGCTGTTTTCTCCACATGTTCAGCCAAATCCAGGCCCGCACTAAAATGCTTGCCTTCACCATAAATGACTGCTGCCAGTGCTTCTTTTTCGGCTTTTTCCACACACGCCTCGAGATCTGCAAGCATTTGATCAGACAGTGCGTTGCGCTTGTCCGGCCGAGCAAGTCGGATGCAGGCAATGTTCTCTTTGAGTTCGTAATGAACCTGGCTCATGAAAGTGCTCTCGCTATCAATGTATTAATAATATTATTAAGGTCTTTCAGTATATTGATATTAAATCATTCGCGCCAATTTCGCCTTCTGTAAGCGTAACTTTTTTCTCGCAGGTTTACGCTCTTGACGCTGCCAAATCTGCGCCTTCGCGCAAGGCTTTGAGCTTTTTCCAGGTCACACCGGGGTCAATTTTCCCGTAACCCGCAAAGGTTCCAAAACCACAGTCGGTACTTGCAATGACTCGATCTTGCCCTACGATGGAAATGAAGCGCTCTAAACGCTGGGCAATTAGTTCCGGGTGCTCAATGTAATTAGAACAGGTATCAATTAAACCGGGTGCGAGGATTTTTTCTTCGGGAATATCCGCATCACGCCACACTATCCATTCATGTTCGTGTCGGGGATTAGCGCCTTCAAACAAAATTGTGGCTGGCCGTGCTTTTAGTATTAGGTTTAGCACTTTTTCGAGCGGAATATCGTGATCATGCGGCCCCTCATAATTTCCCCAACAAATATGCATGCGCAATTTATCCGCCGGGATATTTTGCGTGGCCGCGTTCAAAGCCTCGACATTCGCTTCGGCGACTTTCAGGAACGCGTCTTCAGATAAATCCTGATAGCCTGTATGGCGCGACATTGCCAAATCAGGGCAATCCAACTGTAAATCAAAACCCGCCTCTACAATTAATTCGTATTCCTGTTGCATGGCCGCAGCCAAATCTGCGAGATACGCTTCATGGCTCGGGTAAAATTGGTTAGGCTGAAACGCAGAGATCAAACCCGGTGAAGCAGAGTTCATAAAAGCCCTGCTCGATTTATTTTCCAGTGCAGATTTGAAACGCCGAATATCGTCTTCGAGTGGCTTTAAATTTACAACCTTAACCTTATCAATGCAGGAAGCGCGTACAAATTCCTGACTGCCCATGATCTTCGAAAGCTTACCCGCGAGTTCGGGGTGCCCCGCCATATCAAGCGCGGGTTTACGCTCACAATGCCCGCCGAAACCGCTCAAGCGTTCAGTGATGTATGTGGAGTAGCCGACTTTTCCCAATTCGCCATCACTGACAATATCCACACCGGAATTAAGCTGATGCTCGATTGCCGTTTCGATTTCCCGCTGGACGAGGCGATCGAAAGCATTCATATCAACCGGTTTACCATGGTCAATCGCAATCAACATTTCTGCCAATGGCAGACTGCGCGGCAAACTCCCCACATGGGTCGTGGCAATTCGGTTTTGCATTTTTTTATTTCCCTCTTTAGAAACTGAAGTTAGAAGCTGAAATTAGAAAGTGAAGCCACACGCGTCTTGTCTTCGTTTGCAACAAGTTCCGCGGAAACCTGCCGCAAGACTTCGAGAAAAAGTTTGGCTGCCGGTGACGGTGGCGTATGCGCCCTCAAAGTCACACCAATAGGACGATCAGAACCTTCAAGCTTGATATTGAGTGCAGTGAGAATGCCGTATTTTTTTTCATAGTAAATCTGGTGCTCTGACAGTAAGGCGAGGCGATTACTATCCATCAACAAACCTCGCACATTAGACAGCGAACTGGTTTCTACAAAATTTTCCGGTTGCGCTAACCCGGCACTCTCTAACAGTTTGTTAAATATTTTACGAGACGGTGAATTCGCGGCGGGCAAAACCCAGGGGTAGATTTGCAGATCTGCAAAATTTAACTGGGCCTTGTTTTCCAGGGGGTGCCCCTTGCGCACAATAACCGATAAATAATCCTCAAATAATTGTTCGGTTTTCAGGTCATCCAGGGGGTCGATATCACGAATTGCCCCGACAATTAAATCCAGCTCACCGCTGCGCAATTCTGCTTCCAACATATCGTAGGACCCCTCGCGAGTGGAAATCTGCAATGCGGGGTGCTCTTCCATCAAACGATTAATTGCGCGAGGTGTCAGATACGTACGCGTATAAGGCAAGGTACCAACCACCAAATGCCCGCTCATTACGCCATCCAGGCTGGCTAGCTCATCTATTGCATGACGCAATTGGGAAAACGCCAACTTCAAATGACGAACCAACACACGGCAAAACGTGGTACTGGAAAAGCCGTAAGGGCTGCGCTCAAAAATACTGAGATCCAGCAAACTTTCGACCTGACGTATTGAGCTGTATACCGCCGCGCGAGTGATCCCCAATAAATTCGCCGCTGCGCCAATATCCTTGCGATCATGCAGAGCGATCAACGCGGCCAGGCGCTTATAGCTGATCTCCATGGAAAATACCGGATTGTTGTTTTGCTGAGCGCCTTTTTTGTAGTTGATATAGGCTTCGCCCGCTGCCTCAAACTCCGCTGCAACCCGTTCAACCCGTTTAACAAGAATGTTCCCATGCGCCGTGGGGGTCATCCCCTTTGAAGATCGATCAAATAATTCAACACCCAGATCGCTTTCCAACTCGCTAATGGCGCGTGTTATCGCTGTTTGTGAACGATTGAGGAGATCTGCTGCTTTAGTGAGGTTGCGTAAGCGCGCCACATACATCAGTGCTTTCAGATGGCGCAGACTGATTTCAGGTATACCCAGTGAACTAAAACTCATATTTAAAAACCGCACACTTTGTTATCAGATAATAAAAACTTATTTAATGTGTCGCGGAAATCGGCCGTCGAGACCCCGGCCGGGATTCGCTTTAACTTTGGCCTGTAACTTATTGTTTTATATAGATTTATACTGGTTAAATCGGCCTTCTAACCATGAAACAATTATCTTTTCTCATGGAACAAAAAACAAGCTGCTTTAATTAATTTGCATACCCCCTTGAACAAAAGGAATTGGTCAGTGAATTTTTTCTTGCAGATAATTTTTTCACATTAACTATAAAAGCAATAAGTTGAAGATCTATGCCGCAATTGGCTCTTCCCTATTCGCAAATCAGAGGTGGCAGCTCCAAAGGGCTCTACTTTCTGGCTGAGGATCTCCCCGCATCCGCGGCAATGAGAGATGCCTGGCTCCTTGCGCTTATGGGCGGTGATCATCGGCAGATTGATGGCCTCGGAGGTGCTGATCCGCTGACAAGCAAGGTCGCCATTGTGTCCCGCTCCGAGCGCCCCGGGGTCGACGTCGACTACCTGTTTGCTCAGGTTGTCGTCGGTAAAAACACCGTAGACACGCGACCAAACTGCGGAAACATATTGGCTGGCGTTGGCCCATTCGCAATAGAAAGCGGGTTGATCCCGGCTGGCAACGGCACCACCCGCGTCGTCGTTCACATGGTGAATAGCGGTAAAGAGTGCGAGCTACTGGTACAAACACCGGGCGGCAATGTGACCTACGCAGGCGATGCGCGTATCGACGGTGTGCCCGGTACTGCCGCACCGATTATTTGTCATTACCGCGATCTGGCAGGTTCAGCGTGTGGTTCGTTATTGCCTACCGGCAATACTGTCGATGTGATTGATGATATCGCCGTGACCTGTATCGATAACGGCATGCCCGTGGCAATCATGTCCGCGCAAAGCATGGGAATTCAGGGAAACGAAAGCCCTGAAGAACTGAATAACAATCGCGCGCTTTGTGAGCGCATCTACCGTTTACGCATCAAGCTTGGCGAACGAATGAACCTGGGGGATGTCCGCCAACTCGCGGTACCCAAAATGTGTATGGTGTCGCGCGCGCAAACAGGAGGCGCGATTTCTACGCGTACTTTTATACCGGATAAATGTCACGCCGCAATTGGTGTACTCGGCGCGGTTTCAGTTGCCTCTGCATGTATGTTACCCGGCTCGGTTGCCGCAGAGTTTGCTGAACTCCCCCAGGGCAATAACGTGGTTTTATCCATTGAACACCCCGCCGGGGAATTCAGCGTTCAGTTGGACACTGAAAAAACAGATCAAGGCGTGCGCATCGTTCAAGCAGGCGTATTGAGAACCGCACGCTTACTTAGCCGGGGTGAGGTCTTTTTACCGGAAGGCATTCAAGGTGCGCTCTGATGCTTATTCAACAAGAGGCAAAAATTTCGATGCGTTTTAATGACCTGGCTTTTAATGACCTGGCAAAGCCTGGATACACACCGCCTGCACATGCTTGTGATGCGCATTGCCATGTCTTTGGACCCGCCCGTGACTTCCCTTTCGCTGCTGAAAGAAAATACACACCGCAAGATGCGCCCAAAGAAAAACTTTTTGCCTTACATAAGCACCTCGGTTTTGAGCGCTCGGTACTGGTACAGGCTAGCTGCCATGGTACTGACAATCGCGCGATGGTGGACATGCTGAATGATGCCAAAGGCCGCTATCGTGGTGTTGCCATTATTGATGAAACGTTTTCCGACAGTGACTTACAGGAATTGCATGAAGCCGGCGTGCGCGGTATTCGATTTAATTTCCTCACGCGACTTGTTGATGCCAAACCTGCTGCTTACTACCAAAAAATTGCGGAAAAGATTGAAAAACTTGGTTGGCATATCGTGGTCTATTTCGAATCGGAAAACCTGCCGAATATTCGCGAGCTTTTACTTTCCCTGCCAGCGCCACTGGTTATCGATCACATGGGGCGCCCCGATGTGAGCAAAGAACTTTCTGAAGAAAACTTCCAATCGATTTGCAGTCTTGTTGCGGCGCATCCCCAAAACTGGATCAAGGTCAGTTGCATTGAACGGCTAACTCGACAGGGCCCACCCTATAGCGATGTTATCCCCTTCGCACAGCATCTTGTCGAACATTTTCCCGACCA
This sequence comes from Cellvibrionaceae bacterium 1162T.S.0a.05, assembly GCA_000964245.1. Taxonomy (GTDB): domain Bacteria; phylum Pseudomonadota; class Gammaproteobacteria; order Pseudomonadales; family Cellvibrionaceae; genus 1162T-S-0a-05. The sequence goes on along the minus strand of LANB01000001.1, from coordinate 3,662,905 downwards.
GGTGTTGTGGGGCACTGACTGGCCTCACCCGAATATGGAAGAAAATATGCCCAATGATGTCCAGCTCGTTGATTGTATTCCATTAATCGCCCGCACACCGGACTTACGAAAAAAATTACTGGTCGATAACCCGCATCGACTCTACAAATTTGAATAAGACTTCACTATGAAAACAGTTGCCGTAAAAAATATTCCACGTGCGAACCAGCAGACATTGAGCAGCCTGGCCAAATTGGGCGTTGCGACCGTGCACGAAGCACAAGGTCGCAGCGGGCTGTTACGCCCTTATATACGCCCGATTTATCGTCGCACGCAAATAGCCGGTAACGCCGTCACTATTCTCGCCCAACCCGGTGATAACTGGATGATTCATGTTGCCATAGAACTGTGTCAGGAAGGCGACGTACTCGTCGTCGCGTGTACGACAGAAAATGACGATGGCATGTTCGGCGATCTGCTTGCCACGTCTGCACAAGCGCGAGGCGTTAAAGGCCTGATTATTGATGCCGGGGTTCGCGATATCGCCGTGCTTGAAGATATGAATTTCCCTGTATGGTCGAAGGCAATTTCAGCCAAAGGAACAGTCAAAAACACCCTGGGGGCGGTCAATGTTCCCATAGTGTGTGCAGGCCAATTGATCAATCCGGGCGACATCATCGTCGCGGATGACGATGGTGTTGTTGCTATACCCAATAAAAATGCTGAAAGCGTGCTGCAAGCTGCTGAAAAGCGCGAAGCATTGGAAATTGAAAAACGCGAGAAACTGGCCGCTGGTGTACTCGGACTTGATCTTTACAACATGCGTCCGCGACTGAAAGAAAACGGCTTGGTTTATCTCGACTCTCTCGATGATTTAAATGAACTCGATTGAGAAGAAAAATAGAAAATATTGAGGAACAACATGATTATTGATTGCCACGGTCATTACACGACTTTTCCGCAGGAAGTTGCGGACTACCGCGCGCAACAAAAAAAAGCGGTGCTGGCTGACCCCTCCTACATTGGAGAAAAAGGTCAAATTGACCTTAGCGACGAACAACTGCGAGAAAGTATTGAACAAAATCAATTGCGCCTGCAAAAAGAGCGCGGCACAGACTTGACCATTTTCTCTCCTCGAGCGAGCTGGATGGGACATCACCTTGGTAATGCCCATACCAGCCGTTTTTGGACCGAACACCAGAACGATATTATTCGCCGTATTTGTGATTTATTTCCAGAGAACTTCGCGCCGGTTGCGCAACTGCCCCAATCGCCAGGTTTGAGCCCGAAAGATTTGATTCCGGAACTGGAGCGTTGTGTCAACGAAATGGGTTTTATTGGTTGCAACCTCAACCCGGACACCAGCGGAGGCAGCTGGAAGGATGTCCCGCTTAGCGACAAAAGCTGGTACCCCTTTTACGAAAAAATGGTCGAGCTCGATGTTCCGGCAATGATACATGTCAGTGAAGCTTGCAACCCTTGCGTGACAACAACGGGCTCATACTATCTCGCCGCTGACACCACCGCTTTCGACCAATTCATGTACTCCGATGTCTTCAAGGATTTCCCTGAAATCAAATTTATTATTCCGCACGGCGGTGGTGCCGTTCCCTATCACTGGGGTCGCTTTCGCGGTATCGCTCAGGACAAAGGACTGGGCAATTTACAAGAGCGTGTTCTTAACAACATTTATTTTGATACGTGTGTTTACCATCAGCCCGGCATTGATATGTTGCTTGAGGTTATTCCGGTAGACAATATTTTATTTGCGTCTGAAATGATTGGCGCTGTTAGAGGTATCGACCCTGAAAGTGGTCACTACTACGATGATACCAAGCGCTACATCGACAACAATTCGAAGCTCAACGATATCGACCGGCAGAAAATTTTTGAGGGCAATGCTCGCAAGGTTTTCAGTCGACTAAAAACTGTTTAGGAACTGATGATGAAAATTTGTATGGCCGGTGTCGGTGCGTTTGCAAGCAAGCACCTGGACGCATTAAAAAGTATTGACGGAGTCGAAGTGAGCATGCTGGTGGGCCGCCGTGAAGAAAACACTGCCCCACTTGCCGAGAAATACAACATTCCAAATTGGACGGTCAGTTATGAAGAGGCACTCGCAAGCCCGGAAGTTGATGCCGTCATACTCACAACCCCCACTCAAGTCCATGCCGCGCAAGGCCTACAAGCAATGGATGCCGGTAAACATGTATTGATTGAAATTCCAATGGCCGACTCGCTCGCAGATTCGCAAGCGCTCGTTGAAAAACAGAAAGAAACGGGCCTGGTTGCCATGGTTGGACACACACGCCGTTTCAATCCAAGCCACCAATGGATTCACAATAAAATTAGCGCTGGTGAACTCAAGATCCAACAAATGGATGTGCAAACGTATTTTTTCCGTCGGACGAATACGAACGCACAAGGTAACCCGCGAAGCTGGACAGATCATTTACTGTGGCACCACGCCTGCCACACCGTCGATTTATTTCAGTATCAGACCGGCGAAGTTGCCAGTGAAGTGCAAGCCATGCAAGGCCCGATTCATCCTGAACTCGGCATAGCCATGGATATGAGTATTGGGTTGAAGGTGCCATCCGGTGCGCTTTGTACATTGTCCTTGTCATTTAACAATGATGGCCCTTTCGGCACCTACTTTCGCTACATCTGCGACAAGGGAACATACATTGCTCGCTATGATGACCTTGTTGACGGTAAGGAAAATCCTATTGACGTGAGCAAGGTGGATGTCTCTATGAATGGAATTGAATTATGTGATCGTGAATTTATTTCTGCGATCCAGGAGAAACGCGAACCGAACGCCAGCGTTGCACAATGCCTGCAAGCAATGCAAACACTCGACAGGCTTGAAAAAGCAATGCTTTAGTTCGCAAAAACCGCATTAAAGTTGAAGTGCATCGACACTTTTAAGGCGTTAAAAATTAAAAAAATCAAAAAGTGGAGGAGAACATAGAGAAGTAAACCAGGCTTAAAAAAACCATGGGTATATTTTCACTTGGATTTTTCGAAAATAAAAAGTACGAACACCATGTGTTCATATCTTTACCGGGTAGCTGTTCAGTTTTAAGTGCGTTCCTGGTGGTATCTCGAATGAGGTAGCGCTTCACACAGCTTTAATAACTTGTTTTAACAAAAATAAATAGGGGAAAACATGGCTACACAACTCACCTTTAAAAAGAAAGCGCTTGCCGCCTGTGTTGCTTTGGCTGCAAGTCACACCGCACTGGCCCAGAATATTGTGCTCGAAGAAGTGGTTGTCACCGCGCAGTTCGTTGAGCAAAATCTTCAGGATACACCGATTGCTATTACTGCAATTTCCGGTAAAACCCTGGAAGAGCGTGGTCATCTAACTGTCGATAATATCGCCGCACAGGCACCCAACGTGACGCTCACTGAAGGCGGCGGTTATTCCGGTCCGTCCTTGATTGGCTTTATTCGAGGCGTTGGGCAAACAGATTTTAACCCGGCACTGGAAGCCGGTGTCGGCTTGTACGTTGACGACGTGTATTATTCGCAATTGCAAGCATCGATTCTGGAATTACTGGATCTCGAACGTGTCGAGGTACTGCGTGGACCACAAGGCACCCTTGCAGGTAAAAACTCGATCGGTGGTGCAATTAAATTGTATAGCAAGCGCCCCACCGAAGAAGCAGACGGTTATGTCGATGTAGGCTTTGGTGGTTTTAACGGCACCAGCCTTCGCGCGGCCAGCAACTTCACATTAATCGAAGACGAATTGTATATGCGCGTTTCCGGTACCGCGCGTTCACAAGATGGGCATATTGCAAGACTCGATTACAATTGTGCAAACCCGGATAATCAAATCACCGAATGGACTACCTGGCAACGCACGGTCGATACAGAAGGCAATCCCGTTCCAATTTCAATGGACAACCTGACAACCATTCCTGTTACCAGTGCTGTCACTAATGGTTCATGTAAAACAGGCGAAGACGGTGGAACAGACTACACCGGTGTCCGAGCAGCTTTACGTTGGTTAGCGAGCGACACGCTTGAAGCAAATTGGTCCGTTGAAAAAGTGAAAAACGAAATGGGCGCGCCACCAAGCACACTAATCGGCACCTATGACGTTGCGGCGAATGCTCCGCATAGAGTCGATTGGAATACTTACCGCACACGTTTTGAAGTGGGTGAAGGTGGCTACCATACTTATGGCAATTATGTGGATGCAAACGGTTTGCGTATTCCCGACGAGATGTTCGTTGATAGCCTGAGCTCAACCTTGAACCTGGACTGGGATCTCAGCGAGACTCTGCAATTGCAATCGATCACGGGTTTCAGGGATTTTGAAACAGCTTTCGGGACGGACCTGGATCAATCGCCTATTGGCATTCTGCAACAATATCAGTTGAGCACCCATAAACAAATCAGCCAGGAAATTCGCTTGAATGGCCAGGTAGGTGATTTTATGGATTACACCGTGGGTGGTTTTTACTTCGATGCAGAGACCACACTCGCCGGGCGTATTGACCTCGGCTATTCTGCTCTCTTCCTGGATTTTATTCACGGTCCAGACATTGTAAATGTTCTAAACACCGCCGTATTCGCAAATACGATCATGCACTTCAGTGACACAATTGATGTGACCTTGGGTGCACGTTTCAGCACAGATGAAAAAGACTATTTGTACCGTCGTCGCAATCCTGACTTGTCGGATGTACAAGGTTGTAATGGCTCACCCGCTGATCCAAACACCAATTCAAACTGTGTGCTTGCGGGCCTTGATGGCACGAACCCCGATCCATTTGAAGATGATCGTGTGGACTATAAAGCGGCAGTTTCCTGGAAGGCAACGGATAACGGCATGCTCTATGCGCAATACTCCACCGGCTTTAAAGGGGGTGGTGTCAACCCTCGGCCGTTTTTTACAGTGCAAGCCTCACCGTTTAACCCCGAGGAACTGACTACGGTTGAAGTGGGTGCAAAATGGCAATTGCTCGATAACCGCCTGCGAATTAACGGCGCCTATTTCCAGAATGACTACACCGATATTCAGCTGACCTTACTCGACTGTACCGCGTACTTTGGTGAATTGGGTACGCCTTGCCTGGCCCCGAAAAACGCCGGTAATGCCGATGTCAGCGGTATCGAACTGGAAATGGATTTTCGTCCAGTGGATAACTGGTTAATTGATGCCTCGATCAGCACACTTGATTTTGAGTATACCGAATGGGATACCGCATCTGGTTTGACGGGCACTGAAATTACACCGTTCACTCCGGAAACAACCTGGAGCATTGGTACGCAAGTCGACTTTGACGCATGGGCGGGCGGCACTCTGTCACCCAGAATCGATGCCAACTACCAGGATGAAATGCAAACGGCTGCGGGTATCACCCCTTACGGGCAAATTGAAGAGCGTACCTTGGTTAATGCGAGCTTGACGTATCTTTCGGCTCAGGAAGATTGGCAAGTGAGACTGAACATTACTAACTTGACCGACGAATACTACTTCACCAACATCACTGACAATGTAAACTCAGGGCACGCGTACTCCACAGTAGGACGACCGCAAAACTGGACAGTCAGCTTTAAATACAACTTCTAATCCAGCCAGCCGGGCCCTGCCCGGCTTGTTTTAACAGGACTGGAAGTGCATATTCTGGTAAAAGTTGTTACAGGCATTCTGCCGCAAATCGCGTGGAATGCCTTTTTACAGATTCGGATTTATTATGTTCTCGACCATTAACACACCTGACTTTATCGCCCTATACGCACGTTCTTACCCCGACAAGAAAGCGTTAAGTGATTTAATGACTAATGAAAGCTGGACTTATGCCCGGCTCGATCAGGAAATTTGTCAGGTGGCGCGCTTATTAAAAGCAAAAGGTTGCCAAGCGGGTGACCGCGTTGCCTTGATTGCGCGCAATAATATTCAACAAATTATTTTACATTTTGCCTGTGCTCGCCTGGCGATTATCTATGTCCCCTTTAATTGGCGACTCAGTGTCAAAGAGCTCGAATTTCTCATGCAATCTGCGGAACCCAAATTATTGGTTTGCGATGCGCAGTCTGCTGAAACAATAGAAGGTGTTTTCCCCTACGAAGATCTCGCAACGTTTTTTTCTAACGCACTGCAATGCGACCCTGAAACTGAATTCAGTTTCGATGACGATCGCTACAGCTTGATGCTTTTTACCTCAGGCACCTCTGGCAACCCCAAAGGCGTCATGTTAAGTGAACGTAATCTCAATCAAAGCGGCACGAACTTTAGTGTATTAACCGCTGTCGATCGCAATTCCTGTTTTCTTTGCGAGGCACCCCTTTTCCATGTAATGGGTATGGTCGCCAATGTTCGCACGGTCTTGCAACACGGTGGCCACATCTATCTTTCCGACGGTTACAAGGCAGATCGTACACTCGCCTGGCTCTCTGACGAGAGCATGGGAATAACCCACTACACCGGTGTACCACAAATGATTGAACGCTTGCGTACGCAAGATAATTTCAACCCTGTACCGCTACGTAACATTACATTTATTACCGGTGGCGCACCCCATCCGTTCGAAGATATTCGCGCATGGTTAGAAGATGGGGTTTGTCTCGTTTCCGGTTTTGGAATGACGGAGGTAGGCACTGCTCTCGGTATGCCTCTGGACCGCAAATTAATCGACAAAAAAATGGGTTCCGTCGGGTTACTGGCGCCCGGGATGAAAGCCCGCCTGGTAGACAATGACGGCAAGGATGTCGCACCCGGTGAATCCGGCGAGCTGTGGTTAAAAGGTGACGGTATAACCCAGGGGTATTGGCAAGATGAAGAAAAAACCCAAGCTGTTTTTTCTGACGGCCGTTGGTTTATGACAGGCGATATCGTGACTGTAGATGACGAAGGCTACTACTGGATCATTGATCGTAAAAAAGACATGTATATATCGGGGGGAGAAAATGTGTACCCCGCTGAAATTGAAGCCGTTGCTTTGAAACATCCTGACATTGAAGAAGTGGCTGTTATCGGTATTCCGGATAAACAATGGGGTGAAGTCGGCTGCCTGGTTGTTGTAACTCGGGGCAACGAAAATATTTCTGAAGAGGCGATCATGCAATTTTTGCGTGATCACCTCGCGGCTTACAAAGTGCCAAAACATTTTGAACAGGTAAACGAACTACCGCGCACCAAGTCGACCGGAAAAGTTCAAAAGCAGGAATTAAAACGCAAATTGCTGGAGGAGAAATTTACTGCACAAGCCAGTTAAGCCAGATTTGAGCTAGCGGTAAAAACCAAGACTTCAGCTTACAAACTCTAGAGGACTCACCTATGAAAATGAGTTTTAAGATTAACGGTAAAACCACGGGTGTCGATGCAGATCAAAATACACCCCTACTTTGGATACTGCGTGATTATCTGGATATGACAGGCACCAAATACGGCTGCGGCATGGCACAATGTGGTGCTTGCACCGTGCTGGTTGACGGTAATCCGATTCGCTCTTGCGTCACGCCCGCGCAAAGTGTTGCCGGTAAAACGATCACAACTATTGAGGGTGTCATCGAACAGGAACCTGTCGCACAAGCCCTTGTAAACGCTTGGGAAAATGAAGCCGTTGTTCAGTGCGGCTATTGCCAATCCGGTCAGATAATTTCTGCGACTGCCCTGCTTAAAAATAATGCCCAGCCCAGCGATGAGGATATCAATAATTTCATGTCCGGCAATATCTGCCGTTGCTCCACCTACAAACGCATTCGCCAGGCAATCAAATCTGCAGCTAGCCACCTGGCAACCAGCAACGCCCCCTCTGCTGGACCGACATCCAATACTGTAGTGCAAGAATTTATTCCCCGGGGAGGTGAACAACATGTTGGTTAATTCAGCCCCTGTTTCTCCCATGCTGACGCGTCGAAATTTTCTTGTCGGTACGCTAGGTTCCGCCTTTTTATTGTCATTTAATCTTGGTAGCACCGGCGTTCATGCTGCGGCACCGGCGAGTGATGTTCCTGTTACACCGAATGCTTTTATTAAAATTGATAACACGGGCAAGGTCACGATTAAAATCAAACATATTGAATTTGGCCAGGGCACGTATACCGGGCTGGCGACCCTGGCCGCCGAGGAGCTGGATGTTCCCTGGGACGATGTTGAATGTGAACATGCCGAAGCCGATGTCACGCGTTATGCCAATTTCGTATTTGGTATTCAAGGTACAGGAGGCAGTAATTCTATCGCCAACTCTTTTATGCAAATGCGTCAGGCTGGTGCCGCTGCAAAGGTCATGCTAAAAGCGGCGGCGGCAGAAAAATGGCGGGTGCCGGCAAACGAAATTTTGGCCGAACGCGGCTGGCTGACACACGCGAAAAGTGGGAACAAAGCGGGCTACGGTGAGTTTGCTGAGCTGGCCGCCAAGCAAAGCATCCCTCAAAAAGTCATATTAAAAGATCCAAAAGATTTCACTTTAATCGGCAGAAATAAATTAGCCCGTAAAGACGAAGGCAAAACCAACGGCAGCGCCCTGTTTACTCAGGATATTAAATTACCAGGCATGCTAACCGCCGTTGTACTTCGCCCGCCTCGCTTCGGTGCTCTGCTGGTTTCGTTCGATGCAAAAAAAGCGCTTAATAGCCCTGGGGTTAAAAGCGTCGTTAAACTCCCAAATGCTATTGCTGTAATTGCTGAAAATTTTTGGCAGGCGAAAACCGGGCGCGACCTGGTCGAGGCGCAATGGGATGAGAGTAAGGCTTTAAGCCACTCTTCGGATGACCTTATCAAGGAATATTCGGAGATTGCTAAAACCAAAGGGCTAACCGCTGCCGAGCATGGCGATGTCGATACCGCTTTTACTAAAGCAGAAAAAATAGTGGAAGCAGAGTATCACTTTCCCTACCTGGCGCATGCCACCATGGAACCCATGAACTGTGTTGTACAAATCAGCTGGAAAGAACAGCAAGCCAGCGCTGCAGAACTGTGGTTTGGCTGCCAATTGCCAACCCTGGATCAGGGTGCGATTGCAGCGACACTCGGCATTGAAGCCTCTGCAGTAAAAATCAATACTGTTTTTGCTGGTGGAAGTTTTGGTCGCCGCGGTAGCACGACCTCCGACTACATACTCGAAGCCACACAGATTGCAAAAGCCTACGGCAAAAACACCCCAATCAAACTTGTCTGGACACGCGAAGACGACACCCTTGCCGGTGCCTATCGCCCACTCTATGTCCATCGGCTGAAAGCAGGGCTTGATAAAAAAGGCAAAATCATGGCGTGGCAACATCGTATCGTTGGCCAATCCATTATGACGGGTACGGCTTTTGAAGGCATTATCCAAAACGGAATTGACATCACTTCCGTTGAGGGCGCAATCCACTTACCTTATCACATTCCAAATTTTCGGGTGGAATCTCACAACACCAAAAATGCCGTGCCAGTTTTGTTTTGGCGGAGCGTCGCGTCTACACATACTGCTTACTCGACTGAAACTTTCATCGACGAAATCGCTCGCAACCAGAAGAAAGATCCCTTGCAATACCGTATCGATATGCTCGGCGAGGATAGCCGCTTCAAAGGCGTACTGGATTTAGTGGTGCAACATAGCAACATAAAAAAGCCGAAAAAAAACCGCTACTATGGCTTTGCCATTCACAAATCGTTCAACACCTATGTTGCTCAAGTCACTGAACTCTCAAAATCTGGCGAGACCTATAAACTCGAAAAAGTGATATGCGCTGTCGATTGCGGGTTGGCAATAAACCCCGACATTATTCGGGCACAGATGGAAGGTGGAGTTGGATTTGGTCTATCAACAGCACTTTACAGTAAAATTACGATTAAAGACGGCAAGGTCGAACAAAGTAATTTTCACAATTACCAGGTTATTCGTATGAAAGATATGCCAGAGGTAGATGTCCACATTGTTGCTTCTGCCGAAGCACCCACCGGCGTTGGAGAACCCGGCACACCGGTAATTGCTCCGGCATTGGCCAATGGTTTACTAGCTGCGGGAGAGCCGCCACAGCATGCGCTCCCGGTAAAACCAAAGTTTGCCTAGAATCAGGAAATCAATACCTTCTTTTCATCTCTCCTCAGCGCCCCGTAGTTTGGGCGCGCACTTTTTCTTAAATACTGATCTTTCGGCTAGAAAACCATAGTGATAAAGCTTTAACCAACCTACCTTATCAGTATCAAGAGATCTAACTGAGTAATGGCTCAATTGTGGTAGTTCTCATACCAATATAAAAATCTCGCTTGCTTGCAATGCTGGATTCGACTTTAATCCGCCTATCCCCCCCTTGGAGTATGTAGCCTTGTCAGGATCTTTCAAAAACCAGGCAGTAAAAATTGCCGGGATTACTATACATCCCGGCGAACACCGAATTATTGAGCTGCCTATTGCCAAGTTATACACCCATACTGACTTGAGTATTCCCGTCCAGGTGATCTGTGGCAAAAAAGCGGGGCCGAGCTTGTTTATCAGCGCTGCGATTCATGGTGATGAGCTTAATGGGGTCGAAATTATCCGCCGTTTACTCAAAAACACCGGTGTGAAGAAACTGAAAGGAACCCTCATAGTTGTCCCGATAGTCAATGTGTTTGGCATCATTCAGCATTCACGTTATTTGCCAGACAGGCGGGACCTGAATCGATCTTTTCCTGGCTCTAGCAAAGGAAGTCTGGCGGGGCGTTTGGCTTTCATGTTTCTGGATGAGATTGTCAAGAAATGCCAATACGGTATAGATCTTCATACAGGCGCAATACACCGTTCCAACCTCCCTCAAATTCGGGCAGACCTCGAGGACCCTGAAGTACGTGCCTTGGCTGAAGCCTTCTCAGTTCCGGTGATTCTCAACTCAAACTTACGCGATGGCTCACTGAGGGAAGCTGCAGGCTCAATCGGGGTCAAAGTCCTGCTCTACGAAGCGGGCGAAGCCCTGCGATTCGATGAGCTGTCCATTCGGGCAGGGGTTCGCGGAATTATCTCTGTTATGCGAAAATTGGAGATGCTTCCAGCGTTGAAAAAAGGTCGTCATCCCATTGAGCCCTTTATGGCTCGATCCAGTCACTGGGAACGGGCACCCGAGAGCGGCGTATTGCGACCCATTGTTGCACTCGGCGCGCGTGTGGCCAAAAATGAAGTACTGGCGTTAATTACTGACCCATCGGATATGTTCGACCAAACAGAATATGAAGTGAGAGCGCAATTTGCTGGCCTTGTTATCGGCCGCAGCAATATCCCTCTGGTAAACGAGGGCGATGCGCTCTTTCATATCGCCCGCTTTGAAGATATTGGCGAAGCCGCAGCCACTGTTGAGGCCTTCCAGAATACCGCCGAAAATACACCTAACCCGGTTTTCGAAGATCAACCCTCCGTATAGAATGAACAATAGTAGTTTGGAGATAAAATGACAGCACAAACCTGGTGGGGCACGTTCGAGTTTAGTGAAGGACAAATTCGCTGTTGGAAAACAGACGATCGACGCTTTGTAATTCAACGCCTGCAAAGCGAATGGCTTACGTGGAACATAGAAAGCGAAGAAGAAGGGAATACACCGGTAGAGCAAACGGTGCTGGATACAGAACCTGCAGATATCGACAACAAAAAAATCGGGCGATTACTGCAACAATCAACCTCTGCAAAAATCAAAGTTTACCCTGCGCTGGCAGATCGATCGTTTGTTTCCCGGCCCCGCAATGTCCTGCGCCTTCCTGGCGGCGAGAAAACCGATTTACTGGTCAGCACGCCGCTGTGGTTCAGGGCACAATTGGAAGATGGCACTGATTTACTGGATCTCCCCTTTTGGCGACCCTCCGATTCATGGTTTGGCAATAATAATATGGAAGGCGAGCTGTGCTACGCGAAAAAAACTGATGCGCTTTTACAAAGTGAGTTTAGCACTGAGAAATATTGCCGGGCGGTGACACCCATTCATATCGATAATAAAAGCAAGGATGTCTTACAAATAGAACGGATTAATTTACCCGTTCCCCTTCTTAATATGTATTTTTCAGACAATCAGCTTTGGACAGAAAAACTCAGTATCGTTCGTGAAGAAAGCGGCCAATTCGCGCAGCTAAAACTGGATAACCATGCCCCAAACCACCTGAAAAATGCAGAACATCTTGGGGCTGCACGAGAGCGCGCAGACAACAATAAACTCATACGCTCACTGAGCAGTTTATTTGCCTAGAGGATTAAATGGAAAATATTCAGGACCTACTCAATTCAAGTGAAACCAACAGGCTTATTTCCGTTGCCCAAGCCTTTATTTTTATTTTTGTCGGCTTTCTTGTTGCACGTTTACTCAGTGCCTTAAGTGCAAAATTGACACAAAAACGTTTTACCGCACACGGCCTACTAATATTGAAGCGTGCCGTATTCTACAGTGTCTTTGGCCTTTTTATTATATCGGCACTCAAGCAACTGGGTTTCGATCTCAGTATATTACTGGGGGCCGCAGGCATACTCACAGTTGCTATCGGTTTTGCTTCGCAAACTTCTGCCTCCAATTTAATCAGTGGCCTGTTCTTGATGTTCGAACGCCCCTTTTCAATCAACGATATTATTCGTGTCGGGCAGATAACAGGCGAAGTCATCTCAATTGATTTGCTTTCAGTGAAACTACGCACCTTTGACAATCTTTTTGTCCGTATTCCGAATGAAACCATGATTAAAAGCGAAGTCACTACACTGACACGTTTTCCGATTCGTCGCGCCGATCTACTCATAGGCATTGCTTACAAGGAAGACATTGAGCGTGTAAAAAAATTACTGGAAACCATCGCAGATAAAAATCCACTTTGCCTCGATGAACCCCCACCTATTTTCATACTCAACGGATTTGGCGCCTCTTCCATCGACATTCAATTTTCCGTTTGGGCTAAACGTGAAAATTTCCTGCAGTTGAAAAACAGTATTTATACTGAAATCAAGATTGCCTTTGACGAACATGGCATCGAAATCCCCTTCCCGCACATGAGTTTATATACTGGCTCGGAATCCGCTCCGTTGCCGATCAAGGTCGTCAGCGACGAAAAATCTTAGTCAAAATAAGGGGCTAACTGAAATACAAGCTATAGTTTACGGGTAGGTGCGACGAAATTTGGCACCTCTTTAAACTTGAGGCTTAAAGAACTTGAAGCACAGCCAGCATGAACTCGAAATATCCTTGCCACAGCTGCGTCCCGGGATGTACGTGGTGCGCCTGGATGTCTCATGGTTTAAGGCCTTGTTCATCAAAGGCGACCGCCTCATTCAGAACAGTGAACAAATCGCCAGACTGAAAAATGCCGGCGTTAAGCACCTGGTAATCGATATAAACAAGGGGCTGGCACCCCTAAAGGCCACTCACTCACCTTTCCTCTCAGAGCAAGCACCCAAAAACAACCATCTTGATAAACCGGAAGAAGCAGGACAACACAGTGAAGAATCTGCCCTCCAGTCGGGCCAACCTGAGCAGGGCCACGTTAAAAACAGCCCTGCCAAAGAATCCACGAATTCCCAAGCTCAGGCTCAAGCAGTAAAAAATCCGGGAGACAAAAACGCTGACAAGAGCGTATCCCAAGCCATGGATACTGCGGCGAAATCACTTGATGCAGAAAAAAATGCCGCACTAAAAATCCGGACTCAGGTACTTTATCTCGCGCACGATATATACACCGCCCTTGAAAGCGATAAAAAGATCGATAGCAACCAGGTAAACAAACTCAGCCAACATGCCATTGCCAGCTTGAAGCGCAATGAAAATGCCCTGATGAATCTTGTGCATATTCAACATAAGTCACGCAAACTCACCACCCACGCTTTCGCGGTTTACGGCCTCTCCTTGAACCTCGGGCTTCACCTTAAATTTGGTGAAGAAGAGCTATTACAACTTGGCCTTGCCGCCCTACTTCACGAAACAGGCTGGATACAACTGCCCGTAAATTTAATGGGCAAGCGAACACATTACAGTGAAACCGAAAAATCCCTGATTAAACAGCACCCGTCTATAGGCATAACGCTGTTAGCGAAATCTGAGCTTGAAAAGAACGTGCAGACAGCCATCCTTCAACATCATGAACTCTGTGATGGCAGCGGTTATCCCAACGGTTTGAAAAAAGACAGTATTTCAGCGCTCGCGAGAGCTCTCGCAATTTGCGACTGTTACGATGAACTTGTCCATCAGCTTCGGGATATGCCCGGTCTATTACCCGCGAATGCCATCAAGCAACTTTTCAAAGCTGCTGAACAAGGTCTTTTTGACAAAGACATGATGCGCGTTTTTATTTCCATGATAGGCATCTATCCGGTTACCAGTGCCGTATTGTTGAATACGGGTGAAAAAGCTGTTGTTCGAGAATTGAATGAAGGCGCGCTTAAAACTCCCGTTATCTCAATCTGGTATGACAAACGTGGATTTGTTTTAGGAGACAGTATTGTTGTTGATTTAGCTCGCCAGGATAAAAAGCAACCCCACCGCGAAATTGTAGAAATTATCGATCCGGATAACAAAAAAGATGACCCTGCAAATCGCCTTCACCCTGAATTTGAGTGAGCACTATGACTTTTCGGGATAACACCCATACCCTGCTAAAAAAATGGCCCGAAGCTTTGGTCGCCCTGGATTGTAATGCAAACGTGACGGTGATATCAGACGGTGCGCGAAAAATTCTAGGAGAAAATGACTTATGTTACGTCGGCAAGCATGTTCATGAAGCATTTTGCGTGGAAACACGGGATTACTCTCACGACGTGAGCACTTGTCCACTGTGCGCACATTTAAAAGATCAAGAAAATTGTATGCACTCTACCTGGTGGAAAAATACCGCCGGTGACAATATCTCGCTTGACTATCACGTACTGCATCCCCAGGAGCTGGGAGATGTAAAATACCTCATTAGTTTTATACACAATGAGAAACGTGAATATAATCAGGAAGAGCTCAATAAATATGCTCAATATATCGATAAAACACCCTCTCCCATAGCAGAACTGGATAATTTCGGCAGCATACTGTTTGCCAACCCGGCCTTAAATGAATGTTTGGTTAAACACAGTTTTACACCGAGTGGTCACCCTAAAATCTTTCCGCAAAACATCAGCGAACTGTGCCAAAAATGTATTTCCGAAGAAACCAATATCGAGTGTATTGAAGTCCATGTTGACCAACAGTGGTATAGCTGGAACCTTTACCCCTTAAGAGATAAGCCAGCTACTGTACTTGCCTGGCTCAATGATATTACGGAAAGAAAAAGTATTGAAAACCAGCTAATACAGGAGCAAACAGCTGCTCGCCGCGATTTTTACGCAAAAATGATCCATGAACTTCGAACCCCCATAAACGCCATTGTCGGTTTTTCAAATCTGCTACTACTCGGCAACCCGGATAAATTCTCTGAAGAAGAAGCCGACATGCTGGAAAAAATTTATAACGGCGGTCTGGAACTGAGCGATCTTATTAGTAATACACTCGATGCGTCCAAAATAGAAGCCGGAAAAATGGAGGTGGAGTTAAGTCGGTTTTCGGTTTATGAGAATCTGAAAAATATCAGTGATCAACTGTCCTCTCTTCTTCGCGAAAAAAACCTTCAATTTACTCTGCAATGCAGTTCTGACATTACCATCCAAAGTGATAAAAACAAATTTAAACAAATTATTACCAACTTGCTCTCCAATGCAATCAAATATACTGACGCTGGTGAGGTTTCCATAAACGTTGAGGAACCCGGTGGCCAGCTTATCTATATTAAAGTAAGCGATACCGGAATAGGCATGGATGACCAAGCCATTGCCAGCTTGTTTACAAATTATCAGAGAATTAGCGGCAAACAGAATCTGGACATACAAGGAACAGGCCTAGGGCTTGCTCTCACACGTGATTTTGTCACCCTGCTTCAAGGCGAAATACGCGTGGAGAGCACGCCGGGTAAAGGTAGCTGTTTTATCGTAATATTGCCCTATGCAATCAACTAACCGTTCAATCTACACTGCACGCTATACTTTTATTGGTTTTCACGAGCCTGTATTCCATACTGTTTCCACAAAAAATACACTGCTGGCAAAACCAGAAGCGTTAGCACCAAGGCACTGACCATTCCTCCCACCATGGGAGCTGCCAGGCGCTGCATAACCTCCGAACCAGTCCCGTCACCACGCATAATCGGAAGCAAACCAACAATGGTGGCGCCGGTTGTCATAAGTACCGGGCGCACGCGCAAAGCAGCACCGTTTATCACCGCTTGTTTGAGCTCATCATGGCCAAGTTGGCGGCCCGAGGCCTGGTCACACGCTTGAGCTTGCGCCTGATTGAGATAAACCAGCATGATCACACCGATTTCGACTGCAACCCCTGCAAGGGCAATCAACCCGACACCTACAGCAATAGAAAAATTAAATTCCAACCAATACATCAACCACACGCTACCCACCACAGCAAGTGGTAAGGTCCCCATTATCAATGCCACTTCAACAAAGTTTTTGAAACTCAAATAAAGCAATACAACAATGATCATGAGTGTCAGAGGAACAACATAGCTAAGCTTGGCTTTCGCGCGCTCCATATATTCATACTGCCCCGACCAATTCACTGAATAGCCAGCGGGCAATGCCAACTTATCCGCAACAACTTTTTTTGCATTGGCGACATAGGTTCCAACATCAACACCGGCAATATCAATAAAGGTCCAACCATTAATACGCGCATTTTCACTTTTGATACCCGGAGGGCCATCTGCAATTTGAATACTGGCGACATCAGCTAGCGCAATACGTAAACCGGCCGGTGTAATGATGGGTAATAACGCGAGCTGCTCTGGCGAATCGCGATAGGATTGCGGGTAGCGAATATTCACCGGGTAGCGCTCCAGGCCTTCTACGGTTTGGGTAATATTCATACCCCCAATTGCTGATGCAATCACTTCCTGAACATCAACCACATTGAGGCCAAAACGTGCAGCTTTCTCCCGGTCGATTTTAATATCGAGATACCGCCCCCCGGCAACCCGTTCTGAATACACCGAGGTTGTCCCTTCCACTTCTGACAGTATTGTTTCCAGCTGCTGGCCGAGCGACTGAATGACTTGCAAATCAGGGCCTGCGACTTTTATGCCCACCGGTGTTTTGATCCCGGTTGCCAACATATCGATCCGTGTTTTAATTGGCATAACCCAGGCATTGGTGACGCCCGGCAGTTTCACCAGGGCATCAAACTCTTTAATCAAAGTCTCTGTTGTCACACCTTTTCGCCACTCACTTCTCGGCTTTAATTGGATAAAAGTTTCTATCATGGTCAAGGGTGCGGGATCGGTTGCGGTTTCTGCACGGCCAATTTTTCCAAATACGTTTTGTACTTCCGGCACGGTCGCAATTAATTTGTCCGTTTGTTGAAGCAGCTCACGCGCCTTACCAATCGAAATACCCGGGTAGGTCGTTGGCATGTACATCAAGTCGCCCTCATCGAGAGGAGGAATAAATTCACTGCCGATTTTTTGCAATGGCCAAAGCGTACTCAGCAACAATAAAAGTGCA
This sequence comes from Cellvibrionaceae bacterium 1162T.S.0a.05, assembly GCA_000964245.1. Lineage (GTDB taxonomy): Bacteria > Pseudomonadota > Gammaproteobacteria > Pseudomonadales > Cellvibrionaceae > 1162T-S-0a-05. The sequence goes on along the minus strand of LANB01000001.1, from coordinate 3,645,455 downwards.
ATAGCGACCGTTGTTCCGGGGTAATTCAAAACTGTTTTCAACAGCGGCATGTAAGCAGAGATTAACACCCGGTTCACAGGATTACGGCTTTCGGGGAGAATACGACCGCGGATAAAGTAGCCCATTAGCACCGGAACCAGGGTAACCGCCAGCGCCGCTGCGGCTGCCATGGCATAGGTTTTCGTATAAGCCAGTGGGCTAAACATACGTCCTTCTTGTGCCTCCAGGGTGAACACAGGAAGAAAACTGACCGTGATAATTAACAAGCTGAAAAAAAGTGCCGGCCCCACCTCGGTTGCCGCCTTCGTTACTATTTGCCAACGGTTGGCATCGTTCAATTCATTTTTTTCAAGGTGTTTATGCATGTTTTCTATTAGCACAATTGCACCGTCTATCATTGCGCCAATCGCTATAGCAATGCCACCCAGTGACATGATGTTGGCATTGATACCCTGAAAATACATCACCACAAAGGCAGCAACAATGCCAACCGGCAAACTGATAATTGCAACCAATGAAGAACGCACATGAAAAAGAAAAATCATGCATACAAGCGCAACAACAACAAATTCTTCTACGAGTTTTTGCCATAGATTTTTAATGGCGCTCTGTATTAAACCGGAACGGTCATAAACGGTAACGATCTCAACACCGTCAGGCAAGCTTCGCTCCAGTTGGGTGAGTTTTTCTTTCACGCCATCAATGGTTGTCTGTGCGTTCTCGCCGTAGCGCATCACCACGATGCCACCCACAGTTTCACCGACTCCGTTTAATTCCGCGATACCACGACGCATTTGTGGACCTAACTGAATATTCGCAACGTCCCGGAGCAGCAAGGGGGTTCCATTTTCGTTTACACCCAGAGGAATATTTTCAAGATCTTCACGTTTTTGTAAGTAGCCACTAGCACGAACCATGTATTCCGCTTCAGCCATTTCAACAACAGAAGCGCCAACTTCCTGGTTTGCGCGCTTTATCGCCATTTGAATATGGGCGAGAGGCATATTAAACGCGCGTAATTTTTCAGGGTCGACAGTCACCTGATACTGTTTCACCATGCCCCCCACAGCGGCCACTTCTGACACTCCAGGCACAGTTTGCAATTCATATTTCAAAAACCAATCCTGCAAACTACGAAGCTGACTGATATCGTGCTTGCCGGTTTTATCCGTCAGTGCGTAGATATAAATCCATCCAACACCAGTTGCATCGGGCCCCAGTTGTGGTCTGGCAGCATCCGGCAAGCTCGGCGCAACCTGGCTGAGATACTCTAGTACTCGGCTTCGCGCCCAATACAAATCTGTTTTTTCATTAAAAATGATATACACATAGGAATCCCCAAAAAAGGAATACCCTCTTACCGTCACCGCTCCCGGTACCGACAACATAGCTGTGGTCAAGGGGTAGGTTACCTGGTCTTGTACCACCTGAGGCGCCTGACCAGGATAGGACGTTTTAATAATAACCTGCACATCACTCAAGTCCGGAATTGCATCAACCGGTGTTCTTTGCAGGGAAAAAAGCCCGAGCCCCACTAAGATAACGGTCGCCAACAACACCAGAAATCGGTTGCTAATAGACCAGCGAATAATAGTTTCAATCATCACCTAGTCCTCTTCCATCTCTTTCATACTGCCATGACTCATGATGTGTGTAGCGCTGATCTCATAGCGACCATCAGCAAATCGCGTGATCTCCATATGCAATTCTGTGCCGGGCGTTAACGCTTCAAAATTTACACTATCGTTTACCGGAAAATCCATCATCATTTCTGGCCATGAAAAAGCCTCTATCGCATCGTGACGCGCTCTCACCGTTCTCTCTTCGAGAACCTCCAGAATTTCTCCTGCTACCCAAGCTGTTTCTGCTTCCAGCTCTATGGCTTGCATACGCATAAAATCTGAACTTTTACTGGATTCTGAATCCAGCAAAAATTGCGCAGAGATGACAACTTTTTCTCCCTCCTGTAAACCTTCCAGCACCTCTATGGATTGGCGGTCCTGCCGGCCTGCTTTGACTGCAACCGATTTAAAACTGCCCTCCCCTAACGCCAGGACGACTCTGTTTTGTTTGCCAGTACGAATGAGTGCTTCACGGGGAATAACCAACGCAGTTTCATCGCTGTTAGAATGAATGGTGACCTGGGCGAACATATTTGGCTTGAGCTGGAAATGTTTATTGTCAAATCGTAAACGAACACGCACAGTACGGGTTTTTTTATCGAGCACCGGATAGATATAATCGACCTTACCTTGCCAGGTTTTTCCTGGTAAATAGTCCAGAGTCATTGTTACTGCGTCTTGCACTTTAACCAATGACGCCTGTCGCTCAAAAATCTCAGCCTCTACCCAGACCTGGTCCAGCGCGCCAATACTGAACAATGTTGTCCCTGGCTGCACATAAAAACCTTCGCGAATATTCAAGTTATCAACCACACCGTCTTGCGGTGAATGAAAGGTCACCGTTTGTTGAATTTTTTTAGTTCGTTTAATTTCATCAATGAAGGCCTGAGGAATCTGCAAAGCTCGCAGGCGATCTTCAGATGCCTTGATCAACGGAGTATTGTTGCGATTCATCGCCAATAATATCTCTTCCTGAGCGTTTACCAGTTCAGGAGAGTACAAAGCGTACAAAGGCGCCCCTTTACGAACCGGATCGCCCGCAGCTTTTACGTAGAGTTTTTCTACCCAACCCGATACCCGAGGATGAATATGAATGAGTCGATCCTCATCATATTGAACATAGCCTACCGTCACAATTTCACTGTGTAAGGTTCTACGCTCCACCACACCCGTTCTAACCCCGAGATTATTGACAACCTCCGGGGCGATATTAATTGTACCCGGCCCTTCATCATTCGCTTTTTCGCCTTCCTCATAAACCGGAATCAAGTCCATACCCATCGGCGATTTCCCAGGGCCATCGCGTCTGTAGTTTGGATCCATGGGCGCAACCCAATACAGGGGTTTTTTCTCATCGCTTGCAGTAACGCCTGCGGAAGAATCCGGTTTTAGAAAAATGGTAAGTAAAACGCCCAGAACGACGCCTGCCACGAGGGAAAGAGCGATCACCATTTTAGTCTTTGAGTTATTCATGTTGGTTTTCCTCCTGGTCGTGGTCAGCAAGCAGAAAATAATGCAATTGCGCTTTGGTTTTTTGTATATCGATGGCGATATTCAAGGCCTCGATCCGGGCATTGAGTTCAGCGATACGCGCACGTACCACCTCTGCAAAATCGCCGTTGTTATTGGTATAGGCATTTAACGACGCTTCCGCCTGATCAGCCATTTCTTTCAAAAGTCGCTGGTCAAATAAACTACGTCGTTCCAAAAGCCTGTAAAAACGGGCCTCAGCTGATTCAAACTCAGCGCGCATTTTTCGTAAAGCCAGTGCCCGCTCTGTTTTTACTGATTCAAATTCCGCTACCGCTGCCTGGGTTTGCTTATCTTGCCGATTCGCGGCAAACAAGGGTAAATCAAAGCTAAGGCCCGCAGAAAAAAAGTCCGACCGCGTATTCCCCATTGGATCATCCCCCCTGTAGGCATAACTGGCGTTCACACCCCATTGCGGTTTGTAGTTTTGACGACTCAATTCGACATCTGTTTCAGAAGCCTCGATTTTTTGATTGATACTTCTGATCATGGGGTGGGCACTCAGAATTTGACCCAGCTGTTCTGTATTGGGTGCCTTAAAATCACTTGAAAGTGCAACCAATCGATTAACATCTGTATTCATTGAAATCGTGAGATCTGAGCCCGTGTGCTGCAACCATTCACCCAGTAAGGCTTTTTGCGAATCGAGCATCATTTTTAATTTTGTCAGTCGGTCATCAAGACGTGTTAGTTCAAGCTGTGCGCGAACGAAGTCCTGCTGGCTCGTCTTCCCCAATGCCGCGGTATAACTTGATTGCGCGACCTCAACGAGGTGCTCAAATAAATTTCGATTTTCATCGATTATGGCGAGTGTTTTTTGGCTGCGGAATACCTCTAGCCACAAGTGCGATACTTGCACCGCAACTTTGGCTTTGCGGTCTTCTCGCATTAACGGCTGCATTTGACTTAAGCGCTCAAACTTTTCTTCCTTGAGTGCACGTGTGTTACCGCGCGGGAACATTTGGTTAATTCCCACTTTAAATTGTGTCATTGCTTCCTGATTAAAATCAAAACTATCGACAGGCAGATTGGCGACACCAATACTCACACCAGGATCAGGCAAACTTCCTTCACTGACACTTTTGGCGAGCAAGCCTTGTTCGCGAAATTCACTTGCCTGCAGCCAGGGGTCAATACGTTGTGCCTCATCAATGGCTTGTTGCAAACTGTATTCACGCGCATTGCCTGCATGTGTGAAAACAAGAATTAATACCGTTAACCAGCATAAGCGAAACGGCGTGAATCGTTCCCCGACCACGGGGATAACTCTCTTTACCAGGTACTTCATGATGTGAGCCTCGATAATTGATTACATCAATTACTGCGAAACGTGTAATGAAAGGAAAGAATTCCCGGTTAGTGTGCGCGCAACGGACGCACCTATCCTGTGATTAGCCAGTAATAGGGGGACGATATAGCGTTTGAATTGAGGCCGCCAATGCGGTAGGAACGTCAGTGACAATCAAGGTGCTTGATGAAACAAAGCGTGTGTATACCAGGTTATTAATGATGACACTGACTGAATGGCAATTGAATTGCGAGCAGTTATCTTCGCAACAGTTTTTTTTGAGGGGGATTTCGAGATCCTGATTACGACTTTCACTCACCTGATCATGACAAGAAATCATGTTGGGTTTCAGCTGTACCGCTGTGGAGTCTTCAGCGGTAACTGCCGCCATTTGCCACTGAAGCATGGCGGCAGCATGTGCAGCAACACTGAGGGACTGACCGAGATAGGCCAGAACCAGAAGAAAAACCCCTATGCGCGTACGTGCAGATTTCATGTGATATCAGATAAAGCGTCGCTCGAATAAACCATTCTCATGAACAAGGGCTTTAAGATAGCACTTACAGCGAATAGTTCAATCACATTTGTTTCACTGTTTGCTCTGAATCAAAGTCTCCAGGGGGTGATATTAAAGCGGGCAGGAAAGCCGGGTTGTGACTACCCCGCCTCTCTTATCTACCAAAAAACAATATAGAGCAGCACGGTCAGCGCAATCACTGCGTAGCCAATCATTTTGACGACAGGCGATGGCGTCATATCCATGTCTTCATTTACCGGCAGTTCGACAGGCTTTGATAAAGGTTTTAAAATTGTCATAACGGTGCAGTAGAGACAAACTAGGACACAGCAAATCGCCATGCGATCAAGAAAGGAAATCTCATCGGAAAACCATAAGCCTGCGTCCGCGATCACTGGCCCCAACCACCACTTGAACAAACCGTAGAGAAAAACATTCAAAAGAATACCGCTCCAACCGAGGAAGCGCGGTGCTCGCGGGACTAACAGGCCGAAGATAAATATCGCGATAATACCGGGGCTGATAAAACCCTGGAATTCCTGAATAAATTTGAAAATACCGCCAAATTTATCACTCCCGAGGGAAGGTGCAATCACGGCCGCTATCACCACGAAAATGACAACAAATATACGGCCCCAGGTGGGTAATTTTTCTTCCGGTGTTGACGGCAACAATTTACGAACCAAATCCATCGTGGCAATCGTTGAAGCCGAATTCAACATTGATGCGAGGGAACTCACAATCGCACCAAATATGGCTGCCAGAACAAACCAGCTTATCCACGGATAGGGTTTGATTAAATTTCGCAACAAAGTGGGAAACGCTGCGTCGTAGTCATAGCCTCCATTGGCCAGTGCCATTTGCTCATAATATAAGTTAAAGGCAAGTATGCCAGGTATCACGACAATAAACGGGATTAACAATTTCAAAAAGGCGGCAAAGATAATACCTTTTTGGCCTTCAGCGAGTGATTTGGAACCGAGTGTGCGCTGAACAATATATTGGTTAAACCCCCAATAAAAAAAGTTGGGGATCCATAAGCCTACGATCAACGCCGACCAGGGAATATCACTGTCACTCAAGGGCCGAACCATGTGAAGCTTTCCACCCTCTTCTGCCGAGCCTGCATTTAATAGGGTGAATCGTTCCCATGCGCCCGCTTCACGGAGGGCATTCACATCAACACCTTTCAGTGTGGCTGTTTTTGCTAACTGGCCCGCGTCTGCCGCAGCAAGAGCATCAAACGCTAGCCAGGCAACAATGGCTCCGCCAATGATCAAGGACGCGCCCCAAATTAAATCCGTCCAGGCACAGGCTTTCAATCCACCGACAAAGACATAACCCGCCGCAAGAATAGCAATCAACCAACAGGCGGCCGTGAGGTTACCCAAAATCGGCACATCCGGATAATAGCCTGAAATCACTTTTGCACCGGAATAAATGACGGCCGCTGTGGGCACGCCCACAAGAATGAGTAAGGTCGCGCCCGCCATAACCAGGCGTGAAAAAGGATCAAAGCGGTATTCGAGAAATTCGGGAACTGTGTAAATGCCCGTTTTTAAAAATTTCGGGAGGAAAACAAACGCAACAAAAATCAAGGTGACGGCAGCAAACCACTCATAGGACGCAATGGCCATCCCCAACCAATTGGCTGCCTGCCCCGACATGCCAACGAATTGCTCCGTTGAAATATTCGCTGCAATGAGTGAGAAACCAACCAGATACCAACTCAAATGCCGACCTGCGAGAAAATACCCGCTGGCTGCCCCCCGGGTATCAGTCACCGCGCTGCGACCCTGCCAGATACCAAAACTGATTACACCGGCAACTGCCAGTACAAATAAAAGTATTTCAAGCGTATTCATTATTTTAACTCCGCGTTTTTAATCATTATTCTTCGCTTGGGAAGTGGTCCGTAGTGTACGGATAAAAGCCCGATAAGTAATGCTAAAAGCATCCAACACTGTGCCTTGAAACCCTGAAGTGAACTTCCTCTTACAGTTACTCACCGAATCCCTTTCAGGACACCCGGTATTATCCGGCATCTCTCACAATAAGCCTTGTTCTAGGGAACCTCTGAAAAATGGTCTATTTTCCCTGTGGCGGCGTCAGCTCCGTGCTCGAATCCTCATTTACTCCAGTAAATTCCGGTTCTCTGCGCGGTGCTTCCTTGCCACAGAAAAAATATTTCCATTTTTCAGAGGTTCCCTAGAACACAATGCTGTTTTCGTTGTAACAGATTTGCAACATTCAAACGGGACTATTAGTACTCATAGCGCGTTAATGGTCTTAGCGCGCCGCAATAATATCATATATATATGCTATTTAAGCCATACGGGCCCCAGGAAGTCAGTTCATGGAAGCGAATCAATTTTTTAAATGTCTCGCCGACGACACACGCTTAAAATGCGTCCTTTTGATTGATTATGAGCATGAGCTGTGTGTTTGCGACCTGGTTGACGCACTGGGCGAAAGCCAACCGAAAATCAGCCGTCATCTTGCACAACTGCGCACATTCGGCTTATTGCAAGATCGACGCGTTTCTCATTGGGTTTACTACCGCATTAATCCGCAATTACCCGACTGGTCGAGAAAAATTATCAGTTTTACGCGCGAATCCCGGGCATGCGAGCTTGATGCTGCTTTGGGCCACCTGCGTCTCTCCGAACGTCGCCTTTGTTAAAAAACCGTCTTGACTTAAACCGGTGATACATTTATATATACGGATATGCATATATCCAACCAAACCCAATGAACAACCTTTTCAAATTCCATCAATAGACATCATCAATAGGCACAATGAAACCCGAACACATTTTCAAAGCGCTGTCCGACGAAACACGCCTCTTTCTCTGCTTGTTAATTTCTAAAGAGAAGGAGCTGTGTGTCTGCGAACTGGTCGCCGCTCTGAATTTGAGTCAGCCGAAAATATCACGGCATCTCGCGTACTTGAGAAGTTTCGGCATCCTCCAGGATGAGCGTCGTGGGCAGTGGGTGTATTACTCTTTATCCTCTGCTCTACCTGCCTGGCTCAGTGCTTTGTTAAACACCTTGTGCTCAGAAAATTTTTCCAAATTTTCAAGCTACCAGGGCAATTTAAAAAATATGAAAAACCGACCAAAATGTTGTTGACATGAAAATACTTTATATTTGTACCCATAATCGCTGTAGAAGCATACTCAGTGAAGCCCTCACGAATTTTTACGCGGCGGGAAAAATACAGGCCTTCAGTGCTGGCTCGCAACCTGTGGGCGAAGTGCACCCACTCAGCTTAAAATTTTTACAGGAAAAAAACATTCCGATTTCCAGCCTAAAGAGTCAAAGTTGGTTGGATTTCGAAAATAAAGACATCGACCTGGTCATTACTGTGTGTGACAGTGCGGCCAACGAAACTTGTCCACTTTGGTTTAACGACACCCTTACCCACCACTGGGCATTGCCCGACCCCTCAAAGTTGAACGGCGATGAACACGTTTTACGCACAGCATTTTTTGATGTTATGACGACCATTGAGAAACGCATTCAAATTCTATTGCAATTGGATTGGGATACTTTGTCTTTGGACGATAAAAAATATGCGTTACAACAATTAAAGGACGATTAACCATGGGGATCTTCGAACGCTATCTCAGCCTTTGGGTTGCAATATGCATTACCGCGGGCTTATTGCTTGGTAATCTCACGCCCACCGTATTTCAGGCCATTGCGGCAATGGAATATGCACATGTTAATTTACCTGTGGCGGTGTTTATTTGGGTCATGATTTATCCAATGATGGTTCAAGTCGATTTTTCCGCAGTGAAACAAATTGGCAACAAACCCAAGGGACTGGCGCTGACCTTGATCGTCAATTGGCTTATCAAGCCGTTCACAATGGCCCTGCTTGGTTGGTTATTTTTCCGGGTATTTTTTACAGGTTTTGTCGACCCACAAACCGCTACGGAATATATCGCGGGCATGATATTACTCGGGGTTGCGCCCTGCACAGCGATGGTATTTGTATGGAGCCATCTCACCCAAGGCGATGCGAACTACACACTGGTACAGGTTTCGGTAAACGACTTAATTATGATCTTTGCCTTTGCCCCACTGGCGGCATTTCTTTTAGGTGTCAGTGACGTGAGCGTACCCTGGTCAACATTGCTCTTGTCAGTCGTGCTCTATGTTGTTGTCCCACTCCTCGCTGGTGTTTTTACCCGGCAGTTGTTACGCAATCAAGGCGTCGAGCGCTTTTCACAACGACTAAAACCTTTTTCAATTGCCGGTTTACTGGCCACCGTTATTTTACTTTTTGGCTTTCAGGCAGAAACAATACTCGCCAAACCCCTGGCAATCGTTTTAATTGCTATTCCCTTACTTTTGCAAACCTATGGCATTTTTGCTATCGCCTATTTCGCCGCAAAATCGATGAAACTCCCCCATAATATCGCCGCCCCGGCCTGCATGATTGGCACATCAAATTTTTTCGAACTCGCGGTTGCCGTTGCGATCTCGCTATTCGGTTTGCACTCCGGTGCAGCCCTGGCGACGGTGGTAGGTGTGCTGGTTGAGGTGCCGGTAATGTTGAGCCTGGTGGCTTTTGCAAACCGCACCCGACATTGGTTTAATTGAGACTTGGGGGATGCACTGGATTTATTTTTAAGAACACGCCTCGCAAAAAACGCCTCTTAAAGGCCTATCTGCAATGCGAAAGACTATGCATAAGTGCTTTCGCTCGGGCTGCGAGAAGGTCCAGAGCAATTCCAGGGTAATACAACTCCGACCCCACGCCGAAATTTCTCAGGCCCATTTTGTAATACTCACCTATATTGTCTTTACTCACACCACCTACTGCCATAAGTTGTAAATCCGGCAATACAGGTTGGAGTGCTTTGAAATAGCCTGGTCCAAGTTGTGCCGCAGGAAAAACCTTTACGATTTTCAGCCCCAGATTGTAGGCCCTGTAGATTTCAGAAGGTGTCATAACACCAGGAATGGCAAGAAGCTTATGTTCCCGGCTTGTTGCCAACAGCGTCTCATCCAGATGTGGGCTAAGAAAATACGGGATGCCTATTGCGGCAAGGCGGCTAATTTGTTCTTTTGAAACAACCGTTCCTGCACCACAGTGTAATTGCGTTGAAAAATGCTTTTGCAACTGCTCCAACGCGGTATGTGCCTGCGCGTTATTCAAAGGGATTTCGACATGGCTCATACCGTTTTCAACAAGCACTGAGGCGACATCCAGTACGTCTTCCGCACGCACATCCCTTAAAATGGCAACGAGATTAACCGCTTCAGTATTGAATAGAAAATCTGTTTTCATCGCTGTGTAACGCTTGATGAATACTTAAAAACCCGCGGGTATTGGCTTCAACATCACTTATCACGCTGACTTGAATATTCATATTATCCAGCGCTTGCTGATAAATATGTGCAAGCTCATTGGCTCCAACAACGACCAATTCACTCACGTTTTCGTTTAATTGAAAATACTGACACATTTCTTTAATTTCGGTGGCAATAAGAAGGCCACTGAGAAAGCATTGCGAATGTCGAGCCGGAATTTTCTGAAAATTACTGTGGCTTCTTACCTGAAACAAAGCGCTCAACAAAGCCTCGTTTTTTTGCCCACTTTCAACGCCGTATTGAAAGGCCGTTGGGTGCCATTCCTGAGCCCCCCGGATTAAACTTGATCGCTCTAAACAGGCGTAAAGCTCACCCGTGAGCGCACTGCGAAAGCGTTTAACGGTGTGATTTTCTACTTCAACCCATTTACTGTGGGTGCCGGGCATACAAACCACCTTACGATCAGCAGAAAAATTTAAGCCCAACAACTGCGTTTCTTCTCCACGCAAACTGTCAATCTGATTGTCTTCTCCTTGATACATCAAACCAGGAACCAGGTATAAATTGACAGAACTTAAGCGGGAACGCTTTATGTTCGTGAGAATGTTTTCTTTGGTAGATGGGCAACTCACGTAATCAACCCACTCAAGGCCCATGTCGGAACCAATCATGCCACTGCCAATCACCAACGTATCCTTTCCATAACGTTGTAACCAGTTCTGTATTCTGGAAACTAAATAGTCCTCTACATTTTCCCTGAGCAGTGTTGACATTCCACCGGGGCTTACGCGCTTATCACACAAAACCTGTTTTTCCGACTCCATTAAGTAAGCACGAAAAACGGTGGTACCCCAATCGAGGCCGATAAAATAACTCATTGCAAGTATCCAAACTTGCTTACAAGCCACATAAAAACTTATTCTTTTCCAAAACGGTAAATGTTCATTACCGGCAAAGCTTCACCTTCGTTATCAAAGGTCGCCGCATTCTCCCAATGCGAACCCTGCCCCCACAAAGTCGAACACGATGTGCTCACCCAGGCGGGCTCCCAGTACACTAATCCATTACCTCCTCCATCAATAATGGCTTTGATTAAAGCCTTAAAATAATCATGCTGCCCTTGTGGCGTGGCTGGATAACCCCTTACAAGACTATCTTCAGCAAGAATGTTGTTTGCCGAATCAAAATTTTCCAGTGTCCAGGGGTAAGATGCTTCAACCACTATTAACGGTTTGTTATAACGTGTCACTAGTTGCGCAATGGCTGAAGTTAATTCCGGCATCGAATGTGTTGACCATTTTTTGTAATAAGAGATACCGATAAAATCAAAATCGTTTAAACCGGCAGCCATCGCTTGAGGAAACCAACTTAAGGCGTTTTCAGGCTGTGCAATGTGAATGAAGGTCTGCACGTTCGTGTTGGCTTCTTCATTGAAATCCTTTACTGCCTGCAAACCATGGTTAAAAAATAAAATGTTGCGAGGCCAGTGAATCTCTTCCTTGTTCATCTCGGCTTCGCGTTGCAATAACTCCGCATTGGTTTCGTTGCCTATCTGAATAAATTCCGGAACGTGCCCAGCTGAATGCATATGTTCAAGCACATCACGGGTATAGTTGTACAAGGCATCCGCAAGCGCTTCGTCATCACCATACAAGTGTTCCCAGGCGGCTGGAATATATTGTTTGTCGGGGTCTGCCCAGGTATCGGAATAATGCAGGTCAAGCAACACACGTTGTCCGCTTACTTGCGCCCTGGCGACTGTCTCACTCACATCCTCCAGATTGGAGTAGCGTGTCCATTGGGGGTTATGCCAGAGGCGTACACGGACCAGGTCTGAACCGGCTTCAGCAAACAGCGTATAGGGATCTTTAGCCTCGCCATTCCAGCGATAGACTGCGCCACAGTCCTCCATTTCGTTGACATAACTCAAGTCTGCGCCAAGTAGAAAATTTTCGGGGCGCGCCAACGCACTTTCATCCTGGACTTGCGCTTGATTCTCACCCGGGCTGACTTCACTTTTCGGCCCAGCCAGTTTTTTCCCGCCGCCAGAACATGCGAACAAAGTGCATAAGATGCAGGCCATCAAACAATTTGAAAGGTAAAACCATTGCGTCTTCATTTTTCGTTTTTCTTTTTTGTTACCAACAGCTGCTACACGTTGTTAACAACCTGTTGCGTATAACGTGCTACTGCTGAGTGCTACTTATAAAAACATTAAAAAGCGGCTCTGGTGAGCCGCAAAAGCCAAATTGGTCTGTGAGCTTTTGAGGAGAAACACAAACCTTTGCGATGTAAGTCAGGACGATATCGATACATCTGATTTATCATACTAATCATATTTATATAGCTCGTCAATATCGCAAATCCGGTAATGTGGGGCAAAAAGCCCTCGGCAAACCACTAAAATGGCTTGCTTTGCGGGCATGATGAAAGAAATAGACCGGCTGAAAGATCGCCGGTGAAAAGGGTCAGCGATTGCGCTGTTTTTCCACTTCCAGCGCGGAATTGATCAAATCGAGCGCCTCTTCCAGCAGACGACGCATGGCGGCTGAAGCCGCTGCGGTGTCGCCGTTTGCGATCGGGTCATACACTTTTTTGTGGTCCTCCCAACTGGCGAAACGGGTATCCGCCATTTTGTTGGTGAAGGTGATGGCCACCCGCAAGGCAGTCTCTATGAAGTGACTTAATTGAATAAAAAAACGATTTTGGCTCGCATAGAGAATTTGATTATGGAATTCAATATCGGCCTCAAGATTATCGTCATCCCCACTCTCAGCCGCACGCATGCGCTCAAGTGCCGCTCCGATTCGTGCAATCGCTTCCTGATCTCCAATGCGAGCAGCCAGGGCTACGGCTTCTGGCTCAATGGCATAACGTAATTCGGTAAATTCCTTTAACAAACTCATTGATGGGCGCGCTTTCAAAGTCCACGCAAGCACATCAGAATCAAACATGTTCCATTGGCTTGCGGGCGACAGCCGAATACCCTGTCGTGGACGTGAACTTATCAGGCCTTTTGCGGTTAACATTTTCACTGCTTCCCGCATGACGCTGCGGCTAATATCAAATTGCTCTGCGAGTTGTGCTTCGGTAGGGAAAGGCTGACCGTTGTTATATTTTCCCTGAACGATATCCAGCCCTAATTTATTTGTCACTTGGTGAGTTAAATTATAATTACCTTCGAGTGCTCTCATACATATACCATCACTGCAATTTGAGTATTGTAGGCGCGTCTGGCTCAATGTTCAATTCGCGCATTCCGTTTCGCGCAATTTGGTAATTAACCCTGGAAGTACGACTTTTAGCTGTTGTCGCAATTTACGAATCGGCAAAGCCTCCATCTGCAGCCTCACAGATATATACGGTTTCTTGCAGCCCACTACGTTTTTCATATTCTTTCGCAACATGCTCTGTAACCTTATGAATAAAACTCAAGGGCACCAGAGCAACAACGCAACCACCAAAGCCACCACCTGTCATACGAACCCCACCGTTTGAGCCCAGAACCTCCGACACGATCTCGACCAACGTATCAATAGCCGGTACTGTAATCGCAAAATCATCGCGCATCGATTGATGCGATTCGGCCATCAAGCGCGATAACTTTTTCACATCGCCTGCTGCCATTGCTTTTGCTGCTTCTATTGTTCGCTGATTCTCTGTAACAACATGACGGGCGCGCTTATACACAGTTTCATCGAGCTTTCCCTCGGCCTGCTTGAGTTGTTCGATACTGATATCTCGCAATGCCGATACCTCAAACCAGGCTGCAGCGTCTTCGCATTGTTGTCGACGAAGGTTGTATTCACTGCCGACAAGTCCACGCTTGACATTGGAGTTGATAATGAGCAAACGAAGATCAGCGGGAATGGAATAGAACGTCGGCTCAAGCGAGCGGCAATCCAACAGCATGGCCTGCTCTTTTTTTCCCATTGCAGAGACAAGTTGATCCATAATGCCGCAGCGGCAACCAACGAAATTATTTTCAGCTGCCTGCCCTATTAATGCCGCATCCCGACCATGAATCCCCAATTGATTTATCGTGTTTATTGCAGCTGCAATTGCGATTTCGAAAGACGCTGAGGAACTCAATCCCGCGCCCTGGGGTACATTACCGCTGATAAGCAGATTCATTCCGCTTAAAGTAAACCCGTGTTTTTGAAATTCCTGAAGTACACCGGCTAGATAATCACTCCATGGAGCGTCCTTGTTATTGACAATGGACTTCTGTAAATTAATGCGTACGCGTTGCGCATTGTGATCCAATGCCACGGCTTCTACAAAGCTGTCAGTTCGTGGTGACACCGCAATTGCTGTATAGAACTGGATTGCGGCAGGTAAAACAAAACCATCGTTGTAATCAGTGTGTTCACCAATAATATTAACGCGGCCAGGCGCACACACCACAGTTTGAGCTTGATGTGAAAAATATTTTGGAAAGACTTCTTCTACCAGGTTGCGGGCTTCGCCAAGATGATTCAAATATCTTCTCCCTCTTCTACGGGCGTTTATTTTCTATATTGTTTTTTGTAATGAATTTGACTTAAGGCACGCAATCGTTCGGCTGCTTGCTCTGGCGTAAGATCGCGCTGCGGTTCAGCCATCATCTCATAACCGACCATAAACTTTTTAACTGTGGATGAGCGCAGGAGCGGCGGATAAAAATGTGCATGCAACAGCCACTCTTCATGCGCATCACCGTCATTGGGAGCACAATGCCAGCCCATCGAATACGGGAAGGAACAGGAAAATAAATTATCGTAGCGAATGGTAATTTTCTGAATGATATCAGCAAGCGATACACGTTGTTCTGTATTCATCTGGTATAAATGCTGGCACGCAAACTTTGGCAGCACCAGGGTCTCGAATGGCCATGCGGCCCAATAGGGAACGACAATGAGCCAGTCAGAATTTTCTATAACAATTCTTTCCCGCTTAGCCATTTCTGCGTCGCGATAGTCACACAGCAAACTGCTCCCCTGCTCTTCAAAATATTTTTTTTGATGAACACACTCTTTTTCCGCCAGGGTTGGTAAATGTTTTTGTGCCCACACCTGGCCGTGAGGGTGCGGCATTGAACACCCCATAATCGCACCCTTGTTCTCAAAAATTTGCACCCAGGTGTATTTTTTTGACAACTCGTGTTCCTGCTGGGCCCAACATGTAACAACTTTTTCAATGTCTCCAGGGGCCAGCTCTGGCAAGCTTAAACTGTGATTGGGGGAAAAACAGATTACTCGTGCCACACCCTCTTCCGCCTGCGTACGGAACAAAGCGTCGTTTTCGGAAAATTCGGGAACACCCTCCTGCAAGGCCGCAAAATCATTTTGAAAAACGAAGGTATCAGTATAAGCAGGGTTTTTTTCACCACTCATACGTGTATTACCGGGACAAAGATAGCAGGCTGCGTCCCAGGAGCTAACAGCCCCTTGCGGTTCCACTTCGTTTTGCCCTTGCCAGGGTCGTTTGGCGCGATGCGGAGAAACCAACACCCACTCACCACTCAAAGGATTATAGCGACGGTGTGGGTGATCCCCGGGGTTAAATTGCGTCATAGTGCCTACCTCATAAACGCGCGCAGTTTAACATCACATCAATCTTACCCATAGTTTGACAAGACAAATACATTGAGCTTAAAAAAGCCAGCTCACGGCTGGCCTTTTTTTGTGGTGTTTTTTGATTCAGGTGGCTTTTGATCCAGCTGGCTTTTGTTCCTGGTAGCTATTGTTCCTGGAAGCTTTTGTTCCTGGAAGCTTTTGTTAAAGCCTGGCTCTACATTTTCCAGCTCACATCAAACAGGAACGTTTTGCCATAGACATCGTAACGACGCACATCTCTCTCGTCATTATTTTGGGTTAAACGAAGCGGTTGATCCGTTAAATTGTTGCCCTGGAAGCGGAAAGATAAATTATCATTCCAGTGATACGTCAGGCTCAGACCCAGATTTTTTTCTGAATCCAGTCTTCGCAACGCAGAACCGTCCCATTCGAAGCCCGTTGTGTAACCGCTGTGGTACTTCCATCCGAGGCGAGCTTCCAGTTTTTCCGAACTGAACCAAAAATCCAGGGTTGCCGTGTGTTCAGCCAAACCCGCCATTTCATAGGGTTCTTCTTCAGGAGCAAACTCCGTGATATCCGAGTCTGCATAAGCGTAATTGGAATACACACCAAAATGCTTACCCAAAGGCTTCTGAAAAGTGAGTTCCAGGCCCTGAATCGTGCCACCTTCACCATTCGTGGGGGCCCAAACGGTAATGGTTTGATCTTCAGCTGGAATATCGAAAGAGGTATAGCCAACATAGTTGTCGATATCCTTGTGATACACAGCGACGGCCAATAAGGATTCTTTTGCAAAATACCATTCATAAGACGCATCAATTTGATTGGACGTGAAAGGTTCGAGATTCGGGTTACCCGTATTCCCACCGACAGCGCCACTGACCGCACTGATATATTGCCCCGCTCTTAACTCATCCAGCGGCGGTCTTGATATCGCCTTGGAAAGACCAAAACGCAAAATACGATTTTCATCCAGAAATAAATTCAATGTCGCACTCGGAAGTATTTCACTCACTTCATTGACGACCGAATCACCCGCGACACCTTGATCGTCAATGGCGAAACTTTCCATATCAAAACTTTCATAGCGCACTCCGGCATTAGCGCTGTAATCCACGCCACCCAGTTGACCTTCGAAATTTAATTTTAGATATGCGCCGAGGCTGTCCTCAGTGACCTTCCATGAGGAATCCGGATTAATGGCAGCGTATTCAGAAAAATTGGTTTGCCCGCCGGTTAAATCTGCAACCACTGCGTCATATGAACGCGCATTCAAGAAAGGCGACGTTTCAATTTCACCCACGGTATAGGAGCTTACAACACCTTCACTGAAAGCAGCAGGCACTTCATTGTCTCCCCAGACCCATCCGAGCCCTTCATTCCAGGACCAGGCATAGCCTTCCCAAATCACGTCTTTTTCGCGATCAGCAATACGCGCGCCGAAATCAATACTCGCAAGTGTGCCATCCAACGATTTACTGAAATCCAGTTGCAAAGCCGTAATCTCGTCGACGAGATCAGAGCCTTCGTTCCAATCCCCAATTCCCAGACTTGCGGTTTCCGGGTTTGCAGAAGGCGAGTCTTCCGGAACCGTAACAGACGGTGTGCCACGTAAGTCGTAAGAAAAAGGGTTTCCGAAACTGTCGAGATACAAAGCATTCCAGTAATTATCACGCTCTGCTTTTGACCACGACAAATCTGCTTCAATAAGCCAACTTTCAATGCCGCTTACATCAATATTCAAACCGTGAGATAAAACAGAATTTTTTTGATCATAGGCTGCAATAACGTGACGAACATTTCCGGTCCATTGATTTGCTGTTGCTGCAAGCGCTCGATTATCGACAATGCTGACATCAGAGTAGCCGCCCGCTTCACCGTTATCCCAGTTACCGATATCCATGTACCAGGTTTGGTTTTGCTGTTCATCCATATCAAATTCAGAATACAAGGCATCGTATTTAATATCGACAGCATCCGAGGGGGAAAACTGTAATACGCCCATCATTGCGCGGCGATCTGTGGTGAGTTTTTTTATTTCAGATTGAATACCCCAGGGCACATACGCAAAATCACCACTTCCGGTTAAATCACCGCCGCCTGCCGGTAGATTTTCTTGCCCTGCTCCGGTATTAAATCCCCAGGCTTGATAGGAGGGGTATGCATTTTTTTGTTCCTGTGAAGTGAAACCAAGCGCAAAACCAAAATCGTCACTGACCTGTTTAACGAATGAAGCGCTCATGCGATTTCCGAGCGTGTCGTAGTCAGGAATATCATCACCACCGTCATAACTGACAAGGCCCGCGCGCAAACTGAGTTGCGGCCCGTTATAGTCAAGAGGTGAGACTGTATCAAGATCAACTGTGCCCGCGATGCCGCCGGAAATTAAATCAGCGGACTGCGTTTTATAAACACGCACCATCGATATCAGTTCTGCTGGATATTGTTCGAAACGAATACTGCGACCCGGCTCAGAACTTGCCACTTCGCGACCGTTAACCGTGCCAAATACCATGCGCGGCCCTAGCCCCCGAATCGCCGCCTGACTTTGATTCCCGCGATCACGCGCACCATTAACACCGGGTAACCGCACGATTGCTTCAGCGATTGTGACATCAGGTGTTGAATCGATATCGTTTAAATCCAGGGCTTCCACGACATGCTGCGAAGTCTGTTTAACATTGAGGGCATTTTCCAGCGACGCGCGCATGCCCGTCACAACGACTTCTTCCTGAACGGGTTGATTTTCATTTTCCTGGGAAAGGACATTGATACTCGCAAGCGCGATACAACTTGCCAGCATGCGTTTGCTGCATTTGATATGTGACATTAAGCATCTCCAAACACTATTATTTTTATGGCTAACGTACTTTTATGACTGATGATTAGGGGAAGAACCACCTCCATAGCAGCTGAGAGACCCCCATCGAACAGAAACGTATGATTTATCATATATATAATACTTGTCAAGTCGACGCGGATCTGAACTCGAAATGACGCGCAGTCCACCCGAATTTAAGTGAGAAACGTGCCCTAACAAAATCGAACAAATTCAGTAGGTTAAACAACGAACTTAAACTGGCTGTAAAAGAAATGGAAAATGCGTGAGGGAATGGGGTGACTGACGGGGATCGAACCCGCGACCACCGGAATCACAATCCGGGGCTCTACCAACTGAGCTACAGTCACCATAGCGAGAAGTATAACGACTACTATAGAACGTAGTACTTTTGTTATGCCTTTTTTTGAGAGTGTGCGTCCCTTCGTCTCTGTTGAATCGAAGCCGCTGTCGCTGGCGCGCCCGGCAGGATTCGAACCTGCGACCGTCCGCTTAGAAGGCGGATGCTCTATCCAGCTGAGCTACGGGCGCGTTTCTCAGAACTGCCTTGCGCTTTCGCCTTTCGATTGGTCGGAGTGGAGGGATTCGAACCCCCGACATTCTGCTCCCAAAGCAGACGCGCTACCAGGCTGCGCTACACTCCGCCGGTCTCGAAAGGCGTGCATCATACCTGGGAGCCCAGGGAGCGTCAACGCTGATTTTCCCGATTATTCATGCACGTCTGAAAATTAACTCCCTCGCCCGAATCCGCTATTGTCGCTGCTAAATTATTTCCGGGTTAAAAGTTAATTGAATTTCATTTGGTCATCGCTACAAGCTGTGGGAAAATGCCTCCCCTTTAGCCAAGTCGATGAATTTTCAAGGAATTTAGCACTATGAGCGCAGTCATTCTTGACGGCAAATCTCTCGCACAGAAAACAGAAGCCGAACTCAGCGAACGCGTAGCAAAACTGAAGGCCAGTACAGGCACAACACCAATACTCGCCACAATTCTGGTTGGTGATGACCCTGCCTCGGCAACCTACGTCAAGATGAAAGGCAATGCCTGCACTCGCATTGGTATGGAGAGCCTCAAAGTGGAGCTGCCCGCGTCAACATCGACCGAAGAATTGATGGCAAAGATTCAAGAGCTCAATGCCAACCCGGATGTCCATGGCATTCTTTTACAGCACCCTGTCCCAGCACAAATTGATGAACGTCTGTGTTTTGATGCGATTGACCTGAGTAAGGATGTCGATGGCGTAACCTGTCTGGGCTTTGGCCGCATGGCAATGGGAGAAGACGCCTACGGTTGCGCAACACCGAAAGGTATCATGCGCTTGCTGGAAGCCTATGAGGTTGAACTCGAAGGAAAACACGCCGTAGTGGTGGGCCGCAGCCCCATTCTGGGTAAACCTATGGCGCAAATGCTATTAAATGCCAATGCGACAGTCACCATCTGCCATTCGCGCACCATTAATTTGCATGCACATATAGGTCGTGCCGACCTGATTGTCGGTGCAGTTGGGAAACCCGAATTTATCAAAGCTGACTGGATTAAGGATGGTGCTGTGGTTGTCGACGCCGGCTACCACCCGGGAGGTATTGGTGATATTGAAATGGCCCCGCTTATTGATCGCGTTACTGCCTATACCCCGGTGCCTGGCGGCGTGGGCCCAATGACCATTAACACCCTGATTTATCAATCTGTTGAATCTGCAGAAAAAAAAGTCGTTCAGGATTAATGCCAGGACACGACCTTGCGACTTGATAAATATATTGCCAATCATTCGTCGTGGTCGCGCTCCGAGGTAAAACGGCTTATCAAACAAGGGCGTGTGCGCGTCAATGAGCAAGCTGCTGACGACAAGGAACAAAAAATTGATGCGCTCAAGGATCGCGTTGTCGTCGACGAAACGCCCATCCTTGCACAGGGAAAGCATTACTTCGTGCTGCACAAACCCTCTAACGTAGTCTGTGCAAACTCACACCCTGACTACCCCACCGTGCTCGATCTTATGCTGGACATCTCGCCCGCGTTGAAAAACACATTGCAAATAGCGGGTCGACTTGATGTGGATACCACCGGCCTCGTATTGATCACGGATGATGGCCAGTGGAATCATCGCGTGACCTCGCCGCGCAGTGATTGTTACAAAATTTACGAGGTTGAGTTAGCCGAAGACTTTAACGAGTCTTACGTGAAAGATTTTGAACGAGGCATGCTCCTTGAAGGCGAAGAAAAACCTACCTTGCCGGCAAACCTTAAAAAAATACACGCACGCAAGTTTCAATTGAGCTTGAAGGAAGGTCGCTATCATCAAGTCAAGCGTATGTTTGCCTTCACCGGCAACAAAGTCATTCGCTTACATCGGCGGAGTATTGGTCCGCTGCAACTCGATGAGCATTTACCTGAAGGCGCATACAGGTCATTAACAGAAAAAGAAATTCAGGCGCTCGCGGGAAATTACAATGCTTGATAAGGCCATCAATCATTTACTGCCGCAAAGCGGTGACCTGCTTTGGGTGCTCGATGAGACCGACGCTGCCCCGAGCGAGCTTATTCTGAAGGAAGCCAGGCGCTCGACAATTTTAACTAATCGTTACGACATCGCTGAGCGCTATCGCGGGCTCGGCCTATCCACCGAGTTGAGTGATTTTCTTTTCCCAACGGGAAGTCAGTGGTCCGCTATTATCTTTCCCATATCCAAAGAAAAACTCCTCTGTAAACATGTTATCTACCAAAGCGCGCTGTCACTCAACGAAAATGGGCGTTTTATTTTATACGGAAAAAAAAACCAGGGGATAAAATCCCTGTTTGCCGCCATCCAGGGTAGCGAAGCCTTAAAAAAAATCGGGGAAGATTACATTGGCGCCTGCCATCAGTTAAACCTTTTCGAGGCGAAAGAAAACTTTAGCTCAAACTACACGGAAGTCTCGAACATCGCAAAAATTGCGCAATTTACTGTGTCTAGCAAGCCGGGTATTTTTTCCTGGAAAAAACTGGATCAGGGCAGCATCTTCCTTGCAAATTATTTAACAGAACAAAAAATCCATTTCAATGGCAAAACCGTTCTGGATCTTGCTTGTGGCTGTGGCCATCTCGCACTCGTAAGCGCGACTCTGGGCGCCGAACACCTTCACGGAACAGACAACAATGTCACAGCGATTGAAATCTGCCGTAAAAATTTTATGAATAACACACTAAATGCCGATGCGAGCTGCGACGATGCCGGCTCCAAGCTGACAGCAAGGTTTGATATCGTTGTCTGCAACCCGCCCTTCCATATTGGCAAGCAGAGTGACTACAGCCTCACATCAAAATTTATTGAAGCTGCAGCAAGGTGCCTGAAATCGGGTGGTGAAGCATGGTTTGTGTTTAATGCTTTTATTCCCGCCGAACGGCTTGCCAAGTCAAGTTTCCCAATGGCCAACCAGGTCGCTAACAACAAACAGTTTAAGGTTCTCTATTTCAAGAAGGCCTGATTCTGCCTTGCGACAAATTTTTAACGACATTAGCCTTCACTGAAATTACTGTATCTTCTTGTTTAATTGTAGCGCTCGACGCTCTCTTCTATTGCGCACACGAATATTTAACATCTCGACACTGACAGAAAA
Source organism: Cellvibrionaceae bacterium 1162T.S.0a.05 (assembly GCA_000964245.1). Classification (GTDB taxonomy): domain Bacteria; phylum Pseudomonadota; class Gammaproteobacteria; order Pseudomonadales; family Cellvibrionaceae; genus 1162T-S-0a-05. The sequence goes on along the minus strand of LANB01000001.1, from coordinate 3,623,179 downwards.
AGCCATGGCAAAGTATATGTATCCCTTGGGAATATGAAAATCCAGGCCTTCTGCGATCAAGGTAACGCCTATCAATAAGAGGAAAGACAAAGCCAGCATCTTGATTGTCGGATTTTTATCAACAAATTCGCCAATCGGTTTGGCTGAAAACAACATCACCACCACGGACAAAACAATGGCGATGATCATAATCATAATATGATTCACCAAACCAACTGCGGTGATAACAGAATCAAGTGAAAAGACGATATCCAGTACCGCAATTTGAGCCAACACTGAGTAATAGCTCACCTGTTTAATCACAGTGCTTTCATCGCTACCAGGGACTTCCAGGCTGTGATGAATTTCATGCGTCGACTTTGCGAGCAAAAACAAGCCGCCCAAAATAAGAATAATGTCGCGCCCGGATATGGCATTGCCAAAGACCTCAAACAGCGGTTGCACCAGCCCCATAATCCAGAACAGGCTTAACAATAATAAAATGCGCGCGAGCATAGCCAGGCTAATACCAATCTTGCGTGCCTTGTCCCGCTGAGCTTCCGGCAAGCGACCCACCAGAATTGATATGAAAATAATATTGTCGATGCCCAGGACAATTTCCAGAGCGATTAGCGTGCCCAAAGCAAGCAGTGATTCGACATCAAATATCCACTCAAACATATAACCTTTACCTTTTATAAGGAATAGAACTGCGTATGCGAGACGCAATGAACAAAGACGAGTTTACTTTTTTAAGGTTCTGAAACTCACATCCAAACGACAGGCAGGACGCTGAATATCCAATTCCCTATACGCCTGCATGCGCGCTTTGAGACCCTGAACACTCAAGGATTCCGCAGAGAAACACGCTATTGCATTCTCATTTTTCTCTGACAACAAAAGTAAACCCGACTTATGGCCGTTGGGCTTTGCGGCATTCACCCAACAGCGATTGGCTTGCTTAATCGACTCAAAATTCATCGTTAAAACGCCATTAGCACTAAGGTTTTTAGAGAGTAATTTTAACCAGCCCGGGTCTGCGTCTACCGCACGCAACACTTCACCTTTCTCATCTGACTTGAACAAATCCTCAATGATATAGTCGAATTTCGGGCCCCGATAATTCTGCAACCAGCTTTGGGCCTCTGCATGAACAAAATTGACCCCCGGCCGAAACGACTTAAACCACCGTCGAGCAATTTGCAGATGGACTTTGTCCAACTCGATACCCTCGAGCCTTTGAATACTTAGAAAACGGTAAAGCAAATTAATCACTGTACCACCGCCAACACCCAACAGCAGAATACGCAGGGGTTTGTCGCTTTTCAAAAACAGGGCGGGCAAAAAAAGTAACTCCCATAACTGCCCTATCACAGGACGCTGTGGGTTCCACTGGCTATGAAAGACACCATTGCTGTAAAGCCTGATGGAATTGCCCGCCGATTTTACCTGATAGTGTGTTGTAGCTGTGAGCTTTTCCCACAATAGGGCCATGGATGACTCGTTCTTCGATTTATTTAAAACAATGCCGCTCGTGATCCAGTGCTCGTCCTGCAATAAAATTCGCAAGTACAAATGCCTCACAATAATCTCCGAGGATAATACCGTGACCCGCATTGGCAAAATCAAGCAGGGTCACATTTTGGTGGCTGGAGAGCTGCTTTTCAAGTGCCTTAAATGGGATAACCGGGTCGGCTCTACCCGCAAAAACAAGCGTATTGCTATTCAAGACTGGCGGCGCAATCACTTTGCTTGCTTGCTGGTTTTCAAGCAAGTGGCAGGGATTATTGTTCCTGCTCGCCCTGATATAGTCATCCTTTGATTCTCCTGCGGTAGGGATTTGCAGGTCACAAGTGGAGAGCAACCAGGTCGCGATCGAGAAATCCGGGTCGAAATAGCTTTCTTGATATGCCGCAATCAAACCATCCAACGTTGCGATTGACGCGGAGTTCTTTTTTCCCCAATCCTTGAGTTGAACCAGAGCACGAAAAAACTCCGTTCGATATATCTCGCTATACAATGAAAATACCGCGAGTTCTCGTAACCTGCCCGCATTCAGCACGAAGCCCTGATAGGTGTACACCTTGCCTTGTAATTGTTTTTCTGCCCTTCGATACACTTGATCAAAATCACTAAAACGTTCTCGATAGAGCTGCCGCTGATGCGCGTGAAGTTTCTCAGGCTTACGTGCTGACTCCATTCCGGCCAACAAGGGGGAATCCAGAATCAGACCCTTGATCTTTTTGTGTTGCGTTTGCGTCGCCAACCACGCTCCCCAGGACTCAGCCACCAAATACACCTGGGAATAAGGCAAAGCCTCAAGGAGTTTATCCAGATCCTGTTGATGATAGATCGCCTTGAACAAAGCTAAATTAAAATTTTTTGTCACTAACGCATCCAAACATTCACTAAAGTGAAGTTGATAAGCGCGCGCATCCGCTTCTATTGCCAGGTTTTTTGAAAAACGTGCCTGTTCCTTTACAAAAAATTCTGTACACCCCAGAAAAGGCGTCGCACCCGCGGTGCCACGCTGTTCGTAAAAAACCAGATCGAAGTCGCGATCAATGACAGAAAAATAACGCAACCAGCGTTGGATATGGGTATTCGCGGTTTGCCGACCAACGCCTGGTCCACCGCCAATATAAATCAGCGCTTTGTCATTTGTTGGCCGGTGCGCTGTTGAGCGCTGCGCTTGGCTATCGATTGTTATCAGAGGTAACGCGGCGTTTTTTGTAGTCAATACACCACAATATTTTGCAAAATTGTTTGCTTGCACCGCTTCCTTACAACTTTGCCAGGAAATTGATGTGTCTGCACATAGCACTACACTGCTAAAAAGCAAAGTTAAACACGCGGCCAGTATGATTTTCATCTATCCCGCTTTGTCAGAATACTGATCCAGTTTAAGTGGAGTCGGCCACGGTAACTCAAAGGGCGTGCCTATCTCCTTCAACTTCTGCAACAACATCGGTTCACCAAAACCCGCCTCCTCTGCAGGCGCGTATTCAGGCGAAATCAAGGGCGCATTGAAACACTGGACACGCCCTTCCCACATAAACCGTAAATACCAGGCATGAAGATAACAGCGGTTTGCCTCCTTCCCACCATAACGATCGTCGCCACGAATAGGTGCGCCCACTGCTTTTAAGGCAACACGAATTTGGTGGGTTTTGCCCGTAAGCGGCCGCAAAATGGCAAGGCGTTTATTGGCCGAATAAGACCAGGTTTTAAAGTGCGTACGGGCTTCATTAATTTTATCACTGGCACCTGCTTCATGGCGCTTCGCAGGGCCCAGTCGCCAACTTCCGTTGCGCGCTTTTAGCATGATACCGCGCACCTCTCCCTGGGTTTTACGTGGTTTTTTATCGAGTAGCGCGAGATAAAACTTATCGAGTTCGGCATTTTGAAATTGCATACTGAGAGCGCGATTGGCTTCAGTCGTTTTAGCTAATAGCAATACGCCTGATGTTACCTTGTCCAGTCGGTGAACCGGGAATAAGGCCGCATCCCCTCTTCTGCGCCGCAGCTGTTCAATTAAACCCGCCCCGTTTTCACTGTGCATACCAATGCCTGGTGCCTTGTTCAGCACCAGGTAATCATTGGTTTCGGCGATGACCTCGCCACAGTCCATTGAACTCACTCGCTAAAATTTCTCTTCGAAAAGAATATCAATTGAATAAACCTTTCAGTTTCTCCTTGGCCTTATCCTTGAGCTTGTCCTTTGCTTCGTCAGTCGCTAAATCTTTTATTTCTCTCTCGGCTGCTTTTTTAGCGGAATCTGTGATCGCCTGCATAACACGTTTCGCGAGTACCGTTGCTTCAACGCCGTTTTCCTTGTCGCCAAGACTGGTGTGTGAGATTTCTGGTAACTTGACGGACTTCTCTCCATAACGATCCGATATTAAAAGCAACTCACCCGTTTCAAACGTAAGCTTCTCAATCATGAATTTTTTGCCTGGACCTTCGCTTGTGGTTTTGTCATCACTACCCGCTGGCAAAAAGCTGTCTATCGCTTTTTTGATATCGTAGAGATTGAGTGATTTTCCTTTCTGTTCCACTGTCACTTTGACGCCCTCGATAGTTAAGTCCTTGATCACGATGACTTGATCAAGCACACTCCCGGGGTCGAGCTGGACATTAAATTTGCCGAAGTTAAACGCAGCTGGACTACTGTAGCCACCGGGGTTTGCGATGGAAAACCCTTGCAGGGTTGCCCGACCTTCCTTAAGCGAAATATTGACATCATTGAGCTTAACAGCCGTCTGAGTGAGCTTTGAGCCCTGAACCTGAACCTGTTCTTTAACAATACCATCCAGGTTTTGACTTAAATAGAAAAGCGCTCCGCCGACTACAGCAAGCACCAAAACCACCAAGAACCCCAGTATTTTAATCAGCTTCATATGTCCTCCTGAACTTGAAAACGGCATTATACAGCCCCACATTAGAGGCGGATGATAAAAACAGCCCTACAGTTCATCATAAACTCCCTGAATTGGGCGATTTTGCTTTTAACATTGTGCAACACCCTTGATGTGGAGGCCTGACTATGAAATTCAGCGTAATCACCCTTTTGCTGGCGTTACTCAACACCCACAGCGTATTCGCGGCCGAAGACGAAGTTGAAGTACGCGAACTTAACTGGGTAAACTCGTCCTTCCTCGCCAACCAGCGCGTACTCGTTGATGAGCTCACACGCAGACACTTTGGTACTCCCGTTCGTGGAAACAGTAGTGACCTCCACACCTTACAACGTTTGATTGATAAAGAGGTGGTGCCTCGTGACGATACCGGCACCCTGCAAGCACTTGGTGTCGTTCTCGGCGATGTTTTCGTGAATGAAAACAAACCGCTGGAATGGCGTGTACTTGAGGATGAACTGGGAATGAGTCACGCCGTCTGCGTAATTGATACCACGCAATGTTTATTTCCCGTCACCATGCTTTCACGCCGCATTGAAGTCGGACTCAACCCACGAGTCCAAAAGGTATACGAAGACGGCCTCGCTATGATTAAAGCCTGGTTTCCAAAACGACCCTTTGCTGACTAGTTTCCCATTAAAGTCGTCAAACGGAACAATATTCGCATGTCCCACAGGGGGCATGATTGTTTCTGTAATATTTTCTCAGGACAATGCATGAGCGACTTTAATTAACGGGTTTAAGCAAGACGATGTCTGACAAGTTAAATGGAACAGTAAAATGGTTTAACGCGAGTAAAGGTTACGGTTTTATTAGCCGAGATGGCGCGGAAGACCTTTTTGTGCACTTTAGCAACATCAATGTCTCGGGTTTCAAGACGCTGAAAGAGGGACAACCGGTAACCTTTACTGAAGGTACCGGCCAAAAAGGACCACAAGCCGAGAATGTAGAACCGGCCTAGTTCAGCCAGATTACCGGGCAAAAGCAGATTTTTACGCACGCTTTTGGGGCAACGGATGCGTGCAGTGGGCACTTATGGGGAAGTGTTTGGTGACAGATTCGAACCAGGGAACCTCTGAAAAATGGAAATATTTTTTCTGTGGCAAGGAAGCACCGCGCGGAGAACCGGAGTTTACTGGAGTAAATGAGGATTCGAGCACGGAGCTGACGCTGCCACAGGGAAAATAGGCCATTTTTCAGAGGTTCCCTAGCTCTGAAAGGCACCTTGATGTTCGCATCCCGCGTTTGAGACGTTAGCTCAAGCCTTGCCCGCCCATCTCGCAAAGGCATCCAGGTTTTTCGTATTCAGCATTCGCTTCAGTACACCGGCGATCCAGGTCGGCGTTGTCACAAAATAGCGCTCTTTGGGTCTGCGCTTTTCCAGGGCCAGAATCACTTTGTCGACTACGGCTTCCGGCCCAAGCGTGAAGCGTGAAGTCGCCGCTTCCTTATTCAAACGCTCATAGGCGTTTTCGTACATCAATTTGTGACGACTTGCCGCGATATCAATGTTTTCTTGCATCTCCCGTAAAGCGTTCCGCCTGAAATTGGAGCGAATGGGGCCAGGCTCAATAAGTATGACTTTCACTCCACTTCCATGTAGCTCCATTCGCAAAGTATCACTCAAACCTTCGAGTGCAAATTTCGTTGCGTTGTACGCACCGCGCATCGGCATTGCACAAAAGCCAAGCACCGAGGAGTTTTGAATAATCCGCGCATCTTCCATCCGTAACATGTGGGGCAACACCCGCCTTGTTAACTCGTGTGTACCAAAGAGATTACATTCAAAACTTTTTCGCAAGGTATCCCGACTTAAATCTTCTACTGCACCCGGTTGCCCAAATGCACCATTGTTAAACAACGCGAATAATTTACCGTCACACAGTGAGAGAGTCTCTTCGACAGCCGCTTCAATGGATGCAGATGACATTAAGTCCAGCTGAATAACCTGCCGCAGCCCCTGGCTTTTCAGGTTCTCAATATCTTTTGTTTGTCGAACACTTGCGATAACCCGATAGCCTCGCGCTTGCAGAGTCAACGCAGCACACAAACCGATACCACTTGAGCAACCGGTTATAAGAATTGATTTTTCTTGCATCAGGACTGTGCCTTTCTATGTTTCTTGATCAAATCGTAGGCCGCTTGAACCTCTTGTGATCGCTCAGTTGCCAGTTTGACCATATCCTCCGGCACACCGCGACCGGCAAGTTTATCGGGGTGGTATTCACTCATCAATTTGCGCCAGGCCGTTTTTAACTCCCTGTCACTCACCGAAGATTCAACGCCCAGCGCCTCATAGGCGAGGCTGAGTTCATCTTTCGTAGTCTGACGCCAACTGTCAGCTTTATCTCTATAGTGATAACCGCTTTGCTGTTGCTGACCTTGATAGAAATAGCGTTGCGCTTCCACCATCCCCAGCAGCTGCTGGTAGGCAAAAACAGAAAAACCCAACTGCTGGGCAACTGTTTTCAGAATTTGATCTTCTGCATCGTGTAAGTATCCGTCGGCAAATGCGAGACTGATCAAATAGGCTAAAAATATTTTGCGCAGATTTTGATTGATTTGTGGTTGTTTCAGGAAACCCTGTAAACAAATATCAAGGTCAAAACTGTCTTCGGCACCTGACTTGAATAATTCGATGGCCTCCTTTCTCGCTTCCGCATCCAGGCCCATTTTTTCAAATAATAATTGCGTCGCCTGAATTTCCTGCTCGCAAATTCGTCCGTCCGCTTTGGAAATCTGCCCCATAATTGGAAACAACGCCATGAAAAAACTTCTCTCAACAGCCTTTTTTTCCTCTGCACTCATTGGCCGTTGCAAGTTGACAAAACCATGTGCAAAACTATAGCCAGCCGCCGCACCGATAATCAAACCCAGCGGCGACAACAACCAATGTATTGCACCTAATACCATCCAGCCTATAATTGCGCCCAATACTGCAGCCATAACGTCCCCAAAAAGCCTAAAATCGTGAGCATACCAGAAAGCGTAGTGAAACACATTGAGACCCAAATTGTGAAAAATTTGGCGATTAATGAAAAAATCGTCTCTGCTTCTACTATTAGTGGGGGTGACATTAATGCGGCGTGGTTTCTACAGGGTGAGCATGGCCGCTACTTTCTGAAACTGAATGCCGCGCAATATGTCACGATGTTTGCCTGTGAATATCGCGCTTTGCTCACGATGAGTAAGAGTCTTACGCTTGCCTGTCCACAGGCGCTTTTTTACGGCACCTTTGCAGATCGAAGCTATTTACTGCTGGAATTTATCGAGTTTTGCAACAGTGATTGCGATGCTGAGCTCGGTGTTTGTCTCGCCGATTTTCATTCACTTACGCATCCGGAATACGGTTGGCAGGAAAACAATTTTATTGGAACGACGGCTCAAATCAATACACGAATGACGAACTGGTGTGATTTTTGGTTACAGTGTCGCCTACATCCCCAATGGCAACTTGCAGCAAAACAAGGTTACAGCACACACCTTAAACATTTCGAAACCCCTTTATTCACGCGTGTTGAAACACTTCTGCGTGACCACCATCCCAAAGCCTCGCTTTTACATGGCGATTTATGGTCAGGTAATAAGGCTTGTTACCTAAACAAGGCTGGCAAACGGCAGCCTGTCATTTTCGACCCTGCTTGCTACTATGGAGACAGGGAAACCGACCTGGCCCTGAGCCGACTTTTTGGCGGTTTTTCAACTTCCTTTTACGAGGCTTACGAGCGCGTCTGGCCATTAACTGAAGGGCATCAACAACGCTGCACGGTTTATCAACTTTACCACATGCTTAATCATCTAAATTTATTCGGCGAAGGCTACCTCGCTTCCTGCCAAAATATGATCGCAAGAATTATTGACGCGTATTAAAACCAGCGTTTATCTTTTTGGACAAAGACATTAGACAAAAAAACAGCGGCTTTTTTTGCCGCTGTTAAATCTCTTACTTTATTAGATGAATAAAATAACGGTTGAACACAGACTCAAAGTGATTAATTATAAAGCGCAAACATATTCCCAACTCTGATCTGAACCGGGAATACTCTGCGTCCACCATCGCGCCCGGTACACCGCTTGCTGGTAACTCATTAAATCTCCGGTATTGGCGTTAAAGGGATCGCCTTTCCAATCAAGGTTGGGGAAGTTGGGATACGCGTGCACATCGGCAAGTTGTATACCCGCTTCAGCACAGGCCCCACCTTCCTCTTCACCTTCAACGACGAAGTTCATACTTTCTTCAAATGTATCGCCGCGAACATTGGTGGCACGCGCCAAAATGGTGTGACTGCCGGGCTCAGCCTGCCAGTCGTAACTCGCAAACCAGGCGTAACGCGTATTTATTCCCGCCTCTCCCTCGGCATCGACTTCAATTCCATCGATAAAAATCTCCACGCCTGACACATCAAAATAATCTGTATCGACATTTATTGCGTAAATCCCGTGTTCCAAACCAGGGCTACTAATAGCAATGTTAATACCACCAGGGTACTCGAAGCCTGACAGTACAGTGAAATGATCCTCTGCGCTCAAACCATCGGGATAATTCACTTGCAGGCTATGTTCACCTGCCGTCGCAAACACCATCTCGTTACTTATCAGAGTGAAGTAATGACCACCACTTCCACCGGAACTTGAGGAGGACGAGGCGCCCGGCAGCGTACGTGAGTCAACACCGTCCAGGTACAGTATTTCTTCACCGGTACTTGTGTTGTTAATGGTCACAGCAGGAACATCCCCGGAGGTCGGATGCGTTGCTGACAAACTGAAACTACTGCTTTTAAACTGATATAAAGTGGGCGGATAAACCTCCACACTGGCTACACCATCACCGACAACATTTATCACACCACTGTGATTTAACGCCGGGGCCGATTCCCAGATAACACTGACTTGATACTCACCAATTTCAGTCGCCGGGAACACTTTATTCACGCGCCACATCGTGTACGTTGCACCGCTACTGGAACTTGCAGAGGAAGACGAGCCATTGGTGCCCACAGAGGTGCCGGAAGGTGAGAGAATTTCAATTTCCGGTCTTAAAGACCAGCCAGGGAAATCTGCCTCAACACTCACCTGCCCTTGAGACCCTCGTCTTAATTCTTCAGAGTGATGGACGACCATTGTTGGATTCACATCTTGTCCGACTGTGAAGCGACGCTCAGCGTAAGCTTCTTCACCTTCGGCATCAGTGACCTCAGCGACCAGAACGTAGGTTTTTGTTTCATTACTACTCCAGGTTCCCTGCATCAATACATTTGAAACACCGGAGTTTGATGTTCCCGCATCAATGACTTGCGGGACCTGATTGCCGTCCATCGTGACTTCGTAGACAGTCAGGTTGTAACTGACAATATTTCCATCTGAATCGTTTGCCTCAGCAGTGAACGTAACGGTTTCGCCAGCCAATATTGTTCCACTGCTCGTCGTAATACTTACTGTTGGCGCTGTATTTTCGGGAATCACTTCACTACAGTTGCCGAGAGACTCCCAGGCGCCATCAGCCCAGCTGTCTTCACCGGGACGCGCCCAGGCACACCAACTCGCCGAGCATCGCCAGGCGGCATTCACATTTGTATACGCTGTGCCGACATTTGCCGCACCATAAGTGTAAGCAGGTAAACCTCCGCAATCGTAAGCTTGAACACTTATGCTCACGAGAAACGAAAAGAAGAAAATAAAGTAGAAAAAAGTACGACCCAAAGGTCGATTTTTGCTTATCGCAAACATGGGAAATCCCTCTTCAATTATCTTTTTTAAAATTATTTTTAGAGCACGCAAATGCGTGTCACGCAAACATGAGAGGCTATAGGCTATGCGCCTGACGACTGAGCCATAAGGAATAGTAACAAATACCAGGCAAATCGAGGAAGCGGGAAATTTTGTAGATTGTGATGCCAGCAGCGTGAATTACCCTACGAGAAGCGTACCAGGACAGTTCATTCTGCTCTCTTAAAGTGTTTTTATGTATTCAATCAAATCCCATTTGTCAGCATCACTTAAATGCACGCCGAATTCGTGACCCGTGTTACTGTTTCCCGGAAGCCGTGTATCAAATTCACTGACACTTTGAGCCCTCAGCTCACTGAGTTGGAGACCGAAATAACGCGGATCAAAATCCAGATTTCCTATATAAAAAACCTGGGGTCTGTCCTGTGGCGAAGACAGCAAGTGAAACAATGTGGGTACTGACCCATTATGCAAATACGGTGCAGATGCCCAAAGCCCATTCAAGGGCCTGGCTTTATAGTTTTTCGCAAGCGGGCCTGAAGCGGTTGGATATTGGTCCTGCCATTCCTTAAGTACTGCAAGTAAGGTTGTTACAGGTTTTTTTGCCATCACCCCGGACGCTGCATGCACAACGATATCGAAGCTGCGTGCGGTTTCTGAAAATTTTTCGCCCGCAAGCCCTGCCAACATTTTTCTGCCTTCAAGAATGCCGGTTTGCGACTCTGCTTCCACAAAATTGGAAGCCATTAGAGGATCTGTTCCTACTTGTGATTGCGGCACCAAGGTCGTTTTGATTTTTCTATATGCGTCACTGTTATCCACCAGAGTATGGCAACTTAAACAATTCGCGCGATAAATGGCTTCACCACGTGCAGCTTTTTCCGGATTTATTTCACCTAAAATATCTTGCGGCCATTGCGGCGAGGTCAATAAATAATAGTTCGATTGAATCTCACCCAGCGTGGCAAGCCTGACAGAAGAATCGTAGCCGAGGCCACTCTGGTTTTGCAATTCAATGCTTCCGTATACTGCCAGCGCGGTTGTCACGTTTTGCCCAAGTGGCCCGGGTTCAACGTTACTCGCGCTGCCATTCCACTGCACGACATCCAGATGTGAAGCATCCCATAACACAGGAAAATCGACTGGTGCGTTAGGGCTGCGAGCATTGCCTTCTATGCCAAGAGCTTCAACACTGACCGCATTAAATATTTGCCCAAAAGCATCCAGGCGACCATGGCCATAGGCCACTGCTGTTTTATTCATGCTTGCTCGCGCAGTAAGAAATGTTTCACGAGCTTGTACAGCCAGCCTCAAATTATTCGCATCGGACACCGCTGTGCCTTTAACAAAACGCTGAAACTTTTCTTCATCCTCCAGCAATGCCGAAAGTGACCGTAACAGGGTATTTTCAAAGGCCTGAAAATCAATTTTCGCTGGCGCTCCATCAATATAAATGCGCTGCCCTTGATAGCGCAATTCAGCGCTATGACACGCGGCACAAGTTAAACCCAGCCAAGGCTCGTCGGCCTGCCCTTCTTGCTGCTGATCAATCGCCAAACCAATTGCAAGGGCATCCGGGTTGTGCAAGCTTGCCTGCGCAGGGATAAAACCAAGTTTTTCGAGATGCTGATCTTCACGAAACAGGGATTGTGATTCAGGTAACTCCAGATGTAGAAACCAGGAATAAGGCAACAGACGCGAGCCAAAACTGATGTGATTCATTTTATCACGCAGTGACGGCGTCCAATTTTGATCCAGGGTCAGAGCACCATTTAATGTGCCGCGTCCTACGGCTTCGATTTTAGCTGAGGAACGCTGACTTGAAACAAACACCAAAAACAGAAAAATAAAAAACAGCAAACCGACGAATATAAAAATCAGGAATTTGACCAACTTTTTCATTCGTGCTCCGCTTGTTTGGGGAAGTATGCTTGCTAACGCTCCCGCTTCCAGCTCGTGCCTTCACGCGCATCTTCGAGAACAACACCTTCTGCTTTGAGTTGTTCACGAATTTCATCTGCCCGAGCATAATTTTTATCGAGCTTCGCTTGCTGTCTTTCAGCAATCAAAGCTTCAATATTTTCGGTAGTGAGCTCTTCGGAATTGGCGCGGGCATTCCAGGCTTCGGTAAACCAGGCTTCCGGGTCGGCTTGCAAAAGCCCGAGCAATGAACCAATTCGCAGAAGTTTCGATTTTGCCTTTTGTAAGGCCAGGTTATCACCCTCAGCTTTGTTAAGGGTTTTCGCCAGGGCATGCAATTCACTGATTGCAAGCGGCGTGTTCAAATCATCGAGCAAGGCTAGCCATGCGGGTTCTGAACCAATCTCAATATTTGCGTCCACGTCGATATCGGCATATTTTCTTAGAGTACCATAAAGGCTGTCCAGGCTCGCCTGGGCTTGCGCGATCGATTCGGCAGAAAAATCCATATCTGAACGATATTGTGCAGACAACAAGGTAAAACGCAGAGTTTCACCGCGATATTTTTCCAGCAAAGCGCGCACAGTTTTAAAATTGCCGAGTGACTTCGACATTTTCTCCCCGTCGATATTCACATAGCCGTTGTGCAACCAATAATTGACAAAAGCCTCTCCCTTATGAGCACACTGACTTTGCGCGAGCTCATTTTCATGGTGTGGAAAAATCAAATCGCGGCCTCCGCCGTGAATATCGATACTCTTGCCGAGGTGTTTGGCAATCATGGCCGAGCATTCCAGATGCCAGCCGGGGCGCCCTCTTCCCCAGGGACTGTCCCAACCGGGTTCATTTTCCTGTGACGGTTTCCACAATACAAAATCACCGGCATATTTTTTATAGGGAGCAACTTCAACTCGCGCTCCTTCCAACATATCTTCGAGTGCGCGGTTGCTGAGCTTGCCATAATCCGGCATGGACTTTACATCAAATAAGGCATGGCCTTCGGCCACATAGGCATGTCCTTGCGCAATCAGGGCCTCAATCATGTCGAGCATTTCTTTAATGGTATCTGTTGCTCTCGGCGCAATATCCGGCTGCTCAATATTCAGCGCCGACATATCTTCAATAAAAGCCTCAGTAAATTTTGAAGAAATTTCATCGATAGCAACGTTTTGCTCAGCTGCGGCTTTCATAATCTTGTCATCGATGTCAGTGATATTCCGCGCATAAACCACTTTTGGAAAAAGCGCTTTTAGCACTCGGTATAATGTGTCGAAAGCCACAAAGGGTCTGGCATTCCCGATATGCACGTAGTTGTATACCGTAGGCCCACACACATACATCTTGACGCAATCCGCATCGATGGCTTGAAATTTTTCTTTTTGGCGTGTGCGAGTGTTATAGAGCGTAAGATCTGACATGGATAATTTTCTTTGATTTTTTTACTTCAGAAGTTGCGAAAATAAAGAGCTAGTCGGCAATTTTGGCCCAACTGTCGCGCAGGCCAATGGTTCGATTGAAAACCAACTCTGTACTGCGGCTGTCACGACAGAAATATCCTTCCCGTTCAAATTGAAAGGCCATACCAATTTCTACATTTGACAAACCTGGCTCGCCTTTACAATGCGTTAAAACCTGCAGGCTCTCGGGGTTAATATGATCCAGAAAATTTTTATCACCCGCATCCGGCGCAGGGTCATTGAACAAACGGTCGTAGAGGCGCACCTCAAAGTCAACACAATGTTGCGCGGCAACCCAATGAATTACACCTTTGGCTTTTACCCCATCTTCAGGATCCTTGCCGAGGGTATCTTCGATGACTCGCGCGCGCACTTCAATAATATTGCCCTTGCCATCTTTCACCGCTTCATCGGCTTCAATGATGTAGGCGTTGCGCAATCGCACACGTTTACCAATAACCAGGCGCTTGTACTTTTTATTGGCTTCTTCACGAAAATCTTCAGCATCAATAAAAATTTCACGTGCAAAAACCAGTTCGCGCATCGGTAAGTCGTCGCGCTGGGGATGCCCAGGCGCTGTCAATGTTTCCGTTTTGCTTTCAGGGTAATTCGTTAACGTAACTTTTAACGGTTTTAATACGCACATTGCACGCGGTGCATTTTTATCGAGATCATCGCGAATCGCGTGCTCCAACATGGCGACATCCACTACGCCATCCGACTTGGTCACACCGATCATGTCGCAAAATTTTCGAAGCGACGCTGGTGTATAGCCTCGACGGCGGTAACCCGCGATGGTCGGCATACGAGGGTCATCCCAGCCATCCACAAAATTCTCATCCACTAACTGTTTTAATTTTCGTTTTGACGTAACAGTATAATTAAGATTGAGGCGGCCAAATTCATATTGCACCGGCTTGGCGGGCACGGGTAAATTCTCGATGAACCAGTTGTATAACGGGCGGTGATCCGCAAATTCAAGTGTGCAGATACTGTGCGTAATACCCTCGATCGCATCTTCCTGCCCATGAGCAAAGTCATAGGTGGGGTAAATGCACCAGGCATTACCCGTTTGATGATGGTGTTGCTTGCGTATGCGATACAAAATCGGGTCTCGCATGTTCATATTGCCGTGTGCCATGTCGATTTTCGCACGCAAGACTTTACTGCCCTCATCAAACTCCCCCGCCTTCATCCGCGCCAACAGGTGCAGGTTTTCCTCAACACTGCGATCACGAAAAGGCGAATTCTTGCCCGCTTCGGTCAGGGTGCCTCGATAACGCCGCGCATCATCCGGTGAAAGGTCGCACACGTAGGCTTTCCCCGCTTCGACAAGGTGTACCGCCCAGCTATAGAGTTGATCAAAGTAGGAGGAGGCATAGCGGACCTCACCAGCCCACTGAAATCCGAGCCAGGAGACGTCTTCGATAATGGCTTGAATATATTCATCATCCTCTTTGGCGGGGTTGGTGTCGTCAAAACGCAGGTTGCACTCCCCCTCAAAGGTTTCGGCCAGTCCAAAATTCAAACAGATCGATTTAGCATGGCCAATATGAAGATAGCCATTGGGTTCGGGGGGGAAACGCGTGATGATTTTGTCGTATTTGCCAGCTTCCAGGTCAGCTTTAATGATTTGCTCCAGGAAATTCAGCGGCTTTTCTTCGGGTGTCATAGCTTTCGAGGTTCAGATTAAAGGGCAAAGCGCGTATTATAGCCGCCTAATTTTTCAGGCGCAGATTTATTTCGTCTCATACCCACAGGCCAGGTACCCACAAGCCAGGTTCCCGCAGGCCAAGGCAGATCGCGGCTCCTGACTGGGGCGTGATAAGTGAGACGATGCCCCTTGTATTAACGCAGATTGTATTAACGCAAATTGTATTAACGCAGACTTTTGACAAACGATAGGTAGCTTATGATCACGCTTCACACTAATTACGGCGATATTACCCTTGAACTGGATTTTGAAAAGGCCCCCACAACTGCCGCCAACTTCAAACAATACGCTGAAGACGGGTTTTATAATGGCACCATTTTCCATCGCGTCATCGATGGTTTTATGATTCAAGGTGGCGGCTTTGATCAGGACATGAAACAAAAAGAGACTCGCGCACCAATAGAAAACGAAGCTGACAACGGCTTATCCAATCTGACTGGTACCATCGCCATGGCGCGCACCGCCGACCCCCACAGCGCCAGCGCACAGTTTTTTATTAATGTTAAAGATAACGACTTTCTTAACTACCGCAGTAAAGACATGCAGGGCTGGGGCTATTGCGTCTTCGGCAAAGTGACCGAGGGCATGGATGTTGTCAATGAAATTAAAACCGTCTCTACCGGCAATTATGGTGGTCACCAGGATGTTCCCGGTTCGCCCGTTGTGATCGAAACGGTGACAGTGGCTTGATTACCTGGTTAATTTCAGATCTTCATTTGCAACCTGAGCGAGAGGATCTCGCTCAGGCTTTCACAGCCTTTGTTAAGCATACTGTTCAAGATGGCGATAAACTTTATATTCTCGGCGATTTTTTTAATGCCTGGATCGGCGACGACGAAGACAACCCCTTCTATCTCGATATTATCGACACGCTAAGCACTCTGCAAACACGCAACATTCAAACCTGGTTTATGCATGGCAATCGCGATTTTTTGGTACAAACCGCTTTTGCTGAACGAGCGGGAGTCACACTCCTCGACGAGCCGGCAAAAATTGAACTTGCTGGCAAGAACGTTTTATTAATGCACGGTGACAGTCTATGTACCGGGGATAAAGAATACATTGCCTTCCGCCAACAAGTTCGCAATCCAGACTGGCAAGCCGGCGTGCTTTCGCTCCCGCTCGCACAACGGCGTATTATGGCCGCTGATCTGCGCGAGAAAAGCATGAGCATGAACAGCAACAAAGCCGAAGATATTATGGATGTGACGCCGAGCGAAGTTGACAGGGTTATAATGGACTACAATGTGGAGATATTAATTCACGGTCATACACACCGCCCTGCGCGTCATGCGCTCGCCAACAATAAAGAACGCATTGTTTTAGGCGATTGGGATAAACAAGGTTGGTATATCCGTGCATCGCAAGAAAATATAGAGCTGGAGGCTTTTGATATTGTAGATGGGGTCGGAACTTAACACCTACAATTTTAGTGAAGGAGATTTTGCCGCTTTTAAAGCGCATGTGGAGCAGGAAACCAGGGAACTAAAAAACTATTTTAACGATGGCGTTTTCCATAGTGAACACCCTGTCGGTGGTTTTGAATTGGAAGCCTGGATCGTTGATAAGGATGCGCGCCCTGTTGCGCAGAACGAACGCTTTCTTGCCAATATTAATTCCAAAGACGTTGTACCTGAGCTTTCGCAATTTAATTTCGAAATCAACGTCCCACCTCACACCTTACGCAAGGATGCACTATCCAGATTCGAACGTGATCTTTTAGTCATCTGGCAAAAGTGTCTTCGTACTGCTAACAACCTCGGCTACAGTACAATGACAATCGGTATTCACCCCTGCATACGTGACTACCAACTGAGTTTGATTAACCTGTCTGAAATTCCGCGTTGCCGCGCGCTCAACGAACAAATTCTTGCTCAACGTCAAGGTAAACCCCTGCGTCTGCATATCGAAGGTGCTGAGACACTCGACATTGTTAAGCACGATGTTGTTGTCGGAGCTGCGGCGACCAGTTTCCAGATCCATTTAAAAGTGAAACAGGAACAAGCTGCTCGCGCCCATAATATTTCCCAGATCATTTCAGCGCCGCTACTTGCGGTGTCTGCAAATTCTCCCTATGCCTTTGATGTTGAACTTTGGGACGAAACACGTATTCCTTTAAGCGAACGCTCCATGCACACAGGCGATAACAGCAATAAACGAATTCACTTCGGACGCGCCTACATCAAACAATCCCTGTTTGAACTCTTTGAGATAAATGCCCGCGAATTTCCTGTTTTGCTACCTGAAGCCTTGAGTGACGGACGCCCCTTGCCACATTTGCGCATGCACAATGGAACAGTGTGGCGCTGGAACCGTCCTCTCATCGGATTCAATGACGATGGTAGCTTTCATTTGCGCATAGAAAATCGTGTCGTTTCAGCTGGCCCGACAATGGTCGATTGCGTTGCCAACGCCGCTTTTTATTGGGGTTTGGTGGAAGCCTATTTGCATATACAACCGGAATTGGAAAAAAACATCCCCTTCAATTTTGCCAAGAAAAACTTTTATGTTTGCGCGGAACACAGTCTGCATTCTAAACTTGAATGGACACACGGCCGCGCCGTTTCATGTACCGATTTAATCTTACGAGAACTTCTGCCACTTGCGCATGCTGGCTTGCTGCGTCTGGGTCTGGATGAAGAAGAAATCCTGCATTATCTGGCGATTATCGAAGGCCGTGTTTTGCGCCAACAAAATGGTGCAATATGGCAAAAAAACTGGATTGCCAAACACGGTCGCGATATGCAGGAACTCTCTCTAGCCTATCTGGAACAGCAACACACGCAAAAGCCGGTGCATTTATGGAAGGTTTAAAAAAGCAGGGTTTAACACTCACCATTCTGGATCATATGCCAGAAAAACTTCTGGATCTGAAAGCCGAAGAACTACACTACGCATTGAGCGGCCCAACACTTATTCATTTACCCGGTGAAAAACCCGAGCCCTTATTTGTTAGCGTATTGCAACATGGCAACGAACACAGCGGCTGGGAAGCAATCAAATATATTCTTAAAAAATATCAGCTCAATGCCTTGCCGCGCGCACTTTCGCTTTTTATTGGTAATGTAGATGCAGCCAAGGTCAATACGCGGTTTATTTCCGAGCAAGGTGATTTTAATCGTATGTGGGGTTCAAGTACTGCCCCTGCCCACCCCTGCATGCAGACTGTAATATCAGATTTGCAGACACGTTCGGTATTTCTTAGTATCGACATACATAACAATACTGGCAAAAATCCACATTACGCTTGCATCAATCGAACAGATAAACACTTTATCCAACTGGCAAGTCACTTCAGTAAAAACATTGTATATTTTACAAAACCTGAAGGCGTACAAAGCCTGGTTTTTTCAGCATTCTGCCCCGCGATTACACTTGAGTGCGGACTCTCTGGCGATATTGATGGTATTGAGCAAGCCATTCTTTATCTGGATTATTGTATAAACCTGGAAAGCCTCGAACAGTTAGAGCCTCCAACCAAAGACCATACGGTGTATCATGTTGTCGGCACTGCCAGGATTCGTGATCACCTCGCGTTTGATTTCGCAAACTCAAACCAAACCGACCTTCTCGATTTTTGTTTAAATCCCGAACTCGAACAAACGAATTTCACGCAACTCCAGGCGGGCTACCAGCTTGGAAAATGTGGAACGCAGATAAAGGAATTTCCTATACAAGTGCTGGCTGAAGATGGTGAAGACGTCTCAGATGAATACCTGAGCAACGAGGGTGATTGGCTCAATTTGAAGCGCGACGTAGTTCCCGCGATGTTTACGCCCAACATCGATATTATTCGCAAGGATTGCCTTTGTTATTTTATGGAGCCCTACCCGATAACTTCCAGATCATGAACTCTTTCATTTCCTATGAGGCGTGACCTGGCGGCCCCGAATGGAAACGAAACTCCTCGTCTTCCATTTGTATAAGTTGCTTTTCTTTTTCCAGAAAAAAATCAACTCTCGCAGAAATATCTTCTCCTGCTGCTTTCTCTGCCAGCCCAAGATAGTCCATAAAATGGCGCGATTCTGACTTCAACAGCGACAAATAAAAATCCCCCAATTCCTTGTCCAACAAAGGCGCTAAACACGCAAACCTTTCACAGGATCGCGCTTCTATGATGGCGCCAACAATCAGCGTATCCACCAACTTCCCTGGCTCATGAGTTCGCACCCCCTTGCGCAATTCAGCCGCGTAACGCGCGGCTGAGATTTGTTCATACTCTATGCCACGTTTACGCATAAACGCGATAACTTGTTCGAAATGACGCAGCTCTTCACGCGCCAGGCGCGACATTTTATTCAATAACTCAAAGTTTTCGACATGACGGTAAATTAAATTTATTGCTGTACTCGCGGCCTTTTTTTCACAATTCGCATGGTCAATTAACAACAAGGGCTGCTGTTTAACGGCAGCCGTCAACCAGGCCTCAGGCGTTTCGCAACGCAAAAAATTGTGAATCGGGCTCAAATCGATGCTCATTATTATTTAAAATTCCGGCTACAAAATTGCTAAGGCAATTGCTTTTAGTGCAATGCTATTGCTCAACAATAAAGGTCTGTTAATGTGGGAAATATCGCTCATAGTGCAAGCTGGACAAGGTGTAAGCATGTTTATCAATGTCATCACGCAAGGCGGCCGAATCAAGGTGTTTCCAATCAAGCTGCAATTCACAACCCAGCAACGAGAGATCTGTCAGTTGCTGCGCACCAGCTTTTAAAACGGTAAAGACCTTAACGTAATCATCGGCCCCTTCCGGCATACTCAGATTCTGAGCGTCAATAAACGCCTGCAAAACTGCCGCGTCCTTGATCTGGATGCGTTGCGCGACAACCTGGGATAAAAAGCCGTTTATTCGCTGATAGATTAGTTTGCGCTCGTCATCGCTATAGGCATTCCAGTGAATAACCTCGTGGGCGTAACGCTTACAGCCTCGACACACGCTGTCACCAATGCCTGTGGAACAGACACCGATACAAGGTGATTTCACTCTAGACATCCAACACTAAAACCTTATATTTCAATAACTTAATTAACTTATATAAAGCAAAACCTAAACTTGCAACGGCACAGGTTTTGTAAAGGCCGGGGATATTACCAGTGGATCCTCATCCAGGCTATATCCAGGCTGTGTCAAGGCTATATACAGGCTATGCTTAACCAAGCGAACGTTTAAACTTCCGCCAATTCAAGGAGTTAACCCCGCTTCTACACCTAAAGTGTAAGGCCCTTGGGCCAAGACAGACGGGGTGCTTTGCTGTAAAATCTGCGCCCCGTTGTAGTCGCGCTCTACACCATCGGTTGCGTCAATCGATAGCCTTGCCTCGAAGCGATCCTTTGCGGTAAGTAAACTCACAAACAAAGAGGAATCAAGACAGTGCTAGATGCCTATCGTAAAGCCCTTGCGGAAAGAGAAGCCCAAGGCATTCCCGCTAAACCCCTTTCTCCCGAACAAGTCGCCGAATTAATAGAATTACTGAAAAACCCGCCTGCGGGAGAAGAAGCCACTCTGATCGATTTAATCAGCAATCGCATCCCTCCTGGCGTCGATGAAGCCGCCTATGTCAAAGCGGGCTTTCTCTCGGCGGTTGCGAAAGGCGAAACCGCTTGCCCTTTGATTGATCGCAAAAAAGCGGTGGAGCTTCTAGGCTTGATGCACGGCGGTTACAACATTGCCACACTGGTGGCACTGCTTGATGACAGCGAGCTTGCCGACGCAGCAGCCGCTGAGCTAAAAGATACCCTACTGATGTTCGACGCCTTTCATGACGTGCAGGAAAAAGCCGAGGCAGGCAATAGCGCGGCAAAAGCCGTTATGCAAAGCTGGGCAGACGGCGAATGGTTCACGCAACGCAAGGATGTCCCCGAATCCATCAAGGTTGCCGTTTTTAAAGTCAGCGGCGAAACCAATACTGACGACCTCTCGCCCGCACAAGACGCATGGTCGCGCCCGGATATCCCTCTGCATGCCCTCGCGATGTATAAAATGGCCCGCGACGGCATAGACCCCAAAGAGCCTGGCTCTATCGGACCTATGGACCAAATCGCCGCGGTGAAGGCCAAAGGCGTCCCCGTCGCTTTTGTCGGTGATGTCGTGGGCACGGGCTCCTCGCGTAAATCTGCGACAAACTCCGTGCTTTGGTATTTCGGTGACGATATCCCCGGCGTGCCCAACAAGCGCGGCGGCGGCATTTGTATCGGAGGTAAAGTCGCACCGATTTTCTATAACACGATGGAAGATGCTGGCGCCCTTGTTTTTGAAGCCCCTGTCGACAAACTCAATATGGGCGACGTGATTGATATTCGCCCCTATGAAGGCAAGATCCTCTCTGAAAGCGGCGAAGTTCTCAGCGAATTTGAATTGAAATCCGATGTCCTTCTCGACGAAGTGCGTGCAGGCGGCCGTATTAACCTCATTATTGGTCGCGGCCTAACGACTCGCGCACGCGAAGCACTCGGCTTGCCACCCTCGGATCTCTTCCGCAAGCCCGAGGCGCCCGCCGACTCCGGTAAGGGCTTTACCCTCGCTCAGAAAATGGTAGGCCGCGCTTGTGGCTTGCCGGAAGGCCAGGGTGTGCGCCCAGGAACCTATTGCGAACCTCGCATGACCACCGTGGGCTCCCAGGATACCACCGGCCCGATGACACGTGACGAATTGCAGGATCTCGCCTGCCTTGGCTTCTCTGCCGATCTGGTTATGCAGAGCTTTTGTCACACTGCGGCCTACCCCAAGCCTGTGGATATTGAAACCCAACACAAGCTGCCTGACTTCATCATGAATCGCGGTGGCGTCAGCCTGCGCCCCGGAGATGGCATTATCCACTCCTGGCTCAACCGCATGCTGCTGCCGGATACTGTCGGTACCGGGGGGGATTCACACACCCGCTTCCCGATGGGCATTAGCTTCCCAGCCGGTTCAGGTCTGGTTGCGTTTGCGGCTGCCACCGGTGTCATGCCCCTGGATATGCCTGAATCGGTGCTGGTCCGCTTTAAAGGCGAAATGCAACCGGGTATCACCTTGCGTGATCTCGTGCATGCCATCCCCTACTACGCGATCAAGGAAGGTCTGCTAACCGTTGAGAAGAAAGGTAAGAAAAACATCTTCTCCGGCCGCATTCTGGAAATTGAAGGCTTAACAGACCTCACCGTGGAGCAGGCGTTTGAATTGTCCGACGCGTCGGCGGAGCGCTCTGCCGGTGGCTGTACAATCAAACTGCCCGAAGCGTCCATCGCCGAATACTTGCGTTCCAACATTACCTTGTTGCGTTGGATGGTCAGTGAAGGCTACGGCGACAAACGCACCCTTGAGCGCCGAGCGCGTAAAATGGAAGAATGGCTCGCCGCCCCGAGCTTGCTCGAAGGCGATGCGGACGCTGAATATGCTGCCGTAATCGAAATTGATTTGAATGAAGTCAAGGAACCTATCGTTTGCGCACCCAACGACCCTGACGATGCCCGCTTGCTCTCGGATGTTGCGGGTGATTCCGTTGATGAGGTTTTCATCGGTTCCTGCATGACCAACATTGGCCACTTCCGTGCCGCAGGGAAATTACTCGATGCGCACAAAGGCAGTCTGAAAACCCGTTTCTGGTTATCGCCGCCCACCAAAATGGACGAGCATACCCTGATGGAAGAAGGCTATTACAACATCTACGGCGTAAAAGGTGTGCGTACTGAAATGCCCGGCTGCTCCCTGTGCATGGGCAACCAGGCGCGCGTTGCCGACGGGGCTACGGTCCTCTCTACGTCAACACGCAACTTCCCCAATCGTCTTGGGGCAGGTGCGAATGTGTATCTGACCTCAGCCGAACTCGCCGCCATCGGGGGTATTCTTGGAAAGCTGCCTACCGTTGACGAATATCTGGAATACGCCTCAAAGATTGATTCCATGTCTGCGGAAATCTTCCGCTACATGAATTTCGATCAAATTGAGTCGTTTATGAAAGGCGCGGAGAAAGGTAAATTGATTGCCGCTGAAGAAATAGTCGACGTCGCTTAAAAACTGTCTGATGCTGAGGGAGGTTTATCCTCCTTCAGCATATTCTTAATGAAATAACATTCCCTTCCATTTTTATCTACCATTTCTTCGCTACAACCGCACCCACCAAGAAACTTAGCAGCTAACCCGTTTTTTGTTGTGTGGCTTTTCCATCTTGTTCAACCTAAAATGTCTCTGGCGCTGAATTTAGAAACTCCCCAAGACCAAGAACAATGCAGAATATCAAATTATCCAAAGGCTTTGCCTATACCGTTATCGCAATACTGGCGATCTGGTTTCTCGGCCCGCACATTCTGTTTTCTGCCAGCGAGAAAAACCACAATCAAAACCTTGCAAACTTTGAGCAACAGATCGAAGACCGAAAGAATCGCGTTAATGATTCCATCAAAACTTTACAATTAAGCGACAAAAACCTCGAAAAGTGTATTCGTACCTTAGCAATGGAACGAGCACGCATTCACCCGAACAACTCAGGTGGAATTGATGATGTGAGAGAGCTTAAGAATATTTACTGTCCGAGAAAAAACATCGTATCGCTCAGCGGGCTTGAACATTTTCATCATCTTCAATTTCTTGACCTTAGCAATAACAACATCGATGACATCTCCTCACTGGAAAACTTAACTAATTTAAGATCCTTATATTTAAACGGTAACCCACTAACAGATATTTGGCCCTTAAAACACTTGATTGGGCTGAAAGAAGTTAGCCTTCCAAGCCTGGACAACATTGATTGCGCAGACTTCAAAGAAGTGGTTTCAGGTATCAAAACCAATTCGCCTACACCTCACTGTGAAGAGCAAGAACTTTCTAAATCGGAAAAACCCGCTCCCATTAGTGATAAGAGCTCTTATACACTATCCAGGAAAGAAGAAGAGGAATTACTGGATTTTGAATTTGAACAAAATCGGAGATTCGATTAATGCGATCTCAATATGGAAGTGGCTTTACGCTAATTGAAACCCTGGTTGTATTAGCGATACTGTCTATCTTAGCAGTGATGATGCTGCCCTCTAACGAAGGCAAAGTAAACCGCGCCCGAATTCAGGAATCGCTAAACCTTACAGATCAATACAAAGCACAAATCATTGCTTACTATCAATTGAACGGTGAGTTCCCCGGTAACAATGAAGAAGCTGGCCTGCCTGCACCCGGGCAAATTATTGGAAATTTTCTAGCAGGTGTAATTCTTGAAGATGGCGCACTGCACCTCGAAATGGGTAATAAAATATTACCGCGATTACAGGGACAAATTATTTCAATTCGCCCTATTTTTGTTCCTGGTGTCGAAGGTGCACCGGTATCATGGATTTGTGGCTATAACACAGTTCCAGAAAATATGATTGCCGCTGGTGAGAATAGAACTTCAGTGGAAGCATCCAATCTTCCACTGGAATGTCGTTAAGGCAAACGCCGTAAGCTCTGATCAACTTTGCGCATGTCACTCCTGATTTCACTACTGCACAAATACCATTGCTTTCTTTTGTATTCATTGCCGGAATCACTGGGATCTAACTCAGGTAATTCCCCACAGGTTTCGTACAAATTTTGCTCTAGTCTTTGAGATATTGCGTTTAAACGTTGTTTTTCTTCTGCACTTTGGTTTTTGAAATCATTAACGACATGCTGTTTACTCTCGGCCCAATTGATTGCACAGCGCAAATCTCGAATACGCTGCACATCTCGAGTTTGAGCCTGCTCTTCAGTGGTTGAACGGCTGCTATAGCTATTGGAATATTTACGTCGATTCAAACTATTCTGACTACGCCGTTGCATATTTTCACTGGTGCGGGTCAAGGATTCACGCCAGCCTTCGAGAGAATGCTCGATGGAACGCGCGTAGGAGCCTGAAGAGGATCCGTATTTACTGCTGTTCGCAGGGAGTTTAATATCGCCGCAATAGTGACTTCCATAGGCTTCACTAATACGCGTCATAGATTCTTCGCCAACACTAACAATTTCAACGTCCACCTCGCCACCGTCCTCTTCCTTTGGCGGCACCTGAGAAAACGTCACCTTGCCATTTTCATCAACGTGCTTGTAAATCTTTCCCGCCTGCCCGTAAATCGGGGAAAGTAATAATATCAACAATACAATTAGATGCTTATTCACCATTTTAAAATGACTCCATATATTTTGACCGCTTTTTCACGGTGCTGTTTTTTTAGATCGTCCCTTATTGTTATAGGTAACAAGAATAACATTCATGCGCCCAAGTACAAATGGCTTGAATTTTTTATGAGTTATAGAAGTGAAACGCCCTGAACCATGGGTGTAACCCCATGGTTCAGCGGTTCTATTCTGGTGTTAAGAATGCACCTGGACAATCATCCTGCTCTTGCGGCGCGCTCTCTGAAAAGTACACATAATCATATTCAGCCTGCGTTTCATAGGGCGCACTCCAGGCGTGGGCAATGACGCCAACCTGAATGGTGTCTGGCAAATCCAGTTCAAAATACATCGCTGTACTTTCGCCGGCCGCGGGTTCGGAAAATTCAGAAATCACACTGAAGCCAACCGGTGCACCAGTGGTAACCTGTGTGCCATTCACCTCAACATTGTTGTAGAAGGTTTCCTGCTGCCAGCCTTCTGTACTTTCATTCCAGGTATAGAAATAAAAACTGTCGCCAACACGGCACGCCAATAAATGCTCTTCAAGGCTATCCTGTCGTGTCAGAAAAAGACTGGAGATGGAATTCTCGGTTTTTTTGAGCTCGCGTGCGTAGGTCACGCCATCCAACCCCTGCCCTCCCATGTTGAACATCACCCAATTTTCATTGCCACTGTGCGTGCCACTGGCATCCCGCAATACGAAGCCGCCCGCACTGTAGCCACCGTCCGGACCCTGACCTATATTGGCAGGATCTGTCACAATTGGGTCATTGCGGTCGACAACACGCAAACGCGTCATGACCGCGAAATTGCCGCTGATATTTTTATACACCAACGCGCCATAGTTATCTTCAAACCAACCGCCGTTAAGCGCTTCAGGCTCAGAAGACAAGGCCAGCATGGTCAACGCACCATCGACACTCAGCCCTATATCAATACCGTCGGCCATTTCCGGGTGCAGGACTTGCCAGTTGGAGATGTTATCAGCCAGTAAATCCACATCGCCTCCCTCAAAATCATCTGAAGGCGCTGCAACACCACTTGAGCTACTGCTACTGGAAGCGCTGGTGCCAGAGCTAGCGCTAGATGCAGAGCTACTGGAAGAACTCGTTGTTGATGAACTCCCGCTAGAACTTGATGAGGCTGAGCTAGTTGACGAACTACTTGAAGAACTATTTGAAGAACTGCTCGAAGCACTACTTGATGAAGCGCTGCTTGATGAGCTACTGCTGGTCGACGACGCCGAACTTGAACTACTTCCCGATGATTCGGCATCACTCCCACCCGAACCTCCGCAACCGACAACGAAAGCCAATATCAGCCCCAGGAGGACTGGTTTGTAAAAAGAAGCGTTTGTCACAGGCATTGTTTCATTCCTTTTTGTCACGCGTTTTTCAATTCTCTTTGTTATGTACCTTGTATTAGCAAAAGTGTTGCCAGCTCCCATTTTTTTAATTGACAGCCGTAATTTTTCACGCAAAATCAGCGCCTCTGTTAACCGCAAATGGCACACAAATTCATGGCCCTACCCGATAGTTTTCTCTCGCTCTTAAGTGCTCTTATTCGCTCACCGAGTGTTGTCGGCGCAGAGCATTCCTTTTTTCGCAGTCTGCAACGCGAGCTTGAGGAACGGGGGGCGCATGTCACCTGGTATGAAGGCCTGTTGGTAGCGCAAGGCAAACAACCTGACAGCCTCTACTTTTCAGCTCATATCGATCGTCACGGGCTCATATGTACGGGCCCAAATGAATTTCAGTACGCTGCTTTTGTCGCTGGCGCACGCTCTGACTTGTTGGGGAATTCGGTCAGTGAACAGCTGATGATGAAGATCGTCGATCGTTTTCAGGAAGAAGCGGTATTTGCCTATGAACCCTGGTCTGGCGCCTATCGCGGTCAGGGGAAAATCACGGGTACCCGTATCTGCCCCTACCGCAATAATTTGATTTTCGATCTGGAAGGGCTCGAGCATCTGGTCGCAGGTACGCCCGTTGCCTTTCTGGACAAACTGAAAAATGAAAACGGCGCCCTCAGTGGCCAACTCGACAACGTGCTCACGGCTAGCGCCCTGGTCTACCTGTTTGAACGCGGATTTCAGGGCACGGCTTTTTTTACTGCCCAGGAGGAGGCGGGCAAGAGTTGGCGTTACCTTTTAGAGTGGTTCCGGCGCTTTGGCGGTAAAACCAATCAACTCATCGTGGTCGACACCAGCCCTTATCCCGATTTTGCGGCTGCCAAAGAGCAGGATCTGGTGTTACGCAACCGCGACGCCAACGCGCCTTTCAACCCTGAGCTGACGCAAAAGCTCGAATCCATCTGTGAAAACCTGGGGTACCGTACCCAATACAAGGACAGCTATGTCGAGGCATTGAATGCCGCTCGCAAGGAGAATGGCGAAGCGCCGCTATCATTGGGCTCAACGGAAATGGGCAGGATCATTGCGGCGTCAAAAGGCCTGGTGGTAGGCACCACGTTGCAAATTCCAACCAGCGACTACCACACCATGAGCGAAACCGCTGCCCATAGCTCCGTTGCCGCATTTATAAAGGTTTTGGAGGCCATATCTCTCGACCAGGATCGAGAAGCAAGTCCGGATTTATCAACTAGACTTTCCTGTATATCCAGCAGTCAGGAAAAGAAATAGCGTGAAACCCCCTTTGATGTCCCGTTCCATCACCCCTATTGAAGCCACCCTTGGGCTATTGGCCTGCATCTCCTTGCTTATCATCATTGCGCCCAAGGATTTTGCCAGCAAAACCCTGGAACTGGAGGTCAAAAATTATCCAGTCTATATTGGCGATGATTCATTCACGGGCGGCGATTCCAAAGCGAGTTGGGCAGATGAGGCCTCACGCCAAATGCGTTGTGAAATGGGCCAGAAATACATCAACCCCTATTGCAGTATGGTATTTACCACTCTCAGCGATACCTGGAGTGGCATTGATTTGCGTGATTTTAAAACCATGCGCGTCTGGGGCTCTTATGAGGGGCCGGGGAAACATATTCGTTTATATCTGCGTAACCGGCATCCCCGCTACTACGTGCAAGGCAATGACAGTTCCACAAAATACAACATGGTCGAGTTCCCCATCGAAGACCTTAACAAGGGCATTACCATCCATTTGAGCGATTTCGGTGTCGCCGACTGGTGGTTAACGACTAACAACATCAAACTCGAAGACTCACATGCTGAATTCAACGACATTGTGTTTATAGAGGTGCAAACCGGGTCTCAGGAGCGTTTTGGAACACACGATATCCGTCTCGACAAAATAGAATGGCAAGGTGACCTGATCAGTGATGAAACGCTCTACCGGGGCATGGTGTTGTTTTGGTCTGTCAGTATTTTTATTGTTTTACTCTATCGCATTATTCGCTTAAAAATTGAAGTCAATAAACATCAGCGATATGAACAGGAACTGGTTTCTATTAACAAGTTTCTAAACTTGCAAAACAAACACTTTGAAGACCTCGCGAAAACAGATCAACTCACGGGCTGTTTAAACCGTATTGGTATTCGTGATGAACTGTATGAAGGTTTACAGTGCTGGAAAGAAAAACGCCAATCGTTTTCAATTATTCTTATCGATCTCGATAATTTCAAAAAAATCAATGACACTCACGGACACGATGTCGGTGATAAAATTCTGGTGGGTGCAGCAGATATTTTACGCAGCAATATTCGCCACAGTGATTGCCTTGCGCGTTGGGGTGGTGAAGAATTTATTCTAGTCTGTGCAAAAACCGATTTGAATCAGGCCAAAGTTGTCGCCGAGTTATTGCGCTCCAAACTTCAGGACGAAAAACTGCACGCAAACATTCAAGTCACCGCTAGTTTTGGTGTGTCCACACTGACAACCCCCGACCTGGATGCCGTGTTCAAGGCTGCTGACGAGGCCCTGTATGAAGCCAAAGGCAGCGGCAGGAATTGTGTCATCGCAAAAACACCGGAAACTGATTGATCTCAAGCCGGTAGAACCCTGAGCGGGGGCTACTCCCCTTCTTCCTTCGCCTCAACTGTAACCGATTACAATCTGTATGCGCATGCGATACACTGACGCAAAAAGAATAACGAGTACAGTATGGCAACACGGGACGCCCCACGCGGCTTTCTCCCCACACTCAGGAATATCGGGCCAGGTTTAATCATCAGTGCCAGTATCGTTGGCGGCGGAGAACTGATCGCAACCACCGTACTTGGCGCCAGAGTCGGTTTTATCCTCCTGTGGTTTATCCTGTTTAGCTGCTTTATCAAAGTGTTTATCCAGGTGGAGCTCGGGCGCTATGCGATTTCCGAAGGCAAGAGCAGTTTGGACGCGCTTGATAGCCTTCCCGGTCCGCGCATGATTGTAAGCTGGTGTGTGCTCCTGTGGACACTGATGTATATCGGCACCCTCTTTCAGCTTTCCGGCATGCTGGGTTCGGTCAGTCAAATCTTTGATCTTCTCTTTCAACGCTCCGCAGAGGCCTGGACGCACAGCCTCTGGGTCATATTGTGCGCGGCAGTAATCGCCGTATTGCTCTACATCGGCCGCTACAAGCTAATTGAGCGTCTGTCCCTGTTTATGGTGGCTTTTTTTACCTTCACCACGCTCGCGGCGCTGCTGGCGCTACAAACAACCGTTTGGGCCATCTCTGCTGACGATCTTGGCGTCGGGCTGAGCTTCCAATTGCCAGCGGATACCGCCATCGCATTCGCTGTTTTCGGTTTAACCGGGGTTGGCGCGTCGGAATTGATCTATTACCCCATCTGGTGCATTGAAAAGGGCTATGCGCGCTTTGTCGGCCCCAGGGACGATTCCGAGGAGTGGCTCACCCGAGCACGCGCCTGGGTGCGCGTTATGAATATGGATGCCTGGATCAGTATGCTGATCTACACCGTCTCAACCGTTGCTTTTTACTTACTCGGCGCCTCGGTTCTTCACGGCAGCGGTGCCGAAGTTGAAAATGGCAACCTCGTTAGCCAGCTCTCGCGGATGTATACCGAAACTTTTGGTCAGATCGGATTCTGGATTTTTCTACTGGGCGCTTTTATGGTTTTGTTCTCTACCATGTTTGTGGCGACGGGAGCGAATGCACGCCTGTTAATCGACGCGGGTAAGCTCTATGGCCTGGTAAAACCTGCTTCAGAGCCACAACGCCAAACCTTGATCAAATACGCCTGCGTCGGCATAGCCGGCTTTCTATGTGTGGTTTACCTCTATACCGGCCAGCCTGTCACGCTTGTGTTGCTTGGCGGGTTTGCACAAGCCTTGATGCTACCCTTCCTTGCCTTTGCCGCGCTCTATTTTCGTTACAAGCGCATTCATCCCGGTTTACGGCCTGGCCGAACATGGAGCGTATTTGCGATACTTTCCTTTCTCTCTTTTGCTATTATCGGCGCCTGGCAAATTAGCAGTAAGCTTTAGGTGTGTTATGTCCCAAATTCCCTACCTTATGACTCAAACCATGCGTTGGTTTGGCCCATCAGACCCCGTGAGCCTCAGTGATATTCGTCAGGCAGGGTGTCGCGGCGTAGTTACCGCCTTACATCACATTCCCAATGGTGAAATCTGGCCGCTTGGGGAAATCGAGGCTCGCAAGCTGTTAATCAATAAAGCCGGGCTCGAATGGAAGGTGGTTGAGAGTGTGCCGGTACATGAAGAAATCAAAACCCGCAGTGGGAATTTTCAGCAACATATCGAGAATTACAAACAGAGCTTACGCAATCTCGCTGCCTGCGGTATCGACACCGTCACCTATAATTTTATGCCTGTTCTCGATTGGACCCGAACCAATTTGGGCTTCGAACTGGAAGATGGCTCAAAGGCGCTCAATTTTGAAAAAACTGCCCTGGTTGTTTTCGATGTGTTGTTGCTCAAACGTCCCGGAGCAGAAAAAGATTACCGTCCCGAGGAAGTTGCCGCGGCGAACCTTGCTTTAGAAAAAATGAGTCCTGAACAAAAAACCGAATTGGAACGCACCATCATTGCTGGCCTGCCTGGTAGCGAAGAAAGTTTCAGCCTGGAAAATTTTCAGGCCGCTTTGGATACCTACAAAAATATTGACGAAGAGAAATTACGCGAGCATTTACACCTGTTTTTACAGGATGTTTGCAGCGTTGCCGATGAAGTTGGCATTAAGATGGCAATTCACCCTGATGACCCGCCCTATTCGATTTTTGGTTTGCCGCGCATTATTCGCAACAAGGATGATGTTGAAAAGCTCGTGAGTTGCGTGCCGAATCCATCCAACGGACTGTGCTTTTGTGCGGGCTCTTACGGCGTAAATGCTGATAACGACCTGCCTTATATGATGCGGCGCTTTAAAGACCGCGTTAACTTTGTTCACCTTCGCAATGTCAAACGGGACAAAAGTGGTAACTTTATGGAAGCGGCCCATCTTGATGGTGATACGGATATGTATGACCTCGTTAAAGCCATTCATGAAATTTCCAGGGAACGTAAGGTATCGATTCCCATGCGCCCCGATCACGGACATCAGATGATGGATGACCTGAAAAAAACCACCAACCCAGGTTACTCCGGCATTGGCCGTGTCAAAGGCCTCGCCGAGATTCGTGGTTTGGAACTGGGAATTGCCCGGGGCTTTCAGGACGCGAATTAATGTTAGGATTCACGGCCCGCAGTAATAGAATTGCTAAAGGCAGGCCGGTTTCTGGTTGAGATCAGCTTGCCTTGTTATCACTTAAGCCAGGCTATTATTTTGACTTCCAATAATAACTCAAAGGAAGCGTTATGAATCGCTCGGTGTGTATCTTCCTCAACGTATTCCTGCTGGTTTTTCTGAACGTGGCCAATGCCAATGAGTGGCTTAACCTGCAAGTCGAAAAACTCAGTGCAGATGAATTCGGCTTTCTCGAAGGGCCCGCATGGGATGGTAAAGACAAACTTTACTTTAGTGATATCCCCAATAACAACATCCACATT
This sequence comes from Cellvibrionaceae bacterium 1162T.S.0a.05, assembly GCA_000964245.1. Lineage (GTDB taxonomy): Bacteria > Pseudomonadota > Gammaproteobacteria > Pseudomonadales > Cellvibrionaceae > 1162T-S-0a-05. Next base: position 3,590,930 of record LANB01000001.1, on the reverse strand, counting down.
TTTAATCTCAAGACCCGGACCTTTGCAAAATTTTTAACGGATAGTGAAGAAGCCAATGGCTTGATGTTTGATCGCCAGGGGCATTTATTGATGTGCCAACAAACGCCGGGGAAAATAAGCCGGCTGAATATCACATCCAGGGAAGCGGATACAGTTGTTGCGACTTTTCAAGGCACACGCTTTAACCGCCCGAATGATTTAATTCTGGATAAACACAATGGCCTGTATTTTACTGACCCGAGCTGGTCTGAAAACCGCCCTCAAAAAATTCGTGGTTTGTATTATCTCAATGCGCAAGGAAAACTCGACCTGTTGGCAGATGACTTTGAAAAACCGAATGGCCTCACCTTGTCAAAAGATGAAAAAACCCTGTATGTCGTCGACTCTGGCTCTTTTCAAGTCAGACAATTCGAGGTTGTTGCGCCGGGCAAGATCAAGGAACTGAATACCTTTGCGCAGCTGGAGACTGACAATCCCAATCAGGATTCAAACGCAGATGGTCTGGCACTTGATGAAGCAGGAAATGTTTATATTACGTATCGACACGGCCTGGCAATTTACAGCAAGGCTGGAAAAAAGGTGACGCAGGTTAAACTCCCCGCAGCGCCCTCCAATGTCGAATTTGTTGGAAAAGATTTGTATATCACCACGGCAAATAATCTTTATCGCGTTCAGATGCCCATCGCTGGTGTGCGCTTCCCCCAATAAAAAGACAGCGACAACGCGGCGGTCAGCGCCTTAAAATAACTAGTGCTTGTAGTTACTGCCGCGATTCAATACATATTGACCTTTGGTGTCCGCCTGGCTGAACAACATGCTTGAACACATGATGTTGTCCACGTAGTCATCCATTAAATGCATCAGTTCATCTGCGCCTTCACGCGACAAACTGTTCAACGAGCGAGTGCGATAAACTGAAATAATGCCACACAGACCATAATCAAGGGCACGCAATTCCTGACTCAAATCGACATTGTGTAAAGTCCATCGATCACAACTGTCCTTAAATTCCTCAAAAAGTGATGAGACATTTTGAGCGCTGTGTGTATCCAGGGTGTTGTGTAGATAGAGTTCTATGGCATTTTTTATTTCTGCACGCAGACTTTCAATAGCGATGGGTTTCTGCAAGTACTTGTGTACGCCACAGTCATTAATCGCCATAAGTGCGCTGCGCGTATCTTCTTCTGCATAGGCTGAAGCGAGAATTCTGATGACAGAAGGATAATTTTCGCGAACGTATTTGAGAAAATCCAGGCCGGATTCTGTCGGCATCCGCATATCAGAGACAACCACCGCAATCTCACCCGGGTTCGCGGCAAGTATTTTCCTGGCTTCACTGGTGTTTTTCGCAACTTCTACGGCACAACGACCTACAAAAATCCTTTCATAAATGTGGCACTGATCAACATCGTCATCCACAAAAAGCACTTTTAACGAACGGTTCAATTGTTCGCTGGAAAACACTTTATCTACCATGTACCTTCCTCCTACTCTGCACAGAAAATACACACCTTTAGAATAAACCAATACTCAGTTTTTTCGTTATTAGGCATGCCAATTTCAGGAATCACTGAACAACTTTACGCATTTTTGTCGCCAAAAATAAAAACAAATGTTTACATGAGGAAACAGTGTGCTCTCGGTAAACTTCAAGCCTGCATTCAGTGACGATCGGGGCTCAAGCTCTACATCAACTTAAGTGCGAGTTATTCAAAAATCTCGCCAGGTGTGAACAAAGTGAGATGAACTGCCAGATCCGGGAAATAAACGGCGACAGCCTGCGAATCACAAGAAAAATCTACAGACCATTGTCTGCAAAACAAGATTAATTGTTTAATACACATTCAGCAGAGGCTGATCAGTTTTCATGCATTATCTTCGAATTTTGTCAGTGCTTTGACAATTATTGTTAACGGAGCGAATGGTTAAAGTATGCGTCAAGAGTTTAGCTCGAACCTTCAAAAAACTTCTCAATGGCTTCCCTTTCCCACATTGCATCCTGGTAACCCAACTCCATTAATTCATTGCAATAGTCATGGGTAAACAGTAAATAGCTTGCTGCTGCCGAACCGCCGCCTCTTGCAGTGGCCCCGGTACGTCGGAGAAAAAATCGCATGGGCGGCGGCAATTTACGGATTTTTCTGCCGGCAATTTTATCCAGCTCTTTTGATGGCGATATGATCATTGCATCAACGGGGCGCAGGTGTGCAGTTTCTTCATTCCGTTCATCACCCAGTAAATTGATTAAGGTATTCACTCGCTCAAGATGTTCAATGTCGCCTTCAAGCGCATCGATAAACGCGGAGTTCAACATTTGCCCGATAATTTGCGCAATAGACGGAGAATGTTTTGCCGGAATACGCCCGCGCTTGCCCCAATGCGCGGGATTGCGGTTTCCACTCACACCAATAATAAAAATACGATCCGCCCCTAAATGCAGTGCCGGACTGATAGGTGCCATTTGCCGCATCGCGCCATCGCCAAAATATTCGTGCTTCAATGATTGCGCCGGAAAAATTGTTGGAATCGCCGAACTTGCCATTAAATGATCGACTGTAATGACTTCCGGCGTGCCCACGCGACGGTAACGTCGCCAACCTCGCAATTCCGGTTGGCCCTGAAAAAATGTCACCGACTCGCCCGAATTATAACCAAGCGCTGTCACACTTAACGCTTCGAGTAAGCCCGCATCAATTTTGCTTTGAATATTATGAAAAGGAATCACCGAGGACAAAAACTCACGTAGAGGTGAATTGTCGAGTAAGCCCAGCGGTTTTTTTCGGCCGATACCGTCGTTAAACAAGGACAGCGCCACTTTCACCGGCCCCCCCATTAACGAAATCCAACCCGTCTTGAACACCTGTTCCATTTCCAGGCTGCGCCAGGTTGCAGCGAGATCTATCGCAGCTTGATGAAAGCCCGCGGGGTGCGCGGCCAATGATGCTGCATTAACAGCCCCCGCAGACGTGCCACAGATGATCGGAAATGGGTTCTCCATGTGCGGCAAAATATCTGCGATGGCTTGCAAGACGCCTGCCTGATAGCTGGCTCGCGCACCACCACCAGATAAAATCAAAGCATTCGTTGGCATGAATCAGGGTTTCCTAGATCAGCTTATAAACATGGAGCGTTTTGCCATTGTAACTCTTCACGCTCACGTCATCGTTAATCTCAAGCACCTGTTTACATTGAATCGTGTACGTTTTGCCATCGACTTCGGCTTTACCCGCTTGCCCACTGTTGCCTTCAAGTACTTTACCCCGACGGCCAACCATATCCTTCCAGGGTTCCTGTGCTTTTTGTTCAACAATTTTCTTTGCTTCGCTTGCGGCTTGCTGGATATGCTTACGAATTTTTTTAAAATAAATAAGTGTAAAAAAGAAGGAGAGAAAAATGAAAACGCCGATTTGAACTTGCCATTCGACATTGGATAGCGCAACCAGACAGGTGACGAAGGCAGCGACTCCCGCGCCCAACAATATCCCGCCAGTGCCGAGGATTTCAAGGCCGATAAGTAAAATACCCAACAACATCCAGTGCCAGGCTTCAAGTGATTCCAGCAGCGCAATCATAGGTTCGATCAGGTTCAGGCCGCAGCGTCAGTTTCGGTGTTGCTTCGCAAATCCTTGCGCAGGATCTTACCGACATTGGTTTTTGGTAAGGAATCTCGAAACTCAATATATTTTGGCCGTTTATAACCGGTGAGGTGCTCCTTGCAAAAGGCATAGACCTCATCTTCGGTGAGGGAAGGTTTATCCTTCACGATAAACAGTTTTACAGCTTCACCGGATTCCGCATCAGGCACACCAATAGCAGCGGCTTCGAAGATATCAGGATGCGTACACACGATGTCTTCAATTTCATTCGGGTAAACGTTAAAACCTGACACAAGGATCATATCTTTCTTTCGATCCACGATTTTTAAATAACCATCTTCGCGAATCACAGCCATATCGCCAGTACACAGCCATCCTTCATCAGAAAGGACCTTTGCCGTTTCCTGCGGTTTTTGCCAATAGCCCTTCATGACTTGCGGACCGCGAACACACAATTCACCGACTTCGCCAATGGCCAAACTCTTGCCATTTTCATCCACTACTTTGACTTCGGTTTCCGGAAGTGGCTTGCCAATCGTACCTATCTGAATATTCTCCAGCGGGTTGCCACTCACTACCGGTGAGGTTTCCGTTAAGCCGTAACCCTCACTGATTTTACTGCCAGTGACTTCTTGCCAAACACGCGCAACATCTTCTGTTAAGGCCATGCCGCCAGCTGTTGTCACTTTCAAACTACTAAAGTCCAGAGCTTTAAAAGGTTCGAAGCGATTGAGGGCATTCATCAAAGTATTGATGCAAATAAAGATTGTCATACCCTGACCATCAATGGCTTTCACAAGCGCATCCAGGTCACGCGGATTGGGAATTAGAATATTGTGACCGCCCGTAGAGAAGGCAACCAGCCCGTGCATATTAAATGCGTAAATATGGTAAAACGGTAAACAGGCAACCCAGACTTCCTTGCCTTTCTCAAACAAATTTGGCATGTGCGTAAGCATTTGCCAAACATTTGCTGAAAGGTTTCCGTGCGTTAACATTGCCCCTTTGGCAACACCCGTAGTTCCACCAGTATATTGTAAAACAACAATATCATCGCTTTTAAACTCAGGCCTGGAGAAAGTGGGAGCCGTTTTGTTTAACACATCACGTAACTTGACGCTTGAAGGAAATTGAAATTCCGGTACCAGTTTTTTAATTTTCTTAACAACAAAATTAATCAGTACGCGTTTTAATCCTGGATGCAGATCAGCGAGGTCAGTCGTAATCACTGTTTTTACATCCGTATTGGCAATAATACTCGCGGCATTCGCGGCAACGTTACTGAGGACAAACAATGCCTTCGCACCACTGTCTTTAAGTTGGTGCTCGATTTCGCGCGGTGTATAAAGGGGATTCACATTCACAACCACAATACCCGCGCGAACCGCGCCGTAAAGCACCACTGGAAACTGAAGAATATTCGGCATCTGAATGGCAAGACGATCGCCCCGCTCCAGCCCCAGATCATTCAAAAGAAAATTCGCTACACGCGCGCTTAGGTCATCCACCTCACGAAAGCTTAATGTATGCCCCATACAGGTAAAAGCCGGTAAATCGGCAAATTCCTCGAAGGCATAATCGATAAGTTTGTCGAGTGTTTCAAAACGTTGCGCCATAAGGTCTTCCTGATTTTCCTGTGTTTGTTTCGTTGCAATTAAAACAGCGAATCATCCATTGCCATTAAATTGTTGGCGCCGGATTTAATCGTGGCAACATGGGTAGCAGTACGCGGTAACAGGCGCTGAAAATAAAACCTTGCCGTGTGTATCTTGGCCTGATAAAAACTTTCATCACCACTCGCTTGCATCGCGACAATGGCCGCTCTCGCCCAAAGATAGGCTAGCGTAACATAGCCTGAATACATGAGGTAATCGACAGCTGCTGCTCCGACCTCTTCAGGGTTTTCCATCGCAGTTAGGCCAATGTGCATGGTGAGTTCGCCCCACTCCTTATTGTAGTTTGCGAGTACATCAATAAATTCCTTGTACTCCTCTTGATCCTTGTGTGCCTCACAAAATTTATGAATCACTTTGGTAAAGCGCTTCAGCGTTTCTCCCTGCGTCAACAACACCTTGCGGCCCAATAAATCCAACGCCTGAATACCGGTAGTGCCTTCATACAACATGGAAATTCGGCAATCACGCACATTTTGTTCTGCACCCCACTCCCGAATATACCCGTGGCCCCCAAAACACTGCATGCCGAGGTTGGACGATTCAAAGCCCGTTTCGGTTAAAAACGCCTTGGCAATCGGCGTAAGTAATGCCAACAATTCATCTGCATTGGTATCGGCTTCGCTGCCTTTTTCGGCGTAATGCTGGATATCAACCTGTTGTGCCGCATAATAAATCAGCATGCGCCCGCCTTCCGCAAATGCGCGTTGGGTCAGCAACATTCTGCGAACATCAGGATGCACAATAATGGGGTCTGCGGGACCTTCCGGGTTTTTGGGGCCAGACAGGGATCGCATTTGCAAACGCTCTTTTGCGTATCGCGAGGACAATTGGTAACCCACTTCCGCGTGCGCCAAACCCTGACAGGCTGTGCCAAGGCGTGCATTGTTCATGAAGGTGAACATGCAATTCAGGCCCTTGTTTGGCGGCCCAATCAGGAAGCCCTTGGCGCTGTCAAAATTCAGCACTGCGGTAGCATTTCCGTGAATGCCCATTTTATGCTCGATCGAACCGCAGTTTACGGCGTTGCGCTCGCCAATACTGCCTTCGGCATTTGGCAGGAATTTCGGCACGATGAAAAGCGATATTCCTTTCGTGCCCTCAGGCGCATCCGGCAGTCTCGCGAGCACAATATGGACAATATTTTCGGTGAGGTCGTGTTCCCCCGCCGAAATAAAGATTTTTGTGCCAGAAATTTTGTAAGAACCGTCTTCGTTGGGCTCAGCCCTGGTTCGCAACATGCCCAGATCCGTACCGCAATGTGGTTCCGTCAAGCACATCGTGCCAGTCCAGGACCCTTCAACTAATTTGGTCAGGTAAACCTGCTTTTGATCCTCCGTGCCATGAAGTTCGAGGGTTTTCATGGCGCCATGGGTCAAGCCCGGATACATACACCAGGACCAATTGGCGCTGCCAGCCATTTCACTGAGTACTGTCCCCAGTGATTCCGGCAAGCCCTGACCACCATATTCCGGTGAATGGCACATGGACGGCCAGCCAGCATCGACATATTGCGTATAGGCTTCCTTAAAGCCCGTCGGCGTGGTTACAACGCCCTCGTTCCACTGACAGCCCTCTTCGTCGCCGATGGCGTTCAGGGGCGCCAGCACGTTTTCACAAAACTTCGCATTTTCTTCCATAATCGCTTCGACGACATCGCGACTAAAATCTTCCCCGCCGGGAAGCGCGGCATAATGCGATTCAAAATCCAGCATCTCGTAAAGAACAAACTGCATATCTCTAACAGGTGCCTTGTATTCGGCCATGGTGTACTCCTTCGTGCTCTCGTCAAGCCAGTTTGTGACACTGTCGCTTTTCTACTAGTTTAGTTGCAATGCCATTTTCAACCAGAATATATGGCATTTTACCCGCCGTTCCTTTTGGGTTTGTTTTGATTCTTTCTTGTCGTTCTCTTTGCTTTCTATCAGCTTTGTTATTGCTATTTGCTGACTTTCCGCAGGCACTTCCACTGTTTTATCCAGGTGTTTTCTTACATTTTCGGCCTTGATGGCACCTGAACTTGTACACAGCGAGCGCCGAACATACTGCATCATCTTTTTTACAGACTCAGGGAAGCGAGTCTAATTTCTACAATTTATTCTTGATTTTCGACCGGACTTCGCGCTAATTCAGCGCCTTTAAATGATTGCGGTATTCACCTGGTGTTTTGCCCGTCCACTTTTTAAAGGAACGAAAAAAGGCACTGGGTTCATCAAAACCCAGGCGCTCGGCGATATCATTGTTCGATAAATCCAGGCAGCTCAGCAGGTGAAAAGCCGCTTCCATTCGCGCCTCGTTTTTCAAGCGTTGATAGGATGTGTTCTCCGCCTGCAAATGACGCCGTAAAGTTGTCACTGACATATTCAGTTGCCCGGCAACCTGATCTGCTGTCGGCATGGTATGACTGACATCTTTATTCAGGATACTGCGAACCTTGTCGCGCAAACTTACATGTTGTGGATCATCGGCAACCAAATGATAGGGGGCCGAACGCAGAAAGGTCATCATTGAATCCTGATCCTGGACAATCGGTAAAGACAAAACATCCAGTTTGTAAGTTATCCCGTTAAACGCTTGCCCATGTTCGACTTTTTCGAATGGCATATAAATCAGAGGTTCAGTTTTTTCCCGCGCGGACCAGGTCACTGACATTTTTTGCACTTCAAGATCCCGCGCCACCAACCAGGACATAAATCGGTGCCAGGAAAAAAGCAGTGTAAGCAGTTGATCAGGTTTGGTTGACGCGATTAGCTCATCGAATTGTTCCCGCGATATATGTCGAAGTGGTATGAGTTTGAGATCGACAAGATTTCCGCGCTCAACAATTTCGCAACGCACAGACATACCTCGGCACACTTCGGCAAACTCGCCAATACGCGCAATCGCTTGCCGCAAATCGGTACATTGAATCACCGTAAGGCACATCAAGCGAAACGCGCCAAGCGGCACCTTGCCACCGGAAAACATGCCGAACCACTCGTTGTGCGTTTCGCGCATCACCATTTGATAGAGTTCACCATATTTTATGGCCGGGAGTTCATCACTGTTGCGCAGGGTTTTTTCGTTCAAACCCAATTCACTCAGTATCTGTGCAACATCGCAGCCTGCGGCCTGCGCTTTTTCAAGCAAACGCATTGCATACTCTGTGGGAACACTCGTGAAATTCATTCTTTATTACGCCCTATCAACCAGCGAATCAGAACGGCTGTTACCGCCGCTACCACTATTATTATTATGAGTAATATAAACAGGATTATAAGCCACTGCACAACCTTTTCTTTTGGCAAGCCCAGGCGCGCAGTTGCCAACCAGATAAACGCTGCACCTGCCAGTAGCGTAACAAGACTGCTACTGCGCTTTTTAAAACGAAAACGGATATTCACCAAAGACTACTTATAGAAAACTGTTTTCTTGTGTCCACTCGCAACGCACATCGCTCACACCCGAACCAGGCTGATGATAATTCCCACGGCACTCCCAGGTAAACGTATGGGTGCCCATCAATTCGGTTTCAAGATGAACGATCGCCGACACCCAATACATTTGGTCGAGCAAGGTTTCGAATTTTTTCATCCACTGCGACCATTCATATTCAATTGCTTTATAGGACGCGCCAAAATGGATAACTTCACTCAGGTACTTATCAGCCCCGAGTTCGAGTTTAGGAATGGAAAACATTTCCTGACTAATATATGGCCAGTCTTCAGCTTTGGGCAGCGCCGTCATTGCCTTGCGATTACAGTTACGACGATCGGCATCTCCTACACCTCCAAGGCTATCCTTAATACACCCGTAGACGATTGATTCCGAGTCCATACTTTTCTCCACTTAGAATGGCCACCACCAGGACGAATTTAAACGGTCTTCACACTTGTTAAGTTGTTGTTGATAGCGTTTTGCTCGGCTATCAACCTTGCGCGCAACATCCTTTAACCAACCCTTCTTGCTCCAGGTTTTTCGCGAGTACCCACCGTGGCCCTCATGATATGCCAGATAGAGCGCATACGCATCATTTCGTGCAATTTTGAGTCTATCTGCGCTGACATGGTTATACCAGGCGATAAAATCAATGGCGTCTCCAAAATCATCGCGATCTGCACCGCGATTACCCCGCTTCTTTTTATACCATTTCCAGGTTTCATCCTTGGCCTGAGGGTAGCCATAGGCACTGCTTATTCTTGGCCCGGGAATTACCCACAAAATGCGTGTGCGTGGCGGCTTGGCTTTGGGTACAAAGCGGGATTCCTGATGAATAAAGGCCATATTAATCGCTATGGGAATATGCCATTTCTCTGAAGCCTTTTTGGCTTTTTTGTACCAGGAACTTTTCTCATCAAATATATGGCAGACATTATCGAGATGTTTCGGCGGGGAACTGACACAACCACTCAAAATAAACAGGGAGGAAAACAGCATTATCATGAGTAAAAACTTCTTCATCCTTCCCCCAACAGTGAAACAAAGGTTTCTTCATCGATAACCCTGATTCCCAATTCTTCGGCTTTTTTGAGTTTACTGCCCGCGCCGGGGCCAGCAATCACAAGGTTCGTTTTGGATGAAACACTGCCACTGACCTTCGCCCCCAGCGCCAATAATTTATCCCTGGCCTCGTCCCTTGTCATAATCTGCAAACTTCCCGTCAACACACACGTCAAACCCGCAAACTCCGAGTCAGATTCATCCGCTTTTTGAATCGTGGGCCAATGCACACCTTTCGCACGCAAACCAGCGATCAACGCTTTATGTTCAGGTTCTTTAAAATACGCAACAATAAATTTTGCCACGATGGGGCCAATGTCATTTACGGCGAGCAAGGCTTCTTCACTTGCAGTCATAAGAGGCTCGACATCACCAAAATGGCTAGCCAGGTTACGTGCCGTAGTTTGGCCCACTTCGCGAATACCCAGAGCAAAAAGCAAACGGGGAAGTGTTGTGTTTTTACTCTGCTCAAGCGCATTCAATAAATTTTCTGCGGATTTATCACCGAAGCGCTCTAACGCGGCTAGCCTTGATTTTTCAAGGTCGTAGAGATCGACAACATTTGCTACGAGCCCATCATCCACCAACTGCTCTACAATTTTATCGCCCAAGCCATCTATATCCATCGCCTGACGGCTCGCAAAATGTTTGATACTTTCTTTTTGTTGCGCTGCACAGCGTTTTATTCCGCCCGTACAACGTAAAATCGCTTCCCCTTCCACATTCGCGATGGCGCTACCGCAAACCGGGCATACTGTGGGAAAGTGTATTTCCTTCGCTTTCGCGGGTCTTCTACTTTCAACAACAGAAACCACTTTGGGTATAACATCGCCAGCTCGATGCACTATGACGCTATCGCCAATACGCAAACCTAGACGTTCAATTTCATCTTTATTGTGCAAGGTTGCATTCGAGACAGTTACCCCACCTACTGTGACCGGCTCCAACTTTGCAACTGGCGTAATCGCACCGGTGCGACCAATCTGAAATTCCACATCACGCAGGATTGTAATTTCTTCCTGCGCGGGAAATTTAAACGCAATTGCCCAGCGGGGTGCACGCGAAACAAAGCCCAATTTTTCCTGAAGGTCAAAGCGATTGACTTTAAACACAATGCCATCAATATCATAATTCAATGAGGCACGTTTTTCGCCAACGGTCTCATAGTAACGAATGCTCGCTTCAACACCTTTTGCTTTTTTTCGCTCCGGACTCACCGCAAAACCCCAGGACTGCAAACAAACCAGCACCTCAAGGTGTTTTTCTGGAAGCGTGCCACCTTCTACCAGGCCAACGCTGTAGGCAAACATACTTAAAGGGCGACGCGCCGTAATAGCAGAATCGAGTTGTCGCAGGCTACCAGCAGCGGCATTGCGCGGATTCGCAAACACCTTTTCGTTATTTTCGCGCGCGCTATCATTTAAGCGGGCAAAACCATCACGCGGCATAAAAATTTCACCGCGGACCTCAAGCACTTCCGGAAAACCTTCACCTTGCAAACGCAATGGAATCGCACCGATGGTACGAACGTTCTCGGTAATATTTTCACCGGTACTGCCGTCACCGCGTGTTGCGCCACGCACCAGAACACCGTCCCGATACAACAAACTGACCGCAATGCCGTCATACTTGGGTTCACAGGCATATTCGATTTCTGTTTTACTTTTTAGTTTATCTTTTATGCGCTTATCAAAAGCTCGCAAGTCATCAGCAGAGAATGCGTTATCAAGTGAGAGCATCGGCACTTCATGCTGCACTTCTGCAAATTTTTTGAGTGGTGGTGCGCCAACGCGGCGCGAAGGGGAATCCTCACTTTGCAGTTCCGGGTGCTGTTTTTCCAATGCAAGCAGACGCTGGAACATGCGGTCGTACTCAGCATCCGGCAACTCCGGATCATCGAGCACATAGTAGCGATGGCTATGGTAATTAAGGCTTTCTTTAAGAGTATTCAGCTCTTGCTGAACGGCATCTTTATTGTCCATTCGCTAGTGTTGTAATTTTCTTCGGCGTTCAAATTCCAGAACACGTTGTCGGTAGTGCTCAAATGTTTGGCTGGTCATGACACTGCGATTTTCATCTTTTAACTCCCCTGAAAGACGAGTTGCCAGAGTACGAGCTGCTGTGGCAAAGAAGTCAAATGCGCGAACACTGTCTTCGACGGCTTCAAGTGGGAGCTGCATAAATAAACTGACACCCGGCGTAGAAAACTGCTTCATTTCGGCGAGATTAAATGTACCAGGCACCACCATATTCGCCAAACTGAAATAGACGGCGCCCTCGCCTTCATCGTCCTGATGTCGATGAAAAATATCCATCGCGCCGAACTTCATTTTAAGATCCATCAGCACGGCCAAAAGTTCTTCACCATCGAAGCGTTCACCTTTCCTGGCCATCACACTGACGACGAGAACCTCGCTGACTTCATCCTTACTCTTGTCGCTACCAGCGGGCGACGTTGAAGAGCGTTTTTGCTCGTTTGTTGCGGGCTTTTTCTCTTCTTTATTGACTTTATTGGTCGTGCGGCTTGCGGTTTGGGTGGCTTTTTGTCTCGCGGAAACCTGTTCATGCGCATTATCATCGAGCGCACTTTCTATATCGTCCATCGCTCCCAATGCGGGCTCTCGACTGTCCTTATCTTCAAGTTCGTCCTCATCGAGCGAATCCATCAACATGGGAACGACTTCTTCAAGATTTAAACTGGTTTGTTCAGGTTCTTTGCGCGGCGCACCCACCGTCACTTTCGACGTCGCATAGCTTTGCTTGACAGTGCTATTAAGGTTTTCCGCTTCAGTCTCTTCCCGGCGTTTGGCAACTCGTGCTCCACCCGAGGGAAATTCACTGGAACTCACTTTGATATCTTCATCATCCAGCTCTTGCGCGCGTCGGGAAACCGGCAGGTTTTCCCTGCGGGATTTACGCACTCGTCGCAAACCATCAGCCACAATGCCGATGATGAGCAAAACAATTATGACACTGATCCAATCCATTCTTTTGTATCGTACCTGGTTTAAACCTAAAGCTGTGTTGATTAAGGCCTCTTTCTCGACAGAACCCAAGCCAAATTACAACTTATACGGCTGCCAACTCTGCCGCTTCGTCAACGTCAACCGTTACCATACGCGAAACGCCCGGTTCATGCATGGTAACCCCCATAAGCTGCTGCGCCATTTCCATCGCAATCTTGTTATGCGTAATGTAAATAAATTGAATGTCCGCCGAACTTTCCTTCACCATTCGCGCATAACGTTCAACGTTGGCGTCATCCAGTGGCGCATCAACCTCATCAAGCATACAGAAAGGCGCCGGATTAAGCCGGAAAATTGAAAACACCAGCGCGATGGCCGTGAGCGCTTTTTCACCCCCGGAAAGCAAATGAATAGAACTGTTTTTCTTGCCAGGTGGGCGCGCCATGATGGCCACACCTGTATCCAGCATATCCTCGCCCGTCAATTCCAGATAAGCATGACCACCGCCAAACACACGTGGGAACAACTCTTGTAGCCCACTATTAATCTGATCGAAGGTTTCTTTAAAGCGTGTACGCGTTTCCTTATCAATCTTCTTGATCGCATTTTCCAGCGTTTCGAGCGCTTCCTGCAAATCTTCGTTTTGACTATCAAGATAGGTTTTGCGCTCAGATTCAACCTTGAATTCTTCAATGGCAGCAAGGTTGATCGGGCCTAATCTGGCGATGCGATTGTTTACTGAGCCCAAGGCTTCCTGTAATTCTTTTTCAGATAGCGCATCATCAAGCTCCTCAAGCAATTGCTGCAATTCGAAGCCGTCTTCCAAGAGGCCTTGCTGTAGCCCTTCGCTTTGTACACGCAGGGTTTGCGCTTCCAAACGTGTCGCTTCGAGTTTTGAGCGCACTTCACTCAGGGCTTGCTCAGCTTGATGACGGCTTCTTTCGGCCTCTCGCAAACTGTGCTCTGCTTGCTCCATTGCCTGTCGAGACGTGGTCAACTCTTGTTCTACGTCCACGCGGCGCTGAAGAAAACTTTCCAGCTCAAGTTTGCTTTCTTCAACCGGAGCCCGATTCTCTTCCAGTGCTTGTTTGAGTTTTTCTCGACGTTCATGCAAGCGTTGTTTTTGCTCATCAAGACGTTTGATCCCTTCACGGATCGATTGCAATTGGGTTTTGATTGACTGCGAACGTAAGGATAACTCGTGTGCCTTGTCTTTATCGCGACGGGCTTTTTGCCGCGCTTCATCCAATTGCGCGCGGATCGCATCACGTCGACTTAAATAGCTTTCGCGCTCAACGGCATCCGTTTCCATCGCATCCAGCGCTTCTTGCAATAGTCGACGCGCATCGCTGAGATTGTGCTTTTCATTTTCTATTTGTTGATTGGCATCAACCAGTTCACGCTTGACTCGCTCTTTCGCTTCGAGAACCTGTTCAACCTTGGCTCGCATTGCACTGGCACGCGTTTTCAATTCTGTTTGGCGAGCAACAATATTTTCGAGTTCTCTGCGTAAACTTTCACTTCGGCTTTCAGCATCGGCAATTTTATTGCGGGCGAGTTCAAGTGCCTCGGTAACACCGGCAATTTCCGCTTCCAGTTCGCTAATGTCCTGCTCAAGCGTTTCAATTTCCTGCTTACGTGCGAGCACACTCCCCTTGGCATCATCCGGCCGTGCTACACGCAACCAGTTTGGCCCCAACCAAACGCCTTCGGGTGTAATAACGGATTGCTCGAAAGACAATTGTTTTTGGCGCACCAGGGCCTCAGCAAGCGAGGGCGCAGTGAGAATATTCTTTAACTGCGGTGTTAAATCGTAGGCCGAATTCACCTTACTCAATAAACCTTCACCGGCGGTGGAACCTGCGACCGCATGCTGATTAATAATACTGAGTTCACCCTTACTGAATTCGGTAAGCAAATTTTCCCATTCCTGAAAATCCTTATTGCTACACAGCGCTTGCAATTGATTACCGAGCACCGTTTCGACGGCCAACTCCCAACCACCTTCCACTTGTAAGTTTTCAGCCAGTTTTGAAGCATTTGCCAATCCCGCGCGCTCTTTCCACTGCTGAAGGTCTTTGGAGTTGTCAGCCAGCGCTGCCTGCTGTAAGGCTTCCAGTGAGGCGAAGCGCCCTTTTAACTGCTGCAAACGGGAACGCAACTCATCACGCTTTTCACCGTGCTGGCGCTCCTGCTGCTTGTCAATCTGTAAGTTCTCTTTCAAATCAGCTAACGCAGCATTCTTCTCTTCAACCTGAATATCACATTCGCCAACTTGCTCTTCCAACTCGCGAATTTCGTCTTCAGTTTCGACAACGGCAAACGAACTCGATTCCTGTTTCAGTTTTTCAATACGTTCCAACAAACGTTGTTGAACCTGTTCCAGATGCTGAATGCGAGATTGCTGGACTTCAGCTTGCTGGCGCGGATTTGCTGCGCGTTGGTTAAAGGTATCCCAATCCTGCTGCCAGGTATGCATGGCATCTTCCGCTTCGAGTAAGGCCGCACCGGAAATTTCTTCGGCTTCAACGACGCGCTCAAGTTCAGGTTCAATTTCCAGTAACTCCGCTTCCCAGCCTTCACATTTTTGAATGTCCGTCGCCATATGTTCATCGGCATCGGCGCAATCGCGGGTGGTTTGCTCAAGGTCAACTTTTAACTGACGCTCACGCTCTTCGGCGTGCTGTAAACTTTGTTCCAATCGAGAAACGTCGGCGCCCAAGGCGTAGTAACGACCCTGAACTTCATTAAAGGCATCACTGAGATCTGTGTGCAAGGTGCGGTTTTTTTCAATGTCCGCATCGTGGTGAACCTGTTCCGTTACCTTGGCCTCAACCTTCAACTCCAGCTCGGTGATTTGACGGTTTTTCTCTTCCTTCCTTGTCAATAAATCCCGAAAACGACGGGTCTGTAATTGCGCTTTTAACTGCCGCTCTTCCTGCTTGTACTCGGTGTATTTCTCGGCTGCCTGCGACTGTCGCTTTAAACGCACGAGTTGACGATCCAATTCTTCCCGCAAGTCAGTCAAGCGCTCAAGATTCTCCTGAGTACGGCGCATACGGTTTTCGGTATCGCGACGTCGTTCCTTATACTTCGATATGCCTGCAGCTTCTTCAATGTAGACACGAAGTTCATCGGGCTTTGCTTCGATCAGGCGGGAAATCATTCCCTGCTCGATAATTGCGTAACTTCTCGGCCCGAGGCCTGTGCCCAAAAAAAGATCGGTGATATCCCGGCGCCGGCATTTACTGCCGTTGAGGTAGTACATATTCTGGCCGTCACGCGTCACTTTGCGCTTGACGGAAATCTCGTTGTAGCCCGCGTATTCACCGGTGATTTTGCCGTCGCTATTGTCAAACACCAACTCAATGGACGCTTGACCAACGGGTTTACGCCCGCCAGAACCATTGAAAATAACGTCCGTCATGGCCTCACCGCGCAAGTTCTTGGCGGAAGATTCCCCCATTACCCAGCGAACGGCATCGATAATGTTCGACTTGCCACAGCCATTCGGGCCGACAATCGCACATAAATTACTAGGAAAATTCACGGTAGTTGGATCGACAAAGGATTTAAACCCAACCAATTTGATGCACTTCAGACGCATAGGGGCTTCACTAACTCTCTGGGCGCGGGCTCGCGCTGTTTAACTCTTGTTTAGCTCGACTGGACCCGTTGCGACGGATCATTGGCTATTCTAATTTTTAACAGGTTTTTTCTTTAAATATTAATGACTTAGCACGTTTAACGACTGCGTGTGCCGTATCCTGTTCCATGCGAAGCCTTCCACCTTTTTCCCTGCCGAATTTTACACATTTCACCCATACCAAGCACCTGCAAATACATAAAGCTGTAACAAAGGCACAGTCTTTGCCCGACAGGGTTTGAATTTCAATCGGTTTGGGTATTAATCACTCAACCAGCTTGTCGATTAACATGCTGTGTGTGGGGCCTTTGTCTGAGGGGACAAGTGGCCCGAGTGTGGCCTGCCAATCCCCGGGCTGAGGGACAACACCACCGGACTGGCTGATTCTGGCAACGATTTCGACCTGTGAGGCACTTGCCAGGCTGCGACTTGGGTCCATTGCCATGCTCTCATCCAGGGTCAAGGTGCGCGGGAGGTCAGCGACCGTCAATTTTTGAATCGCCAGAGGGATTCGCGGCCCTTGCCAGGCGCGGGCGTAGATAAACACCACGTCATCCGGTGACGCTTCAACATTATCAGCAAGTGCGACTTTGACTTTTATCCTTACATTGGACGCCGTCTGAGCCGCATCTTCCCGCGGGCTTTGGCCACCCGCCAACATGGCTTCGCGCGCCTGTTCAATACCACTTTTTAATGCGGAATACTCAGCACTGTGCGGGTTAATCCGGGCTACGGCCTGGGTCCAGTAATCAATCGCCTCCTGGTAGCGCGCATTCTGGTAGGCATCTATACCTGCCAAACCCAAAACAGAGGGGATATCACTCTGCAAGGCCATAATTCGTTGTATCAAGCCCCGGACTTCGGGAGTAATCGTACCCGCCCAGCGAAAGTGAGCCTGTGCGAGTTCCGTCAATACAACAGCTGAATTGGGCTCCAGCTCGTCCAGCTTTCGAAAAGCGCGAACGGCTTCTTCATAGTCCCCAACATCTGTTGCGGTCACGCCCAATAAATACCAGTTATGACTGTTTCGCGGCTTCTTTTCCAAACGGTTTTGCAGCGCCTTAATCAGCTCCGCACCGACTTGTGCGCGCGATTCGGCGTTTTCAATAAAATTACGACGAAGCTCGTAGATATCCCAATCCTGTTTGGCACCAACCTGAAAATAAATGAACAATGCCAGCAGAGGCACCGCCAGAGCGAGGCTCAATACAGGGATTCGGCTCTTCCAATTGGCCACAATCGGTTTTTCACCGTCTGCCGTTTGCGAGGCTTCATAAATATGGGTCTTGTGCAGATCTTCCTTGAGGATGTCCAATTCTTTCTTTTCTATCTCACCGCGACCATGTGTTGCCTCCAGCTCCTTCAATTGGTCGTCGTAGACAACCTGTTGAATCTCACTGCGGGCATCCAATAGCTCTTGCTTACGCTTTTTTAAGTGAACAACCAGAGTTGGCCACAAGAGGAATAAGGCCGCGACGGCGCTCAGTATCAAAAACCCTTGCCAGAAGAACATTAGCTGAGCTCTTCCTCCCTTTCTGTTTCGGAATTATCTTCGAGGTTACTGCGGCGTTTCGCTACACTAAGGAAAAACACCAGCAAACCAAGACCCAGCATCAGGAAAGGCCCTCCCCACAGGATGAGTGTGCCGGCATTAAACGGTGGCTCGTACAAAACAAAATCGCCGTAGCGGTTTACCATGTAGGTTTTTATCTCGTCTTCCGACTGATTTTGAGATACCAGACGCGCAACCTGATTACGCAGGTCAATCGCAATTTGCGAATTTGAATCGCCAATGTTTTGGTTTTGACACTTGGGGCAGCGCAACTCTTGCCCCAGTTTTAAAAACAGCTGACGTTGCTCTTCGGTTTCAAACTCATGCGTATCAATTGAATTGGCTTGCAGTGAGGCAAGAGGAAGTAGCAACAGAAAAGCTGCAACACAAAAAGCTTTATTAAAGTAATTAAGAGACAAGGCGATTCCCGGCGCTCCATGGTTTGGCGCGCTAGTATAGCAACAGGATACTGCCCACACTACTGCACGTACGACAAAAGTGCCCGTAAAAATTTCTTAAAAAAGAACGCCTTGAGGGTATTGACCGGCAAACGAATATCATTACAATAGCCGCTCCTTCGACGGGTGGTTAGCTCAGTTGGGAGAGCGACGGCCTTACAAGCCGTAGGTCACAGGTTCGACCCCTGTACCACCCACCAAGTCGAAAAGTGTGCCTGACACGATTGAGAACGCAGCAGTGCATCATTCTCTTTCAAAGGTTACGCAAGTGACAGCTGCGGCCCGGTAGTTCAGTTGGTTAGAATGCCGGCCTGTCACGCCGGAGGTCGAGGGTTCAAGTCCCTTCCGGGTCGCCATTTACAAATCACGCACCGCCGCCTGGCGTGTTGTGATAAAAAAACCTGGTCTTCACTCGAGAGCGCTCCTGAGAGTCACTCAAGTAAACCGGGTTTTTTTGTGCCCGCGATTTAAGGAAAAATCAGGCGCTTTTTTGCCCTTTAAAGCTTCACTCTATATCGGCCCAAAGCAACCAGTTCAATTTCTATTTTTTGTTCAAAACCTTCAAAGGCGTGCATTGCAGGAATACGCAATTGGCTACACGCATTGTTGAGACACTCAACCTTATTAAAGTTAAATTCCGGTGCTTCATTAAATTCAACAACAGCCAACGAATAGGCCAGCTCTTTGCCCTCTTCCAGGTCTCGCCACCATTGGATGTAGAGCTTATTGGTCTCGAGTTCAGCGCTGGAGGTAATCACAAAGCGAAATACACCACCAATATTGTCGTATTGCCACGCCCCTCCCTGCCAATCGAAAACGAGCGTTTCACCCAACTCCTCTGGAATACTGAATTGCTGGTGGCGCTCACGCTGCTTGCTGTCTCCGGCAACACTGTGCACGGCGAATACAAGCAGCAGGCTAAACGAAAGAAATTTCATTACTGGCTCCAGTAGTCGGCTAAAGACGACAGTTTAAGCAATTATTAAAGCAAAAACAGTAGCTTAGCATTATTATTTAAAGTTATAGAGAAGCTTTAAAACGGCGCGTAATAGAACTTCCATTATGCATAACAAAAGGTGAATTCTCATCAACTCGATGCCAGTGTTAGACTTCCCCGCCAGCAAAGTGGGCATAATAATGAAACAAGCAAGCTTAGCCGGATTACTGATCCTGGCCCTGTCAGCTTATCTGTGCGCTGAAACAAACAACATTCAGACAAAAAACACCGGTCCAGCAGCAACGGGTGAAGCCGACTCGCTTACTGAGCACACGCAGGAAATTCAGCGAGTTTCTTATCTCCCCGCTCAACAAATTGCAACTGACCGTCGCCTTTACGAGTTCCGTGTTCTCGAGCGAGCACTCGAAATCACGCGTGACACCCACGGCGACTACACGCTCAACACCTGGAAAGGCGACGATATGACCCTGTCACGGGGGGTACGTGAAGTGACGCGCGGAGAAATTGTCAATGTAGCCAGTAACCCTTACAGCCCCGATCTGGACCAGGAAGGTATCGATCTGATTCGAGTACCCTTAATGAAAGGACTGCTGGGTTATCGCGCGATTGTTGTTCGCAATGCCGACATCGAAAAGTTTCAAACCCTGACCACAAAGCAATTTCTTGAATTGCAAATCGGTCAACTTGAATATTGGTCGGATAATGCGATTTATAAAGCCAACAACCTGGAAGTCATTAGTGGTAAAAGCCTCGATATGCTGTATTCCATGCTGTCTCGAGAGCGTTTTGACTACATTCCACTTGGCGTTGGCGAAGTTGAAAGTATGCTGGACATTGAAAAAAAACATGATTTCGATATCGGCATCTTGCCAGACACCTTCATCCACTATCCGTTCCCGGTTTACCTTTATGTGTGTGCCTGTGAACCTCTGCTCGGGGAACGTATTCGCAAGGGGCTCGAAAGATTACAAAATAATGGTGAACTCGAAAAACTATTCAATGCACATTTTGAGGAAGCCTGGACAAAAACACACCACCATTCCGCACGCATCATTAATATCGACAATCCTTATTTGCTGAATAAAAATAGGGCCCCTTAAGCCCCGCTTAAATCCGCCAACGAAATGTTACTTTAACCAACGCTTGACCAAATTACCGTAGGCATCAACACGTCGGTCTCTAAAATAAGGCCACATTCGTCGGACACCCTCACTGCGCCCCAAATCAATTTCAGCGAGATAAGCCCCTTCTTCCTCTACATTCGCAGAAACCAGCAATTCACCTTGAGGACCGGCAATAAAACTGGTTCCCCAGAATTCAATACCACTCTCATCATCTTCTGGAGAGGCTTCAAAACCCGTACGATTGGCAACCAATACCGGTAATCCATTGGCCACGGCATGTGCTCGTTGAATTGTTAGCCAGGCATCAAGTTGACGATCCTGCTCTTCCTCCTCGTCTTCCGGGTCCCAGCCAATGGCAGTGGGATAAATTAAAAGATCCGCGCCCGCCATTGCCATCAAACGCGCTGCTTCCGGATACCATTGGTCCCAACACACCAATACACCCAACTTTCCCAAACGGGTTTGCACAGGTTTGAATCCGTGACATTCGCCGTCGGCATCGCCGGGAGTAAAATAAAACTTCTCGTAAAAGCCAGGGTCATCCGGGATGTGCATTTTACGGTAAATGCCAACCACGCCCTCTTCGCCATCAATGATTTGCGCCGTGTTGTGATACAAGCCTGCAGCGCGGCGTTCGAAACCTGACATAACCAAAACGATATCCAACTCTGCTGCCAACTCACAACAAAAAGCCTGGGTTTCGCCATTCAGCTCTTCCGCTAAATCAAAAAATTCCGGGTCTTCTGTCTGACAAAAATAGCGGCTTGCATGCAGTTCTTGCAACACAACTAATTCCGCACCCTCTTCAACAGCGTCCCGCACATGTTCTGCCGTTTCACGCAAGTTTTGCATTTTGTTATTGCTACTAATCGCTTGTTGGATGACTGCTGCGACAATTGTTCTGGACATAAGTTAACCTGTTGGTCTAATTAACCGTAAAACAAGGCAGTTAAGCGCCCCATGCGGCTGTTGCGACTTGCATGGTGGCGCAATGTAAGCTTCCATTTTGACTCAGCAAAGGTAAACACGGAAGCATCAAAATTTTACTTTTCGGAAAGACACGTTTAAATATTTTTTCTACACGCTCATCCTCAATCACATCATAGGCCGGCACAAAGACGCAGTCATTGCAGATGAGAAAATTGGCATAACTTGCTGCAAGCAGTTTGTCGCCCTCGTAAATAACCGGTGTGGGTAAAGCCGTTAGCTCCCATGAATATTTTTTTGCCAAGTCCTGTAGTTGTGTTTCCAGACTTTGCAAAGCCAGGTGGTCTGGATGCTCACCGTCGCTGCCACAATATAGAACCTGGTCATTACTGGCAAAGCGCGCCAGGGTATCGATATGCCCATCGGTATCGTCACCGCTCAAGCACACATTTTCGACAAGCGCAAAATCCTTAATATTGAGCTGCTCTTGTAATTCTTCCCTAACCGCAGTCTCGTCATGTGATGGATTACGATTGCGGTCAAACAGGCAATCCTTGTTTGCCAATAAAATGCCGTCGTCATTGATTTCCAATGCGCCGCCTTCAACCACCAACTGTGAACAACTTAGCAAAGGCATCACGCCGCTCGCTGTATTTTCGAAAATTTTATTGACAGCGGCATTGTCGAGATCCGAATCGTATTTTTTTCCCCAACCATCAAACTGAAAATTACACAGTTTGCCAGGCAGAGACAGCGGCCCGTAATCACGAATCCAGGTATCGTTATAAGCTTGCTCAAAGACTTTCAAATTATTTTGATTCACGTTCGCACTGTAGCGATCAAAATCCTGTTTACAGCTGGGATGCACAAGTACCCAGGTTTCAATGTGTTCACATAAGGTGCGCAATATTCCGGCATAACAGGCCGATATGCGTTGATAACTTTCAGACCAATCACCTTCGGCATAAGGCCAGGCGAGTAAAACCGCGCGAACAGCAGACCATTCCGGCAACATAAATCAGATTTCCAAAGTACTTATGTCAAAATTCAAGGCTGAGACCAATGGTCACTAATTTGCATTGCTCTCAGTTGAAGGAGAATCCTTTGAAGAAGAGTCTTTCGACGAAGGGGCTATTGCATTGATTCCATTTGAAACGCTTTCGCTTGAAAAAGTCTCGCCTGAAACAGTGTCTTTGGAAAAAGTCTCTTCAGAAAAATACAGGGGTTTAAGCGTCTCGTTCCATACTTTCTCGTCGACCACACCCACATGACGATAAAGAATTTTCCCTTCCGCATTAACCAGATAGGTTTCCGGTGCGCCGTAGACACCCAGGTCCAGCACCAACTCACCGTTGGGATCAAACAGCGTCACCTTATAAGGGTCGCCAAGATCTCGCAACCATGCCAGAGCGCGATCAGCATCATCGCGATAGTCCAACCCGTAAATATTGATTCCTTCCTGAGCCAATTTCAAAAGGTAGGGATGCTCAAATTTACAGCTTGGGCACCAGGTCGCCCAGACATTGATCAGAAAGGTTTCACCAAGCACATCTTCGTGTGTATAAATTTTTTGCGGATCATGCAAACTCGGCAAGGAAAATTCCGGCAGGGTTCGCCCCACCATAACAGAGGGTAGCAAGGTTGCATCACGGTCCTTGTCCATTAACAACGGCAGGAAGAGCGTGAACATCATTAACACGACGATAACAGGAATAAATAACTTCAAGCGGTTCACGCTGTCACCTCGCCCGCATCGCCATCTCCACCTTCCGCTTGCCCGGCAAGCTCAGTCTCTTTGGATTCATTTTCCGTTTTACTTGCCAGTTTCTCATCAAGGCGTTGCTTGATTTTGTAACGTTTATCCATAATCGCAACAAAGCCACCCAGCGCCATAAAAATCGCGCCCAACCATATCCAGCGAACAAGGGGCTTAAAATGGATGCGAATTGCCCAGGCATTTTCATCAATCTGGTTACCCAACGCCACATAGATATCGCGCATAAAACCCGCATCGATGGCCGCTTCAGTCATAGGCTGACCATTCGCATAAAAACGTTGCTCGGGGTTTAAGCGGGCCAGCTCCTTGCCTTGTTTACGCACAACAACTTCCGCCATTAGCGATTGATAATTGGGCCCTTCTACCGGCGTTACCCAGGACAATTCATACTCATAGCCTGCGGAGACCAGGGTCTCACCCACCTCCAGGCGTACATCTCGTTGATCACTGTAAATCGTATTCAAGGTTGTGCCGAGAATACAAAAACCAAAACCGATATGCGCGAGTACCATGCCCCAATAACTGTGCGGCAAGCGTCGCAAGCCTGCCCAGGTATTAGCTGCATTGCGTGTTTTACTCCAGGCGTTGAATAACATCGCGAGAATAACCCAGGAGCCAAGCGCTATCGCAATCGCTGCAGATATTTTATAGGGCCCATCGATGACGCCCGGAATAAACGTCCCCAACCAGATACTGATGATCGCCGGCGCCAACAAAACCCACTTCACTTTGCCCAGCTGGGTGTTTTTAAAATTCAACAGAGAGCCAATACCAATCAATACTGCGACAATGGCCATCAACTTTACGAAAGAGAAATTAAAAAACGGCTCACCGACAGAGATAGGTGCCAACCCCATAATTTCACGAATCAGTGGGAACAAGGTTCCCAGCAGGACAATACCCATGGAGATAATGAAAATGATGGAATTTGCCAGCAAAAAAGCTTCACGAGAAAGATAAGAAAATCCGGCTTCGCTCTGCACGGAAGGTGCACGTTTGGCATAAAGCAGCAAAGACCCAAGCACTACCACGCCAATAAACGCGAGAATAAATAATCCACGCGTAGGATCAGCGGCAAAGGAGTGCACAGAGACCAACAAGCCGGAACGCACAAGGAAGGTACCGAGCAAACTGAGTGAAAAGGCAAAAATGGCCAGCAATAACGTCCAGTTTTTAAAAACACCGCGTTTTTCTGTCATGGCCAATGAGTGAATCAGGGCTGTGCCGACCAACCAGGGCATGAAGGATGCATTTTCAACAGGGTCCCAGAACCACCAGCCTCCCCAGCCCAATTCGTAGTATGCCCACCAGCTACCCAGTGCAATACCTATAGTTAGAAAACACCAGGCGAGATTTGTCCAGGGGCGAGCCCAGCGCGCCCAGGCGCTGTCCACCCGCCCGGATATCAGGGCCGCGATGGCAAACGCGAATACCACAGAGAAACCCACATAGCCCATATAGAGCATGGGTGGATGAAAGATAAACCCCGGGTCTTGCAGCAAAGGGTTCAAATCGCTGCCATTTGCAGGAACATTCGGCAAGATCCTATCGAAGGGGTTAGAGGTAAAAATGGTGAAGGCCAGAAAGCCCACTGACACCATGCCCATGACTGACAACACGCGGGCCAACATATCAATAGGTAATTTATTGCTGAACAAACTGACCGCAAAAGTCCAGCCGCTCAGCATCAGCATCCAGAGCAACAAAGACCCTTCGTGCCCACCCCAAACTGCCGTCACCTTGTAGTACATCGGCAAGCTTAAATTTGAGTGATTGGCTACATAGCTGACGGAGAAGTCATCAACAAAGAAACTGTAAGTCAGAATGCCATAGGCTGTGGCGATAAATACAAACAGGCCTGCAACCAGGGAGCGGGACGCCCCCATCCAGACCAACTTGCCATTAAAACTGCCCACCATGGGAATCACAGATAAACACAGTGATAGCAACAAGGCGATAATCAGGGCCAGCTGGCCAAACTCAGGTACCATAATTCAAGCCCTTACATATTTCGACATCTTTACTGCGATCAACACTGTCGTTTTGCACCGACTTACTCACTTCTGCCGGGGTGTAATTCTCATCGTGCTTGGCGAGAACCTGGGTGGCGACCAGCACGCCTTTTTCGTTCAGGCGCCCTTTCATAACCGCCGCCTCACCTTCTCCAAACAAGGCCGGTAAAATTTTATCGTACGTCACGGCCAAATCTGCAACGCCATCTGTAATGACAAAGTCCACACGCAAAGTATCCTTTGCTTGCACGACACTGCCCGGCACCACACAGCCACCAGCGCGAATCGCTTTACCCACTGGCGCTTCTGCAATTTTTGACGGCGGATAAAAATAATTCAAATTGGAATTCAAGGACCACATCACCAGGCCAACCACGATGGAAGAACCCAGGACGATAAACAAAACAATGATCAGGCGCTGTTTTCTTACTGGATGCATGCGCTAAACCTCACGAGTGTTGGCGACTGAAAATCGCTTTCTGAATTCTGAAAAATTGGCGTTTGCGTAACCACGGCGCCAGTGCCAGATAACTAAAACTCGCCGCCGTTACAATATAACAAAACCAAACGTACACACCGTGACCACCCATGTTCAAGAATTCAGCCAGGCTCGCAAATTGAAAAGTCATGTGCTTTTACTTCTCCTCTTTAAGCGCTATTCGCTCTCTTTAACCAGGTCCTGTACCCATACCGTTTTACGTTCGCGCTGCAAAATTTCAGCGCGCATATGTGCAATCATTAACCAGGCAAAAGCCAGATAATACGCCAGAATCATAGTGATCAAGGGGTACGCCATGCTGGCGTCGATACTTGATTCACCGGTTATTTTAATGGTCGCGCCCTGATGCAGGGTGTTCCAGAATTTTACGGATAAATAAATAATCGGGATATTAATACTGCCGACCAGGGCCAAAATTGCGCTGGTTTTATCGGCGGCCTCCTGGTTGCTGTAGGCCGATTGCAGAGCAATGATACCGAGATATAAAAGCAGGAGTACCAAAGTAGACGTCATTCGCGCGTCCCACTCCCAGTATGTCCCCCAGGTGGGTTTACCCCAAAGTGCACCGGTAAACAGCGCCAGAAAAGTCAGAACGGCACCGATGTGCGCTGCACATTTTAAGGAAATAAATGCCATTTTCATGCGCCAGATCAGCCCGACCGCCCCACTGATCGCCATCACGTAATAGCCCGCCATCGCGACAATCGCAGCAGGAACGTGGATGTAAAGAATACGCGCACTATTGCCTTGCAAGCGCTCCGCTGGCGAAAACCCAAGCCCCCAAATCGCACCAACCACCAGCAAAATGACGGCAATGATGGCCAAGCCTTTTTCCCAAGGCGCAAATTTCTCGTAAAACCAGCGCGGGGAACCCATTCGATGAAACCATTGCCAAGCCACTGTTTTCCTCTCTTTATAATTCGCTATTCAATTTTTTAGGCGTTTAACTAAGTGCAAAGTTAATGCTCAGGTGTCCAAACTCACACGCAAAGCCGCAGCCGCGGCCAGAGGCGCAAGCATTGTACACAAAAGCAAATAGGCCGCGAGTAAGGCGACATATGCTTGGTTATCAAAACCTTCGACGGCATTCTGGACTATGCCGGATCCCAAAATCAGCGCCGGAACATAAAGCGGCATCACAATCAGCGACAAAAGCAGGCCACCGCGCTTTAAGGCAACGGTCAGGGCAGCGCCAATTGCGCCGATAAAGCTTAATACGGCTGTACCCAGTAAAAGGGATAACACCAATGCGGCAAAAGCCTCTGAGGGCAGAAACATCAAGCGTGCCAATAAGGGCGACAACAAGGTCAAAGGCAGCCCGGTCATCATCCAATGTACCCAGATCTTCGCCAGTGTCGTTAAATACAAAGGCTGCCCCGACAACAACATCTGCTCAAGGCTGCCGTCTTCATAATCAGTCATGAACAAACGATCGAGAGACAACAGGGTCGCCAACAGCGCAATCACCCAAATCATACCCGGCGCGAGCGGTGCCAGCACCTGACTGTCCGGGCTGATACCCAGGGGAATGAACACTAGCATGCATAAAAAGAAAATCAGCGGGTTGGCGATATCGCCCCGGTTGCGGAAACCAATTAACAACTCTCGACGAAAGCAGGCCTTTAGGGTTTGCGCCATACCGGGTAAGAGAATCATGTGCGTTCCCTCCCCTGATACTCGCTCAGATCAATGGTTCTCAGGCCTTCAATTTGCAAATTCTGATGGCTGGTGAGCAAAATGATGCCGCCTGCCTCGCGCTGCGCCTGAAAACGCGCTTCGAGAGCGGCGACCCCAGCCTTATCGATCGCAGTGAAAGGCTCGTCGAGAATCCATAAGGGTGCAGCACTGCAAAACAATTTGGCTAATGCAACGCGACGTTGCTGGCCTGCGGACAGATAGCGACAGGCAACATCTTCATAACCGCGCATTCCCGTTTGCGCCAGGGCCTCCACTATAGCCTGATCACTGACTACACTGACGAGCGATGTATCACCTGCTTGCTCCTTCTGATAACCACACAGGGAAAAAAACCAACGCAGATTTTCACGTGCACTCAATGACACATTGACACCGGGCGCATGACCCAGGTACAAAAGCGCGGCGCGAAAGTCATAGTGTTGATGATCGACCGGCGCCTGATCGGGCCCGGCATGCCAGAGCACTTCACCCTGATACTGGGTGCAAAGACCGGCAATGACGCGCAACAAGCTTGTCTTACCAGCGCCATTTTCGCCGGTAATTTGAACAATATCGCCGGCGGAAAAGTTGGCACACAGATCCGTGAATAGCGCGCGGTCTTCACGTTCGAAATGGAGCTTGTTCAGAGCGAGCTGCAAAATACCAATACCGGAAATGAAAAGCGGGCATTATAGCGCAATACGCTATAACCACGGATTGTCTTATTCATCACGTTGTGCCGACTCATTACTGAAATACGCATCGAACGCCTCACACGCAGTATTTATCTATTAGGTCTTAAAATGCAAAATCGGTGAATTTCGCCTAAATTTGAGGCATGGACATCTCTCTTTTGCAGAATTTACAAAACCTTTTGCGTCAAGCCCAACAACTTCAGGGGCAAGCGGCGGCTGAGCTGTCTGTTGTCGAAGCTGAAGTGAAAGACATTCGGCTCATCACACGCGATCAACAAGTGAGTCTGCTCCAAAAATTGCAACGCACCTCGGCTAACGCTGGCAGCCTGAAAGACAGGCCCACCAGCAACCCTGACAATCTGCAACAACGCGTTCAACTGTTGCAGCAAGCACTGCGAGAAAATGCCCCACTCTACCTGATCAAATTACTGGTCGGCAAAAAAAGTACGGTTGCGCTCAGCCCAAATCAAATCAGTGTCGGCAGTCTGTTTACTTTACAACGCACAGATGCCGGATTAATCTCCATCAACGCCCCGACACAAACAAATCACAAACAAAACCCACATCAAAGCCTGATAGAAAACCTGCGACTTCATCTACCCGCTGCGGAAAGAAGCCAACAAAGCCTGAAAACGCTTGACCAACTTCTACAAGCAATACGCAAACTCCCCGTAAAAGAACAACAGGCACTACAAGCGCATTCACTTGTTCGCGGATTGGATACACTGCTAAAAAATATTCTGGCATTTCCGGCAAATAAGGGCAGCGACATTAAAATTGATTCGGCCCTGCTATCACAGCTTAAAAGCGCTATCGGAAACAATGGCGGGTTTCTCGAAAACAAGGTTTTTGAGATTTTAAAGCCTTTGCTAAGCGCTAAAGCTTTAGCCACCGCAAAAGCTTTAGTCACCGCCAAAGAAAGCCCCGGCGCGGCGCAAAAGCCTGGCGTAACGATGCCAACGACACAACACAACGAAGTAAGCCGTTTAGCCCTCAGTAAAACCAGCAATGAGCCTGCCCAGATACTTTCCCAAAACAATACAAGCCCAGGTTCACAAAACCTCAGCCGCGCAATGCAAACTGCACAATACACTGCAACCGTAATTCAAGGTCCGGCAGATAAAAATCCCCCTGGCTATTCACCTAAACCCGAATTCGCAAACCTGTTAGCAAGCCTTACGGAGCACGATAAAAAGGCGATATTACTTGGCCTTCTACAAAACCTGCAGGCTTCCAGCACTCCCGCCGGTTCGCACAATGCACCCGTATTCGACAAGAATTTTCTGGCACTTTTGAAAAACCTCGGTTTTAGACTGCCACAAGACAAGCAGCAAAATCCCAATAGAGAAATCAGCAATCAATTGAGGCAACTCGTACAAAACAACCTGTCGCGCATTCAGAGTTTACAAATCCAGAACCTTCTGAGTAGATCAACTGAAACCGGCAACAACACACAAATTGAAATCCATATGCGCATACAGGATCACATTTACCCTTTGCACCTGTACTTTCAGGAGCGGATTATCAAGATCAAACACGAAGAGAAAGAAAAAGAAAATAAACGGGAGAAACGCAAGATCAAACGCCAATGGAAAGTATTTATGGAGTTTGAACTGGAAGACAGTGGCTGGTTTGCCAGTGAACTTTCCTTGATAGACGAAAAGTTAAACACACGTTTCTGGGCAAAGCACCAGCGTACACGTGACCGTCTTCTCAACAAACTGCAAGGACTAAAAAATAACATGCAAGCAGCTGGACTCGATGTTGAAGAAATTCAGGTTCTCCCTGGCGATATTCCACGCGCCCGCCAACAGTTTGAACAGCACCTTGTGGATATCCAGACATGAATACGGCCGATGACAAGGACTTAAGTCGCGCAGTCGCAATTTTTTACGACGGCCGCAACGCGCCAACGGTAAGTGCAACAGGCAGCGGCGACACCGCAGAAGAAATTGTGCGCATCGCTCAGGAGAGTGGTGTTCCCCTTTGCGATAATCCCGCACTCGTCGAACTGCTCTCACAGCTGGAACCGGGTGAGAATATCCCGGAACAACTTTATATCGCGATAGCCCATATTATCGCGTTTGCTTACAAGTTGGAGTTGGGCCTCACAGACAGCGACGCTCTCACTGAATAAGCACAGAAAGCACCAGCAAACAAACAAAACGACCAGACAAACCGACTTATTGCTAGTGAGAACATGATTCTTTGTAACTAATATTAGTTATATGAGGCAATTTGTGCACTGTTCAACTGGAACTGCTGCGGCTTTTTTGCGAGACTCCACCCCTTGCAGTTAATCGCTAAACAAGGATTACAGCGTCATTAACTGTTCAAAATGACAGGCCATTTATTCGAGGTAAGCCATGAATAACACTAAGAATTTACTCCTCATTGTTGTGGGCCTCGCGCTCAACATTTTTATTGCCAACTCAAGCCTTGCGAATGTTCGCATCGCGGTAATGGATTTTGAAAACCGCAGTGGTTATGGCGGCTGGAAAATTGGGGCGGGCGCGGCGGATGTGCTAACCACAGAACTGGTAAAAGGCACCAAGCTGAATGTTTTTGAACGGGACCGCCTGAACACCATTATTTCCGAACAAAATCTCGGTAATTCTGGCCGTGTTGACCCCGCGACCGCCGCAGCAATCGGCAAAATTACCGGCGTGCAGTATGTGGTTACTGGTGCGGTCACCGAATACGGCGACAGTAAACAGGGAGCCAGCGGTAAAGGCGTCAGCATTGGCCGTAAAGGTTACTCAGCCAGCGTGGATATCCGCATTGTCGATGTTGAAACGAGTCAGGTCATTTTTGCAGAAAGCGGCAGTGGTACCGAGTCCTCTTTAAGCTTGTCTGTCAAAGGCATCGGTGGTGGCGAAAAATTTGATGACAAGAAAGCCAGCAAGGCGATGCGCGAGGCCATTAAAAAAGTGGCCAAGAAAATCAAACAAGCGAAATTGAGCGCGAAAAAAGTCTCTGCCGCTCCGGCAAACATCGTAATTGCCGATGTCACTGACGGCGTTGTGACCTTGAACCAGGGAAAAAACGCGGGCATCAGCTCAGGCGATCAACTGACAGTGAAACGCAAAGCCAAGGAAATCAAGGACCCAAGTACAGGCAAAGTATTGCGAGTGGTTTATAAAACCGTCGGCAAAATTAAAATTACCGACGTTGACACCGGCTACGCGCTGGCAACCATTGTTGACAACAGTGGCGGCATTAAGACGGGAGACTCTGCGGAGTAAGGGAACACGGCACCCCGGTGCCGCCCAACCCACAATAACCTTTCGGGTTTTTGTGCAAGTATTGCTGATGATAATCTTCCGCGTAGTAGAACTCACTCGCGGGAATAATTTCGGTAGTGATCGTCGCAAATCCCGCTTTCGCAAGTTCACGCTGATAGGCCTGTTGACTTTCCAGAGCGCAGGCCTTTTGTTTGTCATCAAAATAGTAAATTCCACTTCGGTACTGGGTACCGCGATCATTGCCCTGGCGCATTCCCTGGGTCGGGTCATGGCTCTCCCAAAATTTTTTTAACACCGCTCTTAAGCTGATTTTCTCTGGGAAATAAACCACCAGAACAACTTCGTTGTGCCCCGTTAAGCCCGAGCAAACTTCTTCGTAAGTGGGGTTGGGTGTCAAGCCCGCAGAATAGCCGACGGCGGTGGTGTATACCCCATCCAGTTTCCAGAAAGCTCTCTCCGCCCCCCAAAAACAACCAAGGCCCAAAACAATGTGCGCACTGTCGGCGGGGAATGGCGGTTTGATTGTCGCATCCAACACTGAATGTCTGGCGCTGACCTTCATGGGCTCGCGACGCCCTGGCAAGGCTTGCTCTGCTTTCGGCATGGTTGTTTTATCGATCATAAACTCACCCTGTGTTTGAAGATGGCATTCACTGTGACACTCATATTGCAGTGCAGACCCCCGCAATTACAAGCCTCAGGATGCCGGTACATCGAGCACAAGTCCACTGGCATTATTGGGATGCGGTACACTCCAGTTTTCGTAATCTGCATCAAAGTCTTCCATGCAACGCTCGGCCATTTTTCGAAAGGGCTCGCGGCCCGGATCGGTCATCACAACACGAACACCACCGACCTTTTGTGCACGCTTGACCAGGTTGTAGAGTGGCTTGGTCATCTCATCCCAGAAGCAAATATCGGCCCCGATCACCAAATCAAACTTTTCCAGATCGGCCTTGCGAATATTTTCGTAACGGCACTTCCAGGTCTTGACCTTTACGTCATTGAGCGTTGCGTGATAGACCAGATAAGGAAAGACCGTGTCGTCAGCGTCGAGCGAGGTGAGCTTTGCCTTGAATTCTTTGGCGCAAAATATCCCTGCGAGGCCCCAACCACAACCCACCTCCAATATACGTGCTCGCTTTTTGGGCGGAAATTCGCGTAGATAGTCCATAATCAGGTAAGTGGATTTCCAAAATTTGTTGCCGTGTATTGTGGCTTCACCCGTTTGTTTGCGCAGTTTACGCATATCCGAGTGACTGTTTTTCATAATGCGTAAACCAAATGCACTGCGTTCGTGACTCATGAATTAATATCCTGGTTGATGGGCTGTCATGGCATAATATCGCCATCCCGGTGACAAATTTATATCAGTGTTGTTGATGTCAAAGCAAATTCCTGAAGAACCTTCCCCCTACTACGCGGCTGTTGATCTTGGCTCAAACAGCTTTCACATGCTGATCGCGCGCCTGAATGGAACCAGCCTGGATGTAATAGACCGCGTAAAGGAAATGGTGCAGATTGCCAGAGGTCTGCAGGAAGGTAGCTCACTCGACCCGGATGCACAACAACGTGCTCTCGATTGTCTGACTCGCTTTGCAGAACGCTTGCGCGATATTCCCGCGTCCAATGTCCGCGCCGTCGGCACCAAAGCCCTGCGCTCGGCATCCAACCCGCGAAGCTTTTTGCGCGCGGCCGAAAAAGCATTGGGCCACCCAATACAAATAATTTCCGGTTACGAAGAGGCGCGTCTGGTCTATTCGGGATTGGCGCATACGGTTACAAACAACCATGATCAACGCCTGGTGGTCGACATTGGCGGTGGCAGCACTGAATTTGTTATTGGTAAAGATGAAAAACCCCTACTCCTCGAAAGCCTGGGGCTCGGATGTGTCACTTTCACTGAACACTACTTTGCAAAAAGTGGCAACGTCAGCGCGCGGGCAATGCGCCGTGCCTATATTGCCGCGGGCAATGAGATTGAAGAAATCCGCCAGGCTTACCGCAAAGCTGGCTGGCAATCTGCTTTCGGTACCTCGGGAACGATGAAGGCCATCGCCGAACTCACGAGCAAGGAAGATGGCGGCGCAGTGATCTCCAAAGATTCGCTCAACAAATTAGCCGAGGATGTCATCAAACACGGTGAAGTGCAAAGTAACGACCTACCCGAATTACGCAAACAGGTCCTCCCTGCCGGTATTGCAATTTTGCAAGCGGTATTCGACGCGCTGCAAATCGAAAAAATACATGTTGCAGACAGTTCATTGAAGGAAGGCTTGATTTACGATGTTTTGGGTCGCTTGTCTGACAATGATCCGCGTATCGATGCCGTCAAACACCTCGCGTTCAAATATGGCATTGACGAGGAGCAAGCATCGCGCATCAGCCAATGCGCCCTCACCTTTTGGAAGCAAATTGATGCTCCCGTTCTTCCTGGTGTTTCGCGGACAAAAATATTACGCTGGGCAGCACAACTCCATGAGATTGGTTTAAGTATTTCGCATTCATCCTACCACCACCACGGCTACTATATTCTGTACAACAGTGATCTCGCCGGTTTCGGTCGATACGAGCAATATATTCTCGCCAATCTCGTTCGCCACCATCGACGCTCGCTCAACTCTTCGCAATTTCAGGGCATGGACGAAGCTGCTATTTTGGCCATCATCCCTCTGCTTCTGTGTTTGCGTCTTGCTTTTGTACTGCACAGACGGCGTGAGGACCTTGAAAAATTACCGAGCCTGAAACAGGAAAAAAATGTATACCGTCTCAAATTCACGAGCGGCTGGCTTGATAAAAATCCCTTGACACTCGCTACGCTGGAACAGGAATGCAAACAGTTCAAACAATTGGGTATCAGACTCGAACTTGAATAAACTGGAATTCCAATAACAGTAACGATGAGTCGATAGCGCACAACAAATCCATTAAAGAAGCAAGCGCGTAAAACAGCAGAATTTGGAAAAATATTAACTATGTTAGCAAAACTACTCCTTCTCGCTCTCGCCCTCCTCGGCTATTTTTGGTTGCGCAGCTGGTACCGTGACCTTGATCCCGATGCTCGCAAAAAAGCGACCTGGAATATTGCAGTCGGCGCTCTCTTTGTGGTGATGCTTGTTGCCTTTCTTACTGGCCGAATGCACTGGGCTGGGCTGGCCTTCGCCGTTGTTCTCGGTGCACTGAAATTTCTCACCACCACCGCCATTCGCCTGTCGCCCTTCCTGTTTTCCGCTGCCCGCGCAAAAAGCCTGAGCAGCCCGCAAATCAATACACCTTTTCTCTCTGTGAAAATCCGTTTTGGAGACGTCGTCACCCTGGAAGGTGAAGTTAAAGAAGGGCCCCATGCCGGTGAAAACCTGCAAGACCTCGATAGAGAAAAGCTCCTTGAACTGGCAAATTATTACAAAGACAAATGCAAACGCTCTTACTATCTAATTCTGGTTGCCTTACAAAATAAGGGGGAAAGCCAAAGCCCGAATAATTTTGATGACGTGCCCGAAATGACGTATGAAGAAGCCAAATTAATTTTAGGCATTCAAGGTGAATTTGCTGCTGAGGATGTAAAACTGGCGCATCGTCGACTCATACAAAAATTACACCCCGATAAAGGTGGGAATGCTTATTTAGCAGCTCGCGTTAATCTAGCCAAGGATGTTCTGCTTCGGCAATTGTGAAAAAAACCCAACAAATCGCCTTCTTTTTTCTGCTGTTCTGCCAACGCTACGTATATTTTCGCCATCATATATTCGGCTTACTAAACAGGAAGTGGATGTAACGGCCTAATTTCCAATACGGTTCCTGATTCGAATAAAATAATTCTTTATCGAGTAGCACCTCGGGTTCACGCTCTCTATCTTCTCTCGAAAAAATATAGTCATGAAATACGCGAATCCCGCTATGCGTGAGCAATTGTAACTTGTGGGTTTCAGCCCACATTAAAACCTCTTCTGGTTTAAGAGGGTGTGTGGGTGTCAGGCTACCCCGCCAGGCTTTGAAGTTATTTGCGTCGAAGCGTTTAAAATTGGTGCGTAGCAGGTTTTTGAATTCAAGCCCGTGAAAGTTGTAAAAAATCAGGGAAAAAATGCCGCCGGGTTTTAGAACCTTAAGAAGCTGGAATACGCTTTCGGGGTTTTCCAGCCATTCTGCGAGTGCGTGACAGAGTACAATATCAAATTGTCTGTTTTCGTTTTCGATGTGGTCCTGGAAACGGCTGTGAATTAACTCGGCTTGCAGGCCGGCTTGTGTAAAACGCAACGCCGCTTCCTGCAACATGTCTTTTGAATGATCGCACAGGGTGAGCTGTAAACCTTGTCGAGCAAGCGTCAATGCAAAATGGCCCTGGCCCGCACCGGCATCCAGCACCCTCGCACCGTCCATGACGCTATTCGAAGGCAGGTAGTCTGCAAAATCACGCGCCAACACGGCAAGGCGGATTTTACCCTTGGCACTGCGATAGATATTGCGCTGAAAACGCATGCTTCGCTGATCAAAGTTGATGTCACTGTCTTTTTCTTTAGGCATGGCTTACGTCACTGCTTATTTGCTGGTTTTTCGTTAATTATCAGTCGAGTTCCTAAAAATCAGACTACTGGCATCAGCGTTCAATTACGATTGTGGGTTTCACACACTCGGCAACGTAGATAGTTTTTTAGCAGGCTGCTAGACTTGCCGCGGAAATTAGTCATTTAGAGGTAGTAATGTCAAGTAGGTCTTTTACAGCACATCCCGCTTTCCAACTTCTCAGAAAGCAGGACGTCCCCTCCCTCAAGCTCAGCGTTTACGAATTTCAACACAGCAAAACCGGCGCACAGCACATTCACCTGGCAAGCGACAACCCGGAAAATGTGTTTCTGGTCGCTTTGCGTACCGTGCCTGAGGATTCGACCGGTGTGGCACACATACTTGAACATACTGCGCTTTGCGGCAGTAAAAAATATCCGGTGCGCGACCCCTTCTTTATGATGACCCGGCGTTCGCTCAATACCTTTATGAATGCCTTCACCAGTTCCGATTGGACGGCTTACCCTTTTGCCAGTGTTAACCAGAAAGACTTTTTCAATTTGCTGGATGTCTATCTCGATGCGGTATTTTTTTCGCGCCTGGACCCACTGGATTTCGCTCAGGAGGGCCATCGACTTGAGTTTAGTGAAAAGAACAACCCGAATTCGACACTGGAATTCAAGGGCGTCGTTTTTAATGAAATGAAAGGTGCGATGAGTTCCATCTCTTCGCAACTGTGGCATACCTGTACCCGTTATTTATTTCCTACCAACACCTATCACTACAACAGTGGTGGCGAACCCGATTGCATTCCGGATTTGACTTACCAACAATTGCTGGACTTTTATCGCACGCACTACCACCCCAGCAACGCGACCTTTATGACCTATGGCAATCTCGACCCGGCGGTCTTGCAAGCTAAATTTGAAGATAACGCCTTACAGCATTTTGAAAAGCTGGATGAAACGATTTTTGTTGAGGAATGCAAACGCTATTACGCACCTGTCAGAGTTCAGGAAAGCTACCCCTGTAATGATGAAGATTTAAGCCAAAAAACCCATGTTGTACTCGGCTGGTTATTGGGCAATAGCACACACCTGGAAGATTGCCTGCGCGCACAGTTGTTATCCAGTGTGTTGATGGATCACAGTGCGACCCCCTTGAGCCAGGCATTGGAAACAACTGATTTAGGGAGTTCGCTCTCGCCCATGTGTGGCCTGGATGACTCACAATTAGAACTGTGTTTTTTGTGTGGCCTCGAGGGCTGTGCCGACGACAGCGCCGATAAGGTCGAAAAACTGATTATTGATGTCTTGAAAGACGTCGCGGAAAAAGGCATTCCGCAGAGCGATTTGGAAAGCGCCTTGCACCAACTTGAATTGCATCGCCGCGAACCAGGAGGTGACTCCTACCCCTACGGTTTGCAATTAATTTTAACCTCACTCAATGCTGTGACGCACCGTGGTGACCCGGTTGCCCTGCTAAACATTGACGCCAGTCTCGAGCGCTTGCGCGAGGAAATCAAGGACCCGGATTTTATTAAAAAACTGGTGCGTGAATGGCTGTTAGATAATCCACATCGCGTGCGTTTGAGCCTGGTACCCGACGCGCAAATGAATGCCCGCAAGGAAGCCGCTGAAAAATTGCGTCTCGCAAAAATACAAGCAGCACTTTCGGAGGAAGAAAAGCAGGCTATTGTCAAACAGAGCCTCGCACTGGAAGCAAGACAAAATCAGCAGGATGATGCGAGCATTTTGCCCAAGGTGACGCTTGAGGATGTTCCTGCAAAAGAAACTGCGCCCGAATACAAACGTGACAATAATAAAGGCTTAAGCTATTTCCCCACAGGAACAAATGGGTTGGTGTATGAGCAAATCACTTTTGCCTTGCCTGCATTTAGCGAACAGCAGCTCGCCAACCTTCCCTTCTTCAGCAACACGGTTACCGAAGTGGGGCTTGGCAAACAAAGTTATCTGGACGTGCAACGCTTACAAGCGCAGGTTAGCGGCGGTGTCTCCGCTTTCAGTGCGGTACGACCCAAGGTTGACAATGTGCACGAAGTTCATGGTTTTTACACTTACTCCGGTAAGGCCTTGAACCGTAAGCAGGATGCCTTAACCGATTTATTAAAACGCACGATTCATGAGGCCCGTTTCGACGAACTCACACGCTTAAAAGAATTACATGCCCAAAGCCGCGCCGGAAAAGAACAAAGTGTCACCGACAGTGGCCACATCCTCGCGATGATGGCAGCCAGTGCGGGTATCAGTGCAACCGCTGCACTGAACCACAAACTGGGCGGCTTACAGAGTATCAAGGATATTAAAGTTCGCGATAAAGCCATTAAAAATGACAGTGAATTACAGACATTGGCCGCGCAGCTTGCTGAACTCCATCATGCCATTCAGGAACAGAGCCGCGACTTACTGCTTGTGTGTGAAGAAGATGTTGCCACTCGCTTTAGTGAACAATTTAGTTCTGTATTTGCAGGCGCAGCTGCCTTACAGGCGGCAAACATTGCCCTACCTGAAAACGACAGCACCATTCAACAAGCCTGGCTCTGTAATGCACAAGTTAATTTCTGTGCAAAAGCTTACCCAACGGTTCCAGTTGCGCATGAAGATGCTGCCGCACTTGTTGTTCTAGGCAATGTGTTGCGCAACGGCTTTTTGCATAAGGCCATTCGTGAGCAGGGTGGTGCCTACGGTGGTGGTGCCAGCCAGGACAGCAATCTCGGCGCCTTTCGCTTTTATTCTTACCGTGATCCCCGCCTTGAAGATACGCTCAACGATTTCGATCAATCTATTCAATGGGTCTTGAATACGCCTATACCCTGGGAAAAAATTGAAGAAGCTATTCTCGGTACTATCAGTGCACTGGACAAAACCGAGTCTCCGGCCGGGCGTGCCAAACGGGAATACCATGCCCTCCTGCACGGGCGTACACTTGAAGTCAGACAACGGTTCCGCGAACAGGTGCTCGCCACGAATGACGACGCCATCAAACGCGTTGCCAGCCTTTACCTGACTGAAGACAAAGCAAACACCGCGGTAATTTGTGATTTCTCAAAGCGCGATAAAATTCGCGTACTGGGTCTTGAAGAGGTCGAACTTTGAGAGCTTCGAACAAGCAGGATTAAACATCCTGCTTTATTATCAGGGTAAATAGATATGAAAGGCACCGCCATTCAAGGGTGCACCATTTTTTAACTCAATATAGCCCTTACGGTTCTTTTGTTTGTGCATGGCTGCAATATTTTCAGCAAAGTACAAACCCAAATGTGTGGCATTGCGACTCAGCTCAGCGTTTTCGACCATGGACGCGGGCTTTTCCAGCATTTCTTTCGGGTAGCCGTGCCCATCGTCCGCAATCGTAATTTTCAATACATCATTTTCTACTGTTGCCGAAAGAAAAATACGCGTACGCGTATAGCGCGAACAATTGACCAGCACATTGTGAACCACGCTGCCAATCAAATCATTGTCATAACACCAACGCAAATCCGGGTCACAATCCATATCTATCTGAATTTTTCCGGTTTCAATCAAGGTATGATTGCGTGCAACTTGATCTTCAAGCGTATCGAGCAGGTAATGCTCATCGATGTTGATGGGTAAAAAATTATTCTGCATGCGGTAAATTGTTAACAGCTGTACCAACTCACTATTAATACGCGAAGCCTCGTAATGCAGGGTGGAAAAACGCCTGCCCTGCTCTTCGCTTTCGGGTGGCGTCGCTTCAATAACTTGTTCAAGCGAGGCCAGTAACATACCCACGGAAT
Source organism: Cellvibrionaceae bacterium 1162T.S.0a.05 (assembly GCA_000964245.1). Taxonomy (GTDB): domain Bacteria; phylum Pseudomonadota; class Gammaproteobacteria; order Pseudomonadales; family Cellvibrionaceae; genus 1162T-S-0a-05. The sequence goes on along the minus strand of LANB01000001.1, from coordinate 3,551,365 downwards.
TTTTCATATCGTGCACACTGGAAGCAAGCACCAGCGAAAAATCCAGATTATTTTGTTTCGGGTCCATTGTCATATTCATAGAAACTCCACGGTGGCTGAAGCCATCTCACGTAGTTTGAGATAACGCCCGTAAGCGGGGTTATTTTCTTCTATTAAACTCGCCACTAATTCCAGGCATGCGTGGCATTCGTTCGCAATTAGCCGGTCTTGCTGACCGTTTTTCATTTTTCCCACGTAAGCCTGTACGATATTGAGTTGAATACCGATATGTTTGGGGAATAATTTTCGCGCTTTTTCAAAACACGACAAGGCATCGTCGAAGAGTTCTTTATTGTAAAAATCGATACCCTCTCGATTAATTGTCGCCACCAGCGCACGATTCGCCTCGCTCGCGGGTTCGTCCAAAAAGGCATCCAGTTTTTTAAGCGCGTCCTGGTCGCCCTTATACATTTCCTGCAAACTTTTTAATAACGCTTGCGCTTCTTCCCGCTTACCCAGGCTTTGCAAAACTGACACCTGGTCAAGATGCACCTCCAGTTGGGCTTCACAACTCTCCATGTTTTCAGCTGCTTGTGTTAACAACTCTGCTGCTCGTTCCGACTCACCGGTCGCTGCAAAAACGCGTCCCTTCAGCAACAAAGCCTGATTGGTCTGTGCCTCATCCAATTGGTACCATTTTTCCGCATCCTCAAGGTACTTCAACGCCTCCTGAGCCAAACCGGCATCGAGGTCGAGGTTGCGTTCCATACCCAGCGATACCACACGTGCAAACTGAAAATGGTTACTCGCTTGGCCATAACAAGAATGCTCTCCCAACTTGACGGTTCGCCGTAAGGCATCCACACAGGTTGAAAAATCATTATTCAGCTGTGCCACTTCACCTAATTTTTTTTGACGCAAAATCGACATAGGAGAAATATCAACGGCTTTTTGTACTGTGAATTGCCATTGATGATTTTCCCCGCGCTTTTCCCAGTTTTGTGCAAGGCTGTCATATGCGGGTAGATACAAGGGGTTTTCTTCAATGATTTTTTCCAACCATGCGCCCGCCATTTCAAGCTCGCCCTTCGCTTGTTTAACTTTGGCCAACCCTAATCTAGCCCAATCGACTTGCCGCTGCTCAAGCACTTTGCTGTAAAGTTTCTCTGCGTTGTCATAAAAGCCTTCCTGTAAAAATACTTCGCCCAGCATTTTCTGAGCACTCAAGGCATTGCGATCTTCCTCCAGGGACATATCAACCAGCACATCCATCGCCGTAGTGGTATCCCCCTTTTCCATTGCAGCGTATACCCTGGAAAATGACTGACGCTGGGCCAGCAAGCGGCTCATACGCTGCCGTAACATCTGTGTATTAATCGGTTTCATCAGATAGTCATCAGGCTGACAGTCATACGCCGACATCACAATATTGCGGCTGGCTTCTGCGGAGACAATGATAAACACCGTTTTATGGGATATAAGCTCATGATGACGCAATTCTTCCAGAACATGCTGACCGGTGCGGCCTGCACCGAGATTGTAGTCACAGAGAATCAGGTCGAAGGTGCGTCTGGCGCACCAATCTATGGCTTCCTGGCTGGTTCCAGCGGTTTCCACGTCAATCACGCCCAGCGATTGCAGCATGGAATTAACGGTCGAACGGAAATTGGAAAAATCATCCGCAATCAACACTGATAACTTGCTGTAATCGAACTGGGTCAAGATTAATTTCTTCCAGATTGAAGTCTTTCTTTAAAGTGTAGTTGATTCCTGCAAAGCCTCTGATTAATTGGCGGGAGGTGCTAGAATGGCGCCCGAATTTGATAGCTGTATATAGAGAAAGAGAACGACGTCCCACAAGGTATGAGCACACAAGAGCCCCAAAACGACACCCTCTACGCCCAGGCGCAAACCGAAGTTGCGCGATTTATTTTCGACGAGCGGGTCGTGCAGGTGTTCCCGGATATGATCAATCGCTCCGTTCCAGGCTACAGCACTATCCTGCTGATGATCGGCGAACTCGCAGCGCGCTACGCGCAAGCCCATTCGCGCTGCTACGACCTCGGGTGTTCGCTGGGAGGCGCCAGTTTTGCAATGGCCAAACGTATTCAGGCGCCAGGGGTCGATATTCATGCCATTGACTCTTCGCCGGCAATGATCAACAGGTTTGCCCAACTTCTGGAGACAGATGCGCCCGCCTGCCCTATTAGCCTCACGCAAGCAGATATTCTGGACTGTGACATTCACAATGCTTCTGTCGTAGTCCTGAATTTTACTTTGCAGTTCATTCCGCGCGACCAGCGCTGTAAGTTGCTGCGCCGAATTGCCGACGGCATGCTAGCAGGCGGCATTCTGATTCTCTCTGAAAAAATTTGTTTCGACGATCAGAAACACGATGACCTGGTACAAGACCTTCACCACTTTTTTAAAGCCAGTAACGGCTATAGCGAAATGGAAATCGCCCAAAAACGCAACGCGCTCGAAAATGTGTTGCTACCGGAAACACTTGAACAGCATCGCCAACGTTTACTCGATAGCGGCTTGCAAAACCCCAACGTCTGGTTTCAATGTTTTAACTTTGCTTCACTCATTGCGTTTAAATGATCAACTTTCAACCCTTCAAACAATTTATTGCCAACTCCGAACTTAAAGACTGGTTGCCCGAGCTCGAGAACGCACTCGCGAAGGGTTTGTGTACCCAACGCTACGGTGACCTGCCTGACTGGCTCACAGCACTTGCAAGCTTACCCGCCTTTGAAGCGACCAACTTCGACTTTCATACTGAAGTTAAAATCGGCAACCGTGAAGAGATCAGCGAAGCTGATTTTTACTCTGTGGAAAAAGCATTACGCGCCTTAATCCCCTGGCGCAAAGGCCCTTTTTCTATTTTTGGTATTCACCTGGATACTGAGTGGCGCTCGGATTGGAAATGGCAACGCGTATTGCCGCACTTGAGTTCACTGAAAAATAGACATGTACTCGACGTCGGCTGTGGTAACGGTTATCACTGTTTGCGGATGCTGGGTGAAGGTGCACAGCGGATTATCGGTATCGACCCCTCACCGCGTTTTGTGGTGCAGTTTTATATGCTCAAAAAATTATTGGGCAGACGTAATCTGGCTTTACCCGTTGACGTTCTGCCACTCGGAATTGAGCAATTGCCACCGGCTACGCAGTTTTTCGATACAACCTTCTCTATGGGTGTATTTTACCACCGGCGATCACCCTTCGATCATCTAAAAGAATTAATGGATACACTCAAGCTTGGCGGCGAACTGGTTCTGGAAACGCTGGTCATTGATGGCGGCCCAGGTGAATGCCTGGTACCAGAAGGACGCTATGCCAAAATGAACAATGTCTGGTTTTTACCTTCGGTTCCAACATTGTTGTCCTGGATGAAAAAAATCGGATTTCGGGATGCACGCTGCGTCGACACCAATCACACCAGCATGGAAGAACAACGTGCAACCGAATGGATGCGCTTCCAATCCCTGAGTGATTTTTTGGACAAAGACAATCCACAGCGTACCGTTGAAGGCCACCCTGCTCCCCTGCGCAGCGTTATCATTGCAAAGAAATAGTACTAGTGACTCACCGGTGTTCGCATGGTGACAAATTCTTCTGCTGACGTTGGGTGAATACCGATTGTCTTATCAAAATCCTTTTTAGTCGCACCTGCAACAAGGGCAATGGCGACACCTTGAATAATCTCTCCAGCATGCGGCCCAACCATGTGGCAACCCAATACTTTGTCACTCTTTTTATCCACCAATATTTTCATCATGGTTTTTTCCGGGCTGGCGGAAAGCGTATTTTTAAGTGGTCTGAATATACTGACATAACTCTCGTACGCAATATCGCGCAAGCGCAACTCGTCTTCCCCCAAGCCCACTGTCGCAATATTCGGCTGGCAAAACACCGCCGTAGGGATCAAATCGTAATTGAGATCTATTTTTTCATTGGCAAATAAATATTTTGCAAGAGCCATACCTTCTGCGAGAGCTACGGGTGTCAACTCCTTGCGCCCAACCACATCTCCTAGCGCAAACACACCGGGCTCGTCGGTTTCGAAATGGGTATTGACCTGAATATGCCCACTGCCCGTCAGCTGAACCCGCGTATTTTCCAGGCCCAGGTTTTGCACTTTAGGCTCGCGCCCAATTGCCGATAGCACAGCATCCACTTTGCGGACTTCGTTGTTGGTCAATTGCACTTCAAGCTGACCCTCTGCATGCTTCCGCACTTCAACAATATCATCATTAAATGTTAAAGAGACGCCTTTTTTCTGTATTTCTTCTTCGACAAAATCACGCACCTGAAAGTCGAAACCGCGGAGAAATTTTTCGCCGCGATACAAGAGTTCCGTCTCACTACCCAAACCTTGAAAAATTCCTGCGAATTCTACTGCTATATATCCTCCACCCTGAATCAGGACCTTTTTGGGTGTTTCTCTCAAACGAAATAAATCGTTGGAATCCAGAGTCAGTTCCGCGCCGGGAAAAGTGGGCTTGCGTGGCCATCCTCCGACGGCCAACAATATATTTTTCGCTTTAACAGTTTCCGATCGCGCACCATTGACCAGGACCTGCCCCTTACCTAACAAACTGGCATGCCCTTGAAATATTTCCACCCCGGCAGTCTTAAGTAAGTTGATATAAATCCCATTCAACCGAGCTATCTCTTCATCCTTATTTTGCAATAACTTCGCCCAGCTGTGCTGAGGCCGTTCGCTTTGCCAGCCAAACCCTTTCGCTGCCTCAAACTCTTCAGCAAATTCAGAGGCATAAACATATAATTTTTTGGGTACGCAGCCGACATTGACGCAGGTACCACCGAAAAACAAATCTTCAGCGATTGCCACTTTTGCTCCCAACGACGCAGCAAAACGTGCGGCTCTTACACCACCTGAGCCGGCGCCAATCACAAATAAATCAAATTCTTTTTCCATGAAACTGTTAGCCTTTTATACTCTTCGCATTAACAATGGACAGAAATAGTCGCGAATTATAACGATGTATTACATCTTACTTTGAAACTTATTATTTTAAGCTTATAACAGACTTACAATGTATTTTTAATAGAAGTCTAAGGAACCTCTGAAAAATGGAAATATTTTTTCTGTGGCAAGGAAGCACCGCGCGGAGAACTGGAGTTTACTGGAGTAAATTAGGATTCGAGCACGGAGCTGACGCCGCCACAGGGAAAATAGGCCATTTTTCAGAGGTTCCCTAAATACACCGCTATTTTTTCATTTTATGCAAAGGGGAATAATAATTTGAGCGATTAAACGTCCAGCTCAATAGAAGGAGGAATGCGATCTGTCTTGCGGCGGCCGCGGCCTGAGCGCATGTCGTAAACAAGGCGACCGTTTTTGTCGCGGCGGCTGCGACGATCACGGACTTTTCTGCGCTCAACAAAAGCGGGGGTCGACGAACCTCGGCTGCGGGTCTCGTCAGCGCGGGTTTCGACTTTATTGACCTGACGACCTTTCGTGGTGACCGCGGGTCGTGGTGTCACATAACGCGTATCGATGAAATTAACCATGTCTCCCGACCTAAATCATTGCCTCCAAAGAACCAAAACCTCAAAAAACAGACAGGCTTATTCCTTTTATCGGCAAATTGGGGAAAAACTTAATGTTTCAAACTTGCGTGTAAGTGAACCACATCGCCAATTATCAGTAAAGTTGGCGCGTGAATTTCCTTGCCCTGGATCACAGAAGGCAGGGTTTCGATGGTACCAATATGAATTTTCTGCTCTGGCAAGGTCCCGCGTTCTATTAAGGCAGCCGGGGTTTCCGGGTCCTTACCATGTTGAACCAAGCGCGCACAGATGCGATTGAGGCCGCCCAAACCCATGTAAAACACCAGGGTTTGAGACTTATCCACAAACTCGCCCCACTTTAAATTGGGCGCGTCACTTTTTAGGTGGCCGGTAATAAAACGCACAGATTGTGAGTAATCGCGATGCGTCAAGGGGATGCCTGCATAACACGCACAGCCAGATGCTGCTGTTATGCCGGGAACTACCTGAAAAGCAACGTTATTTTCGGCTAAAAGGCTAATTTCCTCACCTCCACGGCCAAATATGAAGGGGTCTCCGCCCTTAAGTCGCAACACTTTTTTCCCCTCGAGTGCCAATTCAAGCAGCATTTCATTGATTGCCTGTTGCGGAACGGCGTGTTCGGCGCGCTGCTTGCCAACATAAATCCGCTCAGCATCTCTACGCACCATTTCCAGGATGGGTGGAGATACGAGGCGGTCGTAGAGCACTACATCCGCTTTTTGCATTAAGCGCAACGCCTTGAAGGTGAGTAAATCGGGGTCACCTGGCCCTGCCCCCACAAGATACACTTCGCCTTCACTGTCCGCATTTCCCGCCTCGACTTTTTCGCTCAACAAGCGTTCGGCCAGAGCCATATCACCTTTCAGTGCTGCCTCACCAACCGGACCGTCGACCACACTTTCCCAAAAGCGACGACGCAAATCTTCCGGGAAAATACTGGCAACCTTATCACGAAATGACCCCATGAGATTCGCCAGTTTCCCGTAACTGGCCGGCACCGAGCTTTCAAGATGTGTACGTACCTTTCTAGCGAGAACCGGCGCTTTCCCAAATGAACTAACGGCAACGACCACAGGGCTGCGGTCGACAATTGCAGGCATAATCACCGAGCATAAGCCGGGTTGGTCAACAACATTCACGGGGATATTATGTTTCTGACATGCGGCCGCCACGCTTGCATTGAGCGCCTCATCATTGGTCGCAGCGATTACAAGTTTCTTATCATCCAACAGTGCGTCTTGCCACTCGCCATGTAAAACAGCACCACCGCTTTGCTCAACCAATTTCAACAATTCCGGTTCAACTTTATTTGCGAAAACAAACAGTCTGGCACCGGCTTTATTGATCAAGCGCGCTTTGCGTGTTGCGATAGCGCCACCGCCAACCAATAAACAGGGAGCGCCTTCGAGTTTAAAAAACAGGGGGAAATATTCCACGCCTTACACCTTTAACGGAGTGAGAAATCAAACACCTTTAATTTCGCTCTGCCCATTCATATAAGGTTGCAGTACCTCAGGAATACCCACGGAGCCATCTTCACGCTGATAGTTTTCCAAAATAGCGACCAGCGTGCGCCCGATCGCCAAACCGGAACCATTAAGCGTATGCATCAATGCCGGCTTACCATTTTCTTTTGCGCGATAACGGGCCTTCATACGACGCGCCTGAAAATCTGCAAAACAGCTGCAGGATGAAATTTCTCGATAGGTGTTTTGCGAAGGCAACCAGACTTCAAGATCATAGGTTTTTGTTGAGCTAAACCCAATATCGCCCGCACATAAAATTACTTTGCGATAAGGCAAGCCCAACTCTTGCAGTATGCCTTCCGCATGGCCGGTTAATTCTTCCAGTGCTTGCATGGAATTCTGTGGACTAACGAATTGCACCAGTTCCACTTTTTCAAACTGGTGTTGTCGAATCATGCCGCGAGTATCACGTCCATAACTCCCGGCTTCCGAGCGAAAACACGGTGTATGAGCAACAAATTTAAGCGGTAACTGCTCTTCATCAACAATTTTATCGCGCAGCAAATTGGTAACAGGCACTTCCGCCGTAGGAATTAAATAAAAACCTCGTTCGTCTTCGAGCTTAAAGAGATCTTCTTCAAATTTGGGAAGCTGTCCCGTTCCGTAGAGCGAGTGTCTATTGACAATATAGGGGACATAAACTTCCGTATAGCCATTTTTTTCGCCATGTGTATTCAACATAAATTGAATCAAAGCGCGATGCAGCCTTGCGACGTCGGCACTCATGCTCACAAAGCGTGAACCGGTAATTGTACCCGCCGTTTCAAAATCAAGACCACCGAGCGCGGTTCCAACATCGACATGGTCTTTGACTTCAAAGGAGAATGCCCTGGGCACACCCCAGCGGCTGATTTCAACATTATCCTCTTCGGATGCCCCTTCAGGCACATCATCGGCCAGTGTATTGGGAACAGCCGCCAGCAATGAATCCCATTCAAGCTGAATTGTATTCAATTCAGCTTCGGCTTCACTGAGCGCGCCTTTTAGATTCTCAACTTCTTTTAACAGGGGCGCGATATCTTCTCCCGCGGCCTTGGCCTTGCCAATATTTTTGGATTTAGTATTGCGTTCTTGTTGCAAACTTTCCGCTTTCACTTGCACACTTTTTCGTTTCTCTTCCAACGCAGAAAGTGCAGCAGTATCCAATTCAAAGCCACGTTTTTTTAAATTCTTTTTGATTTTTTCGGGTTCACTTCGAACCAGTTTGTTATCCAACATAAACTAAACCTGAATGATTCTTGTTGTAAGGCTGACACCGACAAAACAGGCGGCAATACAGCAAACCAAAGTGGAAGCCATGTAACCAAGTGCGAGCGGCATACTGTCTTCTCGTAATAGCACCACACTCTCCAGCGAAAAAGTCGAAAAGGTGGTTAAGGCACCAAGGAATCCCACCATTAATAGAGGGCGCCACTGCTCGCTCAGGATTGCTTTCTCAACAATGATGACAAACAGCACCCCGGCAACAAATGAGCCCAGCACATTTGCAGTAAACGTTGCGAATGGAAAGCTGCCCGCTTTAACAGGCCAGGCCTGAGCAATGGCAAAACGGGCAAGAGCACCCAGTGCGCCCCCAAGGGCAACGGTAAGCCAGAGCATGATATTCCCCCAGTGAATTCGCCGCGCATTATATAGGAAACTGCCGTGAATCGCGCCCTTGCTAAAGCCTTGGGCACTTGAGGCGCCCTTGAACGAGGATGAGTGAAACCTGAGGTGAATTCCCGGCTGAATCGCCGCTTTAAATGACCAGCATTCTCAAACAGGCAGGAAAGCCGCGAACGAGGCTAATCACAGAGGTAGTGGTGCAAGGTCTTATAAAGGTCTTCAGGTTTAATGGGTTTCGGCACGTAATCGTTCATCCCCACGGCCAGACAAGCCTCACGATCACCATCCAGAACCTGCGCGGTTAGCGCTACGATCGGTAAGTCAGAAAAGGCTGCATTGGAGCGAATATGCCGGGTCGCGCTCAAACCGTCCATCACTGGCATTTGTAAATCCATCAATACAAGCGCGTAGGCTTCTTTATCCAAAGCCTCCAGCGCCAGCTGCCCATTTTCTGCAATATCAGCCTTCAAACCAGCCTTTTCCAGCATCGCTAGTGCAATCTGCTGGTTGACCAGGTTGTCTTCAACCAAAAGCACCTTCTTTTTCTCGGCAGCTTTCTTCAGGGCGTCAAGGTAGTCATTTAAAGGTATACCCTGTCGGGCGCTGTGCTTCTCTTGCGCGACTTTGAGGGGAATAGCAAAGTGAAAAACACTGCCACAAGCGCTGCGCCTTGAAGGGCTCTCGACGCACGGATCCCCACCCAGTAACTGCACCAACTCTCGACTGATACTGAGACCCAAACCCGAGCCTCCGAAGTGGCGGCTTAACGAATTATCCGCCTGCCCGAAATAATCAAAAATGTGCTTTTGACTTTCTTTCGGAATTCCAATCCCTTCGTCTTCAACAACAAACTGAAGCACTAAGCTTGCTGTGATCGCTTCTTCCTCCGCACCATACTTGAGCTTGTTTTGCTTTGAATCCGAAGTATTTTCCAAAAGCGTGACTGCCATTCTAATTTGCCCCTTGCCAGCAAACGTTCTGGCATTTGAACTGAATGAGTGGAATCTTAAAACAATTATCGTCAACGCCTGGAATCGGCCGTAAATCGTCGGCCTTCGAAATTTTGCAGGCGAGTTGTCAACCTTCGTTCTTGTTGCGGGCACGCAATTTTGCGAGCTTTTCGGCGATCTGAATTTCCAGGCCGCGATCGACCGGTTGGTACCAGTGAACAACTTCCATTTCGTCAGGAAAATACCTTTCTCCTGCAGCAAAGGCACCTTCTTCATTATGGGCGTAGCGATAGTCCTTGCCGTAATCGAGGTTTTTCATCAATTTTGTGGGGGCATTGCGCAGATGCATGGGAACCTCAAAAGAAGGCAGCTGCGCCACTGCGGCTCGCGCGTCATTGTAGGCGCGATAGACCGCATTGCTCTTGGCCGCAACGGCCATGTATACCAGAGCCTGAGCCAAAGCTAATTCACCTTCCGGGCTGCCCAGGCGCTCCTGAACATCCCAGGCATTCAAGGCCAGCGGCAGCGCTCGAGGGTCCGCATTGCCAATATCTTCACTGGCCATGCGCACTGCACGACGCGCGATATAAAGCGGGTCACAACCGCCATCCAGCATGCGAGCAAACCAATAAAGGGTCGCATCAGGATCAGAACCACGCACCGATTTATGTAGCGCGGAAATTTGCTCGTAAAAGACGTCTCCACCTTTATCAAAACGCCGGACAGAACCGACAGCGACTTGCTGCATGATCTCTTCTGTGATTGTCGCGCCGTCTTCCACGAGGTCAGCAGAAATTTCCAGGAGGTTCAGGCAGCGTCGAGCGTCACCATCAGCCGCGGCGACCAATAAGTTCGTCGCCTCGTCACTCAGTTTCAACTGTCTTTTTGCCAGACCTTTTTCTGAAGAAAGGGCACGCTGAATTAACGCCGAAAAATCACTTTCATTAAACGCTTTGAGAATGTATACCCGACAGCGTGACAACAAGGCGTTATTCACTTCAAACGACGGGTTTTCTGTTGTTGCGCCAACAAAAGTAAAGGTGCCATCTTCCACATATGGCAGGAATGCATCCTGCTGGCTTTTATTAAAACGATGGACTTCGTCGACGAATAAAATTGTTTTGCGATTATACATGCGCAGGTTCTGTTCTGCCTGCGACACTGCTGCACGTATATCCTTAACACCCGCAAGCACGGCTGAAATCGCAATGAAATCCGCTTGGCTTTCTGCCGCCAACAATTTTGCCAGACTGGTTTTGCCAATGCCTGGTGGCCCCCAAAAAATCATGGAGTGCAAACTGCCCTGCTCTATGCTGGTTCGTAATGCTTTGCCTTTTGCAAGCAAATGCGTCTGACCAATATAGTCAGCAAGTTGTTGCGGGCGTAAACGCGCAGCCAGTGGCTGAAAGCGCTCGTCGTCGGTCGAGGAAAATAAATCAGCCGCGCTCATTGGCACCTGCCCCAATTGCCAGGACTACTGATTGACAATAACATCCGCATCTTCTGGTGGCTTGAATGCAAACAAACTGCTGTCCAATTTTTGATTCATTTTGACTTTGTTGAATTGAATATCTGTAATTTGACCAAGCTGATCAAGAAGCTGCATGGCATCAAGCCCTTTTTTACCAAATGTAAAGCTGAGCTTTTCAAAGGATTTTTGATCTTTATTCAACTCCGTGAGCACATAAGTCTCACGATTTTTTTCGCTTCCCTTTTCAATGCGGTATTTCTCACGAATGGTTTCAGCAGAACCACTCAATACCGCAGCGGGACTGTTTTGCCAGGTATCTTTTTCGTAGATGGTGACTTGTTCAAGGTCGGGATCATAGATCATTAAACCCGACTCGCTGACAATCACAAATTGTTCGTAAGGCGCTTCACTGTGCCAATAAAACTTCCCCGGGCGTTGCAACTGAAAGAAGCCCTTGTTTGGATCCGACAGTTCCTTGCCATCCGCATCCTGCATCGTTTGCGTAAAATTCCCGCTCAAGCTCTCAATAGATTCAAGTTTTTTTATAAAATCATCAACCGCTTCGCCCGCGGTCACGTGAACACCTACAACACAAAAAATCACCATGAGAAACACGTTTGACAGGATCTTCATAATTTAACCTCAGGGCTCTGGTCTATTCATTTAGGCCTATTCATTTAGGTCTATTCATTTAGACCTATGGATTCAGGCATACGATTGTCACTGAATAATTTTGACATCACGACTTCGGTGGTGGTGGCGCGAGCACCTCGCGATTACCGTTGGCACTCATGGGCGTCACCACCCCGGAGTTTTCCATTTGTTCAATCAAACGTGCAGCGCGGTTGTAACCAATACGCAATTTACGCTGTACTGATGAGATACTTGCCTTGCGCGTTTCTGTTACAAAGGCGACAGCTTCGTCATAGAGAGGATCAGACTCACTGTCACCACCACCCTCCTCGCCGTCGGCGCTGTAACCGGGCACCGGAATACTCTGCACTTCTTCACTTAATATCTCTTCGAGGTAATCTGGCTGGCCACGTTTTTTCCAATCGGCAACCACTTTGTGCACTTCATGGTCGTCAATAAACGCGCCGTGAACACGCACTGTCATCGACGTACCAGGTGGCAAAAACAACATATCACCATGCCCCAGTAATTGTTCCGCGCCGCCCTGATCCAGAATGGTTCTCGAATCAATTTTTGAACTCACCTGAAAAGCCATGCGGGTGGGGACGTTCGCTTTAATCAAGCCAGTAATAACATCTACCGAGGGGCGTTGGGTCGCGAGAATCATATGGATACCGGCAGCCCGTGCTTTTTGTGCAATACGCGCAATGAGTTGTTCCACTTTTTTACCGACGATCATCATCATATCGGCAAATTCATCTATCACAACCACAATGAAAGGCATGCTCTCCAGGTTCGGCGCCTCGGTTTCTTCATTGAGTAAATCTGCTTCCGGGTTCCACAAGGGGTCGGGAATGGGTGAACCGGCCTTGATCGCTTCGCGAACTTTTTTGTTGTAGCCCGCGATGTTTCTCACTCCGAGTGCGGCCATTAATTTATAACGTCTTTCCATCTCACCCACACACCAACGCAAGCCGGTTGCCGCGTCTTTCATGTCGGTAATGACCGGGGTTAACAAATGCGGGATACCTTCGTAAACACTCAACTCCAACATTTTGGGGTCGACGAGAATAAAACGCACCTCTTCCGGTGAAGCCTTGTACAACATCGAAATTAACATCGAGTTAACACCGACAGATTTACCGGAACCGGTTGTACCTGCCACAAGTAAGTGCGGCATTTTTGCAAGATCCGCCACCACCGGTTCGCCACTGATATCGTGCCCCAAAGCCAAACTCAAAGGCGATCGGGATCGCTCATACACATCGGACGCAATCACTTCACTTAAGCGCACAATCTCGCGATGCTCATTGGGAATTTCAATACCGACAACTGACTTCCCCTGAATGACTTCGACAACCCGTACACTGCTCACTGCGAGCGAGCGTGCGAGGTCTTTCGCGAGGTTGGTAATTTTACTGACCTTTACACCGGCCGCCGGTTGAATTTCAAATCGCGTAACAACTGGCCCGGGTAACACTGCGACCACTTCGGCCACCACACCGAAATCTTTCAGTTTTAATTCCAGCAAGCGAGACATCGCCTCCAGCGATTCTTCCGAGTACCCTTTATCAGGACTTTTGCTCGCGGGGTCGAGCAGTTTTATTGGCGGCAAATCCCCTTCTACGGGCATATCATCGAACAGCGATTGCTGCTGCTCTTTTTGCACACGCGGGCTCGGCGCCGGTTTTTTTCTGGGCGGATTGATGGTGGGCGGTATGCGTTTTTCCTGAATTTTTGTCTGCACTTTGGCCGCTTCCCTACGCTCTTTTACAGCTTCCTTCGCCTGTTTTTTCTCTTCGCGATTCGCTTTAAAAATAATGGCGCGATGCTTCAAATAATCGATGCCTTTCAGGACCATCAAACCGATGTAATCCATAACGGCAAACCAACTGATATCAATAAAAATCGTCAAACCAAAAAGAAAAATTGCCAGCAACAACAACACACCGCCAATATAGCCAAAGGCAGCCTCAATGGACGTGGCCACTTCGAGCCCCAACCAACCCCCGCTTGAAAACGGCAAATCAGAATTTTCGAGACCGTATTGCAACACCGCGATTCCGGTGGTGGATACCATGACCATGCACAAACCCACAAAACGCAACAACAATACCAAAGGGTCGAGATTCAAGCCTTCGCGATCGCGCAACTGCACGACAATTTGGTAAACAAGCAGGCAGGGAAAAAGAAAGGCCAGATTGCCAAACAAGGAGAAAAAGACATCCGCCAACCAGGCACCCGCAGGCCCCCCGGCATTCTGAATATCATCGCCCGTTCCCGTGCTCGACCAGCCTGGGTCACTGGTGCTATAGGTCATCAAGGCAAGGGCCAAATAGGCGCAAACCGCCATAAGACCAATCAAGATCCCCTCTCGAACAATTCGGGCTGTTGTATGTTTAATCGCCGGCATGGTGCTGCTTTTGTCGCTTTTCTTACTCAAAATCTGTCCTGACACGCTCTGGTGGTACTTTGGATTGAAGGATCTTAACCCGTCCTGAATACTGGCGGGACTCATTGTACTTTATCTTTGGCGTGGTTCCTAAATCTTCCTTTTAAAACAATTAGTTAGCCCGTGAACTTCGTGCACGTTCGGATCGGCAATTTATGCAGGGTTTTGGGCGGAACCCTGAATGCAAGGAGGGCCTATACGAAATCTTTCGGGCCAGGGGCCCGGGCCGCGTTCAACCGAAGGTGCTACATGGAAGTATTTATGCGATTTCGCAAAGGCCCACCTTGTAATCGGCGTTCTTGCGGCCATATTAATCAGTGGGGAAGCAAGTCCAGAGCAATTAAAACAATTGAGACTCTCAATGACGCAGATTGCTCCCATTAAATGGCAGCTCCCAACGATATCCCTTATTATGCCCCGCAAAATTCAGACAGAACCAGGAAGCCATCACCATGAGCGAAGTCAAGCATCATAAACTCATTATTCTGGGCAGCGGCCCCGCCGGCTATACCGCCGCAATCTATGCCGCACGCGCTAATTTACACCCTGTCGTTATCACCGGTATGCAACAAGGTGGGCAATTGACCACCACAACCGAAGTGGAAAACTGGCCAGGTGGCGTTCACGATTTACAAGGCCCTGACCTTATGGTGCAAATGCAGCAACATGCTGAGCGTTTTGATACAGAAATTATTTTTGACCACATTGAAAGCTGCGACTTAAAGTCCAAACCGATTAAATTGGTGGGCAATAGCACTTATACCTGCGATGCCTTAATCATCGCTACTGGCGCCTCCGCACAATATCTCGGCCTCCCTTCTGAGGAAGCGTTTATGGGTAAGGGTGTAAGTGCCTGTGCGACCTGTGACGGTTTTTTCTACAGAGATAAAAAAGTCGCCGTTGTCGGCGGTGGGAACACCGCAGTGGAGGAAGCACTGTACCTGAGTAATATTGCCAGTGAAGTCACCCTGATTCACCGCCGCGACAGTTTGCGTTCGGAGAAAATTCTTCAGGAGCGTCTGTTCGAAAAAGAGAAAAACGGTAACGTTAAGATATTGTGGAATTCTACCCTGGAAGAAGTTGTTGGTGACGATAGCGGCGTGACTGGCGCCAGAATTAAATCAACGCTTGATGGCAGTATCAACGAGCTCGACTTCGCCGGTGTGTTTATCGCGATTGGCCACAAACCGAATACGGATATTTTCAAGGACCAGGTGGACATGAAAGATGGCTATATCATCATCAAAAGCGGACTTCATGGTGAAGCAACATCCACTAACATTCCTGGCGTATTTGCAGCGGGCGATGTTGCCGATCACGTCTACCGTCAGGCTGTCACCTCAGCGGGCGCAGGCTGTATGGCCGCACTCGACGCAGAGAAATACCTCGATAACCTTTAAACGAGCCGACCTGCATGGGGCAAATCAGCTGGCTGGAGCCTGCAACAACTGACTTCCCCGCCACTTCCCTCGCGCTTGACGAGCCAAATGGCTTGCTCGCTGCGGGGGGAGACCTCTCCCTCCCACGTATGCTAGCCGCATACGAGCAGGGCATTTTTCCGTGGTACAGCGACAACGACCCGATTTTGTGGTGGTCACCCGATCCACGATTGATCCTCGACCCGCGCGAGATTCATATCAACCGCAGCACACGCAAACTGGCAAAAAAACAACCCTACACTTTTAGCGTCGACAAGGCGTTTTCCGCCGTCATTCGCCACTGTGCCCAGGCACCGCGTGATGGCGCCGGAACCTGGATCACCGAGGAGATGATTGAGGCCTACTGCAGCTTGTATGAGGCCGGTTTTGCACACTCGGTAGAAGCCTGGAAAGATGGTGAGCTTATCGGTGGCTTGTACGGTATCGCCCTGGGCAAGGTCTTTTTTGGCGAATCGATGTTCAGCAGGTTGACTGGGGCGTCACGTCTGGCTTTTTGTACACTTTGTCTGCAATTACAGGCCTGGGGCTTCGAATTAATTGACTGTCAGGTACATAGCGACTATTTAGAATCTCTTGGGGCGCGAGAAATTTCGCGTAAAGATTTTGAAAGTCGCTTACGAGCGCTAGTTAAACAGAAGAATATAGATTGGAAATCGGCGTGGGCCATGCCGCCACAGGGTTATGACGGATCTCTCCAGGATTAAATTATTTGCCACTCACCCTCACAGCTGCAGCTATTTGGATGACCAGGAAAGCACCACCGTTTTTGTTGATCCCGCAACAGAAATGGATGTCGACCTGTACTCGCGTTTATCCGAATACGGCTTTCGCCGCAGTGGCAATCATCTCTACCGCCCCAAGTGTCAACACTGTCAGGCCTGCATTCCCATCCGCATTCCGGTGAAGCAATTCAAGCCCTCTCGCAATCAAAAGCGCTGCCTGAAACTGAATTGCGATTTGGAAATGGTGGACGTGAGCAGCATCGACAACGATGAATGCTATGCCCTTTACGAAAAATACATCACCCTTCGCCACAATGATGGCGACATGTATCCTCCCTCTCGAAAACAGTACAGCGAGTTTTTAAGCTCCGAATGGGGTGCCACACATTATTTACAATACCGTCGCGATGGCAAGCTTATCGCGGTGGCGGTGACAGATGTTTTGGATCACGCTGTGTCGGCGATTTACACTTTTTTTGATCCCGAAGAGGATAAACGTAGTTTGGGGCGGTTTTGTATTCTTAGTGAAATACGTTGGGCGGAGAGTTTGGGGTTGGAGTATTTATATCTCGGTTATTGGATTAAGCGTTGTCAGAAAATGAGTTACAAAATTGATTATCGGCCTTTTCAACTGATGATTAATAATAACTGGATTAGTGTGCGTGATAGTTAGTTTTTTGCGCTCTCATTTCTTTTGATAATTTAATTGCTCTAAGAAGGCTTGTCGTTAGCGTTAGATCACGAGATGAGCCCTATCACATCGCATATGTACATCAGCGCGATTTCTATGCGTTCTCATACTTCTGATAATTTAATTACTCTAAGAAGGCTCGTCGTTAGATCGCTGATCACGAGGTAAGCCCTATCGCATCGCACATGCACTTCAGTAAGATTTCTATGTGTTATCAATAATTCTCTAAGAGGGCTCGTCGTTAGATCGCTGATCACGAGGTAAGCCCTATCGAAAACGCATAAATACATCCATGTAGCTCCTTCGGGCCTTCCTTGGCCCGAAAGGTTTCGATATGGCTTACCTCGCACTCAGCGATCCAGATAGCACATATTCTTAATTATTGTTTTTTTCTTATATTGCTTTTTCTTTATTTGGTTATTTGAGTAGGTGACTTTTCAAGTCACTGAGCCTCCCTTGACAACTAACGAATTTCGAACAACTCTCCCGGACCATCGACTTGCTTCGCCTTCCAATTTCCCCCGACAAAAATGAAAGAACTCTGAGTGTAAGGTGGCCCTTTGCGAAACCTTTCGGGCCAGGGAGGCCCGGGCCGCGTTCGGTCGAAGGAGCTACATGGATGTATTCATGCGTTTTCGCAAAGGGCCACCTTACACTTAGAGTTCCTGCGGCCAAACCAACAATGGGAAATTGGAAGGCGAAGCAAGTCGATGGTCCCACGACATACTCGAAGATACTCACGACAAGCACTAAGAGTCAACTTAAAACCCAAACAAAACAATTTCACAAAGATAAAGGTATACTGCCGCTTTCGGAGGAACCAAACCAGACATGTTCGCAAGCCAGGATCTACTCGCGCTCAGTTTGTCTTTTAAACTGGCCGCCGTCAGCACGATCATATTAATACTGCTCGGCACCCCCCTGGCATGGTGGCTGGCGAACACGAAAAGCAAAATCAAAATAGCAATCGAAGCTGCGATTGCTCTTCCACTCGTGCTGCCACCAACGGTACTCGGTTTCTATCTGTTACTTGCCTTCAGCACCCACTCTGCCATTGGCGGAGCCTTTCAACACCTCGGGTTACCCTCCCTTGCTTTCAGTTTTAGTGGCCTGGTTATTGGCTCGATTGTTTATTCACTGCCCTTTGTCGTACAGCCCCTGCAAAATGCGTTTAGTCAGCTCGATAAACGTGCGCTCGAATGTGCTGCATGTTTGCGTGCGTCTCCGGTGGATACTTTTTTTAGTGTCGTGATCCCAATTTGCAAAGGGGCATTTATCACAGCAGCGGTGCTTGGTTTTGCGCACACTCTCGGTGAGTTTGGCATTGTGTTGATGATAGGCGGCAATATTCCCGGAGAAACACAAGTCGCGTCTATTGCAATTTATGAGCATGTTGAGGCTTTGGATTACAGCGCAGCGCATGTTCTTTCCTTGAGTTTGCTCGCTCTTTCATTCTTGTTGTTGCTGCTGGTTTTTTTCGTTAATCGCAGATGGACGATAACGCGATGAATCTGAAGCTTGATATTCACAGTGTACGCGGTGGTTTTTCGCTGGTGCTTGAGGAAGATTTTTCTCTTGCTGAGGTCACTGCAATTGTTGGGCCGAGCGGTTCAGGAAAAACATCGTTATTGCGAGCAATTTGTGGGCTTGAATCCTGTGATGGCTCCATTGTTTTTGATGAACAACCGTGGTTAAGCTCGAACAAAAAACCTCTCGCCTGCTTCCAGCGCGGTGTCGCGTATGTGAATCAGGATGCATGGATATTCCCGCATTTGTCTGTCGATAAGCTTTTGGCTTTTGCAGAAAAACGCGCGAAACATTTACCACAGCGGTTTTATCGCGAAAGTTTACTAACCACCCTGGGAATAGAAAAATTACTACAGCACCGAAGCCACGAACTTTCCGGTGGTCAACGTCAACTTGTGGCAATTGCACAAGCTTTACTTGCGCAACCTAATTTGCTTTTACTGGATGAACCGGTATCCGCGCTGGATAAAAATAATCGCGAGCTGGTCCTGGCGCAACTGCTTAAACTTAAAAATGAATTTCAACTCGGCATGCTGATTGTCAGTCATTACCCGGAAGAATTGCTGCATCTTGCGGATTCACTGGTGTATTTACAAAATGGCCGTGTTGTCTTTCGCGATAAATTTATTCCGGCACTGACCAATCTGCAGTATCCACTTGCACAAAACGAGGAAGCCTTTTCTATTCTGGATTTACAGGATTGCCAGTGGGACGAAAAACAGAGGCTGTTACACTTTCAAATCGGTAAACAAAAAATTCGCATAGCCGGTTCGTGTTTACCAGAACAAAATGAACACTATCGTTTCAGGGTGCTTGCCAAAGATGTCAGCCTGAATCTCGAGCATGCAGAACACAGCAGTATTCTGAATATTCTCGCCGCGACAGTGAGCAATATTCAGTATCTGGACAATGGTCAGTGTCTTGTTCAAGTATCGGTCGAAGGGCAACAACTGCTTGCGCGAATTTCACAGTTTTCTTGCGAGAGCCTGGGTTTACAGCCCGGCCAATCCGTCTTTTTGCAAATTAAGGCGCTGGCGATTGTCGGTTAATACCTATGTGCAGCCCAACGCACTCTCTACCAGCAAGCAGACTGAATCGCCAGTAAGTAAAAAGCGGGAAAAATCGCCCTCAAAACTTGGCTTGTGCGGGACTTTCAGGCAAAATTGCCGCCTTTCGAGAAACCCCTACTCTTAACCAACGTTTTTTGAGGCAGTTAGCCGAATGGCGAAAGAAGACAATTTTGAAATGGAAGGCGAAGTGGTTGATACCCTTCCAAATACGACCTTCCGCGTAAAGCTGGAAAACGGCCATGTGATTACGGCTCATATTTCCGGAAAAATGCGTAAAAACTACATCCGTATCCTGACTGGCGACAAAGTCAAAGTCGAAATGACCCCTTACGACCTGAGCAAAGGCCGTATCACATACCGAGCACGCTAACGCTCAAATTCGCTGACACGCAGATTTGACTGGCAGTATTGAAGAAAAGACACGCAGAAGCCGCTAATTAGCGGCTTCTGGCTTTTTGACAGCTTCTGGCTTGATGACAATTGCGTCATTTTCCACACCGATGTGCACCACACCACCGCCGTGGGCCAAATCACCGAAAAGAACCATCTCGGCAAGCGGTTTCTTGACGCGCTCCTGAATAATGCGAGCCATTGGGCGTGCTCCCATTTTCTCATCGTAACCGTTGAGCGCGAGCCAGGTACGGGCATCGTCGCTGATATCCAATTGGATGTGCTTGTCGTCCAGCTGGGTTTGCAGTTCGACGAGGAACTTATCAACAACGGTTTTGATCACATCCAGGCTCAGGCTACCAAATTGCACAATACCGTCGAGGCGATTGCGGAATTCGGGTGTAAAGCTCTTTTTGATGATTTCCATGCCATCGCTGCTGTGGTCCTGCTTGGTAAAACCAATAGAGGCACGACTCATGGTCTCTGCGCCCGCATTGGTTGTCATGATTAACACCACATTGCGGAAATCCGCCTGACGGCCATTGTTATCCGTGAGCGTACCGTGGTCCATCACCTGTAGAAGCAGGTTAAAGACATCCGGATGCGCTTTTTCAATTTCATCCAACAGTACAACACTGTGCGGCTGTTTAGTAACCGCTTCGGTCAATAAACCACCCTGATCAAAGCCAACGTAGCCCGGAGGCGCACCAATTAAGCGGCTAACAGTATGGCGTTCCATATATTCCGACATGTCGAAGCGAATTAATTCCACGCCCATTGCCTTGGCAAGCTGTTTACACAATTCGGTTTTACCCACACCTGTCGGCCCCGCAAAGAGGAAGGAGCCAATTGGCTTTTCGTGGTTGGTCAAACCCGCTCGGCTCAACTTGATCGCGGAAGCAATATTGTCAATCGCCTCATCCTGACCGAAAACGGTCATGCGCAGGGTATCTTCAAGCTTGGCCAGTAACTCTTTGTCCGAAGAACTGACGGTCTTCGCCGGAACACGTGCAATTTTAGAGACAATGGCTTCAATATCCTTTACGCCGAGCTGACGCTTGCGCTTGGATTCTGTAAGCAATTGCTGGTAGGCACCGGCTTCATCAATCACGTCGATAGCCTTATCGGGCATAAAACGGTCACTGATGTATTTACCGGCCAATTCTGCGGCCGCTTTCAGGGCTTTATCGGTGTATTTCAGGTTGTGATGTCGCTCAAAACGTGATTTCAACCCTTTCAGAATCTGGTAAGTCTCTTCAACCGTTGGCTCGTTCACATCGATTTTTTGAAAACGACGCGAAAGTGCGCGATCTTTATCAAATATGCCGCGATATTCCTGGAAAGTGGTAGAACCGATACATTTAAGATCGCCACTGCTCAAGAGCGGCTTCAGTAAATTAGAGGCATCCATAACACCGCCTGAGGCAGCGCCAGCACCAATAATGGTGTGGATTTCATCGATAAACAGCACTGCCCCTTCACGCTTCTTCAGCTCTGCCAGCAGGCCTTTAAAACGTTTTTCGAAATCACCGCGGTACTTGGTTCCCGCCAGTAAGGAGCCCAGATCCAGAGAATACACCGTGCTATCGGAAAGCACTTCGGGCACTTCGCCATCGACAATTTTCTTGGCAAGGCCTTCGGCGATTGCGGTTTTACCCACACCGCTTTCCCCGACTAACAGAGGGTTGTTCTTGCGACGGCGAGCCAATACCTGGATCACGCGCTCGACTTCGTATTCGCGGCCCACAAGCGGATCGATACGTCCAAGCAAGGCTTGTTCGTTCAGGTTGGTCGCAAAAGACTCCAGCGGATGCTGCTGCCCTTCTTCTGTACCGGCTGCGGCTTCATCTTCATGGTGCTCATGCCCACCGTGCCCGGTCGATCCGCTCACTTTTGAAATGCCGTGGGTGATGTAATTCACCACATCAATTCGTGCAACACTTTGCTGCTTCAGGCAATACACTGCCTGGCTTTCCTGCTCACTAAAAATGGCGACCAGCACATTTGCGCCAGTGACTTCATTCTTACCGGAAGATTGCACGTGAAACACTGCGCGCTGAAGCACACGCTGAAAACCGAGCGTGGGCTGGGTTTCGCGCTCTTCATCTGTTTCAGGTATCAAGGGCGTGGTGGAGTCAACAAAATCTGACAAATCTTGTCGCAGAACGACTAAATCCGCGCCACAGGCTCGCAACACACTTGCCGCTGATTCATTATCAACCAGCGCAAGCAAGAGGTGTTCAACCGTCATAAATTCATGACGCTTAGTGCGAGCACCTTTAAATGCAGTATTTAACGTTGCTTCTAATTCTTTACTCAACATCGTCGTTTTCCGCTTAGCAAACCGTATTAATCCGCATCCCCATCATCGGATGCCTCTATTTCGCAGAGCAATGGATGCTCATTCTGACGAGCATATTGGTTAACCTGTGCGGCTTTGGTTTCGGCAACATCTCTCGAATACACGCCGCAAACTGCCTTTCCCTTCGTATGTACTGTTAACATCACATGTGTCGCTCTTTCACGATCCATGCCAAAGAAACTCTCCAGTATCTCTACGACAAACTCCATGGGTGTGTAATCATCATTATGCATTACCACCTTATAGAGCGGAGGCCTTTTAAGCCTGGGTCTTTCTTCCTGTACAGCTAACCCGCCATCAGTAGCAGAGTCATCGCTCTCTTTACTTAAATGTAGCTTATGATTTCGGAGAATACTCATAGATCAAGGCTTCTAAATAAAACGTTCTAGATATGAATTTTAACCGAACCAAAAGTAAGCAAACAGCCAAAATTCGCAACGATACAAAAACTTGACAAGCACGCCACTGTTGTTTACAAAGTGTTCACTTACCAAGGATGAATGCAATAAAAATAAGTGCCCGTTGGAAGTGTCGTTTAGATCGTTCAGATCTATTTCAAATAGCTGCATATATCAATACGTATATTTGGCTAAAAACAGATCATTTAAAGCGAAATCTGCGTCACTAAGGGTTTAAGCTTGTTTGGTATTCTTGACTGATTAAGCAAAGATCCTTAATTAGAAAGCGTCTTGAAACAAAAATTCCGAACCTGTGTTTTTTTCGGAAGTTTTAAAACAAGGCAGGAAAGCCAAGCTCAACTCAAAGGACAGTATTATGCCTACCGGAACTGTTAAGTGGTTTAATAACGCCAAAGGTTTTGGGTTTATTTTGCCGGACGGCGGTGGCGAAGACCTTTTCGCTCACTATTCTTCAATTGAAATGGACGGTTACCGAACTTTAAAAGCCGGTCAACCCGTCACATTTGAAATTGAAAAGGGTGACAAAGGGCTTCACGCCAAAAGCATTCGCATTGCGAAAGCTGAAGCCGGCACCGCAAAAGATACCTCTGAGGCGAAAGCAGACTCCGACCAAAGCGTGGCTGAAGAAACATCTTAAATCAGCCAAAAACTTGCGTATAAGCCATGCCCATACGCAAGCCCGAAGCGTTAAGCGTTATTTAATCAGAGCCAAGCCCTGATTAAGGGTCTCGCTTGGCCGCATGGCTTTAGAAGCCATGTCTGGATCTGGACGATAGTATCCCCCTACATCCATAAGCACACCCTGAACGTCATTTAACTCTTTCACAATCTTCTCTTCATTGGCTGCAAGAAAATCCGCTGCGTTTTTAAACGCTGCTTGTAATTCAGCATCTTTAGTTTGAGCAGTGAGCGCTTGAGCCCAATACAACGCGAGATAAAAATGGCTACCACGATTATCCAGCTCCCCTGCCTTGCGCGAGGGTGATTTATTTTCTTTTAGAAAGCGACCTGTTGCTTCATCAAGCGCATCGGCGAGAACTTGCGCGCGCGCATTACCCGTCGCATTGCTCAAGTGTTCCAGCGAGGCAGCCAGTGCAAGAAATTCCCCGAGAGAATCCCAGCGCAAGTGGTTTTCTTTTTGAAATTGCTGAACATGTTTTGGAGCCGAGCCACCTGCGCCGGTTTCGAATAAACCACCCCCATTCATCAAAGGAACGATCGACAACATTTTTGCAGATGTGCCTAATTCAAGAATGGGAAACAGGTCGGTAAGGTAATCGCGCAACACGTTGCCCGTTACGGAGATCGTGTCCTTACCTTCCTTGATACGCTGCAAGGACAAACGCGTAGCTTCGACGGGAGAAAGAATTTGAATATCCAAACCACTGGTATCGTGACCCGGTAAGTAACGCTCAACTTTTGCAATCAATTCACGGTCGTGTGCGCGCTCCGGATTCAACCAGAAAACCGCTGGGCTACCTGTTGCACGTGCGCGACTAACAGCGAGTTTTACCCAGTCCTGAATCGGCGCATCCTTAACCTGACACATTCGGAAAATATCGCCCGCATCCACGGAGTGAGCCATCAACTCGTCGCCCGCTTTGTTGAGTACACGCACTTTACCTTTCGCGCTAATTTCAAACGTTTTATCGTGCGAACCGTACTCTTCTGCCTTTTGAGCCATCAAACCCACATTGGGTACGCTGCCCATTGTTGCCGGGTCAAAGGCACCATTCTTTTTACAAAACTCAATGGTCTCCTGATAAACACCTGCGTAACAACGGTCGGGAATCAGCGCTTTGGTATCGGCTAATTTGCCATCCGGGCCCCACATTTGGCCAGAAGAGCGAATCGCAGCCGGCATTGATGCATCAATAATAATATCGCTAGGCACGTGCAGGTTTGTGATACCGCGATCTGAATCTACCATTGCAAGCGGTGGGCGCTCTGAGTAACACGCTTGTAAATCCGCTTCGACGGCTTTGCGTTTTTCCTCTGGCAAGGATTGAATTTTGGTATACACATCGCCTATACCGTTATTCACATCAACTCCAAGTTCATCAAATAGTGCTGCATTTTTTTCGAAAGCACTTTTGTAATACACCTCAACAGCGTGACCAAAAATAATAGGGTCACTGACCTTCATCATCGTGGCTTTTAAATGTAAGGAAAGTAATACGCCTTCGCTTTTGGCTTTGGAAATTTCTTCTTCAAGGTAAACGCGTAAAGCGGCTTTGCTCATGACAGAGGAATCAATAATTTCTCCGGCCAACAAGGGGATTGCAGGTTTTAATACCTTAACACTACCGTCTTCGCCGACAAATTCGATTCTCGCTTCGTCATCGGCGCTTACGGTTACCGCTTGCTCACTGCCAAAAAAATCGCCGTCCTGCATATGCGCAACATGGCTTTGTGAGTCGCTACTCCATGCACCCATGGAATGCGGGTTTTCTCGCGCGTACTGTTTAACTGAGGGCGGCGCACGACGGTCTGAGTTCCCTTCACGTAATACCGGGTTAACCGCGCTGCCTTTTACCTTGTCGTACGCTGCTTTGATTGCTTGTTCTTCCTCATTCTGAGGCTCTTCCGGGTAGTCCGGTAAGGTGAAGCCCTTATCCTGCAACTCTTTGATTGCCGCCTTGAGCTGAGGAATCGATGCACTAATATTGGGCAACTTGATAATATTTGCTTCCGGGGTCTTCGCCAGTTCACCCAGTTCTGCAAGGGCGTCGGCTACGCGCTGATCGTCTTTCAAATAGCTGGAGAGATTGGCCAATATACGGCCGGAAAGCGAAATATCACGCGTTTCCACTTCCACGCCTGCGGCCTTGCTGAAAGCTTGAATAATCGGCAAAAGCGAGTAGGTGGCAAGTGCAGGGGCTTCGTCAGTTTCCGTATAAATAATCCTGGCTTTTTCGTCTGTCATAACAATTCCTGGAATAAAAGTTAATCCTTGTTCCACACTCAGGAGGAACAAAGGTGGTTTTTCAGGCGGGGAGATAGGGAACCCGGTATAATTCGGCGCGCGATTATAGCAGGCTTGCGGGCCATTTTGAATGTAAAGCCACTCATGAAGAACTTGCTGATTTTTAACAAGCCCTACAATGTCCTCTGTCAGTTTAGCGGTGATCAGGGTGAAACGCTGAGACATTACATCTCAGCAAGGGATTTTTACCCCGCTGGCCGCCTCGACAAGGACTCTGAAGGCCTGATGCTGTTAACCAATAACGGTAAACTTCAGAATCGCATCAGCCACCCGCGACACAAGTGGGAAAAAAGTTATTGGGTCCAGGTAGAGGGCGAGATAGATGATGGCGCCTTGAGTCAGTTGCGTTCAGGTATTGAACTCAAGGACGGGCCAACGCTGCCAACCACCGCCAAGCGCATCCCCGAGCCTGACATCTGGGCACGCAATCCGCCTATCAGAGAACGCAAATCTATCCCCACGTCCTGGATACAACTGGAATTATCCGAAGGCCGAAATCGTCAGGTTCGCAGAATGACAGCAGCAATCGGCTTCCCTACCCTGCGACTTATTCGCTGTGCCATTGGCCCCTTTCATCTGGATACCTTACAGCCAGGTGAGTTTTCATTTACCCATTACAAGGTCTGACACCATGCTGGAGACTGATTACCCACACCTTACCGTTGCCGCCGTGTGCGAAAAAGAGGGAAAATTTCTGTTTGTGCGCGAACAAAGTGAAACTGGTCTCGTCATTAATCAACCCGCTGGCCATGTGGAACCCAATGAAAGTATCCTCGATGCGGTAGTGCGAGAAACCTACGAAGAAACAGGCTGGAAAGTTCGCCCGGAGTCCTTCCTTGGGCTAAGTCAATATAAAGCACCGGCCAATGGTGTCAGCTATGTTCGCCTGTCTTTTGTTGTCAGTGCACAAAAATATCATCCCGAAGTCGAATTGGATGACGGCATTGAAGAAGCCCTATGGCTTTCGTACGAAGAAGCTTCTAAAATGCGCGTAAGAAGCCCCCTGGTGGTGCACAGTTTAAGGCTGTACCAACAAAACGTGCGCTACCCACTGACGCTTCTTCATCATCAAATCCAATAATAATCTCTTATGTAACGCTTAAAACGGGGAGTTGTTGAAATTTTGTGCCATTTGGTACGGTTTTCGCAGCTTGTTTTTCTCGTTGTTATTGCAGTTTTTCAATCCACTGAAAATTACCAGGCAACTTAACGAAAGGAAGAGGTTATTTATGAGCCTTGAAAAAAAATATCTAAAATCCAAACCTATTTGCAAAGTGAAATTTATTGCGCCCGAGCCTTTGGCTGAAAAGGCGAGTTCAATTTATTTAGCTGGCGAATTTAACAACTGGGACTATTCGGAAACTCGACTCCGAAAACAGAAGGATGGCCGTTACGCCACCACTCTGGATTTGGAAACAGGCAGTGAATATGAATACCGCTTCGTTCTCGACGGTGAAGTTTGGGAAAACGACTACTCTGCGGATAAATATGTTCCCTGCAGTATTGCTCCTGTAGAAAATTCTGTCGTCGTTGTTTAAGTGTTTACAGCCTCACTCACGAGGCTGATTACACGGAAAATTTGTCGATAAACAGACCGCCAGTGTCTAGTGTGCAGGCGGCGTAATAACGATTAGCCGGAGCGCAGAAAGTTGCAGCTGGGAATGTTGTTCCAAAGCGTCATGCAAGGCTTTTTGTCTCGATGCCAATCTGGCGGCCGCCGTTCCATCCACATGCTCCTGGTGCAGCTTTGCCAATTGCGCCAGGCGTGTCGACTCCACTTCAAAATGTTCATCGATTCTCGCCATCGCGGCCTGCTTTAAAGTATTCAGTTCCGCTTCTGCAAGCACATCCGCTTTTTTAAACCACTCACTGATTTCATCCTTGCGCGCGCGGACAATTTGAATCGCGAGTTTTTTCTGTACCGGCTGTAAACTCTCCTGTAAGGACTCTTCTTTCATCAGTGCAGATAAATTTTTATCGCCAACATCGAGCAAAAGCACCCGTAAACTTTGCTCACTAAGGAAAGGCAAGCATTCGGTTGCATAAGGGCTTTGAATCACCCAATCAAAACAACACTCCAGTAAACAATGCCCTGCGGGTAGTTGGCGGCTGGTTAGCGTAGCCACCGAAGCCGAACCCAATTCGGTATGGTGTAATAATTCCCACAGCCCGGTAACGAAAGGAGAATCCCAGGTTAAATAGATTAAATCCTCACGTTGGCAGGCCGTTTCACGGTCAAAAGTCACGTCGCCGCCTTCGGGTGGAATACCTGGCAAGGCTGGCACCAGCATTTTATCGGAAGGAATCAAACTGTAGGTTGACGCAGATAATTGCTCAAAATGAAACTGCAACAAATCGCTTGCCATCTCGACAAGTTTCAGGGGTGTTTGCTCAGTGACATTTCTGACCTTTTCCAGTAATTCTCCGGCGTCGGGTTGCTTACAGGAATTGCGCTCCAGTAACGCATCGCGGCCTTCATCAATTTCTTTTTGCAGCGCAAGGCAAGCCGATTTGGCTTGTTCCGCAATGCTTGTATCGTGTTGATATTGCGCCCAGTACTGATTATGAATTTTTCCTGCTGCCGGATTTAACTGGCCAATACAATTCAACACCTCGTGGTACCAATGAAACAAAGTGGCCGCGCTATGCGCTTCTTCAAAGGGGATGTGAATATTAATATCCCCGCTCTGACCAATACGGTCGAGACGCCCGATACGCTGTTCCAATAAATCGGGGTTATCAGGTAAATCAAGGCAGACAAGATGCTGACAAAATTGGAAGTTACGCCCTTCGCTACCAATTTCTGAACACAAGAGTACCTGGGCACCCTTTTCCATGTCAGCAAAATAAGCCGCCGCGCGATCACGCTCAATCAGGTCCTGCTCTTCATGAAACAACGATGCATCGAGACCGTGCTTCGTCCACAACCAGCTTTCGCATTCGCGCACGGTTTCTATTTCATGACAAATTACCAGCACTTTGCGGTCCGGGTCTTCCTTGAGAAAGAGCGCCAGCCATTCAAAGAGGTCTTGCCCATTTAAAACATGTGGATGGACCTTTCGCTGAGGGAAGCCGCTTATGGCCGCTCGCACATTTCGAAACATGATGCGACCGACACCGTGAACATCCAGCAACTGATCAATCATTGCGGCTTCGCTCAAAGTCGATGGAAAACCAAATTTTTGTTCCAGTTTCAACCTGCTCGCGGGCAGCTGACTGATTAACTGATTCAGCTCGCTATAGCCCTTCTCCTCTTCTCGATACTGGTCAAAGTCAGAAAATTTCGCTGCATCCAGTAACTTCAAACGCGCGAAATGGTTTTCCATTCCCAATTGCTCCGGAGTCGCGGTAAGCAGAACCAGGTGAGGTGTGTTTTCCGCCAAACTGCTGAGGCCGTTGAAGCCCTCACTACCGGGCTCCAGGTGATGCGCTTCGTCGACAATACATAGGTCAAACTCACCCGCAATCAGACGCTCGCTTTCTTTTTCGAGCGCGCTTTGTGGCAGGATGTGAACCTGTCCAATATGAAATTCATGCTCTTCACTGGCGTATAAATCGGGAGTAATACTGAATTTCCTCACCAATTCAACCAGCCACTGTACCTGGAGCGCATCAGGCACGATGATCAGAGCACGTTGCACGCGCTCTTGCATTAACAAGCGCTTGAGTATCATCCCCGCTTCAATGGTCTTCCCCAGCCCTACTTCATCTGCCAGCAGTACGCGTACTTTTTCATGCTGACAGGCTCGCCAGGCGATATACAGCTGGTGGGGAATCAAGCTTGCGCGGACACCGAGTAAACCGGGTAAGTGACTTTGCCAACGTCGCGCCATAGCAGCATCGAGTTGCCGGCGAAAATAGAACCAACGAGGCTGATCCAACTGGCCCATCAACAAGCGCATCAAGGGCTGATTTAAACGGATCTCAGCGGCCAGCGAAGTCTCAACCACGGGGCGCGCTTCGCCGATATCGTAGAGGAGCAAGCCTTGTTGATCGATAACCTTGTGTACCGCTGCGCGGCGACCGTCGGCCAAATGAATTTCATCGCCGACGTCAAACCGAATCCGGGTCAAGGGCGCTTCAAGCAGGGCATAACGGCGCTCTGCGTCCCCGAGAGCGAAAAAAAGAGTCACACTGCGCTTATCTAGATCAACCACTATCCCCAAACCCAATTCAGGTTCGGTATCCACTACCCAACGCTGTCCAACTACAAAGTCGCTCATTTTTACAACCACTACTACCGTCTAAAGGGGCGCCATTTTACTGATATTTCCTGTTAAAACCAGCGATGCCGGCCGATTGCGACATTTTTCTTGCGGCGCAAAAAATGTTTTGGCGCATAATCGCTGTCGAGGTTTTTAACAAAAGTGATGAAAGAAAAATCGGCTACTCTCGCAAGCTTTTGATTCATTTGATTAAATTTTTTAAGGAGTAGAACTTGCATAATTTTTAGCTCTGCAAAAACCCGGAGGGTTGAATCATGCAACCAGAATTTGTACTTAACGGAGAAGTACTCATTTACTTCATTCTGATGGTGTTTATCGGCTGGTTATTTTTTCGAAAACCCACGCCTTAGTCTGTCTGCATCTTGCTTTTGTCTTTACTGTAAAATCGATGCTTCTCAATGTACTCTCTCGGCCTATTTGCTCGGCCTATTTGCATTCCGCATACACAGTAAAATTCTGGCGGACGAACGGGCCTCTAATGATTTAAAAAAAATTATCAGGCACAGTGTTTCGGTGTGATAAAGCCAACAATTTTCGCACTTCTCGCTTGAATTTCCCGCCAATGCTTACCGTCAATTTCCATCTTCACCCAGGAACAGGTGGGCAAATGATCTACCGCAGACAGCGCTAAATATTGGCAAAGCTCGGTCAAGGCAGGATTGTGACCGACAATCATAATTTCCTTTTCATTGTCGTGTTGTTGGTGAAGCCAGTTCAGCAGTTCCTGCGAACTAAAAGTATAGAGTGCTTCCTCGTTATGCCACTCTATTTGCTTTTGCAGGGATGCACTGACAAGACTTATGGTTTGTTGCGCTCGCACCGCAGTACTCGCATAGACATGTTCAAAGCGGTAACCGGTTTTATAAATAGCTGGACCAACCAGAGCACAAGCGTGTTCACCACGGTCATTCAAGGGGCGCTGTTTATCGCTCAAACCGGAATGATCCCACGAGGACTTGGCATGTCTTAATACATGTAATTTCAACATAAAGATTATTTCTAAAAAATTAACAGAAGGTGCTAATTTGCAATTTCGGTCAGGACGGGAATGCCGTCATTAAACTTTTTAATGCGTTTGGCTTGACGGGATTTTATCTGGGTCACTTTTTGTTGGCGAGTTGTTTTTTCTTTTAATGGAATCCGCATAGCGAATTGTGTAAATACATTCTCCTTGTAGCTGACTTCCATTGCTGCCCCGAGGGAGTTCACATGCTCCTTGACAAGATCCAGGCCAACACCTCTGCCTGCATGTTGTGATTGATAGTCGAGCGTGCTGAAACCGGGCAAAAACAGTGAGTCGATCAGATCCTGTTGACTCATATTGGCAACACGTTGAATATCATAATTGTATTTTATGACCAACCTTCGACGGACTTCTTCGAGTCGGATTCCGCCGCCGTTGTCGCGCACGGTAACTTGCAGGCCCCCTTTCATTTTCTCGGTTGACACTGAAACACTGCCGCGAATATTTTTACCCAGCGACTTGCGTTTTTCCGGTTCTTCCACTCCGTGCGCAATTGCATTGCGGACGAGCTGAATGACAATATCCTGAACCTTGGCCTGCATAGAGACTGGAACATCTTCAATCCGAAATTTCTCGAGATTTAAACCCACTTGTTTGCCGCAACTGTGACTGACATTCAGAGCGAGGATTTGCAAACTGGCGACCACACCGCCGCCTTTAGGCATTGAGGGAGGCCGAATTTGTGGTTTCTGCTGGCCTTTGAACTGTAACTCTTTAGACAAGCGACTTTGTTCAGCGCTCTTACGAATATGTTCGCAGACTTTAACAATCTTCAACAGGCCAATGGCTATGGGCTGCCAGGCTGATTTTTTAACCTGGTTTTGATCCTGCAAGCGCACCAGGGTGTCTTCAAGACTGATAACCAGTTGGCTAAGATTCGCCAATCCAACCACCGTCGCCTCACCCCGTAATTTATGGGCAATACGCGCCATCGCCTGCAAGGTTTTCAGGCTGGCAGGACCGCGCAACAAGTGGTGCATTTCACGCACACCCTCGTTCATGCTTTCAAGGAGAAACTTGAGAATGACCGGATCGACCTTCATGCCTTCAAGTATGTCACATGCAGACTGAGTCGACGTATTTTCTTTCAAGTGTCAGTGCGGAGTTGTGATAGTGGTCACTGCCGCTTGGCGCCTTTATCAACATGGTAATATTCCCCCTGGACTAGTCAATCGTCATGGATGAATTTACAATCTTTAGTCGGGGCACGACTAATCCCTAAAATCAAGAAGAATCAGAACCCAGGGAAATAAAATGGCAGCGGCCAATACCAGTGACATTCTGGAAAGAGAGCGCGAAATTCTGGATTTATTTAAATCCCAGGATATTACCCTCTCGGCCAATCGTCTTTGCGATTTTGTCACCGACTTCTGCACGAACAGTGACTGGCGCAAGGAATGCATTGTTTATTGCAACCGCGCCGCGACGATCAAGGAAGCCGAAAAACGCCGCAAACTCAGCTTCAAGGAGTTCATGGATGAAGTGACCTCCCTGCTCTATGACATGATGGACCTATTGGAATCCATTAAAAACGAACTGCTAAACCTTTGTCAGGCGGCGTGACCATGGAAGCACTCGTCACCGAAGCCAATGAAGTACGCTCATTCATCAACCGTGATATCCACGAAGCCGCGAACAAACTCCTAAAACTTACCAACGAATATTCGAGCGACCTCCAATTAAAAAAACGCGCACTCAAGGTCAATTGGGACTTAACGCGCATAGAGGAAGAAAACCAGTCCAGCGATCACTTGCAAAATGAAATTCAGGATATTCTCAACAATATTCTGGGAAAACTTGAAACCCAACCTGATGATATAACGGACTACCGAACACGCTTTGAAGCAACCCGTCAATTCTTCATTCAGCATTCTCACGACAAGGAAAAAGTTTTTTGTGGGAAGGGGCTGTCTTACCAATATGGCGAAAACGATTTTGCCTTGCAACCATACGACATTGATTTATACCTCGGTGAGATTACCGCCGTCGTCGGCGAAAACAGCAGTGGTAAAAGTACACTGATAAAAATCATTGCTGGAGAACATCTCGCCAAATCAGGCGAATTGCACTACCCCCTGTTTACACAGTCAAACGGCAAACATATTGATTGGCGTGATGTAAAAGAAAACATCGCCTACATTCCGCAGACGCTTCAGCCCTGGGCAGGCAAGGTAAAAGACTATTTGCATTTTAGCCTTGCGATCAAGGGGATAAAAGGCAAACAAAATGTCGATGAAGTGGAATACATTATTCATCGCCTTAATTTAAGTGAATTTCAGGACAAAGCTTGTCACGAACTCAGCGGCGGTGCCTGCATGCGTGTTGAACTCGCACGCGCGCTTATCTGGAAACCAAAATTACTGATACTGGATGAACCTCTCGCAAATCTCGATATCAATGCGCAGGCTATTTTTCTACGAGACCTGGAGCAACTCGCAAGCTCACACAAAAACCCGGTTTCGGTGTTGATCACTTCTCAACACCTGTTTGAAATGGAGAATATTTCTCACCGTACAATTTTCCTTAAAAAGAATACAACAGAAAGCGCTTCCATTGGCGAAGTCACCTACAACGGTCTAACACAGGATTTCGGCAAGAATCGTCAATGCAACACCTTCGAGCTAAGTTGTAAAAATTCCGCCGAAGAACTTCGAGCAGTTTTATTACGACATCAAATTAATGACTTTAGTAATCACGGGCACTACTACTTAATCAAAAGTGGGCTCAACATTGATGCCAGGGCACTAATCAAAATTCTGAGCGAGGCCAATATGGAAGTCAGTTATTTCCGGGATACCAGTGAATCGACCCGCACCCTGTTTGAAAACATATAATGAACAAGCTATTTAGATTACTCGCCTTCCTGACACCCCGCTTTCTCACCCGAATAGATGGCTGGCTGGTGACCCGCCACCCTTTGTTGTGGTCTAGTCGCTTTGTTCACGTGGTGTTTTATACCTTAACAACCCTACTCATTTTCGAATTACTGATTTATTTTATTCCCCTGGTGCCCACAATTGTTTTTGTACCACTTTATATTTCCTATATTTCCCTGGTGTTTGGTTGTGTTGGGCTCGGAATTTGGTTGCACTCCCAAAGCCAATACAATATCTGGCGCAGTTTTGGCAAATCAACCAGTTCCTTCCCCTATCGTTACACCTTAACGTGTATCGCATCTTTAGTGCTATTTATTGCGTGTGCATGTCTACCCTGCTGGAATGCAGCCAACCGCGCTTATGATTATATTTTTAACGAAGACATTTACCGCGTCGTCGCGGCTTCTTCCGAGAGGATCGACCGTTTCTCTCCCTTAAACCAACTCAAAGCCCTACCGTCGAAAAAGGAAGTCGATAACGCGCAATTCACAAGTAGAAACCGAATCGCGCGCATGGAAGAAGAATCGGATAAATTGAAGGATAAATTATCCGATCAAAACCTGCTCGCTGAAGAACGACAACAATCGATTGGCCGCGTTAGAAACCTCGAAAGGCTTAGTACAGAATTGACGGTCGCACTGCGCAGAGAGGAACCCCGATTCTGGATTCTCTACAAACAATTTTTCACTGCAAATATCAGCGATAAAGAAGCCAACCTCGCAAGAACAGATAATGTCCCCATTCTTGTTAACGGTCATCGGTATATTGAATACGAGACCGCTGACTACAACTATTATGAAAGTGCCTACTACTACCGGGATGAATATGGCAACTTTTTACAATATCGTGATTTTATTAACTGGGTGATACTTGAAAATATCGCGAAACGACTATTCAGCTCGGAATTCACAAGCCTGGTTGACGTCTGTCATGGCAAGATTGAGCTAAAGAAAAACGAACCTCAACGTTTTTTTCGAACACTGACAGACCTCACTTCAGCACCATGGTTGTTCAACTTATCGGAAACTTCAGCCCTCGATTCCGAGTTTGTTATTATTCTCGTTCAAATTGTATTCGCCAGTATTCTTGCGCTAACACTTGCGGCCACGCTAAGCAGTTTCTTTGGTATCAAGGCTTTCTTTATTAATTTAATTTTTGTCATTTTATCAACAACGGCATTGATCGTGATGTTTGCCGTGATTGATCAAACCAGCAGGCACATGGGCGACGATGAAATCGGTTTACTTGCCTTCGGGCTGGTCTTTTTCTTCGCTTTTATTGCGCTATTGACACTGTATCGAGCGAGAAAAAAACGGGTTATTCACGGCTTTTTATGGTTACTCTCCAGTGTCACCCTACCGCTTGCATTTATTTTTTCGCTCTTGCTATTACTGTCAGGGTTATTCAACATCGATCCACATGAAACTGGCGGGCTTATGTTTACAACCGTCGCATTGCTCTTGTGTGCAATGTGGTACCTTCCCTCACAAATGCGTCTTCTCTATAGAATATACGCGCTTCCGAGATAAGAACCATGCTCGATCAAATCACCCTACTGTGCAAAAGCGGCAAACTCAAAGAAGCGGCTGATCAACTCTACCGCTATGCGACCCACCAACAACTGGGCCAGGATACGCTGAGTGATATCATTGTTTTGTCAGGTAACATCAATGAATTAATTAAGCAGGAGAAACGACGAAAGATCAGTGCACAAGAGGCCCTGGATATAAAAACGCGCTACGCTTTTGAAATGGAAGATATTTTAGCGGAGCTGAGACCACTCCCAACGAATAACACAGGGGCTGCACAACACGCTGTGAGCCCGAACACCTCTCCTGAGAGCTTCCCTGAACAAAATCACAGGTCAATGCCTAATAATGCGCAGCTTAACAACCAGGTGAATGTCACGGTCAATTTAAGTATTGAAAATATTATCACCACCGAAATTCATCAAAACATTCAAGGCTTACAGCAAGGGGCTCAGGAGCTTGAGAACGAATTAAAAAACAATGCGCCGGACGATACCAGCAAGGAAGAGCTGGAGAGTGCTTTACAAGCCATTGAAGACCTACAGCAAGAGGTATCCAAACTTCAACAAGCCAAAAAGAAAGAGGAACTTCCCCCGGTGTTAAAGAAGGTAGAAGCCTTTTTTAATAAACTGAACGACGGCAACAATACGCTCTCAAAAGTCTACAAAGTCAGTAAACAGGGCGCTGAAACCCTGCAGAAAATCGGGCGCAATTACAATGCCATTGCGCAATGGGTTGGAACTCCACAAATTCCCGGCGTGCTACTCGGTAAAGAATCGGCTTGAAACCGCAATAACAACGCCGCAATTAAAAAAGTTTGAATTTGCTGCCATGCCTGGGGTCTGCGATAATTCCCCGCTCGCGTCGTTCGATAGGCTGTTAACCCCCCGTGACCAACCTCCTGCTTGTATTTATCTGCCTGTGCCTTGGCCTGTTATTTCAGCGCAGCAAAAATTTCCCTGACAATGCGGCAAATATTCTTAACAACTATGTTATTTATGTTGCGCTGCCGGCTCTAATACTCAAAGAAATTCCCGCTCTGGATCTGGACAGCAAAGCCTTGTTGCCGATCATTATGTCCTGGCTGGTTATGATTTTTGCCACCGGGCTCGTGTTGCTCTGTGCAAGAGTATTTGCCTGGTCCCGCAATATGCTGGGCGCCATGCTGCTGGTGTGCGTGCTGGGCAACACCTCTTTCGTGGGTATTCCCCTTCTCGAAGCACACCTCGGGCCGGAAGCCATTCCTTACGGCATTCTCTATGATCAACTGGGAACGTTTATCGCCCTGAATACTTTTGGGATTGCAGTCGCCACGTTATGCTCCGGGACAAACAATAAAATTAATCTGGCGCTATTCACTAAAATTCTGCGCTTCCCGCCATTTATTGCCTTGCTCGCGGCTTTTGCGCTGCGCTTATTGCCCTACCCGGGTTGGATCAACGACGTGCTGACGCGCCTCGCCGGTACATTAGTCCCCGTTGTGATGGTTGCCGTGGGATTGCAGTGGCAACTCAAACCCGAGCGCAACCAGCTCTTGCCCCTGAGCCTGGCTTTAAGCATTATTTTGCTGTTGAAACCCGCGTTTGCTTTGACTGTTTTAACGTTGACGGGGACGGAAGGGTTTGTGGCTCTGGTGGTCGTGCTGGAAGCTGCCATGCCAGCCATGATTTCTGCGGGCGCGCTGGCGGTGTCTCATAACCTTGCGCCCAGGCTTTCAGCAAGTATTGTGGGTTACAGCCTGCTGTTTTCTCTGGGAAGTGTATGGCTCTGGAAGCTCATCGCAATTTAAACCCATTGCCACAAGCACAAGCTCCAGAGCCCATACGAACTCGCGCTTAGTTTTCGAGTTTCTTCAACATTTCTGCGCCTTTATCCTTAAGTTCTTCACCTTTCTCTACAGCGGTATCCTTCATTTCTCCCGCTTTATCCTTGGCATTTTCCAACTGCTCAGATGCGGCGTCTTTAACTTCGACGGCTTTTTCCTTGGCCGCTTCTACACCTTCTGATAAGGCCTCTTTGGAATCTTCAGCGATGTTTTTCGCTTTGGATTTGGCATCTTCCATGGTTGAAGTGGCTTTCTCGGTTAATGAGCTTTCTGTCGCTTTATCTTCATCCTTCTGTGAGCACGCTGCGAGGGCAGTGACCAGGGTAATAGCACTCATCAGTACCAGCGCTTTTTTAAGTTGTGTGGGCATTGTGATCTCCTTTCTTTTGAACATGTTATGTAAGTTGTTTGCTGAACCCTGTATGACATTCACAAAAGGTCTTTCACAAACGTTGTCGTTTTATTTCAGCGTCTCTAAAGCCCATCCACATGAATGGGCCGTGCACATAGTGTCACCAGGAATGGCCAAGTTCAATTAACCAGCGCAAGATTTAACAGGGTTTTACAACGATGAGCGCCACTACCAGGGTAACAACTCACCATTGGAATGCCAAAAACTGCCCGAGTTGCCGAGGTTTAATTCATCGATACGTGCAGCGAGTCTTTCAGCAGCAAGCTCAGGACTAATATCCCCCCTGCCTCCAACCATATCGGTGGCAACATAACCCGGGTGAAGTAGCGCCACTGCAATACCGCGAGGCTTAAGGTCATGAGCCAGCGAAACCCCGGCGATATTCAAGGCTGCTTTGGAGATGCGGTAGCCGTAGCGGCCGCCGGAGCTATTGTCAGCGATTGACCCCATTCGACTGGTAATCAGTGCGATTTTTGCGCCCTCTTCCAGGTTATCCAGCAGTGCCTCTGTGACCCGAAGCGGGCCGAGTGTATTGATATGAAATTGATCTTCAATTGTTGCGTAGTTCAATTCCCCCAGTTTTTCGTCCCGCAAAATGCCGGCGTTGTTGATCAATAGCTGCACACGAACATTCGCTAGCCCCTCACGCAAACGCGCGGCACAAGCTTCACTACCAACATCCACCCCGTCAATAATGTCCGCACCGGTCTCTGCCAATGCCGCACTGGATTGACGGCAAACCGCGTACACCTTGTCTCCACGACGGCAATAGAGTTTGACAAACTCCAGACCTATTCCCCTATTGGCACCCGTAACAACGATTGATTTTGTCATGTCGCACTCCTCCTCACTCTTATTCGCAGCCCCGATTTACAAAATGTTGGCATACATTAAAAAAACATTATTTTAAGTCCTTTAATGCGCGAAGATAAGCACTCTGTTTTAAAAAGGGCCAGAATTAAACTGGTGATAGATTCGGCAATAAAAAAGGCACTGCTAGCAGTGCCTTTTGTTTGGAAAAACGCGTGTGGATATTTTATTTAGCGCTGCGTATTTTCAATTTCGGCTCCTCCGCTTTTTTCCATTCTCCGTAGCTTTGCTTCAGCCGTACATAGCGTTCAAATACCTGCTTGCGATGATCCTGACCTTGCACCATAAAGTTATAGGTGTAGGTTCCGGTCTCTTTGTGACCTTCTTCGAGAATAAAGGTATAGACCCCATCATTGGCAAGTGCATCGCCCTTACGGCCATCATCGCGCAACCACCAGGTTTGAATATCTTTTTCGCGTTTACCAACGACTTCAACCATGACTTTCTGCCCCTTGATTGCCCCATCCCTGGAACTTAATTTTGCGAGCAAGGTAACAGGGACACCGGGCCGAAACACTTCGGCGTGCGCAATTGCCTGCATTTTCAAGTCCGACTGCCCCAACACGCTGTATTGATAACTCATCTTTTCGGAGCCACAGAGATCGCCACTTTCTACCTGCAAGAGCCAGGGCGTCGAAGTCACACGATTAGCGAGTGCTTGACTGTCCAACGTCATAAGCCAGTAGTTTTTGTTTGCATGCAAACGAACCCCTTTGGTTTTACTGGTAACAAGCTTGCCGTGCGAATCCCTCAGGCTCACTTTCACCTGTGCGCGCTCACAGGCCCAACTGGTAAAGAAGGTGACCTTGTTTTCATAAGCCGAGAGGCTAATTGCATGACTGCGCTTTTCATTGGGTCGAATGCTGTCAATCGGGTCAACAATGCTTTCAAGGCCCAGGGCATCAACTGCAATATTTTTGTAGGTTTCCTGCAAGGCGACCGCCGGGTCCCAATTAAAGGGGTCAAAACCTGCTTCAGTCACATCGTAGAATTCACCGGACGTTTGTTGCGAAAATGCCTCCAGCAAGGGGTGGTCAACATCACTCGGGCGACCAAAGCCAATTGCACTGAGGACAACGCCATCCTGGTTTAAGGCAGAGATTAAATTGACAACATCTGTATCACCAGGTGAGGCTGATCCAGGGCAGTTATGATAGCCATCACTTAACAAAACAATTGCGCGCTCAGTTTGATCACTGAACATCGCGGCGGCTTCAGCAATACCTGCCAACAAGGGCGTATTGCCACCGACCTGTAAACCAGGCAAGACGTTGTTGATTGTGTCGTTAATCGCCGAGTTGCTCACGAGCGCCATGGGCCGTTCAACATTGGCTGTACAACCACCGGATGCCTGGTTAGGAAAAGCTGCCACGCCAAAATCAGCGACGCCGTCGTAATGATCGTTCATTAACAGCAGGAAGGGTTCCACGGCATTTTTGGCAAGCGTGATTCGTCGCTGCTCAACCGGCACATTGGTGTTGCCCTCATGAGACCAATTCATACTGCCGGATGTGTCCATTAAAATGGATACCGCAGGCCGTGGGTCGTTATTGCCCTGGCCTGGTTCAGCATCATAAAGAATTAAATCATTGAGGGTATTCTCACAAAAATCGGAGGTGATAAATAACTCGCCGATTCCAATTGGATCGCTGAAGCTATGGCTAAACCCGTCACTCGACGCAATTAATTCACCACCGCCAGTATTCCGGTAAGCACGCACCTGTAAATAGGGATTGGTATCGTTAGCATCCGCACAAAAATCATGCCCTGTCGCTAAATCCAAAGCGGGAACCTTCGTATACGTCCAGGTTGCTGGATCATTTCCAACGAAGCCCGGAGCCAGCATATCAACAAAGCGAATCAGAACACGGCCTTTACCAAAATAAGGCGCCGATCCACCACAATTGTTATCGATAAAACTGAAAAACAGTTCTTTAGCACTGCCATTCCCCTCAGGGGTAAAAACCATTTGACCTTCTAAATTGCTGAATACCACATAGGTATCAGCGACACCATCCTGATAAAGGTCTACGGGCTGCCCATAACCCGAACTAACACATAAAGTCTGGTTTACAACGCTTGCATCAACAAAGTCAATAACATCTGGCGTCGGGTTTTGGGCAAAAGCAAGAGAGGGAAATAAGAAGATTAAAAAACTAACAATACAATGTTTAAAAAGATTTTCCATAATCGTCATCCTTTTTCTATAAGAACCATGGTGCTGATTGACCATGAGTGAAACAGTTACTCGCCGAAGACTAACCGGACGAGCCACCCTCGTGCCGTGATGCAATCACCGCTGATGTGTGACTTATTCACAGTGGAGATTTGAAAAAGACGTTTGTGGAAGAAGACCGAAATAATAAATCGTCGTTGTTTTTTACTTAAACGACTTAAAGGCGTGGACTCACCTCAATGGTAAGTCCACAGGTGCAAGATATTAGCGTGTAAAGCTGACCTGATCTTTTAACCAGGAAATCAACGGAGTCGACAAAGTCGTATCGAGGTCTTTATGAACAATCACATCCAGGTGCCCAAGCTCTGGATACAACTGACGTGTGATATCTGCGCTGTCTAAAAGCGACAAGGTTGCTTCCGCATGCGTTCCAAAACCGAGACCAGCCTGCAGGGAAAATACCGGCTGAGTGAAGGCGTGTAAATTTCCAGTGAAGCTGCGATCTCCCGCAAAGGCCGCAGAATAGTCACGTACCAAAGCCAAGGCTTCCAGCTCATTAAAGCCATTAACCAGCTGTAAGGCTTTTTGTTCATCAAGAAAATAGAAACCATTGATAAAATCGCCGGCTGCATAGGTATAGTTTGGTGCTTCGCCTTCCGGTGGGTTGCTTGGTGTGAGTGCGACCGCTTGCAAGAATAAGGAATTCGTTAGTGAGTTTTCAAATGGGCTCATCGCTTGTGGGTAATAGCTATAAAGTTGTACCGCAGTGCGTGTCAGTGGATACTGCTGATCCTCAACATACACGCCATTACTCAAAGCAAAATCGAGCGCTGCAACGCGAGGCAAGAAGAGTTCGCTCAAAGGCGCCTCATAATATAGTGCTGCTTCCAAAATTGCCAAACCAGAATACTTGTCCGGGTTTTGGTTTACCGCAGCAATACTTAAAATTCCACCTAAAGAGTAACCTCCAATAACGGGCTTTTTAGCATGGCGAAATGTTGCGTGTTTACGGATAAAATCGATATCGTCCAACGCACTTGCAATGCCCCAGTTCTGCATCACCTGCAGCTGTTCTGCGCTATGTGTCGCCCGATCCAAGCCTTTTGTTTTCGGTGAGTAACCGTAAACCTCGAAGCCCTCAAGCGCTAGCCGCTCAGCAACAGAACTGCCTTTAGGGCCGAGTAAAAAGCTATCAAAATTTGATGCCGAACCCGGCAAA
Source organism: Cellvibrionaceae bacterium 1162T.S.0a.05 (assembly GCA_000964245.1). Lineage (GTDB taxonomy): Bacteria > Pseudomonadota > Gammaproteobacteria > Pseudomonadales > Cellvibrionaceae > 1162T-S-0a-05. Next base: position 3,509,421 of record LANB01000001.1, on the reverse strand, counting down.
AAAATCACAGCACCTTTTAAATATCGCGGACTAAGAGCTTTGCTTTTTTTACCCAGCTTTACCAGTCGATGCATTGTAAAACGATTTAATTCATTCTCCCCGACCTGTACGACAGCTGAGAAATGGCCCAGCTTGCTCTCTTTATCAATTGTTGAATGTTTTTCTACGACCTGAAAACCAGAAGACGCATAAGAATGCATTGATAGAAAACAAAATAGAATTACTGCCACACTTATTTTTATTTTTGTAAATAAAGTATTTACCATTGAAAATCTCCACGTGTTTATTATTTATTTCGTTGTTGACTATTACATATAACTCCAGATTGCGGCATCCCGCATATAAGTAATATGTTTTACTGGCGTAAAACCCCTCATTACTTTGAATAAGGCTTAAGGAGATGTGCGCTTGAACTGACACCAGATCAGCAGTGAATGCCGCCTTCTCACCTTTGAGCCTTCGATAATCGCCGCCAGGCCGCGCCAGCTTTGACAGACAATGATTGTCTTTCTATTCTTCAAATAGGTATTTTGTAAAATTCTGCGCCATTTTCGCCATTATTTTGCAGTGTGGTCACCTCACTTTGGTTGTATAACTATGAAAACATTTCAATCCAGTTATCAAAAAGGCGAATGGCAGACGCCTTTACCGGAATCCAGTGATGCACAACTGGTACTGGCTTTCGGGTCCCGCGAGCTTTATTCCTCAATGATTGCGCAAGCAAGCTTGAAATCGGCTTTTCCCCTGGCAGATATTATCGGTTGCTCGACCAGTGGCGAGATCCTTGGCGATCAAATCTATGATGACAGCCTGTGCATAACAGCAATCACCTGGGCGGACACCCGTTTCCAGATCAAGGTCGGTAACATTGGCGAATACAGCGATAGCCAAAGTGCCGGACGCCAACTTGCAGAGGAGCTTGATTCAGACGGCCTGAAACATCTCTTTCTACTTTCTGATGGCCAAAAAGTGAATGGCACCAGACTGGTTGAAGGTTTAAAAGCTGTTTTACCCCCAAGCATTTCGATAACCGGCGGTTTGGCCGGAGACGGTGAACGCTTTGAAGAGACCATCGTTTGGCACAACGATCGAATTGAATCGGGGTTGATTCTCCTTTGTGGGCTCTACGGCGAAGCATTACAAGTCGGCCATGGCTGTGTCGGAGGGTGGGAAGTTTTTGGCCCGGACCGGGTGATCACCAAGGCAAAAGACAATGTGCTCTATGAGTTAGACGGCACCTCTGCGCTGGAACTTTACAAAAATTACCTCGGCGAACATGCGAATAATTTACCGGGCTCTGCCCTGCTTTTTCCATTGCATGTGCACTCGGGTGATGAAGAGCAAGGGGTTGTTCGTACGATTCTCAGTATCGACGAAGACAGTCAAAGCATGACGTTCGCGGGCAACATTCCCGAAGGTGATTATGCGCAACTCATGCATGCGAATTTCGACCGGCTCATCGACGGCGCTAGCGCTGCTGCACAAAATGCATTTACCTCAATGAAACAGGAAGATGTCGGTCTCGCCATACTCATTAGTTGTGTTGGCAGGCGTATTGTGCTGAAACAACGTACGGATGAAGAACTCGAAGCCGCTCAGGATATATTTCCAGGTGAGGTCGCTCAATGTGGTTTTTATTCATACGGTGAGGTCTCTCCTCTCGTCAGTGGTGCACCATGCAACTTGCATAATCAGTCAATGACCATCACGACTTTTTCAGAACGCCTGAATGCATAAGCAGCTTGCGCGACAACTCAAACGTCTGCGATTGGAAAAAGACGGTGAGATTCACATCGACGCCGATGTATGGCAAACATTTCTTGAATCCATTTCGGAAAGTTATGGACAGGCCGACGCGAGCCTGGCCATGGTTGAACGTTCTTTAAAGCTGGTCTCCAGTGAACTGACACAACGCAATCGCGAATTGAGATCGCACGTAACAACCTTACAAAAAAACCAGGAAGTGATTAACTTCCAAGCCAATCACGACGCCCTTACCCACTTGCCAAACCGGGTATTGTTCGAAGATAGACTGGAACATGCACTCAAGGTCGCAGAACAGAACAATAATCTGGTCGCCGTACTCTTTATCGACCTTGACCATTTCAAAAAAATTAACGATACCTGTGGCCATCAGAAAGGCGATGAACTCCTTTGTGAAATCGCTCAGCGGCTCACACTTTGCCTGCGTGAATACGATACGCTCGCCCGCCTTGGAGGAGACGAGTTTGTCGTCTTGCTGGAAAATGTAAAAAGTTTTAGTACCGCGACAAATATTGGCAGGCGTATTCTCGACGAACTCTCCAAGCCCTGTTTTCTCGATACACATAGCTTTCATATTTCAGCCAGTGTGGGAATCAGTATCTACCCGCGCGATGACTCGGATTCCCGAGAACTGATTCGAAAAGCCGATATGGCGATGTATCATGCAAAGGAAAAAGGCAGAAACAACCTTCAATTTTTTAGCCAGCCCCTCGAAAAACTCGCCTTACATCATATACAAATGGAATCGCGAATTCGTCGAGCCATCGAACAGTCTGAGTTTTCGCTCGTTTACCAGCCCAAGGTCTCAACACCCGATTTCAAGATCGTCGGTTTTGAGGCTCTTATACGCTGGCAGGAAGATAATCGGGCCCCGGTCTCTCCCGCAGAGTTCATTCCCATTGCGGAAAAAGCCGGGTTGATCAATGCCATTGGAGACTGGGTATTACACGAGGCTTGCTCACAAATTCAAAAATGGTTAAAAACAGGCTACGAAGATTTTTCCATTTCGGTCAATATCTCTACAAGAGAAATTCTGGATATTTCCCTTGCTAAAAAGCTCGAATCGCTACTTCAAAAATATCAGATACCACCCAGTATGTTACAGATAGAAATCACTGAAACAGCGCTGATGGAAGATATTTCTGCCGCAAAAAAAACCCTCAACAGCATCCGCGACCTCGGCTTGAGTGTTTCACTTGATGATTTTGGAACGGGTTATTCCTCACTGAGCTATCTGCAAAGCTTACCGATTGACTACCTGAAAATTGACAAGGCGTTTATCAGGAATATCAATGAAAATGACGAGAGTGTTGCCATTGCCTTGTCGATCATTTCGCTGGGGCACAACCTGAATATGAAAGTCATTGCGGAAGGCGCAGAAGATCAGGGTGCAGTCGACTTGCTCACCAAAAATCACTGTGACCTGATACAGGGGTACTATTTTTATAAGCCCATGCCCGCAACTGAAGCGGAAAAGCATTTACTGGCAAGCAACAATAATAAAGATGCGGTTTAACAAACCCGACTTGCGCTATCAGCTTACGGGTCGCTTTCTTACTTTTGCTCGTGAGCGATGGCTATTTCGATTTGAATTTGGACCTGAAGCCTTTCCACTCTGTTTTTTTACGTCTTGTCTTTTTCCGTCCTGACTCTTTGAGTCCGATTTCGAATCAGCTTTTACTTTATTCCTTGCGTTGGGCTTCACCCTGGCTTCCGTTTTCAATTTCCCTCTTGAGCCAGACTTGCTGCCCGCCGCAGGTCTCTTACGCGCTTGCCCCTCGTTATTTGTCGTCGTTTGGTTTTTAACTCTTTTGGGTTTTTTCTTTTTCGGGGGGCGCGGTGTTTGAGTCTCGGGAACATCATGTACGGGCTCAAAGCCATCAACGAGTTCACGAGCAATCTTCTTTTGTATCAATCGCTCAATATCACTCAACTGCTTGATTTCGTCGGCGCTCACCAGGGAAACCGCCTGACCTTCTGCCCCCGCTCTTCCTGTTCGACCAATACGATGCACATAGTCTTCAGCAACATTGGGCAAGTCGAAATTTACCACTTGCGGCAGCTGATCGATATCGAGGCCTCTGGCTGCAATATCTGTCGCAACCAGTACCTGCACCTTGCCCTTCTTAAAGGCTTCGAGTGCCTTGGTGCGCGCACTCTGACTTTTATTGCCATGGATGGCCAGTGCTTTGATCCCTTTCGATTCCAGAAAACGGGTCAGTTTATTCGCGCCGTGTTTGGTACGCGAAAAAACCAATACCTGGTACCACTTGTGAGTCTCGATTAAATAGGCGAGTAGCGCCGGTTTTTGTTTTTTATCAACCGGACAAAGCCACTGTTTTACAGTTTTAGCGGCACTATTACGCGGTGTTACCGAAACTTCCACAGGGTTGTGAACAAAGGTTCTGGCAAGCTGACGGACCTCATCGGAAAACGTCGCCGAAAAAAGCAGGTTTTGGCGTTTTTCGGGTAATAAAGACAGAATATTTTTAATATCGTGGATAAACCCCATATCCAACATCCGATCGGCTTCATCAAGAACCAGCATTTCCAACTGCTTAAAACGCACGGCATTTTGTTGATACAAATCGAGTAAACGCCCAGGTGTTGCAACCAGGATATCGGCACCGCGCCGCAAAGCGATCATTTGTGGATTAATCTTCACGCCACCAAAGACAACCGTGCTACGCAAGGGTAAATTCGCGCCGTAGGTTTTTACACTTTCTGCGACCTGGGCCGCCAATTCACGGGTCGGCGTCAGAACCAGTGCACGCACCTGATTGGCCTGGGCTTTGCCTCCTTCGCTCAACAGCTCCAGCATAGGCAATGTAAAGCCTGCCGTTTTACCCGTACCTGTTTGTGCCGCAGCCAGCACATCGCGGCCTTGCAGCACCACGGGAATAACCTGCTCTTGAATCGGTGAAGGCGCGGTATAGCCCTTTTCATCGAGCGCACGCAGAATGGCGGGTTTAAGCTTTAAATCGGAAAATTGCATAGTCATGGCCGGCAGAGTAAGGCGCGCAGAATACAGTAAACGGCAAAAATAGCCAGCCTAAATGAGTCGTGTCGTGGTTATTTATGGGCAGGGTTAAAATACGCGGCCAACACATCTTCAGGTTAATCAGGGCCTGAATCAGAGGCGGAACATTGAATCGGCCAATGCACTGTTCCACCAGCTTGAGATTAAGGTGTAATCTCAATGTAAACAGAGAGGGTGTATCTTCAATGGGTTGAGTTCCTAATCGTTAATGGGTTTCTTAAGCACCTACTTTCGCAGCGCAACAAATTATCATGCGCTACAAACCCGCCATCTCGTGCATATTCTGGCGGTAAAACTTACTTAAGTGTTCGTACAGTTCCGGGTGTCTTTTCTTCAACATTCGCGGGCGCTCGAAGAAATACTCGGATACAACGGCAAAAAATTCCTGATAATTTGTTGCACCGTAAATATCGATATTGGTTTTTCCTCGAGCAATTTTTGTGATTTCTTTTTCAACAAAATCAAACCACAGGGCAATACTGATGAACTTATCCAGGCGCTCAGGCATACCGTCGCAAACACCGTCCATCATATCAACCAAATGAACAAACTCATGGATACCCACATTGCGTTTATCCTTGCTGTTCTCAAAGCCGAGATACAAGTGCGGGCGACTCAGGGCCATTTTGCCGCTCAAGGGCCCACTCCCGACCATGCCGATAAGTGTTGAATCCGCTTGCCCGCAGACAAAATCATGATTAAATGCGCCCGGCATCAAATAGACCGTTTTTAAGTTAAAGTACTGCCATTTGGGAAAGCCCCAGACCGGAATAACAGCGCTCGCAGCAACCAGCAACTTGTCTTCCTCACTGACTTCAAAGTTACCCGCTTCAATTGCTGTGCTGCCAATAAACGCCTGGCAACGCTTATCAAAGCGAGCTTGATCGCCCTTGCTTAACTTCTTGTAAAAATCCACGTTCTCCAGCAAGAATGCCGAATACTTTGCCGACCATGGGTACACTGGCGAAGGAGGCCGGGATTTAAATAATCTCAATAAACTCTGTAGCACCTGCGATTCCTGTTAAAACGATTGGCTGCATTATACTGTTTTCGTGCAGGCCCTCAATTGCCCTGGCTTTTTAAAAAATAAAGTCCTCTAATTCAACCCCTTCTTTGAACCCCTTCCTCACCGCGTCCGACAGACCTTGCATGCATGCACAACACAGCATGCATGCATCTTTCGTAAACAACATATGAGGAAACAAAAATGAAACTGAAATCAGCAAGCAGGTCTACGGTAGTCGGAGCCTGTGCAACACTATTTGCCGTGATGTTCACATTGGCTAACCCAATCTACGCGAACAGCATGTCAAGCCAGGAAATTCGGCCTACGGAAAAAGAAATAGAAAAGGAAATAGAGAAAGAGACAAAAACCAACGCCGCCAATTATGTCTCCCATGAACTATTTCAACTTATTGAAGGCTGGAAGAAAACCCGATTTACAACAATGGCGCTGGAAGAGTTTATTATCGAAAAAGATGAAGACCTCTATTTTCAATGGTTACAAGACCTGGCAAGCACACCCAGCGAAGCGCTTGTCGTCCAGCATCTGCGAGACTATGCGCCGAATATACTCGACAAGTATCTCGCAGAACTTGAAATGCGCGATGAACGTTTTAACGTGAGTTATTTTGTTGATTACCTGCGGACAAAATACCGCGATGCTTACGAAAATCTCAGAAACACGATATTTGTCGAACAAGCGGCGGATCTAACAAGCTTCGTGCAACAGTACGATCCGAGTTTGTTGGCTGAATGGGAGAAAGACAAAACCAAAGGCGATTACAATATTCAGGGCTCCTTACCCGCTTATATCGACAACCACTATCAATCTGCTCATATTATTGATGAAGCCCGGCTGGTGCTCGCCAACATGGGGATCGCTGAAGATCGTTTACCCACCGGTAAACGTGGCCGTGATGACAGCAATGCCCAGGACCGCGGCGCTGAATGCAATTGCAGTGTGACGATTACGAATACGGGTAATCCCAACAACAATAACACCTTACACACCTATGCGTATCAACATGGCGTTGAGTATAAAAATAACGGGAGTGTGAAGCGCAGTTGGAGCCTGAGCCGTTCTGCAATGGGTGCTGCTCATGCCCTACGCGCCGATCGCTTTACTACCGGTTTGCGTGACAATGAAGTCGACAGCAGCCTTTCCACCAACTACCGCGCTGCATCACTGAGCCTGGGTTGTCTGGATGAACTGGGCTACACCTGCGCAGGTTATTGCTCGGGCGAAGTCGTCGCCGAAGCGCAATACCACGCCGATTTAAAAGCCGATATTCATATTTCGAGTGGCATTTCCATCAAACATGGCACCGCCGTCGCGGCAGACCGCGGAAAATTCTCGCTTATTTCTGCAGGTTTGTTCGGCTCCACTGAAACCGTGTTATTTAACAAAGCTCTCGCTGTCGAGCGCGAACACCAAACGGAATATGATTCCGATGCCCTGATGGCCCTGGTCAAATCGGTTGCCGGCATTGTCAGCACGGTTCTCACTGCCACAGACGGCTCAGCGCTCGCCAGTTCAATCTCCGGTGATGCCGCTTCCAGCCTTGTGAAAAACGCGATTGGTTTAATCAAAAAAACCGGCAAGTCGTCATCGTATATTGATAAGGATATGCTTGCTCATTTCAGCACGACGGAACTTCTCAGCAATATTCCTTTTGATACCAGCACAACACGCACGTTTAAACTCGCGTCTGACGGTCGTGTGCACGTTGAGGGCCGAAACGGAAATCACAACTCGGGCTGGGCTCAAATCGATAGCGCTTATTACCTGGCAGTAGGCGCAAAAAACTTTAACTGTAGCGGCGACGTCACCAGCGTTCCCGATGCCACAAGCAACTGGAGTTTTGGTAGAAGCCCGAATTCAGAAATGTCGACACCGACGCTGCAAAATAATATAGCGGCTTTCCTGAACCAGGAAATGGGACAACTACCCGATTTTTCCAGCGGCAATACCGGCAGTGAAGTCACAGTGATTCCGCCGCAGCCTCCTGTCGCAGTGTGCAGCGTTACCCCGAATCTGGGAATCAATAGCCTCAATGCGGTAATGGATGGCAGCGCGAGTTCAGACAGTGATGGCAGTATTGTGAGTTACCAATGGCTGCGCTACCCAGGCACACCGGGAGAAATTCTGATGGACACGGGCGTTATTGCTCCCCTTATTATTAACGACGCACCAAAATCCTTTATGGGCCCGGGTGGCATTCATTTGAAAGTCACCGACGATTCAGGCCTTAGCGACACAAGTTATTGCGGGCATGTGATCGTAAAGTGTGTAGACAATACAGGCCAGCCCTGCCCCATGCCAGCCTACCCTGCTGAGAAGGCCTTGTTTGCACCTTAAATGGATAGCACTATAAATTGCCAACAAACACTTAAGCCCACAATTCGTGGGCTTATTTTTTAAGAAAAATCAAAATACCAATTAAAAAGGAGCTCATTAAAACCGATAGGAATTTGAGCGACTATCGAAAACCATGCCCTCTACATATTCGCCCTTTTCGCCATTGAGCATTGCTGTGAACACTTCTTTCACAACATTGTTGGTTTTCTTATAGAAAAGGCCGTGTGTTTTACCCACATTCACACCGTCTGTAAAATCAAAATAAACGGCATTATCTGCATTGAGCTTCTTCGCCGTGCGCCCTAAGCGGTCGCGTTGAAAATTTGCATCAGACCATTTGAGAACATAGTCATTTTCATTGATGGTGACATAAACACGTTTCCCTGCTTCGATTCGCTCAACCCATTGCGCATGTTTCCGATTATCAACGTCTGCTTGACAGAGAATGATATTTTCGAAAATTGCCGTTTCATTTTCATAAACAGAATCAACGATATATTTTTGAAACAGGTAATTCCCCAGACTATGGGCCAACAAGGAAAACTTAACATTACAACTCGCAAGTCGCTCTTTATTAAAGGGTTCTTTCAGATAACCGCTCATTTTTTCAAGGCTGGCGTCAAGCGCGCCTATCGAGGCCATTGCGGTGCGTTTGGCCGTGCGGTACTCACGTGTTTTGAAGCCACCGGGGTTCGACGGCCAGGAAAAAGCAACCACTTCAACATTGTGCTCCTGCTCCAGTTTCAGCGATTTTTCCAGGTTTTTCTTGAATGATTGATTGAAGCCGTGAACAAAGAAAACACAGTTTTTATTTTCCCGGGTCAAGCGCTCTCTCAGTTCCGCGAACATCGTTTTGGAGGGCAAATTTTCCAATCGCAAATCTTCAGGCGCGGGTTCGGGAACAAGTTCTACTTTCCACTTTTCCCCCTCTTTATTCGCTACGGCCAGACGAACTTCGTTTGGCCCTTTCGAATTAACTTCATCGCCAAAAGCACGATGATCCCCCACCCCATTGCTTAAATTTTCTTCATTGAGATTCCGATTGGTCACAATCAGCATAAGGAACTCCTGACAGCATACTTACATTTACTCTGTGTGAGTCAGGTTAGGAAAGAACACGTCAGGCGTATGTGGGAAAAATCACACCCGGAATCGGGTTAATTTACTCATCACCGGCGATTAATGCCGGGAGCTTGAGTATGGTCAGTTTATGCCGTTGTTTTCGTACAATGCCGTCTTTTTCAAGCTTACCGAGTTCCCGCGTAATCGCCTCTCGATGGGTCGCCAAGCGACTGGCAAGCTCCTCATGCGTTGGCATATCGTCAATTTCAACCACGTCTGTTGTGGTTTCGCCCCGCAGCCGCGCCAACCGTAGAATCTCGGCCCGAACCCGGCCACCTACACTCAAGGCACCAAATTCGTACATCCGTTCACAGAGATAGCGGATGACACCCGTCATTTTAAGCATCACCGCTTGGGCAATTTGGGGATGGTCGCCAACAAGGCTCAAGAATTTGTCCCCGGTTAGGCTGAGCTGTTCGCCATTGGTCAGTGCGATAACGTGTGTCGATCTGGGTTGTCGGTCAATGGCCGCCATTTCCCCATACATATCCCCTTCATGGAGATCCTGGTAAGAAACCTGCTTCCCCGAGGGGCTAAACATCGCGGCACGTACACTCCCACTCACCAGAAAATACACAGAATTCGTCTCATCCTGGTGCGTGATTAAGGTCTGATTCCGTTTGAAGGATTGCAATGTGAACAAAGGGGCAATGCCTTGCAGTGACGCTTCATCCATCCCTGAAAAAATCTTCACGGCGTGTAATCGTTTTAGCGTGGCATCGCTCATCCGTATTCCCCAGACTATTGAATAGAATTATTTTTTATTTATGGTTTTTTGGTTATTAGTTAAAAGTCGCTCAGCCTTAGTTCAGAATGTTATACTAGCCTCGTTTTCGCTTGCTATAAATAGGGATTTTACGATCACAGGGCTTTATCCTATTCGGGGCGCTATCCTATTCAAGTCTTTATGATCGTTGAGCAACATGCTCGTTGTAATACTTAATTTTTATTTTATTTTCGTTTTACCCGGCTTAATCAAGTTTACGACTAATTTTACCCTGCAACGAGAAAGCCAGTATAGCGCCGATAAGAAAGTAGAAAGTATATCCAGTTTTAACGCCTGCGCGCCTTAACATCGTCGACAATAACTACTGTGGAATTAAAATAACATGAAAAAAGAGTCCAGTAGCGAAAACACGATGCAGGAAAAACAGCGCGCTCAAGAGCCCCCGGCTACACCAGGCACGAACCCGCCAAATTGTAACAAATGTGGATTTGCTCTCACCAGCAATATGCTTTTTTGCGGCGGTTGCGGTGTATCACTCCAATTTGGCTCTCAGGAAAAACCAGGCGTTGAAGCGCAAAGTAAACACGCCTCCAGCGCAAACCTGTTTGCCAACGCACTGGGCGAGCACAAACATGCCACAGTCATGTTTGCAGATCTTCGCAATTCCCTGAATTTTATTCAAGGTAGCGACCCGGAGTGGGTTGAAAAATTTATCGATATCCCGATCAACGTCATGATCGACGTGGTTCATGAGTACCATGGCAGTGTGCTTCAGGTCCAGGGAGATGGCATATTGGCCATTTTTGGGGCACCCGTCGCCTACGAAGATCATGCTTTGCGCGCGTGTCACGCCGCCCTGCAAATATTCCGGCAATTTGAGAGCTTAAAGGCGAAAAAAATTCTTGCTGACGATCTCCATGCAGGGATCGGTATCAACAGTGGCAAGGTGGTTATCAGCTCCATTAATACTTCGCTTGGCTCGGAAATTCGCGCAGTGGGGACCACAACCTGGTTAGCGTCCAGGCTCGAAACATTGGCGGCCGCCGGGGTTGCCATTATGAGTGAAAGCACGTATTCACAAGTCCAGGGTTTTGTTGAAGTGGAATCGCTCGGCAACACAGCAATCAAAGGCGAAAGCCAAGCCCTCGCTTTGTATGAGCTCCGCGGATTAACAAGCCTGACCCGCTTTCAAGCCCTGGTAACACATGGGCTCACCCCGCTGGTTGGGCGAACCACGCTGTTAGACGAACTGGAAACGAAAGCACTGACAACTCAAGCGGGAAAAACCATCACCATCACCCTCAAAGGCGACCCTGGGGTTGGTAAATCACGCATTGCTTTCGAATTGGTCGAGCGCCTCAAAAGCCAGTTCAAGGTGATCGAAATTTCCGGCTTTGCGTTTAGTCAAGCACCGCTCGGTGTGTTCAGCCGTTTACTGCGAAATCAACTCAAGATTTCACCGCGCGACAACCATGCCATTATTTCCGAAAAACTTGCTATCTGTATCAATAAAAATGAATTTTTAAAAAATTACCACACCGCCTTTGCCACCTTGTTGGATTTACCCGTTCAGGATAAGGAATGGTCCCGGCTTAACCCGGTTCAACGTCAAAAAGCGCAGTTTTCGGGCTTGTTGCTTTTTCTTGCGCACATCGATTTACCCAAACCCTTGCTCTTGCTTGCCGAAGACCTTCACTGGTTTGACAAACTCACCGTGGATCTCCTTGAAAAACTCACAGAGGGTTCGCTCTCCAGAGGCCTCTTGCTTCTGACTACTACGCGACCCGAGCCTGACAACGCCTGGAAAGAGCTTGAAACAGGAAAAATGATTCACCTGAATAAAATGAATGAGAGCGATGCGGCCAATATGGTGTTATCCCTCATAGGCAATAATGAGCAATCGAGAAAATTATCGCGCTTTCTCACTCAACATGCTGAATGCAATCCATTTTATATTGAAGAGACCATTCGCTCACTTGTGGACGAAAAAATATTGACCGGCCGCCGGGGTAACTACGTATTATCAAAAGACTTTGAGAAGATAAACATTCCTACACGCATCGAAGCTATCATTTCCTCCCGCTTCGATCGCCTAGCGGAAGATCTCAAGCAGGTGCTACGTGTCGCTGCGGTCTTGAACGATGAAATTGATCCACTTGTGATTGCACAAGTCCTGCACATTGAAAACGACGTGAAGCAAAAACTGGATAAACTTGTTGCCCTGAATATTCTTTTCGAACCACGCACAAGCTCTTCCTCAGGGTACCAATTCCGCCACGCCCTGATCCCCGAAGTCATTTTTGGAAGTTTGTATAGCCGCAAGAAAAAACAAATCCACCTCAGCATACTCGAAACCCTCGAGCAGATTTATCAAAACCGCATCAATGAAAAGGCTGAACAGTTAGCACATCATGCCGAAGCCGGTGAGTTGTGGAGCAAGGCCGTTCGCTACTATAAATTGGTCGTATCAAAAGCCATCAAGCAATCGGCCAATGAACACGCATCGGCCGCGCTAGAAAAAGCCCTCGCTTGCCTGAAGTTAATTTATCCCGTCGGCAAGGAACAGATCAACGAAGGGATTGAGTTGCGCTTACAAAGCATGCGTGCCTTGCTCCCCTTAGGAAATCATAAACGCATACGCGAATTACTTAACGACGCCTTAAAAACGGCTCAACTGGTGGGCGACCAGAAAGCCCTGGGGACGATTTACAGCCAACTTGCCATTTCAATGTGGATTTTTAGTGAACACCAAAATGCCCTGGACTATGCAGAGAAAGCCATAGAAATCGCCGGGCAAACAGGCAGTCTACCGCTCAGCCTCGCGGCACAGCATAGCGTTGGCATGGTGCTTTACTCTCAGGGCAAATTTGAGGACGCAATCTCACTGTATAAAAAAGTGATCACTGAAATTGAAACACATGAACTGAATTCACGCATAGGTTGGGTGGGCTACCCCAGCGTGATATGTCGAACTTTCCTCGGCGCCAGCCTGACCTTGGTAGGCCGCTACGAAGAAGCACTAGAGGTTTTTGAAGAAGGCTGTCTGCAAGCCGACACCTTTGATGATCCTTACAGCCGGGCGATAGTCAATGAAGAATACGCACTCTGTTTAATGAGAACCGGGCAGATGCAAAAAGCACAAAAAGCCCTGGAACTTGCAACTGAAGTCTGCAAAGTCAACCGGGTTGAAAATGTGTACCCCTCTGTATGCGCGCGACTTATTGAATTTCATACGGTAACAGGTGAATTTGAAACCGCCATTTCACTTGCAGAAAATGCACTCGAAAGCGGCAGCGCGTATATCGGTGGCTCTTTCGTGAATTCCCTGTTAATGACTGCCTATGCACACGCACTGGAATGTGCAAGCCAACTGGATAAGGCTATGGAAATAGTGAATAGTATTATTCAACATGCCAAAGACAGTGGCGAACGGCCCAACCTTGCAAATGCCTACCTGATTCAAGCAGAAATATTTCTAAAAACACAGGGTGAAAATTCAAAGAAGTGCCAGACTGCATTTGCGCACGCACATAAAATTGCGAAAATTTGCAATATGCCGTATTTGCAAACCAGGAGCCTGAACGGATTGAATAAAGTAAAAGACGCTATCGACTTAAACCGGATTAAAGCCTGACACAATAAACCTTAACGCGCGCATCCCTGGTAAAAAGAAATAGGCCCCACCGCGCATTGTCACATACTGCTGCAATTGTCGCCTTTCCGTTTTCGGCATACCCGGCGTTGTGAAATGCCGATTTTCCTCTTCATCAACCGTGGATAGCGGGTCCAATTCATTGCGAAGTCCGTTGAAATCCTTGCGGTTTATCCAATTTTGCATAACAAATTCAAACTGGTTTTCAATACTCGCATTCAAACAAATAAATAAGGTCCCGCGGCTTTCATGGGGTTTTTTGGGGTCAAGCGTATTAGCACCCTCGTAAAATTCCTTGGGAACCTCCGGGCCGTATAAACGCCCCCGCCGTATAATTCTATGACGTTTATTGAGTGCCTGGGTCCTTTCCCTGTCTTCATGATCATTCAAGCTGAATTTATTATCTCTTGGGTTACTTCGCCGGATATGTGAACCAATTGGGCACTTCATACCGTAGCGATCATGTTGAAAATACGTAAAACTGTTATTTTCCTTGAGTTTAATATTGTCATTAAAGGGGCACAGTGTGAGTGGTGCCCCGCTTCGCCAACGGCCAATGAGTTTCGCTGCATCCACTTCCCTCGGATTGCCCGCGCGAAAACGCTCTGCATCCTGTTCTAATTGGCGCACAACCATGAAACTGCCATTCTTACCCAGATCAAATTCACCACTCTCATTGTTGTGTTCAACCAACGCACTTTCGGGGTATACGCCTCGCTCATTGCGGTAGCCCAAGACAAACTCCCCGGGTTCACACAAATTATTTTTATCGATAGAATCATGAAAACCTTCTATCAAGGGTTGAGAAATGCCGTCGGCAAAGCCAAAGTGCTCCCGTAAATCCTTGTGGCTATAGCCTTCAACCGCTCGCACTTCCTTAAACCCTGCTTGTTCATAGGCTTTTTTAAAATCACTTTTTTTATTTTCGAATTCATTTTCATTTGCGAACATCGCTAAAACCAGGTGGGGTTCAGTCTCTTCCTTGCCACCCCATTCCCAGGAATCCGGTTTATCGCCAAGAATTTCTGCGCGTTCAACCATGCCCTCCATAAAGGCTTCACTGAAAGGTTTACGGTATGGTCGGCTTCCTTTAATACCGATACCCAGCTTTTCCAGGCCACTATGTGTGAAACCCATCACCAGATAATATTCCAGCGCTTCCCGGTCAAGCATTTTGGTTTCGTCATCAACACCGGCAACGTAAGCCAATTGACTTTTCAACCAATCCAGGTTTTTCTCCATCTGGTCATTATCAAATTGTAAAAATGCATACCAGCCTCTAAAACTCTTGCCAAAGGCCTGGAAAACAAAACTTTGAATATCAAATAATTCGAGCAAGATTCTGATTCCTGTTTAGTGGGTAAAGTTCGATTACTGCAAGCGTCTGAAAGCCAGATCCAATTCGTGGTGTTCCAGATGTTTCTTTCGCAAGCTATTAGACAGGCTTAACGGACGGACAAGCTGGTCATTAGGTGGATAATTTAAATCCTTACAGGTACTGGTTGCGCGATGACGGTCTCGCAACAAGACATCTGGATACGCTGAAAAATAAAAATCGTAATCGAACATGCTATTTCTTGCGTAACGTCGAAACTCAATTTCATTCTCTGCCCCCTTCCAGAATAAAAACTCGGTTTCCGGACAACCCTGCGTGTTACCCCAAAGGGCATTCAATAAAAAACTGTTAAACTCGCCCAGATAACTCGAAAAACCATCATCAAAACTGGAGACAAACACCAGATAATTCACATCATTCGCACTGAGTACACTGAAACGTGCAAAATGAATAACCTCCGATTGCCCCCGGTTTTCAACCCGCGCAAAAAAAGCAAAAAAATCAACGAGACGCATCAAGACCTTGATCAGGCACAAGCGAAAAAAACCGTCGCGAATTTTTGTCACTGAAATCATGTGGTTGTGACAACTCACTCTTTCAGAGGGCCGTATCGGTTGCTCCGATGGCATTTCGGGTAATCGATGTATTTTTTCATCGAGTTCACTGCGCCTGATTTTATATACGGTGAAAATCAACAGCCCGGCATACAGAACGGCTTCAATGTATAGGCAATACAACGTAAACCAGGCAAAGCCTGGCTCCTCACTGACATAGGCGTAGAGCCACAAACCGGAATGAAGCAGGCCTGCAATCAGAGCACCTCTTTCCAGGGCAAAAGCATAGCCCATCAGAGCAACAAGAAGCGTCATAACCAGGAAAGTAACGTGGGCCGCAACAACAGGCAGCGCATCCGGTACCGCAGCCCATTCCAGGGAGAGCAACCAAAGGATAAATAAGAGATAAACAA
Organism: Cellvibrionaceae bacterium 1162T.S.0a.05; assembly: GCA_000964245.1. Classification (GTDB taxonomy): domain Bacteria; phylum Pseudomonadota; class Gammaproteobacteria; order Pseudomonadales; family Cellvibrionaceae; genus 1162T-S-0a-05. The sequence continues at coordinate 3,493,452 of LANB01000001.1, read as the reverse complement.
GTACCCGGACGGTGCCAATAAAAACAGTAAACGTGTTTTCGATAAGCGCTTGCAACCAATACTGGAGTTTCAGGTTTTTGGGAACCTCACGGGCTGAAACGTATACGCCTGCAAGAAAATAAAGCGTCGGTACCGAAATTAAAATCATTTTTTGCCAGTGAGGCAAAATAAAATCTGTTGCGACAAGGCGATAAGCTGTTAAAAGTGCTGCAGCAATGACGAAAAGCGCACAGAAAAACCCGAAAACCGCCCTAAGGTGCGAGCGACTTTCGACATTCAGAATATTGAAATATTCAAGAAAGGGTTTCGACCTGGCATTCCTGATGGTATGAAAATAGCTTTTCGTTAGCCCGGTACACAACTCTTTCCAAACCTGATTTCTCGACGATGCATTTTCGTAATGTTGCTCCAGGTCTTTACGCGCTTGAATATAGACCTTCTCCTCGTCCACAACAGTACCAACTGGTTTGTAGCTGGCGCCAACATGATGTAACTCTGCGCGCTTGAACCCGGTTTTCAAATAAGCGCACAGCTCAGCCCCTGTTGCACTGCTTCCAGGAAAACCTTCGCAAAGTTCAAAGCTTGTATTAACGAGTTCACGCCATTCAAGTTGCTCAAGCGCCTTGTTTAGAAACGCTGACCTGGAACCATCGACAATCATTTCCAGCATCGCGAAATGTTGACGTTTTCGCGTGTCCGGTTTTGTCGAGATAAAACTGGCGCTGATAAAATGCGGTTTGCAGCTGCTCGATTGCAACCAGGTAGAATCGAGAGCCTGGAGTTTTTCCCTCTGTTGCTCCAGCCTGGCATATAGCTCTTGAGACACGGGCAGGATAATGATCAGGGCATTTTGCTTAATCATTTTTATCACCCATATACACATAGAAGGCATCGTAAGTCGGCCCGTCGTTCACTTTACCGGCGAGCCTCATCCCCCTGACGCCGTCGATCTGAAGAAACTTGATAAAGATCTCTTCCAGCAAAATCAAGGACACATCCATGCCCAGGCACATATGCTGGCCCCAACCAAAATGCATGTAGGCCCCCTGGTTTCTGTGAGGGCAAAATTTATCGGGCTCAGGCCAGGTTTGATTGTCAAACATCACGGCGGGCAACAAGGTGGTGAGTTCAGACCCCTTTTTAACGTCAAAGGTTTTGCCATCGGGTGTGGTTAAACTCGTGGCCCGTGGACAATGCCGTGGAATACCGGGAAAGGCAATGTTAAAACGCAACAGTTCAAGCAAATACCCTCGTAACCGGGAACGCATTTTTACCTGCGCTTTCATGGGTGAACCTGAAGTATGAACAGGTTCATTGACCAACTGAATCAGTTGATCCAGCGTGGTCGCAATATACTCGTCCCTGAGATGTAACTCCTTGTCTCGCCTGCGCAGTAACTCTTCCAAAATGTTGATAAATAATTTATTGATCGCTGTGCTGGTTGCAAGAATCCCGAATAAGCGTTTCAACACTTTATCCACCTTGTCGACAGAATCGTTGTTGACTTCCATCCCGATAAACTGTTCTATCACTGTCCCGTCGCCAACCTGCGTACCCTGCGGATTTTGCTCAAAATACGCCGCGATTTGCCGTTTCATTTCGCGAATTAAACCTTTTTCCCCTTTGGTTGCATCAACGGCCGCCTGATACCGGCCATAGGGCGCAGGATGCGGCAACGCAATCAATGTCCCGATCAAGCGAATAAGACGGTACGAGCGCTGGAGCGCATCGCCTTTAATCACATCACTTTTGTAATTGGAAAAATCCAGGCCATAAAACTCGAGAATTGTTTTGGTGACAACGGGTTGCACAAAGCAACTAAACAAATCGATTTTTTGTTTTTTCCCTGGTCTATCCCAGGGGCAGGGGCCGCTCAAAACCCTATCCAGATTGTCAATGGCAAACCTGCGAACACGATCCAGGTTTGCCTTGTTCGACAGCACTTCACGAATTTGTGAGCGATCGAGTTCATAGCGCGGCAGCTTATCCATCCCGTGGATAAAATCCCCCGCCAGCATTTTCGGTGCACTGGTTGGGCTCACTTCAAAATCACTGCCTCGCATCAGAATATCGCGCGCAACAGCGGCGTCCAGCACCATCCCCATTTTCAAAGGGCTAAACCCGGGTAAATTCTTGAAGAACGTAAAGACTGCACTCATCACGCGAGGACGACGCAACAGCCACATCTTTATAGAGATCCGAAACCACCCCATATCTTTGCCCTATTCAATGGTAAACGTATAGATTTCTTATTTTTTTACTGATTTGTCACAGCATTAAAACCATATTGCCACAAAACCGTCGCGGGTATGTGATAAAACTCACTAAGCAGCGGCCATTTTCGCATTCAAGCGGGTGCCTTTTTTAACAATACAGCCAAATTTAACAATACAGCTTAAAACACTGCCCGCGCCTGATCTCAACCCCCTGTGATTTTTCCCACATAAAAAATCCGCGAAGCGTGTTGAGATACATCGTTAATCACAGTGCATTAATAAAAAAGCAAAAACCCGGGCGTACTCAAGGAGATCATCGTGATTGAAACAAACAAATCTATTTTAAGAATCAACACACTTATTCTTCTGGCTTTAATCGTTTTTCTTTCAGGATGCTTTCACGAAAAAGAGAAGAAAACGGACACCAATACCGACCAGGATAACGAGCCGGAAAACGAACAAATTGTGTATGACGCACTGCCTTTTGCAACGTCCGGAGGCCAATTCCAAAATTTCAGCACTCAGAGTAGTTGGAAAAAAACGGACCTAAACTACTTTATACAAAATTTCTCGCCGGATTTACCCGCCGAGACCCAACGTCAATATATTCTGGAAGCTTTCCAGCGCTGGGCTGAAGTCTCTTCCCTCACCTTTACCGAGGTCAGTAGCGCGTCGCAAGCAGATATGACAATTGGCTTCGGCTACGACTACCACTGCCACCTCTATCAAAATGTCGGCAGTGTCTGCCCCTCCTTCCAAGAAGGCGCTTTTGATGGCCCCGGCCGCGTCCTTGCACACTGCTACTTCCCGCCCACCACACCTTCCGCAGACAGATACACCGGTGATTGTCATTTCGATGAAGGTGAAAACTGGAGCGATAACAATGCCGGTTTCAACAGCGTACGTTTTCTTGAAGTCGCAATACACGAAATTGGCCATGGGCTCGGCCTTCAACACAACCCCAACTACAGCGCAATTATGTACGCGAGTTACTCGCCAGCAGAGTTGAAGCTCAACTTGAGCAATATCGACATTGCCGAAATACAGAATCTCTACGGCTCTTCTGACGGCTCAGTGCGCCCGCAAGTGCCTACCACACCCAATGAAGTGCCGGGTGGCATTCCCACCAATCCGGGCACGGGTAACCCCTCCGACCGCGATGGCGACGGTGTGGACGACGCCTACGAACTCTTCTGGCTTGGAACAAACCCGGACGACCCGGATACCGACAACGATGGCTTAACCGACTACGAAGCAGCTTACGGACTCAACCCGCTCAACCCGGATACCGATGGCGACGGCATCTATGACGGTGCCGAAGTCGCTCAAGGCACGAACCCCTTTATTCCGGACAGCACCACCGGTTCAGGCTCCGGCCTGCTCAGCGGCCGCTATATCGGACAAGACAATCTGGGCTCCCCACTGGATTTCACCGTGTACTCAAATGGCAGCGTTCAGGGTGTTTTCCAGGTCAATCAATTTGGCTGGATTACCAACTTACCCCTCTATGGACAGATCGATAACTTTGGCAATATTCAGCTCGTCTCTGCCGATTATTTTTTCAGTTTTGTTGGGGTAATCGTCAATGGCGTAGTGAACGGTAATTTACAAACGGCCGGCGGCCACGTGGGAAGTTGGATTGCACAGCGCAGTGCGTTCTCACCTGACATACGAGATTCAGCAGAACACGCACAGAAGCTGGATAAAACAGCAAAAAGCGCACTGCTAAAAGCCAACAGCCAGAAATATCAACCCGTACCTGCGAAGAGGCAGGCACTGACCCACCCGGTTCATTACCGTGTTGAATGGCGATAGGCGTTTTTGATCGGGACTCGATGATGTCTTGATGCCTTTCGCTCCAGCTAACCCGGGTAAAAATAAACTGTGGTTAGCTGGCGCGCGTGGTTTAGTTTTTCCGGGCCTTGTTCTCACACAGAACGGCATCCAGACTCATTTTCCCTGCTCCACTTGTCATTAAGTGTAAGGAAATCAGTATCAGACAAAGAGAAGGAAAAGAAGCGCGAACGCCACTCACACTGTCGACCATAACAATCGCAACCAGAAAATTAAGCACACACAACGCGCCCGCCCAACGAACACATAAACCCGTCATAAAAGCGCAGCCAATGAAGAATTGAACCCACACCGTCAAATAGGCCATAAATTCCGGGTAAATAAATCCAAAGTTTTCTAAAAACCCGACGAATTCCTGCATCCTTGCTGCGCTTGCGATGTTGTCCCAAACGCCCCAAACGAGGAAACTGCCTACCCCCAATCTCAAAAGTAAATTGCTGACATGCTGATAACGCTTAAGAAACGTTAGTTGTAAAAGTGTCTGTGTCATTTGTATGTACCAGCGAATACAGAAAACCGCAAAATATCAAATCGCAGCATGAACATTGTCACTTTCGTTCGAGGTAGAAAATACACGCGATACAAATTTTATTTGCGTATAAGGCGATCAAGATAAATATACCGCTTTCCGGAAAATACCTTTTTATTTGTGCTAACTATTTTTCGATTTTTTATTGCTAAACCTGTTTCAAGTTCACCGTATTACCCCGGAATCAAATACCAACGACTGCTTTGTTGCTGTTTTCTCTGGCAGCTTACTCGCATGTGCTGAGACAAACTCAACTTCAGGACGAACACGCTTCGTACTCGATTTCTTTGCAATTGGAAAAGTCATAACCCGAAACAAAAACACAGGGTGTGGTAATAAAATCAAAGTCTCGATCTTTTTCCTGCATCAACACGCAACATCCACCTGTGTACTGCATGAAAATGCCTGTTTTTGAGATCTGCGGGCCTTTTAACTGCCTAAAAACAGTTGATCATCACTAAAAGTAAGATTAATCTTAAAAATCAAAATAATTGCCTAAAAAAGCACCAAGGGGAACGAAGTATGCGCATTACCAGCCAACTAAAATACCTTGTGGTTTTAAGCCTCAGCATATTGATGATCACAGCATGTGGTGGAGGCGGCTCCGGCGGCGGTAATAACGGTGGCAGCGGTGCCAGCAGTAGCAGTACTTCCAGCAGCACCGGCAGCAGTTCCTCAAGCAGCTCCTCAAGCAGTTCCAGCGCCAGTAGCTCCAGCACCGCAAGTTCAAGCTCAGCCAGTTCCAGCAGCAGTTCATCAAGTAGCAGTTCCAGCAGCTCAAGTAGCAGCGCCAGCAGTTCAAGTTCAGGTGGCAGCAATCCTCCCCTCACAGGCACCTTTATTGACGGCCCTGTACAAGGCCTGCGTTATGAAACTGCAACCCAATCCGGGCTCACAAATGCAGAGGGTGAATTTGAATACCTCGAAGGTGAAATGGTGACCTTCTCAATCGGTTCCATTGTTTTGGGTTCCGCTGAAGGCGCCGAGCAAATTACACCTTTTACCCTGGCTGACCTCACGCCCCCTTCCACTGCAGCGGCGTTGATGGCTGAATTCAGGAACAACGAGCAGCCCACGAAATTTAATACCGTGTTAAACATTGCTTACCTTTTAGTTGTTCTGGACAACGATCAGAACCCGGACAATGGCCTCGATTTGAGCGGTTGGGATGCCCTTCTCGGTGAGGAGACGGTCGATGTCAACCTGTCGCAATATTTATTTCGTGGCGGCTTAAACGCTATGACCGACAGATTCAACATCGAAGAAAGAAGAGATTTGCGCGAACCCGGCTACGCGCTTCAGCACCTGTACAATTCACTCGGCATAGAAGTCACCGTTTCTCTGTTAACGCAAGTGAATGCCGAAGAAAATGATGATGCTGCCATCGATTGGGCGTTTCACTACAGCTATGATTCTGCAGCCCGTATAAGCCAGCAACAAATCGATACCAACGCAGATGGCAACCCGGAAACGCAGTTCGACAATGTGTATTTTGCTGATACACGCTACACGCGCACGTTCAGGCAAACAAGCAAAGATAACAATAGCGATGGGGTTTTCGACAATATTGAAACGGAATCCTTTGAATTCACTGAAAATTTTCGCGTTCTTTCCAGTATCAATGAAGAAGACATTGGTGCAGATGGCACCATTGAAGCGCGCGTTACGCAAAATTACACCTACGCTGAAGATGCAATCAGCTACGAGTATGTGCTAATTGATGACGACGATGGAGACGGCGCAAATCCGGGTGCACGTCAAACGCGTTCGCGTATTTTCGATGAAAATGGCAACCCCATTTCCCTCGTAGTAGGCGACGATTCCGACAATGATGGCACCCTGGAAAGCGTGACCACACAAACCGACACCTACGAGAACAACCTTTGGATGACGCAGGTCGAGGAATTCGATTCCGGCAATGATGGCACAGTCGATTCGAGAACCACATTGGCCCTGACCTATGACACCCAGGGCAAAATGATTAACCGAGTACTGACCAACGACTACGACGGAGACGGTAATCTTGAACAACGTCAAACAACCACCCTCAGCTATGATAGCGAGGGTCGTATTCTCAGTGAAGTGATTGCGACTGACAGTGAAGACGATGGTGTAATCAATTCCGTTTACAATAGAAGTTACAGCTTTGACAGCAACGGAAATGAAATCGAAGCCATTGAATCCCTGGATCTTGATGGCGACGGCCCCAACCCGGCAGACATTTCCCGAATCACTCAAACATACGACGATAATAATCGGGTTCTAATGCGTGTTATCGAAGAAGATAACAACAGTGACGATGTAATTGAATATCGCTCCACCTTTAATTACACCTATACCACAGAGGGCCTGATCGCCAGCGAGACCTTGACCAGCGATTCAGACGGCGATGGCGACAGCGGCACGATAAGAGTCGACGCGATCACTTATGAATACGACGCGCAAGGAAATATGACCTCCTACCTACGCGAAAGTGATTACACCAACGACGGCACTGTTGATTACCGATTTACTCGAATCTCAACCTTCGGTGATAATGCCGAGCTACTGAGCGACCTGGAAATCATTGACATTGACGGCGATGGCCCCAATACAGCCAGCAATGCAAGTTACACTTACGCATACACCAACGTCACTGCCAGCTCAATCGAAGCACTGTGGGACAGCCAATATATTCTCACACGACCAAGACTAAGGCGCTGATAAAAGTGGAATAAAAAGCTCAAATCGTTAGGAACACACACATGTTGCCAACGGCTATGCATTCAAAATAACAAACATAAGACACAGGAAAAATATGAACGAGCCCTATCAGTATCGGGAACGCCAGGTCGAACTGGATAAAGAAAAAGAATTTCGCTTGGGTGAAGGCAAAATAAGTGGTTACAGTTCCGTCGCACTGGGCGCGTTAAGCCTGCTCGCGGTACTGGCCTACCTTTACCCCTCATGGCTCACCACTGCCGAACTGCGACAAGCATACGATGCCGCAAGTTTACAAAACCTCCTGAAATACGGCATGTATTTTTCATTGTTTTTCGGTTGTGTGACCTTTCTTTTAAGAAAATACCGCCGAATGGGATTAATCGGCATTGGCCTCACCGGCATCGCCTTTTTATTAGGCGGCTACAAAGTACCGGTTGGACCAGTAGAACCCCAACAACTCTCACTGGGTGTGGATTGGTTAATTCTCGCCTTCCTCGGTTCCGCGTTTATTTTTATGAGCGTGGAAAAACTGTTTCCAAAATACAAAAACCAGGTCATCTTGCGCAAGGAATGGGGGCTCGACCTGTTTTATTTTTGCTTTAACCACCTTGCCATCTCTGCGATTATTATTTACGCAAACTACCACGTAAGTCATTTCGACTGGGCAGTCAGTGCAAGCCTGCAAAATTTTATTCAATCCATGCCGGTACTGTTACAGGTTGCCATCATCGTGATCTGTGCCGATTTTGTTTTGTATTGGGAACACCGCCTGTATCACGAAGTGAAATACCTGTGGCCAGTACACGCCGTACACCACTCAGTGGAAACCATGGATTGGCTCGCCGGATCACGCGGGCATTTTATTCAAGTGTTCTCTGAACGCGCAATGGTAATGGTGCCGCTTTACCTATTAGGCGCCGACACCGCTGCCCTGAACATTTACGTTGCCTTCGCAGCCTTGCAAGCCGTACTGATTCACTGCAACACACGCATCCCATTCGGGCCCTTGAAATATATTTTCGTAACGCCGCAGTTCCATCACTGGCATCACAGCTCGGAGAAACCGGCGATTGACACCAATTATTCAGCGCACACGATTTTGTTTGATTGGCTGTTTAAAACCATGCATATGCCAAAAGAACATTGGCCTGCCGAGTATGGAACAACGAAAAAATTACCAACGACCTATTTGGGGCAAACCTTGTATCCGCTTACAGCGAACTTAAAGAAAAGCGAGCCCAAATAACAGGCTCGCTATTCATCCTTTATAATTTACTGCGCGGTCCAACCTCCATCGACCATCAAAACCGAACCCGTCACCATTGCACCTGCTGGTGACGCAAGGTAAACAACCGCGGCAGCCACATCTGTCATTGTTGCAACTTTTCCAGCCGGGATTCTCTCCAGTACTTTTTCTAAATATTCCGGGTTATCCAAACGTTCAGCTGTTCCCGGTGTATAAGTAAAGGTTGGTGCTACGGCATTCACAGTGACACCTTGATTCGACCATTCAAGCGCGAGTACTCGCGTGAGTTGGTTGACTCCGCCTTTTGAGGTGCAATAAACAGCATGATCTTTAATACCCACAACACTTGCTTGCGAACTCATATTAATAATGCGGCCACTGCCCTGCTTTAACATCACCTCGCCCGCAGCCTGACAACAAAAAAACAGGCCTTTTTGGTTCACATTCATCATGTCATCCCAATCCTGCTCGGTAACATCGACCGCTGCGTGATTGAAACCTAAACCGGCGTTATTTACCAGAATATCAATAGCGCCAAACTCTTGAGAGATTTCGGTAAACAACCCTTTAATTTGCGCAACGTTTGTTACATCCAGGTGCTTCGCGTGGGCTGTGCCACCCTCCTCCTGAATGTCTGCAACCACTGAGTTGAGAGCCTTGCTATCTCTTGCAGCACAAATCACCGTTGCACCAGCATGCGCCAAAGATTTTGCAACACCAACACCAATACCTTTGCTGGCGCCAGTTACAATAGCGACTTTGTTAGTTAGGGCGAAGATTGGGTATTCCATTTATATTTTCCGATATGAATTAAAATAAGTTTTAGCACTATACATTAAATCTACCCTGGCTGGCCTCTAGCCATACCATGTTTATTATTCTTTCACTTCAGGGCGCTAAACTACACGGCAAGGCATGGCCAGGCCCTGCTAAGTTAACAAGCCTGGTTAAACTGAAAAAAACATATCCTGAATAAGATTAAAAAGTTAATTCAAATTTGAATTCAGGAATAGAGTGTTCCATCCCCACAACTATTGTGAGGCACTTGAATGAAAAATTATTTAATTCAATTCGGATTATTTAACCTCTTATGACACGTATAAAAGCAGGCTTACCTCTATTGTGCTGTCTTATTTTTTTGGGCTGCGATTCCAAACCAGAAAACGCTGACGAACATAATAAAAATAGCAGCCAGCCTTCAACAGAATTTTCAGCCGGAAATTGCCCCGATTTTATCCCGCCTCCTGCAAATCAACTTAGCCTAAATTCTGGCCTTCCTAACCCTTTTGTCAATCAAAACGGCACAGTGGTTGAAACCAGGCAACAATGGGCGTGCCGCAGAAATGAAATCAGAGAGCAAGCGCAGGCCTATATTTATGGGGAAAAGCCCCCACGACCAAAACATGTGAGTGGCGACCTTAGCGACAACTCTATCAACGTGAAAGTCAGTCACCGTAATCAAACAATCGAATTCAGTGCGGAGCTTGTTTTACCTGCTGTCGGGTCTGCGCCCTACCCCACCCTCATAAACGTGGGGGCGAAAGGTGGCTACGGCGGCATTACGCTTGGCGAACAACGCATTCTTGATCAAGGCGTTGCGATTATTTATTTCAATCACTATGCATTGGGAAAAGAAGGCAAACCGGAAGCCTCAAGAGGTTTGCAGAACCCGGGCTTATTTTACGACCTGTATGGTGGCGAGCATTCAGCAGGTTTACTTGCCGCCTGGGCCTGGGGAGCAAGCCGGCTCATCGATGTGCTTTATGAAAGCGATCAAACACTTATTGACGCTAACAGCCTGGGCGTAACGGGGTGCTCCCGCAACGGCAAGGGTGCTTTTGCCATAGGCCTGTTTGACGATCGCATTGCGCTTACCATCGCACACGAAACCAGTACTGCTGGCGTACCTGCATTTCGTATTGTCGACAAGCTCAACACTGAACGCTCGGACCACAATTACTACGGCTTAAACTGGTTGAGCAACAATTTTGAACCCTTTGTTATGAACACGGCGCAACTCCCCATAGACACACATTCTCTTATGGGCGTCATCGCGCCGAGGGGTTTATTGATTCTGGACAATGTTCACGAACGGCAAATGAGCGCCCCCGCAGGCTTCGTTGCCGCTTCAGCTGGCGCGGAGATTTATGCTGCGCTGGGCGCGCGTGAAAATATTAGCTATCACTCAAAAGTAGAAAATACCGGGCACTGCCGCTACAAGGAAGCCTACACCGCATTAATTGAACAAAACATTAGAAAATTTCTTAAACACGAGCCCGCCGCAACCGGGGAATTTATTGTTGGCGATGGCGGCGAGCTAAAGGTCTCCGATTGGGTAAATTGGGCGGCGCCAGATTTAAAGTAAATGGCCGCGCCCCTCTTTACCCGTTAATCTGTAACTGATGAAGACTCAGGGCGTGTAATACGTTGCGGCGCCTGGCCCAACAGGAATGCCCAACAGAAAAACCCAGATGTAAAATAACAACGTCCAACCGAGTAAAAACACCATCGTGTACGGCAGCATCATGGAGATCAATGTTCCCATCCCCAGGTTACGCCGATACCGCTCTGCGACTGCGAGAATCAAACCAAAATAGCTCATCATCGGGGTAATAATATTTGTTACGGAATCGCCTATACGGTACGCAGCCTGAATAGTTTCCGGTGCAAACCCGATCAGCATTAACATAGGCACAAAAATAGGAGCCGTTACCGCCCATTGTGCAGACGCACTGCCAAGGCTTAAATTAATAACGGCACACATCAATATAAAAAACACAAACACTTCCGGGCCATCCAAACCCATGGCCTGCAAACCGGCCGCCCCTTTTACCGCCATCACGGTTCCCAGGTTTGTCCATTTAAAAAAAGCAACAAACTGGGCAGCAAAAAAGACCAGAACAATATACAGGCTCAGGGAACGCATACTGCTGGACATCGCCTCTATCACATCGCGGTCGGTTCTCATTGTTCCCGCTGCGCGGCCATAGGCGTAACCCGGCAAGGCAAAGGTGACAAATATCATTGCAACAATACCTTTTAAAAAAGGCGAACCTGCAATCGCGCCCGTTTCGGGATGGCGAAGAATGCCGTTACTGGGCACAACCGTGGCAGCCAACAACAACACTAAAATCAAAAATGTAATACCCGCAGCCTTCAAGCCTTTGCGCTCCTCAGGCTTCAAGCCCTCAAAACTGGGTTCGGCAAGATCCGGCGCACCTTGAGACGGTTCAAATTTACCTAGGCGCGGCTCCACAATTTTCTCGGTCACAAACGTGCCAAGGCCCGCAATTAAAAAGGTACTGACAAACATAAAATACCAATTCACTTCAGGGCCTACGCTGTACTCCGGGTCGATCAAATGTGCGGCCGCTTCGGTAATACCCGAGAGTAAAGGGTCCACCGTGCCCAAAAGCAGGTTTGCAGAATAACCAGCGGAGACGCCCGCAAACGCCGCCGCCAAACCGGCCAGGGGATGACGGCCGAGAGAATGAAAAATAACGGCAGAAAGTGGAATGAGCACAACGTAGCCCAGCTCCGATGCCGTATTGGAAATAATACCGGCGAAAATCACCAGCACCGTCACCGTGCGACGAGACGCATTCACCACAAGCGCCCGCATCAAAGCCGAAAGCAAACCGGAATGTTCCGCCACCGCGACACCCAGCAAGGCAACCAATACCGTACCCAAGGGCGCAAAACCGGTGAAATTGGTGACCAGACCAGTGACAATGCGCTGCAAGCCCTCAGCACTCACCAAAGAGATGACCCTAATCAGGCCATCTGCTTCGCGACCCTTTGCCCCCTCTGGCCGAGGGTCAATAACCGCGACATCCAGCCAGCCCAATATGCCACTGAGAAAATAGATAAAAATCGTAAAAAGCACGAAAAGCGTAATGGGGTTTGGCAGGAGATTACCCAGCCACTCAACCACAGATAAAAAACGGGAAAAACCTTTACCGGACGGCGATGGAATAGACGGGTTTGGGGAAGTCAAAAGCGGTCTCCATTTTTATTGTTGCTGGTGTTTAGGGGCTGGATAGGAGTGGTATTGTAGCAAGCTTCTAATGGGGATATTGCCTGCTTGAGTGACGCCCACAGCACTGTGCGTTCAAACACTTAGGCATCCCGCCTGCTGTAAAACAGGACCTCCCTACTTCGGCCACTCGCAGCCTCGCAAAATCATCTCGATAGTAAAGAAAAATGGTTGGATCAGCTGGGGCTGAATCAGAAAATAAGAAATTCATTTGGTGAGATTTTGACCAATGACTCAGCCCCTATTGATCTACTCCCAGGACAGTGACGGCGATAATGATCACGATGACAGGAATGCGCCTTTAACCAAGATATCGTTTGAATACGATGAGCGTGGAAATCTAATTTCACATGTTGATAAATACCTGTTTCCTGAAAGCAATGAAACCCTGAATAGCACTACGTTATCAATGATTTATGGGGCTAACGATGAACTTTTAACCGAAGTCGAAACAATTGACCCAGACGGTAATCGCCCTGAATAAGCGAGCACGACTACTTATAATTATTCTTATAACATTTACATAGATGCCATCGAGTCACTATGGGAGATGCCTTACTACCCTAACCGCCCTCGAAAAAGAACAAGCTACCAAGCAGATTAGCCCATGGAACTGACAGAAATCTGCCTTGGTTTCTGCGGGCTTGCCCTTTCTATCGCGCGAGGGAAATAAATTCTCCGGAGAAAATACTACTGAAGTTTATCAGCCAAAAGTGTTACATAAAATTTAGCTTTCCAGTCATGCGTAAAAGCCCTTAAACCAAAAAACAGAGACGATCGCTCAAAACCAGATATATTTAACACTTGCAGATATAGTTTCATCTGTTGTATATATTTTCTCCTGATCAATATTTTTCTCATCTCTAAAGTCTTTCCATTCGACGTCAACAACAACCTGATCGGATATTTTAAATTGATAAAAGATAGAAAAATATTTCGTCAACAGTGAATAACGATTAACTTCTAAAAATTCATACTCATTCGACGAGGGTATTTCAGAATACGATTGACCAACTTCTGACTGACGCCTTACCGTACTCGAATAAGTATGTTCAACATTCAAGCTAGTGAATCCGTAACCGACGCCAAAATCATTTTTATCGTTATTGGGTATCCACCAATAATCCCTCTTGAAAAAAAATCTAGTAATTTTACCCCAACCTATTTTTGCTTTCAGGTCGTAGTCAAGCGTATATTTGGAATTTAACTTACTATTAATTAAATATGTTGGCGTATCATCTCCCGTATCAAATGGCCGATCAACTCCCAAATCCAACTCTTGGGTATTCTCGACATTTACATAGTGTACTTCTATTTCGATTAATGGAGAATATGCAGAAATCGCTAAGGACGGCTCGGTTAGACCATTGAATGCTTGCCTGGGGAAAAACCTAAGGCTCTCGCCAGTCAAATTTGAGTCAATCGCGGATATATCTAACGTACCCGCCCCGTTCAACCGAAAAGGCGGAGCTTGATAGACACCAGCGCCTGCTGCCACATTAAACCTTGTACTTCCAACATATTTATTAAGATAAGCATTTATGTTCTTGAACAACACCTTCTTTTTAGCTTCAAGATGAACATCCCCACCTTCACTTATTTTCCCAAACTCGTTTAACTCATTAATCATATCCACCTGAAGAGACTCAATATTTTTATTCTGAATCCAGCGATCATCATAGGTTGTCGACCTTGATCTATCAACGAGCTGCTTTATTTTCGCTGGCGAAATACAGTCGATTGGGTTTTCATCGATTATATAGTATTTTTTATTTTCATCTTTACAAAATATTTCACTCCCCTCAGCTACATACTTATCTACAAGCAAGTCAATGGAGTCATTAATTTGTTTTTGCTTTAACTTAAACTGCTCTTCCTGAGAAGATTTAGATTCAAGCGCAGATAATACCAACCTCGAATATTTGTTGCCCTTATCCAGATTCAATTCATTATAAATTGTTTCAACACCTTCAAACTCAATTAATTTACTTCCATTCTCTACTCCAGCCAAATTGTTTATGGAATCTATGTCACCTGAAGCCAAGCTTGCCTCAGCCATTCTTTTATTGTTTTTAAGGTAATCAATTTCTCTCCCCAATGAATCCACAATAGTTGCTTTACACTCAAAATTGGCAAACTCGACTTTTGTTGATTCAGTCAGTTTACATGCATCGATTCCCAAATAGTTCTTATTACTACTTTCTATTCTAGCGGAAATATCTGCTACCTCTTCTTTAAGCCATTCCACTTTCATCAATATCTTGTTTTCTTCCTCTTCAGAAATTTCACCGCCAGATTCAAGCCTATTCAAGTTATCAGATATTTCTCTATTCTTATCAAGGAGTCTAGCGTTAAAACCTTTTTTTTGATTGCACATTATGTGACTTTCGAAAGAAATCAAATGAGATAGTAAGTCGTTTAACTCAGATTTTTGTATCGGTTTAGTTTTTATAAATTTATCAGATCGGAAGGACAGCTCATCACATGCATAAGAATTAATACTGAATAGCAACGCGCAAAGTACTATAAATATATACTTGCTCATAGTTTTTCCCCAATATTCTTGCCCATAAATTATTCAATCACTACATATAGAAAATGCACGCCATATAAAGGAAACACATGCACTTAAACCCAGAGTAGTACGCTACAATGAAATTACGGAATAGAATGTGGCATTTACCACAGCAAGAACCGCAAACTGATCAGATCAACTGCACCACCACTTATAAATTAATACGCAACCAACATAGATGACACATGCCCTTTCCGAAGTTTTCTGTATTAATGCCTCCACTTGTACCTTGATGAGCAACCACCACCTGGCTCTGCATATAAAGACGCGTGAAGCGCCGACCTGAAGTGATAAGGATGTGTATAAACGTTGAAACTAGCGATCCAAAGACACCCTGCTATCACAAAAATTCGAATGGGCCAGTTTTATGAATGATTCTGGAAGGCTTACCACAAATAAAAAGCTGGACTATTGGCGACTTGATCACGTTTGTCCATCAATTCCTGCGAATGACTGGTGCTGATAACCCGGCTCGAATCCGGATTCAAAATCGTGAGGGAGCCGTAAAGAGATATGGCTATGGGAAGACCAGATACCGGGTCTGAAACACTAGGATCATTCGTGAATTGTGAAGCGAACCCGAATCAGCTATTCCATATAGTATTTCTTTTTCCCCACCGATTTACCTAGTGATTTTTTAGCTCGTCTACTATATGAAAAATCGTTGCCTATTCCGCTCCCATCCGACTTGCAACAGGTTTAACTAGTTAACAGCCAAGGGCAAGGCATGTCCTACCAATCTGGATTGATTATATATCCAATAATTGGACTTATCGGCTACTGTATAGGTTTCGATTTCTAGCACGATATTTTCACCCGAAAACGTTACCAGAGAAACAAGGTACGGGCCTTCCTGGGTGCTCATGCTGAAATCAGCAAAAAGGAATAATCCATTTGCCATCACGGATATTTTCAGACTTGAACTTCTGAAGGGTGCGTAACACAGAACCAGAAACGTCAATCAGGGAATCACCATTTAAAGACAAGGTAAACCGGCGCAACTGGTCATTGTTTAAATTTTCGCCATGTATAGTAATTTCCTTATAGGTAATCCCGGCTGGCAATTGGAGGTTGTATTTGCCGTTATAGCCGTTAGCGGAAGATCCATTAAAGGCATCAAATTCGATTTCGGTATGTCTCATCGTACCCCCTAGCGCCCAATGGCATTGCGCACAGGTTGTACATTATTTGAGGCCCAAACGGCCCCAGCGGCTATAACTGCGGCTACGGCAGCAATAACCAGCATATTCTTGGTAGATCCTGGCATGTAATTCTTCCCTTTGGGTTTGCAATGGTTTACTTCAGGGTAGAATGGGGTTCCGGAATGCTGTCAACATTGAATAACAAAAAAGGCCACATGGATTTAGAAAGAATTAAATGGGAAAAACACATAAAAAATACTCTGATAATCAGATCGCCTTATTCTATGAAGAAGTTAGAGGTATTTGCCCGCTTTGCACCAAACCACTCATCGTAAAAAAGTCACAAAAAACGCTTAAGCAACTTCAGATTGCTCATATATACCCTTTAAATCCAAAAGATTGGGAGCTAGAGCTTCTTAAAAATGAAAAAAAACCAAACGAAGATTTAAATCATGATGACAACTTGATAGCTTTATGCAGAGACTGCCACGCTGAGTACGACGATCAAGAACATAAAACCGTAGAAAAATATCGGAAGCTCTGCAAAATAAAAGAGGACCTTAAAAAATTAACTGAAGCGAAAAACAAGTGGTTTGACCATCCAATTGGAGATGAGATTGAAATAGTAATTCGATCATTATCGAATATTAAATCTATCTCCCCGGCTCCACTAGGATTAATCCCTGAAAGAATTGAAGATAAGTGTGACAATTCAATCGAATTTATAAAAAAGGTTAAAATAAAAGACAACGTTACTTATTATTATTATCAAATTAAGGAACAATTTGAAAAGCTAGATACATTAACCCCTTATACATCAGATAAAATTTATGGACAAATTAAATCCTATTACCTATCCCTAAAACAGCAAGGCTGCACGCACGATCAAGTATTTCAATCCATGTCTCAATGGATTGCCGCAACCACAAAAACAAACAATATTGACGCGTCGGAAATAGTGATTGCTTTTTTTATTCAAAATTGTGAGGTCTGCTCATGATAACACCAAGCAAATCCACCCCAACAAAGCATTCAATAATATACAAAATGCTACCTATTTTAGAGCTGGAATTCGATGAGATGTTGTTAATTGACCTTTATGCCAAATTGAAATCAAGATACCGATCACCGGACGAATTCATTTATTCTATAGACGTTCTTTATATTTTAGAAAAAATAGATTTCGACAAAAATACAGGGATGGTTAAACGTGCTTAAAGAAATTAGATGCGATAAACTTAAAGATAAGAAAATTGAATTTAATAAAGACCTAAACATCATACTTGGCCCGAATAATTCATCAAACTCAATCGGAAAGTCATCAATTCTAATGCTAATTGATTTTGCTTTTGGCGGTGAGGACTTCATAAAAAAGTATAGCGAGATTACGGATAACATTGGGCATTTCTCGGTCACATCCATCTTTGAATTTGATCATATTTACACATTCACCAGAAACACAGAAACCCCCAACGAAGTGGAATTCGAAGGTCAGCCCGAGGCATCCAGCATTGACCAATTCAGAGATTTCTTAAAACTAAAATATTTCCCTATTAATGACGCAGGCTCCTTCCGAGGTCGGGTTAATTTATTTTCTCGAATTTGGAAAAAAGATAATGATGACCCGCTATTCCCGCTTCAAGAGTATAAAAGTCAGAGCTTCAGCCACATAAGACAAAACATCCTTAAACTGTTTGAAAGATATGGAATTGTTAGTTCGATTGAAAGAAAATATCAAACAATGAAAGCAAGAAAAAACACCCTAAGAGACTCGTTCAAGCATGGGTTTATTGAGGAAATAACCACTAAGAAAGCGCTTAAAAACAAAAAAGACGAACTTATCAGAACTCAAGAAGAAATTAAAACAATTAAAAGCGATTTCGAGTTGTATTCTGTAAACATACAAAGCGTAGTGACCAAACGAAACTATGAACTTAAACACAACAAAGACATATTGATAAAAGAAAAATCAGGGTTGAATAATAGGAAGTCGAGAATAGAGCAAAATATCGGAGTCAAAACAAGCGTAACAAAGAGAAGCTTTCAAAAATTAATACGATTCTTTCCAAACGTAAATGCGAGCAGGCTAAATAGAATTGAAAGCTTTCATAGCGGTGTGAGCAAAATACTTGAACAGCAACTCAAAAACGAACTAGACGAAATAAACTCAAGACTAACAGAAATTGATGAGGAGATTTCAAAAATAAACCAAAGTCTTCACGAAATCCTATCCTCAACAGATAAGTCCGAATTTTTGATTGACAGAGTGTTAGACTTAGCTACAACTGAAAGAACCCTATCAAGGCAGGTTGAGTTTAGAGAACTCAAAGAAAGCATCAGCCAAAAGATAAAGGAATTATCTGATGAGATCAACACAACTGTTGAAAGCGAACTAAAAAATATTGAAGAATCCATTAATACAACTATGGAGACCATAATAAAAAAACTCTACCATCACAACCCCACAATACCTACAATATCTATTGGGAAATCTAACTATGAATTTAACCACTACAGCGATAGTGGGACCGGAAAAGCATTTGTAAACTTGATAGTTTTTGATTTAAGCATTCTTCATCTCACTTTTCTGCCATTCTTAATACACGATACGACTTTATTTAACGATATTGAAAAAGATGTGATTGAAAAGCTAATTGAACAATATAATTCATTCCCAAAACAAACCTTTATATCAATCGACGGCGCATATAAATTTAGTTCAAAGGTTAAAAAAATAATATCCAACAAAGAAGTAATTTCTTTGTCACGCGAACATCCAGCCTTTGGCAAGCTATGGGGAATAAGCAGCAACTAATTCCCAATAACAAACATATATTATTTGATAAAAATATTAACGAAAATAGCTACTAAAGTTGCCTAAACTTATGAAACCATTGGACGGAAACTTCTTAATAAATAGAGGCATTCCATTTGAAAATTTAACATGTCCGACCAACGCTGTCCCAATGCGTGAACTCCAAACAATAAATTGTAATGAAATTCTAGGGGTCTGTTTTTCAGCCACCCCAAGCTTTTTCGCCATGTATCTCGCGTCATCGCTTGTGTTATGTTGGCAAACCCATAAGTATGTCGCCGCATTAACTACAGACTTATCGACTTCTTTACCACGCTGTACCGTGGCAAGTAGCGTAACACCTAGGCCAAGGCATTGATTCACTAGCACACCCCAATACCCGGAAGCCTTGCCGGAGTTGGTAACGGCTGCTAGCTCCTCAATTACGATCACGGTTTCCTTCTGCCTGTTCCAGATATGCGCCAAGCGGCAAAAACTATCAAACTCTTGTTAATCAATAAGGTCAGAGTCATTGATCGTAACCCCATACTCACCAACACAGGTGTGAACGCCGATATTCGTTCGGCTGGCACTTCGCTTTCGGCCAGCTGGAATGCGGCCTTGTTTACCTTGTATAAGCATAACTGCATTATTGAATAAGCTTGCTAAAGGCGCTGACTCTGACCATAAGGCGTATTATGATGCAGTAGGAAACGTCGTTTCTATAGAGAAATTTCGCTAATGGCGTCTTGTTTTTCCAATTTAAAAAAGACGTTATTGGTTACCGGTTTTTTTATTTATTTTCCAGCCTTTTTTCATAAAGGGAAATAAATTTAGTGTAGTCGTCCAGTAGGTCTTTCGTTTTTAAAATTGTATCTTCCGCGTAGGCGGAATTGTACTCATCCAGAATGTCGGATTGATTGTTATAAATTTCATCTATTTCCGCTAGCTCATCCTGCCCAAACGCTTCAAAATAATGTTCATATAGATAAACCACATCGTGTAAATCTCTGGCAGCGGTTCTGCCTGTAAAAGCCTTTAATTTTTGTTGAATAAGGTAGGAAATTTTATAAGTGAGTATGCCATTCACTTCCGTAAGCGCATCATCACTTGGTTGGTGCCTGAATGAGGTTTCCAGTTTGAGCCTTTTGTCTCCCCCATACAGAATTCTATAGCGCCGTACTGTCGCGGTATCTTTCGTTATTGTGATTTCGGGGTTTCTTAGGTGTGGCCTGGATTTGCCTAATTGGGCAAAGACTTTATTGATTGGTGTTTGCAGGTTAAGGGGTTTTACACTGTCAAAATCGAGGTCTTCACTGAAGCGATCAAGGTTATAACACAGCTTTAGCGCGGTACCTCCTTTTAATACCATCGGTAGTGCATTTTCACGAAAACTTTGGCAAATACTCGCCATTACCAGCGTGTGTTCTTGCTGTTCTTTTTCAGTCCAGCCCATTCGCCGCTATTCCATTTTCTGTTAGCCAATCGTTCATGATTTTTTTTTGTTTTTTATTCGCATTTTTGGTTAACGCTTTTGTTAACTGCAAAATATCATGCGCTGTTATATTCAGATCAAATTGTTCCAATTGTAAAAACTTCGGGTAGCGCTCTTTTTGAATAATATTAACAAATAAAATATCCTTGATCGCCCTTAAGGGCTTGGCACAATAGTGGGCACTCAAATTAAGTTTGTATTTGTTTAAGAAGTCTCTACAATCAAATAATTCTTCTTTATCCAGATCTGGTGCACTTTCGTAATTAACGCCCGCAATCTGGAACTTTTCATTATTAAGCATGCCTGCTTGATGCCAATCAGCCTGGTTGCCTTGCCACGGAATATTGAATGCACTTAGCCCTGTAATATATTGCACTGGTGCTTCTGCTGTTAGGCTTTTGATTTCAGATTGAAACCAGAGAGGCCATGCGGGCAGCGCCTTACGGATTCGCGCTTGCGGAATGTTCTTTAATAAACGTTTGGCGTGTCTGCGCTGTTTTGCATTCAATCCATCGTGTTTATAAAGGTATTCAAGCGCTTTAAGTATTGAGAAAAGCTTGAAGTCTGCTGAAGCCAGTTTTTTGGAGTCTACCTTGCGGAAATGAATTGTTTTATTACCAATGGTAATGGGGCTGATCCGCTTATCCGACTCATAGGTAATTGTTTCCGGCATTTCGGTAGTAAAGCCCAAATCATACGCGGCCAACTCACCAGATGGACCAACACAAGCGCTGTATTGATTTTTAAGTGCGCTCAAAAGCTCGGCTTCTTCAGGTGGCCGCTCTCCAAAATATTTGCTCTGTAAGGGCTTGAAAAATAAGCCATTTCTGAGTTTCTTTACCCCTGTTGTTTTGTACACGCGCGACACGGCCTTATCCACCAATTGATCATTAGGGGATAAATCATGGAGTACCTTGCTGGAAACAAACTTGCCCTCAGGGAGCGTCTGAAGTTTATTTCTCACCCTCTCGGCCAAACTCATAAGCGCCTCATGCGATATAAAAGCATGTTATTTTATCGCATTATACTGGTTAAAAATCAATAGAGACCGGCGTATTTGGCGTTATTTGTGGTCTATAACACCCTCTTTAGTCTCAGCATTTTGTTTTAGGTAAAACCAGCACGTTAAAGTCACTATCGAATCAACTTTTTGGACTTTACTAGAAGTGGTTAGACAGGTAAGTGGTGCCCGGGGCCGGACTTGAACCGGCACGACCGATAAGGGTCGGGGGATTTTAAGTCCCCTGTGTCTACCAATTTCACCACCCGGGCGTGGGAGGCTTTAGGTGAGTCGCTTGCGACTACCTTGAACGCTTGGTTGGCGTGAGAAAATCCTTACATTTCAATAACTTGAGATCTCAGGCTATCGAAGCAAGGCGCGTATGGTACAAACAAACGCCTTGTAAATCAATGAGTTAAATTGAGGTCGTAAAATTGTGCTTGCTCGGCGTTTTCGTTTCTCTCTTTTGCTTACAATCGCTTAGGCGGCGAGGCAAACTTGTAGCCGGAATTTAGGGGCCAGCAAGCAAATAAAGTTGGCTGGTATAGTTGAACCGGCGGTTAGTTTTGGCTTTTAAATTCAGGGCTAAAAACCCGAAGCACTATCCCAAACCACCGGCCAGAATGGGGCGAATTGTTAGCGCCCTATTCAAAGGGTGCATCACATGTCATTTTAAATCGCCCCTGTACACTTTGGTTCATCCCTGTGAAATGCATGAACAAGGTATATTCCTTGTCTCCATTTAAAGTAAAGCGGTTGTTCTCTGGCAGCTCGGTAATGGCATAGTTTTCAAATTCATTGGTACCGAGATTATATTCCAGACGAATCCCCCCTAAACCGCCCGCACTTACCCGCCATACTCTGTCGTATAGGCCGGTTAGCGTTTGTTCAATCTCACAGGTAATCGATTCCGCGGTATAAAAGCTCAATTTACCCCGAGCAGTAGACGTCAAACATTCTCCCGGGTCTCCAGGCCCCGTTACCCAGCAGTCCTGCGCGCTCCCGCCACTTAAATCGGCAACAAATTCATAGGTACCGTTGTCGTCGATATTGGTCACAGAGCTTGTTGCCACGCTGGAGGCAGATTGCAGGGACGAGTCTGTTTCCAGCTGGCCGAGGAGCTCGCTGACTTTCTCATCCTGGTCTTGTGTGCCGTCGGTACATGCATCGCCTTGCGAAATATCCCTGTATGAGCAACTGGATCGCGATTCCAATTCAAAGGAATCGAGCTGAATTTTGCCGTTACTCACCACAAATTTGCCCAGTTCCAATTCTTCCAGCACGGGCACCGGGAGGAGTGGAGTGGTGACAAAGGCATAGAAGCTATTCCTCGCATCGCCATCGGCATCGGCAGTCCAGTCGATGTCAAATTTTAATTGCGCATCGCCCGGGTTAAAAACGGTGTCATCGGAGGCGGAAGCGATGAGCCTTGCTGCCTGATTCGGGTCTGACGATTTTTGATAAATTCGAATATCACTCACATTGTGTAGCCCCGGGAAAAAATTGACCGAGGTTTCGTCGAGCACCACGTGGAAGGTGAGCACTTCACCGGCACTGTAGGCTGTGTCACCTCGACGTATTGTGAGTGAACGGGCTTTGGGTGAAGTTGTCAGTGGCAACACCACTTTTAACTCAGGCTTGAGAGTGACAGCAACCTTGAAAAATTTAAGCGCTTTCTCAACGGTGGAACCGGGTTTTAAAACCCCTTCCACACTCAAGTCGTAACCTGATTTGTAACTTTCGTTAAGTATCTGGCCATTTGCTGTTGCAAGGTTTGCTGACAATGCTGGCCCAGCACTAAAGACCAGCAACTCTGCACTCACTGCCCGCAAATATATGTTGCCTACTGCAAGGGCGGCGTAACCAAAACCTGTTGCTTTGGGCTCAAGGGTGACATCGTTGGCCATGGTCTCAAAGGTTTTGCCGGTATTGAGACGATCGTAATTGGTTTTGAGTTCGCCCTTGGTCTCAATTGAGCCATCGAAGCCACATACTGGGTCGTTCGCGATTTTTTGTGCGCCGGGCTTATCAAAAATAATGCCTTCGCCTTCGCCTTCACCGGGGGGCTCTGGTTCGGGCGGGGCGTCGCAGGCCGGAGGATTGTAATAGCCGTATTCTACGGTTACTGAAGCCGTCGCTTCTTCTTCGATTCCGACATCGGCAAGTTTTATTTTGCCGCCGACCTCGCCACCAACACCAATCGGTACTTGCGCACTCAACAAAAAGCCAAGCGCGCCGGGCAAGGGAATATTTATTACGGCCAGTTGCAATTTGCAGCTGAACTTTGCTTCAAATGCCGCGGTAAAAGCGAATTTCATTTTTGCTTCTGCCTTCACTTCGCCGCGAATGGCAATTTTTTCAAGGCCGCGATTTGAGTCGTAAATTAACGGCACAGAAAGGTCAGGCGTAATTTTTATGGCATTCGTGCCCAACTCTAATTTGATTGGAATATTGCCGGCGTCGAAAAGCCCTTCCGGTGTTGTTTCGCAAATAAAGGGATGCCAGCGGTTGGCGGCGGTACCAAGCGGAATGGGTTTGCCGTAATACGTTCCGGCATTGCGTGCCGGGTGAGCTTCGAAACTGACAATGTCATCGCGTGGAATCAGGATGATTTCGCCATTGGGTTTTTGTTCTGCGGAGAAATAGTCATCCAGGTTGGGATTAAGGGTTGCCGGGATGGTGGACACGTCTATCACTTCGTCCATTTGAAAATCATTCAGGAGTTCGTGGATGGCGATCACTTCCATCAGCGTTTGATGATGGCCGTCTGCGTCCTGGCTTACTTCGATTACACGGCCAGCAAAGGGAATGTTTTCGTTGGCGGCGAGCACTTTACCCACCTCGGGTTCCGCCAGGCTGTTTTCCAATAATACATTGAAACGAATACCTGGCTCATAAACTTGTTCGGTAGTTGTGTCAGCCAATTCGGGAATGGAAAGCACCTGCTCGGGATTCACGAGCACGACATCCGCTTGAAATTGCGGGGCGATGGCGATAACCGGGTTGGAACTGATGCCTTCGGCGTTTGCGGTGAGTACTGCTGAGCCATTTGCAATCGAGGTGACGACACCGGTATCGGCATCGATGTGAATATCGTCGATATTGGTACTTTCCCATTGGAAGGTAACATCGAGGACATCGCCGTTGCTGTCGATCGCCGTCGCCGTCAAAGTACGTGTTTCACCGAGGCCGGTGAACATTATACCGTCGCTGTCGACGATGATTTTTTCGAGAACAGGTTCTGTGTTCGCATTGCCGCCGCTGCTTGAGCTACTGGCACTTGAGCTACTGCTGCTAGCACTTGAACTACTGCTGGAACTGCTCGCAGTGGAGCTACTGCTTGCACTGCTGCTACTTGAACTACTACTTGAGCTACTACTACTTGAGGAACTGCTGCTTGAGTCGTTGCCATCGCCGCTGCTGCTGCCACCACATCCGCCCAAAATCAGGAGGGTTAGAATAAAAATACCAAGTTGTTGTGCTTTTTTTCCAATGTGGTGAGACACCATTACGCTCCCTATCATTCTTGATTCAGGCATTACTATGAGCCTTAAATGCTAGGTAGTCTGTAATGGCTTTGAAATACCAAATCCTTGGTAGGGGAATAGGGGCAGAAGGCAGAGAACTATAAAGTAAGAGAAAAGCAGGAAATTAAAGCGGAAAGTTCGCGCTGGCTTCATCTCCGAGAAGCAAGCACACCGCTGTTCCCGTGGAGCCACTTTTTACATTGAGTTCAGCACCAATTTGTTTGGCTCGGTAGCGCATGTTTTGAAGCCCTCTGGAGGCTTGGGAAGCATCGTTATGTCTATGCTCAAAGCCTTTGCCATTGTCTTCGACACATATTTCGAGCAAAGGCGCTACGCGCGTGATACAGCGGGTTTGCAATCTTACTTGCGAGCATTCCGCATGTTTAATTGCGTTGGTCATAGCCTCCTGAACTATCCGTAAAATATGGATGTTTTGCTGGGCAGATGTCAGTGTTTCGGGTAAAAATTCTATGTCCCATACCAGGCTTATGCCTGCATAACGCAGGCTTTCTTCAAAGTGCTGCCGCAAGGTTGCCAGCAAGGTCGCCAGGTTGTTGTGTGCAGGGTCAAGTGAATCGATAACCATGCGCAGGTCAGCGAGGCTGGTTTTAATTTTTTCGCGCACATCAACCAATCTTTCGTCTGTTGAACTCCCCAATGCGCCGACGACTGAGACAAGTTGGCTGCCAATGCCGTCGTGCATATCGCGCATAATACGTTCGCGCTCTTCGCTCAGTATTTTTTCCTGTTCGAGCTGTTGTAAATGAAGGTACTGTTCTTGTAATTCTTTTTCTTTGGCTTTCACTTTTTGTTCAAGGTTTTTCGAGAGGTCTTCTGCACGGTTAATCGATTGAATAAAGCGCTTGATAATAAACCAGCTAAACACGATGAGCGCAGGCAAGGCACTGTATTGAATAATCAAGCCCTCGGTGCGCGGGCGAAAACCGTTCACCAATAAAATATCGTGCAGGCCAAAAGCGAGAATGGGAATGCCGGCGAGAATCATCAATAACGTATCGGTGCTTGCATTACGCCAGTGACGCACCAGCAGGTAGCCAATGGCGTAACTGCCGAAGATGACCAGAATCACATCCCATATTTTGTAGCCGATATAAAAAACTTTTTCGACATCCGGCAGAAAATACAAACCAATTCCCAGGGTCGCAAACAGGAGCATACTCCGCTCAACAAACTTATTGGGCACGCCGATAAATCGATGGTTAAAAAATACCATGAGTACGACTGTCCAACCGAGGGTTGCCATTGTCATGGCTTCCCATAACCGTGTCGAAACTGGAATGTTATGAACGAAGAGATTGAGGTTATGGGCAGACCAGAGAAATAATTCAGCGGAAAAGAAACCGTAAATCTTATCTTGTGGTCGCACAGCAAAAAAGATCAGGACAGTTAAACCCATTAAGGTCATAACAATCGTCAACCATTGCACCAGGGTGACCCGTACGAAATATTTAAAATCGTAGGCGGGTTTTAGTGTGGAGACAGGTGCAATATGGACAGCATCCAACAAACCGTATTTTTTGTAGGCGGCTTGAATCCGCAACAAAAATTCGTTTTCGCCATGCTGCAAGAGTTTCGGAGAGAACTCAAAGAGCTGCGGCTCGTTATGATGGCGAGAAATCGGCGGGCCAAGGTCTCCGCTTTGCCCAATCCACAAGCCATTCAGGTATATCCCGACATTGTGAGTGACATGACTGATATAAATTGCCCAGGGCTCATTGCCAGGAGGCGCTGCGTTTTCTGCCGGCGTATAGTTAAAACGCAGCTTGTACCAAGCCTGCGTAGTATTCCTATCATTTGCCAACCAATCATCCGGAAGCAAGACCGCCTCCCACTGTTGGGGGTTAATCTCCAAAGGCAGGCTGCTGCTCGTTATGTGCAGTTCCGCTTGTTGAATGGGTGCGACAGGCAGGTCATCAAAGATTGACCAGGAGAAATGCAGGGTAAAGAAATTACAGAGCAACCACGCCAGGATAATGAGCCCCCAACTCGCGCGCCTCTTATTTTTACTCATATCTTGCATGGCGCTTTGACTTTGGTTCCCAGTTGCTAGCTTTCTTGAAACTTGCGAGTTAGAACGTGATGACCGATTGCGGCCAGCACGCTTATTATCTCAATGATTGTAGTGTATAAAGATGTTGGTCTGCGCGCCAGCCTCTCTGGACGGCTGCATCCCTAGAATTAGGCATGAAAACCAGGCCAATTTTGGCTACATTTCGTAATCGAGCATCAGAAACCAGATTTTGGGAGCCCGTTTGTGGCAACACTCCGAGTTTTAATCGTCGAAGACATGGCGAATGTCCGTGAACGCCTCAGTAACGTAATTGAATCGCAGAGCGACTTCGAGCTTGTCGCAGTTACTGAAAATGTTGAGCAGGGTTTGCAGGCCTTATTGGCTCACAAACCGGACTTGGCACTTGTTGATCTCGGGTTGCCCGACGGTTCGGGTGTGGAGGTAATCCGCGCAATTGGCCAGCAGAAGCTCAAAACGCAAGCACTCGTCATCTCGGGCTTTCAGGATGAGAAGAATGTATTCAAGGCACTGGAGGCTGGTGCCCGGGGTTATGTGTACAAGCTGGAAGAAGATCAGAAAATTATTGAGGCGATTAACTATATCCTCGAAGGCGGCGCCCCCATCAGCCCTATTATCGCCAGACTGGTTCTCAACAAGTTCCAGACGCCGGAACCAGATGAAAATCAAACCGAAGCCCTGACCAGCAAACAACAAAATATTTTGCTTTATATAAGCCAGGGATTCACCTCCAAAGAGATTGCAGAAAAACTCGGCATTTCCTATTACACCGTAACGACTCATATCAAAAATATTTATGAAAAGTTACAGGTAAACAGCCGCGTAGAAGCGATTTATGAAGCGAGAAAAATCGGGTTGATTGATTAGTGCGCTCTAGCCTGATTTGAATCTGCCTCTGTGCAGACACTTTATTTTAGCGTTGAACGTAAAAATACTCGCTCGCCAGTTTTTGCAAAGACGAGGCAACTTGAATATTTTCCCAAAATACGGCGATGGGCTCGCAATAGAGCTCACATTTTTTGTTTATTTTTTAAGAATTTTTTAAACCAGAATTAAAAAAGCCCTTGGGAATTCCAAGGGCTTTTTATTTGGAGGCGCAGGTCGGAATCGATCGGGCCGACCATCCGGCGGCGTACACGTACGCCGTTTTAGTTTGGAGGCGCGGGTCGGAATCGATCGGGCCGGCCATCCGGCGGCGTACACGTACGCCGATTTAGTTGGAGGCGCGGGTCGGAATCGAACCGGCGTACACGGAGTTGCAGTCCGCTGCATGACCACTCTGCCACCGCGCCTTTAATCGTTTCAATCGAATTGTGTACCGGAGAATCTCCGTGCACGCCGGTTCGATTTAACCGGCTCTTTTTATTCGTGCCGCGGGCGCTGGAGTTGCAGTCCGCCGCATAACATCAATCGCTTCTGACTGTTGCCTTCCGCGAAGGCTGCGCATTCTAACGGAATGCCAGGCTTTCGTCTAACCCTTATTCGCTCTCATCCCGCAGGCTTGGCCAGGCTGCTTTCAGGTAGATAATCATGCTCCACAAGGTCAAACCTGCCGCGATATAGAGGGCGAGATAGCCCACACCGTTTAGAAAGAGCACGAGCTTGTTGGTGTAAATTGGCGGAAAGACCATAACAACGAGGATGGCGATAATCTGAAAGGTGGTTTTGACCTTGCCGAGGGTGGAAACCTTCACATTGGCGCGGGCGCCGATTTCGGCCATCCATTCCCGCAGGGCGGAGATGACGATTTCGCGGCAGATGATGACGCTGGCGGGCAAGGTGAACCACATGTCGTTGTGGGTTTGAATCAGGAGTGCGAGCGCGACGGCCACCATGAGCTTATCGGCTACGGGGTCGAGAAAGGCCCCGAATTTGGTGGCGAGGTCGTATTTGCGGGCAATGTAGCCGTCTGCCCAGTCGGTTATCGCCGCCGCTCCGAACACTGCTGCGGAGATGAAGAAGGCCCAGTAACCCCAGCCTGAGTAGTAGCTTAATACAAAGAGCGGGATAAGGAGAATTCTTAACAGAGTAAGCTGGTTGGCGATGTTGCTAAACATGGTTTTGGAGCGGTCCGGAATACGTCAGGCGGCAAACTTACTCGCTGTGAAGGGTGCTGTAAACCTCCTGAGCCATTTTTTTGCTCAGATTTGGGACCTTGGCTAATTCTTCCACACTCGCGGCCATCACTTCTTGCAATCCACCGAAATGTTTGAGCAGTTCGCGGCGGCGCTTGGGGCCGATGCCGGGAATGTTTTCCAATGTCGAGGTTTTACGCTTTTTATCTCGCCGCTGTTTGTGGCCGGTGACGGCAAAGCGGTGGGCTTCGTCCCGAATTTGCTGGATAAGGTGCAGGCCGGGGTTATCGCTGCCCAATGACAGTTCAGAGCCGTCGGTGCGGATCAGTGTTTCAAAACCGGCTTTGCGCGTGGTGCCCTTGGCGACGCCGACAATTTCGATTTCATCAACGCCGAGTTCTTGTAATACCGCTTTGGCTTTGCTCAGTTGCCCTTTACCCCCATCAATCAAGAGTAAATCCGGCAGGCGTTGTGCTTCTTTTTGCAGGCGAGTGTAGCGCCGTTGAATGGCCTGCTCCATTGCTGCGTAGTCGTCGCCTTTGGTAATGCCTTCTATATTGAAACGCCTGTAGTCGGATTTGCGTGCGCCGTTTTGGTCAAACACAACACAGCTTGCCACGGTGAGTTCGCCGCTGCTGTGGCTGATATCAAAACATTCCATGCGCATGGGGATTTCATCCAGCGCGAGAATTTCCTGCAGGGTTTCATAGCGCTGCAACAAGGTTTGTTTATTGTTCAGGTGGCTGCGCAAGTTTTGCCGTGCTGCTTCGAGCCCCATGGCCAACCAGGACGCTTTGTAGGTGCGTACTGCCGTAGTGATGTTGACATTTTTTTCTGCGATTTTTTTGATGGCTTCAACGAGGGCGTGTTCGTCATCAATTTTATGACTGAGAATAATATTCTTCGGTACATCCATTGACGAGCCGCCAAGATAAAAATGCGCGAGAAAGGCCGAGAGCACTTCGCCTTCATCGTTGTCCAATTTATCTTTGGGAAAATAACTTTTACTGCCGATCACTTTACCCTGCCGCACAAATAACACATGGATACACGCAAGAGCCGCTTCGCGCACGCAGGCAATCACATCGTAATTGCTGTGCCCGGCTTCGATAATCTGATTGGCCTGCACTTGTCGTAAGGCAGAAATTCGGTCGCGAAAAACGGCAGCTTTTTCGTAGGCCAGGTCTTCGGCGGCGGCTTCCATTTGGCCCACGAGTTTTTTGTGGAGCGTATCGCTTTTGCCATTGAGGAATAAGGCGGTGTGTTCGAGGTCGCGCGCATAATCGTCATCGGAAATTCTATCCACACAGGGGCCGGAACAGCGGCCTATCTGAAACAACAGGCAGGGCCGTGTTCGATTGCGGTACACACTGTTTTCGCATTGGCGCACACCAAACGTTTTTTGCAAAAAATTAAGGGTTTCCCGTACGGCGCCCGCACTCGGGTAGGGGCCAAAATACTGGCCTTTTTTCTTTTTTGCACCACGGTGAAAACTGAGGCGTGGATGCCGTTCGCCTTCGGATAAAAAGATATAGGGGTAACTTTTGTCGTCGCGCAATAAAATATTAAAGGGCGGCTTCTGTGCTTTAATCAGGTTGTGTTCAAGCACCAGGGCTTCGGCTTCGCTGGGCGCGATGGTGACTTCGATATGCGCAATGCGCTTGACCAGTGCTTCGGTTTTGGCACTGAGGCCGCTCGCACGGAAATAGGAACTTACCCGGTTTTTCAGGTTTTTCGCCTTGCCCACGTACAAAATACCGCCCTCACTGTCGTACATCTGGTACACGCCAGGCTGTTTGGTGAGGTTGCGAAGGAAGGCTTTGGGGTCGAACTGCGCCACGTTTGTCATGGCGCAAGTGTAACCGTTTTTAGCTGAGGTTTTCGAGGTCCAGTAGCTTGTGTTTTACCGCGAGTAAGGCCAACTCTACATCACTATTCACGTTGAGTTTTTCAAATATGCGATAACGGTAGGTGTTAATGGTTTTGGAACTGACACAAAAACTGTCGGCAATATCCTGCACGCGTTTGCCGGTGGCAATCATAATGCAGGTTTGCAATTCCCTTTCGCTAAGAGGCTCAAAGGGGGACGCTTCGTTAGGGCTAATGGTGCGCAAGGCCAACTGTTGGGCAATGCTGGGGCTCATATAAAGGCTGCCACATTTCACGGTATTGATAGCGGCAACAATTTCTTCAAAGCCTGCACCTTTGGTGACATAACCTGAGGCCCCGGCTTTCATCAAACGCTCGGGAAAGAGGTCATCGGAGACAGAGGTGACGGCAATAATGCGGGTGTTTTCACTTGCACTGAGCACTTTGCGCGTGGCTTCAAGACCACCAATGCCCGGCATGCGTACGTCCATGAGAATGATGTCCGGCTGCAGTTCCCTGGCAAGCCTGACTGCTTCTTCACCACTACAGGCTTCACCCACAACTTCAAATTCTTTGATATCACTTAACATGCGAACTATTCCCATTCGCACCAAATCGTGATCATCAGCGACCAGGATTCTCGTCACTATTCAATACCTCGCAAACACAACGGACGACGGATGCTATCAGGATTGTTTTTATTTTTTTGCATTCTGCTTTTCGGCTCAAAGAGTGTATGCATACTATGACATTACTCGGATTTCGCGAAAAGTCAGATTAATCCTTCTTGGGGTAGAAATATCGCATTTTGGCACGCAATGCAACCAATGCATCTGCGTTCCGCCCCGCATTACGACCAAATCGCCGTTTTTGAGACTCAGGTGCGCCGGTTTGCAGCCCTGTGTTTCCCTAGTCTTGTTTCGAGACTTAAATTTAAAGCTGCGTTCGGCACCGAGACTCAGGGAGGCGATAACCGGTGACGGGCCCAACTCATATTCATCGTCGGCATGCCAGCTGACACTGTCTTGACCATCGCGATAGAGATTCACCAGCACACTGTTGAAGGGGCTTTGGCAGAAAGCCTGCAGCTCTTCGCGCAAGGTACTCAATGCGGGGTGCCAGGGCTGGGGAGGGAAATTCATACCGGAATAGCGCATTGCCGCGCCTTTGTCGCCGCTCCACACTTGCAAGCGCGGAATGGCAATACGTTTGCCCGCAATCACAATTTCGGGTTGTTCCCAACGCAGCTCATCGGCCAACTGTGTGAGTAGCGCGTTGGCCCTTTCGGCATTTAACCAGCCGGGGTGCCAGGTCACATCGGCACAAGGCAAATCCAATTTTATGGCAGTGCTTTCTGCGAATAGATCATTTTGAACAGTCATGGCCCACTATAACGTATTCGCAGAGTATTGCGGCCCCTTCAGATTTCAAATGATGCTGCCAGTTTTTGTTGTTCTTCCAATAGGTTTTTGAGCGTGGCTATGTGTTGTTGAAGTTCATTATTGGTGTTCTGTTCACGCGGCTGGCTTGCCCTGCAACTTTGCAGTTTTACGACCAGTGTTTCTCCAAGGTGTTGCTGTTTTGCTGCTGTGCCGAGCATGCTTTCGCTGGCTTGCATGAGCTTCTCAAGGCTCGCAATAACGCCATCGAGCGCGCTGGCCGTTTCATCGGAATGGGCTACACATTCATCCGCAATGCTTTTGTTGTGCAGCATAATGTCATTCGCACTTTGGGATTTTTTCTGCAGTTCCGCAATCATGTGTGTGATTTCTTCCGTGCTTTTTTGCGTGAGGTTGGCCAGTGCACGTACTTCATCTGCAACAACGGCAAAGCCCCTGCCCTGCTCGCCCGCTCGCGCTGCTTCAATAGCCGCATTTAAGGCAAGCAGGTTTGTTTGGTCTGCAATACCTCGAATGACGGAAACAATTTTTTCAATTTTGCCGGTGTGTGTGAGTAAGTCGTCAATGGCGGTTTCGGCTGTGGTGATTTCCTTGTTAAGGCTGAATATTAATTCCCGGTTTTTCTGAACCACCTGCTGCCCCTGCTTTGCCGAACCCTGAATGGCCTGCCCCTCTTCGGTGGTGCTTTCGACAAAATTTAAAATTGTCGAATTGTTTTCCTGCAGGTCTTTATAGTGTGCCTGCAATCCTGGGTCGAGCATTGCGAGCGCATCTGCCGCCTGCCCCGTTCTAGTGTGACTGCTCTTTTCCTGCTTTGAAGGTAGCGGCGCGTGAGGTGAATGAGTTGGCCTGGAATGCGTTGCTTCTTGATTTATTCCTATGGTGTATGGAGAGAAATCAGCAGCTGCATTAGCCTGGCTTGCATGCTTGCGCGTCAGGCGTTCTATGCTGTCCATACAGGTTTGCAATTTATGTTGAAGCATTTCACTTTCCTTACTAACGCGAAACGCAGGTTTAAAATGCTTGATGTGTTCTTCAAGTTCATCAAAATCTTCGGCCGTGTTTTTTTCTGATTTTTTCAGGTAAGTCGGCTGTTCATTGGAGGAAAAAGCTGTCACACTCCGCTCGGTGGTCTTCCCGCTGCCAACAAGGCTCGCAATTTTTCCAAGATTGCGTTTGAATCCGGCTTGTATGGACCAATAAACGCTTGCTAACACCACACAAAAAACAAAAACAGCAAGCATTAAGCCAAGGAATTGAAAATGGCTCTTTTCTGCAGACACACCTGTCGATACGCCATTTGCATTCTCAGCTTGTAATCGTTCGCGCACCTGATCGAAGTGTTGCAAGAGCTCGGCAACACTTCGTTGCTTCAGTTGCATGGCCTGCAGCTGTTCCTGAGTCAGGCCTGCCTGTGCGTTAAGTTTTTTTTGTAAACTTAAGCTGCCACTTTCAGATCGAATATTGTGCTCCAACACGGCAACATAAGCTTCCAGCGATGAGCGCAGGTTGGGGTAATCGGCGTTTAATAAATTAAAACGTCGTTCCACATTGGCAAAATGAAAAGCCAGGTAGCGTTCCGCTTGTTGCAGATCAGCCGGTTTTTCCAGAGCTGGAATTTGCAACAACCAATCTTCGGCCGCACGCGCTTCGTGAATAAGAGAGTCGATCAGCCATAGGGAATTTAAACTGTCGCCTTCAAGGGTAAAGCGTAAATCACGCATATCGGCTTCAAAGTGCTGCCATTTTTCACGAAAGGCTTGCAGGCTTTGGTTGCGCTCCTGGGTAAGGTCCTGTTGTTGCTGCCCACTTGTTGAATACACCTCGGCTAGTTCCCGGGTTTCATCAAGGCCTTGCAAGCTTGCGTGCAAGGCACTGTCCAGCCCGGCTTCCTGAAAGTGTTTGTTGGCATTTTCGGCGCGCTGCAAACTGAAGAGTAACAGCACAGCGAGCACTATTTGCAGGCCAAGCAAGAACAAAAGTTTGCCGCGAAGCTGACGAATACGGTAGTAGCCAGCCATCAGCCTTCGCTTCCGTTTTGTGCGTGTTGCCAACGCGCCTTCCATACTTCAAGGCTGAAATAAAAATCGGGGTTTATCAAAATGTTGCGGATACTGTTGCCTGCCTGAACATCGAGCCCGACTTTATTTGCCATTCTTAAAAATTCCGGGCTGTAATCTTCCTTGAGCAATAAACTCACCTTGTGTGCAAACATAGCTTGTAGAGGCGCCAACGCACTTTCACGTTTTTTATCAACCGGCAATAAACCCGAAACTTCGGGATAATCCGATTCGAACAGTAGAAAGCGTAACCACGCTTTACTCGAAAGCGGGTTGGGTGTGTTTTTATTAATCGCCACCCCCCAGTTTGCCGAGAGGAGTACGGGGCTACCCTGGTTTTCCATCAAGGGCATAGGAACAAAGCCGACTTGCTCCAGGCTGATGCCCTGTTCAAGCAATTGCGGAAGTACCCAACTGCCCATATAGAGCATGGCAATGTTTCCTTGCGCAAATTCTGCTTTGCTTTGCTGCCAATAATCGCGAGTAATACTCGCTTCGCTCAAACCCTCATCGAAAAGATTGCGTGCCAGCGTCAAGGCTTGAGCGTATGCGCTTTGGTTATCAAAGGGCGTCGCCTGTGTGCCTGTATTGCTAAAGCGGGAAAAATAATCCCCCTCTTGAGCAATTACCAATGCAGCGTGTTCCCATTGTTGCAGCGGCCAGGCTGCGGCAACATTCAAAGCAAAGGGCGTCACCCCCTGACTTTTTAACGTCTTTGCCAAACGTAAAAGTTCGCTTCGCGTGGTGGGCGGTGCCAGTTGGTGTTTTTCAAACAAAGGCTTGTTGTAAATTAAGCCATCGACTGTTGCACCGAGTGCAAGTGCATAGCTGCGGCCCTGATATTGCCACTTATCGTTAAAGTACAGTTGCTTTTCCGCCTGTAAATCATCGAGTGCTAAAAAATAATTGGGCCATGCAAAACGCGGCAGTTCGGCAGGCAGCAATAAGACGTCTCCGTAATCCCCACGTGAGATTCTGGCCAGCATCTCCTGGTTATAGCGTTCGAGAACTCGCACCTCAACGTCGATACGCGGTTTAATTTTTTTGAATTCTTTTTGCCAGCGTGCGAAGTGGCCTTTTTCTACCAGGTCCGCGCGATTGCTGTAAAAAGTAATTTTTTCCGCAAGGCAAACGGGGGCGAGCCCTGAAAACAAAGCGATGAAGAAAACAGCAAGTGCTAACACGCACTGCGACTTTTTCACTTCGCTTCTCTGACCTGATTACGGCCGGATGATTTTGCTTCGTATAAGGCCGTGTCTGCGCGTTTTAAAACCTGATCCCACTCGTTGGCATTGACCGTTTTGAAACTGCCAACACCTGCACTGACGGTAAGTACCGAGTCTTCCCCTTTCTCATGGGGAATTCCAAGTTCACTCAACATTTTTACGGTGCGTTCTGCAATTTCTTTGGCGTGGCTCTGTGAGGTGCCAGCCATAAGTAACAAAAGTTCTTCGCCACCATAGCGGTAGACGCGATCCGTGGTGCGAATGCAGGCCTTGATTGCTTCTGTGACTTTTTTCAACGCATCGTCTCCCGCCTGGTGGCCGTAAATATCGTTGTACTGTTTGAAATGGTCGACATCAAACAGCACCAGCGCATAGTCGCCGCTTTGTTCGCTTGCCGCTTTGTGGGTGTAGGCCACATCCACTTCCATTGCGCGGCGATTGCCAATACCCAATAAAGCGTCCTGCATAGAGAGGGTTTTGAGTTGTTGGTTGATTTCCTTTAAATAACGCGTTTTATTGCCCACCTCTTCCTCGAGTGCGCGGCGCTGCGTATTCATAATGCTCTCGTAGGCGCAGGCCAAATCCGAGTAAGTCAGGATTCCAACCAGATAGCCATTGTCATCCACGACAGGGAGATGGCGGAAACCCTGGGTTTGGGTAATTAC
Source organism: Cellvibrionaceae bacterium 1162T.S.0a.05 (assembly GCA_000964245.1). GTDB lineage: Bacteria > Pseudomonadota > Gammaproteobacteria > Pseudomonadales > Cellvibrionaceae > 1162T-S-0a-05. The sequence goes on along the minus strand of LANB01000001.1, from coordinate 3,456,990 downwards.
CAAGGCATCAAACAGTGGTGTTAATTCGTGCACAGTCACGGGCGGCCCGGTCATGATCTCGGCCACCTGCGCTTCTTTTAAATGTTTCTCTCCGTTCAGGCTGCGATTTAGCAAACCCACCAAATCGCGCTCGGTAACTATGCCGACCGGTTTATTATCTTCTATCACCACCACACAGGAGCGACGACCTTGCTGCATACTCTGGACCAACTCGGTTAAAAGCATGCCTTTTTTACAGGTGGCCACCGGCCCTGCCATGACGCTACCGACTACAACTTCAATCATGCGTAGGATCCTTTTTTTCTCCCTTAAGCATAGGCAAGCGCAACCCGCACTGCCACTGCCCCGGACCGGTGAAAGTGCTATAATCCGCCGCCCTATTGACCCTGGCTCAGGAATCCACGTGCACAAACACATTGAAATCATGGACACCACGCTGCGTGACGGTGAACAAACCCGTGGTGTGTCGTTTTCCCCCGAGGAGAAACTCAGTATTGCCAAAGCCCTGCTGCAAAAGCTCGGTGTGGACCGTATTGAGGTGGCATCTGCCTGTGTTTCAGAGGGTGAACAGAAGAGTGTGCATGCATTAAGCGAATGGGCGAAGAAATATAAGCTCGTTGAACGCATTGAAGTACTGGGTTTTGTCGATCACAAGCGCAGCGCAGACTGGATTGTCGCATCCGGTGCAGGCACCCTTAATTTACTCACCAAAGGCAGTGAATTGCATTGCCGAACCCAACTCAAAAAAAGCCTTGAAGAACACGTGGCTGACATTCGCCAAACTGTGGAATATGCCGTTTCCCAAGGGCTGAATGTCAATATGTATCTCGAGGATTGGTCCAACGGTTACAAGGACAGCCCCGATTATGTTTTTGGTTTGATGGCGGCGGTGATCGACTTGCCCATCAAGCGTTTTTTACTTCCCGACACGCTCGGTGTGCTCTCACCGGAAGAGGTCTACGCTGCCGTCAAGGATATGTGCGATCGTCACCCGGGCAAACATTTTGATTTTCACCCTCACAATGATTACGGGCTTGCAACAGCAAATGTGATGGCCGCAGTGCAAGCGGGTGCGGGCGGCATTCACTGCACAGTCAATTGTTTGGGCGAGCGCGCCGGCAATGCTTCACTGGCAGAAGTTGCCGTGGTACTGAAAGACAAGATGGGAGTAGAACTGACCATCAATGAAAATCATATTTTTGATTTGAGTAAAATGGTTGCGAATTTTTCCGGCAAGTGGGTTTCTGATAATGCGCCCATTGTCGGCCAGGATGTATTCACACAAACAGCGGGCATTCACGCCGATGGCGACCACAAAGGGGGCCTGTACGAAAGCCAGTTACGCCCCGAGCGCTTCGACCGCAAGCGCAGTTATGCGCTCGGCAAAATGAGCGGCAAAGCCTCACTAATTAAAAACCTGGAAGCGCTGGATTTAAGTTTGAGCCCGGAAAACCAGGCAAAGGTACTTAAACGCATTGTTAAGCTGGGCGATTCCAAGCAAAGCATTACGGTCGACGATTTGCCTTTTATTATTGCCGACGTTCTGGAAAGCAACGATTACAACCACATCACCCTGCTGGATTGCACCACCACCAGTGGCATGGACCTTGAGTCAACGGTGAGTTTGAAAGTGGAACTTGAAGGTAAGCAATACAAAAGCTCGGGCACCGGTAACGGCGGTTTTGATGCTTTCGTTGACGCGATCAATAAGGTCCTCAAGAACGTAGACTACCAACTTCCCAAATTGGAAAACTACGAAATTCGTATTCCCAAGGGTGGCGAAACCAATGCACTCACCGAGTGTTCCATCACCTGGAAAACCGGTCAGCGCAACACCAAAACCCGTGGCATACACGCCAACCAGGTATTCGCTGCCATTCTCGCAGCGGTGCGCGTCATTAATTTACAACTGCACGAACGTGAAATTTAACGTTTGAGCCTGTGTCCTACTTATTTTTTGTTAATTAGTCTGCATATTTGCAGGGAAATCTTACTTACCCTGTTCCTTACAAAGACAAATAACAACAAGGACACAGACACATGCCTTACTTTTTTACACTGATTTTTCTGGCCCTGACTCTTGTACTGAGTGGTTGTGGCGGAGGCGGTGGTTCCAGCCCAAATATTGGATCTTCCAGTAATAGCAGCGCCTCTTCCAGTGCAAGTAGCTCCTCCTCTGCAAGCTCCTCTTCAACAAGCAGCTCCTCCTCAACAAGCACATCGGGCTCAAGCAGTTCGAGTTCTGGCGGAAACGCGTGCGAAGCAGACCCGGATTGCGATCTGGATAACGACGGTGTCATTAATTCTATTGATGTCGACGATGACAATGATGGATTGATTGAATTGGATAGTCTGGAAAAACTGGACTGGGTGCGAAACGAACTCGATGGTTCGGCCTTGACCAATCACGACGATGAGAGTTCATCCGAGGGCTGCCCTGAATTGTGTTCCGGCTATGAACTCACTCAGGATCTCGACTTCGACACCAATGGTGACGGGTTTATGGACGAGAATGACGACTGGTTTGACTACGATCGCGATGGCAGCAATCGCGGGTGGTTTCCCATAGGCACCCAACTCGATCCCAACTCTTGTTTCAAAGGCATATTTAATGGCAATGGCTATTCAATCAGGAATCTCTATATTGCACGCCCTGAAACGGAATGGGTCGGTTTATTCGCGTGTATTTCGGGCTCGATCTATATCGAGGAGGAACACATCCAAAACGTCCACATTAACGGCCCCCTGGTGTCAGTCGAAGGCAATCGCTTCGTAGGCTTACTCTGTGGAAACACCAATGACGCGATCTTGAAAAACGTCCATGTCGAGGGCGACGTAAGCGCGCACGGCGACTATGCCGGCGGCATATGTGGATCCATCGCTCGCCAGCAACATTCCAACCTGAGCAGTGCCGGCAGCGTGTCATCCACGGGCAGTTATGTGGGCGGCATCACGGGCTCTTTGAACCTCTTTAGCACAGTTGACGGGGCTTTCTCAAGTATGGCGGTGCAAGGAAGTCAATATGTCGGCGGCGCAGTGGGTTATGCCGTACAAACCACGATTCTTAACAGTGCTGCCATCGGTGATGTCACGAGTGACGCAAGTGCCGTAGGTGGCTTCGTGGGCTTTATTGCGGGCGCAGAACTCAAGTCGAGTTTTGCCAGTGGCACAGTCATCGCCGATCAAACGGCGGGTGGGTTTATCGGCCTTCTCTCCTACAACGCCAATTCGGAGATCGAGGCGATAGAAGGCAATTACAGCACCGGCGAAGTCGAAACCCTGTCGAACAATGAGGAAGGGCAATTTATTGGCCTGCTCCGCGAGAACAACGGCAACGACTACGATGGTATTTTTCTATTGAGAAACTACTTTGCCGCTGATGGCAGCGATTCCAGTTTGCCCGCCATTGGTGCCGGCGATAGCATCGCGCGCGAAGTAACAGGTTTATCGCTGGAAGCATTGCGCTGCCCAACATCTGCAACAGACACGTCGTGTGCAACTGAAACCGTGTATGACAACTGGGATAGCTACCTCAACACTGCTGAAGAGCCAGTCTGGAATTTTGGTAGCAACATCGAATTACCCGGCCTGGTGTCAGGAGATACTGTGTTCCGTGACAATAACCTCAATGGCATTTTTGATCATCTGGAAATGTAATTTTCCCGAGCAGAATTCGCACCTGGCTTTCACTACAGTTTGAAAACCGGGTGCGTTTTTTTGCCAAACAAATACTTGAACTTGTATACCACACCCCCTTCATTTTTAACGATTACGCCGTTTGTCCCCGCTTTAGAACCATCTAATCCTGACTTGCCATTTTTTATTTTTTTTCATTATTAAATGAAAAATTTAATAGCAATAAAGTCTACGTTTTTACCCCTATTTCCGTAGATTAATGCAACCAAAGCGCATAAGCTGAATTGGCGAGTTGTCGTTACCTTCCACATAATTACAGTAACCACCAGGGGATTAAGACATTTTTATTCGCATTTATTCAGTTTATAACAATGATTGATTCCACGATGAGTCTGGTTATTAAGAACAATTAAAGTCACACATTTAAAACGAACGAGGAAACAACATGCACAAGCTCCTACTCCATGCCCTTGCCGCACTGTGTCTTGTTGTATTCGCTTTTTCAGCGTCTGCACAAAGCGCCTGCGCCACAGTCACTTGTGACTGCTCAAATTTGCCTGTTGATTCATGGAAGTCAATTTGTATTGAAAAGGAGAAACAAATCGTTGCCTCTTGCACAGCAAAAAATGATTACAGCCCTCAGGGTTTTTGTTCCATTCATGGTCCGCAAGCGAATCGCCTTCCCTTAAGTATTGATCTCGAAAGTAAGGACGTTGTTTCAGAAGACCAGATTGTTAAATTGAATTATCGCATTGCCGTGTTGTATTGGTCCTTACATAAAGATCTCGATATGCTTCAGGACAAAGTCAATATTAGCGCCTGGGACAAAGCGATTCACTATGCCCACTTGATCGACATTAATTCCGACCACTTATTTAATACACAAAAACAAGTAGTCAATTCCCACCTTGCCTTACAAGATGCTGCCGAAGCTGAAAAATCCTGGCGGGATTATTCGGAAGACACCTTAAAAATCGGTAACATGCTTTATGACTATGGCAAAGCAATGATTAATGCAGCCGAAGCACAAACTGACGCCTCCTTGAAAAAAACGACACATGAACTGGCGTTCGAAATGCTGAAGATAAGTGGCCGTATGCACGAGCAAGCGGGTTATGCCTATGCCAATGGCGTACGCCATGCACTGGCAGCAAAAACCTGGAAGCAAGCTGCGGATATTACCGCGACGCTTTCCAATATTGATGTGGCTCACGTCAATCAATATCGCCAACAACAGGCCATGCAGTTACACAAAGCCAGTTATTATTGGGTGATTGGTCAAGGTGAAAATGAAACCGCAATATCCGATGCCGAGCAATTAATGAAAAGAGCTGAAGTCGAGTTATAAGCTCACGCAATACGCCCTCACAGGATAAAAAAAAGGGAGCTTGGCTCCCTTTTTTTATTCGAAGATTTTAAGTCTTTTTGACTCTTATTTTTAACTCTTATTTTTAAGTCTTTTTGACTTTGGCTCTGAAGCCTGTTTACGACGCTAATCCTGCTTATGATGCTAATAAGGCCTCAACCACTTTATCGCCAAAGGCATCGGTATTAATCATTTTAACGCCACTGCCCGGCTTGCTGAGATCAGGTGTCGAATAACCCTGCGCAAAAACACTTTGAATCGCATTCCAAACATTTTTACTTTCTTCCAACATGCCAAAAGAATGTTCAAGCATCATCGCAACAGAGCCGATCATAGAATACGGGTTGGCAATATTTTTTCCTGCAATGTCCGGTGCCGAACCATGAGATGGCTCGTAGTAAGCGCGGCCGTCTCCTAAACAGGCAGAAGGCATCAAGCCCAGCGAACCGAGAATGCCACCGCCCTGATCACTCAAAATATCGCCGAACATATTTTCCATTACCATGACATCGAATTGGCCTGGGTTGAGACACAACAAGGTTGCCGCCGAATCGACCAATTGATGCTTCACTTCCACGTCCGGGTATTGCGGTGCAATTTCTTCAACCACCTGGTTCCAAAGTACCGAGCTTTTAAGAACATTACTTTTGTGAATATTGTGCAAAACTTTTTTACGTGTTTGCGCCTGTTTAAAAGCAACGCGAATAATTTGCGCAATCTGATCTTCATCGTATTCGAGCATTTCTTTCACGAAGCGTTTGCCGTTTTCATTGACGCCTGTTTCCTTGGCCCCAAAGTACAAACCACCGACCAATTCGCGGATGATGACGATATCAATGCCCTCTCCAACAATTTCCGGCTTGAGTGGTGAAAAATGCGCGAGCCCTTTGGGCAAGGACACGGGGCGAATATTGGCGTAGGTATTTAACAAGCGACGTAAAGGCAAAATCGCACCACGCTCAGCCTGCATTTCCACAGGAATTTTTTGTGTTTCTTCGTAGCTCAAACCCACCGGGCCTTTCAATACAGCATCGGCTTCCAAGCACAGTTTTTTAGTGTCTTCCGGGAAAGGATGGCCCACTTCAAAATAGGCGCTCGCGCCGAAGGGAGCTTCAACAAGTTCGAAATTGGCATCGACACGCGATTCCACTGCTTTCAGGACTTTGACCGCTTCGCGCATCAGTTCGGGGCCGATGGCATCACCGGCCAGTAAGGCAATTTTATAGCTGCTCATGATAGGTTTTTATTTTCCAGGTAGTGATAAATCAGGGCCTTTGGTTACAAGTCAGGGTTTGCAGGTCAGGGCTTGCAATTAACAGACTTTGCGGGCCACAGGCCGAAAAGCGCGGCATTTTAACAGCTCTCACGCCCGCTGACACCTTTCACACCGTTCGCGAATGCGAGAAAGAATTTAAGGGTTGACCCTGGAGTAGACTCTAAGGTTTATACTTGTCATCACTGCCAAGGGAAGCCTTTTTATGTATCGAATCAGTGAACTTGCCAAAACCCACTCTGTAAGTGCCCATACCCTGCGTTATTACGAGAAATACGGCCTATTGCGGGCCAGCGCCCGCAGCGACAGCGGCTATCGGCTGTATTCCGAGGAAGACAATAAACAACTGCGCTTCATCCTTATGGCGCGCCAAAGTGGCTTTTCACTCGACGATATCCAAACCCTGCTGTCTATTGAACTAGACAAGGGCAGCCATACCTGTGAGGAAGTGACGCGTCTCACCCGCAGTAAACTCGATGAGGTGAGCCAACGTATTCACGAATTGAAACAAGTGAAAAAAAGCCTGGAAACCTTACTTGCCAGTTGTGGTGGCGGCGAAGAAAGCGCCGTTCATTGCACTATTTTGCAGAGCCTTGAAGACGGTGAGAAAACGCAACGGGGGAAAAATTGATGAATTTTCTGCAACAGTTTTGGTTTCTGATTCTCGAAAGCGCACCCTGGTTGCTCGCGGGCTATTTACTCGCGGGCATTATCCACGAGTTGATTCCTGCAAAGTGGATACACCAACAACTCGCACCGCGCGGCCTGGCCAGCGTTGTTAAAGGTGCATTGATCGGTGCGCCGCTGCCACTTTGCTCCTGTGGGGTGATTCCCGCTGCTGTCGCAATTCGCAAAGCCGGCGCATCCAAGGGGAGCAGTGCCTCTTTTCTGGTTGCCACACCGGAAACCGGTGTGGATTCGGTGGCATTTTCCTATGCCGTGCTGGGCCCACTTTTTGCAATTGCACGTCCAATTGCAGCGATTTTTTCGGCTATTACCACCGGCTTGCTGGTAAACCAACTCGATAAGGAAGACACCCCGGTCGAGCAACCCACAGCCAGCTGTTGCGCCTCTAAAAAAACCGCTTCTGACGAACAAAAATCAGTCGGTGAAAAATTGTCTGCGGCCTTGCGCTATGGCTATTTCACAATGATAGGCGACACGGCAATCTGGCTGTTGATTGGTTTTATCGCGGCAGCGGCGGTGACAACCTGGGTACCGCAATCCTTTTTTACGCAGTGGGGTGATGGCTTGCTGGCGATGCTGATTATGATTGTGATTGGCTTGCCAATGTATATTTGTGCGACGGCTTCTACGCCGATTGCCGCGAGTTTTCTGTTTGCAGGCATCTCACCCGGCGCAGCGCTGGTGTTTATGCTAACCGGGCCCGCAACCAACGTGGCCACCATGGGCATTGTTAAACAACACCTTGGACAACGCTCTCTCTTTGCCTATCTGGCAGGTGTGATTGGTGCGGCCTTGTTCTGCGGTTATCTATTGGATTTTTTCGTTGCTTCCAGTGGCTGGCAATTTCAGGGTTTAGTCGCGGAGCAACACGAGCATGTGAGTGCGTGGCGTTTCGTTGCGGGTATTATATTGAGTGCGCTTGTACTGAATTGCTTGCTGCGCAATGTCTGGAAAAAATATTTGGGCAAAAAGAATCTGGTGAACAAGCATCTGGAAAAAGCCACAACCCAGACCGACACAAAAATCGAAGAGAAAAACGAAGAGGCCGCAAAGCCCTGTTGCGCCGCAAGTGCTCAGCAAAAATCCTGTTGTGACTCGAAGGATGCAATGAACACGCTGGCTAAAAGTTAATTATCCAAACCTGTTTCCATTTTAAGCCAGAGACAGTTTCCGCCTGAAGCCTTGTCGACTACAGCAAGTTTTTCCCGGTGCTTTTGCAACTCGTCTTCAGTGGCTTTCAAAATGCGGGGGCGACGTTTTGCCGCATCTACGCGGCGAACCGCTTCAGCTTCATCGCCAAATTCATCGCTGCCTTGTTGACCGAGTGCCAATCGTGTTTGGCCACCTGTCATCAACAAATACACGTCGGCGAGAATTTCTGCATCGAGCAATGCGCCGTGCAGTTCGCGCTGGGAGTTATCGACCGCGTAGCGTTTACACAGCGCATCCAGATTGTTTTTTTGACCCGGGTGCATGCGCCTTGCTAACTGCAGTGAGTCCATAATCTTGCAGCGTTCTTCCAGTGCTGTCGCATTCGGGTCGAGGAGTCGCAATTCGTGATTGATAAAGCCCACATCAAATGGCGCGTTGTGAATAACCAGTTCTGCGCCGTCCACGAACTGAATAAAATCCCGCACGATTTCTGAAAATACCGGTTTATCCGCGAGAAACTCATTGGTAATGCCGTGCACTTCAATTGCGCCTTCGTCGATTTCACGCTCCGGGCGAATATATTGGTGGTAGTGATTACCGGTTAATTTTCGGTTGACGAGTTCCACACACCCGATTTCAATAATTCGGTGGCCCTGGCTCGGTTCCAGACCGGTGGTTTCGGTGTCCAGTACAATTTGTCTCATAAGCCTTATAGTTCGTCGATGCCGAGATTCGCCAATTGATCTGCTATTTCGTTTTCGCGATGCCCACTGTGGCCTTTCACCCACAGCCATTTAACCTTGTGCGCCTTCACGGCTTCATCCAGCTCCTGCCAAAGGTCTGCATTGGCAACAGGCTTTTTGGCGCTGTTACGCCAATTTCTTTTTTTCCAGTTCTCTATCCATTCCGTGATGCCCTTGCGCACATATTCGGAATCTGTTGTAAGGGTGACGTCACAACGTTCCTTGAGCGCGGTTAAACCACGAATGGCCGCTGTGAGCTCCATGCGATTATTGGTTGTATGCTTTTCGCCACCGTGCAAACTTTTCTCTTTGCCTTCGTAACGCAAAAGCACGCCCCATCCGCCAGGCCCAGGGTTCCCTCGGCAGGCGCCATCTGTAAACACTTCAACTTTTTTCATTGACGATTGATAATTTTTCTTCTTCTTAAAGGCAGGATCATGGCTGAACCTGAAATATTTTGATTGGCATTCGACGCGCGTTTCGCCACTGCGGCGGGAACAATATCGGGTTTCACTTCCCACGCAGGTTTCAATGGTGTGAAACACATTTTATCCTTGCGGGCGACAAGACAATAAGTTGCACCCAGAGGGCATTTTTCCGCCCAGCCCCAGCGTGAACTCAACTGTGAATTACGCAGGTATTTTTTATTGTTAAAGGGCAAATTGAAAAAAGAATAACTTGCTTTCGCACTGGAGAAATCCAGGAAGTTTAACCAATCTTTAATACGGCCCACGCGCAAATTGTGATGATGCCAAATGGCTTTTTCACTAAAGACTTGTAAAAACTGCTTATTGAGGCCGCGAAGGCTCCAGGGGTTGAAACCCAGAAGCACGATATAACCATTGGGAATCGTCACGCGTGCGGCTTCTTTCAAGACTTGTTGCGGATTCTCGCTAAAATCAAGCACATGGTGCAACACACAAACATCAATACTTTCATCAGGCAGTGGCAAGGAATGAAAATCACTGATACCCGAAATTTTTTTGCGACTCAAACCGGATTTGGGTGATAAAGAGAAACAGTGATTGATACGGCTCGCGGCAAATAAACGCGCTTCGGGCAAGACGCTCAGTTGTAATAAATGATAACCAAAGAGATTGTGTAATTCGCGTGACAGAATTTTTTTCTGCGCCGATAAAATTGTTCGCCCCAGGGGGGAGGTAAACCATGTACGCAATTCATCCAGACTGTCTTCCAGGGGGGCAACCGCCAAGCGGCCTTTCAACCCTGTGTGCATTTTGCTTCTCACTGAAGACTTGCTCATAATCTGTGATCTCTGGTTTGGCTGTGACGCATGATAACAAAGGTCTGTTTCGCATGGTAAAAATTCAAGGCCTCCGTGCCATTCGTGATAATTATATCTGGGTCATCATGGATGATGTGGAGAACAGTGCCTATGTCGTCGACCCGGGTGAAGCTGCGCCAGTAAAAGACTTTCTTGCCAAAGAAAAACTGGATCTCAAGGCCATATTACTTACCCATCAGCACTGGGATCATGTCACCGGCATTCCGGAGCTCTGTGATCGCTTCGGCTGCCCGGTTTTTGGCCCCAAAATCGAGCGCCACCCCACTGTCACGCACGCGGTTTCCGAGGGGGATGAGCTGCGTCTTTGGGATCGTTGGCCCTGCAAGGTTATTGAGACCCCCGGCCACCTCCCCGACCACATCAGCTGGGTTTTGGACCTCAACGCGGTATTGCATGTTTTTTGTGCAGACACACTCTTTTCAGCGGGTTGTGGCCGTATGTTTCGCGGCACCCCGGAAGAATTCCTGCGCTCCCTTAAACGTCTGGCCGCCCTGCCCGACAACAGCCTGCTTTACCCCGCCCATGAATACACGCTCTCTAACCTGCAATTCGCACGCAGCGTTGAACCCGGAAATACGCAATTAAGTGAGGAATATCAAGCAGTTAAGGACTTGAGAGACCAGGGCAAACCCTCGCTCCCCACCACCGTGGCGAGAGAGAAGCGCATTAACCCTTTCCTGCGCTGTCAGCAACCGGCCCTTATCGAGGCCGTTGCCCGGCACGCAGGCCGTGCCCTGCCGCGTGAGGAGGATGTCTTTGCTGAACTTCGTCACTGGAAAGATGTCTTTTAGACAGTGCCCGCTGGTCGCCGAAATTTGGCGGGTAATTTGCTTTTCTGGTACTCCACAGTAGAATTTCGCGGGCTGATATAATAAAACAAGCTAAAACGGGTTCACCCGCTTTGCTATTCTGAATTAAGTAACTGGATACCGTACTTTATGATCCGCAGTTTTTTTCTGTCTCTCGTCATTGCTTTCCTTGGTTTCTCACTTGCTGCCTGTGGCAATTTCGCAACGCTCTCCCCCGACACCCCCACTGAGCTTGCAGAAGAAGAAACGCCGACTCCCGTTTTTGAGACAGCGGATTCCTACGAAGAAGACCCCAATTGCTTAACCAGTGAAGAGGCATTGCTGGCTTACGAACCCGTTAATGCGGACGTTTGGGCTCGCATACGCGATGGCTTCGCGCTGGATCACCCTGAAAATGCACGTGTCGAGCAGGAATTAAAGTGGTATGCCAAACACCCGGGCTATATGGAACGTGTGGCGATTCGCGGCGAACCCTATCTGTTCCATATCGTTGAAGCCGTTGAGAAACGTGGCCTGCCGATGGAACTGGCTCTCTTGCCCATCGTTGAAAGCGCGTTTGACCCCTTTGCCTACTCACCAGGGCGCGCTTCCGGTATCTGGCAATTTGTCCCCTGGACCGGGCGCAGTCTCGGCCTGAAACAAAACTGGTGGTATGACGGTCGCCGCGATATCGTCGCCTCCACCGAAGCTGCTCTGACGTATTTGGAACGTCAGTACAAACGTTTTGACGGTGACTGGCTGCTCGCACTGGCTTCTTACAACAGCGGTGCAGGCAATGTAAACAAAGCCATCCGCAAAAACGAACGCCTCGGCCGGCCCACCGATTTTTGGAACCTGCAATTACCGCGTGAAACCAAGGCCTACGTTCCGCGCTTGCTGGCCCTGAGCAAGCTTGTGGCACAACCTGAAAATTATGATCTGGAACTCTACAGTGTCGCGAACGAACCCTGGTTTGCGGCTGTGGCAGTGGGTTCACAAATTGACCTGGCACAAGCCGCTGAGTTGGCAGAGATCGATATGGAATTGCTTTATCGGCTGAACCCCGGTTTTAATCGTTGGGCAACCGATCCAAAAGGCCCGCACGAACTTCTCGTGCCGATAGATAAAGCAGCTGCCTTTGAAGAAAAACTGGCTGCGATTCCGGAAAGTGATCGCGTCACCTGGGAGCGCTATACCATTAAAAGCGGCGATACTTTGTCGACCATCGCCAGGCGATACAAAGTCAGTGTCAGCTCCTTAAAAGGCATTAACCAACTTAAAAGCAACAATATTCGCGCAGGCAAAACCCTGATGGTACCCCAGGCTGCTGCGAATGCAGAGCACTATACGCACAGCTCACTGCAACGCCTGATTCGCAAACAGGATGCCGGTGGCAAGGGTAAATCCAATGTCAGCCGCGTCAATTATGTTGTTCAAAAAGGCGATAGCTTTTGGACCATCAGCCGACGTTTCCGTGTGCGTACCAACAGCATCGCCAAATGGAACAACATGGCGCCGACAGATACCTTGAGTGTCGGGCAAAAACTGACAATCTGGACTGAATCCCCGGAGATGGCTTCCGTCGACAACCCCGCTGTGATTCGTAAATTAAATTACAAAGTGCGCAAAGGTGATTCGCTTGCACGTATCGCCGACAAATTCGGCGTTAATGTTAATGACATCATCAAATGGAACGGTGTTAACCCCGGAAAATATTTGCAGCCCGGCGACAAACTGACTCTCTTTGTGGATGTGAAAGCGATTTAGTTTTGAAACGGTTTCGACTCACACTTAGCGACTTTTTTCCTACGTAGATTGTTTTCTTAGTGGATTTTTTACTTAGCGGATTTTTTGCTTCGAGACTGGGAAAGCACATTCAAACTGGTTTGTGCCTGAGTCGCAAAATGTTTAAAACTTTCAAATAATTCTTTATTCAGCTTGCCGCCAAAAGTCCAACGGTCTGCATAGAACGCTGCAATTTTTCGATTTTCTATTTGCATAACTGAAACAAAGGCAGGGAATTTTCCGAGCACAGTCACCATGGAATCCGGATATAAATGCGGGCTTGTGGCAATTGTTTCCTGGTTAAACCAATGTGACCCGCCCTTTTCAATGGCCAGCGTAAAAATATTTTCGCTGTAGGGGCCGATGTCCAAATTGAACGCTTCGCGCCAATGCGTTGTGCCCTCGCCTAAAATATATTTCGCCTGCAATTTTCTCCCTTGAATAAATGCAATCGCAACGCGCTCCAAACCGATACCACGATGCATTCCCTCGACCACCATCTGAAAAATCATATTGACATCCAAACGATCACTGGTCGCTGAAGCCAATTCGCGCAAAATATTCAACTGCAAATGCGGATCACCCTTCAACACTTTTGACTCGGGTTTATTGTCTACAACTGCTGCCTTGCGCGTACTGGTTGGGATGAGCGGGCAGGCTTCTGAAACGCCGTAACTGAGCGCAACCTCGGCAGCCTTGTCAGAATTTTCTTTCACTAACTTTAAGGCCTGTTCTTCGCTAATATCTGAAAAACGTGCGACCTCACCCAACACTTTTGAAATCTGCGGACTGTCCCAACCATAAAGCGCAGCGCGACTCAAACGTTCACCGGTGACGATCGCCTGAATTTTTTTGCTCGGTGACGAAGGTGGGTAAAGAGCCTGCTCAAGCGTTTCACCCAGGCTCCAGGATTTAGCCAGTTCGCGGGTGATGGCCTTGAAGGATGTACCGAGTATTACATCCATTGCTTCTTTGCGCTCGGCGGGGTCGTCGCTCATTAAACGGGCATTTTTTTCATCTACCGCTTCGGAAGTCCAGAATGCCATTTCACCGAGATTAAAAAGCAAGGCCGCGATAAAAACTTCTTCTTCTGCCTGTTCATCGACACGCGAGATCAAGTTACGCGCCTGAGTCGCAGCGTGGAAACCCTGGGCAATTAACTGCATGACCCTGTCCTTGGGTTTGTTTTTCAATAAGGATTCAAGCACCAGGAGCGAAATACAAATGGCGCGCATTCCTTTCAGGCCAATGAGTACCACAGCCCGACTCACGGTATTGATTGCGACTTTGGAGTAGTTATATTGCACGGAATTGGCGACTTTCAATACGTGCGAAGTCAGGTTTGGGTCTTTGAGAATGATCTCCGCCAGACGGTTTGCATCGGCCTCTTCACTGCCAGACAGCTTATTGATCTCCACCACTACGGTATTGAGAACCGGGAGGTTCTGTGTGCTGAGTTTTTTAACCCAGCTGTTGAGTTTGGCTTGGGACATACGGGGTGCTTTTCTTCCATTCGGGGAACCGTTAATAAAAAGTGTAGTCCATGACACACAATTGATTGTGTCATTAAAAACTCGTTGTTCTGTTATTGACGCTAAGCACCTCTTCCCTATACTAGGGAGCATCCGAATAATGCCAAGCGAGCGCTGACACGGTTTGTAACACCCACTTGCTGACGTGAATTCCTTGCAAAGTGACACACTACAGATTGCGCAGCGCTTGCTTAACAGAATCCAGAGCCTGTCTGGGTCACATATTTATTAAAAGCATTGGGGCAGTACAATATGGTTTCTCTTCTACGTGGATCACTCGTCATCCGCCGCTTCTTCTTATGGTGTTTTTTAAGTGCGTTAGCACTTCTGTTGTCAGCTTGTGGTGAAAAGCAAGAGAGCAATCGCGATTGGGGAAACAAAAACCGGGTATTGTTCGTAGCCAACGGTGAGGAACCCAAAGGGCTCGACCCCCACTTAACTGCAGGCGATCCAGACCGCAATGTGATCGTCGGCCTGTTTGAAGGTTTGACCAAACTGCACCCCAAAACGCTGGAACCCGGCCCCGGCGTTGCAGAGAGTTGGACAATTTCCGATGACGGTCTGACGTATATTTTTAACATCCGGGAAAATGCGCGCTGGTCCAATGGCGACCCGCTGACCGCTCACGATTTTGTCTGGTCTTACAAGCGTGCCCTGACACCGACGCTGCCCAACGAATACGCCTACATGATGTTTTATTTTAAAAACGGCGAAGCGTTTTATACCGGTGAAATTGATGATTTTTCGGAAGTGGGTGTTAAGGCCCTTAACGACTATCAACTGCAACTCGAATTAGCAAACCCGACATCGTTTTTTCTGCAAGTTCTCGACCACCACTCTTTCTACCCCGTGCACAAAGCAACCGTGCTCGCCGGTGGTGACCTGGACGACCCATCAAATCGCTGGACCATCCCCGAAACGTTTGTTGGCAATGGCCCTTTTACCTTGAAGCGCTGGGAAATTAACAACGTTATTGAATTGGAAAAAAACCCTCACTTCTGGGGCGCGGAAGATGTCTGGCTGGAAGGCATTCATTTTTACCCCATTACCGAATACAGTGTAGAAGAACGCTATTTCCGCTCGGGGAAAATTCATTTAACCCATACGCCGCAAATGGCCATTGAAAAGATTGCAGTGTATCGCGAGAAAAATCCGGAGTTTTTACGAATTTACCCCAACTACGCCACCTATTACTACAGCATCAACATGACGCAAAAGCCTTTTGATGATGTGCGTGTACGCAAGGCTCTCGCCCTGTCCATCGACCGCAAAACGCTTGTAGAAAAAGTTACCAAGGGCGAAGAAGTGCCCGCCTACACCATGGTGCCACCCGACCCTGAAGGCTATCAGCCCAAGTCATATTTTTCCTACGACCCGGAACTCGCACGCCAATTACTGGCTGAAGCGGGTTACCCCAATGGCGAGGGTTTCCCGGTTCGCAGTGTGCTTTACAACACAAATGAAAACCACAAGAAAGTGGCGCTCGCCATACAACAAATGTGGAAAGACACTTTGAACATTGATATTCAACTGGAAAACCAGGAATGGAAAGTCTATCTGAATACGATGTTAAACCTGCATCACGACATCGGTCGCACCGGTTGGATTGCCGACTATGTCGAACCCACCAACTTTTTTAACGTGCTCATTCCCGGTGGCGGCAACAACTACACTGGCTGGGCCAGCCCCGAATATAAAGCCCTGCTCGATGAAATTAATGCAACGGTTGATATCGAAAAACGTTACGAATTGTTTGAGAAAGCCAACAAGATGATTGCTGATGTCATGCCTTTGATACCACTCTACTATTACTCGGATCTCAATCTGGTGCATACCTCTGTAAAGGGATGGTACAGCAATGTGATGCACTACCATCGCTTCGAAGGCGTTTATCTCGAAGACGATAGCGAGTAGTTTTTACCATGTTGCGTTTTATTGCACAGCGCTTGCTCACCGCAATTCCGGTGCTCTTTGTCGTTATTCTGATCACCTTTACCTTAATTCGTTTGGCACCTGGTGGGCCATTCGATCAGGAAAGGCGCGTCCCTCAAGTTGTTCTGGAAACACTCAACAAACGCTACAACCTCGACGACCCGGTGCATGTGCAATTTTTCAATTATCTTGGCAATTTGTTAAAAGGCGATTTCGGCCCTTCATTCAAATACCCCACGCGAACCGTTACGGAAATGATTTCCACCGGTTTGCCGGTTACCCTGGAACTGGGCTTTTACGCGCTGTTGTTTGCAATGTGCATTGGTATCGCTTCCGGTGTGGTCGCCGCTCTGCGGCCGAATAGCTTGCAGGACTATGTGCCGATGTCGCTGGCCATGGCCGGGATTTGTTTGCCCTCCTTCGTTCTCGGGCCTTTATTGATTTTAATTTTTGGTATCGGTTTAAATGCCTTGCCCATTTCGGGCTGGAACGCGACCCCGGGGGATAAAATCCTGCCGGCCATCACGCTCGGTGCCGCGTATGCGGCGTATGTCGCGCGACTCACGCGTGGCGGCATGCTTGAAGTGCTCTCTCAGGATTACATTCGCACTGCGCGGGCAAAAGGTTTGTCCCCGCTTCGTATACTCACGCACCACGCCTTGCGTGGAGGTCTTGCGCCGGTCGTCTCTTTTGCTGGCCCGGCTGCCGCGATGTTGTTATCCGGTTCTTTTGTTGTGGAAACTGTTTTTCAGGTGCCCGGTTTAGGCCGTTTTTATTTGCAAGCGGCGTTTAATCGCGATTACACCATGATACTCGGCACCACCATTTTCTTTGCCACCCTGATTATTATTTTTAATTTACTCGCAGATATTCTCCTCGTGTGGCTCAATCCGAAACTGCGCGAGAATATGTTGAAGTCATGAGCGAACTTATTCAGGAATTACAGCAGTACGAAAAAGGCCGCTCTCTCTGGCAGGACGCATTTCGTCGCTTGCGTAAAAATAAATTGGCTATGTTCGGCATGGCAGTCCTCAGCATTATTGTTGTTCTTGCCTTACTCACGCCCTGGATTGCCCCCTATTCCTATGAACAACAGGATTTATACCTGGGAGCAACACCACCTTCTGCTGAACATTGGTTTGGGACGGATGTGTTTGGTCGTGACCAGCTCACACGTATGCTGTACGGCAGTCGCATTTCTCTTATGGTGGGCCTGGTGGCCACCAGTGTCGCGCTTTTGATTGGCGTGTTGTGGGGAACCATCGCCGGTTTTTTTGGTGGCCGCGTCGATGCCATTATGATGCGACTGGTCGATATTCTCTACGCCCTGCCCTTTGCGATATTTATTATTTTGCTGACCGTGGTCTTTGGCCGCAGCATGCTCTTACTTTTTCTCGCCATAGGCGCGGTAGAGTGGTTAACCATGGCTCGGATTGTTCGGGGGCAAGTGGTTTCCTTGCGCCGCCAGGAATTTATTGAAGCCGCCGTTGCCATGGGCCTGACACGCTGGCAAATCATGCAAAAGCATTTAATTCCCAATGTGTTGGGGCCAATTATTATTTATACGACGCTCACCATTCCGAGTGTCATTCTGCTGGAATCCTTTCTGAGTTTTCTCGGCCTCGGGATTCAGCCGCCGCAAAGCTCCTGGGGCTCCCTGATTAAGGCCGGAGTGGAAACTATGGAAGAGTACCCCTGGTTGCTTATCTATCCTGGTATTTTGCTTTCTCTTACGCTCTTTTCTCTTAATTTTCTCGGTGATGGGCTGCGAGATGCCCTCGACCCGCGCGCTTCTCAAGACTAAGCCATGAGTTTGTTAAACGTTAAAAATTTACGCACCAGTTTTTACACCCGCGAGGGTCAAACGCTGGCCGTTGATGATGTCAGCTTCAGCTTGAATAAGGGCGAAGTGCTTGGCATTGTCGGTGAATCCGGCTCCGGCAAATCGGTTGCCTGTTACAGTTTGCTCGGTCTTGTACCTTCTCCACCCGGCAAAATTGAAGGTGGCTCGGCCATCTTTGATGGCAAGGATCTACTCAAACTGAATGAGAAAGCCCTGCGTGCCTATCGCGGTAATCGCATCGCGATGATATTTCAGGACCCAATGACGTCGCTCAACCCTTTCATGCGGGTGGGCGATCAACTTATCGAAGCCTTGCGTTGCCACAACAAAACACTGAGTAAAAAAGCAGCCAAAGAAAAAGCGCTCAGTGCACTTGAAGAAGTGGGAATTAACAATGCACGTGAACGCATAGACAGCTACCCCCACGAATTTTCTGGCGGCATGCGTCAACGCGTGATGATTGCGATGGCGCTGGTCACAGAACCCGAACTCATCATCGCCGACGAACCCACTACAGCGCTCGATGTCACCGTACAAAAACAAATTCTGCAACTATTGAAAGACTTGCAAGCCAGCCACGATCTCGCCGTCATATTCATTACGCATGATCTGGGTGTGGTCGCCGATATGGCCAAACATATACTGGTTATGAAAAATGGCCGCGTTGTTGAAGAAGGCAGCCCCGCAGACATTTTCGAGAACTGTTCACACCCTTATACCCGCAAACTCATCGCAGCCATTCCTCAATCGGCCAAACCGGACGAATTTAAATACGACAGCAGTCATGAAGACTTCGTCGAAGCCAAAAACGTGGTGACACATTTCAACAATACCCGCGGTCTGTTTCGTCAGAGAATTGTGAGTACGGTTAAAGCAGTTGACGATATTAGTCTCAATATTCGCGAAGGTGAGATTTTTGGGCTTGTCGGAGAATCCGGGTCCGGGAAATCGACGTTTGGTAGGAGCCTTA
The DNA here is from genome assembly GCA_000964245.1 of Cellvibrionaceae bacterium 1162T.S.0a.05. Classification (GTDB taxonomy): domain Bacteria; phylum Pseudomonadota; class Gammaproteobacteria; order Pseudomonadales; family Cellvibrionaceae; genus 1162T-S-0a-05. Next base: position 3,437,977 of record LANB01000001.1, on the reverse strand, counting down.
TCCGCCTTGTCGAAAGTCAGGCAGGTGATATCCGCATTGGTAAGCACCGCATTCGCGAGCTCGGCAACACCTCACTGCGAGAAGCTCGCCGCGATTTTCAAATGATTTTTCAAGACCCTTACGCATCGCTCAACCCCCGAATGACCGTTTTCGATACCTTGGCCGAGCCTCTCCTGCTCCACAAATTGGCAAAGAAAAACGAAGTACTCGAACGCGTCAATCACCTGATGGACGAAGTCGGCCTTGAGCGAAAACACATTCGCAAATACCCGCATGAATTTTCTGGCGGGCAGCGTCAGCGTATCGCTATTGCCCGCGCCCTTGCTGTTGAGCCTCGTTTCATCGTCGCTGACGAACCGGTATCCGCATTGGATGTGACCATACAGGCCCAAATACTCGATTTGCTTTTAAAACTCGCAAAGAAACACCAATTGACCATGCTCTTCATCTCGCATGACTTGTCAGTTGTACGTTATTTGTGCGATCGCGTCGCGGTCATGCAGCACGGGAAAATTGTTGAAATTGAAGAGACGGAAAAGTTATTTCTTTCACCGCAACAGCCCTATACGCAAAAACTGCTTTCAGCGATACCAAGAATTCATACAAACTAAGCTCACTTGCTCGTTTTGGGCATAGGGAGTGGATCTTTTTGTCACTACATAAGTGTGCATGCACACAATACACTCACTTCTTTGGCGCATATATTTCTTTTTTTTGCACAAAAGAATTTAATGACAAAAAAGATTCCCTTTCCTTTGTCTTGAACCAGGTAAAATCATTGACAAGAGTGGGTGGTTGTTTAATATTTCAACCAAACTTAATACGTTCTTAACAAAAAGGATAAACGCCTCCGCAGGGAAAAGCACAACTGGCACAGTGTTTGTTTGTATTAAGTGAGAAAGCAAGCCAGCAGTAATTTTGCTGTGCATCCGGAATATATCCGGATGTCATATCAACAGTAATTTTTTAGTTTGTTTTCTTTTTTAATGCTTGGATCCGAGTGAGCGGGATCAACAACAACAAATACAAAAGCTGCACCTGCCACCACTAGTAACAGCCATTTTTAAATCACTTGGGGGTGACTTATGGACTTATCTACATTTGTCTCAATAAATCATTGTTTATTCCTATTCGACGAGCATGCTCGCTCAGTCTGAAGTGCTTTTGCTCGAAGCACTGGATTCGATTTGACCCCAATATAGAAAACACTAAATCTGTAACTATCCTACGGAGAAAACAGTCTATGAGACGAAGCCAGTTTAACTTTATAAAGTCAGGGGTGTTGGTATCAACCATCGCGTTGGCCTCCGCACTTTCTGTGCCCGCTTACGCTGCTGGTAGCAATGTAAACGGAACCATAAAAGGTGAGATTTCCGATGTATCGGGAGGCGGCCTAAGCGACGCGACATTAACGGTCACCAATGAAAGTACCGGTTTCAGCCGGGAAATATCGACAGGTGACGATGGAAAATTCCAACTCCAATTGCCACCTGGAAAATACAAATTAATATCAAGTAAACCCGGCTACAAAAGTATTGTTATTGGTGAGGTTCTGGTGCAACTGGGTTCAGCCGCCAACCTGACCCTGAATATGGAAGAATCCTCCGTAGTCACTGAAGAAATGATCACTTACGGAACTGCGGTTTCGATGATCAACACCGCGACAGCCGAATCCGCATTGAACATGACGCTGGAAGAAGTGTCCAGAATGCCTGTTTCCCGTGATATCGAATCGGTTGCGTTGTTAGCCCCGGACACAATTCTCGGTGATAACTCATTTACATCAACCGATAAGGATTTGATTTCCTTCGGCGGTGCATCAGTAGCGGAAAACGCTTATTACATCGACGGTATGAACGTCACCAACTTCCGTAATGGTTTGGGTGGTAGTTCAGTACCCTTCGAATTCTACGAACAATTTCAAATCAAATCGGGCGGTTACTCAGCAGAGTTTGGCCGTTCAGTGGGTGGGGTATTAAACTCCGTCACGAAGAGTGGTTCCAACGACTTCCACTACGGTGTTGTCACTTATTTCGAGCCCGCTGCTCTCTCCTCCTCTTCGCGTAATACCTACTATGCTGATGGCACCCTGTATGATTACAACGAAAAGAACGAATTCGGTTCAACCACAGTTGACCTCTATGCAAGCGGCCCGATTATCGAAGACAAGCTCTTCTTCTACGTATTAGTCGAACCCCAGTCTTCTGATTCCGAGTTTAACTCTCTCGATTCTCCCGAAAGACGCAACCTGCGCGAAACGGCAGATGATTTCTGGGGCGGTAAACTCACCTGGAATATCACTGACGATCATATCCTGAACTTCACCGCCTTCAGTGACGAACGTGAGCGTATTACCGATACCTACTCCTACGATGTCGATACAGACACCAAGGGCGATTTTATCGGTGTGACTCGTGACTATCGTGGTGGTAAAAACTTCATTCTCCGCTACGACGGCCAGGTCACTGACAATCTGTTTATTTCTGCACTCGCAGGACGAAACAAATATGACCTGACCACTGTTAGTTCAACTGACTCAACCTGCCCTATTGTGGTCGATGTGAGAACTGACCGCCCAGGCAGTGCACGACCTGGTTGTGAAGTGAACGTCCTGGTTGACGTCGGTGGTGACGAACGTGAAGCATTGCGTTTTGATGTTGAATGGACGCTCGGCGACCACACCATTCGCGCTGGTATCGATAACGAAGTCAATACTTCAGAAGCTGCATCGACATACTCTGGTGCCGATGTTTATGGCGTAGAACCCGGCGGTATCTATTACCGTTATGAAACCTATGCCGTTGGAGCCCAACTGGCGAACGGTGCAACCGTACCAGACGCAAATGGCGATGGCACTGATGTCGAAACTGTTCGACTCCGTTACATTGAAAATGGCGGAAGCTTCGAAACGAAAGCGTCGGCTTATTACCTTGAAGACCAGTGGGAAATCAATGATTACTTTACTGCTCGTATCGGTATTCGTAACGAAACATTTGAGAACCTGAACTCCAATGGTGAAACCTTTATCGATGTTGATAACCAGTGGGCACCGCGCCTCGCGTTAACCTGGTCACCAACAGGTACTGATTTCTCTCGCGCCTACATCAACTGGGGCCGTTACCATTTGCCCATTCCATCAAATACCAACGTGAGACTCTCTGGTGCTGAACTTGATTACCAGGATTACTATGTATTTGATGGCGCTTGGGATCCGGTCTCCGCTGCACCCACTTCTGTTGATGCCAATGGTGTTCCAACCACAACAAAAATTGGTGATCGTCTGGTTAACGCCGACGGTGAAATCCCGGATACACGCACCGTACTGGATTTGACCCTTGATCCTATGTATCAAGATGAACTTATCGTTGGTTATGAGCAAGAGCTGTCAGAAAACTGGGTGGGTGGCGTTCGCTATATCAAGCGCGAGCTTAGCAGCACAATCGATGACATTCTGACACCTTGTGATCATTACATTCTGACAAACCCCGGCACCACTGTTGTCACTTACGATGAATGTAACGATACCGGTGATATTGAGGAAGTGACTTACACACCTGAAGAACTGGGTTTCCCGGAAGCCGAGCGTACTTATGAAGCAGTTGAATTCACGTTCGAACGCCTCTATGCCGACAACTGGCAATTCCGTGGTTCTTATGTATGGTCGGTTAACGAAGGGAATACTGAAGGCTTCGTTAAATCTGACATTGGTCAGGACGATGCGGGTATTACTCAGGACTTCGATATTCCTCAGCTAATGGATGGTGCTTATGGCTACCTGCCTAATGACCGCCGTCATAAGCTGAAGTTGTTCGGAAGCTACTCTATTACAGATAACCTTTCTTTGGGTATGACGTACACCATGCAGTCTGGTCGTCCGATCAACGCCTTCGGTGTTGGCCACCCGGATGGAACTCCTGCCTACGGCGACACCTTCTATCTCACAACTGATTTGGGCGACCCTGCTGTTGAGGGCGACGAAGAGTATGCATTTATTCCTCGTGGTTCCTTCGGCCGCACAGATTGGGTCCACCAGTTCAACATTTCTGCGCTTTACTCCATGAAAGTGGGAAGTGCAGACCTCGAACTGAGAGCTGAAGTGTTTAACCTGTTTGATGCGGATTCAACGCTCGAAGTGTATGAGTTTGCTGAAGAGTCTCCCAATGTATCCAGCCCACGCTTTGGTTTGAGTCAGTACTATCAAACTCCGCGTTACTTCCGTTTCGGTGCGTCTCTGCGTTTCTAAGCACCTGGAAAATCGGGTTTAAGTCGGCGTTTTCTACCCGCCGACTCTCAAACAAAAAAACCCCGGCTTAGCCGGGGTTTTTCTTTATCGCCTTCTCTTAAATTTCGTTCCCTTACTTCGTCTATTTGCAGGACCAGAAGGCCCCTTCTTCGCGCTTGTTTTTGTTGACGCTGTCGAAGTGGCTTTTTTCTTCGAACCAATACCGTAATCCCTTTCACGAAACCAGAAATTGCACGCCCACTTTTCGCCTTTGCGAACGGGCAGACCGCCGTGCAAACTCTTCTTGTGTTTTTCATTGGTTCCCGGGTGGACATTATGAAAAAGTACCATGCGGCCCTTGCGTGCTTGCACTTCGATATCCAATTCCGGGAAGCCAGTGCCGCCACCTTCTTCCACATCATTGAAATACAGCAAGCAGGTCACCAATCGCTGACCGCCGCGTGCCATACACCGTTCGCCCGATTCAGAGCCCCACTCCCAGGCGTCGTAATGCGCTTGATACTCCTGAGTAAGACCGTAATGAATCACTTGCAGCGATTCGGCATTTTCGAGGGGAATGCCCACTAATTCACTGACGCGTTTTGACAGCCCTGCAATGGTGGCATTGTGTTTCAAATCGATCCAACAGTTGCTGCCCGTGCGTCCGTCGCTCTCGCCACCGCCGTGCTGAAAACTCACCTGAGCACGCTGCATTTTAGTGCGGGCAGTTTCAAGAATACTGTCGATTTCCTCTTCGCGGAGAAAATCGTCGAAAACGTAAATAATGGGCTCGTCATTCACGCGCCGCCCTATCGGGTATTCTCGTCGGATATTTAAATCCATCGCTTTTCCTCTGCATTCATACATAAATCATTAGTCACAATGCTAGCGCTTAAGTGCGGTGGGCTCAATTTTCCGGTTCTCGCTTTCACACATTCCCGGGTTCCGAGCTTACAAAAGTGGCGCGCCCTCATTACAATATGCGCCTTTTAGCGTATTGATGAGTCAGTTGTGAGCCAAACAAAAGGCACCAAAGTGGTTGTCGGGATGTCCGGAGGGGTCGACTCTTCCGTGGCAGCCTGGCTATTAAAAGAACAGGGTTACCAGGTCGAAGGCCTGTTCATGAAAAACTGGAATGAAGACGACGGCACGGAATATTGCACGGCTGCCACCGATCTCCTGGATGCCGCTGCAGTTTGTCAAAAACTGGACATCCATCTACACACAGTCAACTTTGCCAAAGAGTACTGGGACAACGTATTCGAACACTTTCTTACAGAATACCGCGCGGGACGCACACCCAACCCCGATATTTTGTGTAACCGTGAAATCAAATTTAAAGTCTTCCTCGATTATGCTGAAAATCTCGGCGCTGAATGTATCGCGACCGGCCACTACTGCCGTGCCAAAGGCCCGCATCTCCTGAAAGGTCTGGATACAAACAAGGATCAAAGTTATTTTCTGCATGCCATTGAGGAATCCGCCATTGCCAGGACCCTCTTCCCCGTGGGTGAATTAGCCAAACCGGAGGTCCGTGCCCTGGCTGAAAAACTGGACTTGATAACTCACGACAAGAAAGACAGCACCGGTATCTGCTTTATCGGTGAGCGTCGTTTCAAGGATTTCCTGGAAACCTATTTACCGGCACAACCGGGCGATATTGTCGACGAAACAGGCCGCGTTCTGGGTCGCCACGACGGCCTGATGTATCACACCATTGGCCAGCGCCAGGGGCTCAAAATTGGTGGAATCAAAGGCGCTGCAGAGGCACCCTGGTATGTTGCAGGAAAGGATTTACCCAACAACCAACTTATCGTGGTTCAGGGAAGCGACCACCCCCTGCTTTTCAAACAATCCTTGCGCGCCTCGCAAATACATTGGATCAACACAGCCCCTGAACCCGGTCAAAACCTGAGCGCGAAGGTACGGTATCGCCAAAGCGACCAACATTGTTGCATCCGTGAATTAAATGCTGACGCAATTACCGTTGACTTTGAACACGCCCAGCGCGCCATCACCCCCGGACAATCCATTGTTTTTTACGATGGTGAGCGCTGCCTCGGTGGCGCAGTGATTGACTCAGCGTATTGATTTGAGAACACAAGTATTGCCCCCATATCCTCGGGGCTGATTGAGAACAAACCAGGACATCACATTGAAAAAGAGTTGGCAAAATCATGTCATCGCCCTTGCCGGTATTTTCCAGGCCTGCAAATGCGTTGAACAGCTCGCGAAAACCGGCTATCTGAAAACCGACTCATTTGAGACGGCAGTTCAAAGTCTCTTTGAAACCAACCCTGAGTCTGCGGAGGCGGTATTTGGCTCCCTGCCTCGTCTTGAAGAAGGCCTTGAACTCCTCAAGGATGTGCTCGAAAACCACCGCGATAGCCGCAATCGCGATGTACTGCGTTACGCCCTGGGTGCTATTCATCTGCAAGGCATGCTGGCCAAGCGCAAAGAAGTTCTTTACGTGATTGGCAATCGCCTTGAGAAGGCACAAGAGCAAGCCCAGCACTTCAGTCTGACACACGAGAACGTCATCAGTAACATTGCGGATATCTACACCGATACCATTAGCAAGTTCAACTACCGTATTCAGGTCACTGGGGATTACAACTACCTGCAACAACAGCGCGTTGCGAATCAGGTTCGTGTATTGCTATTGGCCGCGATTCGCGCGGCGACGCTATGGCGCCAGGTTGGCGGAAGCCGCTGGCACTTCCTGTTTTACCGCAGCAAACTCGCCGAGCAGGCGAGTGAGCTTTATCAACAAAGTCGGCAATTGCACTGAGCACTCAATTTACCTGCTTAACTCATTTAGCTGTTTCAATCGATTCAACAAAATCGCCCCAACAGACTGATACTGCCCAACCTGATACAACCATCCGGGAACACTGACTGAAAGTGCCCAAGGCGAGGGCTCAAACATAGGGCTCAAACATTCGGCCTCCTAGCCTGAATTTCACAGGTAATTCCTGTAGAATTCGCCCTCCTTCAGTATCAGTGTGGTTTAGTAACTATGGAACTTAGCGCTCTCTCCGCCCTTTCCCCTATCGATGGCCGTTACGGCAGCAAAACCGAAAGTCTGCGTCCAATTTTCAGTGAATACGGCTTGATTCGTTGTCGTGTCATCGTTGAGATTCGTTGGCTGCAACAGCTGGCCGCGCACCCCGGCATTGAAGAAGTGCCCGCATTGAGCGAAGAAGCCAACGCCCTGCTAAACAGCATCGTCGACAATTTTTCAGAGAATGATGCTCGGTCGGTAAAGCAAATCGAGGCGACCACCAATCACGACGTCAAAGCCGTGGAGTATTTTATCAAGGACAAATTCGGCAACTCGAAGGAACTGAATGCGATTAATGAGTTTGTGCATTTTGCTTGTACGTCCGAAGATATCAATAACTTGAGCCACGCATTGATGCTTAAGGAAGGCCGTGACAATGTGCTCCTGCCAGAAATGCAAAAAATGATTGACGCCATCAGAGCTCTCGCCCATAACTATGCCGATATTCCAATGCTCTCGCGCACTCACGGACAAACCGCTTCACCGACAACTGTAGGCAAGGAAATGGCAAACGTTGTCGCGCGCATGCAACGTCAAGTCGAGCAACTCAAGAATATTAGCCTGCTTGGAAAAATTAATGGCGCGGTGGGCAATTACAATGCACACCTGTCTGCCTACCCGGAGATTGATTGGGCTGCCAACGCAGAAACCTTTGTGAGTTCACTGGGCCTCAGCTGGAACCCTTACACGACACAAATTGAGCCTCACGATTATATTGCTGAACTTTTCGATGCGATCTGTCGATTTAATACAATACTTCTCGATTTTGATCGCGATATCTGGTCCTACATTTCTCTGGGGTATTTCAAGCAAAAAACCGTTGCCGGTGAAGTGGGCTCGTCCACCATGCCCCATAAAGTGAACCCGATTGATTTTGAAAACTCGGAAGGCAATCTCGGCATTGCCAATGCCGTGTTTAATCATCTTAGCGCGAAGTTGCCGGTTTCTCGCTGGCAACGGGACTTAACGGACTCCACCGTCTTGCGTAACATGGGTGTCGGTTTTGGTTACTCTGTAATTGCCTATGCCGCAACCCTGAAAGGGATTAACAAACTTGAGGTTAATCGCAATGCGATTGCCGCTGACCTCGATGCTGCCTGGGAAGTGCTCGCCGAACCTGTGCAAACAGTTATGCGTCGTTACGGAATCGAAAAGCCTTACGAAAAATTAAAAGATTTAACACGCGGGCAAAGTATTACCCGCGAGATTATGCAAAGCTTTGTCGATAGCCTCGATATTCCCGAACAAGCCAAAAAAGAACTGAAAGCGCTCACGCCCGCAAATTATATTGGCAGTGCAATTGAGCAAGCACGCAAGGTTTAAAGGTATTTCGAATTAAAAAAGTTAAACATTGGGACCATGCCTGCTTACAAAAAATTTCAAGGTCTAGGCTCGCTTACGCTGGACACCTTCCTGAGCGAATATTGGCAAAAAAAGCCTTTGTATTGCGCGCAGGCCTTTCCCGATTTCAAAACCCCAATTAGCGCTGACGAATTGGCAGGCTATGCGCTGGAAGAGTGCCTGCCTTCGCGCCTTGTTCTCGAACACGGTGCTGAATCCTGGGAAGTGCAACACGGTCCGTTTGCGGAAGACACCTTTCAAAAATTACCCAAGCAACCCTGGACTTTATTGGTTCAACATCTGGATAGAATTGATCCAAATATTGCCGCCCTTCTCGAAGCCTTTAAATTTCTTCCTGCCTGGCGTCTGGAAGACATTATGATGAGTTACGCCAATGACCAAGGTGGCGTTGGCCCGCATTTCGATTATTACGATGTGTTTCTAATTCAGGCCGAGGGCACGCGGCGCTGGAAGCTCGGGCAATATTGCGATAACACCACACCGTTGTTACCAAATCAAAGCATGAAGATACTCGCCGATTTTCAGCAAAGCGATGACATCCTCATGCAAGCGGGTGATATGTTATATGTCCCGCCGGGGTTGGCGCATTGGGGCATATCGGAAGGTGAAGGCATGACAATTTCAGTGGGCTTTCGCGCTCCCAGCGCAGGTGAGCTCTTACTCGATTTTGCTGAAGAACTGTCTGAGCGACTCAGTGACGATCAGCGTTATCGCGATCCTTCTCTGTCGTCAAATGCCGACCCGTATGAAATTCCCTCGCAAGTCCTGGACACTTTACAAACTACACTACGCGAACTGTGTGAAGATAAACTCAATCTTGCGCGCAGTTTTGGCAAAGTGATGACACGTCCGGTTCTGGAGTTTGCACTTGATGAAGATATGGAACCTTTTAGCCAATTCCACCGCATAAAACTCACCAATGACGCGCGCGCAGCCTGGGTGAGCGAGGGAGACACAACATTATTATTTGTGGAAGGTGAAGACTTTACTTGCGATCACGAACTTGCTATCGCGTTGGCAAACAAACAGGTGGTGGCATTGTCTACCCTGGAGGAAAAGTCGTTGGCACTATGTCGATACCTCTACGAACAAGGTGCGGTTGAACCCGTCGCTTGAGACTCCCATCCATGCCCCAACATTTTCAAAACATAAGACCAGCAAAGGCCCCTTATGGAATTCAAAAAAATTCAGTGGAATGAATACAGTGATGCGGTAAAAACACTGCGTCATGAGGTTTTTATCGTCGAACAAAACGTGGACCCCAACGAAGAATTTGATGGCCTTGATGAACTCGAAAGTACTCACCATTTCGCCGCTTTTGACCATGAACTTGAATTAGTCGCTTACGCTCGCTTACTGGATAAGGGCAAAATCGGCCGAATGGCGGTCAATGAAAAATACCGTAACAACAAAGTCGGCTCTCACCTACTCACCCTGTGTATGCAATATGCCCTCAGTCGGGATATTTTAAACGATGAAGGCCATCTTTATTTACACGCGCAAACGCGAGCCAAAAACTTTTATCTACGCGCGGGTTTTGAACCCTTTGGCGAGATTTTCGAAGAAGCAGGTATTGAACACATTACGATGATTTTCAAGCCTGAGAATGAAGCGGCCATTGAAACCTTGTTTACCGATAAGGTGCTGCGTTTTAACGCGCTTTCAAATATTCACTTTCATTTGAAAACGGTAGCCGGTCACTGCCTGCGGCATATCGATATTTTATCTGATAGCCTTGCCGCCCCAATCTTTACCCACGAACCTTTTGTCGAAGCGCTTTCACGGGCGGCGCGTAGATCGCGAAACTCGCGCATCAGGGTTCTCTTGCGAGACAGCAAAAAATTGCACGGCCAAAGTCATCCTCTTGTACTTTTGGCTCAGCGCTTGTCGACAAGAATGGAAATTCGAACACTGATAGAAGAACCCAGTAAACCGGACATCGCTTACCTCATTTCCGACAGTAAAAAACTGGTTTACTTTAACAATGAAGAACAACAAGTTGGTTTTGCGAACTACCGAGCCGGTCCCGAAGCGCAAAGCCTGCTGGATGAGTTTGAGAATTTGTGGAATCGCCATTCCAGGCGCGACCCTAACTTGCAACGCTTACAAATCTAGCGAAGCTCTGTAAATCGAAATGTTTTTTTGGTGAGGCATCTCTGCGCAGATAGTCTGTATTTACGCGAGTGAATTCGGCTTGAACAAGGCGCTGCCATAGGGAAATCGGGTTATTTCTCAGCGTTTCCTGGAAGGCAACACTTACAAATCGACACCAATATTTGGCCCGTCGTAGACCAGCTCAAACTTTTGCAAACATTCAAGCATGGATGACAGCGGCCCTAGAGCCCGACCACTCTCAAGGTCAAACTCGATGCCATGTGCGTTGCAGCGAATCAGGCCTTGAGGGAGTAGCGTCGCGGAATTCAGGGATACCCCCATATGAGGGCAGGTATTTGCAAGAAGATAGGGACGGCCATTTTCCTGGACCAGGATCACATCCTGGCCCGCTATTTTAAATGCTCTTTTGTAACCGTCTTGCAAATTTATCAGTTTTTCCAAAGCATGGAATGCCATGGTTATCTCCTGATATTAGAGTGTCAGGTTTCTCACACTTGCATCAATAAAGGCTTGTTTTAACTCTTCGTACGTGTGTACCGCCGGGAATTGCGGAAATTCATCAATCACGTTTCGCGGTGCACTGAAAAGAATACCAGCATCGGCTTCTGCCAGCATGGTTGTATCGTTATACGAATCTCCAGCGGCAATTGTACGATAATAAAGGGTTTTAAACGCAGCAATACATTGGCGTTTGGGGTTCGCTTGACGCAGGTTATAGTCCACGACCTTACCCTTCTCATCTACGGTAAGCTTGTGGCAAAGCAAGGTTGGGTAGCCCAATTGTTTCATCAGTGGGCCGGCAAACTCGTAGAAGGTGTCAGACAGGATAATTACCTGAAAGCGCTCCCGCAGCCAATTCAGAAATTCCGGTGCACCCTCCAACGGGCTCAAGGTCGCAATCACTTCCTGGATTTCGTTCAGCCCCAGACCCGCCTTGTCCAGTTCAGCAAGGCGCATGGTCATCAGCTCGTCGTAGTCAGGAATGTCCCTGGTGGTGGCTTTTAGAGCCTCAATACCGGTTTTTTCAGCGAATTTGATCCAGATTTCCGGAATAAGGACCCCTTCGAGGTCGAGACAGGCTAATTCCACAGTACACTCCCGTTTGTCAGGCTAATTTTTCGGCCGCCAATCTACAACAAGGGCTGCGAACAAGCAAACCTCATGCAACCTCCAACCGGGGTCCGGTTACGACCCAGGCTCCCGGAATACAAATACCGCTTTCATCTAACAGTATAGCCGCTCGATATTTCGCAATACTGCCGTGCTCTGGTATCCTTGCGCCTCCCTAAATTTGGCCCCAAAAGTATGAACCAAGCAATTAGTTTTCAGGATATCGACGCGAAGTTGCAGGACGCACCACCCAAAGACATCCTCAGTTATGCCCTTGAGGAGCATGACAATATCGCGATTTCATTCAGCGGTGCGGAAGACATCGTTCTGGTTGATATGGCCGTAAAAATTCGCCCGGACATTGCCGTCTTCTCGCTGGATACGGGCCGACTCCACGCAGAGACCTATCAATTTATTGAAGCGGTTCGCAAGCATTACGGTATTCAAGTTGAATTGCTTTTTCCGGATGCTGCAGCGGTTCAAAAACTTGTCAAAGAAAAAGGCTTGTTCAGTTTTTATGAAGACAATCATCAGGAATGCTGTGGTATTCGCAAAGTTGGCCCTCTGCGCAAAAAACTGTTAGAGCTGGACGCGTGGATTACCGGCCAACGTAAAGACCAAAGCCCCGGCACGCGAGCCAATATTCCCGTTATTCAAAACGATAAGGTTTTTGCTCGCCCCGGCGAGAGTTTGACAAAATTTAATCCACTCGTGAATTGGAGTTCTGCTCAAGTGTGGGAATACATCAGAATGTTTGATGTGCCTTACAACAGCTTGCATGACAAAGGCTTTAAATCGATCGGCTGTGAACCCTGCACCCGCCCCACCCACCCAGGCCAACACGAACGGGAAGGTCGCTGGTGGTGGGAAGAATCAACCAAAAAAGAATGCGGCCTGCACATCGACAATGTGAAAAAATAAGAGGCTACAGGTCTCTGAGGGTACTGAAATGAAAATTACATTTGTGAAAAAAATTCTTGCCGATGGATCACCCTGCCCTAAATGTAATGATGTTCAGCAGAAACTTGAAAGTTCCGGGCAAATCGACCGTATAGACGAAACCCTTATCGCCGATGAACGTGACCCTGAAAGTGTTGGTATGCAGCTTGCCGCACAATACGAGGTTAATCGTGCCCCTTTTTTTATCGTAGAACGTGAAGGCCAGGACACTGAAATATTTACGGTGTATCTCAAGTTTGTAAAGGATGTTTTGGATCAAAAAACAGAAGAAGCTGATGAACTCTCTGAAATAATGTCAAACGAGGACCTTGATTTTCTTTAAACCCATGCGACGCTCATAACGACGTTAACTTTTGGGTATTACTGCTGTTTTTTCTCTCCGTAAGCTTGAATCAAAAATTCTGATGATCACCCACCCGTTTCTTGCGGGCAAAAAAAAGCCGGCATTCCATAGAATGCCGACTTTTTTTGAAGACATTAATAATTGGGTAGCTGAACACTGGAGAAGAGCTCGTCCAACTCCACTTTCGAATGACGATTAAAGGCTTCACTGACCATCTCTTTGGTGAGATGAGGTGCAAACTCTTCAATAAACTCAAACATAAAGCCCCGCAAGAAAGTCCCGCGTCGAAAGCCAATTTTGGTGGTGCTGGATTTAAACAAGTGGCTCGCATCCAGTGCAACAAGGTCGCTATCTTCTTCCGGGTCAAAAGCCATTTTCGCCACAATACCGACACCCAGACCGAGGCGTACATAGGTTTTAATGACATCGGCATCGGCGGCAGTAAACACTACCTTGGGTGCCAGGCCATGCTCCATAAAGGCTTCGTCAAGTTTCGAGCGGCCGGTGAATCCGAATACATAGGTTACGATGGGATGCTTGGCCACCTCTTCCAGCGTTAGACTTGAAAGCTGACACAAGGGGTGGTTTTTCGGCACAAGAACGCAACGATTCCAGGTGTAACACGGCAGCATAATCAGATCACTGAACAGATCCATAGCTTCGGTCGCGATCGCGAAATCAACCGTGCCGTCTGCGGCCATTTCTGAAATTTGCATCGGCGTCCCCTGATGCATATGCAGCGAGACGTCGGGGTATTTTTCAATAAAGGAGCCAATCACTTTTGGCAATGCATAGCGCGCTTGCGTGTGTGTGGTCGCGATGGATAGGCTGCCCTTGCGCTCATTACTGAATTCCTGAGCAACCTGTTTAATACTTTCCACTTTACGCAGAATCTCGCCTGCGGTGCGAAGAATCGCCTCCCCGGCTGGCGTAATTCGCGTTAGGTGCTTACCACTGCGCGAGAAGATTTCGACCCCCAACTCATCCTCAAGCAAACGTATCTGTTTACTGATGCCGGGTTGTGAAGTGTATAAACTTTGTGCGGTGGCGGAAACATTGAGTTCGTGGTGGGCCACTTCCCAAATGTAGCGAAGCTGCTGGAGTTTCATCTCGAGTCCTACCTGACTTTTTATACCTAACGTGTATGCGTTTTTAATTTCTTTCTAGCTTGTTTGCTTACAAACGCCAGCGAGTTAAAATCACCCGCTTTGCAAGCTCTAGCTCGCTGCCAGCCCTTTATTTCCGGGGGTTGGTTAATCCACCGGGGCAGCACGACCATCAGAGCCGAACAAAGCTACTTAACTATTTCATTATAAAAATATAAGGAAATATTCTTTTGAAGAATAGTTACTATTTCATATATTTACCAGTATAAAAATTAATTTAGCAGTCATTTTTCATTATGGATCTCCTTTTCTATATTCTTGCTGGCGCTGGCGTCGGTTTTGCTGTGGGTATGACAGGTGTGGGGGGCGGTTCCTTGATGACCCCCTTACTGATTCTTTGGGGAGTTCCCACCAAAATCGCCATTGGCACAGACTTGCTCTACGCGGCAGCCACCAAAACCGGTGCGATGTACACACACCACCGTCAAGGGACCATACGCTGGAGACTGGTGTTAACCCTCGCCGCTGGCAGTATTCCTGCGTCCTTCGCTACCAGCTATTTTCTGAAAACCGCGCTCGATGGCGTCGACTATGCAGGCCTGTTAAACAGAAGCCTCGGTGTTATGTTGATCCTCACGGCTATCGTCATTCTATTCAGGAGACGCATTCAGGGTGAAAGCCAGCAATCTGACGAAAATGTGGGCAAAGAGAAAATCAGCTGGTACCAGCGCCACCCGCTGCGGGTCAGTTTTTTTGCCGGAATCATCCTCGGGGTCTTTGTTACGCTGTCATCGGTTGGTGCGGGCGCTTTTTGCGCAGCCCTGCTTTTAATCCTTTACCCACGCTTGCCCGCCCTGCACGTAGTCGGGACTGATATTGCTCATGCTGTACCGCTAACTTTAGTAGCCGGGTTGGGACACCTGTGGAATGACAATGTGGATTTTCAGCTCCTCGCAGGCCTGCTAATCGGCTCAATCCCCGCCGTCCACTATGGCTCTCGCCTCGCAGCTCGCGTGCCCAATTCGGTGTTGCAACCTATCCTCGCAAGCATTCTATTTATTATCGGTTTGAAATTCGGCTTTTTCAGTGATGGTGGACACTAATTAGCCCTTGTTGTGCCTCGAAGGCAAGGGGAAGTGGGTATTGCCCAACATATTTGCCGGGTCCATCATTGGCACCAACATCACCGGGATTTTCGACAATTGCAGTACCTTGGCCGCCACAGAACCGAGAATGCGGCCATCAATCGACTCTGTTCCATGACTGCCGACAAGAATCAGGTCGGCTCCAATACGCTCAGCTTCAAACAATATGACACTGGCGGGTGTGCCCGGCGCCACCGTCACTTCCTTGATACGGCTAATGAGATTATTGTCGCTATAGTCAAAATTGCTGAATGTCTCGTAAACCTCCTGGCGGATGGTTTCCAATAAGCCCGTAACATGCGTTGAAGCCAGCACTTCTTTTTTTACGTGTTCCGAACAGTGGCTGCGAACCACGGCGGATGCCAACTCGCCCAATGGGGATACTGCATGCACAACATGGACGCTGGCATCGAGACGCGCCGCCAGTGAATCCAGATGTATTAGCATATGAGACGTAAAGGGCCCAAGATCCGCCCCGAGAAGTATTTTTTTGATCATCCACTACCCTACTGCAAACGCCCGTTAAAGGTGTTCAAGGCTTATATATCAAGCGTAGCAGTGTGCAGCTCGGGCGTAATAACCTTTTGGTATGCCAGTGGGAGGAGACCTATTGATTAGCAATACCGTGGGGAACATGGCCCGTGGCGACGTGCCCGCGTGCAGAATCGCAATGGGCCTGTTGATCATCAAAAAATACATCCGCGCCATAGGCCTTGAGAAACTCCCCTTTCGGCAAGCCCCCCAGGAAAATAGATTCATCAATTCTGATTTCCCAAGCGCGTAGCGTGCGAATAACGCGCTCATGAGCCGGTGCGGAGCGCGCAGTAACCAGCGCTGTGCGAATTGGACAAGAACCATCGGAAAATTCTTTTTGTATGGAATGCAAGGCCGATAAAAACGATTTAAAAGGCCCACCACCGAGTGGTTTTTTTGCTGCAGCAATTTCACTTTCGGTAAAGGCATCCAGACCACGTGTTTTAAATACCTGTTCCGCCTCGTCGGAAAACAAAACCGCATCACCATCAAACGCGAAACGCAATTCATTTTTGTTTTTGTAGGCTTTGTTCGATGTTAACAAGGTCGCCGCAGCCACGCCGTGTTCGAGCGCATGACGCACATCTTCCGCATCGGTAGAAAGAAACAGATGGCTATTAAAAGGTGCGATATAACGATAAGGACTTTCACCCCCGGTAAATGCTGCGCGGCTGATTTTCAGACCATAGTGATGGATGGAATTGAAAATTCGTAAACCGGTATCGGCACTGTTGCGCGAAAGCAAAATCACTTCCACGCGCGGCTCACCTTCCAGCAAACTATTTATGCGTAAGAGTTTTTCTACCATCGGGAAGGCTTCACCGGGCTCAAGCAAAACATCTTCGTGTTCGATCTGATAGCGGGAATAGGCTTCAAGCCCGTCGTTTTCAAATACTTTGTGACTTTCACTTAAGTCAAAGAGCGCTCGCGAGGAAATCGCAACAACCAGTTTTTTACCGAAACCCTCAGGCATTTTCTACTCCCGTAAACAATGCATTTTGATTCAAAGTTCTCTGAAGCTCATCGCGAAATGGAAACACACCAAATATGCCGCCGGTATGAACAAATACCAAATCGCTACAATGCTCAAAGCTGCCTTTTTTTATTTCATTCAGCATACCGTAAAACGCTTTGCCGGTATAAACCGGGTCGAGAATTTCCCCTTCGAGACGCGCAAGGAGTTTAATGGTTTCCAGCGCTTCCGGGTAAGCCCTGGCATAGCCTGGGCCAATGTAGGCATCATTGGTTTGCACATTGAGATTTTCAAGCGCCGGAGCACACCTTGCATAGTCATCGCGATCAAGTAAGGCTGCCCATTCTCGTATATCGTGCTCCGCCTTGTTTTTAAAATACGCCGCATCATCGCACACCGCCATGCCCAAAACCTGTGTGCTTGTTTGCTGAAGAGCGAAGCCCAGCGAGAGACCCGCTTGCGTTCCTCCGGAACCCGTCGCGCAAATGACATACTCCGGCTCGATGCCGTGCCGCTCAAAATCATTTTGGAGCTCTATTGATGCGTTGAGGTAACCCCAAAGCCCCCAACCGTCACTGGCGCCCGTTGGGACACACCAAACTTTGGAGCCGAGATTTTGGTAGTGTTGTTGCCAGTGTTCAAACAAGGCATCCAGCTCGTGGTGATATTGCTTTGCAGGGTAGATTGAAATTTGTGCACCGACCAGCGCATCCAGCAGGTGGTTCCCGTCCAGATGATCTGGCGGATCACCTCGCAGAATCAAATGGACTTTAAGTCCCAAACGTGCAGCAAGAATGGCCGTCGCGCGGCAGTGATTGGATTGCAGCCCACCACAGGTGATCAAGGTATCACAGCCCGCTTCCAATGCTGCAGCCAGGGTAAATTCAAGCTTTCTAACCTTATTCCCACTCAGAGTCGAGCCGCTCAGGTCGTCGCTTTTTAACCAGATTCTTGGCCCCCCAATGTGCGCCGATAAGCGACTGAGTGGCCGCAAGGGGCTGGGAAGGCTCGCCAGAGAAAGTTTGGAAGGGAAGCGCGGTAACATTGAGTTACGTTAGCGCGAAAGTATAAGTGGGTAAAGCCCTTGAGCAGTTACCCACAACTTCCATAAGGAAATAACTATTTGTCAGCGTTTCCGTGAATGGATTTAATCGTGCCCTTTGGCAGCACTGCATGCACAGCAACCTTTTGAAATTTGAGCTCGATATTTTTACCGGCGTCTACGGTGATATAAACATCATCGACTTCAATAATTTTGCCGATCATGCCGCTTGTTAACACAACTTCGTCACCCTTGCCCAGGCCGGAAGTCAGGGCTTCGTGCTCTTTTTGACGCTTGCGCTGAGGACGAATGATCAGAAAATACATGAACAGGAACATGCCTGCGATCAGCAGAAGGCCCCCCATGCCTCCACCTGCAGGAGCTGGTGCCGCTGCCTGTGCAGCCGCTTCCGGAATAAAGAATCCCATGGTCTTACCTCGGTTTTTTGCTACTTATAGAAGGGCGCTAACTGTACAGAGTTTGCCTGGGGCAAACAAGAGGGGTCATGGGCGCTGCCGCAATGGAACGACGTGGTCACAGGGGAAACTGCAGAGATAAAAAAACAGACGCCCCGGTAGCTTGTGCTACTGAGGCTGAATCTGTTCGGGACTCACCAGTTGTCCAGTTGTCGACTTGTGTGTTGTTTGAACTTTCTACGCGTTATTACAGCCTGCTCAAGCAATAAGCATCAAACCAACAACGTGTACTTCTGCAATCAGTAGCTACACGTAGTCGCGGAATAACTTACGGAAAGTGCTCGGTGACAAGCCTGTCCAACGCTTGAAGGCATTGGTAAAGCTGGTACGATCCGAAAAGTCCAGAGAGGCCGAAATACTGTCAATACTCAAATGTTGCTTGATCAGATAATCAATTGAGTAGTGAAAACGCACCTGATCCCGCAATTCTGCGAAATTACAGTCTTGCTGTTGTAAACGTCTCTGTAAAGTACGCTTGGAAAGGTTCAGCTCCTCAGCAATGTGCCCAATGCTCAGGGGAGCATGGCCAATTCTTTCGGTCAGAACTTCTACAACACGCGCGGGTACACCAAAGACTTCGGGTAATCGAGCCTGCTCCAGGTATTCGTCCAGGGTCTTGACTGACCCGAGGGCAAACATTGCCTGATCGGTTAATTTTTTTGCCGTTTGCAAGTTTTGTTGATCTGCCATAGCAGCGACTCCTTCTGCCACAAAATAAGTTTTTATCATAGCCCTGTCTGTGTGAACTTATCGAGAGGTCCGATTTCACTCAGCCCCTCCAAAAATTCGACAAGCACGCGGGTATGTGCCCACTTCAAAATACAGTATAAGACAGGAAATCAGTTTTCACACAAAAAGTATCAATTGGCTTTAAGGTCCAGGTCTCATTTTGAGTGATTTGTTATGAAAGGTCCCTTTTCTTACAACCTGTGAATACATTAACAGCCGCTTTCAGAACCAAAAAGTTGTATCCGTTATGAGAGATACGCGGGCAATGAAGAAAAGTTGCAAAAACAGAGTGAAAAGAAAGAAGTAAGAGTTATTTTAAATTCTCTTTTATATAGCGGATTACATCATCATGATGCGTTTTAGTATTCACTTTCGAAATGACTTCCTTGATTTTTCCATCTTTGCCGATAATAAAGCTGGTTCGCAAGATTCCCATAAATTCCCGGCCCATGAATTTTTTCAGGCCCCAAACACCGTATTTTTCAGCGATTACATGGTTTTCATCTGACAATAAGTCAAAATTCAGGTCTTGTTTCTCGCGGAATTTTTCCAGCCTTGAAACAGGGTCCGGACTCACGCCAAGCACTACCGTATCGAGTTTTGCGAACTCTTTTTTGGAATCTCGTATACCACAGGCTTGCACGGTACAACCTGGAGTCATAGCTTTTGGGTAGAAGTAAAGCACCACATTTTTTTCACCCGCAAAAGAAGATAAACGAATTTTTTCACCCTTCTGATTTTGAAGGTTAAATGCTGGAGCTTTTTTACCGACATCAAGGGCCATAATGCGTTCTCTAGAAAAAAGTTTTAATTAGGGGTCAAAAAAAGTTGCAAAAGCGAGGAAAACGGCTACCGGTTAATATCAAACCGGCAGCCTTTTCAATCAGGATGGCAGTAGGGATTTAACCGCGTCTCGCTCTTCCTGAAGTTCATTCTCAGTCGCTTTCATTTTCGATGCTGAAAACGTATCAATATCCAGACCTTTCACAATTTCCCAGTCACCGTCTCGACAGACACACGGGAAAGAGTAAATGAGCCCCTCTTCGATGCCGTAACTGCCATCGCTGTACACACCCATGCTCACCCAATCATTGGTCGCCGAACCCTGCGCCCAGTCACGCATATGATAAATGGCTGCAGAGGCCGCAGACGCAGCGCTGGATGCACCTCGCGCTTTAATAATCGCTGCTCCGCGTTGCTGCACATCAGGAATGAAGGTATTTTCATACCAATCCCGGTCGATCTGATCGATAGCAATCTTGTCGTTCGCCAGGGCATGAAACAAATCGGGATACTGTGTAGACGAGTGGTTACCCCAAATCGTCATATTGCGAATATCGTTCACACTGCAGCTGAGCTTTGCCGCTAACTGCGACAAGGCCCGGTTGTGATCCAATCGCGTCATGGCAGTGAACTGACGAGGGTCGATATCCGGCGCATTACGCTGGGCAATCAGGGCATTGGTATTCGCTGGATTGCCGACCACCAGCACTTTAATGCCGCGAGACGCAACATCGTTTATCGCCTTTCCCTGAACCGAGAAGATCGCTGCGTTTGCTTCGAGCAGATCCTTACGCTCCATACCTGCCCCACGAGGACGCGCACCCACTAACAAGGCATAGTCAGCATCCTTAAAGGCCACGTTCGCATCATCGGTACAGACGATGCCACTCAGGAGAGGGAAAGCACAATCATCAAGCTCCATGGCGACGCCCTTCAGCGCATCGAGAGCCGGAGTGATTTCCAGTAATTGCAGGATAACCGGTTGATCGGCTCCCAACATTTCGCCAGTGGCGATTCGGAACAATAAGGAATAGCTGATTTGGCCTGCTGCGCCGGTAACGGCAACACGTACGGGTGCTTTCACTATAGGTCTCCAATTCTTGAGTATGAAATTGATCAGGAAGGGCGAACGGTGCGCAATTATAAAGTTTTAGCCAGAAATTTCATCTCTTTGGGACGAAGATGACTGTGTTCACCACCGAAAAAACGGGATACCTGACTTATCCCGAAATAAAAACATTCACTTGCGTGGACAGTACATGCCCACCTTTGTCATTTCAGAGTTTAGCCGGTACTCCGACAGCATGGGTTTCATATTTATCCGGAAACCTCTGAATAACGTTTAGCCAGAGCTTGATAGACCGCATCGCGGAAATCAATTCGACTGTCGTCTAACTCATCCAGTATTTCCACCAGGTGCTCGTTATCTTCCTTTGCGGCCCAAACCTTGATGTAGCTGCCTTCTTTGTAGCCGTTGTCCTGACGAAAAAAATTGAGCACATTTTTACCTACATAACTGCGATAAAGCGCATCAAACTCAAGATCCATTGCCAACATCAAGGAAGCAAAACCCGGAACATCAAATTGGCGGGTTTGCAGTGTTTGCAGTGCGAAATCTTCGAGTAACAATCTGAACGCTTCCGCGCTCGTGGCTTTTTTTGTTCTGGCCAAATCAGCTTCGACTTGGCGGGCAATATTCTCTTTGTCCTGATCACCACTCAGCAGCAAGCTAAGGCCAAAATGCCAGATATCTATCAATTCCAGAACGACCTGTTCCCTATCTGGCGATTGTTTTTTCCACCATTTCCAGCCGTAGTGATCCAACAACTCAGCGGCTTCCACCCAGATTGCGCGATACCATTCAAAATTCTGGGCTTGCCAATCGCTGTGCACTTTTTCATTCATGGCTTCCTGCATATCCAGCATGGTGAGTATTTTTTGTCGCACGCAAATCATCCCCTTTGAATAAATCGAATCAAGCGTTAGCGCGCTTGAACAAATTGAAAAAATTTCCCCGGCTTATCTCTGCCAGTTCTTCAAACCGGATACCTTTTAAATCTGCAATGTACTCAGCAACCTCGCGCACGTATTTCGGCTCATTGGGTTTGCCGCGATACGGTACCGGTGCAAGGTAGGGCGAGTCGGTTTCTATCAATAACTTTTCCAGAGGCACTTTTCTGACGACTTCACGCAGCTCTTCCGCATTTTTAAAAGTCACGATGCCAGAAATAGAAATATAAAAATTCATATCCAGAGCTTGTCGGGCCATTTCCCACGATTCAGTGAAACAATGCAATACACCAGAGGACTCTGGAGAGGCGTGAGCGCGAATTAACTCAAGCGTATCTTCTCTCGCATCTCGCGTGTGCACGATGACAGGCAAACCGGTTTCAGCTCCGGCAACGAGATGATTACAAAAACTCTCTCGCTGAAAGGCCGCCTTATCTTTGGTGTAGTAATAATCGAGCCCGGTTTCTCCGAGCGCGACGACTTTGGGGTGTTTTGCCCAGGTTTTAAGGGTTTCCACATCCACTAACTCTTGCTCAACATCGGAAGGGTGGACGCCGACTGACGCGAAAATAGCTGGATAGGATTCCGCGATTTCGAGTACTCGATCCTTGTTTTCTTCGCTGATACAAACACACAACATGGTTGAGATGCCCCGTTCAGCGGCCGCAGCGACAGCGCCGTCAAGACCATTTTCGTAACGAGACAAATCCAACCTGTCCAGGTGGCAGTGAGAATCTACTAACATGTGTTGTTGATTGATTTAGCCCTAAACGGCTTACATTGTGTGTGTCGGTCGATCAGATTCGAGAGAACCAGCAAGATACGTTTCGATTTTATTATTAGCGACTTCGTCTTCGCCATTGAACTGAACACCAATTCCTGCGGCGCGGTTGCCCTGGGCCCCTTTAGGTGTAATCCAGATCACTTTTCCAGCAACCGGAATTTTTTCGGGTTCATCCATCAAGCTAAGCAACATGAATACCTCGTCACCGAGGCTGTAACTTTTATTGGTTGGTATAAACAGGCCACCGTGTTCCACGAAGGGCATATAGGCCGCATAAAGAACCGCTTTATCACGAATGGTAAGAGACAAGATACCATTGCGCGCTGCGCCTCCCAATCCTTTCATAGTCACCTCAAAAAAGCTTAACGAGTTTTTACTATCATCAACGGGCTGACAACATTAGTCAATATTGTCGTGCCTGTCTACACCACTGGTCCCCAACTTTGGTCGGATGCGTGCCAGACCGAGGAGATCGAATATAGCCTCATCAATCAACAAGGCCGCATTAATATTAGCGCTACTGCCCAACAATGCACATTTCTGGCGCAAGCGATCACAAAATTGAAACATAAATGTCACATATTTCCTTGATGCGTTCGCCAGACTCGCCCGGCGAATTTCGCTTTCTGCCCAGCGCAATAATTCACTGAAAAGCGTCGGGGGCTCAAGGGCGGACCAACGCTTTGACATCGCACTTGCTGTGCTCTGATGGCCCAGAAGTTTTTCGATATCCTGCTGAATAGCTTGCCTTTCAGCCAGACTGTCATGCTGATACCACTCAAGTGCTAACAAGGGGTAAGGCCCGAGATAATCCACCAGGGTTTCCGCACCCTTGACGCCTTGCCCGCTTAACCAATCGAGCGCGAGTTCGCGTGAAGGCGCAGGCAATTGAAATTGCCGACAGCGGCTGCGAATCGTTGGCAAGACCTTGTTGCCATGCTCGGCAATTAAAATGAAAAGCGTTTGTGCCGCAGGTTCTTCGAGATTTTTCAACAAGGCATTCGCGGCGTTCACATTCATCGCCTGTGCTGGCTCCAGGACAACAATTTTCCAGGCTGCTTGTTGAGCGGTTTGTGCAAGAAAGGCATTGAGCTCACGAATTTGATCAATGCGAATCTGTGTACTCTTCTCTTCTGGCTCAAGACTTTTGAAGTCCGGGTGGCTTCCCGCTTTTAACAATAAACAGGCCTTACAATTACCACATGCCTGTGCGTGTGAGGGTTGTGAGCACAGCACATAGTTGGCCATCCCCCTGGCTAATTTACGTGCACCGAGGCCATTCTCGGCACAGAGTAAAATCGCATGAGGTAAGGCGCCCCGATCCCGCAAGGAAACAAACTGCTCCCACAGCGTCGCCTGCCACGGATAGGCTGGCATGAGCGCCTGGCTTTGGTTCTCACTCACCACTATTGGCCCTGCAACCAGTGTGCAAGCGCTTTGCCGAGGTCGGCTTGCACTTTGTCCAGGCTTTGGCCCGCATCGATCACACAATAGCGTTCAGGGGCTGCTGCAACGCGCTCATGGTATCCTTGTCGGACTGCTTCAAAAAAACTGATTTGTTCCTGCTCAAAACGATCGAGATCCGCGCGCTCACGTGCTCGCGCCAAACCCTGTTCGACATCGATATCCAAAACAAAGGTTAAATCGGGGCGCAAGCTGCCTTGCACCAGATTTTCCAGCTGTAAAATCACCTCGCGCGACAGCCCCCTACCCGCCCCCTGATAGGCATAAGTTGCATCGGTAAAACGATCACTTAACACCCAGGTTCCCGCTTCCAATGCCGGGCGTATCAAGGCGTTCAAATGCTGTGCTCGCGCTGCAAAAATCATGAGCAGCTCTGCCGTTGCGTCAACGTTTTCTTCGCGCGGGGCCAGCAACAATTCCCGTAACTGTTCCGCGAGCGGTGTCCCACCGGGCTCACGCGTTACCAGCAAGTCAATGCCCGCAGCCTCAATATGATTTTTTATATATTCAAGATTAGTCGATTTGCCCGTACCTTCGGTACCTTCAAGCGTTATAAATTTAGCTTTCATTTTTTACTGATTTCAAAATGACTGATTTTTTATTTCCGGTTTCAATTCGGGAATTACAATGTTCTCCCGTGAAAGAATTAATCGCCTTGCCGTTTTACTTTTTCCTCGAGGGTATCATTCACACCATTCCTTTCCTTTTGCGTTTCCTTTTCCACAAGGTCATTCGTAGCGCCCGAACTTTTTTTAACTTCTATCGGGCTGGATCGATAATCCGCTCGACGACGCAACTGATACTGACGTACTGCACGATTATGTTCTTCAACTGTGCGGGAAAAAACATGTGTGCCATCCCCTTTTGCAACAAAATACAAACTGTCGCCCTCTTCTGGATGCAGTGCGGCATGTATCGCCTCGCGCCCCGGCATAGCAATCGGTGTCGGAGGAAGGCCTTTAATCACATAGGTATTGTATGCGGTTTCTGTACGTAGGTCTTTACGGGTAATATTACCTTTATAGTTTTCACCCATTCCGTAAATAACCGTTGGGTCGGTTTGCAAGCGCATATTTTTTTTCAAGCGCCTGACAAATACACCTGCGATCTCCCCTCTTTCGTGTGCGGCGCCGGTTTCTTTTTCAATGATGGACGCCATAATCAAGGCCTCATAGGCACTCTCATAGGGTAAATTTTCCGCACGACCCTGCCACTCCTCCTCAAGGATTTTTTTCATTGCGCGATGCGCTTGCAGTAAGAGGCTTTTGTCACTGTCCGCGGCTGTCCATGTATAGGTTTCTGGAAAAAACCAACCTTCCGGATGGGTAATATCCAGGCCTAATTCACGAGGAATTTCCTGAAGCGCAATACCTTCAAGTTTTTTTTGTAATTTGTCCTGCGTATGTAAAAGTTTCAACCAATCCCGAAATGCCAAACCTTCTGCAAAGGTAAGCTGGTAACGCTGTACCTCTCCCTTATTCAACAACTCCAGAATAACCAGCGGAGAGCTTTCTTCCGGTAACAAATATTCACCAGCTTTAATGGCAGTGAGATTTTTGTATTGAGCGTAGCGAACCCATGCTCGCGGATGGGCAATGATTTTTTTTTCGTGCAGTTCAAAAGCCAGACGATAAAGCGATTGGCCATTTTCCAGATTGAGTTCGCGATCCGCCTGTTCCAATAAAACAGGCGTTTGCAACCATGATAAAAAAGACGAGAAATAGAGTGTCGCACCCAGCGATAAACACACTCCCACTGCGAGCGTGAAAACAAAAACCTTTTTCCACGCCTTCAGCATCGTTCTTTAAACTTTTCTAAATAGCAAAGTTCCGTTGGTCCCACCAAATCCAAAAGAATTGCTGATGGCAAGGTCAATCGGCATTTGCTGAGGGGCGTGAGGAACAAAGTTCAAATCACAACCATCATCGGGATCATCGAGGTTAATGGTTGGCGGCGCAATTTGGTCGCGAATGGCGAGCACTGTGAAAATCGCCTCCACCGCACCAGCGGCACCCAACAAATGTCCGATCATGGATTTCGTTGAACTCACTGCAAGTTTGTGTGCGTGATCGCCAAACACGGCTTTCACTGCATCGCATTCAGCGGCGTCGCCGGCCGGCGTGGACGTGCCATGGGCGTTAATATAATTGATTTGTTCCGGGTTAACGCCGGCATCACGCAAGGCATTGCGCATACTCAATTCTGCGCCTGCACCCGACGGCGAGGTGATATGAAAGGCATCGCCACTGGTACCAAACCCGGATAATTCTGCGTAAATTTTCGCTCCGCGTTTTACTGCGTGCTCGTAACTTTCCAGCACGAGAATACCTGCACCATCACCCAGGACAAATCCATCACGCCCCTTATCCCAAGGCCGACTTGCCCTTTCCGGGTCGTCATTCCTTTTGGAAAGCGCTCGCGCAGCGGCAAAACCGCCAATCCCGACTGGCGTAGTGGCCATTTCAGAACCACCGGCAAGCATGACGTCAGCATGGCCGTGCATGATTTCCCGCGCGGCCAAACCAATACTGTGAGTGCCGGTGGTACACGCGGTCGTAACCGCAAGGTTGATCCCTTTCAGTCCGAATCGAATCGAAAGATTACCCGCAATCATATTAATAATTGCGCCCGGCACGAAAAACGGTGACACGCGGCGCGGTCCGCGCTCATTAATGGTGATCGCAGTCTCCTCAATGGAGCCCAACCCCCCGATGCCCGAGCCTATTACACAGCCTATACGCGCGGCATTTTCATCCGTTACCTCAACACCGGAATCCTGCATTGCCTGAATGCCCGCTGCCATTCCATAACGGATAAACACATCCATTTTGCGCGCTTCTTTTTCCTCGAGATAAGGTGAGACATCAAAGTCCTGCACGGATGCACTAATGCGCGTAGAAAACGCCGAAGCATCGAAGGCGCTGATTGGGCGCACACCACTCTTTCCCTGCAAGATCGCTTGCCAGGTGTCCTCTACCGTCGGGGCAAGGGAACTTACC
Organism: Cellvibrionaceae bacterium 1162T.S.0a.05; assembly: GCA_000964245.1. Lineage (GTDB taxonomy): Bacteria > Pseudomonadota > Gammaproteobacteria > Pseudomonadales > Cellvibrionaceae > 1162T-S-0a-05. The sequence continues at coordinate 3,410,756 of LANB01000001.1, read as the reverse complement.
ATACCCAAACCGGTTACTACGACGCGAACTCGACTCACTGTTTATCCTCCGGGAAAACTTGAATGCTAGTGTTAAATTGTAGGGCGAATCTGTGACGAATTTTCGTTTTTATTCGATTGTTACTTCACTCGATCACAAATGGTCCTATTCCATTTTGAATAGTCTTGTGCGTATTTAAATCGAAAGCGCGCAGCCCATAAAACAAAAGCCGCACTATGAAACATAGATACGGCTTTTGAAAACTGGTTCAACAAATATGGCGGTATTAAGCCAGGTTTTCGTTGATGTAGTTAATAGCAAGTTGAACAGTGGTAATTTTTTCTGCTTCTTCGTCAGGAATTTCTGTTTCGAACTCTTCTTCAAGAGCCATTACCAATTCAACCGTGTCCAGGGAGTCAGCCCCCAGATCGTCAACGAAGGACGCTTCGGCTTTTACTTCTTCTTCTTTAACACCGAGCTGTTCAGCGACAATTTTCTTTACGCGTTCTTCAATGCTGCTCATATTTTCATTAACTCCTGGTGACTTTTAGATGTCATGTGTAGCTGTTACTGTTGCTGTTACTGAAATACGCAACTGTTTCGTTAAGTGGAAACAGTTTAGTGACTTTTTAGTGGCTTTGAAACCAACAACGCTAGTGGCTTTGAAACCAGCAAGGCCTATCAGGGCGCTTCGTGCGCGCATTTTAACCCTATTTTCTTCGCGTTGTAACTTTTCGACTGAAATTTCTTAAAATTTTTATATTTTTTTCTTAACTTTCAATAGCTTACAAGCCTTCAAACACTGAAAAAAGCGTCCCGATCTGTGTAAATCAGGCTAAATTTCCAATGCATAAACCGTAAAATCGAGCCGACTCCTTATGTCGCTTACGCTCGCCAACTCGCAGCTTAATGAAAGTAAAAGCGGGTCGCCTTGATTGAGCTACCCGCCGAAAAATACCCATCAGAACTAGCACATGTACATGCCGCCATTCACATGCATGGTTTCGCCGGTCACGTAACTGGCATCATCGCTACAGAGGAAGGCAACAACAGTGGCAATTTCCATAGGGTCGCCCAGGCGTCCAAGAGGAATGCCATTTAGCATCATGGCTTTTTGCTCTTCAGGCAAGGCCTTGGTCATATCCGTGTCGATAAACCCGGGCGCAACCGCATTTACCGTGATATTACGTGAACCAATTTCACGCGCAAGCGAGCGAGTGAAGCCCATGACACCGGCTTTAGTAGACGAATAGTTGGTCTGCCCCGCGTTACCCATTTGCCCCACGACAGAACTGATATTCACAATGCGGCCCCAGCGTGCTTTCATCATGCCGCGCAGACAGGCTTTGCTTAAACGATAAATTGCACTGAGGTTGGTATTGATAACGTCAAACCATTCCTCATCGGTCATGCGCATTAACAAATTGTCTTTGGTGATGCCTGCATTATTAACTAAAATTTGTGGTGCACCGTATTTTTCCTGAACGGCAGCCATAAACGTTTTAACTGATTCTGCATCGACGACGTTTAAAGGCAGCCCTTCACCTTTAGCACCCTTTTCTGACAAACGAGCACTTATCGCTTGTGCGCCATTTTCACTTGTTGCTGTGCCTATGACAGTCGCGCCTTTTTCTGCCAACAAATCGGCAATGGCTGCACCGATACCGCGGCTTGCCCCGGTCACAACAGCTATTTTGTTTTCTAGACTCATTTCACTTTTCCTTTTTATCTTTATTTCAGGTTTTGCAGGGCATCCTGCAAGCTGCTTTCACTTTCGATATTCAAGCAGCTCATCTCTTTTTGAATTCGTTTTAAGAGCCCACTTAAAACCTTACCCGGACCACATTCCACTGCAAGTTTTATATCCGCGCCGTGAATACGATTAACACAAGCAACCCAACGTACCGGAGAATAAATTTGCTCAATCATCAGGTTTTTGATTTTTTCGGGATCACTTTCTGTTTCCGCGTGGACATTATGAACAACCGGAATGGATGGTGAGGCGAACGCGGTTTGTTGAATGAGTTCCGCCAGTCGATCTGCTGCCGGTTTCATTAACATTGTATGAAATGGCGCACTCACTGGCAGTGGCAATGCGCGTTTCGCGCCACTCGCTTTACACGCTTCCATCGCTTTTTCTACCGCAGCCTTGTCACCTGCTATCACCAGCTGGCCGGGCGAATTGTAGTTCACTGCAGCACAAATGCCATCGCAAGCCCTTGCTGCTTCCGCACAGTTTTTTTCCACAACTTCGTCTTCGAGCCCAATAATGGCCGCCATTGCACCTTTGCCAACTGGCACAGCTTCTTGCATGTATTGGCCACGCGCTCGCACAAGTGAAACAGCAGCCGCAAAATCCACGACGCCTGCGCAGACAAGTGCAGACCATTCACCGAGGCTGTGACCTGCCATGATTGCAGGTTGTAGCCCATCGGCATTTTGCCAAATACGCCACATCGCCACACTGGACGTCAGTAGAAGTGGTTGCGTTTTTTCAGTCAGATTCATTTCTTCCTGCGGGCCATTTTTTGCCAAATCAAGAAGATCGTAACCCAACACTTCGGAAGCTTCCTTGAAAGTTTCTACGCATACAGAATTTGCATAGAAATCTTCAAGCATACCGACTTTCTGTGACCCCTGACCGGGGAAAACAAATGCTAATTGACTCATAAGAAACCTTGCTTATTACGTTTTTTTATTTTTAAAAAGATTTAACGGAGACCGCTTTCGATTTGCGCGGGAATATCATTGAGGACTTGTTCACGCGCCGTTTCGAGGGCCTTGATAAAACCTGCCTCGCTGGTGCCGCCATGGCTTTTTATTACGACTTTTTTCAGCCCTAACAAAATGGCGCCATTATACCGTGACGGATTAAATTTGTTGCTCCAGCCCAAAAAAAGCGGCCGAATAAAAAATACTAACAAACGCTTAAATGGGCTTGCGCGCAAATATTCCTGCAAAGAACTGAATACGAAACGCGCAAGGCCTTCACTCACTTTTAGGGCGACATTCCCAACAAAACCATCACAGACGACAACGTCAACATCACCGGAATATAATTCATCACCCTCAATAAACCCTTTGAATACCAGGCTTTCCTGGCCACGAATTAATTCAGCTGCACGCTGAACCTCCTCGCTGCCTTTGGTCATTTCAGACCCGACATTCAGTAAGGCGATTTCCGGGCGCTCAATTCCGTGAATTTTTGCGAGAGCAGAGCCCATAATCGCAAATTGGAAAAGCTGCTCCGCTGAACATTCAAGGTTTGCCCCCAGATCCAGCAAATAGGAGGCGCGCTTCGCTGTCGGCATCGGTTTACAAATTGCCGGGCGATCGATTCCTTCGAGTGTTTTCAGGAGGTGTCGACCAATTGCCATCAATGCACCGGTGTTGCCAGCACTGATACAGGCATCGGCCTGGCCCTCGGCGACATTTGCAAGAGCACACCACATGGAAGATTGCTGTTTGCGACGCAAAGCCTGGGCGGGTTTGTCTTCCATGCGCACTTCATCGTCGGCATGCACAATTTCAAGGCGGGGAGGAAGCAAATTTAATTCTGCGCGAATGCGCTTTTCATCACCAAAGAGGCGAATGGAGGTATCGGGATAGGCGGCTAGAAATTTTATGACAGCCGCAACGGAAAGGCGGGGACCCTGGTCCCCGCCCATCGCATCAACTGAAAGTCGAATGTCTTGCGACAAATTTACTCGTCGTCGTCGGCGCTTGCGATTTCAACAACTTTACGACCGCGGTAAAAACCATCTGCAGTAATGTGGTGTCTGCGATGCTTCTCACCCGTAGTGGGGTCTGTAGACAGCGTTGAGCTACCCAAAGCATCGTGAGAACGACGCATGCCACGGCGCGAGCGGGTTTTTTTGTTCTGTTGTACAGCCATAATTTACTCCGGATTAATCTTTGTTTAGAAGCTGTTCCAGCTTCTTGAAAGGGTTTTCCCTTTCTTCTTCTGACTTTTCCTCTGGCTCGTCGCCATGAGAATACAGTTCAGGATCTATACAATCTTCTTCATGCCAGGCAATTTGTGGCAAATTCAGCAGAAGCTCATCCTCAACAAATTCGTAGAGATCTGCTTCGCTCTCGCTCACCAGCCATGGGTCTAACCAGGCAGGCAAATCTTTGGCGCGATCTTCATCGCGGACCAGTGCGACTTTGACTTCACAAGCCTGTGCATGGGGCACAGCTTCCAGGCAACGTTGACAGCGTAGCTCAACTTCAGCATGCAAGTGACCTTCTACCAGACGCCGATACTGTTCATCGACCCTGAAACTCAGATGGCAACGCACATTGCTTAAAGTCAGAACCGCTTCCTGGACGCGCAGCAAGGCTTCTGCGGGGACATAGCCCTCCAGGGTCAGCGATTGTTGAGCCAATTTCGCCGGCTCAATTTTACGCGGTAAACGGGTTGAAAAGGCACCCTCTGACATAAGCGCGCGATTCTAAGGAGTTGCCTATAGCCTGTCAAAGAAAAATCATTGATTTTTCAAGCTTTTAAGCCCAAAAATGCACGCTTTGCTTGTGAAAGGGGCATTTCCATGTCATTTACCCTTATTCTCGCCTCCTCTTCGCCCTATCGAAAGGCGCAACTGGGTCAACTTTTAGGTGAGCACTTTCGCTGCGAGGCGCCGGACATTAATGAAAGCCCCCTGGACGGAGAATCTGCGGAAGCCCTGGCAACCCGACTCTCACGCGAGAAAGCCCGCGCCGTCGCTAACCGGCCCTTAAGCGTCAATCCGCAGCAAAGCCGCTTGATTATCGCTGGCGACCAAAGTGCGAGTTGTCAGGGTCGGCTTTTGCAAAAACCCGGCAGTGAAGAACTCGCAAAAGAGCAACTTGCTTTTTGCAGCCAGAAGGAAGTCACCTTTTACAGCGGGCTTTGCTTGTTCAGCCCCGAAAAAAACTGGCTCCATGTCGACTGCACTCTAACCAGCGTGAGGTTTCGTAAGTTAAACAAAGCGGAAATCGCCGCCTATGTGCAGCGGGAGTACGTTTTGGATTGTGCCGGCAGTTTTAAATGCGAAGGCCTGGGCATTTCACTTTTTGAATCCATAACAAGCACTGACCCAAGTGCCCTCATCGGCTTACCACTTATTTCTCTTAATCGCCTATTAATAGAAGCCGGGTTTAACCCTCTTCTGGAAAACGCCACTTGAGTATGTCGACAAAGCGGTCTACACAATGTACCGGCTCATAGACCTTTAGACGCTCCAGCGCGTGCGCACCATAGCTCACCGCGATGCGTGGCATTTCTGCCGCTTTCGCCATAGCCATATCGTATTCGGTATCCCCTATCATGACGGCCTGGTGAGCAGCCAGACCTTCTTCCTGCAAAATTTCATGAAGCATCTGCGGGTGTGGTTTCGAAGCGGTTTCATCGGCACAACGGCTGTTGTGAAAAAAATCGCTCATGCCCAATCTCCCTAATACGCGGTCGAGACCGCGACGACTTTTACCCGTGGCAACCGCCAAACGAAAGCCTTGATCGCGCAGGGTTTGCATGGTTTCCATTGCCCCCTCAAAAAAAGGTGAGGGCTCAGCATCCTCCTCCTTGAAATAACGCGAGTACTCAATGCGAACAGCCTCTTTATTTTCTTCGGACTCCAGGGGGTAAAGTTCCTGCAACGCTTCCGGCATCCCAAGCCCGATAATGTTGCGAATTGCGGCATCAGTTTGCGGCTTGACCCCCGCTCTTTCCGCAGCAACCTGCATGCAATGCACGATTTTTTCTGCCGAATTACTGATAGTCCCGTCCCAATCAAAAATATAAAGCACGAATTGACTCCTTAACGACTTATTCAGAGAGACTGCAGTTGGTCGAGAACATGTTGTAGATCCTCAGGTAAGGGCGCCTGTATATCCACCGGCTCACCGTTTGCATCATCAAAACGCAAGTTTGCAGCATGCAAGAACAGGCGCCGGGCACCGTGCGTTCGCATACTAGTATTGGAAGCGTCGTCACCGTATTTGTCGTCACCGACAATCGGGTGCCCCAGATATTGAGCGTGAACGCGAATTTGATGGGTTCGGCCTGTTACTGGCTCAGCAGTCAACAACGTCGCCCCCGCCGGGAAATACTGCTGAATCGCGAACTCAGTGATAGCGGCCTTGCCCTCGGCTTTAACTTTGACGATTCGCTCTCCACTCGCTTGCTCAATGCGCAGTAGAGGCACATTCACTCGGTCCTCGGATTTCGGCCACTGCCCTTTTACCAACGCAAGATAGCGTTTGCGAATGCGCTTCTCGCCGCGAAACAAGCCTTGTAAATATTTTAGTGCGCTACGCTTTTTGGCGACCAGAATACAACCCGAAGTCTCACGGTCGAGGCGATGGACCAACTCCAGGTATTTTTGTTGCGGCCACATAGCGCGGAGGGCTTCGATCAAACCGAGATTCACCCCACTGCCTCCGTGTACCGCCAGACCGGCGGGTTTATTTATTGCCAGAAAATCTGGTCGATCCAGCAAAATGGCACTTTCAAGCACACGAATCAGCCCCGCACCGGGCGCAGCCTGAACTTTCTCTTCCGGCAAGCGCAACGGCGGAATGCGCAGCACCTCACCGGCTTGCAATTTGCGCTCGGGTTTGGCTCGACCCTTGTTGACACGCACTTCGCCTTTGCGAATCACTCGATAAATCAAGGACTTGGGCACACCTTTCAGCTTGCGGAGCAAATAATTATCCAAACGCTGGCCGGCCTCTTCTTCGCTAATAGTGAGATGCTGAACACTGTGGTACATGAGGGGATCTAAAACTTCCTTAAATATCATGGAGATAGCGGGCGTATTTTAACTTAAAAATTGAAACACCTGTGGATAACTGCTATATTCCTGGCAGTCGCCGGAGCTGCGCAACGTATACGCACCCGCGATCCCCGGACACGACAAGGGCCAACAGACACGCCGGCGTCCTCCGGGAAAAAAGTGTTTTAGGTGCCCAGTCACTCGGCGAACACTCCCTCACCAATCCGAATGTGCTGATTAGTGCAGGATAGAGCAAAGACGCCAGTGCCTGAGCGAATAGCAACAACTGCTAGCTGAGCAACAAACAATCATTGTTACACGTACAGTTAACAGTTAAATAGTAAGTAATGCGCGCCGACCGCGCTTGTTTGGAAATTTATTTCGGAACGTCGGGACAACCAGGAAAGCGGCAACACACTTGCCCTTCCTTCGATGAGTCCATCTGGCCGATGTACAGAATACCGGCCAGGACCAGGCCCGACGCCGAATAGTACGCGAAAACTGCAATGAGCTTTCAAAGCTCACCAAGGAAAAGAATAAAGGAATTGCCGAATTGGATAGATTGAAAACTCTGGATAGACCCAAAAGATTGAATAATCTGAACGGGCGTCCTTTTCAAGAAGTTCTTAATATTCACAACTCAAAATAAGCTGAGCCACGCTTTTGCGCGGCTGGCCTGAATTCTTTTTCCGTAAAATGTGTCAGACGATTTCGTTATTGCTGACAATTCGCTTCCTGGCAGCACGGTCTCCGCATTCAGCAGAGATCATATTTCATGAAAAGAATGTTAATAAACGCGACCCAGCCCGAAGAGCTGCGTGTTGCCCTTGTAGATGGCCAATGGCTTTACGACCTCGACATTGAAAACCGCCTTCGCGCACAAAAGAAAGCCAATATTTACAAAGGTAAAATCACCCGTATTGAACCCTCACTGGAAGCTGCCTTTGTTGAATACGAAGATGGCAGTCGACACGGCTTTCTGCCTCTAAAAGAAATTTCCCGCGAGTATTTTCAAAAAAACCCGAAAGACATCGATGGCCGCGTTCGCATTAAGGACGTCGTCAAGGAAGGTCAGGAAGTTATCATTCAAATTGATAAGGAAGAGCGTGGCAATAAAGGTGCTGCACTGACCACCTACATTAGCCTCGCCGGCCGCTATCTGGTTCTTATGCCAAACAATCCCCGTGCAGGCGGTATCTCGCGTCGCATTGAGGGTGACGACCGCAGTGAACTCAAGGAAGCGCTTGACAGCATCGACGTACCGCGCGGCATGGGCGTTATCGTCCGCACTGCAGGCGTCGGCCGCAGCCCCGAAGAATTGCAGTGGGACTTGAACTATCTCTTGCAACTTTGGGATTCCATCAAAACCGAATCCGACAAAAAAGAAGCGCCTCTTTTCCTCTTCCAGGAAAGCAATGTCATTATTCGCGCAATTCGCGATTACCTGCGACCCGACATCGGTGAAGTTATCGTCGATAATAAAGACGCCTATAACCTGGCGACCACTTTCATCCAGCAAGTGATGCCCAAGTACACCAGTAAGGTCAAGTTCTACCAGGAAGACCTGCCGCTGTTTAACCGCTTTCAAATCGAAGGTCAGATCGAAACCGCGTTCCAACGCGAAGTGAAATTACCCTCCGGCGGCTCCATTGTCATTGACGTGACAGAAGCCTTGATCAGTATCGATATCAACTCCTCGCGGGCCACCAAGGGCGGCGATATCGAAGAGACTGCGCTGGCAACTAACCTGGAAGCGGCTGATGAAATCGCTCGCCAATTGCGTTTGCGCGATATGGGCGGATTGGTCGTTATCGACTTTATCGACATGCAACCGGTACGCAATCAACGTGAAGTGGAAAATCGTATGCGCGAAGCGCTGGAGATGGACCGCGCACGGGTACAAATTGGCCGTATCTCGCGTTTTGGCTTGCTGGAAATGTCGCGTCAGCGCTTACGACCTTCGCTCGGCGAGACAACATCCAAAGTCTGCCCACGTTGCTCCGGGCAGGGAACAATTCGCGACACCAAAAGCATTGCACTTGCCATTCTGCGCCTGATTGGCGAGGAAGCGCAAAAAGAACGCAGTGCCGAGATTCGCGCAACCGTGCCCGTTCCCGTTGCAACATACTTGCTCAATGAAAAACGCAAGACCATCGGCAATATTGAAACGCGTCACGACACACGCGTAGTGGTTCTTCCCAATAAAGAAATGGTGACACCGCATTACGAAGTGGTTCGACTGCGGGATGACGACATTAGCACCGAGGAAACCAGCTACAAAATTGAATTAAATGCGGAAGAAAGCCCGGAAGATTCGCTCGAACGCCCAGCACAAATTGCTGAGCCTCCCAAACCTGCGGTTCAGGCTATTCCACCCGCTCAACCCGCACCGGAAGCGCCTAAAGAACCGGGACTTCTGAGTAAATTATTTAGCGCACTGGCCGGCTTATTCAAGAGCGATCCGAAAACGAAAAATCGTAAAGGCAAGCGTAATTACAATCAGAACAAACGTAAAAACACAAACCGCAAACAGAGCCGCAACCGTCGCGGATCTGGCAATGGTCGACGCAATCGCGAAAACGAAGTGGTCGACAACCTGCAAAACCGTCGTGCAAAAGACAGTAACGAAACCAAAGACGAAAAACAGGAAAACGAAAACCGCACGGCGCGTAAGAATGAGCGCGGTTCGCGCCGGAATCGACGTCGTGATCGCAACGACAACAACCAGGCTGAAAAAACCAGCAAGAACACCAACGAAAACGCTGAACAAAACGACAGTGCAAACAAGGAAAATACCAAGGGCGATCGTCCGGCGCGCCGCCCGTCAAACCGTCGTGGTCGCAGCCAGGAACGTCAGCGTGGTCAGGTCAATGAACCTGTGAACAATGAACCTTTGAAAAATGACCCTGTGAAAGAAGAAAAACAGGCGAAATCACAACAGGACGAAGTCAAACAGCAGGTGAATGAAGCCATCGACGAGGCCGAACGCGTCATCGCGCCAGTGACAGAAAATATCGCTGAAACCGTCGCCAACGATGACGCTCTTCAGGGGGCCCTCGATAGCTATTCAGATAATGCTGAAGTCGAAACACCGGAAATCGAACAAGTACTCGCCTCCGTTGAATCTGCCGCTGATAAAGTAATTGAAGCTGCCGAGGCGCTGGAAAGTGAAAGCGCTGCGGAACAGTCTGTCGAGCTTGAAAACAAGACACAGGAAACCGCTGTCAAAGCGACAAAAGATTCTGTCGAAGCTCACTCCAAAACGCTCTCCGAAACCCCCTCAGCAATTGCTGCTGATTCTCAAGTGGACAACAGCCTGGAGTCACAATCGGAGATGACCGAGACAAAGGCTGAATTGGTGAGCGCCGCTTCAGCGAATGAAGACCTTGCTGCAAATGAAGACAGTGACTCTGAAGTTGCCAGTGCCGATGAAAGTACTGAAATCGCGGCGGAGTCTGCAAATGATAATGCGAGTCAGAAGGCCGGGAAAGACGCTGAAGCAAAGGATGATAAAGCCGCGCGTATTTTCAAACGCCCTGCTAACGACCCTCGCACCAGCCCAAAACCCGTACGTGACACAATGGTCTCTAATGTCGCCGTAGATGTACGCATGTCGCGGCCACTCGATACCAGTGAAGCGCCGGATATAGTAAGACGCCCGCGTGAGCTGACGCGCCCTGCTAACGATCCTCGCGCAGCGCGCAATGCGGTCCAGGAAAAGGAAGAGGAAAAGCCTTTACAGGATCAGGAATAAAATTTTGACGCAGAACTTGTTCCCGTCGCAGGGGCATGTATAATCTGCGTCCTTCTGGTGGGGTGGCTGAGTGGTCGAAAGCGGCGGTCTTGAAAACCGTTGAGTGTAACAGCTCCCAGGGTTCGAATCCCTGCCCCACCGCCATCTACAGCGCGGTGACCGCGAAAATAAAAAAGGCTCGCTTTGCGAGCCTTTTTTATTTCTTCAGAAAATGACTTTTTGTTCAACCTGAAAACCAATGTGCGAGTGGTCGCTGCTACTGTACCGCGGCAAGCACCTCACTATTGCGACCTGTCAGAGTCTTGTAAACCTGTTTAAGCGTATTCAAATCAACGCTTTTCTCGCGCGGCAATAAACGCACAAGGCTATCAAGGCGCACTTTTTTTACAGCCATCAGTTCATTATCGAGATCACGAAAAATCAAAACGGCACGGGCAGTGACCGCTCCACGGCTTTTAGTAGACCGCACTTTTTTTTGTTTTTGCGCGCGCTTCTCGAACCAGGAAAATACTTTTTGATAACGCGCATCCGTCATGCCGCCTGAACGATAAAGCAGTTCAACTGAATAAAACTCGGCTAGCCCCTCAGCGATCCAATCATCCTTTTTACCACCGCGAATACGGGTCATCGCGTGAAAAACTTCATGCAATAGCGTACTGGTTGCATTTTCACTCACAAGAGGGCGATCAGCATGCATGAACAAGGAATGTGGCCCGGACAAACCGCCACGCCACATTGGCGCACCGGCGCCCACTATTAGCAGTTTTTCTGGAGGTGCGTCGAAAAGTTTTTGCAACTCGGGCCACACAAAGGTGAGCAAACTTAAGGCCTCCATACGCTTTAAGCCTGCGCCACCTTTATTTAACGCATGCTCTCGCTTTGGTCCGCTGATACTCACCAGGGTATTCCCCAGAAGTTCACGACGAGTCGCAATATCACCCGCGATCATCCACCCCGTGGGTCGGTCGAAACGGCGCGCGGGATTGTCAATATTAAATTCAGGTAACTGACTCTCACCCTTTTCTCCCTGCCCAACCAGGGTATTGCGCGGCCATGCTGTATTGACGTGCGGCCAGTTTTCCGGCAATTCAAACACCAATCGCGCTTTAGACTTCGCGCCTTTTTTCGCTGTCACCTTTACGGGGGGGAACAGATCATCCCCGCGAAAAATCGCCCAGTCTTCATTAATAAAGGAATCGAACGCACCGCGCTTGCGCTCATGCAATAAATTTACCTGTAAGCTGATCCAGGCTTTTTTCGCAGGCGGTTCCCACAAATAGCGATCGCCTTCGCGAGCGAGATTTCCGTTGGCATCGACACGTTTATACAAACCGGGTTTATTTTTAAATGAAAGTTTTTTTAATTCACTGGCATCAGGAATCCGCAAGCTTACTTCTGCAATGTGCTTGTTGGGTAGAATTTTTACGCGATATTCCATTTCATAGGCATAGCTTGCTTGAGTACCCAGAAACAGTAGAAAGAAAATGGCCACTACCAGGCTCAATGACTTTTGGCGAAAAAGCAAACTAACTGGATGAATGGGCATAGACGAATCCAAATTAAAAATGGCCGGCCGATTTCCGGGTTTAATTCCGTGCGGCAACGCTCAATAAGCATACCAGGAGGCCGAGACAAGTTTCCAGTACTTTGTTCACAGGTAAGCCCTGAGCACTAACGCGCCTGGGCTTTTAGCTCCTGAATCTTGTCGCGTAATTGTGCTGCCTTTTCAAACTCCAGATCTTTTGCAGCTTTATGCATATCCTTTTCAAGGTCTTCAATATGCTTCCAGATATCCTTGTTATCGGGCAAATCCAATTGATAAATTTTCTTTTTGTCCGCGACTTTTCTTGCGCCTTTCGCACCGGGGGCACGCGCACCCTCCATAATATCAGCAACACTTTTAAGAATGCTTTTCGGCGTAATATTATGCTTTTTATTGTAGGCCAATTGTTTTTCGCGGCGGCGCTCTGTCTCATCCAGCGCGCGCTGCATGGAACCGGTGATGTGGTCTGCATAAAGAATGGCCTTACCTTTCACATTCCGTGCAGCCCGGCCTATGGTTTGAATCAATGAGCGATCGGAACGTAAAAAACCTTCTTTATCCGCGTCGAATATTGCCACCAGGGAAACTTCCGGCATATCGAGACCTTCACGCAGAAGATTAATGCCGACAAGTACATCAAACTCACCAACACGTAAATCACGAATAATTTCAACACGCTCGACGGTATCAATATCCGAGTGCAAATACCGCACTCTTACGCCGTGTTCCAGTAAATATTCTGTGAGATCTTCCGCCATGCGTTTGGTTAATACGGTAATCAATACGCGTTCGTTTTCATTCACACGTTTGTTGATCTCAGATAAACAGTCGTCAACCTGGGTTGTTGCGGGTCGAATCTCGACAATCGGGTCAACCAGCCCAGTGGGCCTGACAACCTGTTCAACAATTTGCCCCTGGTTATTGGCTTCATAATTACCAGGTGTCGCAGACACAAAAATCATCTGCGGCGCGAGCCTCTCCCACTCGTCAAAACGCAAGGGGCGATTGTCCAGCGCCGAGGGCAAACGAAACCCATATTCCACCAGAGTTTCCTTGCGCGAGCGGTCGCCTTTGTACATCGCGCCGATCTGAGGCACGGTCACGTGTGACTCATCGAGCACCAGTAACGATTCTGGTGGCAAATAATCAAACAAGGTCGGCGGCGGTTCACCTGCTGCGCGACCACTTAAATAACGTGAATAGTTTTCCACGCCCGTGCAATACCCTAACTCACGCATCATTTCGACATCGTAGCGGCAGCGCTGCTCAAGGCGTTGGGCTTCCACCAACTTGTCAATACTGCGCAATTGTTCGAGACGTTCACGTAACTCTTCTTCGATTTGATCCACCGCAGCTAAAATGGTTTCCCTCGGTGTCACATAATGCGACTTGGGGTATATGGTTGCCCGCGGAACTTTTCTGAACACCTCTCCCGTAAGCGGATCAAAAACGGATATTTGTTCTACCTCGTCATCAAACAATTCAATTCTGTAGGCTTCAACTTCGGAGTCTGCGGGAAAAACGTCGATCACTTCACCACGGGTGCGGAAAGTACCTCGCGAAAAATCGTGGTCATTGCGCGTATATTGCAACTCCGCCAAGCGACGTAAAATACTGCGTTGATCGATTTGATCACCACGGACTATGTGCAACATCATTTTCAGATACGAGTCGGGATCACCCAAACCGTAAATCGCCGACACTGTGGCTACAACAATTGCATCCTTACGTTCCATCAGGGCTTTGGTTGCCGACAAGCGCATCTGTTCAATATGCGCATTCACCGAAGCGTCTTTTTCGATAAACGTATCTGACGAAGGCACGTAGGCTTCAGGTTGATAATAATCGTAGTAAGAAACAAAATACTCCACAGCATTGTCGGGGAAGAATTCCTTGAACTCGCCATAAAGCTGCGCTGCCAGGGTTTTATTGTGGGCCATCACCAGAGTCGGCCGTTGTATTTGCTCGATGACTTTCGCGATGGTGAAAGTTTTACCCGACCCGGTCACACCCAACAGGGTTTGATGAGCCAAGCCATTCTCCAGGCCTTCAACCAAACTCTTTATTGCACCGGGTTGATCACCGGCTGGCTGGTATTGACTGTGAACAGAAAATGCTTTGCTCATAAGGCTACTTGGGTATAAAAATTATTTGTGTTTAATTTGCCAGCAATGATGAATATTGGCGCGCTGCGCAAAATCCTTGTCCAGACTTTTTTCTTTCATATCCTCGACCGCAAAACGTTCCTGAATTTTTGCATCAAGTTTAAATTTGCGAAAATTATTCGAAAAATACAGGGTGCCACCCGGTAGCAAGAGATCCATACAGCGGTTTACCAGGCTTGCATGATCACGTTGTACATCCAGAACGCCTTCCATTTTCTTTGAATTGGAAAAACTCGGTGGGTCCAACATAATCAAATCGAAACCTTGCCGGCAGTTTTTTAGCCAGGAAAAACAATCTGCTCGCACTAATTCGTGACGCTGCCCCTGAATATTATTCAATTTAAAGTTTCTTGTCGCCCATTCCAGGTAAGTATTGGACATGTCTACTGACACTGAACTGACAGCACCTCCCAGCGCGGCATGAACTGTCGCTGTTGCGGTATAGCAAAAAAGGTTGAGGAAACGCTTACCCTGCGCCTCGTCGAAGATGCGCTGACGCAAGGGCCGATGATCGAGAAATAAACCGGTATCCAGGTAATCCTGAAGATTCACGTAAAAACGTGCTTTGCCTTCGCTTACTTCAAAATAGTGGCTTTGATCCGGCGCGCCCTTAAACCGCTTTTCATATTGCTGCTTACCGCGATTGCGTTGCCGCTGCTTGGCAAAAACATGGCTCTCATCAATACCGAGAGTCTCCGCACTGACTTTTAAAATTTCCTTGAATCGCTGTGCGGCTTTATCTTCATCGATACTCGCAGGTGCTGCGTACTCCTGAATATGCAAGTTGTTCTTATAGACATCGATAGCCGCGGCATATTCCGGTAAATCCGCATCGTAAAGCCGATAGCAACTGTGCTGCTCCTGTTTTAACCAGGAAGCCAATCGTTTCTGATTTTTACGCAGGCGATTGGCCAGCATTCGGGCATTATCCGATAATTGAAATTCAGGCTCTTCGTCCTCGCCACCCTGCTCTATTGTGGCAGCGGGTTTCAGGCTCGCCTGATTTTCATCCACAATATCAAAGAGCAAAAGTTCACTTGCAAGCGCGCCATTAAAAAATTTGTATTTGTTTTTTGCACGTAAACGCAGTTCTTTCGCCAAATCCGGATTCGCAGTAAACACAGCCAATTGCCAATCACAAAGTTCACGTTTTACGACCTGAGCCAATTGCTGATACGTTTCGCGCAGGGCGTCTTTTTCACCCAGGCGCTCACCGTAAGGGGGGTTACAAATCATCAAACCCTTGCCAATTTGCTTGTGAGTCGGTTTCACGAAGTGAGCGAGAGCTTTACAGGATACCCGTACATGGCCATCCAGGCCTGCCGCATGAATATTTTTTTCAGCAATCGCTATCATGCGTGGGTCCTGATCATAGCCACGAATTTCCGGCAAGCCCGCTTGTAAGCCCTGCTTTTCCCGCTCGATCGCTTCCTCCTTGATATCCCGGAATAGTGCTTCGTTAAAGGCACTCCAGTAGTGAAAGCCAAAACGGTCCCGGAGCAAGCCCGGTGCCATGTCTGCGGCCATCATGGCGCCTTCGATCAAGAAGGTGCCCGAACCGCACATTGGATCGAAAAGTGCTTCGCCCTTTTGAGCAGATTGTGGCCAGCCTGCACGCAACAACAACGCTGCAGCCAGATTTTCCTTCAGAGGTGCTTCACCCTGATCCACGCGATAGCCGCGACGATGCAAACTATCGCCAGACAAATCCACGGCAAGGTGCAAAACATTTTTTGCGAGCCGCGCATTAATAATCATATCGGGGTCGCGTTTATCGATACCTGGACGCTCACCCCGACGTGCACGCAGATCATCGACAATGGCATCCTTCACTGCAAGCGCACCGAAATGCGAGTTGCGAATCAGGGCGTTGGTGCCATTGAAATCGACACGCAAACTGGCGCCCTCGCGAATAATTTGCGCCCAATTTTGTTGATTCACAAAAGTATAAAGATCATCCGCTTTTTCAAGCTTCTGCGAAGCGAGCGGCAATAACACACGGTTCGCCAGGCGCGACCAATAGCACACGCGATACAGCAGAGCTGGATCGCCCCCCGCTTTTTCTTCAAAGGCGACACCGGCAACGGTTTGCTTGATGTTTTCTGCCCCCAAATCACTAAGTTCCTGCGCAAGTAGCGCTTCGAGGTTTTTGGGGCAAGTGGCAAAGTAATGGGTATTTGGCATCAAAATTATCGGATTATAAATCCCGGCTCTTAAGCCGCGATGGGTTAATGAATTTTAATTGTTTCACTTTTTCTGGCTCAGGATGCACACTAAATATACGCGAAGGGATCACTCGCGAACCGACGAATTTGCTGCACCAGGCATAAATGTCGGTTGATAAAAGGACCTGCAATCGGCTTGGGCGCAATGCCAGGCACAAAAATTCCAATCTCCCCAGGGACGAATGCGCGGCGTGAAGAAATCACTAATGGTTGTGACTAACTCATCCCCTGAATGCCGCAGAAAGGATGCAACATTATTCCTGTGAGCCTACAGCTGTTTAGGCTGTCGGAGCAGGAGCACAGACTCGCAATCTACGAGTCAAACCTGGAGGCTAAAATTCACTTCGCGTGGGCCAAGGCTACGGCCTTGGCCGCCTCCTTTATCAAGGCCGGTCCGCGGTAAATAAAGCCACTATATAGCTGGATCAAATCTGCGCCTGCCGCCATTTTAGCCACAGCATCTTCGCCACTTTGAATCCCACCTACGCCAATAATTGGCATTCGTCCTGAGAGCGTTTTGGCAAGCACCGACACCACTTGCGTAGATCGCGCCATCAAAGGCTTTCCACTCAAGCCTCCGGCTTCATCGGCAAAGGGGCTGGAAGCGACAAGGGAACGGTCCAGCGTGGTATTTGTTGCTATCACCGCGTCGATTTCCTTTGCTAACAAGCTCTCGGCAATCGAGGCAATCCCATCGTCTTCTGTATCCGGAGCGATTTTCACCGCGATGGGTACGTAACGCCCTGCTTGCTGAGCGAGCTGGGCCTGCTTTTCCTTAATGCCTTCGAGCAGACCCTTGAGCGCCTCACCAAACTGCAAATTCCGCAGACCTGGCGTATTTGGCGAAGAAATGTTCACGGTAATGTAATCCGCCAAAGGGTAGACCACGTCCATGCATTTCAGGTAATCCTTGAGTGCGTCTTCTTCCGGGGTCACCTTGTTCTTGCCAATATTAATACCAAGCACACCCTGATATCGGCGTTTACGCACCCGTTCGGCCAGATAGGCCACACCTTTATTATTAAAGCCCATGCGATTGATGATAGCTTCCTCTTCCACCAGTCGAAACAAACGTGGAAGGGGGTTACCTGGCTGCGGCTCAGGAGTGACGGTACCAATTTCTACAAAACCAAAACCCAGCTTCCCGAGGGCATTAAAATAGTCGCCATTTTTGTCGAGCCCGGCGGCCAGACCGATGGGGTTAGGAAAACGCAAACCCATCACTTCTTTTTCCTGCCTGGGCACGGAAGGGCAAAACCAGGGGAGTATGCCCAAGCGTTCAGCCGCACCAAGTGAATCCAGAGACAGGTCGTGGGAGTTTTCCGGGTCGAGTTGAAAAAGGATTTTGCGCGCGAGTGTGTACATATCGAGAAGCCTTAAAATCAGGCGCGAAGAATAACGAATTACCGTGAAATAGTCGAACCCACAAGGGTTTTTTTAGCGCATTTGCGGTATGTTGCCAACGCGCTGATTCCTTCGCGCAATTTAACCAAACCCGCTCCACCCACAAGGATGCCTCCACATGAAACATTGCACTCGAACGTTTTTTCGTTTTCTTTTGCCGCTTTTCCTTACATTCTCTTTTTCAAAGGTTTTTGCGGAAAAACCAATAGCGGAACGAACAGATGCTGGACACGCCTTTGATCGGCTGGCGCAGCTTGTTGGTACCTGGAAGGTAAAAGGTTCAGAAAGCTCATTCCGCATTCGTTTCGAATTAACCGCCGGTAATAGCGTGTTAGTCGAAAATTGGCTCTCGAAGGGGAAAAGCGGTTCGTTGACGGTATATCACCGTGATGGCAATGAGCTGCTGGCAACCCACTATTGCCCGCAAGGCAATCAACCGCGACTCAAACTGGTTCGCTCGCCCGATGATAATCAACTGCAGTTCCGTTTTTTTGATATCACAGGTCTGCATTCAGACGAACACTCGCACCAGAATTATTTATCGTTCACCTTTAGGGATGACAACACACTCGTTCGTGCTGAAAAATATAAGCAAGGCAAAAAAGAAAATGCCGATGAAATGGTGTTGGTCCGTACAGAACCTCTTGAGCCAGAACCCCGGGATCCAGAACCCCAGGATCCAGAGTGAAAACTGGAATTACAAACGCACAATGTCCTGAAACTTGTGCGTCTCGTCAAAAGTAATCAGAAAACTGCCCTTGATCCCCTCACGCGTCACAAAGCGCTGGAGAATTTTTGCAGGGAAGCGCACGCTGCGACCATCGCGTGCGGTGGTGTAAACATCCTGCGCAGAATGACTGTACCACTTAAGGTACTCTTCTGCGCTGATATAGAGATCGACGACCACCGCGAAGGCCACTCGACGGCCCCTGTTTAAGAGGGTGACTGGTGCGCGGAAGCTTGTGCCAAATCAATTAACTCGCGCAAGGCTACCGAAAACATCGCGTAATCCGTTACGCTGCTTCCTTGCACTTCGGTGACCATATTTTTCCAACGGTTAACAAGGTAGTGATGTTTTTCTTCCCAGGCATCAAGCGTCGCATGCCATCCATCGTCACCCGCCATCTCGAGTATGGCCACTGTCAATTTACGTAACTGCGCTTCAAGATCATCAATGAAAGACTCTCTGGCAATCGCTTGCCAATAGGTCTCAACTTTGACATCGCTAAGTTGTCCAGCGAACCAACTTAAGTTTAGTCGTTCAAGAATGAGGAAAAAGATTTCCGCAATAGATTCTGTTCGCACACCTGCCACTTTCGCGGCTTCAACCACACCCAAGCCTGAAAACAAATTGTCCGGTGTTGCCAGTCGGGCTGCCCAGGTTTCCGGTACACCGCGCTCCAACAGGCGTTCTTTTTGCAATAGCCAACTCTCGCGCGAATTGCCTTCCACTACATCTGCGACGACGTCATTGATACGATCCAGCTCTTCCCTGAAGACTCCAACTTCTTTTGCTGCATTGATACCACCACGACGATTCCGCAAAAACCATCGCGTACCTCGTCGTACACGACGCATCATGTTGCCCAGCAATTCAGACTGGAATTCTGCCGGCATAATATTGTCTTGCTGTTTAATGAAATCGTTAAACTCTTCCATTTTGAAGACGTCTCGGGAGACGACAAAAGCTTTGGCAATTTCTGAAAGCGGCGCACCGGTTGTTTCCAATAAACGATGACCCGCTGTTATTCCAAGATTATTTATCAGGCTATTTGCCACCTGAGTGGCAACAATTTCTTTTTTCAAGCGGTGGTCATTCATTTCAGCCGGATATTCCGCACGCAAACGCGAAGGAAACGCTGTTTCGATATCCTTGAGAATGTACTTATCGTCAGCAATGTCTGTTTTGCTGAATTCTGCTTTAAGCATGACTTTCGCGTAAGAGATCAAAACTGACAACTCGGGGCGCGTGAGCGATTTTTGATGACCGTGACGCTCAAGCAACACATCGTCACCGGGCAGAAATTCCAACTTGCGATCAAGGCGCCCTTCACTCTCGAGAAAGGAAATAAAACGCCGCAATTCATTTGAACGCGTATACGCCTGGAACTCAGCCACACTCAAAGCCTGGGTTTGCATGTAATTGTTGTCCAGCACCAACTCGCTGACTTCATCTGTCATATCTGCAAGGAGATTATTACGCTGCTTATCTGTAAGGTCGCCGTTTGCGACCAATTGATCCAGCAAGATTTTAATATTGACTTCATGGTCGGAGCAGTCCACGCCCGCCGCATTGTCAATAAAGTCGGTATTACAACTGCCACCATTCAAGGCAAACTCGACACGACCAAGTTGCGTCGCACCGAGGTTACCGCCCTCTCCCAACACTTTACAACGCAACTCTTCACCGTTCACTCGCAAACTGTCATTCGCCTTATCACCAACGTCGGCATGGCTCTCGGATTTCGCTTTGATGTAAGTACCAATACCGCCGTTCCACAACAAATCCACGGGTGCTTTCAAGAGCGCATTAATCAGCTCATTCGGCGTCAGTCTGGTGGCTTCAATCGCAAAAGCCGCTTGCATCTCCTTGTTAATTTCCAGATATTT
Source organism: Cellvibrionaceae bacterium 1162T.S.0a.05 (assembly GCA_000964245.1). Taxonomy (GTDB): domain Bacteria; phylum Pseudomonadota; class Gammaproteobacteria; order Pseudomonadales; family Cellvibrionaceae; genus 1162T-S-0a-05. The sequence continues at coordinate 3,390,321 of LANB01000001.1, read as the reverse complement.
TGCTTGCCGGGAAAAAACTCCACCACCTTTTGAAATTAGATTTTTATCGTAGTCTTCCCAGCTTGTACCGGGTGTTGTAAACAAACGCTGCCGCTCTTTAAACGTAGCGGCAGCATCCGGATTGGGGTCGATAAAGATATGCAAATGATTAAAGGCAGCAGTCAAGCGAATGTGTTCCGATAACAACATACCATTACCGAAAACATCACCTGCCATATCACCAATGCCAATAACCGTAAAATCTTCTTTCTGTATATCAATGCCTTGCTCACGAAAATGCCGTTGCACAGATACCCAGGCACCCTTGGCCGTTATCCCCATGCCTTTGTGGTCATAACCCTGACTGCCTCCCGATGCAAAGGCGTCGCCCAACCAGTGCCCTTTTTCAAGTGAAATAGCATTGGCGATGTCTGAAAACGTGGCAGTTCCCTTATCGGCGGCGACAACGAGATAAGGGTCGTCTTCGTCGTGGCGAACCACGCCCTCGGGAGGAACCACTTCACCGTTAACCAGGTTATCGGTAATACCCAACAAGCCGCGAATAAAAATCTGATAACAGGCAATCCCTTCTTTCATCCTCTCATCGCGATTCATATCGGCATGCAAACGTTTTGCAACAAAACCGCCTTTCGCCCCCTCGGGAACGATGACGGCATTCTTCACTTGCTGGGCTTTAACGAGGCCGAGCACTTCGGTGCGATAATCCTGAATACGATCAGACCAGCGCAAGCCGCCACGAGCAACTTTGCCGCCACGTAAATGCACACCCTCAATACGTGGGGAATACACAAAAATTTCAAATTGTGGACGCGGCCGCGGAATATCGCTCAGGGCTTTGGGATTAAACTTGAATGTCAGGCTTTCGTGGGCTTCTTCATCCGAACGCTGCTGATAATAGTTGGTGCGCAAGGTTGCATCCATCAATTCGATATAACGTCGCAGTACCTTGTCTTCACTGAGATTGGAAATTGCTTCCAGAGCCGCTAACAGTTCTTCGTGGAGCGCTTGCGAATCACCCTGGTTTTGTTGCTGCTCAGGATCAAAGCGCAAATGAAAATAAGTGACTAACTTTTTAGCAATATCGCCATAACGCACCAGCGTTTCAGCAATAAAATGATGGCTTGCAGGGAAAGCGGTTTGCTTCATGTATCTCGCATAAGCACGCAACATAAGCACTTCCTGCCAATCAAGTTGGGCGGCGAGAATCAGTTTATTAAAGGGGTCGTTTTCGCTCTGGCCGTGCCATATTTTTTGACACGCTTCCTCAAAGTCTTCGCGTACAGCATCAACATTGATGGCTTCCGACAATGAATGTGACAATTCATAGTCATGCAACCATATCAGTTCCTTGCCGTCTTCCTGAATTTTGAAAGGGTGTTCGCTCAAAACACGCAAGCCAAGGTTTTCCAATAAAGGAATAATATCCGACAAGTGCAAACTGCTACCCCGGCGCAGAATACGAAACCGCAAAATATTGGGAGCCACATTCACCGGCTGATAGAAATGCATGATGAGTTGTTGGCCTTCATCAAGCCGGGAAATCATACGAATATCATTTACGGCATAACGTGTATCAAAATATTCCTGGTAACTACTGGAGAAGGCTTTACGAAATCGGTTGTAATAACTGTAACCCTTACTCTCACCAAAACTTTCGATGAGTGAACTTTGTAAATGATCACCCCAATCCCGAACTATATTTGAAATTTCAGCTTCCAAGGCTGCGACATCATAATTTGCTTCCACACCCGGCTTTAAACGAAACACCAGGTGCGCGCGCGCCAGCGTTGATTCGGAAAAAAAAGTATTAAAATCAAGGTCGTGCGTATCCAGGACATCACCAATTAATTTCTGGATTCGCTCACGCACATTGGTGTTATAGAGATCGCGGGGAACATACACGAGGCAATTCACAAAATGACCAAAATCATCATCCCGCATCAACAATTTAATAACGTGCCGCTCGTCGATATCAACAACCGTTTGAATGTGGTCTTTTAAGAGTTCAACACTGCCTTGAATCAACTCATCGCGAGGATAGTTTTCTATCACGCGACGGAATTTTTTTCCCATGTGACTTGCAGGATCTAAGCCTGAGGCACTCACTATACTCTTTACTTTCTCACGGACAATGGGTATTTGCCAGGGCGAGAGTGAATACACCGCGTAGGTAAACATGCCCAGAAAGCGATATTCCCCACAGTATTTTCCAGCCTCGTTAAACTTTTTAACAACGACATAGTCGGGGTAAATACTACGATGCACATTGGCACGCGTCGCTGATTTTGAAAAAGCCAGGGAATCAGGCCCATTGACAAAGTGCTCCATGCCTCTGGAAAAATGCTTAGGGTGAACGCGCGATGGTTCAAAATCCATCTCGCGAAAAAGACCGAGACGTTTTTCTTCCTGTTCAACCAAACAGACTTCACCATTTTCCTCGAGGCAATCAAACTCGCGAAAACCCATAAATGTAAAATGACTTTGCTGTAGCCAACTCAGAAAATCCTGCTCTTCACCCAGGTCCTTGACCCGGGAAAGCCCGTGGTTTGCTTCATTAATTTTCTCCAGCATGGGATGATAGTCTTCGACCACCCGGGCCACTTCCTCAAACACAGTCTGTAAAGCAGCAAGCAAGTTTTCACGACTTTTTTCATCCGCGTGCAAATTAATTTCAGCATAAATCAGCGCTTCCTTGCTAAAGCCCTCTTTCGCAGGTTCGGCGCCAGAGTATATCTCTTCAATTTGATCGCCACTGCGCTTGACATAAAGCACTGTGCTCTTGGCAACATTAACGGTACAGGCCATACGGTTTAAAACCGTTCGCATCGAGTCGACAAGAAAGGGCATGTCTTTTTGATGAGCAATAATGATCGTTTTGTTGCAGGTCCACTTATCGTGCTCAAGTGCAGGGTTGTTGACCTGAACGCTGGCATGGCCTGTGGGTACATTACCGAGCTGTCGCCACAGGGCAAAACTACACCAAAACACGTCTTCATAACGACGCTCAATTAGGGTTTCCAAAGGGTAATGTTTCAGAAACAGGTCAATAAAAACCCCGTAAGAGGCCTGGCAATTTTCTTCCAGGTGCTGGCTTACGAGGCTGTTTAAAACTTCAACAATTTTGTCGCGCTCACCGCTGCTAATCACACCATGATCCACGATCTTCTCCTTCGTGCGGCCCCACGGCAAAAATCCCCCGCAAGCCATTGATTTTTTAAGTACTAACCCTCACATAAGCATAGCCTAATTAAGGGGAACCAGCCCACAGTCAGCCTGTCTGTAGGGAGTAGAAAAACACAATAAAGGTGGAGTTTGTATGTCCAGTATTCAAGCCGTTCAAAAACTGCAATCCTGGCTGGAGAATCAGATCATTGGCCAGCCTCAACTTGTTGAACGACTGCTTATTGCCCTGATTGCCGATGGTCATTTATTGGTCGAAGGCGCGCCCGGTCTGGCGAAAACCAAGGCCATCAAAACCCTTGCCGATGGTATTGAGGGCGACTTTCACAGAATTCAGTTTACCCCCGACTTACTGCCCTCTGATGTGACCGGTACCGACGTATACCGCCCGGAAACCGGGACCTTTGACTTCCAGCGCGGACCTATTTTCCACAATCTGGTGCTGGCCGATGAGATTAACCGTGCGCCAGCCAAAGTTCAATCCGCCCTGCTGGAGGCCATGGCGGAAAGACAGATCAGTGTGGGCAAGTCGACATATAAACTGCCCGGCCTCTTCCTGGTGATGGCAACACAAAACCCCATCGAGCAAGAAGGCACCTACCCCTTGCCAGAAGCCCAGTTGGACCGTTTTCTGATGCATGTCCGCATCGACTTCCCCTCGGCAGAGAGTGAAAAGCGCATCCTCAAGCTGAGCCGTCAGGAAGCCAGCACCCAGAGTGATCCCTTGCCGCAACCCGATGTGATATCGGAGTCAAATTTGTTTGCCGCAAGAGAAGAAGCCTTGAATATTCACATGGCTGATGCTGTCGAGGACTATATCGTGCAGTTAACCGATGCCACCCGCCACAGTGCCAAATACGGCGAAGATTTAGCGCGCTGGATTGAGTTCGGTGTGAGCCCCCGCGCCACCATCGGCCTCGACCGTTGCGCCCGTGCACATGCCTGGCTTCGCGGGATGGATTTTGTCAGCCCGGATGATGTCCGCGCAGTGGTACATGACGTATTCCGCCACCGCATTCTATTGAGCTTCGAAGCGGAGGCCAACGGCTTTACTGCGGACAAAGTCATAGACGAATTACTGAAGCGTGTTGTCATCCTTTAAGCCACTATGAAGTCTGCCCGCCCAAAAGCCCACGGCGCTTATTGCGATATTGATGCGCTGCTGCGACTTAGAAACCTTGCGCGCGATATCACCTTGCAAACCCGCGCCAGCAGTACCGCGATTATGGACGGCGATTCTCGTACCCGCTTCCGTGGCCGCGGCATGGAGTTTTCCGAGGTCCGCCCCTATCAAGCGGGCGATGATATTCGCAATATTGATTGGCGGGTGACAGCACGCACCCAAAAACCCTACACCAAACTTTTCCAGGAGGAAAAGGAACGCCCGGTATTTTTGCTGGTCGATCAACGCAGCCCGATGTTTTTCGGGAGCCGCAATGTATTTAAATCCGTATACACTGTGGAGTTGGCCACAGTCATTGCCTGGGCAGCGCTGCGCAACAACGACCGCATCGGTGCCCTGATTTTTGGCGACCAGGAACAGAAAGACTTGCGTGCCCGTCGCGGAAAACACGCAGTTCTCAATCTCATTCATGAATTACAGGGTTTTAACCACGCGTTATTCCAACCGCGTGTGGACAAACAACAACGTTTGCAGGATCGCTTGATGGATTTGCGGCGCGTCGCGCGCCCTGGCAGTGCCATTTATATCATCAGTGACTTTCACGACTATCATCGCGACTGTGATGAATCCCTCTCGATGTTAAGTCGCCATACGGACCTCAGTATCATCCAGGTCTATGATCCCCTTGAGCGACAACTTCCGGACAATAAATTTTTAAGCATCAGTGATGGCCAAAATAAACTGGATCTCGCCGGACCCTCGCGTCAATTTTATGATGCTTTTCAACAAAAATTTATCGCGAACCAAAATGCTCTTCGGCAAGCCTGTCAACGCAGTGGGGTCACCTTTGCCTCCATGGATGTCTCTATTCCATTGGAAAATTGTGTGCGCGATACTTTTGAAAGTACCTTGAGTAAAAAACGTCGCCAGGTACGCAGGAGTGACGCCTTGTGAACCCGCAAGATCCATCACAACAATTACTGCAGCAGCTTCTCGATATCGAGGCGCCTGCACCCATCGGTTGGTGGCCGCTGGCACCAGGCTGGTGGGTAGTCATTGCCCTGTTTTGTCTGCTCGCATTCTATCTGGGTTTCAAAATATATGTTTGGTGGCAAGCTCAGCGCTATCGCAGAGAAGCGCTTCACCAATTTAAAAAGCTGCAGTCACTGACAGGTAAGCCGAAAGCTGAAGCCTTAATAACCTTACTAAAACGTTGCGCGTTTAGTGCCTACCCGCAAGCGCGCCATCATATTGCCGGGCTTTACGGCGAAGCATTTTTTGCATTTCTGCAAGATCAACTGACGCCGAAAAATCGTCATGATATAAAGAAAGAGTGGTATCACTGCCTCTATACAAAATCGAATATCGAGGCTGAAAATTTACAAGCTCTGGCAACTTTCACCTTGCACTGGATTAAAAAACACCAACAACAGGCCCTATTAAACCGCGATACTTTTCTCGTAACAAACAGCGCACACAATAGCGCAACGACTACCGCACCGACACCCAGCCTTCCCAAGCAAGGAGCACAATATGGAAAGCTTTGAGTTCGCCGCGGTCTGGGCCTTTTTTTTACTGCCACTGCCCTTGGTGGTTTATTTTTTCGTTCCGCGCGCAAAGCAGGAAAAAGCCGCGCTCAAAGTCCCCTTCTTTCAAACTGTGAGCGATATTTACCAACACGGCGAACACGGACGACGTTCCGGCACGCAAACATTGGGGCTCATCATTCCGCTTTTAATCTGGCTACTATTGGTTGCCGCTGCGGCGCGCCCTCAATGGGTTGGCGAAAGCGTGTCACTTCCGGTGAGTGGCCGTGATCTGATGCTCGCTGTCGACATCAGTGTCAGTATGGGCGACAAGGACATGCTGGTTGAAGACCGTTATCTCGATCGCATTACTGTGGTGAAATACGTGGTTGGTGAATTCGTAAAACGCCGCAAAGGCGACCGCCTTGGCCTCATTCTTTTTGGCACGGAAGCTTTTATGTTTTCGCCACTCACCTTCGACCTCAGTACAGTGGATAAACTGCTCCAGGAAACCCAGATTGGTTTTGCCGGCGGTAAAACCGCCATTGGTGATGCCATCGGGCTCGCAATAAAGCGGCTGCGTGATCGCCCCGAATCCCAGCGAATTTTGATTTTACTTACAGACGGTGCCAATACGGCGGGCGAATTACAACCGCGCCACGCCGCAAATCTGGCGGAACAAGCTGGAATTAAAATTTATACCATTGGTGTCGGCGCGAACGAAATCATTAGCCGGGACTTTTTTGGTCGCGCGCGTAAAATTAACCCTTCTTCCGACCTCGATGAAGATACCTTACGTTATATCTCGGAGAAAACCGGCGGAGCCTATTTTCGCGCACACAACCCGGAAGAATTAGTCAAAATCTATAGCTATCTCGACGAACTCGAACCCATTGCGCAAGAAGAAGAACCATTTCGACCGGTTTACGCCTTGTTTTATTGGCCGCTTGCTATCGCTTTAAGCCTGAGTTTTCTCCTGCCTCTGCTCGGTGCGCCGCCCATTGCTGGCAAAGCAACGCATACACGGAGGCAGGCGTGAACGAATTCTTTTTGAATTTTCATTTTCTACGCCCGCTGTTTTTACTGTGTTTAATACCCGCAGTCGTGCTGTTTATTTATCTATTACGAAACAGTCAACGAGCCACTGAATGGCGCAGCCTGGTTGCTGAACATTTGCTTCCATATTTACTTGATGGAGAACAGAGTAAAAGCAGCAAGGCACCTTTCTACCTCTTACTTTTCATCTGGACGAGTTGCTGTATCGCGCTCGCTGGCCCCACATGGAAGAAATTACCACAGCCCTTGAAAAAAGACGCCTCCGCGCTGGTGGTACTCTTTGACCTTTCGCCCTCAATGAACACGGAAGATTTAAAACCCTCGCGTTACCTGCGTGCACGTTTAAAACTCATCGATTTATTGGATGCGCGCAAGGAAGGGTTAAGTGCATTGATTGTCTATAGTGGGCAGGCTCACGTTGTAACACCACTCACCGACGATGTGGAAACCATTAAGAATCTCTTGCCCAGCTTGAGCCCAGGCATATTGCCTGAACGTGGAAGCAATGCGGAAATGGCCTTGCGTGAAGCCAATAAGTTACTCAAGGATGCCGGTGTCGAAAGTGGCAATATCCTGTTTATAACAGACGGCATTGCGCGTGGCGCTTTCAGCGAATTAAAAACCTTGTACGAGGAAGGCGCGCACCGTATTTCTGTGTGGGGTTTCGGTACCGAGCAAGGTGCACCAATCCCGCTTAGCGAGGGCGGTTTCGCTCGCAGCAATAGCGGAGAAATTATTGTCGCAGGCTTGAACCATAGTGAGTTAAGTGATGCGGCAACACGTATGAATGGTATTTATATTCCCTACACAGAATCCACCGAAGACATTCAAAATGTATTGAATTACGGTATGAACGATATTCAAAAACAGCAACGAGAAGTTGAGCGTGAGTTTGACCAGTGGTTAGAGTTCGGCCCCTGGTTAGTCTTGCTTTGTTTGCCACTCGCGGCGCTCGGTTTCCGCCGAGGCTTGTTACTTCCGCTTCTGTTATTTGCTGTGTTCTTGCCCTCTGAGCAAAGTATTGCCAATACAGCTACGGACACTGATGTGTTGCAGCAAGTGAGTGACAAACAGACAAAAGCACCACCACCCGAGCAGCCCACCCTCTGGAATACGCTCTGGTACACCAAAGATCAGTTGGCCCAAAAAAAATTACAAGATGGCGAGAACAAACAAGCGGCAGAGTGGTTTGAATCCGAGCCTCATAAAGCTGCGGCCCATTTTCGCGCGCAGGAATTTAAAGAGGCCGCATCCTTACTCGACAAGGACAACGCCAATGCCAGCGATTTGTACAACCGTGGTACGGCCCTCACGCATGCTGGCCAATATGACGACGCCCTCAAGGCTTTCGATCAGGCCCTTGAATTACAACCCGATATGGCAAAAGCGCAACACAATCGCGAGATCGCCAAAAAATTAAAAGAGCTGCAAGAACAACAGCAAAACCAAGAAAACTCCGAACAAAATCAGGATCAACAACAGAACCCTGATCAACAAAATCAGAACCAGAACCAGAACCAGGATCAGAGCCAGAACCAGCAAGGCCAGCAAGAAGGCCAACAGGAGCAAAATCAACAACAAGGTCAACAACAAGACCAACAGAGCGAGCAGAAAAACGCCCAAAACAATGAGAGCCCGGACTCAGACCAGCAAGCCCAAACACAGGAGCAGAGCGACGATGAACAAGAATCGCGTGAAGACTTCTCTCAGCAAATGGCCGAAGCTGAAGAAAAAGCAAAACAACAGCAAGAACAACAACTAGCCGAACCTGGCGAAGAACAAAACGAGCAACAGGGCGAACAACAGCAACTTGTTATGCGTGAAGACGCAGGGCAAACGGAAGAACAGCAAAGCCTTGAGCAGTGGTTGCGAAAGGTACCGGATGATCCTGGTCGAATACTGCGCAATAAATTTAAACATGAATATCGCCAGCGAGCCAGGAACCTGGATAGTCGCCGCTGGAATACTCCGGAAAACAGTGAAGAAGAACGATGGTAAGGCAAATTAATTTACTCAAACCCACTTTGCTTATTAGCCGGGCCTGGATCGTCCTATGGGTATTTTTATTATCAGTTAACGCCACTGCCCAGGATGGCAGTTTGAGCAGCTCGGTTGATCGATCAGAAATACACAGTGACGAAAGTTTAAACCTGATCGTCACCTATCAAGGGAAAAGTAACGACGCCCCTGATTTTCGTGAACTGGAGAAAGATTTTCGTGTTTATCATCGCGGCCAAAGCTCCATGACCACACGGAGTTTCAGTGGCGTTGAAGCGAAAACAGAGTGGACAATGGTTCTTGAACCAAAACGCGAAGGAACCTTAACCATCCCCCCTTTCACGATTGGTAAAAGCCGCAGTGATACGCTCGAAATATCAGTTAAGCCGCCCGCTCCCACTCCGGCTGGCAGCCTCGAAGATGTGTTTCTCGAAACAAAAATTAATAAAACCGAAGCCTATGTTCAGGAACAAATTCTACTCACGTTTCGTTTGTATTTTGCCGTTAGCGTCAGCTCTCTGGAAGTGGATGAATTAAATTTACCCAACACGGTGATTGAAGCCATACCCAACACCATCTATGCGCGCAGAGTTAGTGGCAAGGAATACCGTGTTTCCGAATACACCTACGCCCTCTTTCCCGAAAGCAGTGGAGAACTGAAAATTCCCGCACTCAATTGGCGAGTTTCAACCCAGATTGCCAGCAATCAGCGTGACTTTATGGGGCGACCTCTAATGCGCACCCAGGCAAAACGCCTGCGTTCCGACGGTTTTGACCTGACGATAAAAGCAAAACCCGATAACTTCCCCGCTTCAGCAGTATGGCTTCCGGCCACTGAACTTGAATTGGAAGAAAGCTGGAGCAGTAATGATTTCAGTTTGGGAGAACCGGTAACTCGCACACTAACAACCCGTGCAAACGGCCTGCGTGCCGTACAACTCCCCGAATTTCTCAGGAATGAAGATCTCGGTGCAATCAAGTTTTATATTGACCAGGCCCAAAGTAAAGACGACAAAACCAACCAGGGTTTTAACGCAACACGCATCGAGAGTGCAGCGGTTGTTATCAATGAGCCCGGCCAACATCAAATCCCGGCACTTCGCATTCCCTGGTGGGATACCGACGATGACACCCTGAAATACGCTGAGGTTCCAGCAAAAAACATTCAAATAGCAGGCGATTCCCTCGCCTCAACAACGGCACCTGAAAAAGTGACTCAGGCTTCCGCTTCGGAGTCATTACAGCCCTCTCCCCTAACATCAGAAAGTGATTTGGCGTTGGCAAAACAATTACGATTTTTCCAACTCCTCAGTCTTGTACTCTTTCTTGCAAGCTGCACACTCCTGTTTTTATTGTGGCGTAATAAGCACAGCGGCACGCAACAAGATCCAAAAGCAAAAACGGTGCGGCTCTACAGTGACAGGAAAATCATTGACCTTTGCCATCAGGCGGAACCGCAAGCACTTCGACAAACCCTTTTGGAGTGGGCCCAGGAAAAGTGGCCAGAAGCGAAGTTACAAGCGTTGCGCGACATCGCAGTATTTTTAAACCATGATGCGCTAAGCAAGGCATTAGTCGAGTTGGACACTGTTATTTACAGCAGTAATCCGGGGAGTGCAAAAGAGCAATGGCGTGGCGAAGAACTCGCCTCAGCCTTGAAGGATGCCTTAAAGCAAAAGGCTAGCAACAGTAAAAACGAAGCACTGGCACCGCTGCACCCTTAAGAGAAATAAAGAGAAAACAAGCAGGTTAACCTGCCTGCTTGCCGGTCACCGTCATTTTAATTCGTGCGATGTTATTTTCCTGTTCCGCTTTTTGTGCAAGCGGTGCAATTTTACCGTTCAGGAATCGATTGCATTGAAAAATGGCTTCACGCAAGGCTTTGAACACGTCTACGCGATTGTCAAGCAAGGCCGCAGCATTGCTGGCCGTACTCGCATCTTCTTTTATCAGTGCCGGTACGCTCTTAGCGATATAATCTGCCAGGGTGATGGGGCCTTTTCCATTGTCACGCGAGGTCTCTCGATTAAAAGGCCAACGATAACGTTTAAATTCGCTCATGCATTGCTCATACGCTGTGGCAACCTCGCGCGTCACTCGACGTAAACGGCGATTCAGCTCCTGTTCGCGCAAGCGGCTCATGCGTTCGCGATAATTGGGCACCAAACTGATAAACGCGTGCAGGGGCTCCAATCGATTTGATTGCGCTTCCAACGTGGTTAATAACGTCATTACAACTTCTGCAATTTTTTGTTCGCGCTCATCTTTCAAAAACGCTAACGCAAAACATAAACGCTCCCCCATTACGCGACACAAATCACGTTGCTGGGCTCGCTGACCTTCATACTCCCGACGCAAGTACTCACATAATTCAGTCACATCACCCGGCAAGGTATTTTCAAAACCCGGGATTGTGTCATCAAGTTTATAGCCCGACTTGTGCACATCCAAAGCCAGTCGACTGTAGGCATATTTTTTTGCCTTATCTTTAACACTGGTTTTCAAGGCCATATAATCTGGCGAGGTTCGCCGCAGGATTTTGATGCACTCGTTGATTTCAACTATCCGCTGTTGCTTGGAAATCGAACGTGCGTAGGCCAATTGATTGGTTTGCCAAAATAAATCCGGCTCAAACCACTTATTAAAATATTCCGCACAAATCTCATCACGCATACGCGCTTCATTTGAGGAGGTTGCCAATTCACGGGCATCCACGAGAGATTTTTCATCTACACCAAGATCGTGCTGCGTGTAATACGCCATTGTATACGCGCGTGAACTGGCTTTTAGATCCTGCAACAAACGCCAGGCTTCTGCTTTCGCTATAACGATGCCCTCCTTCTCATGATCTTCCGCATGGATCATGCGGTCACGATTGCAGGGCTTTAGGTCAATCCAATGCGTTGTTTGCTCGACGATTTCATCGTCAACTGCACGCGCACAACTGTCCGGTAAATTTTTATAGGCATGTAATAACAGCGCAGGTAAATCGTTCACATACTTTTTAGCGTCAATCCCTTCACGCACACTGCTCTCGGCTTCAATATAGGCATAGGAACACAGCGCCGTCTTTCTGAAATGATCAACGAAGCTTCGGGTTCCCGCCATCGCGTTAAAATACGCATCCGCACGTAATACCTGGGCGCGTGACGTATGGGCACTTAAAATACGCACTAACATCATAAAGGGATAAGCCAACCAGGCTGAAGGCGTAAGAAAAATCTGTGTCACCGGCGCAACAACCTTACGCAGTATCATATTTTCAGCGCCTTTCCATGAGTCAACCTGACTTTGCCAACTGTCTCTATTTTCCCAGGCATCCTCAAAGCGCGCGTTCAACTCGCGAAGGACATATTGCATGTACATGCCGGTTTTATCATCGAAACGCGATAAAGCTGCAGCACAGGCACCCGCAAGCACGGGAATATCAGCAACCATTAACAGGGGTAAACCAATCCGCATCTGGATATTGGCTTCCTTGATGTTGTTTAGGCCCGGTTTAAACTCCGCATCCACTTCATACTCATCGGTTAAAATCACGTTCTGCGGCCGGGGGGAACCCACCATAACGGCAATTTGCTTGATAAAGTTATTCAAATTGCGTTCGTTTTTAGCCGTCAGGGAGACGCCATTGAATTCCCTACTGCGAGCAAAGATCGGTCGTAACAATAACAACACAAGCAATGCGCAAAATATGGATGGCACCAGGTAACTGAATACCCCACCAATAAGAGAAGCGGACTGATTAAAAAAGAAAAACGATACCAGGCGTTCGAGGCTGGTGTACAGCAGGCTCAGGTTTATCCCTAAAAACAGGACCGCCAGAACCACCAGGGCCGAACAGCTAAATACCAACTGCAACTGTTGAAACAAATTGACTCGGCTCGGTTGCAAAATACCTTGAAAAATATTGCTATCTATTTGTTCTTGAATATTTTTGGTGGGGGTCTGAGTTTTGTTCCGCGTAACCTTTTTTCTGCTCGCCTCTCCCTTTTCCACAGCGACACGTTTTACATTTTTTTCAGGTGCTGTTTTCTTTTGCGCTTCTCTGCTGTTTTTCGATGCGTTGGTGTTTTGTCTGGCAACCGGTTTTGACGCTTTGGCCGGGTTACTTTGCGCAGTGGCAGGCTGTTTGGTTGCTCGCGCGAATTGATTCTGTCCGCGTTTCTGTCTTGCCTCCGAGATATTGGTTACCCGCGCCGACGAGGGACGCGAAGCTTTAACCACGGAGAGTATTCCATGAGAGGCTAATAGCAATTTGTATTTGGTCGCCTGCTCACGGCTGACTTCGCGTTTTATGACACGTGATTGGCCTTTTAACAATTTTTCAGCCTGTGCCACACTGGTGTTGAGCATTTGTGCCAGGGCTTTTGTTGCCTTGTTTCGATCGAAGCCTTCGAGTAAATAGCCGCTCAACACCACATTGAAGGTCGAGTGAGTCGTATCACTTGTCATTGTCATTGCCCGTTTAGGTAGGCGACACGGCTGGCAGGCTCCCTTGCACCGGGTCGATTTTCATTTTTCAAGATTTTATGCACTTGATTCATGCTAATTAATTAACATGATAAGTATGTTTTTTACTGATACTAGACATTCACGCCTCGAGGTAGCGTGAAATAAGGCAAGTTTTGCGTACTCGAATTCAACGAGTACGCAAAATTGAGAACTACTGCGCCTGAGTCATCATTTCAGGCATGGAGATTGGCGTCTTTATACGTTCACGTTATAACGCGACGGCTACTTTTTAATCCCCTCTACTGACAGGGTCAATTCCACAGTTTCCACCATGGGACTCATATCTATACCAAAGTCGGCAGGCGAAATTGTTGTTGTTCCCTCAAATCCGACGCGGTAGCCACCCCAGGGGTCGTCGCCTTCGCCGATTTTGAGCACGTCGATGGTGACCTCTTTCGTCTTGCCGAATAAGGTCATATTGCCCTTGAGCTCAAACTTGTCACCGCCCTTAGGCTTAAAAGAAGTGCTCACAAATTTTGCTTCGGGGTGCTTGCTGACATCGAGAAAATCAGAACTCCGCAAGTGCTTATCACGCTCTGCATGATTGGATTCCAAGCTGTTGGTTTTTACCAGAACACTCACTTTGCTCGCCTCGGGTTTGGCCGCGTCATAGGAGAACTCACCACCAAACTCTGTGAAGCGGCCGTACAACCAGCTAATTCCCAAGTGCTTGGTACGGAACTGGACAAAGGCGTGAGCACCTTTGGTATCAATGACATAGTCCGCCGCCATTGAAGGCACTGTGGCGAACAAACCACTGAGTGTTAACACAACAAAAATTATTTGCTTCTTCATTGCTGTTCTCCTGTTGAAAACATTCGTTTGAGGGTCGAGTCTTTATCTAAAAAATGATGTTTAAGGGCTGCAAGAGCATGCAGAACCACCAAAGCAATCAGAGTGAAAGCGATCCATTCGTGAATCTCGCCAGCGAGATCTTCCAGGTTTTTTATTCCATCGATAAGCGAGGGCAAACTGAACCATGAAAATACGTCCAGACTATCCCCCTCTGCAGTGGTAATCAAATAGCCTGAAATAAACAGGCTAATTAATAAAATATATAAAACTGCATGCACAATTTTTGCTACCAGCGCTTCCCACGTTTTGTGGGTCGTCAGCGCTTGAGGTGAAGGATTCATCACTCGCCAGAGTAACCGCATAATCACCAAACCGATTAACAACACACCGAGACTTTTATGAAGGTGCGGCGCAGTGCGGTAATCGGGGTGATAGTAATCGAGGCTTGTCATCCACAAGCCCAGACCAAACAGAAAAAAAACGCCTATCGCCGTTATCCAGTGAAAAAGAATTGCAAGCAAACCATAATTCTTTTCGGTATTTTTTAATCTCACCTTGGCGCTTTCCTTCCGTCGTTATTCACTTCGAGAGTGTAACCCTAGCATGACCGTGTTCGCGTGAATTTTTAGTGAATCCATTTTGAATTCATAAATGTTTATACACTGACTACCTTTAAGCCAGTTTCTACGTTCAAAGTCCTTATTTGGATCAATCCGGCTATGCAGTGTTTTTGCTGTTATATCGCCCCTTGTGCAACGATGTTTATACGCTCATGACTTTTCATTCGCTCAAGGCTGTTTGTCCGCTCAAGGCTGTTTATCCGCTCAAGGCTGTTTATCCGCTCATGGCTGCTTGTCCGCTCAAGGCTGTTTATCCGCTCAAGGCTGTTTATCCGCTCAAGGCTGCTAACTCAAACTTTTGGTGACCACTTCGTAGACATCCGGCGAGAGTTTCTCTTCTTTTTTGATTATTTCCAGTTGGGCTTTCATCAGTTTCTGTCGATGTTCGTCGTATTTTTTCCACTTTGTCAGCGGTGTCAGTAAACGTGAGGCCATTTGCGGGTTTTGCTTGTTCAACTTGAGTATCTGTTGTGCAAGGAAAGCATAGCCATTGCCACTGCGATCATGGAAGTTGATCGGGTTGCCCATTGCAAAGCCGCCCAGTACCGACCGTAATTTGTTGGGGTTGTTAAAGTCAAAGGCCTCGTGTTGCATCAAGGTTTCAACGCGTTTCAAGGCG
The DNA here is from genome assembly GCA_000964245.1 of Cellvibrionaceae bacterium 1162T.S.0a.05. Classification (GTDB taxonomy): domain Bacteria; phylum Pseudomonadota; class Gammaproteobacteria; order Pseudomonadales; family Cellvibrionaceae; genus 1162T-S-0a-05. The sequence continues at coordinate 3,374,889 of LANB01000001.1, read as the reverse complement.
TCCCGCTGCGGGTTACGTGCCTGAATACTGAACCATTGGTTGACCACCAGGCTTTCATTTTTCCAACGGCCATAGAAATCTTTCAAGCAGCGTTCTGCCAGGCTTTCCGCCGCTGAAGAACCCGCATGGGCAATGTTGGTTAATGCGGCTTGCGAGTCCGTCATGTTGTCGGCGTTATCGAATTGTGCTTCTGCGAGCTTTAAGCCCTCTTCCTTACCGCTTTGAACGAGGTAATGCAGCGCCAGGTTTTTCAAGCTGCGTCTGGCGATACTCTCTGCGTCGGGGCTGTATGCTTCATGGGTTTGCAGGCGTTCATAAACCTGCAAAAACGTTGCATAAAGCTTTTGTGCCAACTTGCGCTTAACATGGTTTCGCGCAAAATGAATACTTTCTACATCAATAACAGTCGCCAATTCAGCAATGTAATCTTCGGACGGCAAGGTGAGCATCAGGGCGACAATGGCAGGGTCAAGACTCTCGTCTTCCAGTACGGCTTTGCAAGCTTCTATAAAGGCTTCATCCACCTCAGGCGAAGGCGCCTTGGTCAGGTCTCGCATTACATCGTAAATCACTTGCAAGGCAAATTGCTGGCTCGCATCCCAACGACAAAAGCCATCTGTGTCGAGACTCATCAAACGGGCTAAATCCATGCGACTGTAGTTATATTTAAGCTTGACGGGTGCAGAGAAATCGCGCAGTAAGGATGGCACCGGTTTTTCCTGAACATTTTCAAAAACGAAACTTTCTTCCGCGTCTTTGACTTCCAAAACAATCGACGTGTTATCTGCTGTTTCAGTATCCGCAGCAGCACCTCGAAGTTTGAGCGGCAAGGCGCCGGCATCGCCCAACAACCCCATTTTTAGCGGTAGGTGATATGGCAACTTACTTTCGCTCTCTGGCGTTGGGGGGCAACTTTGTTTCACTGTGAGTGTGTAGGTCTGCGCGTTGGCATCATAGCGGTCAGAAATTGTCAGAACAGGCGTGCCAGCCTGACGATACCAGCGCATAAACTGGTTAAAATCGCGGCCGGAAACGTCGGCCATGGCCGCAACAAAATCTTCAATAGTAACTGCCTGACCGTCGTGTCGTTCAAAATATAAATCCGAGCCTTTGCGGAACAATTCTGGCCCCAACAAGCTGTGAATCATGCGCACGACTTCAGCACCCTTTTCATAAATTGTGAGGGTGTAGAAATTGGAAATTTCAATAAAGGAGGCCGGTTGCACTGGATGCGCCATCGGGCCTGCGTCTTCGGCAAATTGCAGGGTGCGCAACAGGCTAACATCCTCAACACGTTTCACCGTACGCGAATTCATATCGGCCGAGAACTCGGAATCACGAAATACGGTAAACCCTTCCTTCAAACTAAGTTGAAACCAATCCCGGCAAGTAACCCGGTTACCCGACCAATTGTGAAAATATTCGTGGGCAACAACAGCTTCAACACGCTGGAAGGAGAAATCGGTTGTGGTGTCCTTGTTTGCCAGTACACAGGAGGTGTTGAAAATATTGAGCCCCTTATTTTCCATCGCACCCATATTAAAATCGTCGACTGCAACAATCATAAAAATATCGAGGTCATATTCGCGACCGTAGACGTCTTCATCCCATTTCATTGCCCTTTTGAGGGACTGCATAGCGTGATCGACTTTATCGGTATCTTTCTCTTCAACAAAGATACGTAGCAAGACCTCCCTGCCTGACTGGGTAATAAATTTATCGTCGATATTACACAAATTGCCCGCAACCAAAGCAAAGAGATAAGCCGGCTTTAAATGCGGATCATGCCATTTAACCCAATGGCGCCCATTATCTGCTTCCCCACTTTCAACGGGGTTGCCGTTCGACAATAAAATTGGAAAAGCGTTTTTATCCGCTTCAATGCGTGTGCTGAATTCACTCATCACATCCGGGCGGTCGAGATAGTAGGTAATTTTGCGAAAGCCTTCTGCCTCACATTGTGTGCAGTACATGGTTCGCGATCGGTACAGGCCTTCAAGTGACGTATTGTCCTGCGGCTTTATTCGCGTCACACAACGCAATTCAAAGGCATCCGGTACGCTGTGAATCGTTAAACTTTCTTCTGCTGTTTGCCAGTCTTCTTCGCTCAGCGCTTTGCCATCGATAGCTAGACTTTGCAAGTCCAGATCCTGTCCGTGCAGAATCAAGGCGGCATTCTTGTCTGCCTTGTCATTGCGCACAAACGTTAAGGTCGAAGTCACTTCGCAATACTCATCATTCAACTGAAAATCCAGATCCGTTTTCTTAATCCAGAAATCCGGTTCCTGATAATCTTTTAGGAAAATTGCGCGGGGCTGGGCGTCTTTCATTGCTGATTCTCTTTACCGTTAGTGTCGTGTTGCCATTTTATTTGGCTAACTTCTTCGTGTTTGGTGGCACAAGCTGTTTCCTTGGGAGGGACATAGCCAGTGCGTTGATCTTCGGGCAAGTTGTGATACTCGTAGGTGATAACCGCTTGCATACATACTTCGCGTTGTTCGTCTGTCAAGGTGTTGCCATCGGACCACTTGCCAATTTCTATAGCGCGTTTAAAACTTTCAATAATTTCTGGCTTAAGCTGCGCCGCAATATCGTTGCTATTCATAACGTTTTGAAAACTCTTTAGTCACTCTTTTTTGCCGTAAAGATTCCGCTAGCAGGTAAAGTCTGTTTGGGTGCAGTCAGGTCGAAGTCAAAAAATTTCTAATCCGGCATTTCCGCTTGGGTGCAACCGCTGGCGGGCAATCATTGTCTTTTGAGCAAATCCTTAAAGAAAAAAGCCACCCCCAATATCAACCCCATGATCAACCCACCGAGGTGAGCTCCGTTACCGATTTTTCCCTGAACCAGAAAATCCAATACGCCCAGATACCCCAACACCAGCCAGGCGAGCATAAAGATAAAAATGCCATCGGGAATTTTCAAAGCTGGATGCGGCTTGCAAAAGCGAGCCACCATCAAAAAACCGAGCAGCCCGTATATCACACCAGAAAGCCCGCCGAAGTGTGTCCCCAGGCCATCGTAATACTGAGCAAAATTTGCGGCAATGGCCATCAGGACAAACACAATACTATAAATAAGGCTGCCCAGGTAATATTCAAGGCGCCGCCCCAATTCCCAAAGCCAAAGACCATTGAAGACAATGTGCATGACGCCAAAATGCAGAAAAGTGGGCGTGAGCAGGCGCCACAATTCGAAGTTGTGCGCGAGCCCCTGCGGTGGGTAAAAGCGCCAAATACGGTAGTCAATTTCGAAAAACGGTAGCGCGAAACCCACCAGCGATAGCACTAACACAACCAGAGTTACCGGCCACAATGCAAATGCGCGTCTAAAATTCTCAGCAGACATGGGGTCAGTGTTTATTTTCGGTCAGGTGACTTGCCCAGCCCAGTTTACTGCGGCAGGTTTCGTAAAAATCGTGGTCTTCCGGGTGAATAAGCTCCACACTGTTTTTCGCTTTGCTGACAACGAGTTCATCGCCCACCTGGGTGACGATATGGGTTTGACCGTCACAGCTCATATGCGGCTGAATCGGCTGATGAATAATGCGTAATTTAATTTCGCTATCACCGTGAACGATAATAGGACGGCTACTCAGTGTATGGGGGTTCAAGGGCACTAAAACAATCGCGTCGAGACTCGGATGCATAATGGACCCACCACAACTCAGGGCATAGGCCGTAGAACCTGTAGGTGTTGAAATAATCAAACCGTCCGACCTCTGGCGATAAACAAAATCATCGTTAATGTACAACTCAAATTCGATCATACGAATAAATTGACCGGGGTGGATCACGACATCATTCAGGGCGAGATGGTTAGACACACTCTCCCCTTCCCGTTTTACTTCAGCAGACAATAAAAAGCGTTGTTCACTGACATATTTACCGGCCAGAACTTCGCCCACTTTGCTTTCGATTTCTTCCGGGCTGATGTCTGTGAGAAAGCCGAGACGCCCACGGTTAATTCCCAGCAATTTTACCTTGTTGCTGGCAAAGGAGCGGGCAGCACTGAGCAGGCTACCGTCACCGCCGACAACGATGATCAAGTCGCATTTCTTGCCAAGTAATCTGCGGGAAACAATGTCGACATCGAACTCCTCGAGAACGGAGGAGGTCTCTTCGTCAAGCAGGACTTTTACCTTCTGCCCCGCCAGGAAGGCCAGCAGGGTTTTAAGCGCGTATTGCGTACTTTCATTGGCGATGCGCCCAACCAGACCAACGCAAGAAAACTGGCTGTTCATCTCTTCACCTGCATAGGGCCTGCTTATCGTAGAAGTAGTGGTAGGGGCGCCATTATAGTCGCTTGGAATGTCTTAGCCAAAATTCTTACTCGGGGGGAGTACGCGGCCGCTTGAGGTTTTGCTATCTCCCAGATCGCTAATCTGAGAGGTTGGGCTTGCCAAGCTGCGTAAACCTAGCTCGCTGACACCAGATCACCATCCCGCAAGATGTAGCCTTTTTCTTTAACGAGTTGATCAGCCATATCCGCACCGAGGTAGCCACCGCGCAAGGAATACACGTTGTAGCCCTCTTTCCCTAATAGCCATGCCGCCGCGCGGCTGCGCCGCCCGGTATCACAATAAAAAACATAGCTTTGGCCAGGAGACAACAACCTTTTTTTCATGCTGAGCAAACTCAAGGGAATATTCGCCGAAAGTGCCAGGTGGCCCTCGGTGTATTCTTCATCAGTGCGCACATCCACCAACACCGGGGTTTCAATGAGTTCTGAAATTTCAGCCTCGTTCAGTTCCTCGACAACCGGTTCCTGCAAAAGTAGCAGAAAATCACTTTTTTCCATGCGCATAAGGACACCGTCGCCGGTCATTTTGACCGTGGCGTTGCGCACTGTTTCATTCACCAGCGCATCTTCGCCAATGCAGCGACCCGGCCCCACAGAATTCACTTTTTCAGGTGCACTGTTTTCATCAGCACGAACCAGGATATCCGCCGTCCCCTCCTTGATAAAGTAGCAGCAATCGCCAATCTCTCCCTGGCGAATAATGACTTCCTCATTGAACACAACCATTGGCGTCAGGCGATGAAAAATCTGATTTACATTCACCGGTGGGACTTTAATAAAAAGATTGGAATTCAGTACGGTTTGCATCCACTCGCAATCCTCATCGAGATCGCGCTGCATAGATATTTCCGACATTAAATAGTCTGCAACCTGACTCCAGCTCAAGGTGCGATCCAGGCGATCACTGTCGATGCGCAACACACTGCAATCATTTTTCGCTAGCGCGCGACAAGGTCGTGGCTGCTGATGTGCGAGGGGGAAAACCTGATCACGGCCTTTCACTAACTCACTGCTGCCATTGGGATAAATCAATTCCACATCACCATGCAACAGGTAGATATGCTGATAATCGAAAGCGCCATGTTCAAAAATCGCTTGATCCTTAAAGACGGTTTGCACGGCGGCATGCTCGAATAAATCAACGAGAAAAGGTTGGCGAAGGCGACTCAAGGGTGACAAGGTTTGCGCGGTTGCGATAGCTTCCTTGATTAAATGACTTTCCTGACTGCTTTGTTCTGGTATCAACTTGTTTCTTCCTTAAGTGCTGCTTTCATTCACTTTTAGCTAAAACGTCTATCTAAACCTTTTCTCAATTAACCATTATCCGGGTTTTCAAAACAAGCCCAGCCACGTCGGCCCTGCAAACCACCCGAATGAATCGCAACAACATGTGTGCCGGGTTTCCAGTGATTTGCCTCAGCCAGTTGCTTCAAGGCATACATCAGCTTGGCAGTATAAACCGGATCGAGCTTGAAGCCGCACTCCAGTTCGAATTCATGAATAAAGGCCTTAAGGTATGCCGGAAGTTTAGCATAGCCACCGCAATGCCCCTGATGGTAAAGCCACCATTTTGCGTCACTGGGTGAAAGTTTTGCGACCATGTTCTCGACTTCCTTTTCAAGAAATTCTGCCCCTTTTAGGACAGCGATGCCAAGAAATTCACAGTGGCTTTTCGCGCCGGCAACCAGACCAGCCAAACTGCTGCCCGTACCGCAGGCATGGGCAATCACATCGACCGGTTTTCCCGACTGATCGGCTATATCCAGAATCGCCTCTCGCAAGGCATAAAGATGACGTGCACCGTCAAGCCCACCGCCGCCTTCAGGAACCCAATACTGCGCACCGAACTGCCGTTCTATATCGCGCTGCAGGGTTTCGCTTTTTTGTCGATATTGTTGCCTTGGGACGAAAACCAGACGCATACCCAATGCTTCGGCATCGACCAACATGGCCGATTTTTGCTCTCCAGCTTCGCCACGCACGATACCGAGGCTGCCAAGCCCCCTATCTGCACAGGCGCGTGCCAACGCTAACAAATGGTTTGACCAGGCACCCCCGTAACTCGCAATACTCGTGGCGCCAACTTCACGCGCTTTGCGCAAATGGCCATAAAGTTTATAAACTTTATTGCCACCAAGTTGAACGCCGAGATGATCTTCACGTTTAACGCTCAGAAGCAACCCCCGTTCAGCAAACGGCGACCAATTTACAGTTTGTAGCGGACACAGTGCTGCCAGCCTTGTTGGCGGGATATCCAGCCAATCCGGCGGCAAGCAGCTAGACGCTGTGGCGTTAGATGGATTCAAGGCGGGTGTTAAGGCTTATTAGAGACAACCGAAAGGTGAGCCCCTTTCAATTCACGATGCGTTTCACAGCGGTCGCCAATACCGATATGAAAATCGGCAGGAGAACTGATGCGATCAATATTTTCCCCACAGCTTGAACCGTCATCAAGATCCGCGGAGCATACCGGCGCCTGATAATGTTCAAGCCAGGCCGTATAGTGTTCTTCGTTTACGCCACACGTCTGCGCTGCATAGGCGACGGGGTTATCCATAAAACGGGAGATTTCACTCGCGGGAATAGTGATGTGCCCCGCTCCCGGCTGATAAGTCACAAAACTGATGCCCTTGGCCAACATTTTTTCCAGTAATTGATTACCGCTGTTGCCTGTTAACTCCTGGGCTTCGTTGCGCAATCGCGTAATTTCTTCGTGGAGCTGGGTTTCGCGCTCATTGCGATACAAAAGCTCGACCTCACGCATTTGCAATAACTGCTTCAATTCCGTTGTTGCCGCTTCAACTTTTGCAGCGATTTCCGCTTCATAATTCTCTTTGAGCATTTGTAACTCTTCGGCTTCCTTTCCTTCATTTTGCTCAAGTTTATGTTCAAAATATTCGCGCAAACCTTCTATTTTTTTCGCCTGACCATCAATAGTGATTTGCATCATCTGATTGCGCGTTTCTGCTTCTTTTAATTCCTCTTCTTTTTCTTTCAGCCGCAATCGATAGGCTTCCATCTGGTTGGCATGCTCAACCTTCAGCGCCTTGATCCCTTCGGCATTTTCATTCGCCGACGCGGTGTCCTGCATGCGGTGTTCTTTTATCAACTGCGCCATCTGCGAACGCATTTCGGCGGTGTACTCCGCGAAACGCCGCTCCATATCGGCAGAGTTCACTTGCGGTTCTGGTGCTGACTTTTCGGGTTTGAAATCTTCTGGTGGGTCGCGAAACTGAATAGATAATTTATTGGTTTTGATTGTTTTTTTAAGTGCAGCAAGGGGACCGCGATTTTTATTCAAATCCGGATCCCAGAGGTAATCCCGATAATGCATAATCGGGCACTGACTCGCGCAAGCCAGCTTGATCGGTCCTGCGCCTAAATCGGGGCCTTCAGAAGCGGCTCGCGTCATTGCATCCAAAGGTAAATTCCAATTGGGGTCGATCTCGCCCTTTTCAGTAAAACCCACTCTAAAGAAAATCGCAGAATGCAGCAGGTAGTCGGCATCCATCTCAACAAAGACTGCCCGTAACTCGCGGTTGCGCCATTCCTTTAGCGGCACATAGCCATCCAGAATCGCCTCGAATTCCGAGCTGTGCATCTCCCGGCAGATCTTGCCGTCACCATCAAAAAAGATGATGGCCCTACCCAACTCGTCGTAATCAAATATCACGTATTTGTTGCCTCTTTCTCTCAAGAACTGATGTGCAACGGCGTCATTCTTACGATGGTTTCACCCATTGCACGGCCCAGGTATTCGCTTTTTAAGCTTTTTCTTCGTTTTTAGGGCCGGTTTACACCCATAAATATACGCTACTTGCGTAATTTACCGTGTTAACTATCGTCTGTTTTCACCAAAATCGCTAATTTTCCTTTTAATTGCTGTGATCCAGGCCTGCTTTTGGCTTATCAGACGGCGCATTTCTGATTAATGGTCCTTTTTATTGCTACAGGCTATGTCTTCGGGTTATGACTCCGGGTTATTCCTGCAATCCCTGGATTCTGAGTATCCTGATTAATAAGCCCTGATTAATAAGCCCTGATTAATAAGCCCTGATTAATAAGGCCGCTTGGGTTTTATGCAATCACGCTCAATGTCGAGGCATGGCCAACTCGCAGCCACACCTTTACAGGAATATTCGGCTGTCTCCGAGCACGCTTTCTTCTACTACCCCTCAACTATAGGCGGTAGTACAATCGCTGCATGAATATGGAACTTCTACTCTGTTTTGCCCTGGCGCTGCTGACTTTGCAAACAGCCAGTTTTGCATGGCTGTGGTGGAAAAAGCACAAGCCAAAAACATCGCGTAACGACAGTAATTTAGCCGTAACCAAAAAGCAACTTTACCGCGAAATAGAACGGCATCAAGAAACGGAAATCACCCTGCAGGAAACCCAAACTTATCTGCAAGCCTTGATCGATTCCATGCCTTCAATATTAATTGGCGTTGACTCGGAAGGCGCTATCACCCACTGGAATAAATCTGCTGAAGAAGCCAGCGGTTTAACCTTAAAAGAAGTCTTCGGTAAGGCCTTACAAAACGCGTTTCCTTCTCTCCCCGTCAACATGGAGTTAATTCAGCGCACCTTTAAAAGCGGCGAGCCTCAATATTGTAAAAATATAAAACGCGGCCACGGCTCCAGAGCAAATTACACTGACCTCGTTGTCTACCCACTGCGCATTTCCAATGAAGTGGAAGAAGTTGTGATTATGGCAACAGATGTGAGTCACCGTGTTCACATTGAAAACCGTTTAATTCAAAGCGATAAGATGCAAGGCCTCGGGGAAATGGCCGCAGGTCTCGCTCATGAAATTAATAATCCTTTGGCGGGCATTCTTCATCATACACAAAATATCAAACGCCGGACCTCGCCGACACTTAAAAACAACCGCGAGGTCGCCGACCGACTCGGCATTGATATGGATGCCGTATATCGCTATCTATACGAAAGAAACATATTATCCTTTGTCGACAACATCCAGATCGCTGGCGAACGCGCGTCGCAAATTGTGAGCAATATGCTGAATTTTGCACGCTCAAGCCCGGTAACAAAAATTGAAACTGATTTACTGGAACTGAGCCAGTACGCCATTGAACTTACCTTGAACTCCTACAAGCCTTCGGAATACAGTGAAATTGGTGTGCCGGAAATCCACTGCGACTTCGATGCCAGCACACCGGGAGTGGAGTGCGCACCGGTCGAGATTCAACAATTACTTATTAATTTATTGCGAAATGCGCTGCAATCTTTTGAAAACGATGAGTTTGACAAGAGTAACAAGCCGGAAGTTAACTTGAGCATCACACACGATTCCAGCTCAGCGAAAATAGTCGTCAGTGATAATGGCCCCGGTATCAGTGAAGAGGTTCGCCAACACATCTTCGAGCCTTTTTTCACCACCAAACAAACCGGTCAGGGAACCGGCCTCGGTTTAAGCGTATGCTATTTTATTGTGCGAGAACATCACGACGGAGAAATAGAAGTTGAAAGTGAGGTGGGTAAAGGGACACGTTTTATTGTGACTTTGCCGCTTTCACATAGTTTCCATTCAGATAAACCAAAGGATCCACCTCCTGCTGCGCAATCTGAACCGAAAGAATATCACCCACAAATATAAAGTGCGTGCCGTAAACCATCTCGCGTTTTAGTTCACAGAGAAATACTGCCTGGGCATCCTCCAAAACATAGAGCTGATGCTTATCATTTAACACCCAATTACCCAGCGCGAATCGATCCAGTTCCTCATCCGGCGTTGCGCAACGCACAGAAATTTCCTGTTGGGCACTGCTCAGTAAATTCACCGCAAAGGAAGCCGTCTCCTTAATCGCGGTGCCAAGATAAGATTCCTGATGGACACATACAAGAAGAGACGGCGGGTCATCGGAAACAGAGGTCACACTGGAAGCAGTCATCGCCGACCGATGGCCCTCGTTGTTACGGCCAGTAATAACACTAACCCCTGAGGCAAGACGACGCATTCCCTGACGCATCTGCTGAGCCAGATCCATAGAATTATTGTTGTTCACACTTCTCTCTATTTAAAAACAAATTAAAAAAATAAAATTCCGGACCACACGATGGCCCATAAAATCATGGTCAACATGACCGCCGCTGAGCCCATATCCTTGGCACGCCCAGCCAATTCATGCTCTTCCATTCCAACACGATCGACTACCGCCTCAATACCACTGTTGAGCAACTCCACAATCAACACCAGAAAACACATTGCAATCATCGCAATACGTTCACCCGTAGTGACCGGCAAAAAGAAACTCAAGGGAATTGCAACGCAAGCGAGAAACAATTCCTGCCGAAACGCTTCTTCGTAGCGAAATGCCGATTTTAATCCTTTCCACGAATACACTGCCGCGCGTATCGCGCGTGCGGGACCTCGGTTCTGTTTCAGCATAGTGCCTTAGCCTCTCCCCTACCTCGTCCTATTGGTCTTCTATGTCTTGCAAGGGTGATTGTAAAGGAAATTCAGCGTGGATTTGTTGACACCAACGATTGAGACGCTCAGCGGTGAGTTCAGGCTGCTGATCTTCATCGAGGCCAAGACCAACAAAGAGGGACTTATCTTCAAGCCAGGCCTTTGAGGCATCAAATTCATAACCTTCCGTGGGCCAATACCCAATCATGCGTGCACCTGCGGCCTTAACCACATCGTGCAGCATGCCGAGCGCATCAAGGAAGAAATCACCGTAGCCAAATTGATCTCCCAAGCCGAACATCGCAACGGTTTTGCCACTAAAATCGACACTGGAGACATCATCCCAAAACTCTTCCCAGTCCGACTGGATTTGGCCAAAATCCCAGGTGGGAATGCCGAGAATGATCTTGTCGTAGTTTTCAAAGTCCAGTTGTGTCACATCGGCGACATCAAACAGGTCAACGACCTCTTCACCCAATCTCGCACGAATGCGATGCGCAATACTCTCCGTATTGCCGTCGTCACTCCCGTAAAACAATGCTACTTCTGCCACAGCGACCTCGGTGCTACCTACAAAGCGCGACATTCTCGCAACTTCGCCCCCTGAACACAATCAACAATGCGCTGGAACGGCAAGGCCTTGCCTCGCGTGGCGGTTTTGTTTCCGCTTTCAAGCGTCAAGAAAGCGACATTGCAAAAAGAGACTTTTACCAATTAAATATAACTGATTGATTTATAAGGATTTTTACGTCGTGGCACAAAATTTGAACTACTTGGCAAAACAGCAGTAGCAAGCAAATGGAAAATACTATGCCCGGCACATCGACCAGCTCTCCAGGAATATCCAAACCTGCACGCTCCGCCCAGGTTGTACACGGCTTTCGCGCAGAAAATGAATTTAGTGATTTGCAATTCAAGCTCACGCATCAATTGCAAAGTACCCTCGATGTGCACAGCACGCTGGAAATGTTTTTCAACAATATTCGCGGTACCATCAAACTTGATGGCCTGCTATTTGAACTGGAAGATAACGAACAATTCAACATCGGGAAAAAAGCGAACCACCGCGCCCAATACAACATCAAGGGCCAACGGGCTGCACTTGGAACGCTAACCTTCTTCCGTAAAAAACACTTTCTTGAAGGCGAACTTGCCGCACTCGAAATGTTTGTCAGTATTCTGTTTTACCCTTTGCGCAATGCCTTACTTTATCGCGAAGCCCTCGCCTCCTCACTGCGAGATGGGCTTACAGGAATCGGCAATCGCAAAGCCATGGATATGGCACTGACGCGTGAAATAAAACTCGCGCACAGACACAAGCAATCCTTGTGTCTATTGTTTATCGACATCGACCACTTTAAGCAAGTCAACGATTTATATGGCCATCGTGCCGGCGACCGGCTGCTGCAACACAGCGCTAACTGCATTCAATCTGCCTTACGCGATACCGATCAGATTTTCCGTTACGGCGGTGAAGAGTTTGTTGTCTTACTCAACAACACAGATATCAAAGCAGCCAGGTTAATTGCAGAACGAATTCGTTTAAACGTCGCGATGACCCCGCTGACCGTCGACAAACAGGAATTATCAGCAACCATCAGTCTTGGTGTCGCAACGCTTGAAAGCAAAGACGATGGTGAATCGCTGTTAAAGCGCAGCGATAGCGCGCTTTACATTGCAAAAAATTCCGGAAGGAATAAAGTCATTTGCCTGGGGCTTAAAGCGGCACCCGAGCAAGACATTCAGACTGGGTAACCGATCAATCAAAGAAACTGCATTCGTTCGCCCCATTGAAACCTGGCGACATATAAAAAGTTATCCTGATTTAAAAAAATCATTTTAATCATGGCCGAAGAAAAAGACGGAATAGACTGTACCGTACCCGATTAAAGACTAACCAAATTACACCCATAATGCACCCTTTCTGATCGCCCTGCCGAATCCCATCTAAATTGATATTAACATCGAAACCTACCCATCTACACTCCAGAGAAAACACCCCAAAGAAAACCACACTGCAAAGCCAAGCAAGAAACTAAATGCCATATTTTTACGAAAACCATAACTTATAACCAAAACGAATTAAATAAAATATAACATTTTTATTTAGTAAAGAATCCACTTTAAATAATCAACCCGCTCAAGACACAATTAAACATCGGAAACATTTAAAACACAGAAACCCAATAATTACAGAGTTTATCTAAATAACAACAATTAGTTACCCCATAAAACCAGGGTAACAAAATAAAGTTATATATCTAACTGTGATCATTTTTGATAAAACATGATAGAAAATATTTGTAATACATAACTTAAAAAATAATATCCATATTTAGTCGATTACCTCACATAAACAAAACACTTAACACTAAAATATTTATTGATCGTATATTTTTCTCAACGGTTCTTTCCAAAATAAATACAGACAGAATCATTAAACTAATTTTTTATTTTTATGGAGAAAAATATGATAAATAAATTTTTAATCCTATTTAGGATAACGGCTTTTTTATCACTTTTTTATGTGATATTTAAATCCACCTTACTTGTGGCGGCGCCGAATCCGGACCAGAAAAATGCAATAAGAGTTAATCAACTAGGGTACTTCCCAAACGCAACGAAAACCGCAACGCTACTGGTGGACGTTCCCATTGGAAAAGAAATTGGTAATTCCGGTACCGGACCCGTACCTGAAGCCATCGACTCTACAGAATATCGAAACTATTGGGAAAATGGTTATCTTTATGATTGGCGCGTAATTAACACTGACACCGGAGAAATTGTTTTTTCCAGAGGCTATCGAAGCCCTTTCCAAATGCGTTGGGATGTTAACGATTTGCAGCCTAATTTTGCAGGAAGATCCAAATCAAACCTCAATGGCGGTACAGCGCCCTCTTTAAAACAGATAAAAAAAGTATTTACCAACCCAACAGGTAAGTACATGTACCAAATTGACTTCAGTTATATCACTCAGGAAGGGCGGTACTATGTTGCGCTGTTCCGCAAGCCCGAGCCCAAAGAAGATACACCCGATAACGGCAATACCGGCGAAGAGGCCATTTATTACAGCATCACCTTTGAAATAAATAGCAACAAGATGAAAAGCCAATACCAGGATATGGCGAACATGGCTTACCTTTACTATTACTTCCATCGCTTGGGCAGCTCGCCTGAACTCGCTATTAATGGTGTGGATGGAAATTTTCTTGCAGCTTATGGTGCAGCCGATGCAAGTTATTCAAGAGAAGCCCTACACGGCAATCCGGTTCCATGCAGTATCGATAATACTGTACCAGACTGGTGTAATGGTGAAACTCTGGGTGGCGGCATGGGCTGGGCCGATGCCGGTGATTTTGGCCAATACCCGGTTAACCACGCGTTTGCTGCCTGGCAATTACTAAATAGCCTGGAGTTTGCACCAGCGGGCTCGACTATCGTTTCTGTTGATCCTGTTATTCCAGCGAGTATGCAAGTTGTCGACCCCACGACACAAACGCGCGTCCCTGTGCTCGAAGAAGTGATTTTGGGTTCCGATTATTTTAAAAATTTGCTGCCAAACGACCCCAACTTATTAGCTCCCCATAAAATACACAACTCTAATTGGGGCGATTTTAGTTTTCACGCATGGGATACAGAAAAAGAGAAAGAGCTAAGCTTGGATAGAGTTGCCATTGTACCTTCGACTGCATCAACACTCGCAATATGCAGAACAGGCATGCATATTTCACGTCTCTTGGCTAAGTATGGTGAAAATGACCGTGCGCTTGATTGGTACAATATCGCCTATTCGGCACGCAAGCGCGCTTATGCCATCCAGCCTTATAAATATTACGCCAGTAACTATAGCGAGAATGATATTTATGATGGTGGTGGCCCCTACAGTGATGATGATATTTCTGATGATTTTTACGCTTGCGACGTCGAGTCATACATTTCAACTTACCAATTTCATAGCATCTACAACATTCCATTACCGGAATCTCCTTTTCTTCCTGATCTACTTAATAAAATCAGAGAGGATGAACATTTCGGCGCTTTTCCGGTTTACGGAAAGTATTTCGACTGGAAACACGTGGCGGCAACGGCAAACTTTTCGTTGCTGACAACAGAACACGGGGGTGTGCCCGCAAATAGCGAAATCAGCCCCTCACTAAAAAGTACGGCGGAAATCAAACTTGAGATGCTCGAACCCTACAGCGGTAAGATTTCTGACGGCACCACTATCACCGCCGCACCCAAATTACCAACCACGGTAGCAACATACTGGTCCGGTGGTGAAGCCGGTGAACTCACCTGGTTAAGAGATTGGGAATGGGGCAGTAATGCTTTATTAGTGAATGACCTTCAGCTATTAGCTTATGCGGCAAAATTTGCTGACCCAACAAACACGGTGTTATCGCAGCGATTTGCCGCTGCATCGTTGCACGGTATGGATTATATCCTCGGTGAAAATGCACAGAACCTTTCCTTTGTCACTGGCTTTGGCCCCTACGCCGAAGAAGATACCCACGATCGATTCGCCTGGAATATTCACAAAGGTCAAGATAATGTAAGTGGTCCACCCGAACTCTTCCCTGACCAGGTTTTAGATGACATAGCCTACCCTCGAGGTTGGCTGGCAGGAGGGCCCCAAAATGAGTGGACAAGCTGTGTCGTCAAGGAAAAAGGGTTTGTACGACCTTATGAAAAAGGGACACCGTTTTGGATTATCCCCGGAGAACCCGGCTTTCTCTCAACAGATTCCGTGTGGCAGGAGGGAGAGCAGGACCAACTGGAAGGGATTGAATTAGACGGAAATGATGGTTACCACTTCGGAATAAAATCCACCGAGAATGATACCTCGGCAAGGGATACGCTTGGCGTAAACCTCATTATGAATATGTTTTTAGCCGATGAATTCAAAATAGCCATTGAAGAATATGTCTATAACCCGAGTGGCGAGCGACTTGAACGAAACTACAGCACCTACGGCAGCCCACCTGTTACCGAGTACGAAAACTTCCCCGCAGAAACCTACGGCGGAATTGGCTGGTCCCCTGAAGCGTGGTGCTCCAAGGAAAATACCATTAACTGGAATTCCGGTTTAGTGTGGATGTCTTCAATGGCCTCAGGATATTTGGCTCAGCAACTGGAAAGTGTCGTGCCGGGCGAATGTTCAGCGCTACCTTCCAACTCTTGCTCTGCCGATATTCCGGTTGAAATGTTTCCAAGTGATAGCGGTATTGAAGACCAGAGTGGTTCAAATATCGAGTCTGCAATCGCACAGGTATTTCTTGTTGAAGAAGAGGCTTCCGGCAATATCATATACACCCTTGTCCCCTTCTCCGACGATATTCTCGATACCTCCGGAGAACTGGATTTGCCAGACGGCACTTATGTGGTCAGGGTGACTTCTATTGGTTGTTTTGCACCTGATGGCTCGGGTCTGGACTATGTGCAAAGTGATCCAATCAATCACCCTGAGGAA
The DNA here is from genome assembly GCA_000964245.1 of Cellvibrionaceae bacterium 1162T.S.0a.05. Classification (GTDB taxonomy): domain Bacteria; phylum Pseudomonadota; class Gammaproteobacteria; order Pseudomonadales; family Cellvibrionaceae; genus 1162T-S-0a-05. Next base: position 3,358,684 of record LANB01000001.1, on the reverse strand, counting down.
GACCTTTCATTTAACCTCGAAATGAGTTGCCCACAACCCGGGGAAGGACAAAACGGAGAAGGCGGAGGCGAAGGAAACGCCAATGTCGATTTCGAAGTCCAAATAAAGGATCAGTGGGACGGCGGTTACTGTAAGAATATTAAAGTGCAAAACACTGATTCTGCAGCCTTAAATTGGTTTTTAACCATTGAAGAGCCAAACGAAATTTATGTAGGCTGGAATCTCAATATGGAAAAAGTGGATGACAGCACGTATCTCGTAACGGGCGCACCGTCAAATAACGCTTGGTGTTCTCAAGCAAACACCGCTGACTGTGCAGGTAATTTTCAACAACTCAATGCCGGTGAAACGCTTGATGGTGTAATAGGCTACTGTGCGACAAGCAGTGATGCTCCACCCCCTACCCCGCCCATTTCTGCAACAACTCATGTAACCAACAGTTGGCCGGGAGGGTATTGTGCCGAAGTGAAAGTCACCAACAATGGTTCAAGCGCGGTAGATTCCTGGCGAACCGAGTTCACAACGCCTGGCTGGATAAACCAGTTCTGGAATGTCAACTTTTCGCAGACAGGTGCCCGCATTGTTATTTCGAATGTCGGTTGGAATGGCCACCTCGCGCCGGGACAATCAACCCACAGCATAGGATTTTGTGCAAACTTATAATTACAGATTCAAATAAATTCCTGATCCCGGCGCTCATGCCGGGATTTTTTTAGTAACACATTTATTTCAGAAAAGGTCAGGCAAAAAACTGTCTTCGCTCCACCGACGTAACAGAGCATAATTTTTAGTTACCAAATTAACGCTGTTTGCCGGGCCGTGTACCACGCGAACTGTGCCCGCGCAATTTACGATTGTGCCGTTGTCTTTCACTCACTTTTTTGGGCGAGGGGCGAGACAAGGGAGGGGGTTCCATACCGGCAGTGAGATAGAGTTCGTGAATATCGCGCTCTTCAAATTCCAGCCATTGACCAACACGAACGTGCGAGGGGATAAAGATGTTGCCAAACCTTACGCGTTTCAAACGACTGACTCGCAAGCCCTGGGATTCCCATAAACGACGCACCTCGCGGTTGCGACCTTCCATCACAACACAATAGTACCAACGATTACCGCGTTCGCTATCTGTCACTTCTTTTTGGCCTTCGGCAATATCCGTAAAACGCGCGACGCCGTCATCGAGTTCGACACCGTCACGCAAGGTTTGCAAAATTTCGTTGGTGACTTCACCCTGCACGCGCACTAGGTATTCGCGATCAATATTGCTGGAGGGGTGCATCAGCTTGTTGGCTAGTTCACCGTTATTGGTAAATAAAAGTAAGCCACTGGTATTGAAATCCAGTCGACCGATCGAAATCCAACGGCCATTTTTTATTGGTGGAAGATATTGAAAAACTGTTGGGCGCCCTTCCGGGTCCTGACGTGAACAAATTTGACCTTCCGGCTTGTTGTAGAGAATAACGCGAACATCCTCACTCTGACTCGCCTGCATGCGCACGCGTGTACCGGAAAACTCCACTTTATCCTTGATACTGACACGATCGCCCAGTTTGGCAACGCGACCATTGACTGTCACGCGCCCCTCACTGATGGCTTTTTCCATTTCACGACGCGAACCAAAACCTGCACGTGCGAGCACTTTTTGCAGTTTTTCGTCGCTTGCTGGTTTTTTATCCTTATCCGTTGGAGCTGGGTTGTCCATCGCCTTCACCCTCCACAACGGCTTCTTGCTCATCACTCACGTCAGCCTGGTTTTTACTTTCTTCTTCAGGGGCTGTGTGGTTTGCATCACTTTCAATAGCACTTTCAAAGGCACTTTCACCAATGCCTTCTGCAACGTCATCTTCGAAGGTATCGTCATTCTCAATGTCGTAGGTATGCTGTTCGGCCAGGGTTTCTTCCGCTGTACCCGTGCCATCACTGTCAACGGTTTCGAAAGAATCTTCACGCTGTTCTTCGGCTGTTTCTTCCGCCGAGTTCTCGTTACTGTCAATCGTATAGGTGTGCTGATCTGCTAAGGATTCGTCGACGGCGATATTTTCTTCTTCGGTTGAAGATTCATTGTTTGCTGAATGTTCTTCTTCTGAGGGTTCTTCACTCGCTGAGGGCTCCTTATCCGCTGAAGGCTCTCCATCCGCTGAAGGCTCTTTATCCGCTGAAGGCTCTCCATCTGCTGAGGGCTCTTCCCCACTCTCATTGTTCTGAGTATTTTCAGTTTGTGTTTGTTCGTCGCTGTCCTGCAATCCATCGGCGGCGGCTTCGAAATCGAGAGAGGCATTAATTTCGTCAATATCGCGAAGCTCTCCGAGTGAAGGGAGTTCATCGAGGCTCTTTAAATTGAAGTAATCAAGAAACTGTCGCGTTGTTGCATAAAGCGCAGGTCGGCCAGGCACATCGCGATGACCCACCACTTTTACCCACTCGCGTTCAGCAAGGGTTTTTATAATGTGTGAACTCACCGCAACACCGCGCACTTCTTCAATGTCACCGCGCGTGATGGGCTGACGATAAGCAATCAATGCGAGTGTCTCGAGCAGGGCTCGCGAATATTTTTGCGGCTTTTCTTCCCACAAACGGTTAACCCAGGTGGCTAATTCTTCTTTTACCTGAAAGCGCCAACCGCTAGCGACCTCTTTTAGAAGAAAGCCTCGGCCTTCACAGTTTTCCTGAATGGCTGTCAGTGCGTCTTTAATTTCTTCTTTTTCCGGTGCTTCGTGTTCTTCAAAAAGCGAATGGATTTTGTCGATGCTCAAGGCTTCACCCGCTGCGAGTAGCGCGCCTTCGACAATTTGTTGTAATTTTTCTGCTTCGTAACTCATGCTATTCCTGAAAACATGTTTTTCCTATAAAAAAGATCAGGAGCGCGCTTTGACGTGGATGGGGCCAAACTCTTCGGTTTGCACAATTTCCACCAGCGATTCTTTGATCAATTCCATAATGGCAAGGAACGTTACCACGACACCGAGGCGCCCTTCCTTTACTTTAAATAAACTCACAAAAGGTACAAAGGCCTGGCCTTTGAGTGATTCGAGCACTTGCGTCATGCGCTCACGTGTCGACAATTTTTCGCGCTCCACATGGTGGCTCACAAACATATCTGCACGTTTCAACACTTCGGCCAGTGCCAATAAAATTTCTTTCATATCCACATCGGGATCAGGCCGCGTTAAGTTGCGATCCGGCCCTTGCGCGCGCCCAATTTGGGTATCGCGGTGTACACGGGGAATTTCGTCGATATCTTCAGCGGCTTGCTTGAAGCGCTCGTATTCCTGCAAACGGCGAATCAACTGTGCACGCGGATCTTCCTCATCCTCTTCTTCGGCTTCACTTGATCGTGGCAACAGCATGCGCGATTTGATCTCGGCCAGCATGGCCGCCATTACCAGGTATTCCGCAGCCAATTCAAATTGCATGGACTCCATCATTTCAACGTAGGCCACATATTGATGCGTAATCGCCGACACATCAATTTCCAGGATATCGATGTTTTGCTTGCGGATGAGGTAGAGCAAAAGGTCGAGCGGTCCTTCAAAGGCTTCCAGGATTACTTCCAGCGCATCGGGCGGAATGTAAAGGTCCTTGGGCAGCTGGGTAAAGGCGCGCCCCTGGACTATCGCGAAGGGCATTTCTTCCTGCTCGGCGTGCCTTTTATCGGCGTGCTCCGCAGCGGGATCGCCAGGCTCTGCCTGCGTATTCTGATCTTCGCTGAGTATTTCTATTCCAGACAAACTAATTCCTCGGGGCTGGCTTTAAGGGGCTGGCGGCGTGCAAGCGGGCATTATAAGAAGCTGCCTGGTTTGCGCCAAGCACTGACTATTCAAATTCAGACGCATCACCACAACCCCAGCGCGTAACTTTGGGTTGATCCTCGGTCAGATCGACAACGGTTGTCGGCTCCATACCACAGAATCCGCCATCAATCACGAGTTCGACCTGGTGCTCAAGCAAGCTGCGAATGTCGTAGGGGTCAGTCAGGGGCACACTTTCGCCGGGGAGAATCAAGGATGAACTCATAAGGGGTTCACCCAGCTCCGCCATCAAGGCCAGGGCAATCTCGTTGTTGGGTACCCGCAAGCCCAGAGTCTTACGCTTGGGATGCATTAAACGGCGCGGCACTTCGCTGGTCGCATTGAGAATAAAAGTATAAGGCCCAGGTGTATGGCTTTTGATCAAGCGAAAGGCTGAATTATTGACTCTGGCGTACTTGGCCAACTCTGAAAGATCGCGACACATCAAGGTGAAATTGTGATCCTTGTTCAACTGGCGAATGGCGCGAATGCGGTCCAGCGCCAGTTTATCGCCGATATGACAGCCAATCGCATAGGCGGAATCGGTGGGGTAAGCGATCAAGCCGCCACGCCGAATAATCTCCACCGCCTGGTGAATTAAGCGTGCTTGTGGATTTTCCGGGTGAATAGTAAAAAACTGCGCCACTGCCTAAGACTCTTTTTAACTCTCTAAAAAAACAAATAAAACCAATAAAACGGCTTTTACAAAACGCCGATGCGATTTGCACGAAAGTTCTGCCAAATACCGTCGACATCCTCGGGCAAACTCGCGAACTTACCCAGCTCCTGCCAGACCTGACCGGGTTGGTGAAAATCGCTGCCACAGGAGACCTTAAGGCCGAATTTAACGGCAATTCCCAACATATCCCGGGTTTGATTCGGGCTCTGTGGCCCACTGACCACCTCAAGCGCATCGCCACCCAGGTCGGCAAAGGCCTGCACCATAGCGCAGAGTTTGCTGCGTGTCATTTTGTATTTGCAGGGGTGAGCTAATACGGCCAAACCACCCGCTTGATGAATCCAGGCAATGACCTGCTCAAAGTCCGGCCAATCCTGTTTGATATCCCCTGCCTTGCCCGCCCCCAGGTATTTTTTGAAGGCTTGCTCGGTATTTTTGACATGCCCCGCCTCGACTAAAAAACGCGCAAAATGCGGTCGCCCAATCACGGCATCCCCCGCAAAACCTTGTGCTGCCGCTAATGCACCGGCGAAGCCCAGGCGCTCCAGCTTTGCGGCAATGCGTTCTGCGCGGCGTGTTCTCACGGCTGCTTGCTGGGCAACCGCGCCCTGCAGGGCCGCTGAATCGGGGTCGATATCAAGGCCAACGATATGGATACTGCGGCCTTGCCACTGACTGGAAAATTCAATGCCGGCGATCAATTGCAGGTTTTCCCGCTCGGCCTGGGCTCGCGCCTCATGGATACCTGCCACGGTATCGTGGTCGGTAAGCGCTAATACTGAAACATTATTGGCCGAAGCCCTCGACACGAGCGCCGCAGGGCTTAAAATACCGTCTGACGCGGAACTGTGGCTATGAAGATCGTAAAGCATGGATAGGTACTAACCTGCCAAATGTAAACTTATTCCGGCGAAATTGCGTGGAATGATTGAGCCCTTCAGTTTAACCATAAGTTGAAGCCATAGCTGAACCCAAATAGTTAAACTTGATCGGTTGAACCTGATTGGTTGAACCCGAAAGGTTGAACCTGAAGGGTTGAACCCGACAGGTTGAACCCAAATAAAAATAAATCGTCTGTAAAGACTGTAACTGATTTACCGAGATAGTTTGAGATAGTAGATGTCTAAAGCGCCTGAAAAGGCTGGCCTGAAAAACCAGCCCCCAAAAAGCAAGCTCCCGAAACGCAATTTCCTGCTGACCTTCGTTACCACTCTCGCTCTGCCCGCAGCCATTTTAACAATATTGAGCAAGCCGGAATACCTGGGGCCGCAAATTGCCGTGGTTCTGGCGCTGGTCAGCCCCATTGCATTTGCCATCCATGATTTTTGGGGCGATATCAAGCGCAAGGAAAGCAACCTGTTGAACCTTTCTCTCAATCTGCTGATTCCGATGCTGATATTTATCAAACTGAGTGGCGAGAATCAGCTCGGGGCAAAAACCGCTGTCATCATTGCGGTCTCCATTCCAGCACTCTACGGCATCGCAGACTTTTTCCGAGTCGGTAAATTCAATATTTTCTCGGCACTCGGTGTTGTCAGCATCTTGCTCACGGGTGGCATTGCGCTCCTTGAGTTAGACCCCAAATACATCGCCATAAAGGAAGCCGCCATACCGGGTCTGATCTTCCTCGGGGTATTGATCTCCATTAAAACGCCCTACCCCCTGATCAAGAGTATTGTGTATAAATCCGGCATTATTCGCCTGGATAAAGTGCAAGCCGCCTTGAAAAGTCGCAATACCGAAAGCGACTTTAATCGCAGCCTTACCATTGCCAACCTCATTCTGGCCTTATCCTTCCTGCTCTCATCCGTATTGAACTATGTCTTGGCAAAAATCATCGTAAAAAGCCCCGCAGGAACCGAAGCCTTTAACCAGGAAATTGGCCGCATGATGGGCCTCAGCTACCCGGTGATTGCAATACCCTCTACCATCGTGCTCTTCGCCGCCCTGGCCTACCTGTTTTACGCCGTTACACGTCATACGGGCTTGCAACTTGAAGAAATTCTCGTTGACCCCGATGCAGAAGAAGATGAAGCCGATACAAAAGAAGAACCCGACATGGATAAGCTCGCCAAGCAAAATAGCGAGCACAACAATCCAGTACAATAAACCGCTGAAGTAATAAAGAACAAAGTTGTTAAACAGCCAACACCATTAACAGGAAGTCCTATGTTATTTTCCATTGTCAGCACAGATGTCGACAACAGCCTGCCTTTGCGCCAAAGTGTGCGTCCTGCTCATATTGCCAGGTTAAACAAATTAAAAGAAGAAGGCCGCCTGATTCTCGCTGGCCCCAACCCGGCAATAGAAAGTAATGAGCCGGGCGAAGCCGGTTTTACTGGAAGTATTGTCATTGCAGAATTCGCATCACTGGCAGATGCTCAAACCTGGGCCGACGATGATCCTTATGTCGGCGCAGGGGTTTATCGTGAAGTTGTTGTCAAACCTTTCAAGAAAGTGCTGCCCTGAAACAATCAATAAGGAACACAGCCGTGAAAATAATGCGCACAAGCCCCTTAAACGCCCTGTTGCCGAGCCTGCTGGCACTTTGTTGTACGCTGAGTATCAGCGTATCAAGCCAGGCCCAGGAATTTCGCTACATCACCGATGTGCTTTACGTTCCTCTCCGCAGTGGTGCTGGCAATGAATTTCGCATCATCAATGCAGCCTTGCGAACTGGTACGCAATTAAAATTTCTGGAAGAAGATGCCGAGGGCAAATGGGCCAAAGTGGTCACGCCAAATAATGTCGAAGGCTGGATTCCAACACAATACATCATGTCCGAAAGGCCCGCACAAATGCAGCTGACTGAAGCGCTGGCAAAAATCGCAGAACTCGAACAGGAAACGGCTCAACTTCAAACGCGCAACCAAACCCTTTTAAACGAAAACCAGCAACTGCAAGGCCAGTCAACCGACGCTCTCACTTCGCGAGATAGCATGTCCAAGGAGTTGCAACGCATTCGCGAATTATCGCGCAATGCCATTCAACTAGAGAGTACCAACCAGGAACTCGTTGAGAAACATCAATTAATCCAAACCGAACGCGATGCCCTGTTTGCCGAAAACGAAAATCTCAAATCCGATCAGCGCACAGACTTTATGCTCTATGGCGCCGGGCTGGTCATTCTCGGTGTGATTTTGGCGCTGTTAATTCCAGCATTGATTCCGAAAAAAGGGTATTCTGAATGGAAATAGTGAATTAACCGTTAATCGAATTCAAAGCCTTATTTTGGTTAAAAAATCATTCAACGCGCTAAACGTTTAAATTCCATACTTTTAAAACAAGGGTTCCAAACTTATGATGAACAAGATATTCAGTTTATTCAGTGTGTGCCTCCTCAGCTTGAGCGTATGGGCCGCAGATGAAGCCGAAAACAAAACTGGCGCAACGGCAATGGAAAAACCGATCGTTGTTATGGAAACCGATCTCGGTAAAATGACAATCGAGTTGTATCCCGACAAAGCCCCGATCACCGTTAAAAACTTTTTGACTTACATCGACAACAAATTTTACGAGGGCATCATTTTCCACCGCGTTGTTGATAATTTTGTTGTGCAAGCGGGTGGCTTTACTTACGATTTTCAACGCAAGGAAACCTTGCCGCCCATTAAAAATGAAGCCGACAACGGCTTGAAAAACCTGCAGGGTACCTTGTCCATGGCTCGCACCAGCGATCCAGACAGCGCCTCGTCACAATTTTTTATCAACATCGTTGATAACCCTTCTCTCGACGCCGCAGCAGGCAAACACGGCTATGCAGTTTTCGGCAAAGTAATTGAAGGGTTTGAAGTGGTGAAAAAAATTGAAGCCGAACCCCGTGGCTTGTATCGTTCATTTCCCGAAGCCCCTAACTACGCCGTGCGTATTCTCAAGGCCTATCGTCAATAATGGCCATTGCCCTCAGTGTTAACCTGAATAAAATCGCCCTGCTTCGAAATTCACGCGAGGGCGATTTCCCACGCTTACTGGATTTTGCGGAATGGGCGTTGGATTTAAATGTCCAGGGCCTCACAGTTCACCCTCGGCCAGACCAACGTCACATCCGCGCCAGTGATGTACAGCCACTGGCTGAACTCATTAAAAAATCGCGCCGCAAGCTTGAGTTTAATATTGAAGGCAACCCCTTTGCAGAAGCCGAAGGCGAGTACCCGAGTTTACTCACTCTTGTTAAAGCCGCGCAACCTCACCAGTGCACACTGGTACCCGACAGCAATGCACAACTCACATCCGACCACGGTTTTGATTTGCGTAAAGATGGTGAAGTGCTGCACCCCATTATTGAAGATTTAAAAAATGCCGGCATACGTGTCAGCCTGTTCATGGACCCGCACATCGAACAAATTAAATTGGCAAAGGAAGTTGGTGCTGACCGCATCGAACTTTATACCGGGCCCTTTGCCCATGCATTTGCACGCAGCAAGTACGAAGCCGATACCGTATTTAAAGAGCATGTTGTTGCCGCTGAGTATGCGCTCTTGCTTGGCCTTGGCGTCAATGCTGGCCACGATTTAAATCTGGAAAACATGCAACTTTACAAAACCTTACCCGGCTTACAGGAAGTCTCGATCGGGCACGCGCTGACGGTTGATGCACTGAAAATGGGTTTTGAAAATGCAATCGCAGCCTACTTACGCGTTTGCGATCAACGCTAGTTGAGTGCAGCGAGCAGTCATTGATGAGCGACAGCAACGCGTATTTAAAAAAGAAAAAACAGTTCGCCCATACACTGACGCTTTATGGACGTAAGCCTGTACTCGAAGCCTTGCAGGACAACAGCCTGCATATCGAACGTTTGCATCTGGCGGAAAGCAATCAACGCGGCGGCATTCTCAATGAAATACTTTCGCTCGCGGAAAAACGCGAAATCCCTCAGCTTTATCACGACCGCCAGGCGCTTTCCCGCATTTCGAAAAATAAAAAACAGGATCAAGGTGTCGCATTGGATATTCACATGCGCACCTTCAACAACTACGAAACGGCGCTGGAACAGGGCGGCCGCTATCTAGCACTCGACCGGGTGACCAACCCACAAAACCTCGGCATGATTATTCGCAGTGTGTGTGCGTCACCCTTACAAGGTTTACTGCTGCCGCGCAAAGGCGGGGCTAAAGTGGATGCATTGGTGATCAAAGCCAGTGCGGGTACAGTTTTTCGCTGCCCCATATTCTGGTGCGATGAACTCGCCACCTGTTTAAGTGCCTTTGCTGAAAAAGACAGTGATATTCTCGCCCTCGACGGCCGGGCCAAAACCGATTGGCAAGACTTTCCCTATCAAGCCAATACCGTATTTGTGTTAGGCAATGAAACCGAGGGGCTTAGTGATGCCGTGCGCAAGACCTGTAAACAAAGCATTCGCATTCCCCTGCAAAATAATGTGGAATCGCTCAACGTTGCGGTTACGGCCGGTATTCTCGCCTTTGGCCTGAAGGCTTAGCCCCAGGGTCAAGATTCGTAAAAATCACATAAACACTATTAACCTACTCAACCTGTAACCTACTCAACCTGTAACCTACTCAACCTGTAACCTACTAAACATGTAACCGACTCAACATGCTTTCTTTTAAATGCCCGCTCTGCGACGAAGCCCTGGTGCAACAGGCTCAGAGCTATCAATGTTGCAACAAACACAATTTTGATCGAGCGCGCGAAGGCTATATCAACTTGCACCTTGTCCAGGAGAAAAAAAGCAAGCAACCCGGAGACAGTGCCGAGATGCTTCGCGCTCGCCAGCAATTCCTCGCAGCAGGCTATTACGATTTTCTTGTCGATGCGATTCTCAGGTTATTGAAGGAACTTAGCCCCGCAAAAGCACAACAAGACCTGTCAGACGAGCACGCAACTCTGCTGGATATCGGTTGCGGCGAAGGCTACTACCTGGAGAAGCTCAGCCGACAGCTGAATCACGTGGATTTTTACGGCATTGATATCGCCAAACAAGGCGTACGTATGGCGGCAAAACGGAAACAGCCGCTGCAACTTGCCGTGGCTTCAGCCTACAAGCTGCCCTGGTTTGATGCCAGCTTCGATGCGCTGGTGTCCGTTTTCTCGCCCTTGTCGCCAGAGGAGTGCGCGCGCGTACTCAAACCGGGCGGCCGCCTGCTGATGGTTGGCCCCGGTGAACATCACCTGGCGGAACTTGCCGAACAAATTTATACGCAGCAACACGCCCATGCAGGAAACTTTCAGAGCATGGACGACTGTTCACTTTTTGAGCCCATTCAGACTGAACACTGCCATCGACACGCCCACATTGCCGGTGCAGACCTGCCCAATCTCCTGAAAATGACGCCCTACTATTGGCACGCCAGCCCACAGAAACAAGCAAGCCTGGAGAACATGGCAAGCCTCGACACTCAACTCCAATTTGAGTTGCGTCTCTACCGAAAGAGCTGAGCACGAAGCCAAGCGCGCCCCCGGCCCTGCCCCCCATCGCATGCACCACCCTGGTTTTGCAATCTGATTGCTTTTGATTCCTGCTGACGCAAATTCATTGGAATTCAAGCCGCAAACGAGGCTGAAAAGCAGGTAGAATCATTCCCCTTTGACGAGATAAAAATAATGGCATTCGTCAAACAGCACAGCTTGATTGCGCGCCGGAAATCGCGCGTCAAGAATGCGGCAAAAACAGGTAAAAGCCAGGTCAACCCTGCCGCCACGCCTGGTTTACTATTCGCCTGCGAAGTAATATTGCAGGCGCAAGGCTACCGCCAGTAGCAACAATAAAAACAACGCAATTATAAAAACGGCGCAATAAAAGTTTCGCCAGTAAAAAACAGGAATGTATCATGAGTTTTTCCCGAAGATCTTTTTTGAAACACGCTGCTGCGGCCACTGCTGCCGGCGCCTTCCCCCTGCACTCAGCCCTTGCCGGTAATCCATCCAAAAAAAATGCAGAACTTTACAAAATTTCTCTAGCACAATATTCATTGCACCGCGCATTTCGCAGCGGTGAAAAAGACCCTATCGATTTTGCACGCATAAGCCGTGAAGTTTTTGGCATTGATGCAATTGAATACGTCAACCAATTTTATTTCGATACACTCAACGATAAAGTCGTCAACGAATTGGCAAAACGTTCGAAAGATGAAGGTGTAAAAAACTTGCTCATCATGTGTGACCATGAAGGGGCTCTCGGCGACCCCGACAAGAAAATGCGTAACGCAGCAGTAAAAAATCATTATCGCTGGGCCGATACCGCACATGCATTGGGCTGCCATGCTATTCGCGTGAATGCACAAAGTGCCGGTAGCTACGACGAACAAATGAAATTCGCCGCAGACGGTTTGAATCAACTTGCCGAGTATTGCGCAAAATTGGATCTCAGCGTAATTGTCGAAAACCACGGCGGCTTTTCATCGAACGGCGCCTGGTTAAGTGGCGTAATGAAACTGGCAGATAATCCTCGCGTCGGCACCTTGCCGGATTTTGGTAATTTCACGATCAACCGTGAAACCGGCGAGAGTTACGACAAGTACAAAGGCGTTGAAGAATTGATGCCTTTTGCAAAAGCCGTCAGCGCCAAAGCCTTCCGCTTTAACGAGAAAGGCGAAGAACCGGATATCGATTTTTACCGCATGATGAAACTCGTGGTGGATGCAGGCTATTCCGGTTATGTTGGTATCGAATACGAAGGCAAGGACGATGACGAAATCAAAGGTATAAAACAAACCCAGGCCCTGCTGGAAAAAGTGCGTGAGGCCCTGGTGTAGTGAGACTGAATATCAAGGCGAAAAAAAATCACAGCTACGATGCCATTGTTATTGGAACAGGTATTAGCGGTGGTTGGGCCGCAAAGGAATTGTGCGAACGCGGTTTAAAAACCCTCGTGCTCGAACGTGGCCGCGACGTGCGCCACGTGCAGGATTACCCCACCGCCATGAGCGCGCCCTGGGAGTTGCCCTACAACGGTAAACTGCCACTCAAGGAGCGTGAAAATTTTCCTGTGCAAGGTCGCGCGGGCTACCTTGATCAAACAAACAAACATTGGTGGGTTAACGACAAGGAAAACCCCTACACCGAAGTCAAACCCTTTAACTGGATACGCGGCTATCACGTCGGTGGAAAATCGCTGATGTGGAGCCGCCAGTGTTATCGTTTAAGTGATCTCGATTTCGAAGCCAACGCCAAAGACGGCCACGGTGTTGATTGGCCTATTCGCTACAAGGATATCGCCCCCTGGTACAGCAAAGTCGAAAAGTTTGCCGGCATCAATGGCAGCAAGGAAAATTTACCGCAACTCCCCGATGGCGAATTTTTACCGCCGATGGAAATGAGCTGCATGGAAAAAGCCGTTGCAAAACGCATTAACAAGGCGTTCCCGGAACGGCGCATGATTATCGGCCGCAGTGCCAATCTCACCCAGGCCATTGAAGGGCGCGGCCAATGCCAATATCGCAATCGTTGTATTCGCGGCTGCCCCTACGGCGCCTATTTTAGTAGTAACGCATCCACCTTACCGGCAGCCGTTGCAACCGGCAATATGACTTTGCGCCCTTGGTCCATCGTCACTGAAATACTTTTTGACAACAACACACAAAAAGCCACGGGTGTGCGCATTATTGATGCCGAAAGCAATGAGGTAATGGAGTACTACGCCAACATTGTATTTGTAAACGCCTCAACCCTCGCTTCCACGTTTATTTTATTAAATTCCGTTTCCGAGCGATTCCCCAATGGGCTGGGCAATGACAGTGGCGAACTGGGCCACAATTTGATGGACCATCACCATCTCGCAGGCGCCAGTGGTTGGACCGACGAATTTGCCGATAAAACCACTTACGGTCGTCGCCCCAACGGCATCTACATTCCACGTTTTCGCAATATCACAGAACAACGCAGCGACTACGTTCGCGGCTTTGGCTACCAGGGCAATGGCGGCCGAGAAGCCTGGACTCGCGGCGAAACCTCACACGCCCTCGGTGAAGAACTCAAAAATATGCTAAGCCAACACGGCCCCTGGCGTATGGGTATCAACCCCTTCGGCGAGTTTCTGCCCTACCACGAAAATCGCGTAAGCCTGAACAAAAACAAACGTGATAAATGGGGCTTACCGACTCTCGATATCGACTGCGAAATGAAACAAAACGAATTAAATATGCGCAAGGACATGCAAGCCTGCGCCATTGAAATGCTGGAAGCCGCAGGCCTGAAAGATGTGCAACCTTTCAATGCGACCTACACACCGGGTCACGGCATTCATGAAATGGGTACGGCGCGCATGGGTCGCGATCCGAAAACCTCGGTACTCAATGCACACAATCAAATCCACGCAGTTAAAAATGTGTTTGTTACCGACGGCGCGTGCATGACCTCATCCGCCAATCAAAACCCGTCGCTCACCTATATGGCTCTAACGGCACGTGCAGCCCATTTTGCTGCCGATGAATTGAATCGCAGGAACCTCTGATGCTGGACCAGGAATTACTCCGTCGGGATTTTCTCAAACGTTTTGCTAAAAGCATGGCCGTACTCACTTCAGCGAGCACGGCCGGTGCGCTGATTTCCGCTTGCAGCAGTTCCGAAGGTGAAAATGCTGCACAGGAAAACACGGCAAGCGAAAACACTGACACCAGCGTTTCGCCCGAGTACTTTAGCCCACACCTGATGCAAAGTCTGAATATACTGTGCGAAAAAATCATTCCCAAAACCGATACACCCGGCGCACTCGAAGCGGGCATCCCGGCCTATATCGAAAGTGTGATTCGCGATGTCTTTAAACGCGAAGAACAACAACGCTTTAATGACGGCTTTTTTTCTCTGGATTTAATGTGTAACAAAATTTATCAGAAAAACTATGTGGATTTGCCGCCACACAAGCACGAAAAAATCGCTCGCCACCTGAACCTGGTCATTAGCAAGAGCGACGACGATATTAAACAGGTATTATTGAAAAAGAGCACGCTGTCGGAACGGGAACTCGACAGCGCACTGCACTATTTTTCACTGGTGAAAGAACTGACCATCTTCGGTTTTTTTACCTCGGAAATCGGCGCGAGCCAGGTACTGCAATACATCCCCATTCCGGGCAGGTTTGAAGGCTGTATTGATATCAGTGAAGCCGGGCGCGCATGGGCAACACCGCGTTAATGTTTACTGTTTTGTTTAAAATACGGTTTTAGTTAGAACACGATTTAATTTAGAACAGCGTTTTTACCAATAAAAAATAATCACACACAAAAAGAACCTTCAGGAGATCTATAACTATGAGCAAAGTTAGAATGGGCATGGTAGGTGGAGGCCCCGACGCCTTTATCGGCAATGTTCACCGCATTGCATCGCGTATCGACGGAGAAATTGAACTAGTGTGCGGCGCCTTCAGTCGCGACCCTGCAAAATCCAAACAAGCGGGTAAGGAATTATATTTACCTGAAAGCCGTTGTTACGAAAGCTACGAAGCCATGATGGATGCCGAAGCAGCCTTGCCAGAAAACGAGCGCATGGAATTTGTCGCCATCGTCACCCCGAACAACACACACTACCCTATTGCAAAACTTGCACTGGAAAAAGGCTTCCACGTCATGTGCGACAAACCCGCCACCTTCGACTTGAAAGAAGCGGTGGAACTGAAAGCACAAGTTGAAAAAACCGGCTTACTGTTTGGCCTCACCCACACCTATACTGGCTACCCCATCGTCAAAGAAGCGCGGGAACGCGTGCTCAAGGGCGAACTCGGCAACATCACCAAAGTGGTGGCGGAATACAACCAGGGCTGGCTCGCCGCCAAAATGAATTCCGATGAAGGCAAACAAGCCGCATGGCGCCTGGACCCTAAATTCGCTGGTGCGAGTTGCTGCATGGGAGATATCGGTGTCCACGCGGCTAACCTCGCGGAATTTATTACCGGCGACACCATCAGCGAAGTGCTGGCTGAGCTCAACAGTGTTGAGCCAGGCCGCCAACTCGACGACGACGGTGCAGCACTTTTACGTTTTTCCAAAGGCGCAAAAGGTGTACTCTTTGCAAGTCAGATTGCTGTGGGCGAAGAAAATAATTTACGCATTCGTGTATACGGCAGCAAAGGTGGCCTCGAATGGCACCAACAAGAGCCGAACACTCTGTACATTAAATGGGGGGATAAACCTGAAGAAGTGGTCCGCGCCGGTAACGGCTACCTGGGAGCCGCCGCACAAGCGAACTCCCGCACACCCTTTGGCCACCCGGAAGGTTATCTCGAAGCCTTTGCCAACTTGTACAAACACTTCGCCGCAGAAATTAAAAACCAACGTGGCAAGGCGCGCAGCAGCGGCATAAAGGACATCCCCTTCGTGCCCGGAATCGAAGACGGTGTCATCGGCATGGCCTTTATTGAAGCCGTTGTCGAAAGCTCCAACAAGGGCGGCACTTGGGTCAAGCTGGCGAGTTAGGTGCTCAAGCACTGCGAACCGCTAACGAACTCAATCTTCAAACACGAATCAGACGCTAAAGAAAGAATAAGAGGAAAGAATCAATGAAAGGTCCAGCCATATTTTTAGCCCAATTTATGGGCGACGAAGCCCCCTTTAACGCCCTCGAAAGCATTCTGGATTGGGCAGCCGACCTCGGATACAAAGGCATACAAATTCCCACCTGGGATGCCCGCTGCATCGACCTCAAACTCGCCGCAGAAAGCAAGGACTACTGCGACGACCTCAAAGGTAAATTCACCGAACGCGGCCTTGAAATCACCGAACTGTCCACGCACTTGCAAGGCCAACTCGTTGCCGTGCACCCGGCTTACGATTTAATGTTCGACGGCTTTGCCCCGGAAAATTTGCGCGGCAAACCCGCTGCACGCACCGAGTGGGCCGTCGAGCAAGTTAAAAATGCGGCAAAAGCCAGTGGCAACCTCGGCTTAACATCGCACGCAACCTTCTCCGGCGCCCTCCTCTGGCACACCATGTACCCCTGGCCCCAGCGCCCGGCAGGTTTAGTGGAAGCTGGTTTTGCCGAACTTGGTAAACGCTGGAAACCCATCCTCGATGTGTTCGAAGAAAACGGCGTGGATGCGTGCTACGAATTGCACCCCGGTGAAGACCTGCACGACGGCATCACCTTTGAAATGTTTCTGGATGCCGTGGACAACCACGCACGCGCAAATATTTTGTACGACCCAAGCCACTTCGTATTGCAACAACTCGACTACCTCGGCTTTATCGACGTATACCACGAGCGCATCAAAGCCTTCCACGTGAAAGATGCCGAATTTATTCCTTCAGCAAAATGCGGTGTTTACGGTGGCTACCAGGGTTGGGTCGATCGCCCCGGACGTTTCCGTTCGCTCGGCGATGGCCAGGTCGACTTTAGCGGAATCTTCAGCCGCTTTTGCAAATACGGCTACGAAGGCTGGGCCGTGCTTGAATGGGAATGCTGTTTGAAGCACCCTGAAGACGGTGCACGCGAAGGCGCGCCCTTTATTCAGAAACACATGATACGCAAAGTAGAAAAAGCCTTTGACGACTTTGCCGCTGTCGCACCGGATGAAGAATTAAATAACAAAGTGTTGGGGCTGTAATTCTTCTTTTTTAAACACAATTAATCACTGAAGTAATAACAATAATGAAAGGCCAAAAATTATGAGTACGATTAATCAAAATAAAATCTTTTTTGCCTGCTGCTTGTCACTGGTCGTTACGGCCATGACCTTTGCAATCCGTGCAGGCATTCTGGGGGAGCTTAGCTCGGAATTCAGTTTCACCGATACCCAGCTGGGCTGGATCAACTCCATGGCGTTTTTGGGTTTCCCGGTCGCCACCATTCTGGGAGGTTTGCTCTACAACCACATTGGGGCGAAGAACCTCATGATCATTGCATTTGTTGGGCACCTCCTCGGTTTATTCCTGACAATATTCTCCGGCGGCTTCTGGGGCTTATTGATTTCAACATTCTGTATTGGCTTCGCCAACGGTTCTGTTGAAGCAGGTGCAAACCCCTTAATCGCCGACATTTACCATGAAAACAAAACCACCATGCTCAACAAATTTCATGTGTGGTTCCCTGGTGGTATCGTCATTGGCGCGCTCATCGCATTTGCAATGACAAACGCAGGCATGGGTTGGCAATTGCAAATTGCGGTTATGTTTATCCCGACGGCAATCTACGGTTACCTCGTGTTTACCCAACCGTTCCCACCCATGGAAAACTCCGAAGTCTCAACATCAACCAATGTGGTTAGCCTCTTTTCGCCACTCTACATCTTCATGCTGGTGTGCATGACCTTAACCGCCACAACCGAACTCGGCACCCAACAATGGGTAGAACGAATTCTGGGTGAGTCTGGCGCGCACCCCATGCTGATTCTGGCAATGGTTACCGGCTTAATGGCTGTTGGTCGCTTCTTTGCTGGCCCCATTGTGCATGCCCTCAACCCCGCTGGCGTACTCTTGAGCGGTGCCGTTATTGCCACCATCGGCATCTTCTTGATGAGCAGCGCTTCGGGCATCATGGTTTATGTTGCAGCAATTCTCTTCGCTATTGGTTGTATGTACTTCTGGCCAACCATGATCGGGTTTATCAGCGAATATCAGCCGAAAACAGGCGCAATGGGCCTTTCATTAATCGGCGGCCTCGGCATGTTCTCTGTCAGTATGTGGAACCCCATTATCGGAAGCTGGCTGGATGAAGCCCGCGCAGCGGCCCTTGAAAGTGGCGTTAGCCCCGGCGCGGCAGACCTCGCTGCAGGCCAGGCCACACTCACTAACCTCGCCCTCTTTCCGGCGGCTTTAATAATCTTGTTCGGCGCCCTGTTCTTCTACATGAAGAAACGCGGTCATGAACCTGAAGTACTCGAAAAAGCTTAATCGCCCCTAAAGCGACATCTAAAAAGCCAGGCAATGCCTGGCTTTTTTATTTTCGGGTATTCAATCTTGTTATTTGACGCTTGAATCAAAGGCAAATACTATTGGGCACATCAGTTATTCAGGGATGGCACTGACTCATGGACATTATCAAAACAATGAAACCCGGATCCCCCGGCACCAAGCGCTACGCCAGCAAATGGAATGATAAGCTCGTTGCCATTCGATATAGAAAAGACCCAAAAAACAAACGCATTGTTACCACCGCCGAACTCATCGTTGATGAACGCCCATTAAACTACTCGGCTCTGTTCGATAAAGTCCTTACAAACCACGATGCTCAAATTGTGTATGTGAGAGTCGAATATAGAGAAAAGCACCTGCAAAACATTATTCGCCGCGAAGGCGGCCAGTGGGTTCCGCGACTTGGAGCATGGGCACTACCCTATCGGGATGTGAAATTGCTCGAATTAACAGATCGAATTTTGTAGATTAAATGAACAGATGCCTGGATATAGACATGTCCAGATTTAGACATTTAGTGTCTACATTTAGACAAAAATGCCTGGATACGGACAAAATGCCTGGGTGTAGACTGCAATCTAATAACATTGTTATGAGTTAAACCGAGAATTAAAAAATGGAAGTTATTAGGGTTCTGGCTTCAATATTTATATTTTGTATTAGTTCCTACTTGGTATATGACCTATTTGTTAATGGTTTTAGCTGGATGGTTTTGCTTTCAATAATAGTAGGGTACACCTTGGTTCACTACATATGGCCAAGAGGCAAAAAGCAGAATAGTGAGTGGTATGAGTTCTTAGAACTGATATTTGACCTTCCATACAGAACCATTGCGTATATCTTAAGAGCGGTCGGTAGAATTATTCGTAGTAGCGATGGTGGAATTGATATTGATCCATAAAACTCATAACAATCCAGTCAACGCCCGGCAGCGAGCTGCCTCGGACCTCCACTGCGTGGCTCGCTTATGTGCTTTAATAGCACAACGCAAACCACTTCGTTCCGGCCCGTTACTGGGGCGTTAGGAAACTCTGAGATGCGCTATCTGCGAACTACCCTCGGTACAGAGTGGGAAAAAGAGAAAGAATTTTCTGTTCGTGTTCTTGAAAAATTATTTTGGTTTGTACCTAAGGCAAATCCAGGCTATGAACAAAATTTACACTTAGTTAATGAATGGCTAATTGAATTTGACAATGATTTACCTATTCGAGAAATAGGCATTGATCAATCTGGCAGTCCTATTTTGGCAGGATCAAGTGAAAGTGATTACGGTTTTTGGCTAGACACAAACATGAAGTACCAAGATTTCACCGGGGTAAGCATATCAGAAGATGAATTCGAGAAAATGTGGAAGGTTTTGGGCAATAATGTCGTATCCTAACAAACCAATGTACTGTTGCAATGCTGCGCATTGCGTGGACCTCCACTGCGTGGATCGCTTATGTGCTTTAATAGCACAACGCAAACCACTTCGTTCCGGCCCGTAATTGGGACGTTATATTTATCCAAAGTTTATGAGTAAAAATGGAAAATAGTAAAATTTGCGAATATTGCAATAGTCCGGTTATTGCGAATGCAGACAATTATGAAATATTTGAAAATATGCATTGGCTTTGTTTCCATTTGAATTTCGAACACTCTGGCGACAGAGATGAATCTTGTGATGACCCGTCATGCCCTTGGTGGCATATCGAGATATATATCGAAAAATTAAAATCATTGGGGTTGGATCCTCAAACAGTTATTGAAGATGCCGTAAAAGAAAGGTGGCGGAATGAGTCACATAAATAAATATAACAAGTTTGTTAAGTTTGCTACGGCCGCTTGCGGCCTGCGCGGGACTCGCCTAGCAGCTCGCTCCTTACAAAAACGTTAGGGGTTGGGCACCCGAGAGTGCCCGTTAGAGTTAAGCGTTTACCAAAAAGCAAAAGCATTCCGCGTTTTTCGGATACACTTTTTGGCCAGTTCTGTAGTGGATAAACCACTTTTTAAAAATCCACTTTTTACCGGGTGGCGCCGGAAAGGGAGGCTTTTTCATTGCCTATTACCTTTCAGGGTTCCTTGACACCCGCCATGTAACAAGCCATTATTCAGTCGCCAAACGTTCCAATGGTGTTTAGGTCAGGCCTTCCTTTGGGCAACCCCTATAGCACCCATGGAAGATTTAAAGCCCTTGCAGCCATGCTGCAAGGGCTTTAATTTTTAATCATCTCCCCACTCCTCATCGTCAATAGCAAGACGCTTCTCAACCTTTTTAAGCATCGCTTTAACGATATAAAGGTCTTCCTCTTCATTTACTACAATCAGCGAATCCATGCCTGGCCCTTTAATTCGGACGGAAAACTTTCCCTCCTCTTCTGCAGGATGACTTATTTCGTGAGATGGGCCGGCCTTTGGTTTCTCGGGGGGAGAATCTGCTTGTTGTTCGTCGTCATCATTCCCGTTTTCAATGATTTCGTTTGCTGCATCATTGTCACGAGAAAGCACGTTACCATCACCTAAAATCCCACATTGCTTAGCTCCCTCCAAGAAGTAGCCTCCAACGCGGGAGGCAAAGTTATCTGGAACTTCAAATTCCCTAATTAATAGCTTTTCAAAGTGGCTTACGGGTAAGGGTTTATTCTCAAAACGCGCAAAGATGTCAGAAAATAAAGGTGGTTTCAAAAAGGCCTTCTGAGTTTCTTTTTCGGCCTCAGCTTCGTTATATGCAAGGCGAATATCTCGATAAAGCTGTGTGACTGCAAGTTGGCCTTTTTTATTCGTTATCAGGCCGTATTTGACTGCTGCACCAACAAGGGCTTTATATGCGCCACTGGTGTGTTGCTTGCCTAGTTTATCCGCGGCCATGGCAGCGCTACATTCGCTACCAAGGTCATTAACTGCATCGGCGAGGCCAAAACAGTTCTTCATTGATGCGCGTGGGTAGTCTACTTGCTTGGGCATATCATCACCTTCAACTTGTCCAATGCTGTGAATCCTACCCCGGCACCAAATTTAACGCAAGCACTAAAAGTCATTATTTAGTGCTTTTATTTCTCTTTAGGCTCTTTGGTGTCTATCTGGTTGTTTTGTATAGGTTTTTTTGTTTTTGTGCTATAAACACCCCTAACAAAGCAAATCAGCAAGGGCCGCTGCGCGGCCGGGACCTCCACTCCGGTGCTTCGCACCTGCATTCCGGCCCCTGTTTGCGGCGTAAGGGTACAAAAATGGAAAAACCTCAAAAAATTCAGGATAAAATTGATAAAGTTAACAAAGATGTAAAATATCGACTTGAGGTGGCCCATCGTCATATAGAAATGAATCTTGAAGGCGAAGTGAGCTTTAGGTATGAAATTAGTGGTCCCAGAGATGTATTAACTGAGCACGAACGGGCGCAATCTATTTGTTTTGTTACTCGTTATGATGCCTTACCAGAATTTACCGCAGTTCAAATTTCAAAGAACAACGATGAATATTATGCGAGCAACTTCAGCGAAATGAGAGCGGTGTTAAATGAATACCGCTCTATCATCCAAAATAAAAAAGATTCTATTTACTATAATCGCATTCATAAATTTGTACGCGATAAACTACTAAATGAGGATCACTCGAAAGATTTATCTATAGTTGCTATACATAAAAATGACGGTGATATTACGAAAGACTTTTGCAAATATTTAGATCAGCATGCAAAAGCAATTAAGTCGCTTCTAAGATATTCTGAGTTTAGCTATATCTATAATGGTATTTTACAGCACTCAGACCAGGCGACGTCTCACCGCTTTCTGGAGGAATATGCTTCTGGAAAAATTAATTACGTATTCATGTATCATGCACTTATCGCTAGCAATATAAAATCTCTACTACGTTGGCATTACAAGTTATTTAATACGTTAACTTTTCCAAAGCTTGGCCCACTATGAACCCTAACAAACCGCTCAATTTGACAGTTTTTACGTCACTCCTTTGTGTGCTAAATAGCACACACGGGCTTATCCAAAACTGCAAATTAGCGGGACGTTAGGCTGCCAAGGAATTTCGCTTATGTCAGAACTAAAAAGTCATACAGTAGACTTGGACGCATTACCTAATAAGTTTCCAACAAATCGACATGAAGCTATATTTTGGGAAAGTTTGG
This sequence comes from Cellvibrionaceae bacterium 1162T.S.0a.05, assembly GCA_000964245.1. GTDB lineage: Bacteria > Pseudomonadota > Gammaproteobacteria > Pseudomonadales > Cellvibrionaceae > 1162T-S-0a-05. The sequence continues at coordinate 3,336,301 of LANB01000001.1, read as the reverse complement.
GTCGAGTCGTCGCAACATTCGGATTTCTTGAAGAAACCTTAGCAAAAGCTATATTCGCCTTCACAGCCACAAAACCATATAACGAAGATGAAGTGCAAAAAGTTTTGGAGGCATGGCTACCAAAATTACAACACGCTTTATCAGACCAATTATGGAATCTCATAGAATCTTACGCTAAAGCTGTCCGTGAACATCCGCATGCAACCATTGACAACTTAGACTTTCTTGAAGAGCGGCTTAAAGACACTGTTGAAATCCGCAATGTCATCTGTCATGGTTCATGGCCTCCACCGGATACTGGAGGCGCTTCAATACCATTTTTTGTAAACAAAAAGCAACTTCGCTTTAATACACCAATCGACGTTGGGTACTTAGTTCAAGTTCAAAAGTCTGTAAGTGAACTTATATGTGGCGTAGTTAATACTGTAACCCATATGGGTTGGCAATTTCCCGGGTCTAACGGTCCTGGAAAAGTTATCTGGGACACAACAAAAAAATGATTAGCCTAATTATATTGTTATGCACACAGGATATTCAACTATGCCTGAAAAAATAATGAAATTTGTATCGATCACGGTACTTCTAGGAGTTAGTATAATTTTTGGTTTATTTGGTCGCGCAACAGAGATGGGGCTAGCTATAGTCGCTGGCGCAATAGGCTTGTCTTTCTCTAATTTAGATAAAATTAAAAAGTTTAGTGGCGCTGGCTTCTCTGCTGAAATGAGGGATAAAATTGAAGCAGTCGTTGAGAAAGAAACTGAGCCAGAGCCAGAGAAGGTATCGAGTAGAGACGATACTCTTATTGACAGTGGAAAAAGACGCGTATTATTGGCTCTGGAAAACCCTAGTTACACTTGGAGATTTATTGGTGGGATAAAAGAAGAAACCGGCTTGGACATAAATACCATTGAATCGGCTTTACAGGAACTGGTAGATCGCGGTTTAGTTAGACAGTCTATAGGAAAACACAAGAAAGCAATCTGGAGTCTTACTGGAAAAGGAAGGCTGACGGTAATTTATCTGAGGCAACAAAATAATGCATAACAAAGCGATCAAGCGGACCTTTTTCACCACTTCGTTTTGGGCATACCTTCGGCATTATTACCCAAAAGTTACGCTCCGCAAAAGGGGCTGCTTACTCGCGGCGTCACATAGGTAATTAAATATGGAAGAAGTAAGAGTCAGAAAATTACAGCCGCTTTATTTCCTCGCGTTTCTTATCAAAAAATATTGGAAAGGAAATGGCAGTTTGGTTGTAGCTTTTTGGGGTATTCTAATCATTGGGAACCTGCTTATCTATATTCTCGCTCTATTAGCCGCAACAATGGGGAAAATAGAAATTTCTATTGCATTACTTTTACTTCATTTTCCGTGGCAAATATACGCACTAGGGTGTGTATGGGCCTGCTCTAAAAATACAAAGAGAAAAATATGGGGTGACGCTGCGAAACTATTTGTTATTCTTAACTTGGCGCTATTTTTGGGTGGCATTTTAAAGGAAATAATATAACAAGCCGGTGAACTTAAGGCCGCAAGCTGCACCGAAACCTTAAAGCGAAATAGGAAAAACGCAATGAAAAAATATTTAGCCCTGATTATCCCGATGCTTTGCGCTATATTTTTTATAGATCGAGTTTATGGAAATGATCTCAATGACAAAGAAATTAGAGAACTACATTTAGATATTGAAAAAATGTACTCCGCATTTGAAAATGGAAATGCTGATTTGTTCATCAAAAAATCACATGCTTCTGTGTATAGTTTGGTGGGCGGCAAAGAGAACTTCGAAAAAATTACAAAAGACGCCATTTCTAATCTTGATAGCCAGGGAATCGTCTTTATCAGCGCTGAGATAGGCAAACCATCAAAGATTTATCCAGCAGGTAATGAAGAGGTATGCATTGTTCCTCGTATATCAATAATGGAAGTCCAAGGACAAAAAGCTAAAAGCACGGGTTTTCTAATTGCTATCCGGGAAAAAGGTAGTTCAAAATGGAACTACCTTGATGGCTCGGGGCTACGTAAAGATCAAAGCCTTTTATGGAAGCTTTTACCAAATCTGAGTAAAGATATAGAGCTTCCACCAAACTATTTGGAAATACTTTAACAGAGCGATCATGCGGGCTCCATTCGCCACCCTCCGTTTTGCCGTTGGCCTCACCAACTTTACCGCAAAAGTCCACCCCATAAAGGGGTCCGCTTACTCGCTGCGTTATGTGAATAAGTCACGAATATGAATATAAAAATTCAGGAAGGAAATATTGTTACGGCGAATGTTGATGCAATAGTGAATGCTGCAAATCCCATAATGTTAGGAGGTGGTGGCGTTGACGGAGCAATTCATGATGCCGCAGGCCCAAAACTGTTGGAAGAATGCAGAAAAGTTAAGCCTGCAAATGGTATAAGGTGCCCATTTGGGGAAGCGAGAATTACAAAAGCCGGTAATTTGCCATGTAAATATGTTATTCATACTTCTGGCCCAATTTATAGAAATGAAAAAGAGCCAGAAAATGTTTTGAAATCTTCATATACAAATTCACTTAACCTTGCAATGGAAAACAAGTGTAAATCTATCGCCTTCCCAGCTATATCTTGCGGTGCATATGCCTTTCCGCTCGAATCAGCAGCAAAAATTGCTATTGAAGTGTGTTCCAGAGAAGAATATAAAAACCTTGAAATACATTTTTATTTATATGGCTGGGAAATATATAAAATATGGCAAAATGCCTATAAGACAGCAATCAAATAACACGCCGGTTAACATTAGGCTTAAAACCACAACGGAACGTTATGGGTATTCGCATGAATGAAGGAAAAGTTTGGCCGGTTTCCAGGACAAATAAGAGAATAGTCAGTAAGGTCCAAAAAGAGTCTGAAAAAAATAGGCTATGGATTATTGTTACCATTCCTTTGTTTTTCATTCTCCTCTCAAAGCTAGCGTCAATGTATGAATACTTTCCGTCAGCCATTTCTGAAAACGGAGAAAAGTGTGAAAAAGTTGGGGGGATGCTATGGTTAACATGCTTGGGTGCCCACTCTCTCGGCTCTATCGTGATGCTAGCACTATTGGGTCTGTCTGCGCTATTTATCTGTCTTGTCGCCAGCGTGGCTAGCCGTGTTGCGGTAACCGAAATAGGTAGAAAGATATACTTGGCTTTAGTACCTTTTACAATTGTTCTTACACTACTTACTGTATTAAAAATGCTGGGCGTATATTTTTGAATAAAATACGCACAACCAAGCTCCCAATTTATCCCGGCCGGTATACAGTCTCCTCGGGTCATTTGCTGCTTCGCTTTAAAGCCACTGCGCCATTTTGCTCCAATGCTACGCCCAACAGAAATTACCACTTGGCTTAGCATTGTAGCTTTAACAAGGACTAGAATTCTCTATGAAAAAAGATCTGTTTTCAAAAAAAGCTAATATTTACGAGAAAGATGATAAAAGAGTATCGAATGTAGATAATATTGCTAATGCTATTAGCAACAATGTAGAACTAGATAAAAATATGTCGTTGATGGATTTCGGCTCGGGTACCGGATTATTGCTAGAACGAATTGCGCCATACGTTAGAAAAATCACGGGGATAGATATATCAAGCTCAATGAATAGCGAGCTTATTAAGAAAAAAGAGAGCCTACCCTGCGAACTAGATGTTTTGGAAATCGATATGGAGTTGGAAAGCTTAAAAGAGAACTTTGATGGAATCATATCGTCGATGACGATGCACCACATTAAGGATATTGATTCGTTATTTGTAAAATTCTATTCAAATATTCGTGCAGGTGGCTTTCTCGCTATTTCTGATTTAGATTTGGAAGATGGAAGCTTTCATACGGAAGATACTGGTGTGCACCATTTTGGCTTTGATCGAGAGGCAATAGCTGAAGCAGCAAAGAAAGCCAAATTCCAGAATGTAAAAGTCATTGATGCAAGTATTGTGGAAAAGCCCCATGGTAAATATCCGGTTTTTCTTTTGACTGCGACAAAAAATGTATAACAAAAGGTTCAACGTGAATATTTTGGCTCACTTTCTGTTTTGCGTGACTGCGCCACTTTACCCAAAACTCCACGCGACACTCAGGGTATTAGACACAATAAGCAATAATATCCTTTGTGTGTGGCGCCAGTCGAAAGCAGAGCAAAAATGTCTAAAATAATTCTAAACGGTTTTATTGTAGTGCCTGAGGATGATATTCAGGGTATTCGTGCAGCCCTTTCGGAACATATTACATTGACTCGAAAGGAGCCGGGCTGCATTAAATTTGACGTTGTTCAGCGGGAAAATGCGCCTAATATATTTGACGTGTATGAGGAATTTATCGACAAGGACGCATTTGAATTTCATCAGAATAGAGTTAAAAATTCATTTTGGGGCGACGTATCTTCCAATGTTGAACGACATTATGCTATCAGAGAGGACGGTGAATAAAGATTTGCCTTCCTTTCTATATTTTCATAGTTGGGTAGTTGCGTAGTCCGATATACAGCGTCATTCTCACAGGTTTGGCAATACCCTCAATTGGTGTATATTTTCAAATATTTCCCGGGTGACGGGGTTGATTACGTCATTGTCGACCTCCCTCCCCTTTCATTTGGCTGGAAACAGTAAATCCTGGCGAAACAGGATGGTAATACGTGCTACGCGTTACGTTTACGCCCATTTACATCGATAACTAAAAGCTTTTGGGGGCTACAAAATGAAATGGACTGAAGAATCACTTTCCTCGTTAACAACAAGGGATGGGTATCGCTTGCGAGGGGAAAGCATGACCCGGATCGAGGTTTTCTCGGATGCAGCCTTTGCTTTTGCTGTGACGATGCTTGTTATTTCACTCAGTTCGATGCCTCAAAACCACCATGAACTGCTCGCTGCGATACAGAGAATCCCCGCTTTTGCCGCTAGTTTTGCCGTTCTGATGTTAATCTGGGTTACCCATCGTCGCTGGAGCCAGCGTTTTGGCCTGGATGACGGTGTATCGACCGTTTTAACACTCGCGCTTATATTCGTGGTGCTGATTTATGTCTACCCGCTCAAGCTAATCATCGACCTGATGTTCTATGCATTTTCCCAACGCTGGTTTCCTGCCGATTTTCAGGTATCCAGCACAACTGAAGTCGCGATACTTGTCGCAATTTTTAGTGGTGGCTTTTTTCTGATTGCGTTAATCCAAATGGGGCTCTACCTGCGAACGGCACACAAGACGGAAGATCTGTGCTTGAACCCTCTGGAGCAACTTCTGGTACGCAAGGAGATTTTGGTGTGGGTGGTACTGACAATATTGGCATTTTTAGGGATGCTGATTGCCTTGATTTTTATGTCGACGGTGGGCTACCTAGCTGGGCTCGTTTATAGCTTAACGCCAATTGCTATTTTCGTGGTGACTTTACAAACCAGAAAAAAAATACAGTTAAAATTATCTGAATCCAGCGATTAGTCGTTTTTACTTACGTAGAGTGAAAGATGCATTCTCTGGCTATGTAAACGCTGCAAAAAATGCTGGAATTTAAATACCGGGAGGCTGCTTTCGCTTATGACTTTCAACACTTTAAATAGAATAATAACGTTTTTATTTCTCTGCAGCCCGCTTCTTTCGGGTTGTGTCAATACAACGGTTACAACAAATCAGACATCGCTCCCAACGGATATTTACCTTCTGATCGGGCAGTCCAATATGGCTGGGCGCGCCCAGATTTCGCCAGACAGTATGGGCTTAATGAAAAATGTGTATTTGCTCAACGTGGAAGATACTTGGGAACCGGCGAAAAACCCTTTAAACCGTTATTCCACAGTCCGCAAACATATCAGCATGCAACGGTTGGGGCCTGGATATAGCTTCGCAGAGGCAATGCAAATTGCCTCTCCCGACACGGCTATCGGACTCGTGGTGAATGCAAAGGGCGGATCATCCATCACCGAATGGGGTAACGGTTCGTATTTTTATCAGGAAGCGGTTCGCCGAACCAACAGAGCCATTGCCCTCGGCGGCGAGTTAAAAGGTGTCCTTTGGCATCAGGGAGAAACGGATGCCGAGGAGAGTGAATATCTGGATAAGCTAATAGAATTAGTTGGGCGCTTACGTGAGGATTTTAGCAATCCGGATTTGATATTCATCGCTGGGCAAATTAATGACACCCCTTTAGTCAACGCACAAATTGCGCAACTTCCGAAACGGGTTCGCAACACCGGCTTTGTTTCTTCTGAAGGACTTGTCGCAGTTGATCGCTGGCACTTCGATGCTCAAAGCATGAAGATCATGGGTCAGCGCTACAGCGAAGAAATGCGACGTTTACAATCATCAAAGGAATAGCTCACGGAATTCGGCTGTTATTCGCCCATTTCCCCACAACCTGGATGAATTTTAATTTTAACTGATGGTCTAAACTGCTCGCCCCCTTTTTTCTCGGAGATCAATTTATGCATCAAGGAATTACAAGGGGCCTGTTGATTTTAGGCCTGACGTTTCTACTTTCATTTCAGTCCGCCTTTGCAAACTGGGAAAATCCTGCAAATAAATATCTGGATGCCCACAAAGCTTATGATTCGGCGACCTGCCCGTTTAAGCCCTCCGCTATTCAACACTATGTCTATTTTGCTCGGGATCGCAGCAAGCTCAAGGGCCACCCCCTTCTCAGCCATCCCGCTTTTGCCGGTGCACAAATTATGTACCAGTGGGCAGAGTTGGAACCCGAACGCGGGAAGTACGATTTTTCCAACATTCTCGCGGATATTAAATTTCTCAAAAAATATAACAAATCCCTGTTTATTCAATTGCAAGATGTCACCTTTTACGGAGACGCAATCGCTGCGCCTGACTACTTACGAAGCAAGGAATTTGATGGTGGCGTGATCGAGCAGGTAAATAAATCGGGTAAATCTGAAGGCTGGGCCGTAAAACGCTGGAACCCTAAAGTACGACAACGCTTTGCCTTGTTATTAAATGCGATGGGTAAAGCACTCGACGGAAAAATAGCGGGTATCAATTTGCAGGAAACCGCCCTGGGCGATTATGAAATCAAGGACAAAACCTTTAATAACAAGTTGTACGCAGATGCCATTAAGGCCAATATGCTTGCACTCAAAAACGCCTTCCCACGCGCAACTAAAATTCAGTACGCGAATTTTATGCCCGGCGAGTGGTTACCCTGGGAGGACAAAGGTTATCTGAAAAGTATTTATGCTTATGGCGAAGAAATTGGCGTCGGTTTAGGCGGGCCGGATTTGATGTTCACTCGCAAGGGCCAGCTCAACCATACTATTGCCATGATGCACGAGAATTCATTTAGCGTTCCATTTTCCATTGCAATTCAGGATGGGAATTATATTGGCTACACGGGCGCTGACGGTGCCATTGCCGATAGCGTAAAAACGCAACGTGTTAATTTGGTGCCAAAACTCTATGAATTTGCGCGTGATTTTATGGGTGTAAAAATTATGTTTTGGGTGGATCAAGCGCCCTATTTCGAGGAGGATCTTCTGCCCTGCCTCCCCTTGCCTGCCAACAATAACGCAAAAAAAGACGACAACGCTGACTAACGGCACGCGCAGCCAGTGTTGTTTTAAATCTTTCTTCGCGCTCCTATCACGCCGCGAGCCCTGCATGCGTTTGGGTAATATTTCACTCGCAAATACATAGCCCACCACCCTCACCCGCGTTACTATTGATGTCGAAAATGCAGGAACAGGAGGTTTGCATGGAAGAAATCAAATTGGAACGCTTTGCCTACACACCCCACGGGGTATTCGGCAAAATTCTTATCCCGGAATTTCAATGCTTCACTGTGGAGCGCCCCTGGCTGGATAACAAGCCACGCGAATCATGTATCCCCGAAGGGGTTTATCCACTGGTGCTCGGCACATACAACCGCGGTGGCTACCCCGCCTACGAAGTCATGAATGTGCCCAATCGCTCGCTCATCAAAATTCATATCGGCAATACCATTGACGACGTTGTAGGGTGCATTGCTCCTGGCAAAGCGCTCGGTTTTCTCGAAAGAAAGTGGGCTGTCACCAGCAGCAGTAAAGCCTTCAAGGAATTTATGCAGGCCATGAATAATATTCCGGAATGCAAGATCAATATTTACCAATACAACCCTTAGGAGGCAGATTATGAGTTTCTTTTCGAAAGTAACAGATTTTTTAACTGGCGGTATTGGCTCAAAAATTGTTGATAAGGTGATGAAGCAATTTCCCGATCGTCTTTCTGATGCGGAAAAAGCCGAAATCCAGGCCGCTGTGGTTGAGGCAACCCGTGAACACGAAATGAAGTTACTGGAATTCGCCAAGGAGCAGGACGAAGATTTCAATAACCGTATTAAGGAACTGGAAGGCACCGCGAGTGATTTAAAACAGTTTGGCTGGCCTGGCCGCGTCATCATTTTCTTACGTGGCACGCAGCGGCCATTGTGGGGCTATTCCGTATTAGTGATGGACTTCATGGTGTTTTCTGGCAAATGGAAAATACACGAGTTGGCTCAGCAGGTGGGTAACAATACCATCGGCACCAATATTGAATCGGCTTTCTGGGTGATTAATTTTCTGGTTCTTGGTTTTCTATTTGGTGAGCGTGCGATGAAAAATGTTTTGCCCTTGTTTAAGGGTTTGACAGCGCCTCAAGCGAAGCCTGAATAGCAGCTGTATCACTGTATTCGAGGGGGCAGATCGCAGCGCCCTCTCTCCTGTTATTTCTCACTTGTTATTTCGCCCTCATATTCACTGTGTATACATTGGCGCCTGTAAAACCTCCCCGACTTTTGTCGATGATTTTTACATTATTTGATCAATTTGAGATCAACTTCACAAAAAGTGCATGTAAATCAACATCTTGCGGTTTTGGCACAAAATCTGCCTTTTAGGAAGTACATCCAATCAATGGGGAAATTTAATAATGAAAAAGTCCGTACTCAGTTTTTTATGTATTGTTATATTTTCCGGCTCGGCACATGCCGGATTAATCGAGTTTGTTCCGCCCAATGACACCAGTGGGATGGTTTACTCAATGAACGCCAATGATGGCTGGAGCGGTGGTCGAGGTGTTGTTTTTCAGGTAACTGACGACGTCACTATCGACAGTGTGGGAGTCTTTCAGGATTTAAGTAACATCAACCTCGAATTTGAACTGGCCCAGGTTTTTTCCGCCTCTGGAGCAGTGACTTCAGGTCAAACTGTGCTGGCCAGCGGAAGCGCGTCCACCACAACTTCCGGCCTTGAGTGGATTGACTTCAGTATTGCTGATCTACTCCTGGAAGCGGGTAATTTTTATCATCTGGAATTTACATTCACAGGGAGCTCAAACCAGAACTTCTTCTATAACAACTCGAATGTGGCATTTACTCAAGGCAATTACAATTTGGTGGAAGGCACCTCGAGAGGCAATACATCAAACTTCGTAATGGGTGCATTCCGTTTAAATGAGGCAGAGGCCGACGTGCCTGAACCTTCCAGCCTGATCTTATTGTTACTGGGCATGGGCGGTTTGTTTTTCTCAAATAGGAAAGCTGTTCAACTTTAAGCTCTCTGGGACAAAAGGCTTCGCAGGATGTCGAAGCCTTTTTCCTTTTTATACCTTCCTCAGCACGCTCTCCTCTTCCAATCTATCCGCTTGAATAAGTCACCGCGAGCCGGTTAATCTGCCTGTTCTCTTTACACCCAAGCTCGATAATCATATCATCATATTATTATTTCAATAACGACGAGAGCCCCATGATTAGATCAATTCTACTTATCTTGTTTTTATCCAGTTTTACCTGCCTCACAAGCCAGGCCGAAACAGACGTTAACATCGATTTTAAAAACCCCGGCGCCACCATTAATAAAAATATCTACGGTCAATTTATGGAACACCTAGGCCGTGGTATTTACGAAGGCATATGGGTCGGTGAAGACAGCACCATTCCCAATACCAGGGGTTATCGCAACGACGTGACCCAGGCATTGCGGGAACTTGAAGTCCCCTTGTTGCGCTGGCCCGGTGGCTGCTTTGCCGATGAATACCATTGGCGAGACGGCATTGGCCCCCGCGACAAGCGCCCCAAAGGCGTTAATACCAACTGGGGGGGCGTCATCGAACCCAATAGTTTTGGTACACACGAATTCCTCGACTTCGCAGAAATGATGGGTGCCGAAGTGTATGTGAATGGCAATCTCGGTACCGGTACACCCGCAGAAATGGCGCAATGGCTGGAGTACATGACCTCCGACAGCGACTCTACGCTCGCGAACCTGCGACGCGCAAACGGACGCGATAAGCCCTGGCGCATTCACTACTTTGCCATAGGCAATGAGAGCTGGGGCTGTGGCGGCAGTATGACGCCCGAGTACTACGGCAATCTTTACAAACACTACACAACGTTTTTGAAAACCCCTAAAGACAACACACCCATTTTAATTGCCAGCGGTGGTTACGACGATAAAACAGAGTGGACAGAATATTTAGCCGGCGAAATGGAGCCATTCTGGTCTTATCGCCTGGAAGCCATCAGCCACCATTACTACACCCTGCCCACGGGCGACTGGAGTAAAAAAGGGGCTGCTCTCGGTTTCCCCGAAAGCGAATGGCTTTCCACGCTCTACCGAACCTTGCGCATGGAAAAATTTCTCATAGACCATCTCGCTATTCTCGACAAACACGACCCTGAAAATGAAATTGGTTTTTACGTTGACGAATGGGGTACCTGGTATGATGTGACCGAAGGTGACCCCGGTTTTCTCTATCAACAAAACAGTTTACGGGATGCGTTGGTGGCATCGCTGAACCTGAACCTCTTCCATAAATATGCGCGCCGCGTGCACATGAGCAATATTGCGCAAATGGTGAATGTGTTGCAGGCAATGATTTTGACTGACAAGGAAAAGATGGTGCTGACACCCACCTATCATGTGTTCCGCATGCACACACCTTTTCAGGATGCGACCTATCTGCCCATTAAATTGAAAAACAATCCCAAATACGGCAATAAAGACATGCGTATTCCGAAGATCAGTGCCAGTGCCGCAAAAGATAAAGACGGCAAAATCTGGCTAACCTTCGCGAACACCGATCCCAATAATGCCGAGACGCTAAACCTCGGTAAACAGTTCAAACGTATTGCGGGTGAAGTACTCACAGCAGATAAGATGGATGCCCACAATAATTTTGACGAGCCCGAGACCGTTAAGCCTGTGGCATTTTCTGCGAAATCAAAAAATGGTGAGCTGGTATTTGAGTTACCCGCGAAGTCTGTGATTGTTGTGGAAGCCTTTGGTGCTGAAAACTAGCAGCCAAGGGTGGCGAGGTTTATTCCTGCGATAGATCTCGCGCTTACTCGCTTTAACCACTTATACTACACCCGGTAGCTTTGGCGCCGGGTGTTTTATTATCTGTTGCTGAACAACAAACAATGTTACCCAGGTTATTCACCTCACAGCACTATGACGACCCTCAACGAAAAACAAATTTATTGCCCCTATTGCGGAGAGCACATTACGGTTTTGCTTAATCCGGAAGACCTTGATCAGGATTATATTGAAGATTGTCAGGTGTGTTGCCGCCCGATAACTATGTTTGTATACGAAGAAAATAACGGCGAATTAGCGGTTGAGGTGCGCGATGAAAACAGTACCTATTAATACACTTAAAATTTAAATTGCGACTATTGCAGTCGTTCACGCCAATGCATTTTATAGCGCTGAAGGTGTTTAAAATTTGCAGGGTTTACAGGCAGTAAATCCAGCGCTATGGATTTTTTCCAGTCCATAAGCTGAGCACAGCCCATTACCGTCCCGGCAATATCTTTCGAGATATACACATTCCGCTCCGGGCGTAACTGCGCGAGTACCGCGCACAGCAAGGGGTTTTGTGTAAACGCGCCTTCTATAAAGACTTCGCCTTCGCTCTTGAGCAAATCCAGCTGGTAATCCATCATCAGTGCGCAATAGAGCGTCGCCAGTGCCATGCCGTGTAAATCATTCTGCGCCCCGGTTACGGTTTCACCATCATTGTTTAGCACACGCCCTGGTTGTTTTGCCAAAGGGCCACTGCCGTCAGAAAAGTCCGGCAACGCAAAAATACTATTATCGATAATGGATTGAATACTCTCCTCCGTGAAAGTATCAAGTGGTGATTCAAACATGGATGCAATCAAGGAAAACTCGCGGCCACCCATAAAACGGGAACAGACAATGGGCTCCGCAAACACATCCACATTGGCGAGCATATCCTTATCCGCTTGCAAATTTTTAGTGACCACACTGCTGGCCATTGCAATACACCAGGTACCGGTACTAAAAACAGTAAAATCCTTTTTATTGGCTTGCCGTTTGTAACGTAAATAACTGGCATTGCTATCATGCACACCAACATAGACCTGACAGGACTGCAAATTTTCACACGTTTGTAACTCAGGTCGTAAACCGCCAAGCACCTCCCATGCTGCGCGCATGGGAGGAAAGAGAGATTGCCATTGGTTATGTGTCACGAGAGAAGACCAACAGCCTCCATCCACCGACCATAAATCTGTATGACAACCAAGAGAACTGATTTCAGTTGCGGCCTCGCCGCACAAAAGCCAGGCCCAGTATTGAGGATAAAGCAAGAAGGTATCGGCCTGATCAAACGCTTCCGGGAAGGTATTCGCCAACCAAAATAATTGTCTGCCCAGATTTAAACCTGCGGGCAATTCCGGAGAAAAACTCTGACTGAAGTCTGGGCGAAGCTGCTGATAGCGCGCGTTAAGCGTTTCCACTTGCCGATATTCATAATCAAGAACAGGTAATACCAGACCGAAAGTCGCAGATGCAGGATCAAAAAGTACTTGCTGACTATCAACCAAGGCAGCCGTTGCGCCATGTGTGGTTATGCATATTTTTTCTATGACATACAGCCGGGAAAATTCCATCAGCCCTTCGTGCAGAAAGCGCCAAAGCCCGGCAATATCATAGTGGGGGTAAGGGGCAACATCGAGCAGCACATTGCGACACTCGCGTTGTGCGAGTACCGTGGTGTTATCGAGCAAAAACAGTTTTGCGTGGGTCTTACCCACATCAAAAACAACGCTCGCCATGTGCTACCTCACGCTTTTTCTTTTTCCAGAGCCCAGAGGGTCGCGAAGATAAAATAGCTGAGCGTCGGCAAGATCAAACCCAGTTTAAAGCTGCTCAAAGCCATTCCCGTCGCGGCAATAAAAGCCAATACCAAACACGCTGCTAAACTCACGAGCGCCAAGACACCACACAATGTTTGTTTACCACTGGCTTTTTTACTTTCTTCCTGCTGATTTGCCTGCGTAAGCCATTCAAGTTCGGTTTGTTGTCGCGCGAGTGTTGCCAGGTTCTCGGCCTCAACTTTTTCAGGGTAGGCTTCTTTTGCACCCGTCATAGAGGCGATAACAACATAAATCACCGTCGCGACAATCCAGGTCGGCGGCATCAGGAAAAATAAATGCAAGCCCGCTTGATTAAGCCCCCAGGCAATCGCCAGTGATAAAACCCAGGCGATAATTGCCGCATAATTCATATTTTTACCGGCATATTGAGACCAATAACGTGTCAAACCCAGACGTGGAAAAAACCAGTGTTCACACACAATCACGGCACCGATTGGCGCCAGAATTAAACCCATTAAACCGACGAAATCCAACAGGCGGGTAAATACAAAGGGAAAGCAGGCAATCACTGTTGTGACTGTCCCGGCAATAATCGTCACACGTGTTCGCGACCACTTGGGATTCAAGGATTGAAAAGCCAAACCGGCTCGATAAATCGTGGGGTTTGATGTTGTCCATCCGGCAATAATCACGGCAACAATTCCAACGAAGCCCAAGGCCTGGAATGCCACTTCACCGGCATCCAATTGTGTAATACTACTCTTTAACACAAGGGCCGCGCCCGCCCCCATAATGCCAGCACAAATCCATGCCAGGTAGTGGCCGATAAACATGCCAAAAAATGAAAAGAATCCGTAGCTCGATTTTTTGGCATAGCGCAATAATGTCATATCCGATAAACCACCGTGCATGGCAAAATTACAAATCCAGGCAAATGCAGCCACATGCCAAAAATTCAAATCACTTTTATCTCCTTTCCAGATGTAGGTATCTGCAGCGAGTTTAAACGCATCCCAGGCACCTTGACCTTCTGCACCGGGTGTAGCTGCAAGCAAACCAGGCAACATTGCCAGCGCACCGGCAAAAAACATCAGCACCATCCAGGGCGCACAAACCTGCGCAAATTGTGCGACCCCGCGAAAGCCGCGAACCGCAATACTGACCACCACGGCACCGACCAACAAAGCGACCAGAACAAAACCAAAAGAACTCGGATACCAATGTACTTGTGCTTCGATGCCAAATAAAATACGGACCGCAGAAGCCGATACCGTAATCATCGTACCCGCAAGAATACAAAATAAAATTCCATTGACCACGCTATAGATTTTGATTGTACCTGGCCCGGCAATTTTTTCGAGATAGGCATACAAGGTCAGGCGCGTCTGCACAGCAATCGGTGCGCACACTAAACCCCAGGTTAATACTGCCAATAAATTCCCGAGTAACAAACCTCCAAGAATATCGCCTGTACTGACTCCCCAGGCAACGAATAGCGCCCCGATAACAAATTCGGTGCCGGCAACATGCTCACCGGCATAACTGGCTGCAAAATGACGAGCGGGCTGTAAATCTTGAGGCGCAACCGGGCTGCGCTCATATTCATTCGACATGTTTCCCCCAAAACTTATTTTTATTTTTTTGCTGTGCCGCCAATAATAACGGCTATCGCGTAAGAGTAAAGCGTGAATTGTTCAGCCCTTACGCTTACCGTATAATGCTGCAACGAAAAATAAGGGCGCAAAGCAATTTTTCGCTTGTTACAGTGAGTTTACTGGCTTGTAACCTGCTATAAATGAAAATAAAAATCGCGGCTTCCTGAATGCGTCATGCGTGAGCGATTTCTTCCACCGCGCTCCGGCCACTTTCAAGACTTAATATTAAAGCAGGGACTTCACCCCTGAACTGAAACGCACTATGAAAACAGCACTAAAAAACTTGTGGGACGATGAAGTCGCCGCAGAAAAATCTGAACAGGAACTTCTCCTCTACCGCTCCAACCTCCTCGGTTCTGATTTACGGATTACCAACTTTGGTGGCGGAAATACCTCTGCAAAAGTAATCATGCGTGATCACTTGAGCGGAAAGGATTGTGAGGTTCTTTGGGTTAAGGGTTCCGGTGGTGATTTGGCGTCGATGAAGCTCGATGGTTTCGCCACACTGTATATGGAGAAGCTGCAACAACTTAAAAATCTGTATCGCGGTCTGGAACACGAAGATGAGATGGTGGCCTACCTCCCACACTGCACCTTTAATCTCAATCCGCGTGCAGCAAGTATCGATACGCCCTTGCATGCTTATATTCCTCATAAACATGTCGACCACATGCACCCCGACGCGGCCATTGCTATTGCCTGCACAAAAAACAGTGAAGCTTTAACAGAAAAAGTTTTCGAGGGCGCGATGGGGTGGCTTCCCTGGCAACGCCCGGGTTTTGATCTGGGTTTGAAACTGGAACAACTCTCTAAAGATAAACCCGACCTCAAGGGCATTGTGCTCGAAGGTCACGGCATTTTCACCTGGGGCGATACGGCAAAAAGTTGTTATGAAAATACCCTGGAAATTATTCAGCGCGCCAGCGATTGGTTAGCGGAAAATAATCAATCTGCGGCCTACGGTGGAAAAAAAGTAGATGCCCTGCCCGCAACAACGCGCGCAAAACTTATATCCAAAATTATGCCTGTACTCCGGGGAAAAATCAGTCAGAGTCAACTCAAACTCGGCCACTTTAACGATGCAGAAGAAGTGCTTGAATTTGTTTGCAGTAAACAACTTGAAGAGCTGGCGGCCCTCGGCACCTCGTGCCCGGATCATTTTTTGCGAACCAAGATTCGCCCGCTCGTATTAAATTTTGACCCCTCCGAAGCGAACGCGGAAGATGCACTCGACCATTGCATTGCACAACTGGATTTTCAATTACAGCGCTACCGTGAAGACTATGCTGCTTACTACGAGCGCTGCAAACACGAAAATAGCCCGGCCATGCGTGACCCCAATGCAGTGATTTATCTCCTGCCTGGTGTTGGCATGCTCAGTTTTGCAAAAGATAAGGCAACAGCACGCATTGCCAGTGAATTTTATATCAATGCCATTAATGTGATGCGTGAAGCCAGCGCGGTGGACACTTATATCGGCCTCAGTGAACAGGAAGCATTTAATATTGAATACTGGCTGCTTGAGGAAGCTAAACTGCAACGCATGCCACCGCCCAAAAGTCTTGCCGGAAAAATTGCATTTATTACGGGCGGCGCTGGAGGTATCGGCAAAGCGACGGCCCAACGCCTACTTGGCGAGGGCGCCTGCGTGTTACTCGCTGACATCGATCAAGCTGCGCTGGAGAATACACAACAGGAACTGCAAAGCCGCTTTGGTGCCGATGTGATTCGCACGGCACACTGTGATGTGACCAATGAGCGTTCTGTCATGGAAGCCTTGCAATCCTGTGCCCGCGAATTCGGCGGCCTCGATATTCTCGTTTCCAATGCAGGCATTGCCAGTGCGGCAGCACTTGATGAAACGTCGCTTGAGTTATGGCAGAAAAATATTGATATCCTTGCGACAGGTTATTTTTTGGTAAGTCGCGAAGCCTTTAAAACCTTGAAAGCACAAGCCCTCGGCGGTTCGATAATTTTTATTGCCAGCAAAAACGGGCTGGTTGCGTCTGCCAATGCCTCGGCTTATTGCACCGCTAAAGCGGCCGAACTGCAATTAGCGCGCGCTATTGCTCTCGAAGGTGCCCCCCTGGGTTTGCGTTGTAACACCGTAAACCCCGACGCAGTATTGCGCGGTTCAAAAATCTGGACAGGCAAATGGCGGGAAGAACGCGCTGCGGCTTATGCAATGGAAGAAAATGAACTTGAAGAGTTTTATCGTCAGCGCAGTTTGTTAAAACGTAATGTTTTTCCTGAAGATATTGCCGAGGCGGTGTACTTTTTCGCAAGCGAAGCTTCTGCGAAATCAACCGGTAATATTTTAAATGTCGACGCCGGGCATGCCCCCTCTTTCACGCGCTAGTATTGAGTTGCCAAGGAAAACCGATGAACGTAGAAAAAGCACAGATAGATGCGGCCTTAGTTGAAAAATTAAATTCGGAAAACAACGACGAGCTCCAACGCGATTTCGACTATCTCGCTGAAAAGCTGGATAGAAAAAACCTTGATATCAACGGCTTGTTGGAAAAAGCACAAGCCTTTTCCGTGGCTGTCCCCTCCTGGGGCGTTGGAACTGGCGGCACGCGTTTCGCGCGCTTTGCAGGGCCTTCTGAGCCTCGCAATATTTTCGAGAAGGTCGAAGACTGCGCAGTGATACACCAGCTTAGCGCCTGCACTCCACGTATTTCACCCCATTTCCCCTGGGATGTGGTCGACGACTTCAAGGCTCTGCGCGAACATGCCGCCAACTTCGGTTTAAGCTGGGATGCGGTTAACTCCAATACATTTCAGGATCAAAGCGAACAAAAATATTCCTACAAATTTGGCAGCCTTACGCATACAGAGCAAGCTGTTCGTGAGCAAGCGATTCAACACAACATTGATTGCATTGAATACGGTAAGCAACTGGGTTCAAAGAGTTTAACCGTCTGGATCGGTGATGGTTCCAATCACCCAGGCCAACAACATTTTCAACGTGCCTTTGAACGCTATCTCGCCAGCATGAAAGGTATTTATGCGCACCTTCCCGACGATTGGGAGATGCACATCGAGCACAAGATGTTCGAACCAGCGTTTTACTCCACCGTCATCCAGGATTGGGGCAGCAATATTCTCGCGGCAATGGAGTTGGGTGACAAAGCCAAATCCCTGGTCGATCTCGGGCACCATGCACCCAACGTAAATATAGAAATGATTGTTTCCCGCTTAATTCAATTCAAAAAATTGGGCGGCTTTCACTTTAACGACAGTAAATACGGCGATGACGATCTCGATAGCGGTGCCATTCAACCCTATCAATTGTTTTTAATATTTAATGAATTGGTGGATGCCGAATACCGCAAGCAAGACGCCTTCAAACCTGCCTACATGCTGGACCAAAGCCACAACGTTACAGACCCGATCGAAAGCTTGATCAATTCTGCAATTGAAGTACAGCGTGCCTATGTTCGCGCTTTGCTGGTTGACCGTGAAGCGCTCTACGCCTTCCAGGACAGCAACGATGCCTTAATGGCCAGCGCAACGCTAAAAGAGGCTTTTAATACTGATGTCGGCCCAATTTTAGCAATGGCACGAAAACTCAAAGGCGCTGCTATTCAACCTATCGCGTGTTACCGGGCTGCGAATTATCGTGCCAGCCTGGCTCATGCGCGCCCCGCTGCAAAAGGAAACAGTTCAGGCATTGTTTAGTTTTACGCTTTCCAGGGCCGGTGCTACCCGTACACTCGACCTGGAAACTCGCAACCGGAATCAGGCCGTACAAGAATTTTACATAAAACTCAGTTGCGCCTCGCGCACGCTATTTCACTTAGTGGCGCGTGCTCTCTGAGAGCCCCCCCCAAGTCAAACCAAAGTTGAGATCACGATTCAATCCGCGAATCAGACCATGGATTAGCCGTGGCTTTCTTGCGGTGAATTTTGCACAATAGCGCCCATAAAAACATCAGGGATACCTGCTATGAGAAGCCGCTTTTTTCTGATTTTGCTATGTTTTCCGGTCTTTTTCTCACTGAATGCCGAGGCCGATAGCCAAAATGCCTTAACAACGTGTCTCACCGAAGCACTCGACAAGGATGAGCGCAGGGAACTTGCCAAGTGGGTATTTTTTTCCATGGCTGCACACCCTGAGCTCGGCACCTTTGCGACTATCGCAGAAAAGGAAAGGGAAAAAAATAATCGCTATGTGGGTAAGCTATTTACACAATTGTTTTCCAATCAATGTCTGGTTCCTTTACAAGAGCACACCGTCAATGACCCACTCGCACTCGAAAAAAGTTTTGAGTTTATCGGACAACTGGCGATGCAGGAACTCATGACTCATCCGCAAACACTGTCCGCACTTGACACTTATATGGACTACACGAATGAACAAAAAATTTATAAAGGCATGAAGGATAAATAGCCTCTATGAACCCACGCCTCACGCAAATTAAAATCATTGCTCTTTTAATTCTTTTCCTGTGCGCGGGCTTGTTCTTGTTGCACACTTACAAGGTTGCTCCCATTGAGCATCCACAAATGGAAAGTACACGATGCTGGTTTGGCAAATTGAGCCAAAATTATAAAACCGAGTGCTACTGGATTACACTTCCAGAAAACCACGCCTCCCCCACAACCAATACCGTAAAAATTCCATTGGCCATTTTCCGCAACACTACTTCGACATCCAAAGCGCCTGTTCTTCATCTGGGTGCAGGTGGACCAGGCGCACCAATGTATTTAAACGAAAATTATGTGGTGGACTATCTCATCGACAGTCACGATGATTTTAGCTTGAAAAATGGCCGGGATTTTTATGTCATCGACCCTCGCGGCGCCGGACTTTCGAGCCCACGCCTGGTTTGCCAACATTTTGTGGACAATTTACCTGCTCGCCTCGCGCAACATCTGTCAATCAAAGAAGAATGGCAAAAAGTTGATGCCGATTATTTACAGTGTATCGAGGATTTCATGCAACGTAATATCAACTTTGCGCACTACAACAGCCAAAGTGTTGTGTGGGATATTGAAGCGCTGCGGCAAATCCTGGGTATTCCAACATGGTCACTCATTGGCGTCTCTTATGGTGCTGTTTACGCACAAATGCTCGCTCATTATTATCCCGACACGGTCGAAAGCATGATTCTAGACAGTGCTGCTTTCCCCAATTTAAAAATGGATAATCGTTATGTTGAACGAAGCTATGCACCCTACAAGGCTTTGTACAATTACTGTGATGCGGATCCGGAATGCGAAGCCCCTTTACCCAATTTACAAACACGCTTGTGGGCGCTCTACGACTCCCTGCAACACAGCCCTATAACCCTGTTTTTGGACCACCCGTATAAAGAAAGCGACATTCTCGAAGTCCGTCTGACGGGTGAACGTTTTATCGGTAGCTTGATGGAAGGCATTTACAGTGAAGAGGTTTTTTACCAACTGCCACAAATTATTCGCGACATGGAAAATTCAGACTATTCCAGCGTGCAACCTTTTCTGGAAGACCATTTGGCATTTTTACTGGATGACACTTACGGTGACCTGAGTGCCAGTGCGCATTATTGTTTTGAAGATAAACCTTTCATCAATTATGAAAATTTACTCCCTCTGATTGAACAATTTTCAGAACCGCAGCTGCGTTATACTTTTGGCTTATCGTTAACCTGGCAAGACTACTGTGAAAAAATGGGTATCCCTTCTGCCCCGCCGGAGTTTGCCCAAGCG
The DNA here is from genome assembly GCA_000964245.1 of Cellvibrionaceae bacterium 1162T.S.0a.05. Lineage (GTDB taxonomy): Bacteria > Pseudomonadota > Gammaproteobacteria > Pseudomonadales > Cellvibrionaceae > 1162T-S-0a-05. Next base: position 3,315,866 of record LANB01000001.1, on the reverse strand, counting down.
CTCAACACTGATATCCCAACCCTGTTTTTGCACGGCAAGCTCGACACAGTAACCCCCCTTGAAGATGTTCAGGCCATGCAAGCCAATTTCTCGCGCAGTGAAATTCGTGCTTACCATTTGTCTCACGGTATTTTAGGTGTCGAACCGAATGCGGAAAATGATGTGAAACATTTTCTGGATAGCCTTTCTCCAGCCCAATAAAAAAGGGCAAGTTCACACTTGCCCATCAACTTGAGAATAATATCTCGGGGAAAAAGTGAGCGATTTGGCAACGCATCATGACGAGGAGTTGCCACACTCTTATTAACAAGTCGTTGGCTCACTGATAATCGCTGAACCAAAAACCTGAAATTTTTAGTTACACACGGAACCGGTAACCGCCGTCGCTGCGCCGCCACCATTTGCAGTGAAACCAAATTCGACTGAAGAACCCGGCGCAATATTGCCGTTCCATCCGACATCGCTTGCGGTATAACTGCCGCTAACATTGGCATTCCAGCTGCTGGAAAGTGTGGAGCCATCAGTATATGACCAGCTCACTTCCCAGCCGTTTACCGTACTGTTGCCGTTATTGGTCAACCGCACCGCACCCTGGAATCCACCACCCCAGGAGTTCACTATAACGTGTTCACAATTCACGCCGCTGCCGCCGGATGAGCTCGAAGAACTTGAGCTTGATGAACTGGAAGAACTTGAGCTGGACGAACTTGAGGAGCTGGAACTTGAAGAACTGGAACTCGATGAGGAACTGGAACTTGAAGAGCTTGAACTTGAGGAACTAGCGCTTGAACTCGAAGATGAACTCGAACTGCTCGAACCACAGTTGGTCGGCCCACCGCTACCCCATTGGTTGCTACAGGTATTAATACCGATACAACTTTGATTATTTTCCCAGCCCCAACCACTGTTCTGGTTGTTACACAAGGGATAGGTACTGCCGTACCAGTTACAATTCTGACATTGACCACCTCCAGATGAAGAGCTTGAACTGGAAGCACTACTTGAGCTGCTGCTTGAACTTGAACTACTGGAGCTGGATGAGGAGCTGGAAGAAGAACTCGAAGAAGAGCTCGACGAGGAGCTGGAACTGCTGCTGCCAATTGGATATACCGATGCCATTTGCGAGGTCGCCGCGATACCATTTGCACCGTGGATCAGGCGCTGTCCCCAGGTCGTTAAACTGTTGGGATTAAAGTTGTTCACAATATCCAGGGTAGTACAGCAACTGCCGTTGCCTGACCAGGACCAACCGAGATAACCGATACCATTTGCCTGGGCGACATCAAGAATCGAATCTTCGTCTACGTGCTCACCCTGGTGATCACCGCCAAACTCGCCGACAATAATGGGCAGGTTGTGATCGGCGCGGAAACCTGTCAGGTAGGAATTAATCGTGTTGTAATCCTGATAAACCTGATACATATGCACACTGAACATGGTGTTGTTCAAGCTATCGGCGGAAGCCACCTGTGACGCCTGATTGCGCATCACATTTTGCCAATCCTGTCCCCAGTTTGGCGCATCGACAATCAGTGTATGTGTCAGCCCGGCGTTACGCAGTGTCTGGATCGCTGCGCGGTGATCATTAATCCACATACTGGCTGGCTGATTATTGCCGACAGGTTCATTGGCAATATTGATGATGACATAGTCTTCTTCACCAATCAGCGCACCGCGAATATCGACCCAATACTGAGCAGCATTGGCAATCGTACCTGCTGCTCCTTCTTCTCCTCCGCCTGTAGCATCGTGCACTTCAAGCACGCAGACGAGATTATTCGACTTACAAAGTGAAATAACGTTGGCCACATCTGACTGGCTGTTGCGCGTCCACTGATCGCCATTACTTAATACAACACGCACGGTATTCGCGCCCGTTGCAGCGATATTCGCGAAAGACGACGTTTGGCCTGTGTACCAGGTGTGAGGGTGGTTGATACCACGCATGATGAAGTTGTTGCCGTTGGCATCGAGAAGCTGTGTACCTGATACGCTAAAGCCGGCAAAAGCCTGAAAAGAAAGTGCCAGCGAAGCGACCAGGCTGAACACCTGGGCCCACCTCTTCGGCAATTGTCTAGCAAACATGATGAAAGTATTCATTTTTATGTTCCCATTTATATGGTTATCGTTGTAAGCCGCAATACCACTGACACTGGGTATTGTCAGCTTAGGCTGGATCAATATGGCTAAATATCAGCCAGTGAAACCGATTACATTGTACAGAAACCTTTCTGCATGACCAAGAAAGATTTTCATATGCACGAGAGAACGCGCGCTGATTCACGCAATACCATAAAAAAGGCGCCGTTGAGGCGCCTTTTTCAGTTGATACAGAGGAGAAAACCTAGATTTTGTAACCAGATTCCTCGTGCAAGACGAGATCAAGCCCCTGGGTTTCCTCGTCTTTGTCGACACGAATACCTCCCGTGACAAAACCGGTAATCTTGAGAAGAATCCAGGTCAAAGCGGCGGTGTAAACAATTGTCACGATGACACCGACAAACTGATTACCAAGTGACGCGGCAATGCTGTCAATTTCCTCAAAGCCTGAGAAAACACCGAGTTGGCTTGAGGCAAAAATACCGGCCGCCAGGGTGCCTAAAATGCCGCCCACGCCGTGTACGGGGAAGACGTCAAGAGAATCATCAATCACCAGCTTACGCTTGATAAATTGTGTGGCGTAAAAACAGATTACACCGGCGCTCAAACCGATGATCAGCGCACCACCAGGGCCAACATAGCCCGAAGCAGGCGTGATAGTGCCGAGACCGGCAACCATGCCGGTTACAATTCCGAGCACACTGGGTTTACCGAATTTAGACCATTCCATCGCCATCCAGGCCAGCGAGCCCGCTGCGGCTGAAATATGGGTGACTGTCATTGCCATGGCAGCGTTGCCATCTGCGGCCACTGCTGAACCCGCGTTGAAACCAAACCAGCCTACCCACAGCATACCGGCTCCCGTCACACACATTGTCATGTTGTGGGGAGGCATCGGCGTTTGTGGGAAGCCATTGCGGTTACCAATCATCAATGCTGCCACCAGGGCAGCCACACCGGCTGTAATATGGACGACGGTTCCACCGGCGAAATCCAGAACACCAAATTTCTCAGCGAGCCAGCCACCGCCCCAGACCCAGTGACACACAGGCGCATAAACGAAAGTGATCCACAAAGCGGTAAAGATCAAAACCGAAGAGAACTTCATTCGCTCAACCCAGGCACCGACAATCAGGGCCGGCGTAATAATCACAAAGGTCATTTGAAAGGTCGCGAACAGGGCTTCGGGTATGGTGCCATTCACAGTGCTCTTATCGATGCCACTGAAAAACGCCTTACTCAAGTCCCCAATAATTAAATTACCCTCACTGAAAGCAAGGCTATAGCCATAGGCAAACCAGATCAGGGAGGCCAGGCAACAAATTGCAAAACACTGCATGAGTACGGTCAATACGTTTTTGGAACGCACCAAGCCACCGTAAAACAGTGAGAGCCCCGGTAAGGTCATAAAGAGCACAAGTGCTGTGGATGTCAGTATCCACGCGGTATCGCCACTGTCGAGCCCTTCTGCCGTGGCAAGACCAGGCAATACAAGAGCAAGAAGAGGCAGAGTACGAAGAGTCATTCGCATAACTCACTCCTCCGAATTGTCGTTATTATCAAGTTTTTGTAGTCAACGCTTTGCACCAGTAAATCCGGGAGTCGGAACATGCAGAACAGTGAATTATTTTATGGAACCGCTGCACGCTGACGTTGCTGGCGCAAACTCTACCACATTAGCGAGGGAACTGCCGCACTTCGCGCGCGAGCTGGGTCTGCAGTTCACTTTTATTGCGGTAGGCGATTTCGGTATAAAGGCGGGTTATACGTTCAATAGGCCCTTGCCACTGTGGGTAGTGATGAACTGCACGTTCGGCAAAAGCAGTGGGGGTTTCTCCGGTTTTTCTAGCAAGACCATTACGCGCAAGCTTCTTCAGAAAAATCTGGTAACTGCGCGTTTCTACATGCTTGTGTTTGCGTTTGCCACCAAGAAAAGTAAAGACAAAAATAATGGCGAGGCTGCCCCCTGTGAGACCAACAAACCACAAGGCCAAGCGCCAAAGTTCTGTTCCACCAAACATTTTTTCGAAAACGCTGCGTTGGCTTTCATCATCATAAGATAAAACCAGGCGATGCCACTTATACCCCAATAAATCCCAATAATGCATGGCAAGAGCCAGACTGCCAATGCCACCACCAAGAAGCGCAGCCTCATTCTCAGCGACGGCACTTTGTAAGCCTTGCTCAATACGCGACGGTGCAACCGCTGCCGTGGGATCAATACGTGTCCAACCTTCACCCGGTAACCACACTTCAGCCCAGGCGTGGGCATCCGACTGCCGAACCATTAAATAATTTTCAACCGTACTCACCTCACCGCCTTGATAGCCCACCACAACCCGCGCTGGAATTTTCGCAAGGCGCATCAAGTAAACAAAACTACTGGCGAAGTGCTCACAAAAACCTCGACGCGTAATAAATAAAAATTCATCCACCGAGTTCGCACCCAGCAAAGGAGGGTTTAAGGTGTAGGTAAACTCTTGATTAAATTGACGAAGCACGGCATCAATAATTTGTTGCTGACTTAAACCCTCTTGCAACCAGTTTTCTACCAGGTCTTGCGCGCGGGGGTTTACATTATTGGGGAGTTGTAAGTTGCGCGTGAGACTTTCACGACTTAAGCCTTCAACATCAACCTTAAACCCCACTGAAGATTCAACCTTGTATTGCACACGCGAGGAAACGGGTCGATTGGTCGCGAGCAATTTATCCTCATGGTAGCCCGCACCCAATACTTGCGGACTATCCAACCAGGTTGGCGTCATCATCGCAAATAACCAGTGCTGATTATGCGGCTCAAGAATAATGGAGTAACGATAGGTTTGCGCTTCAGTGGACTCAGTAATTTGCCAACGCCTTGGCGTAGCACTACGACGGTCCAGGCTTCCAGCCAAATGCCCTTGTTGCAACCAGCGCTGACGCCAGCTTTCACCATTGTAATATTCCAGCACCAAACCGCGCCAATAGCGGTCACGAGGTGGTGGTATCTGAGCCGTCTCACCTTCGGACGATTCAAACGTAACTCGAAAAGCCAGTTCTCGCGATTTTATTAAACCGGACAAAGTACCCGGAGACATCGTGTCACTAAAACCGGTTTTGTTAACCGACTGCTGCGATGGCACGGCCCAGAGCTGTCCGAGACGCGGCATAACAATAAAAAGCAACAACATAAGCGGCAAGCTTTGAGCAATCAGAATTGCACTTTGTTTTAATTGCTTGCCAATTGGATGACTGCGAGAAATGTGGACACTTCTCAATGCTGCAATCACCCCCCATAAACAAATAAATACATAGAGCGCCGCAAGAACATTTTGAGAAAATAAAAATTGGGCCCCGAGTGCAACAAAGCAAATATAAAGTAATACTATCGCATCCTTACGTTTATAAATTTCTACGAGTTTTAATACAAAACCACAAATCAAAAAACTGACCATGGGCTCCACACCCAGGCGACCGCGAAAAGTCAGCAACAGCAAACCAACACAAAGCGCTGCCAATAGCATTTTCCCCAGATTATTGGGAAATACCCAGACACCGCGAAAAATCTGAATACGCCACAACGTGACAGTCAACCAAAAAACTGGCAACCACAATGGCAAATAAAAGAATAAAGGCAACAAACACAGGGTTTGCGCAAACAGAATCCAACTCAGCGTCTCGCGAGACAATTGCTCGCGAGCGTTTACTTCTCGAGCCCGAAACATGCAAGCGCACTCAATACCTGGAAGCGATGGCCCTCCCCTCTGGAGGGAGGAATATGCGTTCCCGGTAAATTTAATCCATAATTTTCTTCCCGGCGCTCGTATTCAAGGGCCCAATAACAAAGCCCGGAAATCTTTTGTTCGAGATCAGCACCCTGCACCTGTTGAAGATCCAGCCAAATCTCGCGTGAAACACTTTGTGAAAATTCTTTGGTATGCATACCGCCGCCACGCGCATACACCTTCCATGCGACATGTTTTAGTGAATCACCTGAATGATACTGATGTAGCCCGCTATAGTCTTCTCCTCCCTTAATCGGGCGTTCATTTTCACCCTCCTCCTGAATATTCACCGCTTTGGGTTCCAGGCAGGAAAAAGGTTCTGGGAAAATTAGCGCCTCAGTATCGAAACGCAGCCAGGTCCAACAGCGCAACAAACCCAGCGGATATTCGCTTTCAATTAATAAACGGTCTGCCTTAAGCCATCCTCGCCGTTGTGTCGGCATCGGAATCTTGATTTGTACTTCTTCATCGCCATCCAGATTTAACCCGGCATACTTTTCTTCCGCGCCCTTAAAGCGAAGATCAATATTTTCAGCTGCTATTCGACTGGTAGAAAAACTGAATAAAAAATCTACTGATGAACCCGCAAAACATTCGCTTGCGCCCGAACAACGAATTTGAATTCGTGACAAGTTGGCATAGGTTTGCAAAATACACGTCACGAACAAGGCCGCCATAAAAAAAGCGAGCGCCAGCACCAGATTATTTTGATAATTCGTACCGAGCAACCACAACACCAGATTTACAGCAACAAACAGCCAACCCTTGCGTGTAGGAAATATAAAGAGGTTTTTATGGTTAAGTCTATGGAGGGACCTCGAACGGTGCTTTTTATCCAGATAACGAAAAAACCGGAGCTGAAAAAAAGTAAATAATGCTTGTCGGTTGAAAGCAAAATTCATCTTGCGCCCCTACAAAACATCCACGCTATTTAATAGGTGTGATGTCAGCGAAACACTCGCATTTTGTCCCCCACGGTGTACACCTCGCAATCTATGGCCCGCAACCGAAGGCAATACCACCTGAATATCTTCTGGTAACAAGTGATCGCGATTGTGAAGCAAGGCCCAGGCTTTCGCTGATTTCAGCAAAGCCAACGCGCCGCGCGGCGAAAGCCCGAGACTGTAACTTTCATCACTACGTGTAAATTCAATCAGGCGTTGCAGATAATCCAATAATTGATCTGTCGCTTTCACTTCATTAACTTGTGCTTGAATGGCCGCAAGCTGCTTGAGATTCAAAAGCGGCTCTACCTCATTCAAACGCTGACGCGGGTCCACCCCCTGAAACAACATTCTTTCTGCGGACGTACTTGGATACCCAAGGCTGATGCGCATTAAAAAACGGTCGAGCTGAGATTCAGGCAAGGGATAAGTCCCGGCTTGTGACAGCGGGTTTTGAGTGGCAATCACAAAAAAGGGTTCTGGCAAGGTACGTGTCTCACCTTCCGTTGTAACCTGATGCTCCTCCATCGCTTCCAGCAAGGCACTTTGAGTTTTGGGTGTCGTGCGATTAATCTCATCGGCTAACAACACCTGGGTAAAAATCGGGCCTGGATGAAACTCGAATTGTGCATCCTTTTGATTAAACACCGACACACCAAGGATATCCGCTGGCAACAAATCGCTGGTAAATTGAATGCGTTCGTAGCGCAGCCCAAGCACCTTCGCAAGGCATTGTGCGAGCGTGGTTTTGCCCATGCCTGGCAGGTCTTCTATCAATAGGTGACCTTTGGCGAAAAGGCAGGTAAGTGCTAGGCGCACCTGTTGATCTTTGCCGAGGAGGATTTGCCCTACGGTGTTTATCAGGTCTTCGATGAGTTTGTTCATAACAACTTCACTGCTTGTTGTGGCAACTTTTATTTTAGGGGACACTGGATGAATAACAAGTGATCTTTCTATGATCTGCTTCTAAAATCAGGGTTTTGCATTACCTTGGAGTATAGGTAATTCGTTTGTCGTATAAGATGCGCTTCACAAAGGGCAACGTTATTCAAAAGTGCTCGTATATTCTGATTTGTCTTTGCTTCATGGCAGCTAGTTGTTCGTCGCGTAAGATCGCTGATCACAAGGTAACCCTTTGCGAAAACGCATGAATACATCCATGTAGCTCCTTCGGGCCTTCCCTGGCCCGAAAGGTTTCGCAAAGGGTTACCTTGCACTCAGCGATCAGATAGATCATGCGGGTGAACCCTCAATAAAGATTTCACTTGCAATAAGTGTTTAACATTACTTCCTACAGCAAAAGATTGAAAAACGATCTTATGAAAAGTCAGAGTAATTTTTTAAATATGACTTTTTCTCTAATAACTAATAATTATTTCATGATGCTGATGATCACAGAGTGCGAGGTGGGCCTTTGTGAAACCTTTCGGGCCAAGGATGGCCCGAAGGAGCTACATGGATGTATTCATGCGTTTTCACAAAGGCCCACCTCGTGATCTGTGATCTCACAGCGACCAGCCAAAACAAACATACTCCAAAACTTACATTCAAGCTAAAACTTTCCAAATAAAAGTGTTGGCCATGCTTAATAACACCTACCCAGTACCAGACTTTAGAAGACATTTCATGATACAGACGATCACAGAGTGCGAGGTGGGCCTTTGTGAAACCTTTCGGGCCATGGATGGCCCGAAGGAGCTACATGGATGTATTCACGGTAAGCACAAAGGCCCACCTCGTGATCTGTGATCTCCCCGCGACCAGCCACAACAAACACACCCAAAAACTTTCATTCAAGCCGGAAATTATCAAAATACAAAGTATAAGCTTGCTTGGGGCGACTCATATACAACATCATCACCCGTATAGAACCCAGTTTGAGTTTACGACCGGAACGTGTTTTTTCAATGTCGGAAATGTTAAAGCTAAAATGATTCTCACCAACGGGGACTTTAAACGTATGGTTAAAACGATCATTGTGTTCATTATTGTGCTGGTTATCGTGAATTCGAATCACGAGCTCAAGTTCTTCTGCATGAGGATTAAAAATTTCGAACTTTAATGTTTCGTAGTTTGACCAATTTCCACGAAGATCAAAGGCTTTAAAACCAGGAAATTTGCCGCTGCGAAATTCGACTTGTGCAACCGTGCCACGATTGTTTGCCCACTCTTCGGGAGTGGGGACACGTTGAAATTTTCCACGGTAAGACGAATTAAAATATTTACTGGCAAGTGCACTTTCAAAATCTCCCAGAACAGGAAAGAGACTGTCGCGTTTGATTTTAGCGAGATACCAATAAATCGGCTCACACAAACCAAACAGGATTAACAAGGCGGTTGCGATCCACGCCAGTTTCCGTTTCCATGCAAGCGCGAGCCAGGTGAAGCTAAAAACAACACCGGCAAGTATGCCGAGAAAATTCTTGTAGAGGTCTGACCAACTGGAATCCCTGCCGAACCAGGGCTGGATAAATTCGCTAAAACCAGCAAAAAAAATCGCGAGCAAAACCGCAACCCCTATAGAGGGCAACGCAGTTGAGAAGGCATAGTGATGGAGAACTTTTATGAGTGCAGCGGTGAGTGCGCAAAAAACGAGGGTATGCCCTGCATTTTGCAATTCGTAGATGACACGAGAGTCCCCTGGCAGTTCGACGGCGAGCAAGAGCCAGACAGCGAACGCAAAGATAACAAAAAATAGAATCGCCAGCGGACCAATACGGGCAACCTTTAACATCCCCTTCCCTTTGCAGCTTTCTTATTGGGCTTGCAGACAATCAACAAGCCTTCCGATTAGAGCTTGGACAGCGCTCGATCCAAATCGTTTTGTATATCTGTGAGGGCTTCGAGGCCGACCGCAACGCGAACCAGGTTTTCAGTGATGCCGGCACGTGCCTTGTCGTCATCAGACAAGCGCCCGTGGGTCGTTGTCGCCGGATGCACAATGGTTGTTTTGGCATCACCCAGATTGGCAGTAAGCGATAATATTCGCGTATTGTCGATACACTGCCAGGCTTGCTCGCGACCGCCTTTTACACGGAAGGACAAAACACCACCGAAGGCTTTTTGTTGCTGTTTCGCAAGCTCATGATAAGGATGCGAAGTCAAACCACCGTAAAAGACTTTTTCGACTTTCGGGTGCGCTTCCAGAAATTGTGCAAGTCCGAGCGCATTGGCGGAATGGGCTTCCATTCTAAGGCGCAAGGTTTCCAGCCCTTTTAGAAATACCCAGGCATTAAAGGGGCTCATACTCGGGCCACAAGTGCGAATAAAACCGAGGACTTCGTCCATTAATTCTTTTTTACCGACGACAGCACCGCCAAGACAACGCCCCTGCCCGTCCAGAAATTTTGTGGCCGAGTGGATCACAATATCGGCGCCCAATTTCAATGGCAGTTGCAAGGCCGGTGTGCAAAAACAATTGTCGACGATTAACAAACAATTGTTTTCATGCGCAAGTGCAGCCATTTTTTTGATATCCGCCACATCGCATAAAGGATTGGAAGGCGTTTCCAAAAACAAAAAGCGTGTAGTGGATTTAATTGCAGCCTTCCAGGCTTCCATATCCGTGAGATCGACAAGATCGACCTCGACACCAAATTTTTGCAGGTATTTGGTAAACAACACGGTGGTTGTACCGAAAACACTCCGGGAACAGACCAGGTGATCGCCGCTTTTTAACAGCGCGAGGCAGGTACTGAGAATCGCCGCCATGCCTGAGCTGGTAGCAACTCCGGCTTCGGCGCCTTCCAGCGCAGCAATTCGCTCCTGAAAGGTTCTGACAGTGGGATTGGTATAACGCGAGTAAACATTGCCCGGCTCATCGCCCGAGAAACGCGCAGCAGCTTGTTCGCAAGAAGCAAAAACATAGCTGGACGTGGTGTAAATGGCTTCGCTGTGTTCGCCTTCAGCGCTGCGAACCTGGCCTGCGCGCACGGCGAGGGTATCGATTTCTGCTTCTGCAAGCGCTTCCTGCAAGTCTTGTTCGTTCAAGGTTCTGGTCCTGTTTTGGCTAGTGTAGAGTGTCTGCTGCCCTAACCGTCGTTATATATCCCGAGCATGGCGTTATTACTTTGCTCCAGATTTTGTGTTGTTTTCGATTTGGCCGAGTCATTGCGCGCTTCATCGAGGCGCAGCAGATAGTCGTCATCAATGTCCTTGGTGACATAACAGCCATCAAATACCGAGCATTCGAAGCGTTTGATCTCGGGGTTACCTTCTGCGGAGGCTGCAACCAGGTCATCAAGGTCTTGATAGATCAGCCAATCCGCACCAATATCTTTACCAATTTCTTCCACTTCACGACCGTGCGCGATCAACTCTTTCGCGGTTGGCATGTCGATGCCGTAAACATTCGGGTGTTTTACCGCGGGGGCCGCGGAGGCAAAATAAACTTTTTTTGCACCCGCGTCACGCGCCATTTGAATAATTTGTTTACACGTTGTGCCGCGTACAATGGAGTCGTCAACCAGCATCACAACCTTGTCGCGAAATTCCAAATCAATCACATTTAATTTTTGACGAACCGATTTTCTCCGCTCTTTCTGACCCGGCATGATAAAAGTGCGTCCAATATAGCGATTTTTCACCAAACCTTCGCGAAATTTTACACCGAGATTTTGTGCCAATGCCTGGCCGGCAACACGGCTACTATCAGGAATCGGGATAATAACGTCGATATCGTGATCGGGGCGCTCTCGCAGAATTTTATCAGCCAGCTTTTCACCCTGACGCAGACGGGCCTTGTATACCGAAACACCGTCCATAATCGAGTCGGGGCGTGCAAAATAGACATGCTCAAAAATACAGGGGCGCAGTCGTGTTTTTTTCGCACAGACTTCCGAATGTAATTCTCCTTCGGTTGTAATATAAATCGCTTCGGCCGGGGCGACATCGCGAATCAATTTATAACCGAGGGTATCGAGGGCGACGCTTTCGGATGCGATCATGTACTCCGTGCCGCGATCGGTTTCACGTGAACCAAAAACCAATGGGCGAATACCATTGGGGTCACGAAACGCGACAATGCCGTAGTTGGCAATCATAGCAATAGCAGAATACCCACCTTTTGCGCGTTTGTGCACACGGCGTACCGCATTAAAAATATCTTCTGCGGAAGGCTTGAGCTTTCCTTGTAACTGCAACTCGTGGGCGAATACATTCAGCAACACTTCAGAGTCGGAGTCGGTATTCAAATGCCGTAAATCTTCCTTAAACAAATCCTCGCGCAGTTTTTCCGTATTGGTGAGGTTACCGTTATGCGCCATCGCAATGCCGTAAGGCGAGTTGACATAAAAAGGCTGCGCTAACGCAGGGCCGGAATTGCCTGCAGTGGGGTAGCGTGTGTGACCAAGGCCCATATTGCCGAGCAGCGAACGCATGTGCTGTGCACTGAAAACATCGCGCACCAGCCCAAGGCCTTTCTGTTGAGCAAACTTGCCTTGATAACACGTCATAATGCCGGCCGCATCCTGACCACGATGTTGCAACATGGTGAGCGCATCATAGAGTGATACATTCACATCCTGCTTGCCAACAATACCGACGATTCCGCACATAGTTTTGACCCCGATCAGGCTTATTTTAAAGGCCCGGTTAAAAGGCTCAGTTAAAGAGCCCCGTTACAAATTTAACAATTTCGCGTCCTGCCCGAATACACCAATCTTCAAATTCCATGAGATGGGGGATAAAAGCCGAATTTTGCCACCAGGGGTCGTTCTCCACAGTGGTCACAATGCCCGGCAGGAATATCAATATCGCCATCACGACCACAAAGCCGCGCACCAGGCCAAAAATCATACCGAACATGCGGTCTGTGCCCGCCAGGCCGGTCATTCGGACGAGCTCAGAGAGCAGGTAATTCACCATAGCGCCTACTACAAGCGTAGCAGCGAATAACAAACCAAAGGCGACCATCTGGCGCAGGGAAGGCGTGGTGATTTGCTCGTCCAGAAGCGCGGCGAGCTGCTCGTGAAAAAAGATTGCGACGACAAAGGCCAAAACCCAGTTGGCCATGGACAGCGCTTCTTTAACGAAGCCGCGTTTAAGACTGATAAGGCTGGAAACGACAAGGATGGCGAGAATGACCCAGTCTGCCCAATTCATGCGTTAGCCCATTTCATCTGTAGGCGGTGCCCTGCTTTGTCATGCTTTTGGAAAGCGGCAATTCTATCAGAGGCGACAAGGCTGAGGAAAGGCGGGTGCGGAACAAAGCGAGAATCAGGCGATTCAATGCTTTGAAGGGTGTTCAATCGCCGGCCTCGTCTACACTTAAAGGATTAAGGGAAAACGCGTGCTATGAAGCAAATTGACATTATCAAAACCTGGTCCAAACAACGCTGTCTGGTGATTGATGACATTGCTGACGTCAGAGCTTCAATCAAACGTTGGCTTGTGGACTTTGGCTGCCGGGATGTGGACACCGCCGGCAATGCTGAGGAGGCCATCGACCTTTGCCAACACCATCGCTACGATGTGATTCTCGCGGATTACAATCTCGGCGCAGGCAAGAACGGCCAGCAATTTCTTGAAGAGGTGCGCTTCCACAAACTCGTCAGTAACACCGCCCTGTTTATCATGATCACCGCCGAGGCGGACACCCACTATGTACTGCATGCTATTGAATATCAGCCCGACGACTACTTGAGCAAACCGCTGAACCGCAACTCGCTGCGTAAACGTCTTGATTCCGCCTTGCTCAAGAATGAAGCTTTGCGCCCCATCAAGAAGGCATTGGACGAGAACAACATACCCCACGCGATTGATGCTGCCGACAAAACAATTGAGCGTATCGATGCCCGTTACCACAACGAAATTCGCCGCGCACAGGCTGATCTTTACTGCCAGAACGGCGATTGGGACAAAGCTTTGGCGATCTACAACAGCGGTAGTAGTGATAATCTTCCCCTTTGGAAACAAATCGGCTCGGCACGCGCGAAAATCGGCAAGAAAGATTTCAAAGACGCAGAAAAGATTTTGAATCAGATAATCCAACAAACACCACTTTGTGTTGAAGCGCGGGATTTACAAGCTGAACTCTTCAATTTGCGCAACGATCAATTACGCCGCCAGGAAGTACTCTCACAAGCCGTAAAAATTTCACCGCGCTCCAGTCAACGGCAGCGTGCCCTCGGTGATGCCAGTCGCGCAACGGGCGATCACGGACAAGCGATTCAAGCCTGGCGCTCAGCCCTGAGGCACAGTCGCAACACGTGCCAGGAACAGGCCGATGACTATTTGCATCTCGCCAATAGCTTGAATGAACTCGCCAACGAAAGCCGCGGCAGCAAGGTGGCTGAACTCACCAAGGAAGCCATGGAAACACTGAACAAGGTCGAAAAAAAATACCCCCGCAATAAAGTGGTACAACTGCGCAGCAAGCAACTGCGTGCAGAAGTGTTCGATGTTCAGGGCAACCCCGAAGAATATTCGCGCGAACTTCAGGAAGCCATCGACGTTCATCACGCCCTGGATTACGATGCCTTGCGCACAACTTCTGTACAACTTTGCATTGATTCTGCACGCAGCTTTATGAACCACGGTTTTTACGAAGAAGGTGAAAAATTGCTCGAAGAACTGGCAGAACTTACCAGTGACCATGAACTAAGTGTGCAAATTGATAAGTTGCGGCGCGAGCCGCAAACGCGCGAAGGTATCTCGTATGCTGCGAAGCTAAACAAAGTTGGTATAGAATTCTATGAAATGCGCGAGATGTATCAGGCTCAGGAAGCCTTTGAAAAAGTGTTGAACGAACTTCCGAATCACACCGGATTAAATTTGAATTTAATTCAGGTTCTCGTCGCCCGGCAAGTGAAAGAACAATTGGACGAGAAGGAAAAACACTTGCTGGTACAATGCGTGCGCCGAGTCAAGCACATTACACCCCGCTCCCCTCACTACAAGCGTTTTGAATATTTACGTGAGAAATGTGCCGACTTAATTGAGGACGAGTCGACAACTGAAAATTCACTTACTGGTGCTGCAGGATAATCGCACTCAATTTGTATTTTTCGTCGATAGCTTCTTTTTCTTTTATTAATGCGTTTTTATCTAACTTCGGCCCCACATAAAGGCGATTTTTTTTACCTTTGCTGGTATCCACTTCCCGAATATACGCATCGTAGCCTTCGGCCAATAAAGTATCTCGCAAACTTTCTGCACGTTTTTTCTCATCGAAACTGGCAAGCTGTAGCACCCAGGCTTTCGGTAAACCATTTGCAGCAAGCCCGGGCTCCTCTTCGCGCAAGGTTTGCGGTTTGGTTTCATCGGGAATAAAAGCGTCTTCGGGTTTCGGCGCTTCTTCAACGATCACCGGTTTTTCGACTTCGACGATTTCGGTTTTTTCCATTTCGGGCTCGATCGGAATGCGTGTGGCACGATCAACGGGTGTCACGCGGTTTTCATCGAAGAGCACAGGCACGAAGATAACGATCAACGCGATAAGTACGAAAGCGCCGATAATGCGTTGTTTGAGACCGTCATCCACTTTTTATGTTCCTCTTTGCTGTTAATTCGTAGTTTGTCGCGTGAAAGCGTTTATTCAGTCTGTGCCTTTGTTTTTTTAAGTTTATCGCTAATCACTGATCACAGGGCTTCGCTTTTCGAAAACGCATGAATACATCCCTGTAGCTCCCTCGCCTCATCCCTGATGCGAGGGTTTCGAAAAGCGAAGCCCTGTACTCAGTGATTTCAAAGTGCAACGTTAAAAAAACAAAGGCACAGACTGAATAAACGCTTTCAAGATAGCACGTCCTCCTTGACTGGTTTTCAATGACTTATTTTTCGTAATACCGCTTCCACAGTAAAAAACGAGCCAAAGACAAGCAGTGTGCCGGAATTATACGCAGTACAGGTAGGTAATGCATCGGCCGGGCTCTCGTGGCAGTGAATTTGCTCGGGTTTGACTCCCAGGGCTTTCAAGGTATCGGCGAGTTGCCGGGCGCTGGCGGCTCTGGGTGTATTTTTGAGATCACAGCAGTGCCAGGTTTCAATATATGGGATGAGTGGCTTGAGGTTTTCGCTCAGGTCCTTGTCTTTCATCATCGCGATCAGCGCATTGTGCTTGTCACCACCTTCAAGTTGCTTCGCAAGATGGGCACAGGCTGCCGGGTTGTGGGCGACGTCGAGGATGATATTGGTCTTCCCGTATGTGGCTTTTTGCATGCGTCCCGGGAGTTGTAGCCCGTTCATGATTGCAGCGAGGGTGCTTTCGTCAGGCAGCTGTTTCAGGAGTTCGGCTGTTTTGAGTGCGGCAGCAACGCTTGGAAGTGGCAGTTGTAAGGGGGTTGCGCTTTGCCAGTGGAAGTTCGCTTGTTCGCTCTGATATTGATATTGCCCCGTTTTTTGTTCGAGTCTGTAGTCTAAGCCAAGCCGATAACACTGAGCCTTGTTTGCTCCGATGCAGTCTGTAAGGGTTGCCGGTTCGTCGGTTTCGCTCAGCACCAGAGTGCCGTTTTTTCGGAGAATACCGGCTTTTTCGATTGCGATAAGTTCACGGCTATCTCCGAGCCATTGTTGATGGTCAAGATCGATGGAGGTGATCACGGCGATGTCGGGGTCGAGGATGTTGACGGCGTCAAGGCGACCACCGAGGCCTATTTCGCAGAGCCAATAGTTCAGTTGTTTTTCCTTGAACAGTAAGAAGGCCGCGAGAGTGCCGAATTCGAAATAGCTGAGGCTGATGTCCCCGCGTGCTTTATCGATTTTTTCAAAGGCCGCACAGATTTCTTCATCTTGCGCAAACGTGTGGTTGAGTGCAATACGCTCGTTGTAACGCAAAATATGCGGCGAGGTGTAGGCACCTACATTTTCTTTGTTGGCCAGAAGCAAGGCTTTCAATGTGGCAACAAAAGAGCCTTTGCCGTTGGTACCTGCAACCGAAATGATGGCGGGCTTTTTATCGAATTGGTAGAGCTGGAGTTTATCCGCGACCTGTTTGATGCGCTCCAGGCCAAGGTCGATTTCGACCGGGTGCAGGGTTTCAAGCCACTGCAGCCAGTCACTGAGAGTGTGAAAACGCCGACTCACTGGGGAGCAGGTTGACCTGTCAATTTTGCAAGAATGGAGGCCACACGATCACGCATGTGCGAACGATGAATAATCATGTCGATGGCGCCATGTTCCAACAGGAACTCGCTACGCTGGAAACCTTTAGGCAATTTTTGGCGAATGGTTTGTTCGATAATTGCGGGCCCTGCAAAACCTGCACGTGCGCCAGGCTCTGCCGCGTTGATATCCCCCAGCAATGCCAGACTCGCTGAAACACCGCCGTAAACCGGGTCTGTCATGATTGAAATGTAGGGCACACTTTCCTGCTTCATACGCTCCAGAATGGCTGATGTTTTTGCCATTTGCATCAGCGAGATCAAGGCTTCCTGCATGCGGGCACCCCCGGTTGCAGAAAAACAAACATAGGGAATACGCTCTTCCAGCGCCACTTTGGCCGCGCGGGTAAACTTCTCACCCACTGCGTAACCCATGGAGCCACCGTGGAAAGCAAATTCGAACGCACTAACAACCACAGGCATATCCTTGAGTGTGCCTTTCATGGCAACCAGCGCGTCTTTCTCGCCGGTTTCCTTTTGTGCACTGCTCAAGCGGTCTTTATATTTTTTGATATCTTTAAAGCGCAAACGGTCGATGGGTTCAACATCGGTCGCCAGTTCTTCCCTGCCCTCTTCATCGAGGAAAATATCGAGGCGACGACGCGCACCAATACGCATGTGGTGATCACACTTGGGACACACATCGAGGTTTTTTTCCAGTTCAGGGCGATATAGCACTGCCGCACATTTTGAGCACTTCTTCCATAAACCTTCAGGCACTTTACTTGAACTCTTTTTGCCTTCCGAGCGCACTGCACCGGGTACAATTTTATCTAACCAACTCATGCCATTTCTCTTCGCTTATAAGCGCTTGTATTAACTGCTTGTTATTCGATGGAATCCAGACCGCTGCGTATTGAAGCGACGTGGTTTTTTATTTGTTCGCAAATGACTTCGGTTGTTGCGTCAGCGTGTTCTCCCATGGCGCTCACCAATACACTTCCGACCACAACACCTTCCGCCAGTTCACCCACAGCGCGCGCCGTTTCGGCATTTTTAATACCAAAGCCGACGAGTACCGGCAATGCTGAATGTTGCCGAATTTCTGCAACTTTCTCCTTGACCGAATCCACATCAAGGTGGCCTGCTCCGGTGACGCCCTTCAGTGAAACATAGTACAAAAAGCCGCTGGCCACTGCGCAGATTTTTTCAATACGGGCATTGGAACTGGTGGGTGCCAACAGAAAGATATTGTGCATGTTGTTAGCTTTCAGCTCAGCATTGAAATTTTCCAATTCCTCTGGCGGTAGATCCACAGTAATCACGCCGTCTACGCCAGCCGCCGATGCGGTTTTTGCAAAATCACTGTAACCCATACGCTCAATCGGGTTGGTATAGCCCATCACAACGATGGGCGTTTCATTGTCTTGTTTACGGAATTCAACCACTGTTGCCAGTGTTGAACGCAAACTGACATTGTGGGACAAAGCACGTTCGTGACCTTTCTGAATTACCGGGCCCTCCGCCATCGGATCAGAAAAGGGAATTCCCAGTTCAATAATATCGGTGCCGTTTTCGACCAGTGTATGCATGGCAGCCAGGCTCACTTCGGGCCGGGGATCGCCGACAACAATGTATGACACCAGGGCTTTTTTATTGGCGGCTTTCAGCGCAGCCAAACGGGTACTAATTCTATTTTCCTGACTCATGACTACACCTCAATGCCATCAATTTTTGCAACCGTCAGGATGTCTTTATCGCCACGGCCCGAGAGGTTCACAACGATGATGTCATCCTTATCCATCTCGCGCGCCAGTTTTTCTGCATAGGCAACCGCATGACTGGATTCGAGCGCAGGCATAATGCCTTCAACACGCGTGAGATTCCGGAAGGCATCCATCGCTTCATCATCGTTGATGGCAACGTAATTGACGCGGCCGATATCTTTTAACCAGCTGTGTTCAGGGCCGACACCCGGGTAATCCAGGCCTGCAGAAACAGAGTGTGTTTCGATTATCTGACCGTTTTCATCTTCCATCAAATAGGTGCGGTTACCGTGAAGCACGCCAGGAATGCCGTCGTTCAAGGGCGCTGCGTGCTTGCCTGTTTCCACACCGTAGCCGCCCGCTTCAACACCGTACATCGCAACACTTTCATCCTGCAAGAAAGGATGGAAAAGCCCAATCGCATTCGACCCACCACCAACACAGGCCACCAGCGCGTCGGGTAAACGCCCGGTCATGTCCTGACATTGTTGGCGCGCTTCGCGACCGATGACGCATTGAAAATCGCGCACCAGTTGTGGATAGGGGTGCGGGCCCGCGACTGTACCGATAATGTAAAACGTATCATCGACATTGGTAACCCAATCGCGCATGGCTTCGTTCATTGCATCTTTTAAGGTGCGTGAACCCGATTCAACCGGTACCACCGTCGCACCCAATAATTTCATTCGATAAACATTGAGGGCCTGGCGTTGTACATCTTCTGCCCCCATATACACCACGCACTCCAAACCCAGGCGCGCGGCAACGGTGGCTGAGGCAACGCCGTGTTGCCCTGCACCGGTTTCGGCGATAACACGCTTTTTGCCCGTGTATTTTGCGAGCAAAGCTTGTCCGATGGTGTTATTCACTTTGTGCGCACCGGTGTGGTTGAGGTCTTCGCGTTTAAGATAAATTTGGGCGCCGCCCACTTTCTTCGTTAAACGCTCAGCAAAATAAAGGGGGGATGGCCGCCCAACATAGTGAGCGAGATCCTGATCAAACTCTTTTTGAAAATCCGGATCATTCTTGACGCGCTCATAGATGCTTTGCAATTCATCCAGGGCATACATCAAGGTTTCTGATACAAATCGGCCACCGTATGGACCGAAGTGGCCGCGCACATCGGGCACAGCCGCATAGTCGACATTTTTTTTCGTGTTCACTGAATCTTCCTCATCACGCCCCTGCCTTTAGTTTTTAACAGATCGGGCGTTTTCGATAAATTTTTTCACTTTCTCGGCATCTTTAATACCGGGCGCGCTTTCTACACCGCCACTGACATCGACACCGTAAGCCTGGGTTTGCGTAAGTGCCTCGGCAACGTTTTGCGGGTTTAAACCGCCGGCAACCACCAGGGGTTGCGCCGTGTTGTGAGGCACAAGTTGCCAATTAAACGCTTCGCCAGTGCCGCCAGGAACGCCCTTTATATAGGTATCTAACAAAATTCCAGCTGCACTCGGAAAACTTTCCAACCCGTGACTGAGTGAGTCCGCGTCTTTTACCCGCAAGGCTTTGATATAGGGCACTGCGAAGTTTTCGCAAAAGCGACATGCTTCATCTCCGTGAAATTGAATGAGGTTAACAGGAACCTGCTTCAGAACTTGTTCTATTTGAGCCTGCTCTTCGTTTACAAAAAGAGCAACCACGTTAACAAAGGGTCCAACAGCCTGGGCAATCTCTTTTGCCAAGCCTGGATCAGCCACATAACGCGAACTCGGCGGATAAAACACCAAACCGATTGCGTCAGCCCCCGCCTCTTTGGCGACCAGGGCATCTTGCACGCGCGTAATGCCACAGATTTTTACGCGTGCCTGATTCATGCTTGTAAACCTTGTTAAATTTAAGTTTGTCGAAGTCGATTTATAAGGGCCGCGATATTAGCAGAATGTGGCCGCGGCACAAAATTTGGTGCATTTTGAAAAGCCAGCAGAAACCTTAAACTGCCCGCAATACCTGGCCATCAGTGGTCATTCTCCAGAAAAAGTGGGCCTTTTTCATTCTTTGGCAGATCAAATTCCGCCGGGTAAACCACATCCACCAAATACAGGCCTTGCGGACCAGCCATCGCAGGCGCTTTGCTACGATCCTTGTGTGCCAACACACTTTTAATCCACAACGGTTCCTGCGCGCCGCGGCCAACTTCCATCAAGGCACCCACCATATTGCGCACCATATGGTAAAGAAAGGCGTTGGCCCTTACTTCAAAAACAATCAATTCTCTTTTACGTAAGATTGAGGCATGTTGGACCTCTCTAATCGGACTTGCCGCCTGGCACTGGGCTGCACGGAAACTGCTGAAGTCCTGTTCACCCACCAAATACTGGGCGGCAGCATGCATACTCTCTGCATTCAGCTGCCACTGGGTCCAGGACAGTTGCTGACTGAGAATGGCCGGGCGCACGGGCGAACAATAAAGCAGATAGCGATAGCTGCGCGCGTGCGCGCTGAAGCGTGCATGGAAGTGCGGGCCGACTGGCTTCACCCACTGAACCCGCAAGCCTTCCGGCAACTGGGAATTTACACCGTGCAGCCAGGCGGTATCCGGTCTGTCCGCAAGGGTATCGAAATGAATGACCTGATTGGTTGCGTGGACACCGGCATCGGTACGCCCCGCGCAGACCAGCGTCACTGTCTCATTCGCGACCGAACTCAAGGCTTGCTCAAGTGCAGCCTGTACCGTAACAACAGCTGATTTTTGCTTCTGAAAGCCGTGAAAATGGTGGCCGTTATATTCCAGCCCCAGGGCAATGCGTTGCATGCCCTCTGGAAATTCCATACCCGCCTTGATTTCACAGTTGCGTCTGTAGTTCATCGTTAATTAATTGCAATAAAAAAGGCCTTGCCGCTCACGCAGACAAGACCTTATTGTGTTTACATCGAAGTGATCAGGAAAGTTTTTTCATCAGCGCTTCCGCTTCAGCGCGCTGCTGGTCATTACCTTCCTTCATAATCTCACCAATAATATCGCGGGCCCCTTCAGCATCACCCATATCAATGTAGGCGCGCGCCAGATCCAGTTTGGTTGCTGTTTCGTCGCTGTCGCTAAGGAAGCCGAGATCGGTATCGTCATCTATGGCTTCCGGATCGATTTCGGGCAAGTCAAAGTCGACATCTGACTCGGGCACTTCACTCATTGCCTGGTTAAACATGGTGTCATCACCCATGTCCGTTTCGCGTAGCACGGTCTCTTCATCTGAACCCTGGTCATCGGGTTCTTCAAGCCCATCAAAATCAATGACGGGTTCGTCCATTTGCAGGGGCTCGGGTTCCGGTTGAGGCGCAGGCTCGGGTTCAGGTTCTAATTCAAGCTCCAATCCCATTGGCTCGGGTGGCGCACTTGGGCTATCCACGCTTGAAATGCCAGCTTCCAGGTCTTCCAAATCGCCGCTGTCACCTGTGAGTGCGTCCAATTCCTTATCGAGCGCAGACAGATCCAAATCACCCTCAAGATCCAGATCATCATCCTTGGCAGCAATATCCTCTTCTGTCACCGCAGGACTGATTAAAGTCAGATCTTCTGAACCCTGATCGACGATAGGGTCGAGTGCATCATCTGAAACATCATCCAGACTGAGGTCAGGGACATCGTCAAATTCTTCGATGGACTCATCGGACAATTCAAGATCAAAATCATCCTCGCTTTCTTCTGCAGTGCCTTCATCAAGATCCAGTTCAAGCTCACCATCCAGATCTGCATCAGCATCCAATTCGAATTCCAGATCGCCGAGGTCATCGTCAGACACATCCGGTGTCGAGCCGACTTCAGTATCCTGTGCGCTGAGATCGAAATCGATCGGTTCAATATCTTCTTCGAGGTTATCCTCAATCAGGGTGTTGTCGTCCTCAACAGCGCTCTCTTCGAGACCACCGAGTTCCAACTCACCGTCCAGATCGAGGTCAAGATCGCCAAAATCGTCACCACCTTCTTCGCCGCTGTCCAGATCAATAGCGAGATCATCGTCCGACGTATCAAGCTCGCCATCGAGGTCGCCACCAAGATCGAATTCCAGATCGCCGACATCACCTGAATCGCTGTCGAGATCCAGACTGAATTCGTCATCACTGTCTGTACTGCTTTCGTTCGCAGTCGTGTCAGCATCCAAATCGACATCAAGATCACCCAGATCAAAATCCAGATCGTCCGCGCTGCCCTCGCTGTCAACATCCAGACTGAAATCGTCATTATCACTGTCCAGATCGAGGTCAAGACCGGGCTCGTCCTCGAGGCCGCCACCATCACTATCGAGATCCAGGCTGAAATCGTCGCTATCACTGCCGCTGTCGAGGTCAAGGCTGAGCTCATCTGAGGCGGTATCTTCTACATCGAGCGAAAAGTCGAGAGCGCCGTCATCGCTACTGGCCTCTTCCGCGACCTCACGAACCATTGTTGTTTCATTTTCAATTGCCGGTGCCGCACTGGGGTCGAATACATCCAGCCCTTCTATACCTGAACGCAACTGTTCCGCACGCGAGATAACTTCGTTGTCGCCCAGTTGATGCAGAATGGCGAAATGGTGGTCGAATTTATCGCCATTTTGCTGACTCGCATAAACTTCAACCAGTTTTAAGCGCGCATCCTTATTGTCAGGGTCTTGCTCGAGAGATTTCAGTAGAATTTCTTCTGCCTGATCATATTTACCGTATGCAATGTATATATCCGCTTCTGCGACCACATCTTCGGTTTGCGCTTCCGAAATGCGCTCTTCCTCAACGGGTTCATCCGGAGTTTCTTCCTCTTCAAAGAGATCGAGACTCTCTTCTTCCGCAAGCGCTTGCTCAACATCAAATTCAGATTGTGGCTCGTCGAAAGACGCTTCACTCATAAAGTCTTCGTCATCAAAACCATCGTTTGCACGGCTTCTCAGGAAGAAGAAGGCCCCAAGAACGATGAGAGCCAGGACGCCGACACCGATATAGATAATGTTATCCATAATGTGATCGACGATGGTTTTTTCGTAAACGGGTTGCACGGGCTGGCGAACCGGGGGTTTTCTCTCTTCAGGTTTCTGCTCAGCCGCCACTTGCTTTTCGTCGGCTGGCTGACTATCGCTAGAGGTATCGGAAATTTCTTCGTTTAAAGATGTTTCAGAGCTTCCCTCATCGGCGATACTTGCCGCCTCTTGCTCTGCAGCTTCACGCTGCTCCTCGGTTTTCTGCGCCGACAGTTCGGCAGCACGTAAATCTTCACTGGTTATTTCAACCAGCTTTTCCGCCGTTTCGATTTGCTCTTCCAGAGAGGCAATCTTGCTGCGTAATTCCGAATTTTCACGCTCAGTTTTATCCAATTGCTCCAGCGTAATAGCCAGCTCATTCTCAAGCGCAGCTTGCGAGCTTTCACCACTGCCGCTGCCGCGACCTTCGTAAGCATTTTCCGCATCCTCTGGCGAGGCGAGACTCAAACGGCCCTCACGGCGAGTTGAACTCGACTCGCGCGTGCTATAGGAACTGGAACCTTCCAGCTGTACGCCACTGGAACCATAATCATAGGAAGCGCCTGACCACTCACTATTCTGCACCGCGACTTCACGCACAGCAGCCTGTTGAGTTGTAGAAAGAATATCTTCTCTGTCTGGAATACGGAGAATTTGGCCTTTTTTCAACAGGTTAATGTTGTTGTTAATAAAGGCATCCGGGTTGAGACGCTGAATCGCCAACATGGTTTGTTGAATACTGACTCCTCGATCTGGACGCACGGCCGAGGAGATTTCCCAGAGTGTATCGCCTGCTGCGACCGAATATTCGTCTGCACCAGCTAATCGAGGTGGTGCTGAACTGCGCTGAGTGCCTGAGGGTCTTTGCTGGTTGAACGATCCTTCGGGTGCATAACTGGAGCGCGGATTGTAAGTACTGGAGGGCTGGTTAGCTTGACTGCTGGGCGTGGGAGCTTGATAGCTGGGTTGCTGGGTAGTCGGCGCTCCAGAGAAACTACTGGTAGTTTGAACGCCCTGTGCTTGCGACTCCGAGAAAACGGGCAAATCCAGCAATAAGGTGTATTCGCGTAATAATTTACCGCTGGGCCATTGCGCCTGAATTATAAAATTCAAATAAGGCTCGCGAACGGGCTTACGAGAATTCACCCGGATTACGGCACCACCGGGTGCATCCAGGTCGACCTCAAAGCGCAAATCAGTGAGAAAGTAAGGGCGATCAATGCCAATACGCTCAAAATCCTCCGGCGTTCCCAAACCGACAAGGATTTCAGAACGCTCAAGGTCTCTCACCTGAAGGAGTTTAATTTCTGCCTTAAGCGGCTGGTTCAAGGCTGATTGCAGATTGATCTCGCCGAGGCCCAATGCATAAACGAGCGGCGTCGCGAAAAGCGCTGCCAGGGTAGAGATGAGTACGAGTATTCGCTGCCCCATGAGGAGATCCCTTGTTACTTATCTTTTAACTATTAACTAAGGTTTAAGCCTTAATTTTTCGCATTTTCAACATGCGTTTTTGCATGTTTCTCATTGTCGGTTTGCCGCCTATATTGCCTTTTATTGTCTGGCCAGAGGGTGAAAATCCCATTCATAAGCGCAAGATAGCGTCAAAACCTAGAATAATCTTTCAGTATTGGTCGTAAGTATTCATTATAAATAGCATTTTTTCAACTTACGCGCTCGCCAATCATCCCGGATTTAGGGCGATTTATGCAAGTTTTTCACAAAATAATTGCTGCAATCGCCTGTTTTTTAAGCAATCACAGCGCTTTGGGAAGGGTAAAAGCTGAAAATACAGGTTCCAGCCCTAACTATAGACGGTCCCGCTCCGGTTTGCGGAGCGGGACAAATGAAGGGTTAAAGCAATTTCAACATTCTGCGAAGCGGTTCCGCTGCACCCCAAAGAAGTTGGTCTCCAACGGTAAAGGCGCTGAGATACTCCGGCCCCATATGCATTTTGCGCAACCGACCCACAGGAACACTCAAAGTGCCGGTGACTTTGGTGGGCGTCAACTCTTGAATACTCGCGTCACGCTCGTTGGGTATCACTTTTA
Source organism: Cellvibrionaceae bacterium 1162T.S.0a.05 (assembly GCA_000964245.1). Taxonomy (GTDB): domain Bacteria; phylum Pseudomonadota; class Gammaproteobacteria; order Pseudomonadales; family Cellvibrionaceae; genus 1162T-S-0a-05. The sequence continues at coordinate 3,290,273 of LANB01000001.1, read as the reverse complement.
CCCAGTCATTGGCTTTGGCAATTTTCTCTTCAATCACATCGAGTGGTAAATCCTGCTTCAGCTTTATCGTCAATGCCTGACTGTGGCAACGCATCGCGCCCACACGGACACATATCCCATCAACCGGCACAGTATTCGGTGCATAACCCAAAATCTTGTTGGTTTCGGCTCCGCCTTTCCATTCCTCGCGGCTCTGCCGGTTTTCCAACTGACTATCAATATACGGCAACAAACTCCCCGCCAAAGGCGCACCAAAGCGATCAATGCTCAACCCGTTGCGCATAACATCAACAACCTTGCGATCAATATCGAGAATCGCCGAAGCCGGGTCGGCTAACTCAGGCGCGACCGCATCGCGAACCTCACCCATTTGCGTGATAAGCTCACGCATATTCTGCGCACCCGCACCACTCGCCGCCTGATACGTCATGGCCGACACCCACTCGACCAAACCTTCACGAAACAAACCGCCGATCGCCATCAGCATCAAACTGACCGTACAGTTCCCGCCAATAAAATCCTTAACGCCTTTCTCCAGGCTTGAGCGGATAACATTTTCGTTTACCGGATCAAGAATAATTACCGCATTATTCGCCATACGCAACTTCGATGCCGCATCAATCCAGTACCCCTGCCAACCACTCTCACGCAACTTGCCATGCACCTCAGCCGTGTAATCACCGCCTTGACACGTCACAATCGCATCCAGCTTTTTCAATTCATTAATATCGAAAGCATCTTTTAATACGTCGACATTTTTTCCGACATCCGGCGCTTCCCCACCCACATTCGAGGTAGTAAAAAATACCGGTTCAATATTTTCAAAATCATTCTCTTCGCGCATACGGTCCATCAAAACAGAACCAACCATACCGCGCCATCCAATAAATCCAGTTTTCATTTTTCCACTCTAACTGTTGAGTTATAAATTCAAAATATTTCGTTCAATACATTTGAACAGAAAGATCATGATGAGCTGCTGCCACATAGTGCGCTCAAGACACGCATAAATACGTCCCTGTAGCTCTACGCGCACATCCCTGTGCGCGAAGGTCTTGAACGCACTATCTGACATCAGCTCGCCGAAACTCACTCGCTCCGATCAAAAAATATATTTATCCAAAAAGGTGTGCCGAGATTCTCTGCCTGAGCATTGAGTGCAAGGTACCCCCTTGCGAAACCTTTCGGGCCATGGAAGACCCGAAGGAGCTACACGGATGTATTCATGCGTTTTCGCAAGGGGGTACCTTGTGATCAATGCTCACGCGAAAAACCAAAAAACCGCGACAAAAATACAAATCAAGAAGCAAACAACCAGGGCGCCGCGTTCTTATGTTTTTCCTCAAAGGCTTTAATACTATCGGCTTCCTGCAAAGTCAGCTCAATATCATCCAAACCATTCAACAAACAATGCTTACGAAACGCATCCACCTCAAACATATAAACCTTACCCGAAGGTGCAGTAATCGTTTGCTCAGGTAAATCAATCGTCAATTGATACCCTTCATTGTCATACATCTCCTTAAACAAGGTATCCACATCCTCAGCACTGAGAACAATTGGAAGAATGCCGTTTTTAAAACAATTGTTATAAAAAATATCGGCAAAACTCGGCGCAATAATGCTGCGAATACCAAACTCATCCAAAGCCCAGGGCGCATGCTCACGCGAAGAGCCGCAACCAAAATTATCGCGCGCTAACAACACACTGGTATTTTGGTAACGCGGAAAGTTCAATGGAAACTCAGGATTAAGTGGGCGCCCCTCATTCGGCTTGCCGGGCTCACCTTTATCCAGGTAACGCAGTTCATCAAACAAATTCGGGCCAAAACCGCTGCGCTGAATAGATTTCAAAAATTGTTTGGGAATAATTAAATCCGTATCCACATTCACGCGATCCATGGGGCCGACAATGCCGCTATGCGTAGTAAAACTTTTCATATTCGACTCCTTAAAATTCTCTGACGTCAACGAAGTGACCGGCAATCGCCGCAGCTGCAGCCATCGCAGGGCTGACAAGGTGGGTACGCCCACCAAAACCCTGGCGACCTTCGAAGTTACGGTTAGAGGTTGAAGCACAATGCTCACCCTGCTCCAGTTTGTCGGCATTCATCGCCAAACACATGGAGCACCCTGGCTCACGCCATTCCATACCAGCGGCCGTAAAAATTTCATGCAACCCTTCTTTCTCGGCTTGAACTTTTACTGCGCCAGAGCCAGGAACAACAATCGCTTCGCGAACACTGTCCGCTTTCTTTTTACCTTTAACAACCGCCGCTGCTGCACGCAGATCTTCAATACGGGAATTGGTACAGGAACCGATAAAAACACGATCCAATTTAATGTCTTTAATCGACTGCCCGGCATTTAAACCCATATATTGCAGCGCGCGCTCAATGGCCGCTTTTTTGGAGCTATCATTTTCAGCCAGTGGATCAGGCACATTGCCGTGTACCGGCAGCACCATTTCGGGAGAAGTTCCCCAGGTCACTTGTGGTTCGATATCTTCAGCATTTATTTCAATAACTTTATCGAAAACCGCATCGTCATCACTCACCAGATTGCGCCAGGCTTTTTCTGCAAGGTCCCAATGCTCACCTTTTGGTGCAAAAGTACGGCCTTTAACATACTCAAGCGTAATATCATCAACGGCAACCATACCTGCTCGCGCACCGGCTTCAATCGCCATATTACAAACAGTCAGACGCCCTTCCATACTCATATTGCGGAAAGTCGAACCACCGAACTCGATCGCATAACCGGTACCGCCAGCGGTTCCAATTTTGCCAATCACCGCCAGCACAACATCTTTCGGTGTAACACCCTTACCAAGATCGCCATCCACTTTTACCAGCATGTTTTTCATTTTCTTGCTGATCAAACATTGCGTTGCAAGTACATGCTCCACTTCACTGGTGCCGATACCCATTGCCAAGGCCCCCATTGCACCGTTGGTTGACGTATGGGAATCACCACAGACAATCGTCATACCTGGCAAACACGCGCCGGTTTCCGGACCTACTACGTGCACAATACCCTGACGAGGATCGTTAATTTTAAATTCAGTAATCCCCAACTCATCACAGTTACTATCCAGGGTTTTCACCTGAATTTGTGAGACAGGATCTTCAATCCCTTCAACACCGGACAAACGCTCTTTCGTTGTCGTCGGCACATTGTGGTCAGGCGTTGCAATAACCGTTTCCGCACGCCAGGGTTTACGACCCGCAATGCGCAAACCTTCAAAGGCTTGCGGCGAAGTCACTTCATGTACGATGTGACGATCAATGTACAGCAGAACAGAACCGTCATCGCGCTGACTGGCGATGTGCGAGTCCCACAGTTTGTCATATAAAGTTTTACCGGCCACTTTCTTTCTCCAGGGTTTCTTTCTCAGTCTTTTTTGCGGTTTTTTCGCAAGTATTTGTTGGTTTTCAGGATCTTCTTTGGCTTTGGGGTTTATCGCTTGAGATCACTGATCACAAGGAGGGCGGGTGTGAAAACGCATGAATACATCCATGTAGCTCCTTCGCGCCATCCCTGGCGCGAAAGGTTTCACACCCGCCCTCCTTGCACTCAGTGATCGGAAAAATCACGAGCCAAAGAAGTCCTGAAAACCAACCTCAAAATAGAACTATCTATATAGAACTATCTGCATTTAAAGTCAGTTTGTTCTGCTTTCGAGTCACAATGTTAATCTCGCATTTGCAGCCAAATCTTCGGCTTACAAGGCATTATCCTTCCGGCCATCAAGTGCAAGGTGCCCCTTTGCGAAACCTTTCGCGCCAGGGACGGCGCGAAGGAGCTACATGGATGTATTCATGCGTTTTCGCAAAGGGGCACCTTGTGATTGATGGCCTTACGCGAAGAGCCAAAAACAAAGCGACCCAATACAAAAGAACAAACTTCGATTGGCCGGCATTTTAGAGAGACCAATCAAATAACTCAAATTCATTATTTTCATTAATTGCATAAAAATAAGTTATCCCATAAACTTCGGCCTTATGGATACCGATGCCCTCAAAGCCTTTGTTGCCGTCGCCGAGCACAGCTCATTCTCACTGGCGGCCCAACAACTGCATTTAACCCAACCTGCTATCAGCAAACGCATCTCATCCCTCGAAACGCGCCTCAACCACCCACTATTTGATCGACTCGGCCGTGAAGTCACCCTCACAGAAGCGGGACAAACCCTACTTCCGCGCGCAATGACCATTCTGCAGGATATGCGCGAAACCGAACGCAGTATTCGCGAGTTGTCGGGCGAGATTGTCGGGAGTTTGCGGGTGGCGACCAGCCACCACATCGGCTTGCACCACTTGCCGCCGATTTTGCGCGAGTTTGCCTCTTCGCATCGCGAAGTGAACTTACAGTTTGAATTTCTCGATTCAGAACAGGCCCACGAAAAGGTGATACGTGGTGACGTGGACTTTGCGGTAGTCACCCTGGCACCCGAGCTGGAACCGCCGCTCGAAGGGGAAGTTATCTGGCGAGATGAGCTGGTTTTCGTGGCATCCCGCGATCATGCCCTGGCACGTCGAAAATCGATTGACCTCGAGATGCTCAGCCATGAAGCGGCAATTCTCCCGGATTTAAACACCTTTACTGGCCGACTGGTACAACAGGCCTTTGCCCAGCGTAACTTGAAGCTGAATCTCAATATGGCAACCAATTACCTCGAAACCATCAAAATGATGGCCTCGGTGGGGCTTGGCTGGACAGTGTTACCACGCAGTATGCTGGATAAAAACCTGCACCCTCTAGCCATTAAAGACGTTTCCCTGGTACGTCAACTCGGCGTGGTAAAACATCAAAAACGCACGATGGGCAAGGCTGCTCAGGCTTTTTATGCGTTATTACGCGCCAAACGCCTCTAAATTGGCCAGTATTCACACTTTCTGTGGGGTAATTTTGCTATAACAAAGGTTCAATATCCCGAATAAGCAATAAAGGCCGATATTATGAAAACGCCGGTTTCCCCCCTGCTCCGACTTTCGTTGTCCGCTCTCACCCTCACTACCGCCCTCGGCTTCGCCACTGCCAGCCAGGCCGATACCATCGGTTTGCACGCAGGCGCGGGTATCTGGCAAGCTGATATCGGTGGTGAATTTGGTGTGAGTCAGACGATCACAACCAATGAACTTGGCCTTTCCGGTGAGGATGCCAATTATTTCTACCTCGCACTTGAGCACCCCGTGCCAGTTTTACCCAATATTCGAATTACTCAAACTGATCTGGAAGCGCGCGGCACCAATACACTCGAATCTGATTTCGTTTTTGATGAAGTGGTCTTTCCCGCTGGTACTGAAGTTGCGACTGGCCTTGATCTCAGTCACACCGATTACACCTTGTATTACGAAATTCTCGACAATATCGCCAGTGCCGATATCGGCGCGACCTTTCGCAGTTTTGATGGCGGTGGTGCAATTCGAGCCACAAGTGGCAATGAGAGCTTAAGCGAAAGTGTCGACTTTTCCGAGACCGCTCCGATGCTGTATGGCCGGGTACAAATCGACCTGCCTTTGAGCGGCTTTTACGTTGGCGGTACGATTAATTATATTGGCCTGGACGATGACAAATTGCAGGATCTTGAAGCGCGCGTTGGCTATATGTATTCCGCAGTGGCTGCGAGCCTGGGGCTGGAATTAGGCTATCGCAAAATGTCTGTGCAAGTGGATGCGGACGATGATCTGGAAGTTGACCTGGATTTTGACGGCACCTATGCCGCTATAGTCTTTCACTTCTGATTGACGCGGTTTATTAACCGGCTACTCGTTAACCGGCAGCAGCGTCCACTTTTCCATTGAAAATCTCGCTGGCTTTCTTGAGGCTGTTTTCAGCCTCTGATTCCTTCTTCTCAAGGGCCCAGTGGTAACTCGCTCGGTACATGCGAGCAGCCTGTAAAAACCGAAGATCTTCAACTTCTCGTGAATTGGGTGCTCGCGCACTGATAATGCCTATCAAGAACTCCAGGCTTTGCGATGCCTCTTGCCAATTACTCGCAGCTTTCCCGTGTTGCCCCGATTGCGCGTAAGCGTGAGCAGCTTGCTCCAGAACTTTCCCGGATGTCTTGATCAAGTCAAATGACATGGTCTCAAAACTTTTCCTCTCTTCGGCAGCACGTTGACCACCTACCCGCCAGAATAACCGCCCGGCCTCTTCAAGCTGTCTCCCCATTGCGTATTGATCAGAAGAGAAATCACGCCATGAAGACTGTGCCTCATCCGCATTACCGGACTTGTTCCAACTTTGGGTTATTTGCTTCTGGATAGAAAACAGCGATTCAACATTGGCCAATATGGCCTTGACCTTTCCTTCGAATTCAACCGGCGGAGTCTTGTCCGCGTTCTCGGTCATATAATCAAGATCTTTATGCGTCGCCCAGTAAATCGCCGCAACCTTTTTGTAGAGCGACGAGAGCGAATCTGTATCAAGCACTTTTTCCTCACTGAGCTCCAGCGCCAGAGGCAGCGGTGAGGCCGCAGGCCCATGCACTGAACAGTAGCCGTAGCCCTTCTTACCTTTTTGACATGCATCCACCATTGCCAGTTGTCGCTTGCGGCATGTTTCCTGCCAATTCAGATTTTCCAGCGCGTAGCAATCGCAATTTATCGCGCCACACTGCTCGGCGCTGTATGCCGATATAGAGAAAATAAGACTAAAAAAGACAAGAAGTGAAGAATAAGTACGCACTGTGTGGCCCTCCGGTGACACTTTATATAGCTTAGACCATCCGGCTCAAGGCTCCAGGTTTTGATGGGCCCGCCCCCTTATTCCCTACTGAACCCCCTTCGCATTTGCATAAAGAGAATGGCTGCCAGGCAAACAATGGCAATAGAAGCACAAAAAGCGAATTGACCGGGCATTGCAAGTAAGGGCACTTCAAACAAATACCCACCAACAATACTGCCGAAGGCATTGGCGGCACCGAAGCCCACGGCATTGTAAAACGCCTGCCCCTGACTCTGTTGACCCTCCCCGAATTCACGACGCACAAACTCAATTGCAACGGCATGTGTCATCCCAAAAGTAAAAGCATGAAGGCATTGCGCCAGCAAAATAAGAAGCAGCACATCGGCAAAGAAAGCGGTAATAATCCAGCGGATAAAACTTAACACCAGTGTTAAGGCAATCAGCGTATTCAAGCTGTAATTTTTTAACAGGCGAGGCACAAACAAAAACAGGATAATTTCCGCCAACACACCCAGCGACCAAAACAGCCCTATGGAAGTCTTGCTATAACCATAGCCTTCCATATACAAACTAAAAAATGCGTGATAAATCCCCAGAGAAAATTGAATCAAAAACAGCAAAAGAAAAAACAGCAATATCCGACGGTTTTTTAATATACCGAGAAAGTTTCCCATCGCCTTATGCGAAGGGCTTTGATCCTGCTTGGGCAGAGTCAGTGATGAAAGCATAATGCCTAACAAAAAAACCCAAATAAACCACGGAATAGAAGCGGCTGAAACCCGATCGAGAACAAACCCCAAAACCAGAACAACCAGAATAAAACCTACCGACCCCCACACTCTTACATGACTGTAACTTTCTGGTTTGTCTTTCAGGTAATTTAAGGTCACAACTTCAAACTGTGCGTGGATCGCATTCCAAAAAAAACTGAAGGCTGCAATCAAAAACACGAACATCCAAAGAGGTTGTTGAAACAGCAGCCCACTAAAAAATAACAACGAACCGGCGGCCCCCAAACGGGCCACCAACAAACGTCGGCCGCTGCGATCTGCTAGCCAACCCCAAATATTGGGTGCTAACACTTTGGTGATCATTGGAATGGCGATTATCATTCCTATAGCGCTAGGACTGAACGCGAGGTAGTCGAGGTATAAGCTCCAATACGGAGTAAGGATGCCTACAACCGAGAAGTATGTGAAATAGACCAGGGAGATTCTCTTGTAAGGCAGGCTTTGCATTAGTAGCTTTGGTTTCTGTATTTAAATTATAGGTTTTCGCGTTAGGCGTGATTCTGTAATTCGGCCTTCTCATTTTGCCTGGAGTTTCGCAGGAACACTGATCACAAGGAGGCAGGTTGCGAAAACGCATGGATACGTCCGTGTAGCTCCTTCGGGCCTTCCCTGGCCCGAAAGGTTTCGCAACCTGCCTCCGTGTACTCAGTGTTCATTCCAGTTTCTCGCGAAAATAAAAAACCGGAAATAAATTTTTTATTCGAGAAGAGCGTTTATTCATTCAGCGAATTCAAGATTTCACCTAACGCAGTTCTTCAAAAAAACTTTAAAGCTTTCTTTCTCGAATCTCGCGTGAGCTACGCAGAACACTGAGTGTGAGGTGGGCCCTTGTGAAACCTTTCGGGCCAGGGAAGGCCCGAAGGAGCTACATGGATGTATTTATGTGTTTTCACAAGGGACCACCTCGCAATCAGTGTTCCCACGACGCGCCAATTCACACGAGATAGAATTAATTAGAACCAGCCGGCACCACAGGCGTAGAAACAACAACATCGCCATTCTGCGCACGATGTCGCATAGCATGATCCAACAGAACCAATGCCATCATCGCCTCAGCAATAGGCGTTGCGCGAATTCCAACACAAGGGTCGTGCCGCCCCTTCGTCACAACTTCAATGGGATTGCCATCGACATCGATACTTTTACCCGGCAAACGCATGCTCGATGTCGGCTTCAAAGCAATATGTGCAATTAAATCCTGGCCGGAACTGATGCCGCCCAGTACACCACCTGCATTATTGGAAAGAAAGCCTTCCGGTGTAATCTCGTCGCGGTGATCAGTGCCTTTTTGGGCAACGGAATCAAACCCCGCGCCAATCTCCACACCTTTTACGGCATTTATTCCCATCATCGCATGTGCAATATCAGCATCGAGACGATCAAAAATGGGCTCTCCCAAACCAGGCATCATACCGGTCGCAACGACAGTGATTTTTGCACCGACGGAATTTCCTTCCTTGTTGAGTGCTTGCATGTAGCTTTCCATTTCCGGCACTTTATCGACATCCGGGCAGAAAAACGGGTTTTGTTCTACCTGGTCCAAATCGACTTTTTCAATTTTAATTGGGCCGAGTTGCGATAAATAACCCTGAATTTTGATTCCCCAGGTTTCGGCCAGTACTTTTTTTGCGATTGCTCCTGCTGCGACGCGCATTGCAGTTTCTCGAGCAGAGGAGCGTCCACCGCCGCGATAGTCGCGTATGCCATATTTGTGTTGGTAGGTGTAGTCTGCATGTGCAGGGCGGAAGGTGTTTTTGATTTCCGAGTAGTCTTTGGAACGCTGATCTGTATTTTCGATTAATAAGCCAATCGGTGTTCCAGTGGTTTTTCCTTCGAACACCCCCGAAAGAATTTTTACGCTGTCCGCTTCTTTTCGTTGCGTCGTGTAGCGACTGGTTCCAGGTTTTCTTCTGTCCAGATCTCGCTGGAGATCCTCTTCGCTCAATTCAATTCCGGGCGGGCATCCATCTACTATGGCACCCAAAGCTAAACCGTGGCTTTCACCGAAGCTGGTTACCGTAAATAATTTTCCGAAAGTATTTCCTGACATAATTTCTCTACTTTACTCTGTTTCTTTCAAGCTATAGCCTTGGGCTTAATTTGTTCCGTATCAATCAAGATCAAAAGTTTTTGAACAATTCTCGATACTTTTTCAAATCATCGAAGCTCAATATAAATACCCCGTGACCGCCGTGTTCGAACTCCGGCCACATAAATGGTACTTCTGGCAATTGCGCTTCCAGGGCCTCTGCACTGTTTCCAATTTCGACAATGAGCGTGCCTTTTGGATTTAAATATTTTTCAGCGTGTTGCAATATCGTTCTGGTAAAGTCCAGACCATCTTCACCTGAACCCAGGGCAATTGCAGGTTCGGCATGGTATTCACGCGGCATTGTTGCCAGATCTCGCGCGTCGACGTAGGGCGGGTTCGAAATAATCAAGTCAAATCGCCCTTCCAGGCTTTGAAAAGCATCGGAATATTGAGCTGTTACCCGGCTTTGCATTCCGTGTAACTGGATATTTTCCCTTGCCAACACCAACGCCTCTTCCGAAATATCGCTGAGCAAGACCTCGGCTTCCTCAAAATATTTAGCGCAAGCCAAACCGATACATCCACCACCACAACACAAATCCAGAATCCGTTTTGGTTCAGCGTGTAACCAGGGGCGGCAGCGCTGTCGAATTAATTCGGCCAGGGGCGAGCGTGGGACTAGCGCGCGTTTGTCTGCTTTGAATTTCATGCCGGCAAACCAGGCTTCACCTGTCAAATACGCAGCAGGCACCGCCTTTTCCACTCGCAGATTGAACAGTGCCTGAGCCTTTTCTTGCTGCGCTGTATTCATCCGCTGCTCCAGATTTGCCAATAGGGTTTCCCAGTCATAGCTCAGCACATGGGCAACCAATACGGCGGCTTCGTCCATCGCGTTATCGGTGCCATGCCCGAAATACAGCGAGGCCTCCTCAAAATACCGCGCTCCGGCGACAATCATGTCCTCAACACTGCATTCGCTGGCAAACATAGTTTGGCAATCTGGAAAAAAGGCGGCTATTCTAACGCCTTTTCCAGGCCCTCGCCTAATTTTCAATCCGAACTGGAGCGACACTTGAAAGACTTGTTTGAACAAATGATTAAAGCCATGGGCGAGGATTTAAGCCGCCCAGGGCTGGTCGACACCCCTGCACGCGCGGCGAAAGCCTATGAATTCCTCACCAGCGGTTACCGTATGACGACCGAAGAGGTGGTGAATGACGCAATTTTCCCAACCGACTCCAATGACATGGTGGTCGTGAAGGACATCGAGCTTTTTTCTCTCTGTGAACACCATATGCTGCCATTCATCGGTAAGGCACATGTTGGCTATATCCCCAATGGCCAGGTGATCGGTCTTTCCAAGGTGGCGCGTATCGTTGATAAATACGCACGCCGTTTACAAATTCAGGAACAATTGACCACGGAAATTGCTTCCACCATTCAGGAAGTGACGGGTGCCAAAGGGGTTGGCGTGATCATTGAAGCCAAACACTTGTGCATGATGATGCGCGGTGTGGAAAAACAGAATTCGTCGATGAAGACCTCTGCGATGCTGGGCTATTTTCGCAACAACCTGAGTACTCGCAACGAATTTCTGTCTTTATTGCAATAACAAAAAGCGGTACGAAAACAGGTGGCAGGACACACAGCCCCTTAGACCTATTACCCGATCTGAAATACCTCAACGCCCTCGCTCATGCGTCATGAGCGGGCGGCAATACCTTGGCAAAAACCTCAGCCACCGCCTCTGCAGACTGATGCATATGTAAGTGATGACCGCCATCGACCATGGTAATTTTGACGCGGGAAAAGCCTTTCAGCCAATCTACCAGAAAAGCGAAATCAGTAATCAACCCATTATTCGCTAACACTACATTCAGATCGATTTGCAGTTTAAGAAGATACTCTTCAAGTTGCTTCTGCGTAAATTTGATTTCCGAAGGGATTAACAGTTTTTTATCGCTCGCCCAGTACCAGACATCGCCATCCTGTTTAACGCCGCGCTCTGCCAACATAAGCGCATCTTCATGATCCAGTGCAGTAAAACCTTGTTCGCGCGCTTTCACTGCCGAGGCAAATGAGCTGTAGGTTGAACGCTGCTTGTCGCGTATTGCAAGCGCCCCTTCTATCGCTCTTTGCATTTGCTCAAAGGTTTCATCCTCCTTAATCGGCACAGGTGCAACACCATCAATCAAACCTAAAAAATTTATTCGTTGCGGACAAAGTGCTGCGCTTAGAGTTGCAATCATTGCGCCACGAGAGTGTGCAATTAATCCAAATTTCTGCCATTCGAGCTGGTCGGCAATTTGGAGAATATCCGGGATATCTTGCCAGATATTGTACGCACCGCTGTGGTTTCGGTGGTCACTCTGGCCATGACCGGGTAAATCGAGCGCAAGAATTTCGCAATTTTGTTCAAGTAGCAGAGGTGCCAGTCGGGCAAAGGAGGCACAGTTGTCTAACCAACCGTGCAATGCAATCAGTTTTCGTGTACCTGTGTTTGCGGTATTTTCAGCTTCCAGGTCGGCGGCATAATGGCGCCCGCGAAGCGTAAGCCCACCAACCTTGAATTCCCGCTCCTGATACATCGAAATCAGGATTCACTTTTATCGTCTGGGGTTTTATTTTCAGAAGAGTCGCCGTTTCCTTCCTCAGCCGGTGGTTCACTATCCGTTTCTTTTGCAGGTTTTTTAGCTGTCGCTTTTTTTCGGGGGCTGGCTTTTTTTCTGGGCGTCGCTTTTGGTTTTGCATTGCTGGCAGAGTCTGGTTCTGCGCCCGGCGCTTCGGCTTGCGCATCCTCAGCAGTTTCGGTTGCTTTGGATTCCGGCCAGTCAGCAAAAGGAAAAGGTTTATTTTCGCTGTTGTAAATTAAAAACTGAAGCGTATCAAAAATATAGATAGATAAGGCATCGCCAAATTTTCGCAATTGGTAGTTGTTATTACCGGTAATCAAGGCAAATAAAAACTGTACGAAAATCAGTACACTCATTACAACAGAAGCGACATAAAGAGCCAGCACAAACAGCAACATATAAAGCAAACGTATCCAGTGCTTGCTGGACGTCAGATTCGATTTGAGTTGTTCATCCATTAGATTCCCCCTTGCAGATCGACATCACTGCTCATTTCACCTGTCATTAAACCCTGGACAACATCCAGGACGTTTTGGCCTTGCATCAGTATGGCATACAAACCGCTTACCAGGGGCATATACACCTCTAATTCATCCGCTTTTTCCTTCACAATTTTCAAGGTATTCACACCTTCGGCTACCTGACCAATTTCTTCTACAGCCTGCTCCAGACTTTTGCCACTGCCCACGGCAAAACCGACCCGATAATTGCGGCTGAGATCCGAGGTACAAGTCAGAATAAGATCCCCCATGCCAGCAAGCCCTAAAAAAGTGGAAGGCTGCGCGCCGAGTTTACGGCCCATGCGACTCATTTCTGCCAAACCTCTTGTCAGCAACATGGCAATGGTGTTGTGACCACAGCCCAGGGCATTTGCAAGCCCGGTGATAATCGCATAAATATTTTTTAAAACCCCGGCCAACTCAACACCGTAAGGGTCTGCACTGCTATAGACCCGGAACGTACCGGAAGAAAACACCTCACGCACACAGGCAATCAAGGCCTCGTGTTCACTGGCAATGACCGTGCCTGTATATTGGTTTTGAATAATTTCTTTCGCGAAGTTCGGACCACTCAGAACTCCAATGCGAACGTCGCTCAATTCTTGCGCGAGAACCTGACTCATCATTAAAAAACCACCCGCTTCAACCCCTTTGGTGGTGCTGATAACCATCGCATTCGATTGTAAATGTGGCGCGACGATTCGCGTCACCTCGCGAAATGATTTACTGGGAACGGAAATCACAACGATGTCAGCTTCTTCTGTGCAATCTGCCAAACTGGCGCTAGCTTGCAGGTTGTCGTGCAAGGGATAGCCCGGTAAGTATTCCGGGTTTTCACGCTGTTGTTGACAAGCCGCCGCGCGCTGCTCATCACGCATCCATAGCCATGAATGATGACCATTGGTGGCCACGATATTTGCGATCGCAGTGCCAAAACTACCGCCGCCGAGCACGGCGACTTTAAGTGCCCTTGTCATTGTTTTTATGTCTTTCCCGTGTATAGATTTCAAAGTATATCGAAAGCGAGTCAAGCAAATGAAAGTGTCGCAAATGCAATAAAAAATACAAGCCCCGGAAGTGAATTTCCATAATGCTTTAACACTTCAGCCTCGCTCAACATCCAGGCAAATACAAAAAAGGGGTACCAAGTACCCCTTCGATTTTGTTTGTTTATTGCATCAAACTCACCAGCAATTTATTCATACGGTTCACATAAGCGCCCGGGTCTTTCAGTGCGCCCCCTTCAGCGAGGCTCGCTTGATCAAACACCAGATGCGCCAACTCTCCGAAACGGTCTTCATCCGCTTCCTTGTCCATTTTCTGGATCAAGGGGTGCTCAGGGTTTACCTCGATGCTGGGTTTAGTGTCGGGCACCTTCTGACCCGCTGATTCCAGCAAGCGCCGCATTTGCGCGCCCATATCATGCTCACCTACAACAAGGCATGCGGGAGAATCCGTTAAACGATGGGTCACACGTACGTCCTCGACTTCTTCCTTGAGGACTTCTTTCAGTCGCTTAACAAAGTCCTTGAACTCTTTCTCGACCTTCTCCTGGTGCTCTTTGTCTTCCGAACTATCGAGCTTACCCAAATCCAGTTCACCTTTACTGACGTCCTGGAATTGCTTGCCATCGTATTCCATTAAGTGGCCCATTAACCAATCATCCACTCGGTCTGAAAGCAACAAGACTTCAATGCCCTTTTTACGGAACACCTCGAGGTGCGGGCTGTGCTGCGCTGTTTTGTGATTCTCTGCAACAATGTAATAGATTTTCTCCTGCCCTTCCTTCATGCGAGCAATATAATCGTCCAGGCTTTGATCCTGGGTCTCGCTGTCAGTTTGGGTCGTCGCAAAGCGAAGTAACTTGCCGATTTTTTCCTTGTTGGCAAAATCTTCTGCAGGGCCTTCTTTCAAAACCTCACCAAATTCAGTCCAGAACTTTGCATACTGCTCCGGCTCTTTTTTCGCCATTTTGTCGAGCATATCGAGAACACGCTTGGTTAAGGCCGCGCGCATGCTTTCGATATTAGGGTCTTTTTGTAAAATCTCGCGCGAAACATTGAGCGATAAATCATTGGAATCCACTACACCTTTAATAAAACGCAAATAAAGCGGCAAAAATTGTTCTGCCTCATCCATGATGAAGGTGCGTTGCACATAAAGCTTCAAGCCGCGAGGTGTATCGCGGTTGTATAAATCGTAAGGCGCTTTTTCCGGCAAATAAAGCAAGCTGGTATATTCAAGCTTGCCTTCCACTTTATTGTGGCTCCATGTCATGGGCTCGTTAAAGTCGTGACTGATATGCTTGTAAAATTCCTTGTACTCTTCATCACTCACCTCTGTGCGCGGGCGAGTCCACAGCGCTGTGGCGGTATTAATAGTTTCGTATTCCGGCTCGGCGTTATTGTCTTTTTCTTTTTCTTCGTCCTTGACCTCGCCTTGCTGTTCCTTTTCCATAACCACAGGAATACTAATGTGATCAGAGTATTTCTTCACAATAGAGCGTAAACGCCAACCATCAGCAAACTCTTCCTGTTCTTTTTTCAGATGCAAAATAATTCTTGTTCCGCGCTCCGCTTTCTCAATGGTTTCCAGCGAGTATTCGGCTTCACCGGAACTAAGCCAACGCACACCCTCTTCCGCTCCGAGACCTGCGCGTCGCGTTTCTACGGTGACCTTGTCTGCTACGATAAATGCCGAATAAAAACCGACACCGAATTGCCCGATTAAATGTGAATCTTTTTTCTCGTCACCGGTGAGCTTGGACAAAAATTCGGCCGTTCCCGATTTTGCAATGGTTCCCAGGTTTTGAATGACTTCATCACGGCTCATTCCAATGCCGTTATCGGCGATAGTGACGGTTTTTGCTTCCTTATCAAACTCAATGCGAATTTTGAGTTCACTGTCATTTTCGTAGAGGCTATCGTTTTTCAGGGCTTCAAAGCGCAGTTTGTCTGCGGCATCGGAGGCGTTTGATATGAGTTCTCGGAGGAAGATTTCCTTGTTTGAATAGAGGGAGTGGATCATTAATTGAAGCAGTTGTTTTGCTTCGGTTTCAAATCCACGGGTTTCTTTAGCAGTTTCAACGGTCATAGTGCACCTTTGAGTTCGTCCAGGGCTGATTAAAATTTATCCTCCGATATTGGGGCTGGGGTGGGCTTTTCAAGGGTTCCAGGCGGGATTTTACTAACCGAGTGCGGGTGCAAAGCATTTGCGGGGATTTCTGCAGGCCAAGGGTTTGTCGCGAGCTGCCGATTGCGAGGTGCCCCCTTTCAAAAACGCATGAATACGTCCGTGTAGCTCCTTCGACCGAGCGCGGCCCGCTTTTCCCTGGCGCGAAAGGTTTTGAAAGGGGGCACCTCACACTCGGCAGCTGGCAATATCATGCAGGATTAGCAGTATAAGTTCGGCGTCTGGAAGTAGATGGTACAAGAAGAGTTGAATTTAACGGCTTTCTATAAGGGTTACTCATAGCCTCTGGAATACCAGTCCTAAATTGATTCGCTTAAAGGCAATATTAATTCGTCAATATTTCATGATTTTTGCTGATCGCTGAGTGCAAGGTGGGTGCTTGCAAAACCTTTCGGGCCATGGATGGTCCGAAGGAGCTACACGGACGTATTTATGCGTTTTTGCAAGCACCCACCTTGTGATCAGCGATCTTACGCGACTTACTGAATCAAACAGAATTAAAGAAAATCAAAGAAGCTGCCTATCAATCACAACCATAAACCCCAAAGCGCTGACGCCCATTCTCGACACCTGACTCAGCCACGATAATATCCCCATTGAGGGTCGCAGCCTCGTTCTTCGCCATGGTGATCAGCTCGTCCTGAACCTTGCCATCCTTGCGGTTTATAAAGCCAACACTATCCGCTACCTTGACCGTCACAACGCTGATCTTCTTGCAATGCTGCGCCAGCTCTGGCTTCACGAGGGCAATTTCCTTCGCCTCTTCAACCGGCTTGACCCAGGTGCACGCACTAAAAACGAGCATAAAGAACAAGGAAAATGTCGCAAACAAATATTTCATAAAGAATCCCCGAATGGAAAAGATGAGTAATGACACATTTTTCGAATTTTTCGATAAAAGACGCCAGACAGGAGGTAGTGTCTGGCGAAAAAGTGTATCATACGCGCGATTTTTAGATCGGGTATCTTCTGCGATAACACTTTAGATATTCCCCTGGCTTGCCCAAGAGACACAGATCTCGGCATGTCCGTCCTTTTCCTAAAGACAACAATAATCACGGGCTCTAACGCGCACCTACGCTGAGCTCGAACACAACAATATACTCAGGAGCCAAAGTATGCGTGTTGGAATTCTGACCGGCGGTGGAGACTGCCCCGGCTTGAACGCAGCACTTCGCGGTGCGGCCAAAGCCTTAATTCATGAATATAACGCTGAAGTTATTGGTATCGAAGAAGGTTTTCTCGGGCTTATCGAGCGGCGTGTAAAACCCTTAAGTTACTCAATGGTGACAGACATTCTCGACCAGGGTGGCACCATTCTGGGCACCAGCAACCGTGCATCCCCTTTCGACTGGAAAGGCAAGAACGTGGCCCAGGAAGTGGCTGACTACTACAACGAGCTCGGCCTCGATTGCATCGTGTCCATGGGCGGCGATGGATCGATGACGATGTGCTATGAAATGTCGAAGTACGGCATGAATTTCGTCGGTGTTCCCAAAACTATCGACAATGACCTCGCCAGTACCGACCGGACCTTCGGTTTCAGTACCGCCGTTGGAGTGGCAACCGAAGCGATTGATCGCTTGCAAACCACAGGTAAAGCCCACAAGCGTGTAATGATTCTCGAAACCATGGGCCGTTATGCGGGCTGGATTGCCTTGTACGCTGGCGTCGCAGGTGGAGCGGATATCATTTTGATTCCTGAATTCCCCTACCACCTGGATGAGGTCATTGACGCGATCAAGCAGCGTCACGCGCAACGTTCATTCACTATCGTTGTTGTTGCCGAGGGCGCGCGCCCTGTCAATGGCGAAGCGATTATTTCCAAAGCCAAAGTGGAAGGTGCTCCTGATCCAATTCGCCTTGGCGGTATTGGCATGTATCTGCAAAAACAATTGGAAGATGCGAAAATTGAATCGGAAGTTCGTACGACGATTCTGGGTCACATTCAGCGCGGCGGTACGCCTTCTGCTTATGACCGTATCTTTGCAACCAATGTTGGCGTGTACGCGGCCTCGCTAGTGGCTGCAAAAAAATACGGTCGCATGGTCACTGTACACCGTGGTCATATGAACAGCTGTAAGCTGGAAGATGTAGCGCACAACGTAAAGCATGTTCCCAAGGACAACATGACATTGATCTCCGCTTTGAACATGGGGATCAACTTCGGCGATCCGGATTTGAAAATTCCACTGGATTCACTCGAAGACGACAAAATCAATATGGGCTAATCACCTGTTGATTGATTCAAAAAAAACCCGCGAAGTTCGCGGGTTTTTTTATGTATTGTTTTTGTGTCTCGTAGGCGTTTCTAGAATGTCACCCGCAAGCTTATTTCTGCATTGCGTGGTGCACCGTAAAAACTCTGATCCCAATACAGTGAACTCAGGTATTTTTGATCGCCGATATTATTCACATTGAGATTAATACTCACGTCGTCTTTCACTTGCCAATTTGCAAATGCAGACAACACACTATAAGCACTTTGCTCAATACGTGCGGGTTCCTCTCCGGTGTAGATATCACTCTGCCAACGCAGGTTGACACCCATACGCCAACTGTCGTTCGGGGTAAAACGCAGCCCGGTTTTCAGGCTTTGTTCCGGAACATAAGTCCGCACTGGCTGACCATCACTGCCCTCCAATTCGGTTTGCGTAAATCCCGCTACAACTAACCAGCGGTCGCCAAGCTTACCACTCACTTCGAGTTCAAAACCTTCGGATTTCACATCGGTTCCGGCGTAATAGGAAATGCCGTTTTCACTGTCAAAGCCCGCGTATTCCGCATAATTTTCCTGGTCTGCTGTGTAAACGGCGACGCTGGCAAAAAGTTTTTGATCCAAAAATTCGCCCTTTAAACCCGCTTCAAAACTTTCACCGCGCGCAGGGCCAAGGTTGTCCAGCGTTTCAGTTAATTCCACTTGCGGCTCAAATATTTCACTGAAGCTGCTGTAGAGATTGACGTTGGGCAAGACACTATAGGTTAAACCGATATAGGGACTCACATCGCTCTCAGACCAATCCATCGGGTCACCAAAACTGATTCCTTTGGAGGACGCATCCACCGCATTCGCACCCGCAATAATACTGAGGTTATCCAGTGCCTGAATTTCGCTTACCGCGTAAAAACGTTTTACGTCGACGCTGAAATCCGAAGCTTCGACGCCTTCGCCGAAATCAGGGCGGGAAATTTCATTGCCCCGCCAGCCAGGAAAAGCAGGTAAGGCTCCCCAGGCGGGGTGATCTCCTGGCGCGGCATAATCGAGATAGCCTTGCTGTGATTCACTGATATTTAATCCGAATACCACTTGGTGCTCACGACCCAGCCAGGAAAATTCGCGGGACAAAATCGAGTCAAACATGTTTTGATCCGTTGTTGAATAATATTTCCCTGGCCAACCGAACAACCCTAAACCTGTTTCTGAATCGAGTCCCACGCTGTATATGTAGAAAAGCTCGGAGTTATCCTGCTGCTCGGTGCGTGTCAATGTATTAACCGATTCCCAGGCACCCAATTGCGATGTGAGTTCAACAAAAATATTGAGGTCCTGTGTATTCCAGCGTGTCCAATCCATAGTCGTCGAGGTCGATACGTCATACTCTGCCTGGCTGTTATCGCTATACAACAGGGGCAAGGCGCCCCACAAAACACCCTGACTTTTGTTTTGCTGCCAGCTCAGGCCAAGTGCCAGGGTATTCGCCTGGCTTAATTGACCATCCACAATCCCGTACACCACATTGCGCTCGCGACTGTTGTGATCCAACCAGGTATCGCCTTCATCCATCACCAGCACACTGCGTCCTGCCCATGATCCGGAATCGGTAATTGGTGCGCTGTAATCGAGCTGCAAACGACTCTGCGACCACGAACCTACACTCATGGAAGCCTGACCTTGCGCCTCATTGGTTGGGCGCTTACGCACGTAATTGATGGTACCTGAAGGGTTACCCGTGCCGGTCAATAAACCGTTGGCTCCTCGTACTACTTCCACTTTCTCATAAATGGCGCTGTCGAGAGAGCCCACTACGTTCCAGGTAAAAGGCAGGCCCTTGCCATCAACCTGCATGCTTTTGATATCGAAACCGCGCGCATTGTAATAAGTCCGATCCGTTTCGATCTCTTCCACATTCACACCCGTGACCAGCTTGAGCACCTCGTTGAGATCATCCAATGCAAAGTCCTGAATAAAATCCTGCTCAATCAAACTGATGGACTGAGGCGTATCCACCAGCGAAAGTGCGAGTCCGGTTGCGCCTTTACTTTCGCGCTGAATTCGCGTCCCGAGAATACTCATTTCTTCAAGCGCTGCGGGCGCACCCGTGGGCGTTTCGGCCTGAAGCTGTGTGGTTATAGTCAGTAGCGACGCGGCCACTAGACAAGGAGAGAGAGAACGTATTACTGCCATGGTTATCACCGATATGTCATTGACAAAAAGAATTTGACCTATAAAGAAAAGCGCGCCATTATAGGCAGCTCATTTAATAATGCAAATGATAACTGTTATTATTTATATTTATCTTGTTGAGGTTGTATGCGTCCCCTTTTAGTTCTACTCCACCGCTGGCTTGGCCTGTTTATGGCCGTATTCCTTTTTATTTCCGGGTTGACCGGTGCGCTTATTAGCTGGGATCACGAGCTGGATGCCTGGCTCAACCCTGCGCTCTATGAAGCCGAATGGCAAAGCGAGGCCTACGATGCGCTAGAGAGTGCCAGACACTTTGAAGCAGCCAATCCGGATCTCATGGTGACCTGGCTACCCTTGAGCCTTGAGGAGAACGAAGCGCTAAACCTTTTCGTGGCTGCGCGCTCAGAGGAATTCGATGAAAAACTCGACTACAACCAACTTGCCTTGCACCCACAAACCCATGAAGTGCAAGCGAAACGCATGTGGGGTGAAATCTCGCTCGACCGCGAAAACCTCCTCCCCTTCCTCTACAAATTGCACTACAGCATGCATTTACCCGACATCGGCGGTATTGAAGCAGGCATTCTCTTTATGGGTATCGTGGGTATTGTCTGGTTTCTCGATTGCTTTATTGCCCTCGCCATATCCTTCCCCAGCAAACGCAACTGGCGAAAATCCTTTCGCTTTCGCTGGAGCAAAGGCAAACACAAATTGAATTTCGACCTCCATCGTTCTGGTGGAGTGTGGCTTTGGCTCTTGTTACTGGTGCTTGCCTTTACTTCGATTTCAATGAACCTCGAACACCAGGTCGTTCGCCCTCTTGTGAATGCAGTCTCACCGCTGAGTGCTGACCCTTTCGAAACCAACCCCTTTCAGCCCTATTCCAAACCAGATCTTGTGCGCGCGGATATTTTGAAACTGGCTGAACAGGAGGCTTTACGTCAGGGCATTGATCAACCGCCCGGCGGGATTTTTTATGCGCGGGATTTTAATCTTTACGGCGTCGGTTATTTTGAACCCGGTAACAGCCACGGCGACGGTGGGCTCGGTAATCCCTGGCTTTATTTTTCAGGCAAAACGGGAGAGCTCGCCGGCAAAGTGATTCCTGGTGAAGGGAGTTTTGGGGATATTTTCCTGCAAGCACAATTTCCTTTACACAGCGGCAGAATTATCGGCGTTCCTGGGCGTATTTTGCTTTCTTTTCTGGGGCTGGCGGTTGCGGCGCTTTCCGTAACCGGTATTGTGATTTGGGCTCGTAAACGGCGGAGTGTTCTATTGCGGAAATCTTCTAAAAGCCAGGTTGTGCTTTCCGAGACTTCAGCTTCTGATGTTTTGGGGTGAGTTTTTTTCGAGTAGATTTAGTTGGTCGTGAGAACACAGATTGCGAGGTAGGCCCTTTCAAAAACGCATAAATACGTCCGTGTAGCTCCTTCGACCGAGCGCGGCCCGCTTGTCCCTGGCGCGAAAGGTTTTGAAAGGGCCCACCTCACACTCTGTGTTCAGGCAAAATCATGCAAGGTTGACTGAAAAATTTTGAAAAATTCATTTAATAAAAACTTGAAAGTATCTCTCTCGAAAGTACCTCTATTGAAAGGAGCTCTCTTGAAAGTACATCTGTTCAAGAAAAAGAGTTCTCTGTTTTCACTATTTCAACAATTAAGCAAAAAATGATCTGAAACACTCAAATTCTGGTCCGAGCACCCGCTCAAGGTTTGCAGGCCGTTGAAGGACAACTTTTCCATATAAAACCGCCCCCACATAGAGAAACTCGCATGATCTTTGCAGAACGCAGAGCGCAAGGTGGGCCCTTTCAAAACCTTTCGCGCCATGGAAGGCGCGAAGGAGCTACACGGACGTATTCATGCGTTTTTGAAAGGGCCCACCTTGCGCTCTGCGTTCCAGCGACAAACCAAAAAAACACTTGCGACAAAAGGCAAAATAACCAAAACAAACAACAAATTCGCAGCACAAAAAAAAGGCTGATCAAGTGATCAGCCTTTTTAACAAAACAACTAAAATTAAAGACTATTCGTCGCATTCAAATCAGAAAACGCCTGCAACAAACGTTCGACCATAGATTCTTGGCCTTTACGCAACCAAACACGTGGATCGTAATGCTTCTTGTTTGGGCTATCTTCACCATCAGGATTACCGATCTGGCTTTGCAAATATCCTTTCTTCTCTTCGTAGTAATTACGAATACCACACCAGGTCGCCCACTGCGTATCGGTATCGATATTCATTTTAATGACACCGTAAGAAATCGACTCCTGTATTTCCGCTGCGCTGGAACCAGAACCACCATGGAAAACAAAATTCAGTGTATTTTTTTCCAAACCGAACTTTTCTGAACAGTAGGTCTGTGAATTTAACAAAATCTTCGGCGTTAACTTCACATTACCCGGCTTGTATACACCGTGTACGTTTCCGAAGGAGGCCGCAATGGTGAAGCGGTGGCTGATTTTATTCAGTTTTTCGTAAGCGTAAGCAACGTCTTCAGGTTGCGTGTAGAGTAAGGAGCTATCCATTCCGGTGTTATCAACACCGTCTTCTTCACCGCCAGTACAACCCAGTTCAATTTCGAGGGTCATTCCCATTTTACTCATGCGCTCCAGGTATTGCGCACAGATATCAATGTTCTCTTCGAGGCTTTCTTCGGAAAGGTCGATCATGTGAGAAGAGAACAACGGCTTGCCAGTTTCCTTGAAAAAAGCTTCACCAGCATCGAGTAAACCATCAATCCAGGGCAGTAATTTTTTCGCAGCGTGGTCGGTGTGCAGGATAACGGGAACACCATACGCTTCAGCTACCGCGTGAACATGCTTGGCTCCAGCGATGGCACCAATTATTTGTGCTTGCTGGCCGTCCAGTTTGAGACCTTTTCCGGCAACAAAGGCGGCACCGCCGTTTGAAAATTGCACCACAACAGGCGACTTGGCTTTCGCCGCCGCTTCCAATGTGGCGTTGATGGAGTCTGTACCTACACAGTTTACTGCAGGCAGCGCGAAGGCGTTGGCTTTGGCAATTTCAAAAACCTTTTGTACATCATCACCCGTGACAACACCTGGTGCCACTGCATCGGAGATTTTCTGGGACATTTCTTTTTCCTGTTTTTACAACGTGTTAGAGGGGCTTGGGCTAGGGAGCCCTGCACTCGAGGAAGCCGAATTTTACTCTTGGGCAGGGCTTTTGTAAAACAGATTGACTAACAAATGATCAACAACGGCAAAGTTAGTTGCTTTCTTCGACGTTCTCTTCAGGCTCTTGCAGGGGCGCCACAAGCTCAACATCAACTTTGAGCGCTTCGTTTTCGAGCTCCAGCCCAGGTTCTGCGTCAACCTCCTGGTACAATTCAGCGGTGTTCGTTATATAGCTATCTCGATCAATGCCCTCTCGCCATTGCCATCGCGGCGCAACAACAAGGGAATCGTAGTTGGGCGTGGAGCGGAATTCCGGCCGTTGAATAACATTCACCACCAGGCTTAAAAGAAAACCGAATGGAAGCAGTGCGGCCATCAAAAAGCGCAACACTTTCTTCAACTCTGTGGCGAGATAGAGTGAACTCCAGATTATGAGGAAGAGCAAAGCGGAATCAAGTACCCACTCAATAAAAGCACTGAAATGAACAAGCTGAAAATTAAAGTAGAAAATGGGCTTAACGAGGTCAATAAAACTGACCAACAATAAATAACTGCATATTAAACTTGCATGCACAAGCAGCCTTGGCTCAGATTTCTGCACACGCGCAATGAAGGCCCAAACCAGGGAGTAGGCAATAATAAGAAACAGTACGTCGATGGCTTCCAAAAATTTACTGCCCAATTTATCCGGGCGTGGATCACCGATAAACAAGCTATAGGTCTCAAGCGCGATCAATAAGATACATTGAATAGCAACAAACCAGATATTCCCGCACAAAGTCAAAAACTTGTCCCAAGCAGAAATTTTTACTGCAGCGGGAACATCCTGCTCTCTTGAGCGAATTTTCAGTCGCGTTTTACCGACACAAAGGGTATCGCCAGAACAAACAAAATTGGCCGGCACCTTGCGATGCCTGTTTTCTTTACTGCGAAATAATTGTGTACCATTGACGCTGTTGAGATCTTCATACCAAAACCCTTCACGCTCGCTGTCATAGCTGAGTTTTAGATGTAGAGCGTCGACGTGAGGATCATGGACAATCAAGTCATTGTCGTAGGCACGTCCAATTTTGATAGTCGTTGCATCAAAACGCTTGTGATCCAGAACGAGGCCGGAACTGCTGACAAATTCAATAATCATTGCCAATTCAACTCCGTCAAAAAACGTTCGAGGAAACGGTCTGCATTTTTTTTGCTTACGCCTGCGAGTGTATAGTGG
Source organism: Cellvibrionaceae bacterium 1162T.S.0a.05 (assembly GCA_000964245.1). GTDB lineage: Bacteria > Pseudomonadota > Gammaproteobacteria > Pseudomonadales > Cellvibrionaceae > 1162T-S-0a-05. Next base: position 3,265,668 of record LANB01000001.1, on the reverse strand, counting down.
GAAAGAATCGATTGTTGTTCACGGTCCAGACTTACAGCCATATATAGTACGTCATAGAGCCCTTTGAACTTCAGGTAGGGGCGTACACAATACATCACTTTGGCTTTAAGATGGGCTTCATCCCCTTTTACAACTTCTTCCATGCACTCGTAATTTCCAACAAAGTCTTTTGAGGCTCGATTGCCAGGGCGCGCATTCCCTGCATTCAAACTCATGTAGCGATAGATACTCGCTGACGGCCAGCCTTCACCCTCATGATAATGAAACTCGTATTCAATGTAGCCACTTTGAAATTCGTGACTGATATAAACACTCTCGCGATTTTTACACCCTTTGGAGATGACATTCAGTTTTGTTTCTTCATCCTTGTGGCTTTCACCCCAACACTCAACAGCCGGGTCGACTTGCCCAATTGCAACTGCTTGGCCAATATTTTCACGCGGCCATTCATCGTCGAGTAATCGATCCAGCATATAGGTCGTCGCTTCATGAATCTGACGTCGGATATCCTGGTTAATTGCAATTTTTTCATCGCCCGCTTGCGCTCTGGCTAACAGAGTGTGCAAATATTTAACCGGCACCAGAAAGCCCACTTGATTGCCTGCCGACGCGACATTGATACCAACAACTTCACCTGCCTCTGAAAGCGTTGGTCCACCACTCATGCCGGAGTTAATCGCTCCTGCAAAATGAATTTGATCAAAGAAACGGTCCGCCACCAACCCATTGTAATTCCCCTCTACCAGGGTCATCCCCAAGTCAAGCGGGTTTCCTATCGAATACAATTTACTGCCTTTGGTGGGGACTTTTTCAGCTAGAATCAGGGGCTCGCCTTCTATCGACGATCGCAGAACCGCGAGATCATTGACGACATCAACGACCAATAACTGAAGTAAATGTTTATCGCCCTGATATTCGACTTCAATGCGATATTTTTCCGGTTCCATCGCAACGCTTGCCACAACGTGATAATTTGTTGCGAGATAGGCGCCATCACCAATAAAAAAACCTGTGCCCAATGAACTCTGACTCTCAGCATTCACCTCGACTATTTTTACCTGAACAATGGAGTTATTGTATTTCGCATACACTTCCTCCGCCGGATTCGCGCATACAAACGAAACGTAAAGCATGAATACACCACTGATCAGCAGTGTAAACACGTGAGAAATTTTGGCAGAAACGAAGGCAATCACAGTCTCTTATCAATCCTGAAATTTAAACAACTGATTAACGACATAAATAAATTTAAACACTTTGACCACGTTTTTATAAAAAAATCCTTTCATTCGACACAACGATACCATCAAAAACAAAACTATCAAAAACGCAACTATCAAAAAATACGGCCAAAAACGACACGATCGAACATACTAGCAAAGTTGCCCGAACCTTAGGGTGATTGCCACACACTTCCAGCGATGCAAACACAAAAAAGCCCCAAAGACACGCGGGCACTTCGGGGCTAAAAGGTTATCCGGCTGACTTCCAGCCGTTTTACTCTGAACCTGACTCAGGTTCGATTGTTAGCTCGCTCACCAACCGGTAATTTCCTTGAGTCCATTACCAATATCAGCAAGGCTGCGTACGGTTTTTACACCGGCATCTTCAAGAGCCGCAAACTTTTCATCGGCAGTACCTTTACCGCCAGAGATAATCGCACCAGCATGCCCCATACGCTTCCCTGGAGGCGCTGTGACACCGGCAATGTAGGACACAACCGGCTTGCTGACATTCTCTTTAATAAACGCCGCCGCTTCTTCTTCTGCGGTACCGCCAATCTCACCAATCATGACAATGGCTTCAGTTTGATCGTCATCCTGGAACATTTTGAGGATATCGATAAAGTTCGAACCCGGAATGGGGTCACCACCAATACCCACGCAAGTGGATTGACCGAAACCCGCATCGGTAGTTTGTTTAACCGCTTCGTAGGTCAAGGTTCCCGAACGAGAAACAATACCCACTTTTCCAGGTAAGTGAATGTGCCCAGGCATAATACCGATCTTACATTCACCCGGCGTGATCACACCAGGACAGTTCGGCCCAATCAAACGCACACCGAGTTCGTCACAGCGGACTTTCGCGTCCAACATATCAAGCGTGGGAATACCCTCGGTAATACACACAATTAATTTTACGCCGCTGTAAGCCGCTTCCAGAATCGAGTCCTTACAAAAAGGTGCAGGCACATAAATCACAGAGGCATCAGCGCCTGTTTTCTCGACGGCTTCTGACATGGTATTAAATACAGGAAGGCCCAGATGCGTTTGCCCACCTTTACCTGGCGTTACACCACCCACCATTTTTGTGCCGTATTCAATCGCTTGTTCTGAGTGAAAGGTCCCTTGTGAACCGGTAAAGCCCTGACAGAGTACTTTAGTGTCTTTATTGATTAATACGCTCATTATTTACCCTCCGCCGCTTTCACTGCTTGTTGTGCAGCATCGGTTAAACTGGTTGCCGCAATAATATTTAAACCACTATCTGCAAGCACTTTTGCTCCGAGTTCTGCATTGTTGCCTTCCAGTCGAACCACTACCGGCACCTTCACACCAACTTCTTCAACTGCACCAATAACACCTTCTGCAATCAGGTCACAACGTACGATGCCGCCAAAAATGTTGATGAGTACCGCTTTAACATTTTCATCTGAAAGAATAATTTTAAAGGCTTCAACAACACGTTCTTTTGTTGCGCCACCACCCACATCGAGGAAGTTCGCAGGCTGACCGCCGTGCAATTTGACGATATCCATCGTACCCATTGCCAAGCCAGCGCCATTGACCATGCAACCGATGTTACCGTCCAACGCAACATAGTTGAGCTCCCACTTCGCTGCGTGCGCTTCACGCTCGTCTTCCTGTGAAGGGTCGTGCATTTCTTTTAATGCGGGTTGACGGTACAGTGCATTGCCATCGATATTGATTTTGGCATCCAGGCAGTGCAAATTCCCCTCTTTGGTAATAACAAGCGGGTTGATTTCCAACAAGGCCAAATCTTTTTCCTGAAACATTTTTGCCAGGCCCAAAAAGATTTGCGTAAATTGTTTGATTTGTTGACCTTCAAGGCCCAAACGAAAAGCGAGGTCGCGACCTTGCCAGGGCATGGCGCCTGTCAAAGGATCAATCGTTGCTTTCAGAATTTTTTCAGGCGTTTCGTGAGCAACTTTCTCAATTTCAACACCCCCTTCAGTTGACGCCATAAAAACGATACGACGTGATCCGCGATCAACCACTGCACCAAGATACAGCTCATTTTCAATATCAGTGCAGGACTCCACCAAAATGCGCGATACGGGCTGACCGTTTTCATCAGTTTGGTAGGTCACCAGATTTTTACCGAGCCATTGCTTGGCAAAATCTTCTGCTTCACCTTTTGAAGATACCAGCTTTACACCACCGGCTTTTCCGCGGCCACCGGCGTGAACCTGGGCTTTTACAACCCAGCGATCGCCACCAATAATGCCACAAGCCGCTGCGGCTTCTGCGGGAGTTTCGGCAGCAATGCCTTGAGATACTGGCAAGCCGTACTCTTTGAAAAGTTGTTTGCCCTGATATTCATGTAAGTTCATTTTGATCTTCCATCAATTGGTTGATTACTTTACGAGTTGTAATTTGTGTTTAACAGATAGTTTGTCGCGGAACGATAATTGCGGGGTGGAGCCAGGCGAAAACACATAAATACATCCCTGTAGTTCCGTCGCCTCATCCTTGATGCGACGGTTTCGCCTGGCTCCACCCCGCAATTATCGTTCGAGATAGCATTTCGCGTTTGTTCTTGAAAACACAAAAAACCACAAACAATTTTAAAAACAAACCGAAGAGCGCAACTTAAATCTTGCGTCCCCTCTTCTCTCTCCCCGTTAAATTTATTTGCGAAGAACGTTATTGCAGAGATTGGGTAAACCCTTTCAAGACCTTCACAGACAGGGACGTCTGTGAAGAGCTACATGGACATATTCATGCGTGTCTTGAAAGGGTTTACGCAAGCTCTGCGAATCTTGCGACTAACCCAATCTAAAAAAATTAACGACGCTTCTTTCTATTTGGCATGTGGATGGCGTGACCACCGACTGCCAGGGCAGCTTCTTTCACTGCTTCTGAGAATGTTGGGTGGCCAAATACCGTCATACCGATATCCTCAGCAGTGGAACCAAATTCCATTGCAATGGCCACTTGTTGCACCAGGTCTGCCGCACTTGGGCCAACAATATGGCAACCCAAAATGCGGTCTGTTTTCGCATCGGCAATCATTTTTACCATGCCCTCTGCTTCATCAGCGGCAACTGCCCGGCCGATGGCGAGGAAGGGGAATGTGCCAACATTGTATTCTTCACCGTCCGCTTTTAACTGCTCTTCGGTTTTACCGACTGCGGCAATTTCAGGGTGAGTATAGATAACATTCGGAATGATGTCGTAGTTCACAACAGGTTTCTGACCCGCTATGCGCTCGGCCACCATCACGCCCTCTTCGGAGCCTTTGTGTGCCAGCATTGGTCCGCGAACAACGTCACCGATCGCCCAAACGCCAGGCGCACTGGTTGAACACAGGTCGTTGACATAAATCGAGCCGCGTTCGTCGAGCTTTACGCCGCTGTCTTCGGCAAGTAACCCGTCAGTAAATGGACGACGACCGACACACACAATCAGTTTATCGAACGTTTCCTTACCTTCTTTTCCGTCCTGATCGGTATACGTTACAACAACTTCTTTTTTACCTTTTTTCTCGACAACTTCCGAGCCTGTTACACGGCAACTCAAGCGAATATCCAGGCCTTGCTTACCCAGGATTTTCTTTGATTCCTTAGCGATGGTTTGGTCCATCATCGCGAGGAAACTGTCCATTGCTTCAAGGCAAACCACTTTGGAGCCCAGTCGTCCCCACACACTACCTAATTCCAGGCCAATAACACCAGCACCGATAACGCCCAAACGCTCAGGTATTTCGTGAAACTCAAGTGCGCCGGTGGAGTCGACGATAACATCACCATCAATAGGTGCGACGGGTATATTTACTGGAGTAGAACCCGAAGCGAGAATGACATTTTCAGCTTCAAGGATTTTCTCTTCACCTTTGTGGTCGACAAATTGCACTTTGCGCCCAGCCAATAATTTTCCTGTGCCGTACAACGACGTCACTTTGTTCGCTGTAAACAAGCCGGCGATACCGCCGCACATTTGTTTAACAACTTTATCCTTACGGGCAATCATATCGGGTACATTAATATCGATATTCTTAATGCCGATACCGTGAGACCCGAGAGATTCTTTTGCTTCGTGATATTTATAAGATGTATCCAAAAGCGCTTTCGAAGGAATGCAACCGACTTGCAAGCAGGTTCCACCGTTTACACCTTTGCCTTCCTTATCTTTCCATTTTTCAATACATGCAGTATTTAAACCCAGCTGCGCTGCGCGAATGGCGGCCACATAACCCGCTGGGCCCGAACCAATTACAATTACGTCGAATTTATCTGTCATTGAACTACCCCAATAAAATTAAATGTTGTTTAAACTTCAAGAAGCATGCGCGCTGGATCTTCCAGCATATCTTTGATAGCGACGAGGAATTGAACGGCTTCTTTACCGTCAATAATTCTGTGGTCGTAAGATAGCGCCAGATACATCATCGGCAATATCTTGACTTCGCCATCAACCGCCATGGGGCGTTCTTGAATTTTGTGCATTCCCAAAATGGCCGCTTGCGGCGGATTGAGAATGGGTGTGGACATCAATGAACCAAACACACCACCATTGGTAATGGTGAAGGTTCCCCCGGTCATTTCTTCAATGCCCAATTTGCCATCGCGAGCACGTAAACCGAAGTCGCGGATGCCATTTTCTACTGCAGCCAAATTCATGGTTTCTGCATTGCGCAACACAGGAACCACCAGGCCTTTTGGTGTCGAGACTGCCACACCAATATCCTGATAACCGTGATAAACAATGTCGTTACCATCAATAGACGCATTCACAGCCGGAATACGACGCAAAGCTTCCACAGCGGCTTTAACAAAAAAACCCATAAAACCCAGACGGGTTCCGTTGTGAACTTTTTCGAATTGCTCTTTGTAACGCGAACGCAATTCCATTACCGGCTGCATATTCACTTCATTGAATGTCGTTAACATTGCGGTGCTATTGGTCGCATCCAATAAACGCTCTGCAATGCGTGCGCGCAATCGCGTCATCGCTACGCGTTTTTCTACACGCTCTCCAGGTGCAACAGGGTCGACAATCGGCGCAGAAGAACTCGCCTTTTTGGCCGGTGCAGCAGCTGGTGCTGGTGCTGCAGGAGCGGAAGTGCTTGCCCCTGATTTCATAAAGGCTTCTACATCTGCCTTGGTGATCAATCCATTTTTGCCAGAACCTTTTACTTTTGCAAGATCGACATTATTCTCACTCGCCAATTTTCTTGCTGCAGGCGCTGCGTGTGCATCAGCGGCGCCTTCGCTGTCCGATGAAGATTCGGCAGCGGGCGCATCGCTCGCTGTCGGTGCCGCGCCAGCTTCGAAAATACCGATGATTTCATTGCTTTCAACGGTATCCCCTTCTTCCTTACGAATTTCCTTAAGAACTCCGTCAGCCGGCGCAACAACGTCAATGGTGACTTTGTCCGTCTCAACATCAGCAATTAATTCGTCGCGCGCGACTGCTTCGCCGACTTTTTTATGCCAGGTTGCGATGGTGCCGTCCTGTACGGATTCAGGAAAAGTGGGGGCTTTAATTTCAATGCTCATTCGTTGTTTGTCCTTCTCTTTAAGGCCAAAAAAGTTAAACGCTTGTATCTAGCGCGGCGTTAATAAATTTATGTTGCTCATCCAAATGCGTCGACATATAGCCTGCTGCTGGAGCTGAAGATGAAGCTCGGCCAACATAGCGCAGGAACATATCATCGTTCACACGATTGAGAACGCGACGCATGCGATGTTGGTTGGCCAACCAGGCACCCTGGTTCATAGGCTCTTCCTGACACCAAACAACATCCGTCACATTTTCAAAGGGTTGTAAGGCCAGGCGCAAGGCTTCTTCCGGGAAGGGGTACAACTGTTCGATACGTACGAGAGCAACATCGTCCTTTTCACGCTCCATACGCGCTTCCAACAAGTGATAATAGACTTTACCGCTACACATCACGATGCGTTTGACTTTTTCCGGACTGAGTTCCTGTTCGCCAATCACAGATTGGAAAGAGCCCTGAGCCAATTCTTCCAGTGAAGATGTTGCGAGTTTATGGCGTAAAATCCATTTGGGGCTCATCACCACCAGCGGTCGTCGCATAGGCCGAATCGCCTGACGGCGCAACATGTGATAAACCTGCGCAGGTGTTGTCGGGATACACACCTGAATATTATTTTCGGCGCACAATTGCATAAAACGCTCAAGACGCGCGGAGGAATGCTCGGGCCCCTGCCCCTCGTAACCGTGCGGCAATAACATGGTCAGGCCACAAAGACGTTGCCACTTATGTTCACCACTGGTAATAAACTGGTCGATAACAACTTGTGCACCGTTGGCAAAATCACCAAATTGCGCTTCCCAAATCACAAGGCCTTTAGGCGCCGTGGTTGCATAACCATACTCAAACGCCAGAACAGCTTCTTCCGACAAATACGAATCGTAAATTGTTAGCTTGCCGGCTTTTTCACTGAGGTTATTCAAGGGAATATAGGTTTCGCCGTTTTTCTGATTGTGCACAACGGCATGTCGATGCGAAAACGTTCCGCGCCCTACATCTTGCCCGGTAATGCGCACACCATACCCCTGCTCCAACAAGGTGGCGTAAGCCAGGGTTTCTGCCATACCCCAGTTAATGGGTAAAGCGCCGCCTGCCATTTTTCTGCGATCGTCATAAATTTTTGAGACTTGACGTTGCACCTGAATGCCATCCGGAACATGGCTGATGTGCAACGCCAATTCTTGCAAGGCTTTTAATTCGTAGGTTGTGTCTGCGGGTGTTTGCCAATCGTGACCAATGTAGGGGCTCCAATCGACAAACAGGGAACTGTCGGGCTCACTCACCAATCCATGCGCAACGCTTTCACCGCGATCGAGTGAATCACGATAATCGTTCAACATCGCATCGGCTTCTTCCTGAGTAACGACCCCTTCAGTAACAAGTTGCTCTGCATAAATTGTTCTTGAAGTCTTGTGCGAGCGAATCGCTTTGTACATTAAAGGTTGCGTTGCAGAAGGTTCGTCCGTTTCATTGTGGCCGCGGCGTCGATAACACACGAGATCAATGACAATATCTTTTTTGAATTCCTTGCGATAATCAGCAGCCAATTGCGCAACGTAGGTCACCGCTTCTGGATCGTCACCGTTCACATGAAAGATCGGAGCCTGAATCATTTTCGCAACGTCGGTGCAATAATCGGTTGAACGTGCATCATCGGGACGACTGGTTGTGAATCCCACCTGATTATTAATGACCAAATGCAAGGTGCCGCCCGTTTTATAAGCACGTGTTTGCGACATCTGGAACGTTTCCATCACCACGCCTTGACCAGCAAAAGCCGCATCACCGTGAATAACAATGGGAACCACTTTGCGCCCTTCCGGATCCAAACGGCGATCCTGACGCGCACGCACGGAGCCTTCAACAACAGGCCCAACAATTTCCAGGTGCGAGGGGTTAAAGGCCAACGCCAGGTGCATCTCTCCACCCGGGGTCATGATGTTAGAAGAAAAGCCTTGGTGGTATTTCACATCACCCGAGGTATCAACCAGTTTTTTCCCTTCGAACTCGCTGAAAAGTTCAGACGGGTTTTTACCGAGAATATTAACGAGCGTGTTCAAACGCCCGCGGTGGGCCATACCCAGCACAACTTCTTTTGCACCGTACTCGCCAACGCGATTCATGATCGCATCCAGCATTGGAATCAAACTTTCGCCGCCTTCCAAACCAAAACGTTTGGTACCGGGGTACTTGCTATCCAAATGCCTTTCGAGGCCTTCGGCTGCAGTTAAACGGTGCAGAATATGTTTACGCATTGCAGGGTCGTAATTAGGCCTTGAGCGCGTACTTTCGAGACGACGCAACAACCACTGACGTTCATCAAAATTGGTGACGTGTATAACTTCAGCGCCAATGTTGCCGCAATAGGTCAATTCGAGGTCTGCGATGATTTCTTTTAACGTGGCTTCACTGTAACCAAAGCCAAGATCACCGGTCTGAAAAGTGGAATCAAGATCCGCAATATTCAATCGGTGAAAACCCAAATCGAGATCGGGCGGGTTCTTTTTCTCACGTAATTTTAAAGGGTCGATATTGGCTTTTTGATGCCCACTCAAACGGTAGGCATTGACTAACTGAACAACTTCAACTTGCTTGCGCTCATGCACAACACTGCCCGGCGAAGCGGTCACCACTGCTGTACCCGGCCGCTGCTTACCCAGGGCTTCAAAATATTCAATTATCTCCGCGTGGCTCGTATCCGTTGCATGCCCGTTGACGCGAGGGAGATTTTCAAAATATCGACGCCACTCATCAGGAATGGAAGTCGGGTCACGCAAAAAAGCTTCATAGACTTCTTCCACATAGGTCGCGTTACCACCACTGATGTGTGAAGTGCTCCAAAGCTGTTCCATAGAGTTAGACATATATTAGGTGCCGCGCTGCAATAACATGTTACGAATATGACCAATAGCTTTCGTGGGGTTCAATCCTTTCGGACAAACATCCACACAATTTTGAATACTGTGGCATCGGAAAACGCTGTAAGGGTCATCCAATTTTGCCAGCCGATCATCTGTCGCCGTATCACGACTGTCCGCCAGAAAACGATAAGCCTGCAGCAAACCCGCTGGACCAACAAATTTGTCTGGATTCCACCAGAAAGAGGGGCAACTTGTTGAGCAGCATGCACACAAAATACATTCATACAAGCCATCAAGCTTTTCGCGCTCTTCCGGAGATTGCAAACGCTCAATAGCCGGTGCAGGGGTATCGTTCTGCAGAAATGGCTCTATTTTTCGGTATTGCGCGTAAAACTGGCTCATATCAATAACCAGATCGCGAATGACCGGCAAGCCCGGCAAGGGTCGCAAAACCAGTTTATTGTTTTTCACACAATCAGACAGTGGTGTAACACAGGCCAAACCATTTTTACCGGCGATATTCATACCATCAGAACCGCACACGCCCTCGCGGCAGGAACGACGATAAGCCAGGGTCGCATCCTGGGTTTTCAACATTTCCAGAACGTCGAGCACCATGAGGTCCTTACCCTGGGTATCCACCTCATAGGTTTTCATGTAGGGCTCTTTGTCCGTCTCCGGGTTGTATCGATAAACTTCTACTTTCAACATGAGCATATTCTCATTAATAAGTTCTGACTTTGGGCTCAAAGGCTTCACGTGTTTTCGGTGCAAAATTCACCGCACGCTTGGTCACAGTTTTTTCTACCGGGTAGAACATGCTGTGACACAACCAGTTTGCGTCATCGCGCTCCTGAAAATCCTCGCGCGCATGCGCACCGCGAGATTCTTTGCGCTCTTCAGCTGCAATTGCAGTTGCCTCAGCCACTTCAAACAGGTTTTGCACTTCCAGTGCTTCGATACGCGCCGTGTTGTAGGCTCGACTTTTATCTTCAAGTGTAATATTTGCGACACGCTCTCTTAAATTGGCCAATAGTCCAATACCTTCCTGCATCAAGTCGCCACGACGGAACACGCCGAAGTGATTTTGCATAATGTCCTGCAATTCCTTGCGCAAAAGTGGCGCCGATTCTCCACCCTGGCTGGCTTCCAGGGTATTCAAGCGCGACATCGCCTGATCCAGATCACTTTCAGATGGCGCTGCGAGATCAATACCTTCGCGTAAGGCTTTTTCGATGAACATGCCAGAGCTGCGTCCAAACACTACGAGGTCCAGCAATGAGTTACCACCGAGACGGTTGGCACCGTGAACACTGACGCAGGCAACTTCACCACAGGCATACAAGCCATCAATAACTTGATCGTTGCCTTTGGCATCCTGAGTCAATGCCTGACCGTGAATATTGGTTGGAATACCGCCCATCATGTAGTGACAAGTTGGAACAACGGGGATCGGATCTTTAATCGGATCAACATGCGCGAAGGTGCGCGATAGTTCGAGAATTCCAGGCAGACGCTTATTCAAGGTATCTGCACCCAGGTGGTCTAACTTCAGGAATACGTGGTCGCCGTTTTCACCACAACCGCGACCTTCCAGAATTTCCAATACCATTGAGCGAGCAACAACATCACGCCCGGCGAGATCTTTTGCATTGGGCGCATAGCGCTCCATAAAACGTTCGCCATCCTTATTGATGAGATAACCGCCCTCACCCCGACAACCCTCGGTAACCAGAACACCCGCTCCGTGAATACCGGTAGGGTGAAATTGCCACATTTCGATGTCCTGAACGGGGAAACCGGCACGCAGTGCCATACCAATACCATCACCCGTGTTGATATGTGCGTTGGTTGTGGAGGCATAAATACGACCCGCTCCACCGGTTGCAAACACCGTGGCTTTGGATTTAATGAAGACGACTTCACCGTCTTCCATATTGATAGCTATCACACCGCACACTGCACCATCCTGGTTTTTAACCAGATCCACAGCGAACCATTCGTTCAAAAATACCGTGTCGTTTTTCACGTTACCCTGGTAGAGCGCGTGCAACAGCGCATGGCCCGTTCGGTCAGCAGCAGCACACGTTCTGGCAGCCTGGCCGCCGCGGCCAAAATCCTTTGATTGTCCACCGAAGGGACGCTGATAAATACGGCCATTTTCAGTTCGGGAAAACGGCAGGCCCATATGTTCCAGTTCAAATACGGTTTCAGGGCCTACGGAACACATGTATTCGATGGCGTCCTGATCACCGATATAGTCGGAGCCTTTCACCGTGTCATACATATGCCACTGCCAATTGTCATTGGGGTCTGAGCTGGCAATGGCGCAGGTAATTCCACCTTGTGCCGACACCGTGTGCGAGCGAGTGGGGAACACCTTGGTAATCACTGCGGTTTTAAAACCACTTTGAGCCATCTGCAAGGCAGCGCGCATACCGGCACCACCGCCACCAACGACGATGCCATCAAAGGAAATTGTGCGTATGTTTGCCACCCTCAATACCCCCAAATAATTTCAATTGCCCAAATAATGAAGGCAAAGTTAATCACCAGGTAAATTGCTAATACACTGGTACGTAAGAACAAAGCTGAACCACCGATCAAGCGCGTAGTGATGTAATCGGTGAGCACCACCCACATGCCGATCCAACCGTGGGCCACAATGGAAAGAACAACGGCAAAACTGAATATCCGCATCCATGTCTGTGAGAAGAGCTCCGCCCACTGGGCATAGCTCAGCTCCGGGTTCAGTAACAGATAAGCAACTATAAATATAGTATAGGCTGCCATGACAACAGCGGTGACGCGTTGAATTAACCAATCAGCCAGTCCGCTGCGCCCGAGACTGGTGACTGCGGTGACTAAAGCCATATCCACACTCCCGACAAAATAATCAGGACGGCAGCAAGGAATAGCGCCAACCTGGCACCAAGTTTGCCACCCTCCAGAGTTTCACCCAGGCCAAAATCCATTATCAAATGGCGAAGGCCCATCACAAGGTGATACGCCAAGGCTGCGAGAATGGCCCACAGGATCACTTTGTATATCGGCTGTTCAAGGGAAACACGGATAGAGTTGAATTCTTCTTCGGAACGCAGGCTAATATCCAGCATCCAAAGCAAGAGTAAGATTCCTCCCACCAGCACCACACCGGAGACACGGTGCAAAATGGAAACATAAGCGGTAATTGGCAACCGAATGGTCCCAATATCCAGGTTTACAGGTCGATTTTTTTTCACAATCACTCCCACCCTAGTGGAACGCCAGGTGTAGAACTGCTCAAATTTCGAGCAGGAAAGTTAATTAAAAAATTGAAGGGCTAAAGAAAACTTTCGTGCCAAAGCACGATTAAAAATATGCTTATTGGCGGCGCGAAATTATAGAGACGGCAACCCAAAATTACAAATGTTCATAAGCACTTAGCGCTTCTACTTCGTAAGTATAATCAAGATTCTGCACTATATTGGTTTGATCTAAAAAAAACGCACTTACGTAGTGCTTATATGAACAGATTTTAGGCAGTTACGAGAAAATATTCGGCATCCGACCATCCTCCTATACACGAAGCCGACTAAACTTCTCTATAATTACCGGCCCTTCAAAACGCGCTCGTTAGATCACGAGTCAAAATTGCAGGCAGTAGTCACCACATGATTTGAGATACTCTCGTTCATTTGGACAAATCATGTAATAGAAGGCGACAAAAACGCCAGACGACTATGTTTGATTAGAAGATTATTACAGCAGCAGGAGTCACTCATGAGTGAGAAAAAAGCAAGTCTCTCGATCGACGGATTGGATGAAGCGATTGAACTTCCCATTTACTCGGGGACCATCGGCCCCGATGTTGTAGATGTACAAGCCCTGACCCGTAAAGGATATTTCACTTACGACCCAGGCTTTGTTTCTACTGCATCGTGCGAATCCAAAATCACCTACATCGACGGGGGCAAGGGCGTTCTTCTGCATCGCGGTTACCCCATTGAAGTATTGGCTGAACAGTCCGACTACCTCGAAACTTGCTACCTGCTTTTGCACGGCGATTTGCCGTCTCAGAAGGAATACGAGGACTTTGTGGGTATTATTCGCAACCACACCATGGTCGCCGAGGCCATTGCGCGCTTTTTCCGCGGCTTCCGTTACGACTCACACCCCATGGCCATGATGTGTGGTGTTGTTGGTGCGCTCTCCGGGTTTTATCACGATTCACTGGATATTAATGACGCAGATCACCGCATTATTTCCGCACATCGCTTGATCGCGAAAATGCCTACTCTGGCTGCGATGTGTTACAAGCACTCTGTCGGCCAACCTTTCATGTATCCGCAAAACCACATGAGCTATGCAGAAAACTTTCTGCATATGATGTTTGGCACTCCTTGTGAAGAGCCCAAGGTCAACCCGGTGATTGCGCGCGCCATGGATAAAATCTTCCTGTTGCACGCCGACCACGAGCAAAACGCCTCAACGTCTACCGTACGATTGGCCGGTTCTTCTGGCGCTAACCCATTTGCCTGTATTGCTTCCGGTATTGCCACCTTGTGGGGGCCCGCTCACGGCGGTGCTAACGAAGCCGTATTAAATATGCTGGCAGAAATTGGCGATGTGAAAAACATTGATAAATTTGTTGAGCGCGCCAAGGACAAAAATGATCCTTTCCGCTTGATGGGCTTTGGTCACCGTGTTTACAAAAACTTCGACCCTCGCGCAAAAGTGATGAAGCAAACCTGTGACGAAGTGTTGGGTGAGCTCGGCCTGGAAGATGATCCGCTATTGAAAATCGCCAAACGTCTTGAACAAATTGCACTGGAAGACGAATACTTCATCGCGAAGAAACTCTACCCGAATGTGGATTTCTACTCGGGCATTATTATGAAGGCTATCGGAATCCCCACCGACATGTTTACTGTGATCTTTGCAACTGGCCGCACCGTAGGCTGGATCGCACACTGGCACGAAATGATCACCCAGGGCTTCAAAATTGGCCGCCCACGCCAGCTTTACACCGGGTCGCCTTTGCGCGATTTCCCAACTCGCGCTACGCGCAAACCGGCCAACCCCGGAAGCTTCTAAACAAGAGACGGGATCATCATCCGTTTTCTTTGCAATCACGCGACATGGGGCACTATTGCCCCATGATTTTTTTACGCAACATCCACAAATACTACGGCGAAGATAGCCAGCGCCTGCATGTACTCAAAGGCATCGATCTTGATATTGCAGAAGGCGAGCTGGTTTCTATTATGGGTTCATCTGGCTCGGGAAAATCGACCCTTTTGAACATACTCGGCATTCTTGACCACCACGACGAAGGCGAATATCGGCTCGCCGACATTCCCATTCACAAGCTCAGCGAGAAGAAAGCCGCCAGCTTACGTAACTTGCACCTCGGTTTTGTGTTTCAGTCTTTTAATTTATTACCCTTCAAGAACGCGCTTGAAAATATTGCGCTGCCGCTTTATTACCAAAAAATCGGGCGTAAGGATCGCAATCGGCGAGCACAGGAATTTCTTGAGCGTGTCGGCCTGGCCGATCGCGGCCACCACTACCCTGCTGAGCTTTCTGGCGGACAAAAACAACGCGTCGCGCTTGCACGCGCACTTGTCACCAACCCCAAAGTCGTACTCGCAGATGAGCCAACAGGCGCCCTGGATAGCGCCACATCAGAAGAAATGATGTCGCTGTTCAAGGAGGTACACCGGGACGGCAAAACCATTGTTATCGTCACACATGAAGACGAAATCGCCACGCAAACTGAACGCGTTATTCATCTAAAAGACGGTTTGATCCTCGGCGACGATGCGGAACAAGCGGCATGATTGTCGATAGCCTGCAAGAAATATTTTTCACCATCAAACGAAACAAGTTACGTACCTTTCTCACAGCGTTCGGCGTATTCTGGGGAATACTCATGCTTATTCTGTTGCTGGGTTCAGGGCGAGGATTGCAGAACGGTGCAGACAGCCGTTTTGGAACGGATGACCGCAGCAGTATCTGGATTTCCGCAAGTCGAACCTCAATTCCCTACAACGGCCTCCCCCACCAACGGCAAATCCGCTTTACTGTCGATGACATTGCTGCGCTTGTACGCGATATTAAAGATGTTCAGTTTATTTCTGCCGAAACCCGAGCCGGTGAACGCTGGCGTCGTACCATCAACGTTAATTACAAAAACAAAAGCGGCGCTTTCGGCGTATACGGTGTTGCGGACGATTTTTTCAGAATCAAAAAAAATCTCGACTACCCTGCCGGGCGCACGCTGAACACACTGGATTCTGATGAGATTCGAAAGGTTGCCTTGATTGGAACACGCGTGAGTGATCGCCTCTTCGGTAAGGACGCCAACCCTGTCGGAGAGTACATTTCCTTTCATGGAATCTTATTTAAAGTGATCGGCGTTTTTTACGATTCGGGGCGTGAAGGTCGCATGTCGGAGCGCGTATACATTCCACTCAATACTTTTCAATTGGTTTTCGGAGAAGGCCGCAATATCGGTCAAATTGTGTTAACGCCGAAAGCACATCGCGACCCGTTCAGTTTTGAAGAAGATGTCATCGCTTTACTCAAATTTCGCCACAATATTTCCCCCGATGATGACAAAGCGATTCGCAGTTTCAGTTATGCGCGCAATATGCAGTCAGTGACGCAAATGTTTTTTGCAATTAATGCCTTTGTCTGGTTTGTAGGTATTGGCACTTTGGTGGCAGGCATTGTGGGTGTCAGTAATATTATGATTATCACGGTAAAAGATCGCACGCGAGAAATTGGTGTGCGTAAAGCACTCGGTGCAAGACCGGCAAGTATCGTGAGCATGATTTTGAGCGAGTCCGTCCTGATTACGGCTTTTGCTGGCTATTTGGGCCTCGTCCTCGGCGTCGGCATTCTCGAATTGGTTAACAAAGCCCTGCAAGCTTCCGGTGGGGGCGGTTTTTTTGAACGACCTGAAGTCGATATTCAAACAGCTGTACTCGCCATTGTGATTCTTGTGCTTGCAGGCATTCTAGCGGGGTTAGCGCCTGCCATGCGCGCCGCAAATATTGCCCCCATCGAAGCCATGCGCGAGGAATAAAATGTTATTTGATCGTGATCACTGGCAAGAAATTTTCGAAAGCCTTTCCAGGCACAAACTGCGCACAGCACTCACTGCCTTTGGTGTTTTCTGGGGCATCTTTATGTTGGTCAATTTACTCGGTGTGGGTAAAGGTCTCGAAAACGGCACCTGGGCAAACTTTAACAAAACCAAAAACGCGGTATACCTTTGGTCCGGCCGCCCAACCAGCATCCCCTATAAAGGCTTATCCAAAGGGCGCTATATTCGCATTCACGATGATGACCTCAATGCAATAATGCAACGCGTGCCCGGAGTAAAGTACATTGCCCCTGCAAATGGCCTTGGCCAACAATATGTTTACAGCGGCACCAAGGGCGACAACTTCGATATTCGCGGTGTTGAACCTATCGAAATCGAACTGCGCGGCTACGAATTAGTCTCCGGTCGCTTCATTAACGATCTCGACCTGCAAGAAACACGTAAGAATGTTGTTATCGGTGAAGAAGTCAGCAACATTATTTTTGGCAAAGGTAAAGATCCCAGTGGCGAAACCGTGAATTTACTTGGCGTAACCTTTACCGTCGTCGGCGTCATTAAACCTTCGGCATTAAACAACTGGGCACAGCGCGATTTGAATATGGTTTTCTTGCCGCGCGATACCCAACGCAAAACCTTTAATCAGGGCGAATATGTCCACAGTATGGTTATTGCCCCTCACGAAGATCAAAATGCGTTTGATGTGGAAAAACAGGTGATCAGTTTGCTGCAAGAGCGGCATAAAATTCACCCGAAAGATTTCGGTGTTGTTGGCAGTTACAATTCACAAAAGGATTTTGATCGCGTAAGCGCCATGTTTTCCGGTATTGCGACCTTCAGTTGGATTGTTGCCATCGGCACAATCATCGCAGGCGTCGTCGGCGTGGGGAACATCATGCTGATTTCGGTTAAGGAAAGAACCCGCGAAATCGGTGTGCGCAAAGCCATCGGCGCCAAACCAATGGATATTATTACGCAAATTGTTGCCGAAGCCTTGTTGATTACCTTTATCGCCGGGTATCTAGGCCTCGTTGCTGGTGTTGGCAGCATTGAATTAGTTGATAAGTTTCTAAGCAACCCGAGCGGCGGCATGGGAACATTCCTCAACCCTGAAATCAGTTTTGGAACCGCCTTTATGGCAATTCTGGTACTGATATTTGCCGGTTTTCTTGCCTCCTTACTTCCGGCCAGAAAAGCGGCTATGGTGGACCCGGTCATTGCCTTGCAGGATGAATAAGCACATTGTTTAATATTGGCTTTTGGGAAATTAAAAATCGGTAATAGAAGTTGGATAAAATAAAATGAAGAAGTTTTTGTTGTACACAATCGCCTTGATTTTAGCCCTGATATTTATTGGCACAGCGGTTTTTCTTTATAACAAGTCCCAGGAAAAACCTGTCATTTATGAAACGACACAAGCAGAACAAAAAAATATTATCAAGAAAACTGTCGCCACTGGAAAAATCATTCCGCGCAAGGAAGTCGAAGTCAAATCACAAGTCAGTGGCGTCGTAGAACAGATTTATATTGAAGCCGGACAGCCGATAAAAAAAGACGAACTGATTGCCAAGATTCAAATCATCCCCAATATTGAGCGCTTGAACCAGGCTCAATCACAATTGGAAACAGCACGATTAAAATTTGAAAACAGCAAGCGCGAACTGGAGAGACAAAAACAACTCTTTGATGAAAACCTGATAGCAGAGTTCGAATACAACAAATACGTTCACGACTTTAACCTCCAACAGGAAGCCTTAAGTTCTGCTGAAAGTAATCTTGCGATTATTCGTGAAGGCGCCTCCAAGAAAGAAGGCCAGGTGAGCAACCTCGTTCGCGCAACATTAAGCGGCTTGATACTCGATATTCCTGTAAAAGAAGGCACCTTTGTCACCGAAACCAATACCTTTAATGCGGGCACCACCATTGCCAACCTCGCCAATATGCAGGACATTATTTTCGAAGGTACTGTTGATGAATCCGAGGTAGGCAAAATTTCAAATGGCATGGAACTCCTGCTCAATGTTGGCGCCATGGAGGCGGAGCCTTTTGTCGCCAAGCTGGAATATATTTCGCCCAAAGGCTGGGATGACCAAGGCACGATAAAATTTCAAATTCGTGCTGCGGTACAACTTCGTGAAGATCGTTTTCTACGCGCCGGCTACAGCGCCAACGCAGACATCGTGCTGGACCGCGCTGACAATGTTCTCGCAATCAATGAGCGCCTGCTGCAGTTTGACAAGGGAAAAACTTATGTCGAAATCGAAACAAGCCCACAGTCATTCGAAAAGCGGGAAATTCAAACAGGGATCTCGGATGGTATTTTTATCGAAGTCATCTCTGGCCTGAGTTCTGAAGAGCGTATAAAAGTGCCTTTTTCAGGGCGCCCGGGCTAACCAGATTCCCCGGCGCCACTCAATTCCTTGAGCTTTATAGCAAACAGCAAGGCCAACAGCGCACTGAGAGCAAAACAAAAAAACACCAGACCTGTTGAAAGCTGTGAGAGCAAGGCACTAATCAAACCCACTGCAAGTAAACAGACTCCAATAAGAGAATTCCCGACAGCCACATACTCAGTGCGCTTGTTGCCGTCTGCTGCATTAACGATGTAAGTTTTTCGGCCAAGCCTCACGCCCTGATGGACGCAGGCAAGCATAAAAAACAGGGCAATCGCCACCCAGGCAAGTTTTTCGTCGCCAGGCACTCCCAGCCCTTCGCCCCGCGCAACAACAAAACTCAAAAACGCCGCAATCATACACAAACATGCAGTTAAGCTTGCAGTTAATACCAGGACTTTGCGACTACTTTTATCGGCCATCCGCCCCCAGAAATTGGCGCTCACGATACTCGCCAAACCATTCACAATCACAAACAAACCGATATTCTTTGCTTGCACTTCACTGTTAGTATTCGCAAGCAACACCAAAAAAGGCGCAGCCAAACCTGAACTCATTAAAAACAGACGCGTTAGCAGAAAATCCCTGAAGCGCTTATCCTGTTTGAGAAGTTGCACACTGGTTTTCAGTTGATCTACCGCCGCCCCCTCTTCTTTCTCGCCGGGCTTTTCCAGGACTAAGGAAAAAGCAACCGCCGCTAAAACCCAACACAAACTCGCCAACAACAATATACCCAGCAAGACATTCGCCTTGGGAAGAAACTGAAAAAGCGTAGAAATATGATCGTTGAAAACAAGGCAAAACCCAAGACCCAGAGTCACCAACCCGGCGACACTCGCGCCCCAACCATTCACGCGACCTCGCTTTGTCGAAGGAACCGTTTTCCCCAAAACATCCTTGGAAGCAATCGAACAGACACAGCGAGCAAGACTGAATACAACCAAACAAAGAATGACCGACAAGCCCGCAATAAAGCCTGACAACGCCTGACTCTCGGGCGATTGCAACCCGCCCCACGAGAATATTGCAAGCGCCATCATCATAACAACAGCCAGCGCTTGCCCTAAACTACCAAAAACAAAAAACCATTTTCGGAGGCGACTTTTTTTAATAAACCCAGCAAAATAGACTTGAGGGATTAAAGAACCTGATTCGCGAACAGGCACCAATAAACCCACAAAGAATGCGGGTGCACTGAGGCTGGATAAAAGCCAGGGAAGTATCGTTTTTGCATCACTGAATGTATCCGCCAGTTTGGTAAAAAATTTAGTCACCACTTGCAAACGCGCATTACGGTCGTAAGCACCGTAGCGTTTGTTCCCGACACCCTTACTCTGCTTCAACTTTTCCTCTTTCGATAAGGTTTTAAACACTTTTTAACGCTCAACTCTTTTCCCAGCATACAAGTTATACAATATACAATTCATACAATATCAAAAAAGCCCAAAATAGAGGCCAATAACCACTGCGTAACGCAAGCTCTTACCTATAAACACCAGCAATAAGAAACTCCAAAATTGTACACGCAAGACGCCGGCGATAAAGGTGAGTGCATCTCCACCTATGGGAAGCCAGGCCATCAACAAACTCCATTTTCCATAGCGCTGAAACCACGCTTCTGCTTTTTTCATCGAGCCCGGCTTAAACGGAAACCAGGGGCGAGATTCAAAATGAGTGAGGTAACGCCCAAGATACCAGTTCACAACCGCGCCCAGCGTATTCCCAATACTTGCACACAGCCAAACGAGTGCTACATTTTCACCGCGCACCAAAAGCGCGACCAGGGTCACTTCAGAGTAAAATGGAATAATTGTTGCCGCGCCGAAGGCACTGATAAAAAGAATTAGATAGTCGATATTCTCACCACTGGATTATTTGAACGATAGCCACAAAAAATACTTGTTTTCAAATAAAGTCAACTCGTCGTGAGCACATCAACGTCTAACTTCTCGTTACTATTGCGTACCGCTCTTGCAAAAGCGCGAAAAATTTTGAGTTGGTTTATGGAGTAAGGCATATACTCAGGATGCCACTGAACACCCAATAAAAAACGCTCACCCTCACGCTCAACAGCCTGCACGAAGGTGTCTTCATCTCGAGCAATGACTTGCAAACCCTCAGCGAGGTGATTCACTGCCTGATTGTGTAAGCTATTAATACGAATACGCTCACACTGCAATATTTCATATAACTTCGATTTTTTTTCAAGCAGAGCCCATTTTATCGGAAATATACTATTGCGATTGGGTGTAAGATTTCTTTTAGGCCGTAAATCCTGATGCAGATTTCCACCGAGTACCACATTAATCAGTTGTGATCCCCGACATATACCGAGAACGGGAATCGTGGATGAAAGCGCTTTACGCAGGATGGTCATTTCCATCTCGTCGCGCGCTCGATCGTAGTGCGCACCGGCATCTCCGACTAAACCATAATGTTCAGGTTCAATATCATCACCACCGCCAATGATTATACCGCGTACATTTTCAGGAATGCGTTTTCTCTGCGGACTGATATAAACCGCTTTCAAACCCACGAGAAAAAGGCAAAGTCGTGTTGCCCACCAACCCCATTTAAAACGCTTGTCGGGGCCCGTTACCAGCACCCGCGGCTTTGCCGAACCAGCCACACTAGGCTCTCCATTGTTTAATCAAGTCAGGCAAGTGCTTGCTCAGATAATCCAGCCACCGACTTTCCAGACTATGCGTTAAACGCTCAAGTTCGTTTTGATAGCTGCTACAAAAGCGTTTTAAGTATATTTCATCATTCGCGAGGCATTCCACCACCCACCAAAGATTCCACGCTCCACTGACACTCCATGTCGGGTCATCAATATCACAATTCGGTAGGCGGTAGTGAAACGTAGGGCGTGCATTTACCCTCGGATCGTCCACCTTTGCGCGCACCCTTTTCTCATCCATAAAAGCGAAAAGAGGAAGCATATCCAGGCTACGATTACGTGTAGGGTTATGCAGCAAATAGTCATCAATCAGCTGCTCCTGACTGGGTGCGTAGCCCCAGTCAACCACTAACCTGATGTAATCCCGCTCAAAATGATTGATATAAGGCGTTAGTCGGCGGGTGAGGTCAATTTTTTCTTCATTAACAATCCAGTCGTACAAACAAAAATATGCTCGTAAATAATTGACGATGACTGGAGCTTCAATGCTTGGCAAGTCGGGATTCAAGTGTAAACCAAAAGCATGGTGAAGGGCGTGGCGGGTACCGAGAGCACCCTTTTCGCGTAAACACGCAATGAGTTCATCAATTTGATCCAGCTGCTCAATTCTGATTGGGGGGCTGACAACCTCCCAGGGGACCAACTGTTCTGCCGCGCGCTGCAGTATATCCATCGTTGGCCGTGCAAGACCTTCATCCGCAAGGTATTTGTCATTGTGTTTGTTCGCCAGCTCTTTTAAATAGGCTGAATCAAGTTCTAATTTGAATTTTCCTAATTCGGCGACGTCAATAAAGAACTCCATGATAGACTGCTCGTCAACCGCGACAGGCCAAAGCTGTTCGAAACAGTGCAGGGTTTCATCAGAAGAAATACCGGCGTACTCGATTTCAACACCTATCGCCCGCGGTTCATCCTTCAAGTTGTTTTTGTGGGGAGGAAGGTGCGCCGTAAATGAACCCTCATTTAATTTGCTTGCTGCCACTTTAGTTCGGTGCGCTTCTGAGTCTTTCATTCAATTTATCTCCGCGAATCTTTCGTAACCAATTTTCTTGATAGCCAGACTTCCTTATTAGTAAGACTTTTCTATTAGTAAGACTTCCTGCTAGTCAGACTTTCCTGGCAGAAAAACTGCCCTCACAACCAGATGCCTTGCGCACTTTTTACTGTTAGCGACCATTTTCCGAATTTTTTACGTAAAATACCGTGGATTTGATACAAATCACCACATCAATTTATTGTACGGTTGATCCAGGATGAATACTACAAAGCGCCCTACAAGTTGGCAACGCCAATTAATGTCACTGTATTCCAGAAGCGTGTACGGTGTATTACTATTACGTCAGCGTGATCGTATTGGATGAGTGGCATCTGAATCAATGCGATACCTCCCTACTATATAAAGCAACATAGACCAAAGCAAAATAGACCAAAGCAAAATAGACTTATCGGGCCTGGCATTATGAATCGATTTATCAAGCGTCACTTTTCACCAAATCAAGGTACGAAATACAGAGTCAGTCGATGTCTAGCGAGACAACTGATATCAATGCTTAAGCATTTTGTTTCTGATTTGAAGCCAATCGCAAACCGAGCCCCACGAGTCACGCTATCTGGCCTATTTCAATTTGGTCTTTCCTCATTACAAGGCAAGCAACAAACGCCCTCAACTAAAATAATCGCCCTGCTCTTCTTTGCCTTCTTGCTGGCCGCGAGTAATCCAGCGATTTCTCAAAATGAGCTTGAGGAGGCTACCGAACAAACCCCGACAAGCACGCCCGGCGCAGACTATGAGAGTGAAGCCGCCACGTCGGGAGAGCAAGCTGTGATCGAGCAGCTGGAGCTTCTCATCACCAACATAAAAGACCGCAAAGAAAACATTGATCGTTTGCGCCAGCAGATCAAGGCATCCACGATTGAAGCACAAACAACAGAACTCCAGCAAACGCTCGAAGAAGAACAAGGTAAATTGCTTGAACAACAAAACCTTTTTGAAGAGCTTGCTACAGGCGCCGCTGATGTAAGTCTTTTCAGAACCGCTGAAGAAAAAGCGTTTAGCTGGCAATCAGAAGTTGAAGATGTTGTGCGCCCCATTCTCTCTGAACTGAAAAAAATTACCGAAAAACCCCGACAATTGGAAGCGCTCAGAACTCAGGAGGAAGCTCTGGCTACGCGCCTTCAAGCTGCCGAGATAGCGGTAGCGGAAATTGACAAGGTGCTCGAAATTAACGCCAATCCAGAACTCGATACACAGCTGAATCAGTTGCAACGCTTATGGATAGGCCGCCGTGATGACTTGAATAACTCCCTGCAACTTGTGCAATACCAACTGCAAGAACGTGAAGCAAATGCCGTCAGCAAAAGTGAACTTATCATTGCTGCACTCAAGGATTTTTTTACTGGCCGTGGTCTGAATTTGTTACTCGCAATTTTGGCCTTTAGCCTCACCTTTGTCAGCGTCCGCTTTATCGGTTTTCGTATCGCCAATGCCTTGGCGAAAGATCCGGACAAGGAGCGCCGGCTTGCATCGCGCTTACTGCATGTTATTTTTCAAATGCTGACTGTACTTTTTGCCTTTTTTATCATGATGGCTACGCTCTATGCGCTTGGTGATTGGTTGTTACTGACCTTACTGATCATCCTGATTGTCGGCCTTGTGTTTGCTCTTCGGAATTCGCTCCCGCGCTATGCCGATGAAGTCCGCTTTCTCCTCAACATGGGCAGCGCACGAGAAGGCGAACGCGTAATTTACGAAGGCATCCCTTACAAAATTTCCCGTTTGAATTTGCGTTCTGACCTCATCAACCCCAATCTTCGTGGCGGGCACTTGCAACTCCCTTTAAAAATAATGATGGAACTCGTGTCTCGCCCCTGGGCGGATAGCGAACCCTGGTTCCCATCAAAAATTAATCACTATGTTTTACTGACTGATGGCACCTACGGCAAAGTGTTAATGCAAAGCCCGGAAGCTGTCGAGCTTCAGCTACCGGGCGGCGATACCAAAATTTACCCCTGTACCGACTATCTCTCGCTATCGCCACAAAACCTGAGTGAAAAGTTCGGGATCTATTTAACCTTTGGCCTCGACTACAGCCACCAGCAAAAAATCACATCGGAAATTCCACTCTGTCTGAAAGAAGAGCTGCAAGCGTATTTAGCTAATGAAAGCTGGTGGTCGGAACTTGAAAAAATCAATGTTGAATTCAAGGAGGCCAGCGCCTCATCACTGGATTTATTAATCATGCTGGATTTCAAGGGAGAAGCAGCAGCGGCCTACCCGGCTATCAAAAGAAAAGTCCAAAAAGCAATTGTCGATGCCTGCAATAAACACCATTGGATTATCCCCTTCAATCAACTCACGGTGCATATGGCTGCGGCTGACGACGCTTAAGAATGGCGTTGCTTTACTGTGGTTCCGGACATCACTTTAAAAGTGTAAGTAGTGATCCGGGCAGCTTGTCAGTTCGTACCACCGTTGTCCGCCACAGGCAGACGAAGGAACCCGGCATGCTTAAACAGGTCTTAAATACATTGGGCATCAAGTGCTCTCGCTGTCGCATATGTTGGTATTGATAGCGACATGTTAATGCACCCACACCGATTGCCAGGCGGAATAAAACCAGAGCAGCTGCACGTCAGAATTTGCGAGAGGTCAAATGGAAATACACCTAACCCGCCAGCTAAAATAGCGGCGATAGTGGCGCGCACATACTTATAGTTTATTTGACTATATGCCAGATTTGATGCACTATCCCTAGCCCTTAATGTACAAAATATAGACAACAACGGAATCCAGCCCTCAGAATGTGCGACAACTATGAGGACAATCGAGAGACCCACAAGAGTTTAATCATGATAAAAACCACGCAAACACACACACCTGCCATCCGTACCCTGATTCTTGCAGCTGCGCTGAGCCTTGCGGCCTGCGGTGGAGGTTCAGGCGGTGGCGGCAATAGCAGTAGCTCAAGCAGCGCCAGCTCATCCAGCAGTTCGAGCAGCGCCAGTTCGTCCAGTTCTTCAGCGTCGAGCGCATCCAGTTCATCCTCAGCCAGCTCCTCAAGCAGCTCAAGTTCTTCATCAAGTGCTTCGAGCAGCTCAAGTTCTGGCAGCAATGCCAATTTACACACCCTCGCCAATTTCCCCATTGGCGTTGCCGTTTCCGCAGGAAATGAAAACCGCAGCTTTCTGGATATGCCAGAGAAGCAAACCAGTATCGAAGCGCATTTCAGCCAGCTGACCGCCGGCAACATCATGAAAATGAGTTATCTCCACCCCCAGGAAGAAAACTACTTTTGGGACCATGCCGACGCCATGATTGCCTGGGCAGCCTCACGAGGCATCAGCATTCACGGCCACGCCTTTATTTGGCACTCCGGCTATCAGGTTCCCTCCTGGATGAATAGTTACAGTGGTGACTTTGAAGCCATGCTAAACGAGCATGTGACGACTATCGCCGACCACTTCAAGGACGACGTTGTGAGTTGGGATGTGGTGAACGAAGCGATAGATACCAGTGGTGATGAAGGCTGCTGGCGCGAATCCCTGTTCTACAACCAGGTTGGGATTGATTACATTGCCAACGCGTTTACCGCAGCAAATGCCGCTGACCCCGATGCAGACCTGTACTACAACGACTACGATACCGAAGGCGGTAATACCGGCAAATTGAACTGTATGCTCGACCTCGTGGATGCACTTCTGGATGCAGATGTTCCCATTCATGGTGTCGGCTTCCAAATGCATGTCCAGCTCGACTGGCCAGACGCAACAGCCATCGCAAATGCCTTTCAAGCTGTGGTTGACCGCGGTCTAAAAGTAAAGATCACAGAACTGGATGTTCCGGTTAACAACCCCTACTCCAGTCAGCCATTTCCCCAGTACACCGCATACAGTCAGGCCTCTGCGCTCCATAAACAGCGTTACAAATCAATTGTGGAAACCTACCTCAACACAGTGCCGGAAAATCTCCGTGGCGGTATAACGGTATGGGGCTTGTGGGACGGCGATAGCTGGTTACATGATTTCCCCAATCGTGAAGGTGCAGATGATTGGCCCTTGTTGTTCGGTGGCCCGGCAAACGGCCCCTATGAGACCAAACCGTCCTTTGACGGCGTCGCAGAAGCGCTGGCCGGCGAGTAAGCTCCTTTCTCTGCGATACAATCTCCGGGATACAATCTCTGAGATAAAAAATCAAAAAGCCCTCCGTTACCAAAATAACGGAGGGCTTTTTTTAGGGCTTATATCTCAGCAAGGCCTGCTCAACTTGAGCATTCGAAATGCGCCACAGTGACTATTCCTAGTAAAAGCCCTCGCCATAAATAATTTCCCCAAGCGCAGTTGTCACATTACCAATCCCCATAATTGTGCCGTGTAAATACGCCCTATTATAACTTCCCATTAACACCACACTCGCCCACGCGCCAACATTTGCATTGCCTGTTACGAAATTAGCCCCATCCAAAACCATGTTGTCCGTGCCTGACACAATACTGTATGCGCCGGTATAGCTGTGGCCATCACCAATAACAAGGTTGTGTGAACCGGTTTTATGATTCTCTGACCAAACAAAGCCATCCGCTTCACAGCTCTCTTGCGTGGGTACTTCACCTTTAGAAGAAGTCGCTTGTGCAAAGTAGCCACCGGAACAATGTGGGCCAACCGGGCCATTCGATAGTTCGTTGTAGCCAATAAACAAATTACCCAACCCATTACTGGCACCATCAGCAAAAAAAGACGTATTCGGCTCACCATTACGGACATAAACGTTGACCGCATCAAAAATGACTGCGGGGTAGCCGTGTTGGTCCATTTCAACGCTTACATAATCTGCGAGGCCATCGATCGCTACTGGCGATGCTTCGAGTACTGCAACTCGCTCTTTCAACGCAAGGTTTTCTTCCTGCAACACAGTATTCGCTGCAACCACCTCCTGTAACAAGGCTTCAATTTCCTGCAAGCGTGTATCGTTACTGTTAATGCCTCTTTCAATTTTGTACCAGTTGTTATTAATCTGATCCGGCCAATAGCTGAGTGTTACTTGCCCCGCAATAGTGAAAAAGGGAAAAAATAATATTGCTAACGTCATCAGGGTTTTAGTGGTGTGTAATTTCATAATTTTTTCTTCAAGTCGCAAATAAAGTTAAACGGCGAGACCGTTCGTTTTTTGATCAGACAATGTTGCCAGATTGCAGATATGGCGCCTATCCCGCCAAATTGGGATTAACTGGCCTAAATTCCTGAATTGTGAACCCTGGCGGAAAGCCAGCATTTGATTACTCAACAGCAAGCGAATGGGGTTTTGCGAATTCACCTCGCGAACGAGTTGCCTAAGTTACACTAGGGCATCGCAACGGAAATCCAACGCAAACGGGGGCACGATGCAAAACTCATCTCAAACTCTATTCAGTTCCAAACACTCACTCATCCCCGAGGGGCAACAATCACTCAGCTCTGATGATCTCAGCCCGGAAATTTGGGCACACTTCGACGATTATGTTCATAGCCGTATCAGTCGCCGCCAATTTATGGACAAGGTCAGCCTCGCCGGTTTTTCTGCGGCATCCGTTATGGCATTTCTTTCACCCAAATATGCCGAAGCCACGCAAGTCGCCGCAGATGATCCGCGCCTGAAAACGGAATTTATTACCTACGCCTCTCCAAAGGGCGCTGGCGAAATGCGCGCGCTTTTGGCCCATCCCAAAAACGCGAAAAAGCTCCCCGGTATTATCGTTGTACACGAAAACCGTGGGTTGAATCCGCACATAGAAGACGTGACTCGACGTGCAGCCCTGGAGGGTTTTATCGCGATTGGTGCAGATGCTTTAACACCTCTCGGCGGTTACCCCGGCAACGACGACGACGGCCGAACGCTGCAGCGCAAACGTGATCGCAATAAAATTCTTGAAGATTTTATTGCCGCTTTCGACTATTTGAAAAAACACCCCAACTGCAATGGCAATATCGGCGTGGTGGGTTTTTGCTTTGGTGGCTGGGTATCTAACATGATGGCGGCACGCGTTCCCGAGCTCAAAGCCAGTGTGCCTTTTTATGGGGGGCAAGCGCCGCTTGAGGAAGTGAGTAAAATTAATGCACCCTTGCTTTTACAATTTGCCGAAGAAGACGAATGGGTAAACAAGGGGTGGCCAGATTACGAAGCCAAACTCAAAGCCGAAAAGAAAAAATACGCTGCGCATTTTTATCCCGGTACGCGGCATGGGTTTCACAATGATACGACTCCCCGCTACAGCGAAGCTGCCGCTAAACTTGCCTGGCAGCGGACCATTGCTTTTTTTAATGAGCATTTGAAGTAGTTGTTTTTAAGTATTGTTGGTTTATGGCGTGAGATCTGCGATCGAGAAAAGGTCTCGTACAGGAAAACAAAAAATTAAACGAACAACCCTGGTTTTCAATTTGCTCAAAAGCTTCTCCAAGTTTCAAGGCAATGAAGTTTCTGATCGCCGAGTGCAAGGAGGCCCTTTGCGAAACCTTTCGGGCCATGGAAGGCCCGAAGGAGCTACATGGACGTATTCATGCGTTTTCGTAAAGGGCCTCCTTGCACTCGGCGATCTTATGCGACTAAACAACAATAGGAGAGCGAAAAGCCAATAACCCTTAGAAGAAATTGCGCTATTTTTGCAGAACTTGCTGCCGAAACCGCTCATTGACCTGTTTCCATCGCGGCAAACTGGTCTCGCTGCTGGCATTGAGCTTTTTCCCGCGCGCTTTTGCCAGCCAGATACTGTCGCCACTAAAACTATAAACAGGCAGCAGATCCTCGCGCTGCGACGCTGGAAGAATCGTCTTGTTAATATTATCGAGAATCAGGGGTTCGGCATCGGGGGTCTCGTAGTATGCCAGCACCATGTGGGCCTGATTGTAAGTCAGTGACTTAACGTAGGTAATCCGTAACTTGTCGTTTTCCAGATCAGCCGAGATCAGGGAAAAATACTTACCGATGGAAAAATCCTCGCAATCACCGCCATTGGTTGCGAGGGTTTCAACAGGGGTCGCCCAGTAATCTTCCTCGCCCCAGTGCTCCAAATCTGTCAGCCAACGAACTTCATTAAAAAAATCGTTGGCATGCTTGAGTTTGTGAGCCTCAACAGCAGGTGACATCTGCCTGTCGGCTTCCATAAGCTTGCCCCAGCCTTCCACACGGCCGCGAGCCTCTTCGCCATAGTCCGCTGCAACCCTGTCGAGAACTGCCTGATCCACCACGAATACAAAGCCTGCGCTTGCCAAGCCCGGCCATAACAGGGCGTGAACGAGAATTATCAGGGGGAAATTTTTTAGTCTTTTCACAGTCTACCTGTATCCTTGTGACCTTTTTCACAGGGGCTGTTTTCAGTATAGACAGCAGGGCAGAATGTGCGCTTGAAATCGAGCAGACCGCCCTTATTTTTGGGGCACTCTTTCTAAAAACGATAAGTGGAGTTCAACATGATTCATGTAGAAAACATCAGCCGTAAGTACGGTGATTTTACAGCTGTGGATAATGTTTCCTTCAAGATTCCCGCCGGGGAGATTGTGGGCCTGCTGGGCCACAACGGTGCGGGCAAAACAACCATTATGAAAATGTTGACTGGCTTCATTGAGGCCAATTCGGGGAACATCATTATCAACGGCCTCGACATTACTGAGGATGCGAATGCAGTTAAGGCGCTGATCGGCTATCTGCCCGAAAATCTGCCGGTCTACCCGGAATTGAGTATCGTGGATTACCTCGCTTACTGCGCCGATATGCGCAATATTCCAGAGACTGAGCGCGATGCGGCCATAGCGCGTGCGATAGCGCAAACCCAGCTGCAAGAGAAAGCGATTCAGCCTATTTCCACGCTGTCGCGCGGTTTTAAGCAGCGCGTCGGTGTCGCCCAGGCTCTGCTTCACAAGCCAAAAATTCTGATTCTGGATGAGCCCACCAACGGGCTCGATCCACAGCAAACACAGCAAATGCGACAACTCATCCTCGACCTGGCCAAAGAAGCCACAGTCATTCTCTCAACACATATCATGCAGGAAGTCGACGCGGTTTGTGACCGGGTGTTAATCCTCCACGGCGGCAAACTCGCAGTGAATGAAAGCATGGACGAGTTACGCAGCAGTTCGCAAATTCAATTGGATAGCGATGCCAGCGACAGCCAGGTTAAAGCTGTGTTACCCGAGCGGGCAAAACTGATGGCAAGCGAAAATTGCGAGTCCGGGATGCGGCATGTTATCGATTGTGCTGAGTTGAATATTGCCGAATTAATTGCCGATATCAGCAGCAAGCTCATCACTAAAGGTACGCGGATTTTTGCCATTCACCCGCTCCAACGCGACCTCGAAACCGTCTTCAGAAATATCAGTCTGGAAGCCGACAAAAACAGGGAGATGAACGATGCTGCCTGATATTAAAACCGTTAAAAATATTAGCAACAAAGAACTCAATTTATTTTTTGCCTCGCCTATTGGTTATCTATTTTTAGGCGTCTTTGTCGCAGTAACCTTATTTAATTTTTTCTGGGGCAGTTCCTTCTTCGCACGCAATATTGCAGATGTGCGTCCAATGTTTGAAATGATGCCCATTTTCCTGATCTTCCTCTGTGCAGCTTTAACCATGCGCATGTGGAGCGAGGAACGGCGCAGTGGTACGCTCGAACATGTGATGACCCTGCCGGTCGACCCCTGGCAATTTATCTGGGGTAAGTTCGCGGCCTGCAAAACGCTTCTTGCGTTGGCACTTCTGCTTACCTTGCCTCTCCCCATTACTGTGTCGTTTATTGCTGAACTCGATTGGGGGCCGGTCATCAGTGCTTACCTCGCGACTATGTTTTTGGGCACGGCGTACCTGGCCATTGGCTTATTTATCAGCTCACGCAGTGATAACCAGATCGTCAGTCTGATTCTTACCGTGATTATTTGTTCTATTTTTTATTTCCTCGGCTCACCCACCTTGACCGACATAGTGAACAACAGCACGGGTGAAATCTTGCGTGCATTGGGCAGTGGCTCGCGGTTTGAATCCATTACTCGCGGCGTGCTGGATTTACGTGATATTTACTACTATCTATCCATCGTCCTTATTTTCCTGGTTCTGAACCGCTACGCGCTGGAAAAGGACCGCTGGCAACGCAATGTAAAAAACCGCCATCATCGCCAGTGGTATGCCTTGATAAGCCTATTGGTCATCAATATTTTGGTCGCCAACTTCTGGCTCTCACCTCTTGGCTCGCTCCGTTTTGATACCACCAAAGGCAAGATGTATTCCTTGAGCGAGGCTAGTGAAAATTATTTAAACCAGCTGCAGGAGCCGTTATTGGTACGCGCCTATTTCAGCGCGAAAACCCACCCACTGCTCGCACCATTGGTGCCGGAAGTGCAGGACTTACTCAAGGAATATGAAGAGAAAGCGAATGGAAAATTGCGCGTAGAGTTTATCGACCCTGCACGTAACCCCGACGCGGAAGAAGAAGCCGGCAGTAAATATGGAATTCGACCAACGCCTTTTCGCATCGCAGACCGCTATCAAAGCGCTGTGGTCAATAGCTACTTCAACGTCTTGATTCTTTACGGTGATGATTACAAGGTACTCGGTTTCGACGATCTAATTGAAGTCAAACCGGCGGCCAATGGTATGGATCTGGATGTGCGCTTACGTAACCCGGAATACGATATTACCAATGCCATCAAACAGGTTTTATATGCGTATCAAAGCAGTGGTAGCTTATTCTCCACGATCAAAAACAATGTGGAATTTACTGGCTATATTTCAGCTGGAGACAGACTGCCAGAATCCCTGCAGGCCTTTACCAACGAAATTGAACAAAGCTTGCAAGCTTTACATGCCGAGGCCAGCGATAAATTCAGTTATAAAATTGTTGACCCGGATGCAAACGGTGGTCAGGTCGCGCAGGAAATAGAGGAAAATTATGGGTTCCGCCCCATGGCATCCAGCCTCTTCGATACCAACACCTTTTATTACTATCTGGTGTTACGCAGTGGTGAACTTGCAGTGCAAATTCCCCTCCCTGACGACCTCAGCAAGGATACTTTTGAGCGCAGCCTTGATGCAGGTTTAAAGCGTTTTTCTGCGGGCTTTACCAAAACGGTTGGCATTGTTGCGCCAGAAATTAACCCCTACATGGCACAAATGGGCCAGGGTGGCGGGAATGCGAGTTTCAATACCCTACAGCAAGTACTCAATGAGAATATGACAGCGAAAACCCTGTCACTAAGTAAAGGCGTGGTGGAGGACGATGTTGACTTGCTCATGATACTTGCGCCCGAAAATCTGGATGAAAAAAGCGTATTCGCAATTGATCAATACTTGATGAAAGGCGGTACCGTTGTACTGGCGAGCTCTCCCTTGCAAGCGGAATATTCTCAGCAAGGCTTAAGCGCCAAACAAATTGATTCGGGTTTAAATGACTGGCTTGCCCATCATGGCCTTAGCATAAAACCGACTTTTGTGATGGACAGTCAAAGCGCACCTTTCCCGGTGCCCGTAACACGGCAAGTTGGCATGTTTAGCGTGCGCGAAATGATGATGGTGGATTACCCCTACTTTATTGATTTGCGCGACGACAGCCTGAATCAGAACAACCCGATCACCAGCAGTTTACCGGAGCTCATTTTTCCCTGGGCCTCACCGCTCAGTATTGATGAGCAAGTGAATAGCGAGCGCGAGCTTATCGAATTGGCTCACAGTTCAGCCTCCTCCTGGTTAAGCCCGTCCACGCAAATTACGCCAAGCCTGGATGCCCAGGGGAACAGCGTTTTTGCCACCGGTGATATTCAGGGTAAACAATTACTTGCCGCCGTTATCAAAGGACGTTTTTCTTCCTACTTTGAAGGCAAACCTTCCCCCTTGCTGGCCACTGAAGCTGAAGAACAGGACGGCAACAACGAAGCTGACACCACGGAAGAAGATACCGGGGAGCAAGCACAGGAAGTCATTACTTCCGTGATTGAAAAGTCCAGTGAGGCCGCAACCTTGATTGTGCTCGCGTCTAATAGCATTGCCGAAGACCGCGCCATGAGCATGAGTGGCGCGAGTGCTATGGGTGATGCGGCACCGGCACAATTATTGGTGAATGCTGCCGAATGGAGTTTGGAAGACACTGCACTTTTGAGCATTCGCGCACGCGGCCATTTCAACCGCACCTTGCCGCCAATGGAAGACACACAAAAACAACATTTTGAGTTAATGAACTATGTGTTCGCATTGCTCAGCCTGGTGTTGGTTTTCATTGTGCGCAAAATCCTAAAGGGGCGCACGCAGCGTCGTTATCAAAACCTTCTGCAGTCGATATAGGAGGAGACGAATAATGAAAAAATCAATAAACATCTTAATGCTAGTCTTGATCGCCCAGTGTTTGATCCTCGCCAGCATACTGTTTACAAGCGGGCAACAAGCTAACAATTCGCCTGAAAAACTTCTGAACCTGGATTTTACATCGATTGATAGTTTGACGCTGAGCGATGAAAACGGTGAGCTGGAAGTGCTTAAAAAAGACAACACCTGGCAGTTACCAAATTATGGCGAGCTCGCTGTAAAAACAGATCGCATTGAAGAAGTACTTCAGGAGCTTGAAGCCATTGAAGTCAGTTGGCCTGTAGCTTCAACAGACGACGCAGCCAAACGTTTTGAAGTCAGTATGGAGAATGCACAAAAGTCCCTGAAATTGAAGTCTGGCCAGGAGATTCTCGCCAAACTTTATATCGGTACCAGTCCAGGTTATCGCAAAGTCCATGTAAGGCGCGGTGATGACAAAGACATTTACGCTGTTGAGTTATCACAATATCGCTTGAGCAGCAAAGGTCAGGATTGGTTTGACAAAAATATACTCGCCTACCGGAGTGATTTGCGCTCAGTGACGGTGGGAGACATCACCTTCAATCGCGTAGCCGAACAGTGGCAACTTGAAAATGACGAGGCATCCCAACTTGATCAGGATAAAATTTCAAGCTGGGTGAAAACGTTCAGTACGCTTAGCGTAATCAATTTAGTTGATGAACAACTGAAGCCAGCTATTTTCTCGCGCTCACCAGAGGTGGTGATTGCGCTTGATGGTGAAGCCGGGTCAAGTGTACTGGAACTACGCAGCCAGGAAGACACGTTTTATATCAACAAACAAGGCGACTCGAAAATTTTCGAGATAGCCCGCTATCAAGTGGAGAGTGTTAGTCAGTTCGACTTAAAGGATTACCTCCAGGCAGCAACACCCGCGATAGAAGATGACGTCGATGCTGCTGCAACAAGTGCGAGTGTGCCCAGCAACCAGAATGAGTGAACGAATAAGCGGGCAATAGATTAAATTCTTAAGCTCTGAATTGCAGCTTTGCTCAAACCAACAAAGCGCGCCTGTGAAAACACGCGCGCTTTTTTATTGGATACTTTTCTAATGAGTGTAAGACAGGAGAGGTTCAGATAAGCCCATCGTCGATTCCAAACGCGGGTTTTCCAACACAAACAAGCGATAGTGATTTTGCGAGAGCAAAGCAAGATAATCTGCAAAGTACTGTTCAAACAATGTATCCAGACGCCCGCTATCCGCAGCACGTTCAAGGCCTTTTGTCAGGCGCGCAATCAACACACGCTCTTTCGCACTAACTTGAAATACAACGGGGTGAGGATAATACAAATAAATGGAGTCCAGTGTTTGCATTCCAACATGGTCTTTTGCGTGGGTTTCCAGAATGCGATCAGCCTCCATGACGCCTAGCGGTAGATAATCGAAACGACCGCGCGATAACATGGTAAATAAATCGCCAAAGCTTGCATTCGCTTCAACCGGAAACCCGTTGTGTTTGTAAATTTCTACGTCCGGCCAACCTCGCGCCTGACCAACCCGAAAAGTTTTCAATTTTTCCATCGTGTCGACATCGGCAAAACGTATTGCCTGGTCCTGTTGAACGACTAATTTTCGGTAACCCAGTAAGCCTTTCATAATAGGCACCTGGATGGCGGTCACTTCCTTGTACATGTAATCGCTCGGGGCACGCATTGGCGCGACATAAAAATTCACTTTATCGCCATTGGCCACTTCCCGGCGCCCGCGTGCCGAACCAAAACTTTGATGTACTTGCGTGAGAACGTAAGGAGGATATTCCTCTTCCGTCAATTCCATCGCCAATTTAAACACTGCGACCTGGTAATCATGCCGGCCATCTACGCTGCCCCACATTTTGTAATACATCATGGAGTTTACTTGCGCATGCACTAAACACGCGCCAAAGCACGATACGCCAACGATGAAATACTTAAATAAGCGCAAACCAACTCCTCCAAACCTGACGTAAAAAATCACTTATTCTCTGTGGAGAGACTCTTTTTACCACTTTCTTGATACCGCTTTAATGTCACCAAATTATAACGAGTTATAGCGAAACTGATTTTCACTTTCCACCATAATTTTCGTGTTGCGAAATGCGAAGAATCGCACATGTTCACTTCGTCTTTTAAGAACCAAAAAGTATTGAAGTATGCGTTATTCCTGCCGAAACATAGGCTGAAACCAACTCATTCTGTGGAGTGACACCTATGACCAGTCCGGCATTTAATCCAAATTCTTCTGGTCCCGCCCTATACGATAGCTATCGTTACAGCGAAAGTTACTACAGTGCCAGGACAACCGAGATCACACGTCAGGATGACAACGGCCCTTCCACCCTGCGGGTTTCAGTCCACAGTGCCTATCAGTATAGTCAAACTGTATACACTCCAGGCAATAATCAAAGCCCAAGCGTTTACGAGGCGCCAAAACGCCCCGCTATTGAAGAATTTCAATCAAAAAATAAGCCAGCAACTGAGGAAATCAGCGACACAACAGCGGAGAAGACCCATAAGGCTAACTTGCTCGCTTTTGTAGAGCAAAAATTGCAGAGCGACCTGGAAGCAGGCGCCGACAGCGACGCCTTGCAAGCGCGACTTGATGAAGCCTTTGAAGGATTTAGTCAGGGCTATAACGACGGCGTTTCACTATTGGAATCAATGGGTGTGTTCGACGGTGACGTTAAAGACGCCGTCCAGCAACTGTATAAAAAGATGCAAAAGGGTTTTGCCGAACTTGCTGAAAAATTTGGCCTTGAATCACCGGTAGCAAAAGCGCCTGTCGCAGAAAGTCCCACGAATATAGTCGAGCAGGTTGAGGCTCCGGTGCAATTGAACAACGCACCGCAAAAGAGTTTGTCGAGCTTTGTTGCGGAGAAAACGCAAAGTCGCGATGCCTCGCTGATTCAAAATCTGCTTACCAATCCCGATAATTATTTCCAGGCAGAAGAAGCGGAAACTCGCAGCTACAGTTTCCGTTTGCGTACCCAGGACGGTGATTTTGTAAAAATTGAAGCCTTTGCTGGCGCCGCATCGCGTTATGAACAGGCATCCGGTGCCAATGCCTCCAGTGAAAGCTTCAGTGTTGCGGGTCTTGAAAATTTTCATTTCAGCGTCCGCGGTGAACTCGATGCCGATGAACTTTCGGCCATTACCGATTTGCTCGGTCAATTGAACGATATTGCCGACACCTTCTTCGCTGGCGATATTCAAGGTGCTTACGAACAAGCCTTGAATATTGGCTATGACAACGATGAAATTGCCCGCTTTGCACTCAACCTGGAGCAAACCCAGTACAGCAAACTGGAAAACAGCTATGGTGAGGTCGCCCGCCAGGACAAGGAGAACTTCCGTATCGCCGGCCGCGAACAACAGCACCCCGGTAATCGCCTGGCGGAGTTCGGTGATTTTGTCGAGCTGCTGGAGAAACTTCGGCAGCGCAGTGAGCGTTTCCAGTTGCAGATGGCAGAATTAGCCAATTTCGCAGAGTTCCTGGCAGACAAACGCTTTAAGACGCACCCACAACGCGAACATTTCGGTCCCTTTGTGCACAACATGGGCGGCGCCCTGGAGCGCTTGCACGGCCAGGCCCCGCAATCCTGATAGCCACCCTCTTCTACCCCTTTGCCAGCGGTGGCCGACCGAAAACTCTAGCGCCACCGCGCCATTCTGGTAAAATTCCGCGCTTTTCCTGATTAACTGGATGAGTGACTATGAGTACTTCACCCTTGGCCGACAAGGTATTGGCCGTTAATAACGACCTCCCGATTCGCAGCGACCAACCCGTACATAGCGGAAAAGTCCGCTCCGTTTATTGGTTAAGCCCTACCGACAGTGCACGCTTGATCAAGGAAAGAAACTACAAGATACCTGCCGATGCACCGCTTGCCATAATGGTCATCAGTGACCGTATTTCAGCTTTCGATTGCATTTGGCATGGCGAGGGTGGCATGCAAGGCGTACCCGGTAAAGGTGCCGCACTCAATGCTATTTCCAACTACTGGTTTGAGTTGTTTCGCGAGCAAGGCCTGGCCGACAGCCATATCCTCGAAATCCCCCACCCCTTTGTGTGGATTGTCCAGAAAGCCCGCCCGGTAATGATCGAAGCGATCGCCCGTAAGTACATCACCGGCTCAATGTGGCGCGCTTACGCAAAAGGCGAGCGCGACTTTTGCGGCATTAAATTGCCCGAGGGCCTCGGTAAGGATCAAGCCCTGCAAGACATTCTGATTACCCCCTCTACAAAGGGTATTCTCAAAGGCATCCCCGGTGTGCCTGAAGCAGACGACGTGAATATTACACGCAGTGACATCGATAACAATTATGAAGCCTTCAATTTCAGCAAGCCTTCGGATATCGATCTCTACGAGAAATTATTGAACGAAGGCTTTAACGTCATTAGCACCGCCCTCGAAAAACTGGACCAGATTTTCGTCGACACCAAATTTGAATTTGGTTATGTCAATGATGAAAACGGCAACGAAAAACTGATTTATATGGATGAAGTGGGTACACCGGATTCTTCGCGCATTTGGGACGGCCCGGCTTACCGTGAAGGGAAAGTTATCGAAAACTCCAAAGAAGGTTTCCGTCAACACTTGCTCAACCATTTTCCGGAACCCGATATTCTCTTAAACAAAGATCGCATGGAAGAGCGCAAGGCATTGGCAAGAGACAACGCCCTGCCAGAAAAAATCATGATGGAAGTTTCGAAGACTTACACCGGCATTGCCGAAAAAATTACCGGCAAAGCCGTTCACTTGTCCGAAAATCCAAAGCAGGAAATTATCGACATCCTGAACGGTTTTGGCTTAATCAAATAAATCCGCTCAAAAAGCCGCTATAAACCAAAAGGCCAGCGTATTCGGGAGCCCTTCCTGAATACGCTGGCCTTTTTTGATTTGCTTCCGGAATTAATTTAAAACCGGCGCCCTTTAATTATTCCCTCTTAATCATCACCCATTCGGCCGCTTGCTAACTTAAAGGCCGCGCCTGCACCAAAGAAAAAGAAGAGAAAATCGATGAAACCGAGGCTGTCATTGACCAGATCCCAGGTAGAAAGGTTGTCCAATTCACTTTCATAAGTTCGCTGCATCCAATCCGACGCCGTTGTGTCCCCGCTGGCAATGGCTTGTAGCATGGGGTCGACATCCTGGCGAAAATAGTCGATGTCTTCCTGCAGAATCTCATCCGGATCGTAGGAATCGGTATATTCGTAGTTCACCATAAAACGTCGCAAATCGTCTTCACTGTGTACCTCGTTCACATACACTCGCGCCATATCCCGCATTTCATCATTGAAGAGCTGCATCTCTTCACCAAGCCATTGTTCCTCGGCATACTCTTCAAAACCCTGCGAAAGAATACTGTCCATTGCCCAATATTTGCCGCCCAAAATGGAAACCAGTGCAAGCACAGCACATACAATACCGCACAAATCGCCACGCGAGCCCATAATGAGAGCAGCATAACCAACAAGAAGCCCGATCCCGATTGCTACCAAACTGTGTTCGTAATAAAAGACACTGGCAATAATTTTCCAGACCAGCGCACCCGCAAAGGCTGCAATTGCCGCCGCACCGATGGCAGGCAGGTTGAGCTTGTCCTCCCAATCCCTTTCTGCTTCTTCTTCAACGGCTTCAGCCGGTTTGCGAAAATCTCCGGACACATAGGGTTCCGCAGCTTCGGCCTGATCTGTACCCGCAGATTGCGCACCGCCGGAAGGTTCCTCCCTGGCTTCAAGTGCCAGCCCGGTTTTCGCTGCAACTTGCGGTGAAGCGGACGATTCCGCAGGCGCGTCCTCTATTGGCTCCAATGCGAGCGTAAAACCTGCTGAAGCCATGGGTTCGATACGTGTTTCCACACCAATCGCTTGTAGCTTGTTTTTATAGGCTTCCGCTTTGGCCTGACTCAGGTCCTTTTTGAGGGTGCGCTCCTGGTTGAGAAACGCATTCGCCTTATCCGGGCTCAATTTAAATAAATCTGAAAAAGCTTGCTGAACCTGCGCACGATCAAATCCATCGAGAATATTGCCACTGCAAATTACCTTATACTGATCCGTCATCACATTTCCCCTTTTATCGTATGCTTGCCTTTGTCTTGTTTTTGTAGAAGATTTATTCTGTCATTCTTATATTGACGTCGCGGGTTTGCGCCAGGCGAGCCCCAAACTAGTCGAGTCCCAAACTAATCGAGCCCCAAACTAATCGAGCCCCAAACTAGTATAGATACTGAAAGCGCGCATTAATACTCGAACCATCCATATCGCGACTAAACCCATCATCGTATTCCTTGAGATCGGCTTGTTCGAATTCAAATGAGAATCGAAAATCATTATTAGGGTAATAATTCAAGGCGAGGCTCCACACATCGGCAATATCGCCTTCACCAATATTCGCTGTATCCGCGTGACTATAGCGCGCAGCCAACTCCAATGTTTTTTTCATTTTCCGTGGAAAGCGGATTTTACCTTTACGGTATTCTCTTAAATCTCCGAAAAGTGTCCACACGCCACTCAGGTAATAACCGCCGTGTTCAAAACTATCCCCGTTACGGGTTTTAACCGTTTGCGTAAAAAACTCGGACTGCAAACCAAATTCCTTGAGCGCGCCCATAATTTCGAAGGCCTGGGTTTCCACCTCATCAGCCGCAAAATAGTTTGGACTATGGAAAAGATTTCCAACACCGTGTGCTATCAATGGTTCGTCGATATCGTAACGTAATGCCGGATTGTCTCGCAGCGAAAAGGTCACCCCAAAATGCAGGTAGGATGTTTTGTCATCATCGCGCCAGGAATTTACATTCAAATGCAACACTGATGCACGACCGTCATCAAACGCGGCTTCATCGCTCTCTATAAGAAAATGTGCCGCTTCCAACACCCAGGCCTTGCCATCATAGGCCAATCCCAAGCCGGTTTCGCGCCCATAACTAAACAGGTTCGTCGCGATTGAACGCTCCATCAGGTATTGCTGTGTCAGCGAATGGCGGCGCTCGAGGCCCGCAGGCTCCTTGAATTTGCCCAATTTAACTTGCAGACGATTTAACGCATCAAAATACACATAGGCATCATCAACATTCACTTCCTCGTTCAAGTCGTTATATTCCGCTGAGAATTCGAGACCCGCATTAAAATCCAGTTCCAACCCTAATTCGATTTTTGCACGGCGCAGAAAAAGCTCGGAACCGCTATCTTCCGAGATACGTTCAGCAAACAAATCACCGTCGTATACGTTGGCATCAACAATAAAGTCTGCGTCGATATCAAACTCCGCCTCTGCTATCACCAGCCCGGGCAAGCACAAAGAAACCAAAAGTAAAAAAGTACTATGTTTGATCATACACATCCCCCGCACTAGCGTTCGCAATAGAGTGTTAGCAGCACACTGTCGGTAAGAAAATCCACCTTTCCCAATTCAAATTTAACTACCTTCATCCCTGTTCGCTCACGCAACTCTTCCAGCAAGGCTTGATAATGTTGCGGCTGAATTTTATCAATTCGATCGTAAGTAATTTTTCTTTCAATCACAGTTGGTGCAAATACCTGTGTTTCCGCCAAAGCACACAGCATCAGGATAACGACCACCAGAGCCGCCAATTCTATATAGCTGAGCTTGGCGACAGCACACATCAAGGCGAGAACAATGGTTGTAAACAGGTAGGTCATATCGCGCACCTCTATCGTTTCCGTTCGATAGCGCAACATGGAAAAGACGGCGAACAGCCCAAAGGCAAAACCCATGGACATTTCAACACTATGAAGCAAATAGGTAATAAAAAAGGCACCACAGCCAAATATGAACATGCCAAAGCACGCTTCACGATTGGGGGTAATTCTAAAGAAAATAATTCTCAGGAGTACAATCACGCCCAAAAAGAAAATACCGAAACGTAAAACAAAATCCCATTCGAACATATCTTTACCTATATATTTATTGTGCTTCTATTTATGCTTTTATTTTTATTTCTATTTTTACTTTTATTTTAACTTATGCTGACTACTTATGACTTTTTTGCACTACTGAATTCAGGCGCCTCCATCAAACAAAAGCGTATCAGTTGTTTTTTAACTTTCGTGAAACCGGTTTAAACCGATTATAGCGCACCAGCGCCTGCTCTTCTGTCGACAGCATCAAGCCCATGCAATACTTGCTAAAATTGGATGGCCTCACACCGTAACGACGCATAAACTCATAGGCCGGAGAATGCCGATCAATACGCGGCTGTTTTAACTCTACTATCGCCAGATTATCAATGCGATACTCCCCCGCTGCACCTTTTATGAGAGGCTGAAACACCATACCCGTATCAATACTCAACTTCTCTTTCAAGCTATGATTTATCAAGGCAATTCTTGTGTAGCTACTGCGTTGACACACTTGCAGGTTTTTCACTTGCGGCACTCTGGCCTGTTTCAAAAACTGATAATAGGATGACAAACCTCTATCATAATCTTTGGGTAAGCCCGTGCGAGTTTTAATGGTTCTCTTTTTGTTATTTTTAAATTTAACTTCCAAAAATCGCTCGTCAGCATCGACATAATTGCGCACGCGCACTTTATAGCGATTTAATCGCCCCTGATGATGCATATGATAAAAATGAAAGTCGCTTGTGTCATAGTAGACATTTTCGTACTTCAAACAGCGCTTACCCGCAACTTCCAATACGTGATACTCGGGTTTTAGGGCATTTAACAACGCCGGCAATTTTTCTATTTCCAGGAGAAACTTGGTATCGACCCGGTTCATCAAATACCCATCCTCCAGCTCATCCAGAGAACAGGACTGAAAAGCGTCGATTAAATCAAAAAATACTGTACTCTCGATCACTCACGTTCGCCTAAAGTTGCCGTTTGTCATAAAAACACAATATTATGGCATAAACCCCTCGTCGACACGTTATATTGCTCAATTAATGCAATTTAAAGGTTAGCTCGCCATGATAAAAACGCCTTTAGTTCTCAGCAGTTTATTACTTGTATTATGTGCCTGCGGAGGCGGAGGCAGCAGTGGTGGTGGCTCAGGCGGTAGCAGTTCCAGCGGTGGCAACTCCAGTGGCGGCAATGGCGGTTCAGCCTGTGACAGCGATTGTGTCAGAATTAACGAAGCTGTCTCTTCAAATACCAGTGTCATAGACAATGACGGTGATACACCTGATTGGTTTGAGCTCTATAACTCAGGCAGCTCAACAATCAGTATCGAGAATTGGACCATCACCGATGACAACACCGAGCCCGATAAATGGGCCTTTCCCAATGTCAGCATTTCTGCAAACGGCTACCTCCTGGTCTGGGCGTCAGACAAGGATTACAGTGATGTCGCAAACAGCGTATTTCATACCAATTTTAAAATTGCTTCAGACCCCGGTGAAACACTTTATCTTTACGATGCCCAGGGGCGTCTGGTCGATTCACTGGAGGTTTTTGGTTTGCCCACTGGCTTTTCAGTCGGTATCAATTCCAACAACAGCCAGGGTGTTTTTATTGCGCCGACGCCTGGTTCAGTGAATTCAGTCAGCAGCTACGAAGGCATTGTCACCAGCGAGATTGCATTTTCTCATCCCGGCGGTGAATTTGATGATGCCATGCTGAGCATAAGCGGTGCAGGAAGCAATGAAGTTATACGATACACACTGGATGGCACCATCCCCTCCAGTGACGACCCGCGCTATACCGGCGCCCTACCCATTAGCGATGACACTGTGATACGCGCGCGAATATTCCGCGACGGCTGGTTTCCCTCACTGACGGCAAACCGTACGCTGGTCGTTAACCGC
The DNA here is from genome assembly GCA_000964245.1 of Cellvibrionaceae bacterium 1162T.S.0a.05. Classification (GTDB taxonomy): domain Bacteria; phylum Pseudomonadota; class Gammaproteobacteria; order Pseudomonadales; family Cellvibrionaceae; genus 1162T-S-0a-05. The sequence continues at coordinate 3,221,819 of LANB01000001.1, read as the reverse complement.
AATCACGATTTACCCATCGTTACCCTTGTCACTGAACCCGATAATTTCTTCGATCAGGATACGGGTATCTACGCTTACGGCGATGAATACGAAAACCAGCAACCCTTCTATGGTGCAAATTTCTGGGAAGATTGGGAAACCGACATTTACCTCGCCTTTTACGATGAAGCCGACGGCCTCGGTTTTGATCTCAATGCTGGAGTTAAAATATTCGGGGGCTGGAGTCGCGCCAATGCGCAACGCTCACTCTCCATATTTGCACGCGAACGCTACGGTACTGGCAAAATCGATTACCCGCTTTTCCCGGAATTAGGCTACCAGGAATTTGAATCTTTCGTGTTGCGCAACGGCGGTAACGATTGGAATCGCGCAATGTTCCGTGACGCCTTCATGACAAAACTTGTTGCCGATACGGGCATCGAAATGCAAGCTTATCAACCAGTTGCCAGTTATTTAAACGGCACCTACTGGGGGCTCTACAATATTCGCGAAAAAGTGAATGAACATTTCATCGCATCAAAATCCGGTTTTGATAAAGACGAAATTGATTTGCTGGAACGCGAAGGCGAATTGATCCACGGTGACAATGCCGATTACCTTGCACTCACGACTTTTCTTGAAACCAACAGCCTGTCCGGTGAAAGCAATTTTCAGTATGTGGCTGATCAGATCGATGTTGAGAATTTTATGATCTACAACATCGCCAATATTTATTTCAACAACCAGGACTGGCCCGGCAACAACATAAAATATTGGCGTGGCCCTGGCCAAAAATGGCGATGGATTCTTTTCGATACTGATTTTGGTTTTGGCATTTATAACAAGAGCGATTATTCAGACGATACCCTCTCCTTTGCGCTGGAAACCGCTGGACCCGACTGGCCTAACCCGCCCTGGTCCACACTTATACTACGTCGCTTAATGGCTAATGATGTATTTCGTAACAACTTCATTAATCGCTTTGCTGACGAACTGAATACGCGCTTCCAACCCACTGCGGTCAACACACTCATCGATGCGATGGCGGCACAAATAGCGACAGAAGTCCCCAGGCAACAAGGCCGCTGGGGCTACATCGTCGACTGGCAGGATGAAGTTGATCAAATGAAAAACTGGGCGCAGCAACGCCCCTTCTGGTTGTGGATGCATATTCAAAACGAATTTGGCCTTAGCGCACGTCACACACTCAGTCTCAATCTTAACAATGCCTCTCAAGGAACGGTACGCTTAAATTATTTAACCATCGATGAAACAAGCTGGAGCGGCGATTACTTTGAAGGTGTGCCCGTTGAACTGGAAGCGGTACCGGCGCCAGGCTTTGTATTTAGTGGGTGGACTGGCGACCTTGAATCGACTGAAAATGTTATATCGCTGAGCTTAACGGCTGACACGAATATTGAAGCGGTTTTTGTGGCGGAATAGATTTATTTAAAAAGCATTTACCGTGAATCCATGCGTACGGTATGCATGTTACATAGCACACCCCTGGAGGAGAGTTCGACAGAATATTTGGGCTGTGCCGGAATCAAACTCGCTTGATAGTTTATTGGCTATTGAGGGTATGAACGCAGGTTTAAGGTATCAAGCCACAGATTCACTCTCGATTAGATTTGACGCTTCCATCCCACACAATTTATACAAGGCTTCCATCCTCATTCGAGGTTAAGTTGAGGCGCAATAAATCATCTTTCGGCCACTAGTGGACATTAATATCAAGTTACTCAGACCCCTTCATTTTAACTAATTCAGGAAAGGTAGTCTTTAGTAAAAAAAGTGAACCAATCTTTCAGAATTTGAAAACTGGAAAAAAGAAACAAAAGCCGAACGTTTAACTGGTTAGTTTTTAATATATATACCTGCTAATGACATTTAATTTTTCCCTATCCAGCTCACTGATCCTTTTTGAGAATACAATTTCGTCTTGGTTAATAGTTTCAACGTACTGTCTTATCCACTCTATATCTTCAAATCCAAAACCATATTTTAGCAGCCAAATATCTGTTTCATCATTGGTTCCATATCTAACGTAGTTGTATATTATCTTTGCCCGAGCATCATTCGTCTTTTCAAGATACAGATTGTAAGCAGCACATACAGGGTCTATAATTGATAAGCCTATTACCTTGTCCAAATAATCATAGGTATCGTAAACAACCCTATCATAGTCGATTTGGTTGGCTTTAGTTCCTCTAGGAAACAAAGGAAACGTTTTTTCTTTGTTGTTAGGTAAGCTAAATGGCTGAAAAGAAGATTGTACCTCTATATTTTCTATTTTTTTATCAAGTTCATTTTTGGTTATTTCACCAGATTTATGAGAGTTCTTTAATATCGAAATTTCTTTCTTATTGGAAAGATATGCGTACCTTAGCGAAACGATTTCACTAAATGACCTCCCTTGAATCGACCAAAGTAAAATAGGAATTGCTGTACTTAATACTATTTTCTCAGCCATGGTCATTTCTTGCCTTCTCATGTGCGATAGGTAAATATTTTTCATGCAGTCTTTTATTTTTCTTCGCCTTGAATCTCCCAAATCGTAATAGACTCTCCCTGTTATCGGTTTTCCGTCTATGAGCATATTTTCTAAAATGTACTGTAGGTCCCCATCTATGTTGGCGTTTGCGATCCTGTCTATTTGAGATTTGGTAATATTTAGTTCGGTATCAAATGTGTCATTCTTTACTGCATCAACAATATCTATCAAATCTTCGGGAATGTTATCCTCTGGGTTATCTAGTGTTGAAGTGTCAGATATATTAAAAAGTGTACTAATTCTGTCCGAAAAACTAGTTACATTTTCTCTCTTGATTACGGTATAACCATAATCGAATTTGTCTTTATCTTTTGTGCTCCTACCAGATCTACCAATCAAATTTTTCAAAGTCAAAACATCCATGCTGTAGTAGTTATCAATCCAAACGATGTCGAAGGGCATATTTATACCCTGGTTGAGAGTGGAGGTCGCAAAACATATCTTTGCAAATCCTAAATTGACGTATTCTTCAATTAGCAATCTTGCTTTTAAAGGAATAGAGCCATGATGAACGACTACGCCCCGTTTCATCATGCTGATTAGAGTAGATTTCTTTTCACCTTCATCAACGGAGGCTCCGATATACTCTCTTAGTTTTTCTATTATAGACTTAGCGTATCGATTTGTGATTGCGGGGCAGGCGTTTATATATTCTTCAAATTCAGTTAGGTATCTACCATCAAAGATTTTCTCTTTTGAAATATAAACAAGAAGGGTACCATTTTTCTTTATTACTTCTAGTGGTATATTTTTTTCGCATTCTCGTGATTGGTTTTTTGTATGAGGAGAAAAGAAGAGGAATCTAGAGTCTTCTACGAACATGTATATCTTGCCAACAACATGTTGGTCATAAAATGCTGATTTTGTTCTTTCTTTGAATCCATGCTTTTTTAGCTGTGCGTCAGGGTTTGCCACAAATGGGTGCGCGAATACTTTCTTTGCATCTGGAAAACTTTTGCTTATTCTTCTTACGAGCGCATCGAATTTTAACCCTCTTATATTTTCTTCTGATATGTGCGCTTCATCCAACAAAAACAAACCAATATTGAAAGTTGATTTGTATTTAAACAGCTCTCCGGCTCTTTCAGGAGTAACTATAAATATTCTTCTTGACGTGTGCTTTCTGTTAACATCATCAATAAACTGTAAAACAAGAACGTCATTATCTACAAGATCAATTGTTTCAAAATAAAATTCTGATATTAAAGCCCGTGAAGGAACAACAATTACTATGTCTTTATCACTACTCTTGATGAGTGTTCTAAACAGATGAGATTTTCCTGAGCTAGTTGGCGCGGAAAAAGAGAAGTATTCATGGTTGATGATACTTCTGTATGCACTCGCCTGAACAGGAGTAAAGTGGTGATCCGTTTCAGAGTTGATCGCGGATGAAAATGAGCTGTATATCTCCTCAATGACTCCTCTAGGTTTGCCTGTCTTGTAAAAAAGGCCCATAACATATAACAACTTGCGCTCATGCTTCTTTAATACTTGGGGATAAAAATGCTTAATATGAGCAAGTTTTTCCATTACGGAGTCATCTGTTGGCCCTTTGGCACTAATTTCTGAAATCGCAGTGGTGACTATGCTTTCTACTTCTCGTGTTGTTAATGAATTCTCAATCACTGATTTTTACTCCCACAACGTAATATTCATCAGTTAATTTTAAAATCTCTGATAGTCTATTTTTTTCAGCGTTCTTTATTATAGTAGTAAAGTTATCAGAGTTAATTGAAAACGCTGCAGCATACGACTTTTGATTGTTGACAGCATTCTTAACAGCGTCTTTGGAAACGAAAAGTTTAATAAGAGATAATTCTGCATCGTCTTTTTCTTCTTGAATGAAATCAAGTATCTGATTTACAGCTTTGCCGTGTGGGTTGGTTTTTCCACTATATTTAGCTTCTCCAAATGTGATTAATTTGGAATTCGATTCACTATGAAAATCAAAGCCACCGTTCCCGCTTAGCCTTTCCTTAATTATTTCGGCTAGAGGGACAAGGGCGTGACCAAACTCTTTTTCAAGTAACTCGTGTGCGGTTGAAGAAATGATGTACTCACCAGCTTCTTCAGATAATTCGCTATCAGTGCGAGATTTAAGAACGTTAACCATTTTCAAAATTGTTTTGGCCGAGCATGCACTAATCGAAACTTGATCAACTGCATCTAAAGAAGATATCCAACTAGTATCAATTATGCTTTCTACAATGGCTGTTGTTCTCTCTTCGATATCATTTATTTCTACTACTAAGCTACAAACGACACCTGAATTCTCTTTTTCTGCACTATCTACATTGTTTTCATTTTTATAGATAATATTTATCGACATATCTTAGTCCGTATTTTTATTATTAACCTATCCCCAACATATTGGTTTTAATCTTCTCCAATTGGCAATAACCACCCCACAAAAAGTATTGACAACACTCCGGAAAGTGATTCTAACCTCTAGAAATTGATCAACGTATTCATTTTTTCTTAATGGGATGATTTATATGCCACGTTCCAAAAAAACATGCTAACAGTAGCTGTAATTGCGCTTTTGGTATCTGCAGGAGTCGTTTGGGCCTCCAATACCGTCGCTTCAGTGAAGCGCACCATTGGTTAAGGCGGTTCTATGCGACACACTGAAATCGAATTCGATGCCTTTAATGGCTCCTCTGCCAACGGCTATAACGGTAAGTTTAACTTACAACTGCCCGCCGGGATTACTTATAAGGAAGTTACTATTCACGGTGATAACTTGAACAATAACCAGTTGCGTCGGGTGACGTTATCACTCAATGGTGATTCCCTGATTGACGTTTTCGGTACGGTTTTGCGGATGATCCAGAAGTTTAAGGGTGAGTCCATTCGTGATGGCAAGTGGATTATTCCCTTTGCGGATTTTTCCATGACCACACAAGAGGGTCAAAACCTGACTTCACTGGTGACCCTACCGGGTGAAAACGTAGTACTGGAAGTGGAAACGGGCGAACCAACTCAGGCACAACTCGATAACAATCGAGTTGCCTCGATTCGTGCAGAAGGGATTTTGGGCATTTCCCAAACCCAGCGTTTGACAGTGCCACGTATCTATCGGGATGTGATGAACGGCGGTGTGGCCGGTGAAAACCGCTTTAAGAACTTTGTGAACCAAAATCGCACTACTAGCCCGGTGCGCATTCGTCGCTCACACTTGCTGGATGATTCCATTGTGAACCTGGAATTAAAGCGCAACGGCATCACCTTGTTTGATAAATCCCTTGAGGATCAAAACTACTCCCTGGAACGTTTTGGCAAGGTGCCGCAGACGGGTATTTATCACTTTGATGCGGTGAAGACCGAGTTCGGTGTGGCTGACCCGTTGCGCACGCAGGGCTCTACTTTTAATGCCCGCTAAGGGTCGAAACCCGCTCTAACGCAAAACAACCAGCATATTTGGCGAATGATAACTCAACTACCAACCGCATTATTTAACATATCTACACAACAGTTTCATGTGGCCAAGCTCACCCCGCAACTCTCTATTATCAACAACATAAAAATTCGAAGCGACTAGTTCATTGTCATTTTTTGTCTATTACTCATTTTTATCACCGCTCAATAGTAACGTAACCTTTCTATTTGCGAGGCATTTATTCGCGCCAAACACGGAATTAGAACCCCTTAAGCGATAAATTCCGAGAGTTGACACCTATATCATCCACCACACCCAATAGGATCTCTTGGTCGTCCGTCACTGGAGAAACAGTTGAACAGCCAAACATTCACTGGTGTATCAAGGCTCAATACCAGCTGTGCGCCATAGCCGAGAAGGATGCAACGGGAGCATTGCCAGTGGTTTTGACCTGCCTGGCATTCACCCAAGGTATACCGGTGGAAGCTGTAAAAACAATAACTACTTGCCTTTTCGGCCTACAGGGCCAGAAAATGGACGTGTTTTCTATGAAACATTAAATAAGAATTTCCAAGGACTTTAAGGTTAAATGTTGAGACGTAAACTCACCGATAAGAAGATAAAACAAATCCATGATGAGGCTGTAGATGCTTCTAATAGCGATGAATCATGGAAGGCTTTAGCGCCGCTTGTAAAAGCGCAAAGGTCCAACGAAGTCGCTGCAGATGCTTTGATTGATATCGTCCGTAAAGGGCATCTAACAATCGAGCAATCATTGGAGATACTGGATCAAATTTTTGATGCCCATAACGATAATGACGATATTATCATTCTGCTAGGCGGCGCCATGGAAGCGGGGCGGGATTTGGACTATCTGAATGATCCTCCGCCCTACCACCCTATCTTTGAGAAAATCATCAAGAGACTTTCTGAAATGTCTCTGACAATTAGCGATAAGAAAAAGGAAGCGCTAATTGTTGAAGCGCTATCTTGCACCGCAAGACTCATGGGTCGCCAATATGATGATCTTGCAAAAAAGAGTTATGCACGTTTGGTGGAATTGCTCCCTGATACATCCTGGGCGCATTACAACCAAGGTCTGTTCTATAAAACCAGAGGCCAATTTGCCGAAGGCGTAAAGACCAATCAAAAAGCAATCGAACTGGCAGATGAGATCAGCGATAGCTATCAGTGGAATTTGGGGATTTGCGCCACCGGATCGGGTCAGGGTGAAATTGCGCTCAGTGTCTGGAAAGATATCGGCAATAAGGTCGAAATGGGAAGGTTTGGTCTTCCTGAGGGTGGATATCCGTCTTGTAAGGTCAGGCTTGCTCAAAGGCCATTGGCCGAACGTGACTGCGAGCATGATGACCCCGGATTAGAAGAGACAATTTGGGTTGAGCGTTTAAGCCCGTGCCACGGCATTATCCGAAGTGTTTTATATCAGAATTTGGGCGTGGATTATGGTGATGTCATTTTATTTGATGGTGCACCTGTCACTTATCACAAATATGGCGATCAACAAATCCCTGTTTTTCCCCATCTAGCTACATTAAGGAAGAATAATTACCAGTTCTTTGATTTTGCGGGCACACAAGAAAATGAGAATGAACTTAACGATCTCAGCGAGCTTTTAGATAAAGATGCGGTGATCTATTCCCACACAGAAAATTACTCCGTTTTATGTTCAATATGCTGGCGCAGCGAAGAGATTGACCATGAACATAAAGAGCGTGAGAAAAAGCATGTTGTTACAGGCCGCATTGCAGCGCCTGCCGATATGAAGCCGGAAGAGATTTTGGAAAAGATCGATAGCGCATTAAAGGGCAAGCCGGAAAACCGCGTGTTTTCACCTGATCTTTGCCGCGCTGCTGGATTGAAAGATCGAGCAAAAATTGAAGAGCGCAGATTTAACTTGCTGTGGGATACAGTGGATTAAACAGAAAGGAGTGTGCGGCAGGTGTTGCGCTCTCCCTGCTGAGCTTCGTGTTTATTCGTGAAATCACAATAAAAAAACCCCCGCTCTTGCGAGCGAGGGTTTTTTTATTGGTGGAGCCTAGCGGGATCGAACCGCTGACCTCAACACTGCCAGTGTTGCGCTCTCCCAGCTGAGCTAAGGCCCCAAAAACTTATCATATTTTACGCTGGCCAGCGGTACTTTTTATTCGAACCGCTGCCGATACGTCGGACCGCCTCAACACCGCCAGTGTTGCGCTCTCCCAGCCGAGCTATGGCCCCATAAACTTTTCATATTTTACACTGGTCAGCGGTGCTTTTTTAATCGAACCGCTGCCGATACGTCGGACCGCCTCAACACCACCAGTGTTGAGCTCTCCCAGCTGAGCTAAGGCCCCAAAAGAGGGTCGGCATTGTAGTTATGGGGCTGTAAGGTGTCAATATAATTCAGACTTTGATCCACTGCTGGATTTCGGGGTAAAGGTCTGGATACAGGGCCTGTATTTCTTCTACCTTGGCGAGGGTGTTGTCGCGGTATTCAAAGCCTGGCGAGACGGCTTCGCTGATAAGGCTGTATTCACCCACTTCCAGAATGGCGATTTTCCATACCCCACCCGGGACGAGAAGTTGTGGGCTGGCGCCTGCATCTATTCCCAGACGTTGCTCCTGCAAATGGCCCGCTTCGTCCAGCAGGAGATAGCGCAAGCTCGAACCGGCATGGTAATAATGCAGAATGTCGGAGCGGTTGCGGTGCATGTAGCCGATGGGGCTGTCGTCGGTGAGCATGTAGTAAATGGAGGTGAGGAGCTTGCGCTCCCCAATAAAGTGTTCGCTTTCATAGGTCCGGCGAAAATACCCGCCTTCCAGCGGGTGGGCTTCCAGTTGGAGTTTTGTGATCCAGGCTTGTTTGTCCACGCCGGGCTAGTTTTCCCGAGCACCCAAGTCAGCAAATTCCTTTTCGTAGCGCTTGAGCACTTTCTTGCCTGCGCCACCGAGGGTTTCGATACCGTCGCGCAAGCGTGCGCGGCTCAGGTCTGAACCCAGCAGCACCATGGCGTCCATCACGGAAAAGGAGGCGGTCGAACCCGAGACAGCAATAAACAAGGGCGCGAGAAAATCCTTTAATTTAATTTCCATGGCATCGGCCAGCGCTTTGAGGCAAGAGAAAATGTCATCGCGTTGCCAACTGCGCAAGGCTTCCAGTTTCCACAAGGCAAATTGCAGTATTTTTTTCTGGGTCTCGATGTCCAGTTTATTCGCCGCATAATCACTCTCTGTAACAGGGAGTTTGCCCGATGCCAAAAAAGCGACCATGGGGATAAAATCACTCAGCACTTCCATACGTTGCTTCACATGGGGAATCACTTCCATCAGCTTTTGCTGATTGAGCAACCAGGATTTAAGTTTTTGCCCCAGTTCAACGTCATCCAGTTCTTCGCGTATCCACAAACCGTTTAACCAGTTAAGTTTTTCCACATCGAAAATTGGGCCGCCAAGCGAAACGCGGCTGATGTCAAAATTTTCCAGCATGGCATCCAGGCTGAATTTTTCTTCGCCATTGGGCATGGACCAACCCATGCGCCCGAGGTAGTTACACAAGGCTTCAGGCAAATACCCCATGCGCTGGTAGTACAAAATGCTGGTGGGGTTTTTACGTTTGCTGAGTTTGCTTTTATCCGGGTTGCGCAGCAGTGGCAAATGGCACAATACGGGCGGCTCCCAACCGAAATACTTGTAAAGTAAAAGGTGCTTGGGCGCAGAGTTAATCCACTCTTCTCCGCGAATTACGTGGGTGATTTTCATTAGATGGTCATCCACCACATTCGCGAGGTGGTAGGTGGGCATGCCGTCAGATTTCATCAAAATCTGTGCATCCACAAGGTTCCAATCCAATTCGAGGGTGCCGCGCAGTAAATCCTCAACCTCGCAACGGCCCTCTTCTTCCGGCACCACCATACGCACCACATAGGGCGCACCTGCCGCTTCGCGTTTGGCAACTTCCGCATCATCCAGTTTGAGGTCCGACGCTTTCAATGCGCTGTTCACCCCGGCTTCGCGGCGGGCATTGCGAAGCGCATCCAACTCTTCCGGTGTGCGATAACATTTAAAAGCGTGGCCAGAAGCCAACAACTGATCGACGTGTTTTTGATAGATTGCCTTGCGCTCACTCTGACGATAAGGGCCACAATCGCCGCCCACATCGGGGCCTTCATCCCAATCGAGGCCCAACCAGCGAAGGGAATCGAGAATGGCTTGCTCGGATTCCGGTGTCGAACGTTCCTGATCGGTATCTTCAATACGTAAAATAAACTGTCCGCCGTGTTTGCGAGCAAAACATAAATTAAACAGAGCAATATAGGCAGTGCCTACGTGAGGGTCGCCGGTGGGCGAAGGCGCGATACGCGTACGAACGGTCATGTTTGGAGTTCCGACTTAAATTATTACAAGGCGCGAATTATACTTGCGGACTTTCACATAATGTAACCCACATAATCTAACCCACGTTTTTAAAATTCTTATGACACAATTTATCGACAAACTGCTCAGCCGCCGCTCAGTGGTGGCCAATGATATGCAGGCCCCCGGCCCCTCCCAGGAGGAACTGCAACAAATACTGCGCGCGGCCCACCGCGTGCCCGACCACGGCAAAATTGGCCCCTGGCGTTTTGTGGTATTTGAAGGCGACGCGCGCGACGATTTCAGTAAAAAGCTGGGTGCGATTTTTCAGGAAGAGAACCCCGATGCGAGTGCAAAACTGGTGGATTTTGAAAGTTCACGCCTGACGCGGGCGCCGCTGGTGATTGCGGTTATTGCCAGCCCCGACCTGCAGCACCCCAAAGTGCCGGTCTGGGAACAGGAATTGTCGGTGGGCGCGGCCTGCCAAAACATATTGGTGGCAGCTCTGGCCCTGGGTTACGGCGCACAGTGGTTAACCGAGTGGTACAGCTTTTCGGCCAAAGTCGATGCCCTGTTGAATTTGCAGAGTCACGAGAAAATCGCCGGTTTTATCTATATCGGCAGCTATGAAAAAACACCGGACGAACGTGTCAGGCCAGACCTGGAAAGCCGTTTACACTATTGGGCTGAGTGATCAATCTGGACCGGCTTTTTGCCCAGTTGCCACAACATCAGTGCCGCGCTCAAGCCGCTTGTGCCCAGCACCATGGTCATAATGAGTATCTGGTAGCGCACGGCTATTAAGGGTGAAACGCCGGAGAGTATCTGCCCGGTCATCATACCTGGCAAGGCAACCAGCCCTACGGCTAAAAGCCCGTTAATTTGCGGAATCATGGCCGCCTCAAACCCCAGCAAGCGGGCCTTTTCGCTGCTTTGATTGTTGTGGAGTTCAGAGTGATAACGTTCCGCCGACAGGCTGATCGCGTTCATGGCGTTTGCAAAAAACATCCCCGCCAATGGGATAAGAATGCGTGGCTCATACCAGGTCTCCACATCCAGCACCAGAAACAGCGAAATGGCCAAATGGACGCTTACCGCAATACCGAGGGCCGTCAGTGCTGGCAGCCAGAAACCGCGGTGGTGGCGCACGGGTCGAATTGCTATCCAACTCGCTACCGTCAGCATTAAGGCGAGAATTCCGAGTGAAATCCAGATGGAGGGGCGCTCGAAAACAAACACCAACACGTAGCCTATCAATATCAATTGCGTTGCCATCCGTGCGTTGGCAATGAGCACTTCGCGCACCTTTCCCTGCCAATATTGATAAATGAGGCACAACAGTAGCACCGGTGCTATGCACCACAACAAGCGAAGCCAGGTAATTTCGTAGTCCACAGTCTATCCTTCTATATGTTGCTGCCCATGGTGTTCAGGCCTGCAGTTTCAACGCTAAAACGGGTAAATCACCCTATTCCTGGCAGCTTCAAGCCGTGTGCGACCTTTCACTTATCTCAACGGGTATTTTGGTTAAAGTGGTCGACATAATACAAAATCAACGAGAACAAGGTTAACCATGAAACAGCGATTAATAGTCATTCTGCTCATGCTGCTGGCGTCAGTCGCAGTGCGTGCCGACATTTTTTTACCTCGCCTGTTGAGTGAGGGCGCAGTACTCCAACACGGGCAAGATAACTCACTCTGGGGCTGGGCCAACAACGGCGAAGTCGTCAGTGTATTTCTAAACGGTAACAAGGTGGGAGAAACCACTGCAGACGCCGGGACCTGGTCACTTACTTTGTCTCCTCAGGAGGCAGGCGGACCACACACTCTGCGCTTCCAGGGCAACAATACGGTTACGCTAAAAGACATTTATTTCGGCGACGTCTGGTTGGCCAGTGGGCAATCCAATATGGAATACCCCTTGAGCAGAGTCAAAACCCGTTTTCCAGAAGAAATTTCCAATGCGAATAATCCGGAGATTCGATTTTTCCGCGCGCCCAAGCGCTATGAATTTTCGCGACCGAAAAAAGACTTTGCCGGCGGCAATTGGTCGGCGGTCACCCCGCAAACAGCTGCTGACATGTCTGCTGTTGCCTGGTTTTTTTCCAAAAATATTCATGCCGAACACAACATTCCCATCGGCATCATCGACAATAGCTACGGCGGTTCTGCCGCAGAAAGCTGGATGAGTGAAGAAGCGCTCGCCGATTTTCCGCAACACTTGCAGGTCGCCAAACGCTTGCAAAACCGCAATTATTTGCAACAACTCATCGATGAAGATGCACGTGCAGCAAACAATTGGTACACCTTTGTGAATGGTGCAGATTACGGCTTACGCAGTAATCCAAACTGGTTCCACAAAAACCTGAGCACAAATGATTGGGGAAATATCAATGTGCCTTCTTATTGGGCGGACGAAGGTGTCGGTAATTTCAATGGCGTTGTCTGGTTTCGCAAGGAAATTATTCTGCCGCAATCGCTGAGCAGTCAGTCCGGTATGCTGGAACTCGGTGCCATTGTTGATGCCGACACAGCATGGATTAATGGCATTAAGGTGGGAGAAACGTCTTACAAATATCCACGACGTCACTACGAATTCCCCATCGGCATTTTACGCCCCGGTAAAAATAACATTACAGTTCGTGTCACCAACTCGTCTGGCAAAGGGGGGTTCATTCCAGACAAACCCTACATCCTGCATATTGGCGATACCAACATAGATCTTTCCGGCCCCTGGAAATACAAGATCGGACTCCAAAGTGAAGCGCTGGCACCCCGCAAATTTGAAGACTGGAAACAGCCACTCGGTTTTTACAACGCAATGCTTGCGCCGGTTCTGAACACCACGATAAAAGGTGTGCTTTGGTATCAAGGCGAAACCAATGCCAGCCGACCGGATGAATATCGCAGCCTGTTTCCCGCGTTGATTCGCCACTGGCGTGAGCGTTTTAACCAGGGCGATGTCCCCTTTGTTTTTGTGCAATTGCCGAACTATCTCGAGCCCAGCGAAACGCCCCAGGAAAGTGACTGGGCAGAAACACGCGCAGCCCAGGCCGCGGCATTGAGCGAACCCAACACGGCGATGGCCGTCGCCATTGATGCTGGCGAATGGAACGATATTCACCCCCTCGACAAGAAAACAGTCGGTGAACGCCTTGCGCTGGTAACGCGTAAGCTTGTTTACGGTGAAGAAAACTTGCTTACGTCCGGCCCCACTTTTGAACGCATGGAAATTAAAGGCAGTAAATTACGCCTGTTCTTTAGTAACGAAGGCGGCGGCTTGATCGCCAAAGACGCCCCCAAAGCAAAAGGGCCTGGCGGTTTTGCCCTGGCCGGGCCGGATGGCCAATACCACTGGGCGGAAACCAAATTTAAACGGAAATATCTGGAAGTCTGGAGCAACAAAGTCAGTGAGCCAAAGATGCTTCGCTACGCCTGGGCAGACAACCCGGTTCAAGCCAACCTCTACAACAAGGAGGGCTTCCCGGCAGCACCTTTTGAAACTGAAGTAAAAGAAATGGAAGAGGAAGAAAAATAGCGCGCAACACGCGACGACAAAAAATCAATTCACGTGTTTGACAATATCAACACGAAAACATGAGAGAAGTGTATGTTAAAAAAAATGAACCCTTTTCGCTTTCACGCTAGCACCTTCAGCAGCTGTGTTCTGAGTGTTTGTCTTGCTGTTGCTCTGGCTATGCCCGCCTGGTCACTCGGCCTTGGCAAGGCGACATTGCATACGGTGTTAAACGAGCCTCTGCTTGTGACCATACCCCTTACAGGCACGGATGAAATGACACTTTCAGAAATCAAAAGCAAGATCGCCAGCCCGGATGATTTCAATAAACAGGGCGTCGAACGCAACTATATTCACAGCCAATTGCGCACCCGTGTGGTACAAAACACCGAAGGCTTCGTGCTTGAGGTGTATACCCGCGAACCCTTCAAGGAAGCCTGGATTAACTTTTTGGTCGATGTCCAATGGCCAAAAGGTAAGATTCTGCGCGAAGAAAATTTACTTATCGACCTTCCGCGCTAATTGACCCATCATGGCTGGCCTGATAAAAAGGCCGCCATGATTCGTTTGCAGCAACTCAGCCTCCAACTCGGCAGTAAAACCCTTCTCGACCACGCCAACCTCGATATCTACCCCGGACAAAAATGGGGAGTCATCGGCGCGAACGGCGCGGGTAAATCCTCCTTGTTTAAACTCTTTCTCGGTGAGCATCAGGAAGATGCGGGCGAGCTTAGCCTTGCGCAAGGCTGGCAAATTGCCCATATGGCGCAAGAGGTCAAAGAGAGTGATAAAACTGCGCTCGATTATGTTCTGGACGGCGATCAGGAGCTGCGCCAACTCCAGGCTGAAATTGAAAATTGCCCTTCGGAGAGCCAAAAGCTCGGTACGCTTTACCAAAAACTTGAAGACATTGACGCCTACAGCGCAGAGGCGCGAGCAAAAAAGTTACTTCACGGCCTCGGCTTTAACATTGGCGAAGAAGATAAATTGGCCCGGGATTTTTCCGGGGGATGGCGCATACGCCTGAACCTGGCTCAGGCGCTGATGTGCCGCTCTGACCTGCTGCTACTCGACGAACCCACCAACCACCTCGATCTCGATGCCTGTTACTGGTTGGAAAGCTGGCTCAAGACCTACGACGGCACCCTGCTAATTATTTCGCACGACCGCGATTTCCTCGACAACATAGTCGACAACATCGTCAATTTTGAAGGCGAAAAATTAATTAGTTACAAGGGCAATTACTCGGCCTACGAAAAACAGAAAGCCGAACGTCTCGCGCAACAGCAGGCCAGCTTTGAAAAACAACAAGCGCGCGTTAAGGAAATTGATGCCTTTGTTCGACGCTTTCGCGCTAAAGCGTCGAAAGCCAAGCAAGCGCAGAGTCGTTTAAAGGAATTGGAGCGAATGGAAATGATTGCGCCTGCGCATATCGACTCCCCTTTCAGTTTCCAGTTTCCTGAATGCGAACGCATGCCACAAACCCTGATGACCTTGAGCGAAGCCAGTATCGGTTACGGCCAAACAGCCATCGTGAGCAATATTGAATTAAACATCGGTGCCAGTACGCGTCTCGGTGTGTTGGGCCATAACGGTGAAGGGAAATCGACGCTGTTAAAAAGCCTTTCCAGCAAGCTACCTTTGGTTTCCGGCAGCTTACACACTCACGAACACACGCGGCTCGCTTATTATTCCCAGCACCAACTCGAAGCGTTGGACCTTAAAGCAAGCGCTTTCCAACATATCCAGCGTATCAGCCCCAAAGCGAGTGAACAGGAGATTCGCAATTTTCTCGGCAGTTTTGGTTTTAATGGCGATCGTGTCTTCGAAGTCATCACACATTTCTCTGGCGGCGAAAAAGCACGTCTCGCACTCGCTTTACTGGCGTGGCAAAAACCCAATTTACTCTTGCTGGACGAGCCAACCAACCACCTCGACCTTGAAGTGCGACACGCGTTGACGCTCGCCCTGCAAACCTGGAATGGCGCGATCATTCTGGTTTCGCACGATCGTCACTTGCTGCGTAATGCGGTCGATGAATTTGTGCTGGTGGACCAGGGAAAAATGACTGCCTTCGAGGGCGACTTAACGGATTATCACCACTGGCTATTAAAGAGTGCGGCAAATCAATCGAAATCCGCAGAACACGATGACGCCGGAGCTAACGATACGGCTGAAGAAGCACGCTCAGCCGATAGCAATCCAAAAACCAAAGACCTGGATAAAAAAGCCCAGCGACAATTGGCTGCGGCTAAACGCGACGCCTTGCGGCCACTCACAAACGCCATCAAGAAACTGGAAAAGCAAATAGAAAGCTTGCAGGCGTCGTTGGACGACATTGAAAAACAACTCGCCGACGAATCACTCTACAGCGGTGAAAAAGACAAACTTCAGACGCTTCTTCAGGAACAGGGAAACACACGCAACCAGCTCGACGATTGCGAGGCCCAATGGCTTGAAAAATCGGAAGAATTGGAAACCTTGCAAAACGGCTGATTGCCACGTCACTCGACGTGGCAACCTTTTGTTCTGAAAGTATGCCTGGAAGTGTTCAAGCTACCCGAAAATAATTTTTATCAGGGTAATGTCTTAACCATTTCCTTTACGTTGTGACTCGAACGTTGCAACCAACGCGGCCAGCCGATATCGGCACCTGCTTCTTTTAATTCAGGATGCCAACGCATCACCGGCTCAAAGCGTTTGAGTTGGTGCTCATCGAGATCAACAAAGAACACATGCTTGCCTTCCTGTAACACACGATTAAATCGGCGAAACTGGCGATTCGGAATCTGAATACCAAGAAATGCACCCTCCCAGGTACAAAAACAAAAGGCCAACAAAGCCAACGCAACGAAGGGAGCCCAACCAAAGGCGCCACTCGTCCAGCCAGCCAACCATGCCAACAGGATGATAAACACCGCGACTCCCGCGCCAACCATGGCACCCATCTCTGCGGAATGCACAACATCCTGTTTAAAAATGGAAGACACATCGTGTAACTGTCGTTTTTCTGCATTGGAATCATCGTTACTCAGCACGTGATATTGGTTATCAGCAAAACCCTGCATCTTCATACTACTTTCCACGTTCTCGATATCCTCGAGCTTTTCTGCAATAAAAAAATAGCGACGCATCATTCACCCTCCTTTCAAAGAGTCAAAAAACAGCAAGCTTGTAGAGAGAAATGCCACTGATCAGACGAACACGTTTCAGTGGCGCGCAAATAGAAAGGCAGACTCTATTTGAATAGACTGCAGGAAAGTATGACGCAAGAAAGCCTTTACCGCCGGGCGAACAGACAAAATGCAAGACTAATTTTGCATATCAGCCGGGCAGCGAAATAAGCTGTAGGGATAAAATCAGGCGCTGCGAGCAATATCCGTGTTTTTACTCTGCTTTTCTGCTTCCACCTTGGGCAACAGATTCTGGATCACCTCACCGACTCCCGCCATCGACAGCAAACGGGCATACGAGGTGCCAAGTGAACGCATTTTTGACTTTTCTGCAAACTGATGCAGAGACTGCATAAACATCGGGTCGCTAAGAGTAAGTTTTTCTCCGAACTCTTCCTTAACCAACGCGATACATTTTTTCGCGGTGCGAATTGCCTGAGGATTCATCATCCATTCGCGATCTAGCATGGCATATAACTCCTGGGGAATTTTACTTCTTTGGTGTAGTAACCCTGGCACTTCAAGAGCAAATTCGCCAGGTAAATAATCACCATAAAAGAAAAAAGTTCTATGCCCGCTTTTTACATAACTCGCGGCTTTTAAAAAGCCTTACCTAGTTCACAAAACACCAGAAATTAATACTGAAAGGCGCAAGGCACTGGATATTTTTCTGCTTCGGGAAATCACTCAAGGCCAACTTGCCTCCACGCAAGCGAGGCCGAACACCGTTTATGGTGACCTTTTTTGCATCCAGTTTACTCGCCGTCACGCTGTAGGTTTTTTTTATCACACCAAAGGAAACACAATTGACGCGTTTTTCATTACTCGAAGTATTAATCAACAGCAGGGTTTTTTGTTTCTTTTCCGGGTGAGCATGACAGTAGGACACAATCTCCGGGTCTGACGACTCCACCATATAAACCTGTGTTCCCATCAGCCGCACCCACAACCAACTCACCCAATAGTCCGGCCGAGCCTTAAGGCTTAGACGGTCTATCAAACCGTAATCGCCGCCAATCAAACTCTGGCGCACCATAACCTTCTGGCCCAACACCGCTCCCCGCCCCAATTGATCCGCCCACCAAAAGCAGGACGCAAAGCGGTCTGACACTTTCACCTGGCCGCCACATTGCGCCGAGCCGGTCTCTCCCGTCCACAATTCTGCATTGGGCTGATAACGGTCACGCCACAGTAAAAGTTGTTCGCTGTAGTGACTGAAGGCACGCCAGGATTGCGGCGAGATGACCGCCTGTAATTTTGCCGTGCGCGTTCGCACCGGCGAGCGCGTGCTTTGAAAGGGGTAGTAATGCCAATCGACAATATCCAATTCCGCAGTAAGTGACTGCAAAAACTTTTGCGTGATATTCGAAAACGGCCGAATGGTTTCACCAAGGCGAGGCCAGAACGCGCTGCCAGGGCCACAAATTTTCGCCTTGGGCAAGTTGGCGCGAATCAATTGAATAAACGTGGAATAATCCCGAGCCAACTTGCTTGCACGTGGTTGTGATTGCAGGCCGTGAAAGGCCCAATACGCATTGAGTTCATTTCCGAGTTCGCAAACATCTATGCAATAATTTTTTTCACGCGTGTAGGCCAATAATTGCTGAATTCCGCTGCCGTGCCACGCGCCATGTTCTTTTCGATCAAACAAGCCGTACTTAAAAGTAAACATAAACTTCAAGCGGTTACGCGCGATAAAGGCATGGAGGTTATCCCAGGTCTCGCGGCGTAAAACCAATGCGTGCTCATCGCCGCCGTTATCAAAATAATGAATTTTGTCCGCTTCGGAACCGCCAATGCGTAAATAGGACGCGCCCAGGGCTTGCACAAAAGCGTCCAGTTTTCTCGAATTCAAATTGATCGGTTCAATGCGCTGGGTCCCCAAACCCTTATTGACACCCGTGCTGCCCTCCCACCAATGCCCACCCACCAGCACAGAAATATCAATCGAGAACGACAGATACTCGCTTGCGACCTCAGCGCAGGGTTTGGGAGAGAGGAGTTTTACCAGGGCTTTATCAGATTTTGGCGGGCGGCGGGCCCACACCTTAAAAGTGCGCGAAAACCGCTTTGACGAAAAAGTGTTGGACAACATAGGCATCTTTCTACGCTATGCGCAGCAGCTTCCAGTATCCGTATTAAAGTTTTATGACAGACTGTCATCGGACCCACCTAAACCCTTGCGACCCCCAAAGGGAAAATTCCGTTAAAATAGGTGTTTATTCAACTGACAAGGCTAGCTGGTGCAAAACAACGACGAATTCTGGCGCGCGTCCCGCAATGTGACTCTTGTAGGCTCGGCGATTGATGGTTTGCTGGGTATCGCCAAGATTATCGTGGGTGGCTTTGCCCATTCGCACAGCCTTGTTGCCGACGGCGTGCATTCGCTTTCCGACCTCGTCAGTGATTTTATGGTGTTGGCCATCACCCGCTTCTCGCGCAGTTCGCCCGATGAAGGCCACCCCTATGGTCACGCCCGCTTTGAAACCCTGGCCACGGTGGTGCTCGGTGGTTTTTTGTTTGCGGTTGCGGCTGGCCTTGCTTACGAAAATATCACACGCTTTCTCAGTGATGAGGCCCTGCCAATTCCAACCTGGCCCGCCCTTATCGTTGCCGCCATTTCAATTGCATCGAAAGAATGGATTTTTCATTACACCAAACGCGTTGCAATCACATGGAAAAGTGATCTCCTGCTTGCCAATGCCTGGCACAGCCGCTCCGATGCATTTTCCTCCATCATTGTGTTCATTGGTGTCGCAGGCAGTATGTGGGGTATTGTGTGGATGGATGTCGCCGCTGCACTGATTGTTGCGGCAATCATCGCCAAAATTGCGTTTAATTTTATTTGGGACAATGTACGGCAGTTGGTAGATGAAGGTCTGTCGGTTAAAGACCAAAAAAAGATTAAGCAACTCGCCCGCGAAGTTGAAGGTGTCATCAACGTGCACGATTTACGCAGTCGCCTCATGGGAGCCGACGCCTATATCGAAGTGCATATTGAAGTGGACCCGTGGATCAGTGTATCCGAAGGCCACTATATCGGTAACGTTGTGTGTGAAAGAATTCGCAAACACATGCCAGCCGTAAGCGACATCGTGTTTCATATCGATACCGAACACAAGGATGGCCCGAAACACTCACCCCTGCCATCGCGCGCAACCTTTATTGAAAGCCTCAAGGACAAGCAACCCACACTTTGGCAATTGCTCAAGGAACAAAAAAGCCAACTGCATTTTATTAACGATAAATTAAGTGTGGATGTTTTCTGCCGGGACGTGAGCGCTGAACAACTTGCGCAAGCCAATCAGGAAGCCAATATTCTGTTAAAGCAAAAAAACTGGTTGGAAAAAATCAATCTCTGGACCTGATATGCCCTTTCGTTCTCACCGTTTCTGCCTGGCCCCCATGATGGACTGGAGTGACCGCCACTGCCGCTACTTCTGGCGTTTACTCACCAAAGAAGCCCGCCTCTATACCGAGATGGTAACCACGGGTGCCTTGATTCACGGCGATCAAAAACAACACTTACTGTTTAACGACGAAGAAAAACCCCTCGCCTTGCAGCTCGGTGGCAGTGAACCCGCGGCTCTTGCGCAGTGTGCACAATTAGCTGAAGCCTGGGGCTACGACGAAGTGAATCTGAATTGTGGCTGCCCCAGTGATCGTGTGCAGAGTGGCAAGATCGGGGCGGTTCTGATGGCCGAACCCGAACTTGTCGCGGAGTGTGTCGCGGCCATGATGACCTCCTGCGCCATTCCCGTTACAGTGAAGCACCGAATCGGCATTGACGATATGGAAGATTACGAGGACATGCGGCATTTCGTCAGTACGGTGGCCAATGCGGGTTGTGAAACCTTTATCGTCCACGCACGCAAAGCCTGGCTAAAGGGTTTGAGCCCAAAGGAGAACCGCGAAGTTCCGCCTCTGAAATACGAGCTGATCTTCCAATTGAAAAAGGAGTTTCCGCAGTTGAACATCGTCATCAACGGCGGCATCACCACCCTGGAGCAATGCCAAAGCCTGCTTGAGACGGTGGACGGTGTGATGATTGGCCGCGAGGCCTACCATAACCCCTGGTTGCTGAACGCGGTTGATGAACAGCTCTTTGGCGCAACACAAGGGGGCTTCGCAGAACGCCTCGCGGCAGCCGATGCACTGAGTGACTATATCGAAGTCGAAACCCGTGCAGGCGCGCGCTTACACCATATTACTCGCCATGTACTGGGGCTATTTAACGGGCAAAAAGGCGCTCGCCTCTTCCGTCGCCACCTTAGCGAGAATGCCACACGGCCCGGTGCAGGCCTCAGCGTATTCAAGGATGCCCTCGCGCTGCTCCGCCACTGATTCCGCGGCTTTGGCGAGCTTTTCAGGCTCTGACAGCAAAATCAAAACGACTTTGCTACAATAGCCGCCCATTTCACGGGCTGACACAACAACCTCCCCAAAAATACAAGCCCAGCCCGGCTTTGCGAATAACAGCAACCCTTGAACAGACTATTGAAAAGACTACTAGAGACGAACACACGTTATGAACAAACTTGAGCAACTGAAACAGTATTCAGACGTTGTTGCCGACACCGGTGACATTGAAGCCATGAAAAAGTACAAGCCGCTGGACGCGACAACCAACCCGTCCCTGCTGTACAAAGCCGCTCAAATGGCGCAATACGACGAACTGGTTAAAAGTACCGTTGCCAGCTCCTCTTCGATTGCTGACGCTTGCGATAATCTCGCCGTTGCCATTGGCTGCGAAATTCTGAAAATCATTCCCGGCCGTATTTCCACCGAAGTGGATGCACGCCTCTCTTTCGATACCGAAGCATCGATTGCCAAGGCTCGTCACTTTATCGAGCTTTACGATAAGGCTGGCATCGACAAGAGCCGCGTACTGATCAAGCTGGCCTCCACCTGGGAAGGCATTCGCGCAGCCGAAGTCCTCGAGAAAGAAGGCATCAATTGTAACCTGACCTTGTTGTTCAGCTTCAGCCAAGCCGCGGCTTGTGCCGACGCCGGTGCCTTTCTGATTTCGCCCTTCGTTGGCCGTATTCTTGACTGGTATAAAGCCAATACCGACAAGAAAGAATACGCTCCCCTCGAAGACCCGGGTGTAGTTTCTGTTACCCGCATCTACAACTACTACAAGCAACACGGCTACAACACCGTTGTGATGGGCGCAAGCTTCCGCAACACCGGTGAACTCGAAGCGCTCGCCGGTTGTGACCGTCTGACTATCAGCCCACAATTGCTTGGCGAGCTTGAAGCAGACGAAGGCAAACTTGAGCGTGTATTGACACCAGAGAACACTGGCGAGGCCATCGACAAGCTGATCGAAAACGAAGCGCAATTCCGCTTCAGTAACAACGAAGATGCCATGGCGACTGAAAAATTGTCACAAGGCATTCGCGGTTTCGTTGCCGACCAGGTCAACCTCGAAAACTACCTGAAATCCAGGGCTTGATTTTTTAATCCCTTTGCCGTGATTGCAGCAATAAAAAAATTCTTCGAAACTGAAATCGAAGAAAGCGCGGGCCAGCTTGACGAGCATAAACGTCAGTTGGCCTGTGCCGCTCTCCTTATAGAGGTCGCCACCATCGATCAGGAATTCGATGCGCGCGAATTCGAAACCATGCAAGGCATCCTGCAAAACAAATTTGATATCAGTGCCGAGGAATGTGCGGAACTGACCAACCTGGCACAACAAGAAAAAGACGACGCCAGCTCCACCTATCAATTCACGCGTTTGGTCAACGACCATTTTGATAATCAGGAAAAATTTGATCTCGTCAAAGCCATGTGGGATATCGCGTATGCCGATGGCCAGTTGGATAAGTACGAAGAATATATTATCCGCAAGGTTTCAGATTTACTGTACGTTGCCCACGGTGATTTTATTCGAGCAAAGCACGCCGCGCGCAGTGAGCGCGGCGCGGACTAAGCGGCCCTCGGTTTAGTCTATCTCAAATGCCCTAGTATTCCCGCTAATCTGTAAACCGCTTGGTCGGTAAAACTTTGAACCGATTCCAAAGACGCACCGACATATATGCTGTAAAGTCATTCTATCAGTCCAAAGCAGGAGTGAAGACAATGCGTATCGGCCAATTTGTACTACCCCTATTACTTATACTCCCCCTACTTCTCGTATTTTCGATGCCAGCAATGGCTGGCACCTTGGTGTTCGAAGCGCCGGTGGAGGAGGAAGCGCCTCTGGATAACGAACCATTGGGCGGAAGTAACGCCAAAAAAGACAATACCAAGCGCGTCAGTGCACAACCCGCCGCTCCGGCCGCTCCCTCACCTACCCCGGCAGCTGCAGCGCCGGCCGCTCCGCAAAAAATTCAGTGCAAAATGCCTGATGGTACCGTGGTGGCCGTAACAGCATCAGAGTGCAAACGTAAGCAAACCGCTGGTAAGAAGAAGTAACCCGGTTATTTACTCTTGCGGGCTACTTGCACCTTAAGGAAAGACAATAGCCTTGCCGAGCCGCTCGGCAAGGTACTCGGGATAACCTTGACTTTCTCCCTGGCCCACAGTCAGGCTGTCACCCAGAGTGATGATGTTCTGGGTACTGAATCCCCGCGCGTTAATTCGCGTTGCGAGCGCGTCTGCGAGTACGCTGTATGCCTCAGTGGTTAAAAGGGATTTGTCTTCGATGCTAACCGTTCATCGTAAGTCTTAAACATGCCACTTTATATAGTCCTGGTTTCAACACTGTCATGAATATTTGGCACTAATACAATTACAATCCAGTCAGCTTTTATTTAAACTTTTTTACAATTCTGTTTTTACGCGATCTTCTATTTCCTGAAATTAGGAGTAAGATCGCGCTGCCTGGTTTTACAATTCCTGTATCTCGCCTTACCAGGTTTCTGTTCCTATCCCTAACCCTTTTTTCGAGGTATACAAAATGAAGACGCTGTTAGTTGGCATGTTAGTGCTACTGGCGGCTGCTTGCGGTGGTGACGGTCGTTCGGGCAATGAGAACCCCACGCCACAAGCTGTTCACAGTATTGAAATTGCACCGGCTGATATCAGCCTTAACGTGGGTCAAAGCTATCAGTTTAGCGCTGTACCAAAAAATAGTAATGGCCAGCCACTCACCGGGAAAACCCTTCAATGGCAAAGTGGTGATGAAACAAAAATCAGTGTTAGTGCTACAGGCCTTGTAACCGCTCACGCCGAAGGTAGCAGTTTTATCCGCGTGTTTGCTGAGGGTAAATCCGACCGTGCGGAAATTACTGTTTCGCTACCCTTACAAACAGTGGTACGCGTTGAATTGAATAGCACTGCGCAAACACTGGAAGAAGGTGAAAGCTTCAGCCTGAGTGCACACGCCTACGACGAAAACGACGAAGAAGTCCTGGGCCGGGGTGTGATCTGGAGTAGTGATGCCCCCGCTTATGTTGAAGTTGCTCCTGACGGAAAGGTCACTGCCTTACGCGCAGGTAACGCCACCGTTAAAGTCAAAATTGACGGGCGTGAAGCCATGTGCAACATCCAGGTCATTGCGAATTACGCTTATTCCCTTATTTACAGTAAAGCTGAGCCCGGAGAGATGTCACAGCTGTACCAACTCGACATCAATCCTGTTGTACACGACGAGCAAAACGTATTCCCGCCGAATCGCCAGGTTAATCACGCCAGCCCCTCGCCTGATGGATCGCAAATCGCTTTTGTCGTTTATGGTCAGTTTGATGGGCAATCGTATTGGCAAAGCCGCATCTACGTTGTTAATCGCGATGCAACGGGGCTAATACAACTGGTGACTTTAGCCGCTCGCAATGAGCAGCCTGCCTGGTCACCGGATGGATCACGAATTGCTTTTCGCAGTTGGGTAGAAGGCGAAGCCTCGGCAATACTTGTAATTGATCTCGATGGCAGTAATTTGCAGAATTTAACGGCAGACAAGCCTCATATGGGACACAGTGCGCCCGCGTGGTCACCCACAACTGTAAACGGCAAATACCGTCTTGTTTACTCGAGCCTGGAAAATGGTAACAATCATCTCTGGACCATGGATGAAGACGGTAACGACAAACAACAGCTGACCTTTGACCCCGACAGCTATGACGACGAGCCAGATTGGTCACCTGATGGCAGCACCATTGTGTTTATCCGCAGTGCAGAAACCATCTTTAGCGACCTCTACCTCGTTAACGCCACCGGTGGAAATGTTCGCGCACTCAACCCCTACTACCCGCTGCCATTAAGTCAATACACGCCCAAGTGGTCGCCCGACGGCAAACTGATTGCTTTTGCTTCAAATGTTTCAAGTGCTTCGAATGGAAATTTTGACCACATATGGACAATCTGGGCAGATGGAACAAAAGCTGTTCGCAGAACAACAGGAGATTACCAACACGCTGACCCAAACTGGCTAGCACTGGAATGAAGCTTGAACAATCAAACTTGAAACAATCAAACTTGAAATACAGAAAGAAAACATGAAACACTAAAAAAAGTTAAAACAGGGTCGCCGCCCGGAAGGCCGTGTAGGTGAAAACACCTAACCCGGTTATAATCCGGGTCTGGCCGCCCTGTTAATGTTAAGGCAAGAACGTTCACTTTCACTATTTGTGAACAAGCCTTCTTCTGTTTCGTGCCTACCAACTTAAAATATATTTTGCCGGTAAAAAGGGAGCTCCCGTGGATTGGAAAATTTTCGCTACCATTTTTGTTACTGTTTTCCTCGCAGAACTTGGCGATAAAACCCAATTAGCCACCATGTTATTTGCCGCAGATAAAGAGGTAAGTAAATACACTGTTTTCATCGCGGCATCGGCTGCTCTTATTATGGCAACAGCACTGGGTGTACTCGCCGGGTCACTGTTATCTGCTTATATCAATGCGAAATATCTGCATTATCTGGCAGGCTTTGGGTTTATTGCTGTTGGCGCTTATACCTTGTACCAGGCCTGATCTGTTTCGCTCTACTTCAAAAATCAAAAACCTTTTAAAGAGATATTTTTTACGAAAAATTTGTTAGGGTTAAGACAGATACTGACCGTAGAAGCTTATGACTGGGCAAATCACAAGTATTGATTGGGCAATTATTCTGGGCTATTGCATCGGGATGTTAGCTTTGGCTGCATGGCTGGCTCGCGGGCAAACTGACCGCGAAGACTACTATGTTGGCGGTCGCAATATTGGTGCGTGGCCAGTTGGCCTTTCCATTATGGCAACTCAATGTTCAACCAACAGCATTCTGGGTGCGCCCGCTTTTGTCGCTTTTGCCGCTGGGGGCGGTCTGGTATGGCTACAGTATGAGTTAGCTGTGCCTCTTGCCATGATTATTTTAATTTTGTTCGTCATGCCACTGTTTCGACATATGAAACTTGTGTCGGTCTATGCTTATCTCGAACAACGGTTCGACCTGAAAACACGTCTGGTACTTAGCGGGCTTTTCCTTTTTGTCAGAGCATTTGCAACCGCAGTGACTGTTTACAGTATCGCCATTGTGATTGAGTTAATCACTGGTCTCGGTTTTGTGGCATCGGTTTTACTTCTCGGTTTATTCACGATTATTTACGATGTAATGGGCGGTATTCGTGGTGTTATATACAGTGACGTGCTGCAACTGCTGGTACTGGTATTGATGCTGATATTGGTTTTTTTAAATTTACTCGACGCCAATAACGGTTTGTTTGCAATGTGGAGCCAGTTCAGTGAAGAACGTTCGGTGCCTCTGGATTTTTCTCACCATGGACTGGGCGATGGCGAAACCTTTGCTTTTTGGCCCATGTTATTTGGTGGTTTATTTCTCTATGTTTCCTACTATGGTTGTGATCAAAGCCAGGTCCAACGCCAGCTGTCGACACGCGATATCGATACGACCAATAAAGCGCTGCTGATTAATGGTCTTTTGCGTTTCCCTCTGGTTATGCTCTATTGCTTCGTCGGTGTCGGCATAGCCGTCTATGCCAGCCAAAATCCCGGCTTTATCGAAAATCTGCCAAACAAAAATGGGCAGCCTGAGTTGAATCTTGCTGTCCCCATCTACATGATCCAATCCCTGCCCATTGGCTTGGTTGGCTTGAGTCTGGTTGCACTCTTCGCTGCGGCGATGTCGTCACTGGATTCTGTGCTCAACTCGCTAAGCGCCACTACCATGGAGGATTTTGTCAGGCGATTCCATCATGGAAAATGGACTGCAGCCAAAGAGCTGGTTTACTCTCGCGTAATCACCGCTATTTGGGGCGCTGTTACATTAACCATGGCCTTTTATGTGAGTGATATTGCACCCACCGTACTTGAGGCCATCAATAAAATTGGCTCACTCGCCAATGGCCCTATTCTCGCTGTTTTTGCACTTGGTTTTTTTTGTTATTCCGTTGCAGGTACACATGCGATTAGCGGGCTTATTATCGGCATTGTTGTGAATGCACTTTGTTGGTTATTTCTACCACAACTTTCGTGGTTGTGGTGGAACGTATTGGGATTTGTTATTAGCTTTTGCAGCGCATGGCTACTTGCCTTGGCCTTTCAGAAAAAAGGGCAATTACACATGCCACCGAATACTGAACTTTATGAACACGCTGTACGCCAATATCTTACAAAGGAAGCGCAAATTAACTGGTATAAAGCCAGTTCTATTTTGTTTATCTGGTTTGGTGCGCTATTTTGCGGTTTGTATTTTATTGGTTTCACGTAAGAGGTTGCGGGTAATTGGCTCCAGGTGATCGATTTGAGTTAGCAGAAAAAACCAGACACAGACCAATTTTTACGCCAAACAAAAAATACATTGCCAGCTCTTTTCAGAACACTCAAAAATTTTGGGCTATAATTATACTAGCGCTTGTTATTTTCCGGGATTCTTATCAAAATCACTCAGCGGGTTTGTTTCTTTCCTAATCTCCAAGAATTTTTATGACTTATACAATCGACTGGTTTGAAAATGGTGTTCTTGTTCGCTTCACCGGCGTAGTGACTCTGGAGATCATTTTTGCCAGTGATCGGGAATGTTATGCTGACGAGCGCTACCCGAAAATCGATTACGGTATTTATGATTTCAGCGATGCAGACCTCTCGCCATTTACCAATGAAGACATCATCAAACTCAGCTCTGTTGATGTGCAACGTTCTTATGTCAAAAAAAAATTTAAGGTCGCGGTAATCGCTACGGATAAACTCACACGTTCACTCGGTGAGTCTTACCAGTATATTTCTGAGTTAACAGGAAGCAGTTGGGAAACACGGGTGTTTGACATTATCGAACCGGCCACACTCTGGTGTTTACAGGGCAGTAGTAGAAAAAAATAGACCCTGTATAGTTTATTTCACATGAGCAATACTCAACAAGTTGCTTATGCAAAAACCTGACAGTTCTTGCGCAATGAGTTTTTTATGTCGCTAATACGCCTGGGTTTTCTTACCAGCCTCGCCATGCTCGCATTCGCGGGCAATACCATTTTTTGCAGAATAGCCCTGCGGCAAACGGAAATTGATGCTGCCAGTTTCACTTCGATTCGCTTGGTGTCTGGTGCTCTCGCTCTTTGGTTAATTGTGGTCATTCAGCGAAATTATTTTGAGCGCGAAAAAAATTTAGCGCGGGGGAACTGGATTTCCGCCTTCGCACTATTTATTTACGCCGCTGCGTTTTCATTTGCCTATATCACCCTGTCGACAGGAACCGGCGCCCTGCTGCTTTTTGGTGCCGTTCAACTCACCATGATTTGCTACGGAATCTGGTCGGGTGAGCGCCTCCTCCTTACACAAATTGCCGGTTTGTGTCTCGCATTTTCCGGGCTGGTTGGTTTGTTACTTCCCGGGTTGTCTGCACCGCCTTTACAGGGGGCAATGTTGATGCTGCTGGCAGGTGCGGCCTGGGGTGTGTATTCCTTAAGGGGAAAAAGCAGTACGGACCCGACCGTGGTCACTGCCGGGAATTTTTTGCGAGCAGCACCCATTGCGCTGGTGTTGAGTGTATTTTTCCTCAAGGATATGTCGATGGATTCTCTCGGCGTGATTTACGCCATGGCATCCGGCATTTTATCTTCCGGTATCGGCTACGCAATCTGGTATGCGGCACTCCCCTATTTAAACGCAACCAAGGCCGCAACCATTCAATTGAGTGTGCCACCCATCTCCGCCGTAGGTGGCATCATTTTCCTGGGTGAAGGTCTCACGCTTCGCCTGATCCTGGCATCACTGGCAATTCTTGGCGGTATTGCTCTGGTGATTCTATCTAAAAAATAATTTATTCCCTTTTCAGTTTTTAATGACTAATCATCCACGGACGCATGGATGGAAACATTTTATCTCCCTGCGCAGTGTAAAAAAGTTTCGATTTACTCACCTTGTTTGCCTGACAGCCACAACCGCGCGCATGATCCTCATCCTCTTCGCGCCGAGCGGATGAGGAAACCACAGGTTCGTGTTGCGCACGTTCGTTGGTTTGCCGGGCCTTGCGTTTTTGTGGGTCCATATCCAAAAACTCGGGCGCCAGCATAATCACACGACCGCTAAGTGCCCCACACTGGGGGCACGCACAAGGCTTGTGAGCATCGTCAATAGAGGCAAGGTCATTAAATAAACCGTGCTCCAAACATTTGTAATCATAAACAGGCATCGTTCTTACTCCAGATCAGGGGCCAGTGGGACATCTATCGAACCATCCAACTCTTTAGTTGGACCATCTGCACCCGGCTGCACATCAAATTCAAAAATATCTGTCGGTAGCCACAAGGTTGCGCAGGCATTAGGAATATCAACAACACCACTGATATGACCTTGAACCGGTGCCGTTCCCAAAATGGCATAGGCTTGCGCTTTGGAGTAACCAAATTTATGGAGGTATTCAATGGCATTCAAACAGGCCTGCCGATAAGCAATATGCACATCGAGGTAATGTTGTTTGCCACCTTCATCAACCGAGATACCTTCGAAAATCAAGTAGTCGTCATACTTGGGCGTGATCGGACTGGGTTTAAATATGGGGTTCTTAATGGCGTACTTGCTCATTCCCCCCTTGATCAAATTGACACGCATGTGAATCCAACCGGCCATTTCGATCGCACCACAAAAAGTAATTTCACCATCACCCTGACTAAAATGAAGGTCGCCTACTGACAAGCCGCCACCCTCGACGTAAACCGGAAAATAAATTTTTGAACCGCGCGACAAATCCTTGATATCACAATTACCACCGTGTTCTCTTGGCGGAACCGTGCGCGCGGCCTCAGCGGCTGCCGTTGCACTATCCTCTTTACTCATACGCCCCATGTGCGCGGTATCTGCGTATGGCAAGGTTGCCAATGCGGGAACGCGATCGGGCTCGGTATCGTAAAGTGCTTTTTCCCGTGTATTCCATTCTTCAAGCATTTCCTGGGAAGGCAAGCAGCCGATCAAGCCTGGATGAATCAGGCCCGCGTATTCCACGCCCGGCACGTGCCGCGACTTGGTAAACATCCCGTTAATATCCCAAATGGATTTTTGCGCTTCAGGAAAGTGGTCTGTTAAGAAACCGCCACCATTCTTTTTCGAGAAAAAGCCGTTAAAGCCCCACTCGCTTTCAGGGAAAGCACCGATATCAAGGATATCCACAACCAATAAATCACCGGGTTCTGCACCTTCAACCCCCACAGGACCAGAAAGAAAATGGACTTGCGATAAATCGACATCGCGAACATCTGCCGCATCATCATCATCTTTAATTTGCCCGCCGGTCCAATCGTAACATTCAACGATAAAATCATCCCCGGGCTTTACTGTTGCGACCATCGGAATATCCGGGTGCCACCGGTTGTGAATACAATCGTTATCGTAAGGTGATTCAGATAGATTAATTTTGATAATCGTTTCAGTCATGTCAGTCTCCTGAAATTAATGTTATGCATAAAAATAAGTTATACAGACAAATAAGCTGCAATTTTTTTCTCGTCTACAGATTCGCGCAATGCGTTATGAACAATCTCCCCTTTTTCAATTACCAGAATCCTGTCAGCAATATCCAATGCAAAACTCAAGACTTGTTCCGACACCATGATGGACAAACCGATTTGATCGCGAATGGTTTTCAGAGTCTGAGCCATTTCGCGAATAATCGAAGGCTGGATACCTTCGGTTGGTTCATCCAGTAACAACACATCAGGCTGACTTGCCAATGCCCTGGCAATCGCGAGTTGTTGTTGCTGGCCTCCTGACAAGTTTCCTCCGCGTCGGCTTTTCATTTCTTTCAATACTGGAAACATTTCATAGAGATTTTCAGGAATCTTTTTTTCTTTTACCGTGGTCAGGCCTGTTTCAATATTTTCCTTTACGGTCATCGTGGAAAAAATCATTCTGCCTTGGGGCACATAAGCCAAACCACTTTCCACCCGCTGAAAACTTTTAAGCCCACTGATATCTCTACCATCCAATAACACCTTGCCGCTTTTCCCGGGAATCACTCCAATCAGCGATTTCATTAACGTGCTTTTCCCCATGCCGTTGCGCCCAACAACGGCGACGATTTCATTTTTCTTGAGTTCGAAGTTCATGTTATGTATCACTTCGCTCTGGCCATAAGCCACGTGATAATCCGATACTGCCAACATAGTCTTTGCCTCTTTCTAAACGACGTTCTACATTAAAGTTCTTTACGGTTTCTTCTCCTGGCGAACACAGTTAAAACCACTTAATGCCCCAGATAGACTTCCACCACCTTTGGATCATTTTTTACAAAGTCCATAGAACCTTCTGACAACACCTTGCCTTGATGCATCACGGTGACACGGTGAGCGATATCCTCCACAAACTGCATATCGTGCTCGATCACCAGCACAGAGCGATTTTGGGTAATTTTGTTTAGTAACTCAGCGGTCTTTTTACGCTCCGCCACCGACATCCCCGCTACCGGTTCATCGAGCATTAACAAGTCCGGCTTTTGAATAAGCAACATGCCAATTTCCAGCCACTGTTTTTGCCCATGACTGAGCAAACCTGCAGTTTTTCCCAGGTGCTCACTTAGAAAAATCTCATCGGCAACTTCTTCAACAGCCGCAATCACTTCTGCTGAGCGTTTAAAGGCAAGGGCACCAAACACGCTGTGCCCACGCGGGAATGAAATTTCCAGGTTTTCGAAAACGGTCAGCTCTTCGTAAATCGAGGGGTTTTGAAATTTGCGACCGATACCGCTGTGCACGATTGCGGGTTCAGACATTTTGGTGAGTTCTTTGCCGCGAAATTTAATCGACCCTTCGGTAGAGCGCGTCTTACCGCAAATCAAGTCAAGTACGGTCGTTTTACCTGCGCCATTGGGGCCGATAATCACGCGAATTTCTCCTTCTTCCACATAAAAGGACAGATCATTCACGGCTTTGAAGCCATCAAAGGACACAGTCAAACCTTCAACTGCAAGAACAAAATCTTTTTGCGTAACCATACAGTCTCTCCTACTTTACCGCTGCAAGATCAGGGCTTGCGAGTTCGTCATTCTTTGGGGGGCCTACTTTTATTTGTTGCGGCTTTTTGCCACTTCTGGTTTTCTGAATGAATTTTTTACAAAAAGGCAGCACCTTGTCGGTATATAAACCCGCAAGACCACCAGGGAAGGCCATCACGACACCGATAAAGAGTGCCCCCATCGCAAATAACCAGAGCTCAGGAAAGGATTCAGAGAACGTTGTCTTGGCCCAGTTGACCAACAGCGTGCCGTAGATTGCGCCGAAGATTGACATCCGACCGCCCACAGCACAGAAGATCACCATTTCGATTGAAGGCACAATGCCGACAAAGGATGGCGACATAAATCCAACTTGTAAGGTAAACATGGCACCGCCGATGGCCGAGAATGCGGCACCGAGACAAAACACAAATATTTTAAAATTGGAGACATCGTAACCGCTGAAACGAACACGATCTTCTCGCTCACGCATTGCGAGTAGAATACGACCCAACTTGCTTTTACGTACCCATTGCGCAAAGAAAAGGCAGGCAAAAAGTAAAATGGCATTGAGGTAATACAGGAAATATTTTGCAGAGTCGGTACGAATATCCCAGCCCAATAAAGTGCGAAGATCCGTAATACCATTCACGCCGCCGGTGTAACCTTGCTGGCCAATAATAAGAATGGTCAGAATTGACGCCACAGCCTGCGTGATAATGGCGAAGTACACACCACCCACACGCCGTTTGAACATCGCTACACCGATGATGTAGGCAAATATTGTCGGCACAATCAATACCGCAATAATCGTGAAGGGCAAGCTGTAGAAGGGCTCCCAAAACCAGGGCAATTCGGTAAGCTGATTCCAATCCATAAAATCCGGAATACCCGGTGTGGATTGAATTTTTGTGCTCTCGGGGTCAGA
Organism: Cellvibrionaceae bacterium 1162T.S.0a.05; assembly: GCA_000964245.1. Lineage (GTDB taxonomy): Bacteria > Pseudomonadota > Gammaproteobacteria > Pseudomonadales > Cellvibrionaceae > 1162T-S-0a-05. Next base: position 3,188,578 of record LANB01000001.1, on the reverse strand, counting down.
GGCTTCCAGCTTCAGGAACATCGCCATGCAGTAGCCGCCGAGACCAAAAAATATCCCTTGCCCCAAACTGAGAATACCGCCGTAACCCCAACATAAAACCAGGCCGAGCGCCACGAAGGCATAGGTGAGATATTTACCTACCAGATTCAATCTGAAAATATCCATCGAAAGAGGAAGCACAATCAGAATTAAACAGGCCAGGACTGCGAAATTAACTAGATCACTTTTTGGAAAATAACTACGAATTTCAACTCTGGACATAATAACGCTCCTCTTAATGTCGCATTTTCAATGCAAACAAACCTTGTGGTCTGAGCATTAAAATGCCAACAACAACCAATAAAGTAAGCACTTTCGCCATGGAGCCGCTGAGGAAAAATTCCATTGTTGACTGCGATTGCGAAATCGTGAACGCCGAAGCGATGGTGCCCACCAAACTTTGTGCCCCGCCAAAAACAACAACCAGGAAGGTATCCACGATATAGAGTTGCCCGGCGGTCGGGCCAGTTGAGCCGATCATGGTGAACGCGCTACCGGCAATACCGGCGATACCGCAACCAAGTGCGAAGGTGCGTCGATCCGTTTTTTCTGTATTGATGCCTACCGCTGCCGCCATGGGGCGGTTTTGCACAACTGCACGTACCTGGCTACCCCAGCGCGAGCGAAACATCAGAAGATAAATAGAAACCGAAATAATAATTGTCAGCCCCATGACGAAGAGCCCATTGATTGGAATTTCAATCATGTCCGACAAGGGAACCGAGCCCATCAACCAATCCGGTAAGCTCACCCCAACTTCACGTGCGCCAAAAACGGAACGGTAAATTTGCTGGAGAATTAAACTGAGGCCCCAGGTGGCTAACAAGGTGTCGAGCGGACGCCGATAAAGATGGCGAATCATCCCCCACTCTACCAAGGCCCCGAGTGCCGCCGTCGCAAAAAATGCAACGATCATGGCAAGAAAAAAATAGAGGTCGAATAAACCGGGTAAATACGAAGAAAATAAATTGGAAATGATGTACGTGATATACGCACCGAGAATCATAAACTCGCCATGCGCCATATTAATAACACCCATCTGCCCAAAGATGATGGCAAGACCGAGCGCCATTAAAACAAATACCGAAAAGAGTATTAATCCGGCAAACCCTTGCATCGCAAAAATCGATACCAGCTCTGTTGTCGTATAGTCAGCGAACATAACTCGCTCCTCAAATTTTTGTTACATCAAAGAAATCACGCGCGCAAAAAGGGGGCTTGCCTCGCAAGCCCCAAGGGGTACTTATTGATAGCCTTCCGGGAATGGATCGGGCTCCATAAGTTCTTCGGTTTCGTAGATCACTTGATACTGACCATCCTTTTTCGCCAAACCAATCCGGGTTTTTGACCAGAGGTGATGATTTTCGTGAACACGCACATAGCCTTCGGGCGCAGTCGTCAGTTCAATACCAGGAGAGGCTTCCTTGATCTTGTCGATATCAAACGAGCCGGCTTTTTCGACCGCCGCTTTCCACAGCCAGGGGCCGAGGTATGCCGCTTGCGTCACGTCACCGATGACAATGTCATCGCCCCACATGGCTTTAAAATTTTTCACGAACTCCGCATTGTTGGGGTTGTCGAGACTTTGAAAATATTTCATCGCGGCATAGGCCCCATCAATATTTTCGCCACCAATACCGCGGATTTCGTCTTCAGTAACAGAAATGGTGAGCAGTACGGGTTTTTCTTTGGTCATATCGATACCGGCGGCCTTGAGTTGCTTATAGAAGGCCACGTTAGATCCGCCTACGACGATGGCGTAGATCACGTCCGGTTTTTTCAATTTAATTTTATTGATCACAGAATTGAATTGGGTATGCCCCAGTGGATAGTATTCTTCACCGACCACTTTCAGACCCAACTTTTCGATATGTTTGCGCGCAATTTTGTTAGAGGTGCGCGGCCAGATATAGTCCGACCCGAGCAAAAAGAATTTCTTTGCCCCTTTCTCTTTTACAACCCAGTCGATACCCGCAATAATTTGTTGCGTGGCTTCCTGACCGGTGTAAATAACGTTCGGCGATTGCTCGAGCCCCTCATAGAAAGTCGGGTAGTACAACATACCGTTGTACTGTTCAAAAACCGGCAATACCGCCTTACGTGATGCCGAAGTCCAACAACCAAAAACTGCAGCGACTTTATCGTTCACCAACAATTTTCTGGATTTTTCCGCAAACGTCGGCCAGTCACTGGCGCCGTCTTCCTGGATGTATTCAATTTTTCGGCCGAGTACGCCGCCCATTTCATTAATTTGTTTTATTGCAAGTTTTTCTGCTTGTACTGAGCCGGTCTCACTGATTGCCATCGTTCCGGTAACAGAATGTAAGATTCCCACCTTGACGGTATCGTCAGTGACCGCCAGTCCGGTTGTGTTGACTTCCGCAGTGGACGGTGCGGCGAGCGCGCCGTGGTGGTAGCCAAGTACTGCAATACTTGCAATGACCAGTTTTCTCAAAAAACACGTTTTGCTTACGCGCAGTGTCTTTTTAATCGTCGGGCTTATGTGCATGTCTAGTCCTCTCTGAATAGATGTGAAGAAGCGCTGAAGGAGCGCGCCGCTACTGTGGTGGCTTTCACATCTAGTATCCCGAGTACCAGGCGGAAATAACATTCGGCGATATACGCAAGCGTCTACGTCATTTGACGCATACCGGTGGAACCCCACGAATGTTATGGTCGCGCGAGACTTTTCGCCGGTATGTCACATTTTTCGAATATTTTTAAGCTTTAAATTGGGTCTGGTATGTATTTGGCTTGAGCGATAGCTTCAATTGCATTTGCCGGGATGGAAAGCCTTACGAAAGGGAGACATGGATAACGGAAACACGGAAGAGCTGCAGCCTCAGGAAGGTTACAAAAAACGCGCAACGTTGCGGGGTTGATGTATCCAACTGGTGCAATTGATCGCGCACTCTGCTTTAAAAATGGGCATTAAGTGCACCAGGCAATAATTAACCCCACAAACACAATGCAATTAGTTGATTTATGAATGCCACCCAAAAGATTTTTAGAGTTCGACGAAACTACAACCAATGGGTGAACAACCAGACTCTGGAAGACTATGCCCTGCGCTTTACCGCCAAAAGCGCACGTAAGTGGTCCCTCTTCCGTGTAGCCAATACGGCCTTGGGGGCAATTTCCTTTCTTGCACTTGAAGCTATCGGTGGTGCTATTACCCTGAGTTTTGGTTTTGATAACGCCTCGCTGGCAATCTGTGTTGTGGGTATGTTGATTCTGTTGGCGGGCTTACCGATTTGTTATTACGCGGCAACCTACGGTGTCGATATCGATCTACTGACGCGCGGCGCCGGATTTGGTTATATCGGTTCGACAGTCACCTCCCTGATTTACGCTTCATTTACGTTTATTTTTTTCGCGTTGGAAGCCGCCATTATGGCAATGGTTCTGGAGTTAATGTTCGATATTCCATTGGCCCTCGGTTATATCATTTGTTCGGTCATTATTTTACCTATTGTCACTCACGGTATTACCCTGATCAGTCAATTTCAATTGTGGACGCAACCACTGTGGGTATTGCTGCAAATTCTTCCCTTCGCCTGGTTATTTACACATGAGTGGACCCTGGTAACGGAATGGTTGGCCTTTGGTGGAGAAGCCCCTGGTGCTGCCGCTACCGCCGACGCCTTTGGCGAGCACGCACTTCAAAATGAGATTTTAAACACTGAAGCTTCGGGTCAAGGTATTAGCCTGATTTATTTTGGCGCAGCCTCGGCTGTGCTATTTTCCCTTATCGCTCAGATCGGTGAACAAGTGGACTTTCTGCGCTTTTTACCCGAGAAAAATAAACACAATACCCTACGCTGGTGGACCGCATTACTCTGCGCCGGGCCAGGCTGGATTATCATCGGTGTTTTAAAATTATTTGCCGGCTCCCTGCTGGCGTACGTGGCCTTACAAAACGGTGTCAGTACCGAACAAGCTTCCGACCCCGCGCGCATGTACACCACCGCCTACATGTATATTTTCCAGCAGCCCCAGGTCGCGCTTGCTCTCGCCGGAATTTTTGTCATTGTGTCGCAGCTTAAAATCAATGTGACGAATGCCTATGCCGGCTCCATTGCCTGGTCAAACTTTTTTTCGCGCTTGACACACAGTCATCCAGGCAGAGTCGTCTGGTTGGTGTTCAACGTTGTCATTGCCCTGTTACTCATGGAACTCGGCGTTTACCAGGCATTCGAAGACACCCTCGGTGTTTACGCCATTGTCGCTGTCGCCTGGGTCGGCGCCCTGGTTGCCGATCTGGTTATCAATAAACCTCTGGGCTTGAGCCCGCGCTATATCGAATTCAGACGCGCCTACTTACACGATATCAACCCTGTGGGTGTCGGTGCGATGGTATTGGGCTGTGCGGCCGGATTTATCAGTTACCTCGGGTATTTTGGTGAGGGCGGTAAGGCGCTCGCGCATTTTATTACTCTGGGTATCGCTTTTATGCTTGTCCCGACCATCGCCATTCTGCTACCCAAACAGTTTTATCTGGCGAGATCAGCCAGCGAGATTGCCAGCTTCGAACACAGTCACCACCCTGAACCCAAAATTGTCGCTAATGAACAGGGCGAATGTGTCTGTTGTATTTGCCAAAATGCCTATGAAGTTGAAGATATGGCCTGGTGCCCGGCCTATGACGGTTCCATTTGTTCACTGTGTTGCTCGCTGGATTCGAGATGTCAGGATTCCTGCAAGAGCGTGAAAAAACTCAATGAGTATTTGATCGATTTCCTGAAGGTGTTTTTACCTGCAAATACCTCAAACAAACTTACCTCACGTTTCGTCCATTTTTCTGTATTGCTGATCATCGTCGGCACGATCACGGCCGTATTACTCTCACTTGTGTATTCCAATGCAACGACTGGCACCCCCGAAACAGACGCCCTGCTGGAATCCACGCTCTGGAAAGTTTTTTCAGTATTGATGATTATTGCCGGGGTGATTGTCTGGCTCTTCATCCTCGCACATGAAAGTAAAATTGTCGCGCAAGAAGAATCACGCCGACAAAATGCCCTGTTTATGGATGAAATCAAGGCGCACATCCAGACCGACCGAGAGTTGCAAAAAGCCAAGGAAAAAGCCGAAGCCGCCAACAATGCAAAGAGCCGTTATCTCACCGGTATCAGCCATGAATTGAGAACACCACTTAATTCCATCCTTGGTTACGCGCAACTGCTCGAAAACGATATCGATATCCCCGAGGAAAAACGCGAAAAATTATCAGTGATTCGCCGAAGTGGCGAACACCTGACTGATTTGATCGAAGGGCTTCTTGATATCAGCAAGATTGAAGCAGGCAGGCTGGACATCCATCAGGATTTTGTGCGAATTAAATCACTACTCGATCAATTGGTTTATATGTTTCGTTTGCAAGCCGAAGAAAAGGGGCTTGAGTTTTCTTATCGTTGTTTGTCAGCCCTGCCCGAGTTTGTGCGCACCGATGAGAAACGGCTGCGTCAGATACTGATCAACCTGCTCAGCAATGCCATAAAATTTACCGAAAGAGGACGTGTCGAATTCAGCATCCGCTATCGCAACCACGTAGCGGAAATTCTTATTCGCGATTCCGGCGTCGGTATTCCGCCTGATGAACTCGAACGCGTATTTTTGCCTTTTGAACGTGTTCGACGGCCTGGCATGCCCCTGGTTTCCGGCACGGGCCTTGGGCTCACCATCACGCGCCTGCTCACGGAGTTACTTGGCGGTGACATCAGTGTCGAAAACAACAAGGACGGCGGTGTCACGTTTAAAGTACTGATCATGCTTGCCCGCGTCACCCTTTCGGATGCGGAGCTTCCGGATCAAAATAAAAGAATTTATGGCTATGACGGTCGCAGACGCACCATCATGGTTGTGGATGACGAAGCGACTCACCGTGGATTGATCAGTGACTTACTTTCACCCCTCGGTTTCAGTGTGCTCGAAGCGCCTGACGCTGCAAACTGCCTCGAGGCCTGTGAAGACTATTATCCTGATATTTTTCTTCTTGATATCTCCATGCCCGATATGGACGGTACCGAACTGGCGCGTACACTGCGCGAAAAAGGCTGTGACAAACCGATCGTCATGGTATCTGCACTGGCGAGTGCCAACCTTACATCAGCGGACAATCAATACGACGAAACAGAAAAACAGATTTTTTATGATGACTACCTTGTAAAACCCGTTAAGCAAAGCAGTTTGTTAGACAAGTTGGGAAGCTTATTGCAATTGAATTGGGTGCATGAACCTTTGGATAAAGGTCACGCCGACACTCCGGCGCTAAATGAAGAGAACTACACCTTCCACCAGGATGAAATTCCCAATAAGGACGTGCTTAAAAATTTAATTGAACTGGCTGAAATTGGCCACTTGTCCGGGCTCAAACGAAAAATTAGCCAACTCGCCCAATCGGGTGAAGCTGGGCCTGGTTTCACCGAAACATTAAATGCCATGGTGAGAAACATGCAATTTAAAAAAATTATTCAGGTGTTGGGCGATGAGCATTAATCCCCTGCACAGTTCGGAGCTGGAAAATGCCTAGAGAACGCGTGAACCAGGCTCTGGTACTGGTTGTTGACGATTCCCCCGAAACCGTTGGCCTACTAAATGATATTCTCGAAGGTGCCGGGATGACCACCCTGGTTGCACTCGAAGGAGAACAAGCCATTAATATCGCACGTAAAATGATGCCGGATATTATTTTACTGGATGCGATGATGCCAGGCCTCGATGGCTTCGAAGTGTGCAAAAGAATGAAAGCCGATAACGAACTTAAATCAACACCCATTATTTTTATGACCGGTTTGAAAGATTCCGAGAGTATTGTAAGAGGCTTTGAATCCGGTGGTGTGGATTACGTGACCAAACCCATCGCCGCCGCAGAACTTATTGCTCGCGTGCGCGTGCATCTTGCCAACGCGCGGCTAACCATGAGTGCACGCTCTGCTCTGGATGTTGCAGGCCAATATATGTTTGCAGTCAGCCCACAGGGCGACATTCTGTGGACAACACCGCAAGTGAATCAACTTCTCGAAGCCGCCAACGCAGAGGGCTGGATGGAAACGAGAATTTCACAAGAAATTGGTGGCTGGTTAAAACACAAACCCAATGCGGGTGCCTCATTAAACTTAAATGCACCGCGTTACCCTCTGCGCGTGGTACTCCTTGGCCAGGACAGGGGGGATCAATTGCTTTTGCGTTTGGTGGACGCAGAAAAACCGGACGAAACGGTTTTACTGAAAAGTGCCTTTGCCATTACCAGCCGTGAATCCGAAGTACTACTCTGGGTCGCAAAAGGAAAAACCAATCGCGAAATTGGTTTAATCCTCGGTACGAGTCCACGCACGGTGAACAAACATCTCGAACAAATTTATAAAAAGCTATCAGTCGAAAACCGCACGGCTGCCGCCGCTAAAGCGCTGGCCCATATGGGCCACTGATAGTTTTACATTCCGGCCTTGTAAGCACCCGTTTTTGAATACCGGTGTTTATGAAAACGGAAGATATTGAAGACGAAACCAAAGCACATAAGCAACAACAAGGGAAAGCTCAGCGCACCGCCACCGCCTGAACTGTTGTTCGTCATCGGCTGACTGGGTGTTGGGTCGGGTTCCGGCGCGGGTGCACTCACATTGATTTCCACTTCCGCCATGGCGGAGAATTGAGGCGTGCCACTGTCGGTGACCGCAATTTGAATCATGTAGCGGCCAGCGGCCAACATTGCCGGATCAATTGAAAATGTGTCCTCAATTAAATCCACATCATTCAAGGCCATATCTGTTTGTGACCAGTCGAGGACATGCGTATCTTCCGTATCCGGATCGTTCACCACCGCCTGGACAATTACCAAACCACCATCGGTCGTAATCTCTGTTGTCAGCGCAGTGCCCTGCAACACATTCAAACTGACACCCGGTTGTGAGTTACCCACATCGCTGGTTGTTACCATCAACTCATTGCCATCTGCATAATTAAGATTGGCGTCATAGCTGTGTACTTTGAAGAAATAGGTCGTGTTGCGCTCGAGCCCTGTCACTGTGGCCATTTCGCCACTGCCTTTGAACACCACTTCGGCATTTCCTGGCTGATCACCTAATTCATAGGCTGTGCCACTCATTGGCGCCGTATCGGGAGGGCCACTGGCTTGTAATACCAGCACACCGGCAAAATCGGCTGGCGGATTATTCCAGCTGAGCACCACCTGCCGATCCGCGACACGGGTCTCAGAGAGTTCCGTGACATTATCCGGGGCTTGCGTGTCCATGGGGTCTGCCGGGGGCATGCCATTTTCAGTCAGTTGAACATCGGCACAGGATTCATATCCGCCACCAAAAATTCGCAACCAGCACTGGTCGCATTCAATATCGGGCAAATTTATTGCCATTGAACTGTAGCCAGAGGATTCGGGAATATCATCGGCAACCAGGAAAACACTCGCCCCATTGTCGTAGAACAAGTCAATTCTCATGGCCTGGCCGTGGGTAATGGCAACTTCCCACGACACTGTGACTGTTGAGCCCGAAACAAGAAAAGTGGGGTCTGCTGGCGTGACATCGCAGGAAGCGAACCCTTCATCACGCGGCGGCGTGGCGCCGTTTGGGTCCCAGCGCACATGGGCATTGGCACTTATAGCTATAAAAAACAGACCGCAGAAACAAAGAATCAAGCCGCTGAGAGTTTTCGAGATTTGCAGCAAGTACGCGCGCTTCATCGCTTCACCTTCCTCTTTATTTTTTGAATTACACACTGCCTTTATCGTCCATCCTAAGTCATGCTGCTCAGGCCTTAAACCGTTTTTCCGCAAATGTTATAAAATTGTGATACTTGCCTTGAGTTGGCCTGAGTGATCGAGATGCTCACTTTCAACGTACACTCTTCTGCAAATACATTCGAAAACCAGCTGGAGCAAAGACTTGCATGCAAATTTTGCTGACAGGCGCAACGGGCTTTATTGGTCACGTGTTGAGCGAGCACTTGTTATTGCAAGGGCATGGGCTCACGATCTTGACGCGCTCGCCTGAAAAAGTCACTGATCTCAATGTGCGCAGACCTGAAAATAGCCCTGCCATCAAAGCCATAACGGCCATCGCGAACCTGCAGCGCGGTGAGACTTTTGACGCAATTATCAATTTGGCTGGCGAAGCCATCGCAGACAAGCGCTGGTCAAAAAAACAGAAAAGCGTGCTTTTACAGAGCCGGCTGGGTATCACCCAGAGACTCATCGATTTTTGTCAGCAAGCACAACACAAACCCACCGTTTTGATTAGTGCTTCCGCTATCGGTGTTTATGGAGAGGGTATCGCGGACTCGCCTATTGATGAAAACCATAGTGATGAAAACCACAATGATGAAAACAATGGTGGCGATGACAGTTTTGCCAGCGCACTTTGTAAAGAATGGGAAGCCTGTGCGCAACAAGCACACGCCCTGGGCATTCGCACCTGTATTCTCCGTTTTGGTATTGTTCTCGGTAACAATGGCGGCGCATTGAAAAAAATGCTGCCGCCCTTCAAGTTGGGTCTCGGAGGAAAAATTGGCTCAGGCAAGCAGTGGATGCCGTGGATACACCGCGACGATTTAATCAACATTATTCTTCGCGTGCTGGATGATAAGAGTATGGAAGGGGCTTACAATTGCACCGCACCAGAGCCCGTGAAAAATGAACGTTTTTCCCGCACGCTGGCAAAGTGCTTGAATAGACCTGCCCTGCTACCGTTTCCTGCTTTTGCTGTCCAATTGTTATTTGGCGAAATGGGACAATCCTTACTCCTGGAAGGTAAAAATATTGTTCCTTCTCGTCTCCAAAAAGCAGGCTTTCAGTTTAAATACAGTGAATTGGAACCCGCACTCAAAAATATTCTGTGCGCTTGAGCCTATTTGTTGTTTTAGACTTCATTCATTTGGCCTTCAACTTCATCAGCCCATCAATAAACCACAACCGATCGACCAGAAATAGTAAAACGAGTCTTTTTCTCTATGAAAAAGTGCTGGCAGGTCTTTCCCCGACAAATGTGCTATGGTCAACTCTCTATCGACGTAATCACGAAATAAAAACTGACACTGCATTCAGTTTGATAATCAAGGAATATCGGGATATGACCCGTCTTTACGACAAAATAGGAAAGCACTACGCAAGCGCCCGTACAACTGACCCAGACATCGAAAAAAGTTTAGGCATGTTTCTTAATACTGCTTCGTCGGTTTTGAATGTTGGTGCGGGAACGGGTTCCTATGAACAAAACCTGACGGGCCTGGTTGCCCTGGAACCCTCCATAGAAATGATTCAACAACGCTCACCAGACGCGGCGCCTGTGGTACAGGCGAGTGCGCAATACCTGCCGTTTGCCGATAGCGCCTTTTCGCATGTGTTAACAATATTGTCGATGCATCATTGGCAGCAGCGGCCCTTTTGCTTTGCTGAAGTCAAACGCGTGACCAGTAAGGCTTTTGTGGCACTGACCTGGAACCCGGAAGCGGCCCCCTGGTGGTTAACACGCGACTATTTTCACGAAATTCACGAAATAGATCAGGCCATATTCCCAACAAAATCTGAATTGGAAAACGCTTTTCCAGGCATTGAGTTTCATTCCCTGCCTGTACCCAGTCACTGCATAGACGGTTTTACCGCAGCTTATTGGTCACGACCCGAAGCCTATCTTGACGAAAACATCCGTCGCTCGATGTCGACTTTCGGTAAAATCAAGAAGCTTGAAGAAGGTCTTGGCCAACTGAAAAAAGACCTTGAAAGTGGCAGCTGGCTGGAAAAAAATTCCAGTTTGCTCAAAGCCGACTCGCTTGATGTCGGCTATGTAATTGCCTACTGGAAAAAAAACTGATTAGTCATACTACAGCGATAATTGAAAACAATGACGAAAAATATTTGGGTTGATGCTGATGCATGCCCGGTAGTAATAAAAGATATCCTCTTTCGCGCCGCGCAGCGTACACAGACTGCACTTATTTTAGTGGCAAACCAATATATCAAGGTTCCCGGCTCACCCTTTATACAAAGTATTCAAGTGCAAAAAGGCTTTGATGTTGCAGACAATGAAATCGTGCGTCGGGCTCAGCTGGGCGACCTGGTGATTACCAGTGATATCCCCCTTGCTGATGAGGTCGTTAAAAAAGGGGCAAATGCGCTCAGCCCGCGAGGCGAATGGTTTAATGCAGATAACATTGGAGCGAGACTTAATATCCGCGACTTTATGGAAACGATGCGCAGTAGCGGTGTGCAAACCGGCGGGCCACCGGCCCTGAATGCGCAAGACCGAAAAGCGTTTGCTGCTCATCTTGATCGCTGGTTGGCAAAAAATAAATGAGGGACTAAAAACCCGCTACACGTCCCGTGAGAGCTGATCCAGTTGGTCAAATAAATGACTCGGCAATTGTAGTTCTTCCAACAAAGCAAGCGCTTTTTTCTCGTCTCGACCTCTCAAAGTCGCATATGCTTCACACGCAATATTTGCCTCGAATAAAATTTTTGCAAAAGGGCTCACTTTTGCTTCATTTTTTATATTGACCTGCTCCGCGAGCGCTTTACACACTTCTTGCGGAAGCTCCCAGTCTTTGGCGACCCAATAACTGACCGCAGGCGACAGCAGCATCATGAGGGGCGCAAAGGCATTGTAGCCCGGCTCAACGTCCTCGTTATTGATCTTAAACTGCTTGCACAATTCACTGAATATTGTGATCTTACCGATATCATGCATAAGGCCCAGGATATAAACCTTGAATTTTTCACTGCTTCGATGCTGAGCAATCACTTCACAGGCAACCGCACAATTTAACGAATGTTGCCAGATTTTCTGCCCCGCCTGAGTAAAATACGCAGATTCTTTTTGAATAATGGGTTGCATCACCGCAGCGGACAATACCGACCGCAAACCGTCGATACCCAACTTAACAATCGCCCGTTCAATTTCGTTAATACGTGCACCGATTGGATTAAAATAGACGCTGTTTGCCAGCTTGAGTACGGATGCCGACATAACCGGGTCTTTGTTAACAATCTCCACATAATCCTTTACCGAACTATCCGGGTCACGCAAGCTCCGAAGCAATTTGGGAATGACCGATGGCAAACGCGGCACCGCTTTTCTGCGTGTATTTTTGTCCTGAATCGTGTTCTTCACCACATCAATGACCAGTTTCTGTGGCACGCTGAGAGGCTGTTCGGTCTTTTTCGGGAAGAGATGCAGATAAAATGCGCGCTGTGCTGTCGCAAGCGGAAAGGCTGCCGCATCCTTAACTATCGAAGTACTGTCATCACCGGCTTTTTTGGAAAAAACCTTATTCAAAAAGGCCATGCAAAATCTCCGAATTTCGTGTATCGCTATTTGTTTTTGTCGAATGTAATTAAGGAACCTCTGAAAAATGGCCTATTTTCCCTGTGGCGGCGTCAGCTCCGTGCCGGTGTGCCGGCTCAGTCGATCCTCATTTACTCCAGTAAACCGGGGTGCCGGCTCAGTCCGTTCTCCGCGCGGTGCTTCCTTGCCACAGAAAAAATATTTCCATTTTTCAGAGGTTCCTTAAGTATAGCTCGCTTGCGAAAAAGCCAAGGATTAATAATGCGACATGGAAGGCGGGATATCGAGTTTACGCGGGTAGAAAGGCCGCTCGCCCTGCCCTCGCCGGTATTCGCGCAGCTGGAACACATAGGCTAGAACCTGCGCCACTGCGACATACAAACCCTCGGGAATTTCTCTTTCCAGATCCGTGGTGTAATAGATGGCGCGGGCCAATACCGGTGATTCAATTTGTTCGATTTTATGTTCCTTGGCGATTAATCGAATTTTCAGGGCAAGATGATCAATACCTTTCGCCAATAGAATCGGTGTTTCCATGTTGTTGGGGTCGTACTTCAAGGCAACGGCGTAGTGCGTGGGGTTGGTAATCACGACATCCGCATCGGGCACCGCCGACATCATGCGCTGTTGTGCCATTTCCATTTGTTTCTGACGTATTTTTCGTTTTACTTCCGGCTTACCTTCAGTATCCTTAACCTCGTCTTTAATCTCCTGACGCGACATACGCAATTGTTTGGCATGCTGCCAGATCTGATAGGGCACATCGATAATGATGAGCAAAATGGTGGAGGCTGCAAGACCGATGGCGGCGTATACACTCAGCAAAACAGAGCGAACCATCCCCTCCTTGATTCCCTCCTGTGACAAACCGAGGATATCCGCCTGCATTGCGGCCAACAAAAGAAAAGCACAACCGACAATGACCAGGATTTTGCCAATCGATTTCACCAATTCAACGAGCGACTTCAATGAGAACATGCGTTTGAGCCCCGCAATGGGGTCCAAACGATTAAATTTTGGTTGTAAGGCTTTCGTGCTAAAAAGCCAACCTCCGACCATAACCGGGCCGATGATCGACGCAAATAACACCAGGGCCATAAAAGGCATAATAGAAAACAGGGCTGAATACAGGGACGCGGCCATATGTTCAAACATCGTGGTCGTATCAAAGATGGCTTCACGCTCCAGATTAAAGTTAAAGCGAAAAACCTGGCTCATGCGCTCGCTCATCATCGGCCCGAAAATCAGTAGCCCTATCGTACCCAAAACAAGAACGGTTGTTGTGCTGAGGTCTTTTGAACGGGGAACCTGGCCTTCTTCGCGTGCCTTCCCCTCTCGCCTCGGGGTGGCCTTCTCCGTCTTTTCCTGAGCATCATCCGCCATAACTCACCTATAACGACAGCAAATCATTAACGAAAAGAAAACCCGCGTCGACAACCCGCGTAAAGTCTTCGGTGAAATTGCCCAAGCCAATCCAGATGAGTAAAATGCCGCAGATTAAGGTAAAGGGGAAACCAACAGAAAAAATATTCAACTGCGGTGCTGCGCGCGTCATTACACCGAAAGCGATATTAATAAATAGCACAGCGGTTATAACCGGTAACGCCATTAATAGAGCACTGGCGAACAGCCAGCCACCCAGATTCGCGACAGCGAATAATACCTCTCGTGAGAGTTGAAAATTAGCAGGAGGAAATACCTGAAAACTTTCGACCAGCATTTTAATTAACATCAAATGCCCGTTAATTGCGATAAACATTAATGTACACAGCATCAGAAAAAACTGGGACAACACCGTTGTTTGTACACCGTTAGTGGGGTCGTTCATCGCGGCAAAACCGAGGCCCATTTTCATTGCCATAATTTGGCCTGCCAACACGAACACCTGAAACACCACTTGAAAAATAAAACCCACGCACACGCCGAGAGCAATTTCCTGAGTGATGTGAAATACCAGCGCCAGCGACAAACCGGTCGGCTGTGGTGCACCGGGTAACAAGGGGACGGCAACCATAGTGACCACAAGGGCTAAAATCAGGCGTATTCGTGTATTCACTATGCGTGAACCGACGATGGGCATCACCATAAACATGGCGCCGATACGGCAAAACGGTAACAGGAATTGTTGAACCATCATCATCAATTCCGATTCCGAAAATTGCATATCAACCAATCAACTCGGGGACACGAAACATAAGATCGTGAAAAAGATCAATGATAGTCTGGATAAGCCAGGGGCCGGCAATAACAATCGTCGCGAGTGTCACCAGCAAACGAGGCAAAAAGCTTAAGGTCTGTTCATTGATTTGTGTTGCCGCCTGAAAGGTTGAAACAATTAAACCCACGATCAAACTTGGCCCAACAATTATTGCTACCATTTTCATCATTAGAAAAAAAGCGGAGCCATAAAGCGATAATGCAACTTCTGTCGTCATACTTATGCCCCCTAGATACCAAAACTCGCGGCAAGCGTGCCAATGATCAATGCCCAACCATCAACCAATACAAACAGCATGATTTTAAAGGGTAAGGAAATAATCAAGGGCGATAACATCATCATACCCATAGCCATCAATACACTGGCGACGACAACATCGATAACAAGAAAGGGAATAAAAATAATAAAACCGATTTGAAAAGCGGTTTTTAACTCGGATGTGACAAAAGCAGGCATCAGCACCTTGAACGGAACATCCTGAGGGCTATTGACCTGCTCAAGATCAGCAATCTGAAAAAATAAATCCAGATCTGATTCCCGCGTGTTCGCCAACATAAACGCGTGAAAAGGTCGCTTGGTATTTTCGAGAGCCTGTTGCGCACTGAGCTGTTCATTTATGTACGGTTGTAAGGCACTGGAGTTCACCTCTTCCAAAACAGGCGACATTACAAAAAAGGATAGAAAAAGTGAAAGCCCTATGACTATCTGGTTTGAAGGAGTCTGTTGTAAACCCAGGGCCTGACGCAAAATTGAAAACACAATAATGATGCGCGTGAAAGATGTCATCATCATCAACAACGCAGGTAGAAATGACAGCGCTGTCATTAACAGCAGAATTTGCAGTGTCACACTGTAATCCTGACTGCCATCCTCGTTGGTTTTAACTGTGACAGCAGGCAGGCCTTCAATTGGCTCAAATCCCTGAGGTTGAGCCATTGCCGCAGAGCTGACCGCGACAAGGGATATCAAGGCTACGAGCAAGACAAAAAACAGTAAAGGCGTACCAATTCTGATTCTCGATTTCCCAAGCAACTTCATTTCGGCAATCCCTGGGAGAGTATTTTTTTCAGTTGATGTGCAAAACTGTCTGCTTGATTTTCTTCTTCAGACTCGACGGTTTTCTCCAGTGGGTTTTCACCTTCTGCGTAATTTTTTAACAGCGTGATTTGCTGGCCCGTTACACCGAGAAGCAGGTAGCTTTTCCCCACTTGCACCAACAACATCTTCTCTCGATTACCCAGCGGTAAACTTGCGATAACTTTAAAATTATTCGTTGCGGTAAAACGCACCAGCCCCGCACGACGTGCAAACCAGGCACATAAAAAAATAAAACCAACAATAATGACCAGACTGGTTGCAACTTTTATAAACACCATTGGGCCTGAAACACTGGCCACACTATCCATTTCAACCCTGGCTTGAGCCTGCAAATACAGGGGAAACAAGAGCAGAACGAAAACCCAGGCTTGAACTTTCGCCAACATTAACATGCGCTTCATGTCGTATCCTTTAACGCAGTTTTTTAATTCGTTCGGCCGGACTAATCACATCGGTCATACGAATACCGAATTTTTCGTTCACCACCACCACTTCACCGTGCGCAATTAATGTTCCGTTTACGAGAACATCGAGAGGTTCACCTGCAAGTCGATCCAGTTCAATCACTGAGCCCTGATTGAGCTGTAGTAAATTTCTTATCGTGATTGATGTCCGCCCGACTTCCATTGAAATACTGACAGGAATATCGAGAATCACATCGAGATCGGGGTTCCCCTCCGTCGTCGCTAGCGGCGCCACTGCATCAAATTCATCGAGCTCGACGCTTTCAGCAGCCTGAGCACCTTCTTCTTCAGCTTGCTGTTCCATGGCTGCAGCCCATTCGTCAGCCATATCTTCCTGATTGACGTCTTCTTCGTCGCTCATTTTTTCTCTCCAGTTGATGGTTCACTCGTTACGCGCGCGTTGGAGTGATCAATAAACTCAATTAAACGCAAAGCAAGATTGCTATTGCTTTGTCCGATATTGCCTTTAAACACCGGCACTCCGTTTGCCGTCACCATTTGATAATCCGGCATCGTGATAGGAATGATGTCACCAGCCTTGAGGTTGACGATGTCTCCCAGCGTCAGTTCGCGGCGAACAACATCGCACTCCAGATCGACCCGCGCTTCCATAACGTCCTCACGCAAGGCTTTGACCCAACGCTCATCACGTTCATCGGTATCACTTTGGAGCCCCGCATCCAGCACTTCACGAATGGGTTCAACCATGGAATAAGGCATGGTGAGATGCAGCTCACCGCCGCCGCCATCCAGCTCAACATGAAAGGTACTGACCACAACCACTTCACTAGGGCTAACGATATTTGCCATTGAAGGGTTAACTTCTGAATTTATGTATTCAAAATCGATGGGGTACACTGCTTTCCAGGCTTCGCGGAGATCAACAAAAACCTGGTCCAATACCATTTGTACTACTCGCAATTCCGTAGGTGTAAATTCCCGGCCTTCAATTTTTGCGTGCCGACCGTCGCCGCCAAAAAAGTTATCGACCAGTTTAAAAACCAGCTTCGCATCAAGAATAATTAGCGCCGTGCCACGTAAAGGGCGAAACTTCACCATGTTCAAACTTGTGGGTACATAAAGTGTATGAACGTATTCACCGAACTTCTGAATCTGGATTCCACCGACTGAAACATCCGCCGTGCGCCGTAATAAGTTGAACATGCTGATGCGGGTATAACGTGCGAAGCGTTCATTGATCATTTCGAGCGTCGGCATACGCCCACGCACAATACGGTCCTGGCTTGTTAAGTCATAAACCTTTACGCCATCGACATCGCTATCGTCTGTGGTTTCGATATCGCCGTCGTCTACTCCGTGGAGTAGGGCATCAATTTCGTCTTGAGAAAGTAAATCCTGCATGCGCCGTCCTACTGCATTACAAAATCAGTAAATAACACTTGTTCAATTCCCGGTTTGCCTATTTCTATTTCCAATAAGCGTTGAAGTTCTTCCAAACATTGCAAGCGCAGTAACTCCTTGCCCTCAGCAGTTTGAATATCTTCATAGAGCTGCCCCGCAATAATCATATTGAGCGCGTTAAGAATCATGGGCTTGTGGAGTTCAATCGCCGCAACCACATCTTCATCCCTGAACATGAGCGTAATGCCAATTTGTGCATAGCGGTGACGACCGCGCACTTGATACGTCACAATGAGGGCGGGTTTAAGAGGATAGTAAATGGCTGGTTTTTTGGCGGGTTGAAGTTCTTCTTCCGCCATCTCTTCGCCGTCAACTGCAGCAGGCGGTGCGAGAAATTTTAACGCAGCGATGGTGCCGCCAACTGATACGCCTATAAGTACCAGAGCCAGCACAATCAATATGATCAGATTTTTCTTCGATGAGCCTTTCTGTTCCGAGTCCTCGGCGTCATCGCCTTCGGCATCCAGGTTCTCGTCTTCATCTGCCATGTCAATCTTCCGTCTTCATTGAGGTTTAACCAATGAGATGGAGCAAGAGCTATGCCAGACTCAGGCGTAATAATCGACACCGTAATGGCTTTGAACACTGATCGATTCAACATCCGCCTGGTCAGCGTCATCCGCTTCGGTATTTTCTGTGTCGGAAGCGAAACCTTTAGAGTGCGCTTCGTCTTCTTCCGCATGCGGATGATCGGAAACATTGACATCCACAAGGTCAACGCCCTGTTCCTCCAACAACTCTCGCAAGCGCACGACACTTTGATCCAGTGCCTCACGCACGGATGCATGGGGGGAGCTAAAGCTGACTGATGCTTGCTGGTCCTGGTTGACCGACACGCGAACTTGTAATTGACCCAGCTCCGGCGGATCTAACTGCAATTCGGCAAACTGGATTTTTTGTGCAGACATCAAGGCCGAACGCTCCGCAACCTGATTCGCCCAGTCAGCATGCCCGAATTGTAAGTTCACGGGCATTTGCATGCGTGCATTCGCCGCCGTATTTTTAGTAGAAAAAGTCTGCAAACTGGCATTGAGTTGAGAGCTCATAGCCTCTGCCTTTTCCAGCGATGACAACTCAGCACTGAGCGAGTCAGAGAGGGTTGTTTGCTTCAAATTGATTGCGGAAAAATTCTGAAAATTCAAACCTTGAGTGAGTGTCGTCGCCTGTTTCGTTATACCTTGCGATACATCAATCGCCATCGCATTTTTACTTTCGCCAAGTTCAAGACGTTGTGGCGACAAATTTTTGACATCCGCAAAGAGTTTCTGTTGTTCAGCTCCAACCTGCGAGCTGACTGAAGCTGAAGGAAGTGTAAAAAACGGCGACGCGGGCGATCTACCAGTGTCCGGCAACCCTGTTGTATCAAGGACAACTTTTGCATCAATTTTTTGTGTCAGGTTAAAGGGCGTAACAGCGAGGTTGTCATCGCTTTGCAATGCGGACTCAATGGCAGAATCAACCGACGTTAACGGTGCCAGGGGAAAAAGCCCGGCAACCTCCCCCTCCGTGAATTCTCCATTTTTACTTGCGCTCAGCATACCAGGTATCAACAATGCGCCCGACTGTGCGACGCCATTCAACGTGCCGAGATTAGTCGCTTCTTCTGAAGAAATAAATTCCTGATCATTGGTGATCTTCACGCCTACAAGAAGATCACCAGCAGTATTTTTCTGCACGCCAAAAAGGGCTTGTTCCGCAAGCACCGAATTCGGTTCAGAAAACGCCGTCCACTGTCCTTGATTCTGGGGTAAGTCGCCCGACACACCCTGCGCTTGCAAAATCTGTTGAAAACTCAGCGCAACACCTTGCGATGCATCAACATTATCGTCGAGCAAAACACCCTGACCATCGACTGGAGAGCCGCTGGCATTCAGACCAGAGCTTTCCCTGATTGATGTAGTGGGCGTTGGAATTGGGGCAAGAAAGAAATTCATTCAGATCGCTCTTCATTAACCGGTTTTGTCAATGAGATTAGAGCAAGGCTTGTGCCATGAAAGAGTATACGCCAGCAGGCGCAGAATGACCGGGGCTTAGTGTGTGACCTGATTCAGCTCGGCAAGTACAGCGGCAAGTTTGTGCTCAACAGCGGCAACATTTTGCTCCAGATCTGTTGTGTCCTTTTGAGTGGCCTGCGCTTCAACCACCGCGCAAATATCCGCAAAGTTATTGGCACCAATATTTCTTGAACTGCCTTTTAAACCGTGGGCTTCATGACGAATTGCTTCAAAATCACCTTTTTCGACTGCATCCCGCAAGCGTTCGCTTCTATCCCGACTATCGCTAATATAAGTCGAGATGAGTAGGTCAAACCTGTCTTCGAGTATCATCTTCAGGTTATCGAGCATTTCTGCATCCACTTCTCTTTCAGTCATGACTCTTTCCTCTTAATCTGGCTCTCATTTACTGATAAGCAAGATCTCAAAATAGCAATTACTTACTCTTCATATTTCCAGCGGAAGGCAACTTCAACATCGTTGCCGGGAGGGTGAATAACCAGGCGTTCACAGGTTGATTTCATAATGGAAAGACCGCGGCCATGGTAATTCATATTCTCTTCACCCTTGCGGGGTTTGGGAACATCAAAACCTTCACCACTGTCTTTAACGCGAATTTCCAGAAGCCCACCTTTTTCATCCGCAATATGGTTCAATAAAAAGGTAATCTTTGCATCTGTCAGTGCGGCCATCTTTTCCTTGCGCAATTTATAAAACTCAACAAAGCCCTGGGGTGAAGATTTTAATTTTGATTCCAAACCCAGTACGCCATGCTCCAAAGCATTCGCGTATAACTCGGAGAGAATGGTATACAGCACCGTACTGCTCTGGCGCAAGCCCGGCACTTCGGTAATCACGTTAATTAACAAGGGCAAGGGGTCAAAACCTTTCATGGTTTCGGCAGTCACTTCAAAGGTCATTGACCAGTCGACAAGATTGCCTCGTTGACCGCCGTCGCTGCCTTCATTCTTGTAATTTAACTCAATGTCCTCAATGGTAATTTCAACCAGTGAAATATCATCTTCCTTGTCCGAACTGCCGATGTGGTCCTGCACTGTATTCATGATGGTTGAAAACAAATCTGCGTCGTCTTTACCTTCATTCATCACTGCATGCATGCGCTCTTCACCGAACATTTCGCCATGTTCGTTCCGCGCTTCGGTGATACCATCTGAATACATGTAGAACCGATCACCGAGTTCAAGATCCAGGCGTAAGGTATCCGCTTTAAATTCCTTTCGACTTAGTACACCCAGAGGCAAA
This sequence comes from Cellvibrionaceae bacterium 1162T.S.0a.05, assembly GCA_000964245.1. GTDB lineage: Bacteria > Pseudomonadota > Gammaproteobacteria > Pseudomonadales > Cellvibrionaceae > 1162T-S-0a-05. The sequence goes on along the minus strand of LANB01000001.1, from coordinate 3,167,784 downwards.
TAATTCGTGCTAACTCTTTCATAAGTGCGGGATTCATTGCGATACAAATACCCTTCAGGTAAACCTCCGTTCCACACTTTGATTCGGCGTTTCATAAAGTTGATATCGATACACGTTGCGCAACAAAAGAAGCCTACGGGTAAAATTTGATGTAATTTTGCGTTGATTTCACGAATAATTTCACTAATGGAAAAACCTTTGTGAACCATTCCGTAGAATGTTGAAGCGAGCGGCATTGAACCGATCGCCGCAGGCAAGCCGTGACCAGTAAAATCGCCAAGCAGGACCATCATACTGCCTGTAGGGCTGATTTCTGCAACTAGCACATCGCCATTGAATACGGCCAATGGCGACATATGATAACGAATATTTTCCAGATCGAGGCAGCCGGTGTGCGCAATTTTATCGAACACCTGCTTGGCAACATTTTGTTCCTGGATTAAATGCGTATGGTTTAATTCGATTTTCCGCTTTTGTTCGGCAAGCGTATTATGCATGTCCCGCATCCGACCAAAGGCGCGGATCTTCGAGCGCAATATCGTTGCGTTGTAGGGTTTGGAGACGAAATCATCCCCCCCTGCCTCAAGACATTCCACTACTGACTGGGTATCCGTCAATGAGGTTAAAAATAAAATCGGGAGTAATTCGCCCTCTGACAATTCGCGAATGCGCGACGCCGCTTCCATGCCTCCCATCTCTGGCATCAGCACGTCCATTAAAATCAGATCAGGCTTTTCGTTTTGAAAGACTTCAATTGCTTGAAGGCCATTTTCCGCAGTAACCGGAACGTGGCCTATTTGAGACACAATGGACTCAAGAATCATGCGGTCGGTATTTGAATCCTCTGCAATGAGAATTTTAAACTGTTGCTCGGAAACAGCCACCGCAGCATTCCTTCAGTCGTTTTATTGAATTGTAAACAGTTGCTCGAAACTTGAAATGGAGAAAATCTTTTTCACTTCAGGTGAACAATTTGCAATGGTGATTTTGGACTTATCGCCACCGGCATGATCCCGCAAAACCAATAGCATACCTAAAGCAGAGCTATCAAGGTGTACAGTTTCACCGAGATCAATACAATAGTTATCTACAGAACTACTATTGTCTTCATAACTTCGACGAAAATCGTCCAGGGCTGAAGCATCGAAACGGCCATCGATAGAAATCGTCAAGGTTGAGCCGTTATCCGAAACTGCTGACTTTATTGCCATACGTCTGTCACTCTCTTTTTTCTGAATGGTTTTTCATGGGAATCAGGAATACTCCCGGGTTTCCTCTTAAGCATAGTTCATAAATTTACTGGGGGATGTGCTGATTGACGCCCGGGTTTAATAACTTTTTTGAATTTATTTCTTACTAGTTATACGCATAACTAATAATACTTCCGGGTATTTTCTTCAGGGGTAAGACTTTTTGAGCGGCGTCCAACTTGACCGCGGCACCGGGCATTCCCCAAACGACACTACTGGCCTCATCCTGAGCGATAGTCATCGCGCCCAGCTGTCGCAGACGTAACAGGGCATCCGCACCATCGGCACCCATCCCGGTCAGGAGCACGCCCAATGCATGTTCGCCAGCACATTCCGCCACCGAATCAAAAAGGACGCTCACCGAGGGCCGGTGGCGATTCACCGGTTCTTTTTTATCAAGGGTGCATACATAGCTTCCTCCCTTTTGAATAATCCTCAAATGGGAGTGACCCGGCGCAATGTATACGCAACCTTTCTCAATGTATTGGTTGTGTGTGGCTTCGCACACTTCAACTTTTGACGATGCATTCACACGCTGGGCAAACGAGGCGGAAAAGGCCTCTGGTATGTGTTGCGTAATGACAATTGGCGGGCTGTCTTTTGGCAATGCGCTGACTACGGCTTTTATCGCTTCAGTCCCCCCTGTGGACGCGCCTATAGCACACAGGAAGCGAGGACTGATACGTCGGCCACGGGGTGCAGACAGCTTCGGGCCCACCTCTTTTTTCTCTGCGCCCGCATCATTTGAATGGATATTGGCTTGCCTGGCAGCGAGCAGTTTCTCAATGATGTCGTCGCGGTAGCGCTCAAGGGCTCCAGTTCCCTCACCCTGGGGTTTGGGGACGAAATCAACCGCACCAAGCTCCAGTGCTTCGAGAGTAGCCGGTGCCCCTTCCTGGGTCAGGGTTGAAATCATTAAGACGGGCATCGGGCGCAAGCGCATTAAATTCTTGAGAAAAGCAATGCCATTCATCTTTGGCATTTCAATGTCGAGAGTCAGGACATCCGGGGAATGTTGCTTAATTAACTCTCGGGCTTCATAGGGGTCGGAAGCGGTCGCGACAACAGAAAGACGTGAATCACTGTCGATAATCTCTGTTAATAACGCACGTACCAGTGCGGAATCATCAATAACCAATACCTTTGTGACCTGCTTGACTTTAACCATTCTTTTTTCTCTTAATTTATTCGAGGTCAGGTATTAAAACAGCTCAATATCACCTGATTTAGGTTGCTGCGACATTGAATCCAGGTACGCTTTTTCACGTTGTTGCACGGTATCGTTAGATGCTGTACGCAAGCGTCGCATTTTTACTGCGCCCGTATCGGAAAAATACAGGACTTTTCTCGGGCAATTACTGCCTAGATCGTGCGAGACTACGCGCAGCCCTTCTTTTGCGAGGTAGTCAGTTACAAAATTGATATTGCGTTGCCCAATATCCATCTGTGTCATATTGGCAAGCACCCGACCACCACCAAAAATTTTAACTTCCAGGTTTTCTTTTTTACCACCCTGCTTGAGAATGCTGTTAATCAAAAACTCCATTGCCCAGTTTCCATAACAAAGCTCAGCGTTAACGACACTGCGTCGCTCCATCGCTCGATCGGAATTTTGAACCGGCAACATAAAGTGATTCATGCCGCCTACTTTTATTTTTTTATCGCGAATACAGGCTGCGATACAGGAACCTAATACAGTACCGATTATTTCACCAGATCGACTTACATAACACTCGCCGGGTAATATTTTTGCTGCTGGCATATCGCGTCGACGATCCCAAAAACGATTGATCGTTTCGAAACCACGGATAACGGGAGGGAGCTCAGCTTTTTCCAGGGAAGACATCTAGCTCACCTTTTTATACATTGTGCGGCCGCAGAGACTGAAACGGCGCGTGATATTGTGAAGGCTTTCTGAATGCCCGATAAACAGGTCTCCCTCTGGCTTCAGAATATCTGCATAGCGATCGAATAGTTTACGCTGTGTCTCTGCATCAAAATAAATAACAACATTTCGACAAAAAATAATATCGAACGGCCCTTTCATCGGCCAGGTATGCAACAGATTAAGCGGCTTAAACGTGATAATTTTCTTCACACGGTCATGAACGCGTACACGATCATTTTGTTTATCGTATTGTAAATACTTGCGGTAGTCATTGGGGATGCCCTCTGCCCTTTCCGCATTGTAAATGCCTTGACTTGCCTTTCGAACAACATTGGTATCAAGATCGGTTGCAAGTATTTTTACGTCCCATCCGGCGAGCGAGGAAAAACTGGATACAACCATGGCAATCGAATAGGGCTCTTCACCTGTAGAGCATCCAGCGGACCAGATGCGAATGCGTTTACTGCCCATATTTGTACGCATCAAGCGGGGTAAGACTTCTGTTCGTAAATGATTGAAGTGATGTTCTTCGCGAAAAAACGATGTCAGGTTAGTGGTTATCGCATTGATAAAATCGGTTGTTTCCGGGCTTTCGCTTTCGGAAATCAATTGAATGTAGCTATTAAAATCGGGCAGACACAACTTTCGTAAACGACGCGACAAGCGGCCATAAATCATATTTTTTTTATGGTCCGACAAGCTTATGCCCGTTAACTGATAGGCGATTTGTTTGATGGTATTAAAGTTTGCATCAGTCATCGGGAACTCCCGACCGGCAAACTCTTCTACTGCTGCTCTATTCACATTCAATACTCGTTAGAAACCCGCGGGCTCGCCGCGGGTTGAATGGGGGGACTACGGAAAATTAAAAATCCTCCCACTCTTCATCGTCACTGGATGCAATATTCTTATTCGCTTTTACGGCAGAGGTTTTGCTGCTTGTGGATTGCCGCTGAACGACAGCGCTGCTTTCCTGAGCCATTCCGCCACCAATACTAAAGAATTCGACGACCTGGTTCATATTACGCGCCTGATCCGCCATTGCTTCGCCGGCTGCAGAAGCTTCTTCCACCAGTGCAGCATTTTGTTGGGTCATTTCATCCATCTGCGTAATCGCGGTGTTGACCTGCTCAATTCCGGAAGTCTGTTCCCTTGCCGCTTCTGCAATTTCGCGAATCATGGTTGTCACTTCTTCAACAGCATTAACGATATCGGAAAGCGTTTGGCCACTTTCGTTCACCAGCCGAGCGCCGTCTTCAACTTTGTCCACACTGTCTCTGATGAGATCCTTGATTTCTTTCGCTGCTGCCGCTGAGCGTTGTGCCAGATTACGTACTTCACCGGCAACCACCGCAAATCCACGGCCTTGCTCACCCGCCCGGGCGGCTTCAACTGCTGCGTTCAGGGCTAACAAGTTGGTCTGGAACGCAATTTCATCGATGACACCAATAATGTCAGAAATTTTCTTGCTGGCATCGTTGATTTCTTGCATAGCGGTTACTGCATTGCTAACCACTTCACCGCCCTGCTGTGCTTTTCCTTGTGCATCCTGAGCGAGCGTGTTGGCTTGTTGTGCGTTATCCGCACTCTGCTTCACTGTCGACGTCATTTCTTCCATACTGGAAGCCGTTTCTTCCAGTGAGGAGGCTTGTTCTTCAGTTCGCTGACTCAAGTCCGCATTTCCCTGGGCTATTTCGTTCGCCGCCGAACTGATTGCGCTCGCTGAGTTACGGATTTTGGTAATAATTTCGGTTAATTTGTCCGCTGTGGTATTTGCATCGCTTTTTAGTTGACCAAATGCACCATCATATTCTCGCGTAATGCGTTCAGACAGATCGCCCCGCGCCATCGCGCCGAGCATTCGAAGTATGTCGTTAAGTGCGACTTCAACGGTGCTGATCAAATCATTTAAGCCGCGTCCGAGGTTGAGGAAGAACCCGTCTTTTCCGTCCAGTGCAACTTGCTTACTGAAATCACCCGCACCTGCGGCATCAACAATTGAACGAATTTCTGCTTCTATCGCAAGCTCAGCAGTCTTGTCAGACCACTCGACAACTGTACCTACGCGCTCACCCTCAGAAAATACAGGATTTGCAATCACAGTAAAGGTTCGACCACCCACTTCAGCCTTGCCTTGATAGGTTCCTTTTAAATCCTTGAGCAGGTTACGTTGGTGACTCGGGTTTTTATGGAATACATCGATATTTGCACCAACCAGATTGTTGGCATCGAAATTTGGCAATGCGCGTTTGATATCCGACTCCGCTTCATTCATCATGTCAGAGACAGCGCTGTTCAAATAAATAATGTGCGCGTCCGCATCCGCAATCATCACGTTCGCAGTCACATTGTCGAGCGCTTGACGCACGCGGGCATTTTCCTCCGCCATTTTTTTCTCTTCCCGTTCTTTCGCCAATCGCTCGGTTTTGTCTTCCCACTCAACCAGGGTACCCAGTCGATTTCCCTGCGCATCAAACCAGGGGGATGCAATTAAACCGAAGGTCAGACCAGAGACTTCAATACTGGTGCGGAAAGGTTCCTTTAAGGATTCCAACATTTTGCGTTGATGTGAGGGATTTTTATGGAAGATATCAACATTGGTTCCAACCAATTTATCAACATCGAAACCACTCAAGCTCTTTTGTAAGTCAGCTTCATTTTTTCTCAACATATCCTCAACGGTATTATTGAGATACACAATATTTAAATCGTTGTCAGCCAACATGACATTGGCCTGGCAAAGTTTTAGGGCCATTGAAATATTGGCATTCTTCTGATTTTCTACTGCTTGTCGTTTTTGCTCGGTGATATCACTTGCGAATTTAACTACTTTAACAGGCTTACCCGATGCATCAAAAATAGGATTGTAAGATGCAGAAATCCATATTTCGCGCCCACCCTTGGCCAGACGTTTGTAGTCCTTTGCCTCGAATTCACCACGATTGAGTTTTTCCCAGAATTCGCGGTATTCGGTACTCGCGGCAAATTCAGGCTCAACAAACATCCGGTGATGCTGCCCTTGAATTTCGTCGAGCCTGTAGCCGATAGCGCCGAGAAAGTTTTCATTGGCAGTGATTATTGTTCCATCCATATTAAATTCAATCACGGCCTGAGAACGATGTATCGCATTGAGATAGCCCTGATTTTCCATCCCGACAGTTTTTTGTTCGGTCAGGTCAGTTGCAAATTTTACGACCTTATAAACGCGTCCGTTCTCGTCTTTCAATGGGTTGTAGGAAGCGTGAATCCAGACTTCGCGACCACCATTAGCAACTCGCTTGAATTCAGCAACCTTGCTTTGCCCGGTGGCCAATTCAGCCCAAAAATTCCGGTACTCCGCGCTGTTTCGTGTGTGATCATCCACAAACAAGCTGTGATGGCGACCGACAATGTCATTCAGGCTATAGCCCATCACACTCAGGAAGTTGGGGTTGGCATTCAAAATATTGCCCTGTGGGTCAAACTCAATAACCGCTTGAGATTGGCTGACGGCTGCGACCTTGTCAGCCAACTCCTTACACTCGGCATGGTTTGCAGCATTATTTCCAAATAAATTTTTGATACTCATCAGTTATACCTCTACGATTTTGCTTCGCTTACCATGTCTGCGGTAAGTTTTGAGATTGATTTCACGTCATCCAGGGTCAGTAATTTATCGATATCCAACAGAATCACCATGCGGTCATTAACGTTAACCAAACCTTTAATAAAGTCTGTATTAACAGCGTTACCCAAGTCGGGGGCAGATCGCATTTCACTTTGCGCAAGGGCATATACATCGGAAACGGCATCGACAACCATTCCCATGATGCGGCTACCTTCTTCGGTTTTAACTTTCAACACTATGACGACTGTAACCGCTGTATATTCAATCGCTTCGAGGCCGAAGCATTGTCTTAAATCGATAATTGGAACAATCGTGCCACGCAAATTAATTACGCCTTTAATATGTGTGGGTGCATTTGGCAAGGGTGTGGCAGATTCCCAACCGCGAATTTCCTGGACACATAAAATATCCACGCCGTATTCTTCGTCTGCCATGATAAAGGTTAGATACTGATCATTGCTGTCCCCTGCCTGACCCTCTATCTCGATTTGTGTTGCCGCATTTCCCACGGTCGTACTGGCTGAATTTGATCCTTGCACCTGCATACATACCTCCTCTTAACCGACAGCTTGTTGCTGGTGTAAATCATTCTGTTTTCGCGAGGCAATAAACGCCTGCCCGGCTTTGAAATTCTCGCCTGCTAATTTAACAATACCGGGAATATCGAGAATCAAGGCGACAGTACCGTCGCCTAAAATCGTCGCGCCCGATACGCCATCTACCCGGCGATAGTTTTGTTCAAGGCTTTTAATAACCACTTGCTGCTGAGCTAATAGTTCATCCACTACAATGCCTACCTTTTCGCCATCTGACTCGACGACAACCATTAAGGCATTTTCCTGTTCATCGCAATGAACACCAAAAGCACGATGCAGTTCAACAATCGGAACATAGTCATCTCGCAAACGAAAGACATTACAACCACCCGCAATTTCGTTCACCTGGCCTTCCTTGTATTGCATGGATTCGACAATAGACACCAGCGGGAAAATATAGATATTGCCGCCAACTCTCACTAGTTGGCCATCGAGAATAGCGAGCGTCAGCGGTAAACGAATAGTGATTGTCGAGCCTGCACCTTTTTCAGATTTCAGCTCGACGGCACCGTTCAGGGCCTGAATATTTTTCTTGACGACGTCCATGCCAACGCCCCGGCCACTCACATCGCTGATTTCTTTTGCTGTTGAAAATCCGGGGTGAAAAATTAGATCAAACACTTGCTCGTCACTTAAGAGGTCTGCCTCATTTTGATTTATTACGCCCTTGTCGACCGCTTTACTCACCAACATATCCCGGTCGAGCCCTTTACCATCATCAGCAATCTCGATAACAACGTTGCCGCTCTGATGGTAGGCGTTCAAGGTCACAGTGCCAGTTTCGTTCTTGCCTTGCGCAAGCCTGTCCGCAGGCATTTCAATACCGTGATCAACTGCATTTCTTACGAGGTGAACCAGCGGGTCACCTATTTTTTCCATTACGGTTTTATCCAGTTCAGTTTGCTCACCGTGCATTTCCAGATGGGCGTTTTTGCCCAACTTCTGACTCAGGTCACGTACCATGCGTGGAAAACGACTGAATGTGAAACTGATGGGCAGCATACGAATGCGCATTACGCTTTCTTGAAGCTCACGGGTATTTTGTTCGAGTTGTCCGAGACCTTCGACCAACTTGGGAAGCTGGTTTACCTCAAAATCGGTACCGAGTTGACCCAACATACTCTGGGTAATCACCAATTCACCGACCATGTTAATCAAGTTATCGATTTTATCGATACCAACACGAATAGAGCCCGATTCACTGGCTGTCGTTTTGTTTCCGGTAGCCGCTCGGGCTTTGGGCTTTTCCTGTTTTTCTTTTTCCGCAAGCGTTTTCGCCTGGGCCACATCGACTGAATTTGAAGACAAGGACTCTGTAGTAGATCCTTCTGAAGACAGCCCTTGTGCAGCGATAGCGTCCGACGGCGAAGCGCCGGTCGTGGATGTCTGCGGAACATATTCGATTAGCGCGTCATCTGAAACCCATTCAAAACAGGACAGGATTTCATTTTCCTTACGGTCACTGCGAACAACCAGTTCCCATGAAAGGAAACATTCTTCGGGATTAAATTCACTGAACGCAGGGAGGGCAGTGTTACATTTAATATCAACGATTTCGGCGAATTCCTGCAACTCCAGAAACATACGTACGACATCATTTCCGGTTTGCAATATTTCCTTGTTAGGAACGAATTTAATCGTCGCAAGACAATCCTGTGCTTCGGCCTGCTGTGTTTGTTCTTCTGCGTTTTGACCTGGCACTTCGGATTGCTCATTTTCCAACATGCGAGCAAACTGCTTCTGAAGCTCTACTGTTGATTCTGTCGAGCCATCTTCTCCCGCCTGAAGCAAGGAGATCATTTCCCGCATACAATCAACCGACTGCAGAAATATATCGATATCGTTTTTCGAAATATTCCTGCGGCCATCTCGTACCTGATCCAGGATGGTTTCAAGGTCGTGCGTAAAATCGCTTACTGATTTAAAGCCGAAAGTCGCGCTGCCACCTTTAATAGAATGCGCAGCCCGGAAAATCGAGTTAATAATTTCGTGGTCAACTTCTGCAACATCCAGCTCCATAAGAGCGGATTCCATAATATCGAGTCCTTCGATACTTTCTTCAAAGAAAACCTGATGAAACTGTGAAAGATCAATGGACATAGAAAATTATAAAACCTTGCCGACCGTTGCCAAAAGTTGATCGGGATTAAACGGTTTGACAATCCAACCGGTTGCACCCGCTGCTTTACCCTCACCTTTTTTCTCCGCCCCGGATTCGGTTGTAAGCATGAGAATGGGCGTAAATTTAAAACTCGCCAACTGACGTAATTCTTTAATCAGAGTGATACCGTCCATGTTGGGCATATTGATATCCGAAATTACAAGGTCAAAGCCGCCTTGCGTTTTCGCCACACTCAAGGCTTCAACGCCATCCGCGGCTTCGGTGACATCGTGCCCGGCCCCTTTCAGGGTAAAGCTCACCATTTGTCGCATAGATGCGGAATCATCTACAGCCAGAATTTTTGCCATGTCAGGTATCTCCTGTTATTGACATCAGTTAGTGAATTTCCAATGCGTTTTGTAGCCCTAAAATCTTTGCCGCATGGCGCAAGTTTTCCGAAGGCCGGTTCCATACCAATTCGATATGTCCCTCTAACGTGGCTTGTTTAAATGCCAGAAGCAACTGCAAGCCTGCGGTATCGACGCTTTTCACTTTTGATGCTTTCAATACCACCTTATCGCATTCTTTTTTCTCAAAGAGTGCTTCCAAGTCCTCATGCAAATGCGATACACACGCAATTGTCAGCTTTTCCGGTAATATATAATCGACTTTTGATGCCATAAGGTTATCCTTCGTGCCGAAAAACGCAGTGTATACCTACGCTTTCAATACAAGTCTAGACAGCTCTGGGAATCTTGCTAAAAGAATTTAATTACAATAAGTGTGGTTTAGGGCGCTTAATATGGCTTCCTGGTCTGCTGAGCCCATTCATCCATAATGGCTTGTTCTTGCTTTTCGAGAATTCGCGTTTCGTCATGCGCGTATCGATCGACAAGTTTTTTGAGGTTTTGGTGCTTTAGATGCGCTAGCTGCCAGTGCTGCAAACGTTGCTGTAAAGCCTGATCAATCCTGGCAATATGCTCTTTCTGTTTTCCCTGCATTTGCGTGAGTTCAAGGAGGAAGTCTCGTTGCCTTCCAATGTCGCTTGCACGCAAACCCGTTTTTCCACTGCTAAATCGATTGACATATTCAGTGTAATAATCCTGAATTTCCGACAGCCTTGCTTGCTCTTGTTGTAACTCTTTGCGGCATTCCTCCACTAATTTCGCCGCGTGTTGCTCATCTTTCTCCGCCAGCGTGACCACAACCGCAAGGCGCGTGGAACGTTTTATTTTCATTTACCTTCAACTGGCGCAAGCACCGCATTCAGGCTTTGCAAACTCTCGGCGAAATTTGCTGATTGCTGCATACCCTGAGAAATGAAATCAGTAAGATGGGGAAAACGTTCAATCGCTTGATCAATGGTTTTATCGGCACCCGGTTTATAGGCACCAATAGCAATTAAATCCCGATTGGCACGGTAGCGCGCAAGTAACTGTTTAAACTTCTGCGCATGTTGAATTTGTGTTTGCGGCACGACCTGCGGCATCACCCGGCTAATGGAAGCTTCAATATCAATCGCCGGATACAATCCTTCTTCGGCGAGCTGTCTGGACAACACCACATGACCATCAAGAATCGCTCTGGCTGAATCTGCAACCGGGTCTTGTAGATCATCGCCTTCCGTCAGTACGGTGTAAAAAGCCGTCACTGAACCGCCACCCTTTTTTCCGTTCCCCGCTCGCTCAACCAATTCAGGAATTTTCGTAAACACTGAAGGTGGGTAGCCCTTGGTTGCCGGAGGCTCGCCAACGGCGAGTGCAATTTCCCGTTGCGCTTGCGCATAACGTGTAAGGGAATCCATTAACAGCAATACATTTTGCCCTTGATCGCGAAAATATTCGGCAATCTGTGTTGACAGTTGCGCAGCCCTCAAACGCATTAAAGGTGCGTCATCCGCCGGCGATGCCACCACAACGGCGCGCTGCAATCCGTCTTCACCGAGTATTTGTTCGATAAATTCCTTTACTTCGCGACCGCGTTCACCCACCAGACCGACAACCACAATATCGGCTGTGGTAAATTTCGTCATCATTCCAAGTAGCACACTTTTACCCACACCACTGCCCGCAAATAAACCCAGACGCTGCCCGCGCCCGACAGTGAGCAAACTATTTATCGCGCGTATTCCCACATCCAATGGCTGAGTGATGGGTTCGCGCTCAAGAGGATTAATGGTTCCGCTGTGATAAGGCTGACTGTTGTTCGCTTGCAGTGGGCCGTGCATATCCAAAGGCTGGCCTATACCGTTAACAATTCGCCCACGCAAATGTTCACCGAACTGCATTTGTTGCGTATGTTCGCAGGGCTGAACTCTGGCGCCTGGCTGCAAGCCATTTACTTTTTGCACAGGCATGAGATAGGTCAACTCATTTTGAAAACCTACAACTTCTGTTTCGATGGGGGGCTTTCCCTGAACATGGACAAGACAGTGATTACCAATTGAAACATTTAAACCCACAGCTTCCATGGTCAATCCAACCATACGCGTCAGTCGACCACAGGCTTGTGGGGGATCAGCCAGTGAAGTGAGCTGCGCGTAATGATGCAACCGTTGACCAAGGCTTTTTCGATGTTCTCTTTGTGTCGTACTCACCTTGAACGCCCACTTCTACTCGCCATCCTGGTGATTACCCTCTTCCTGTTGCGAACCTTCACGTAACACCTTTTGCCAGCGTTTTTCAATGCTGTAATCCACGATGCTCTCACGCGTCTCCACGCGACAACCGCCAGGCGTTAATGCGCTGTCTGCTTGCAACGGCCAGTTCTGACTTTTTTCTGTCAGGTAGGTTTGTAAAAGTTCGATATCGTCGGGATGGAGATAAATTTGCAGGTTATTTGCCCCTGCTGGGAGCGCCTGCAATACATTTTTAATTTGATCATGAAGGTATTGCGGTTGGTTTTTTATTTCTGCTTGCAAGAGTTCGCTCGCAAAGTGCAATACCAACTGCAATACTATGTCTTCCAGTTTTTGGTCCTGCTCGGCCATGGGTTGGTAAAGGCCATCGACCATACTCTGAAGACGAGAAATTTCATTCTCCAGTCGCGCTTTGTGTTCTTTCCAGGCTTTTGCTTCGCCGTCGGCCTTGCCTTTTTTCTCTCCCTGAATTTCGCCCTTGGCAAAACCTTCCTCGTAACCGGCTTTATAACCCTCCTCTTCCGCTTCCCGGGTTATTTGCGTAATTTCTTCTGCGGTTAATTGTCGCGGGCGCGCGGCACGGGAAACCGTTTCAACACTCTCTTTGCTGCGTGCTGCTTTTTCTTTTTTTGCCGACGCAATCTTTTTGCCCGCGAGGGGTGGCAACGACCAATGACTTACCGCGCTGTCGGCATGGCCTGCTTCTTCCGCACTGATAATAGTATTTTTGCTCATGACCTTTTCACTGCGTCCTAGATCATATCTTCGGCACCGCCGCCGCCCAGCATAATTTCGCCAGCATCGGCCATACGACGCGCAATGGTGAGAATTTCTTTTTGCGCACCCTGAACTTCGGACACGCGCACTGGCCCTTTCGCTTCGAGATCGTCCTTGAGAAGTTCCGCAGCCCGCGAAGACATATTTTTGAAAATTTTCTCTTGCAGCCCTTCATCGGCACCTTTGAGAGCAAGAATCAGTACTTCTGAAGACACTTCGCGCAACAGCGCCTGAATTCCGCGATCATCCACATCGCGTAAATTATCAAACACAAACATAAGATCCTGAATTTGTGTTCCCATGTCCTCATCGATTTCCTTGATACTGTCGAGTAATTCACTGCCCGCAGTACTATCGAGAAAATTGACAATCTCTGCCGCTGTTTTTGTGCCGCCCATTTCTTTCACTTGCGAGCCTGCATTTCCAGCAAACTGTTTTTCAAGAATATCATTGAGTTCCTGCAAGGCGCTCGGTTGCACAGTATCAAGAGACGCCAGGCGCATCATCACATCGAGCCGTACCTTGTCAGGAAACTGAGACAGGACTTCGGCGCTTTGATCGGCATCGAGATAGGCCAATACAATGGCTTGAATTTGCGGGTGCTCGTTGCGAATAATGTCCGCCACCGAACGGGCTTCCATCCACTTCAAGGTATCGAGGCCAGTCGTGTTGCCCCCGAGAAGAATTCGATCGATTAAACCATTGGCCTTATCTTCACCCAGAGCCGTGACTAACATATTGCGGATATAACCGTCCGAGCCCATCCCCAACCCGGTTTGGGTACGTACTTCAGTCATAAAATTATTGAGGACATATTCAACTTCATATTGCTGGACGTTCGTCAACGTAGCCATCGCAGTGCCGATGCGTTGCACTTCTTTCGGCCCCATGTGCTTCAACACTTCTGCAGCCGCCGACTCGCCGAGCGTCATCAGTAGAATTGCAGATTGATCCAGGAGACTCAGATTGACTGCAGGTTGGGTATTGTCCTTTTCTTTTCCGGCCATTGTTATTCTTCGTTAACCCAGCGTTTAATCACCTGCGCGACGCGCCCACCATCTTCAGCCACAAGACCTTTTACTGCGTTCAATTGTTGTTCGTAACTTTCTTCCGGGCTTGGCAATGCGAGCGCATCGCCACCGGTCAAGGTGACGGTTTCATCGGACAGGGAATCAAACGAATCAATACCCGCGGCTTGCAGCGCGGCTAATTCCTTTGCTTCTTCATCTTCGCGTACTTTTAAACCCGAGCCCGCGAGACTTTTAAGAACGGGGCGTACAAGGCCAACCAAAATAGCGCCGATAAAAAAGACGGCAGCTAATTGTTTTGCCAATTTCAGGAACCACTCCTGCTCCCAAATGGGTGTTTCCGGCTCCGGAGGAAGCTCGGGTAACGGCAGGAATTCTTCATTGAGAATATTGACGCTGTCACCGCGAACAGCGGAAAAGCCCACGGCGTCGCGTACCAGGACAGAAAAGCGATCGAGCTCTTCCTGTGTCCACTTCACGCGGTTTACTTCACCACTGGTGGCATCAATATTTTTCTTGTCATCAATTACGACTGCAACGGTTAAGCGTCGTAAACGCCCTTTCTCGCGCTTGGTGTAACTCACTGTCCGGTCGAGTTCATAATTGCGCGTTGATTGTGAACGGCTGTTGCTCGGAACGTCGGCATTTGCAGCTCCGCCTTCGCCGGCGACCGCAACTTCAGGTGCTTCGCCTTCCGCAGGAGGCTGATTGGTTAGCGCACCGGGAATACCGCCGGCACCTGCCGCACCGACCTGCTGCTCATCAACGGTTTGCTCGGAACGTATCGCGGGCAAGTCGGGGTTAAAGGTTTCTTCGGCTTGTTCGATTTCCGTAAAATCAATATCGGCACTGACTTCTGTTTTAAAATTGCCGTCACCCAATATCGGAGTGAGTAAACGACGAATACGCAGAACAATATCGTCTTCTATCTTGCGGGTGTAATCGATGTGCTGTGCGGCCACCACCAGTTTTTCATCCTCGGCACCCACCGAAAGTAAATTCCCTTTCTGGTCAACAACCGTCACATTTTCAATGTCCAACTCCGGAATACTCGACGCCACCAGATTGGCAATACCGCGCACTTGTTTGCTGTGAATAGGCCGCCCGGGGAAGAGTTCGAGAAAAACGGATGCGCTCGGTTCGCGGCCATCGCGTACAAAAACCGTTCTCTTGGGAATGGCCAGGTGGACACGTGCGGAGCGCACAGAATTAATGCTGGCAATTGTTCGCGCAAGCTCCCCTTCCAAACCACGACGATAACGCGTCGCTTCCATAAATTGACTGGTGCCGAGGGGTTGCTCCTGGTCCAGCAATTCGTAGCCCATGGTCTTATCGCCCTGGATACCATTTTCTGCAAGAACGAGGCGCGCTTTATGCACTTTATCCACCGGCACCAACAAGGCGCCTGATGAACCGTCGATCTTGTAAGGTATTTCATTGAAGTCGAGAATTTGACCCACTTCGGAGGAATCCAAACGATCCAGGCTGCCGTAGAGAGGTTTGTAATCTTCACCCTGGCTCCACAACACAACGGCGAAACCGATTGCCACACTCGCAGCCAGACCGATCATCAACCCGGCCTGACGTACCAGGTTGAGGTTGTTAAAGCCGTCGATTAAATCATTGGTGCCATTGGCACTGGGGCTTGCTGTAGCCATCCTTTTTTACCCTTCACTACACCGGCATGTTCATCACATCTTTGTAGGCTTCAACCAACTTATTGCGCACCTGGACCATTGCGTCGAAGGCCACCCCTGCTTTTTGGGAGGCGATCATGACGTCGGTAATATCAACTTTGGGGTCACCCTGGATATAGGCTTTTGACAGTGAGCTCGAGGCTTGCTGAACTTCGTTAACCTTGTTTATCGCCTGGCTCATCAGGTCGGAAAATTTGGGGCCATTGACGTTCTCGCCTTTTTGAATACGATCTTCACTGCTCAGAAATTCTGGCTTTGAAAAGGCCTGGGTTTGGGACTTCAAGGCGCGCATTTCCAACAATACGCGATTTATGTCGACACGGTCTGTCATGCCTGGCCTCCGAGGCTGTCAAAATTTTGGTTGTGCATCACACTATTCAGGGAATTTGCACAAACCAGGCCAAACTTTGCCGCTCGGTAAAGGTTTTCCTGTTTAAAGAAAAAAGCCTTGCCAAATTTTAAATATGAAAAGATGGAACCCTTTACGGAACGTAAAGAGAAAGAAAGGAGTTTGAGGGAGGGAAATGCCCGAGGGCATTTCCGGTTCAAACATTAAAGGTCGAAGTCAAACTCCCGCATCTCACGACGCAGGCGCATTTCTTCCAGCCGGTCTTCCAGACGACGGCGTGCATCAATGTCCATGGGCTTGTTACCGCGCGCTTCTACTGCGTCCGCCATGTCATCACCGTCAAAATCCATAGAACTATCCAAAACCTCTACGCCCATTACAAAAGCTCCTCGCGCAACAAACGAAATAATAAAGGTATCAGAGAATGGCAAGCCAACTCACAATCCTGGGAACCAGGAACCGCGTCATGGTAACCCTGGATTCTTCGCCGGATATTACATAAGAATTAAGATTCTGTGAAAATTTATTTTCAAGAATTTTTTTATATAAACAGCAGGAACTATAGAAAAAAGTTATTTATCAAAATCGAAGTGGTAGCCCTGTTCCCGCAAGCGCGCGAATTTGTAACGCAGGGTTCGTGGAGAGATCCCGAGCGCTTCTGCGGTTCGCTTTTTACTGCCACGGTTTTCGCGCAGGGTTTTGATGATGATTTCGAATTCGCGATCACGTAAACCCTGGCCAAGAATGGCCTTTTCATCGGCCAGTTCGGGCTGGGCTTGTGCAACCGGGCTTTCATCTGGCGTGGACGGAACGAGACTTAAGGATGGCTTTTCGCTGTATTGGGTTTGGGTATGAAGACCGAGGTCGGCACTTTCAATTTCTTCGCCGGGCTGCAAAATTAGCGCGCGCTGGACAACATTGTCCAACTCCCGAACATTGCCAGGCCAAGGGTAGTTTACGAGGCTGGCTTTTGCTTCATCGCTAAAGCTGACCTGATTGCGATGCTGCTTGCCTGCATGGCGCAACAGCAGGTTTTCAGCCAGGGGTAAGATATCCTCACGGCGGTCCCGCAAGGGAGCCCAGTGCAAGGGCAAAACACTCAGGCGGAAATATAAATCCTCGCGGAATTTCCCTGCGGCCACTTGCTCACGCATGTCGCGGTTGGAGGTGGCAATGACACGCACATCCAGTTGAATACTCTTGCGCCCACCGAGGCGTTCAACTTCTTTCTCCTGCAAAACGCGCAAGAGTTTGGCTTGCAAGCCCAGCTCCATCTCGGAAATTTCATCCAGCAACAGCGTTCCGCCATTGGCCTGTTCGAACTTACCCGGCGCCGAGCTATAGGCTCCGGTATAGGCACCTTTCTCATGGCCAAATAACATGGCTTCCAACATATTTTCGGGGATCGCTGCACAGTTGATCGCCACAAAAGGTTTGCCGGAGCGCGGGGATTTTTCGTGAATATAACGCGCGAGTACTTCCTTGCCCGTCCCGGATTCTCCAACTAATAATACGGTAGATTCAGATTGTGCAACACGTTGCGCAAGCTGCAAGAGTTGTTGGCTTGAGGTTGCCACAGCAATGGGTGCATCGTCTTTGGCTGCACTGCTGCCCAGATACTTTTCCAGGATGTTCAAGAGCTGTTGCGATTCAAAGGGTTTGACCAGGTAATCAATTGCGCCCTCTTTCATGGCGTTAACCGATTCACTGATACTGGCATAAGCGGTGATTAATATGACTGGAATGTGCGGAAAATCCTGTTTCACTTTACAGAGTAAATCCCGCCCACTCATCGCTCCCATATTGACATCGGAAACGATCAATTCAATATCAGCATGACTTTTAATACATTCGAGGGCTGCTTCAGCTGATGCCGCATCGTACACACGATAACGAGCGAGCTTCAGGGTATTCACCAACGCAAGCCGCAACTCCTCGTCATCTTCCACAACCAGAACGGTATTGCGTGCGACTTTTTCAATTTTTTTCAGTGCTTCGCCCATGCTGTTACTCCAAAGCCAGAACGTTGTCGGCGCATTAATTGCGCTCGAGTGGAAGTGTTAAAATGGCATCCGTGCCTTTCCCTGCAACCGACTCCAGTCGGAACTCTCCTCCATGAGCAAGGGCAACGGTAGATACCACTGCCAATCCTAATCCCGTTCCCTGAGACTTTGTCGTGACAAAAAGCTCCCTGACTTTTTCCAGAAGTTCAGCGTCCATCCCGGGACCGGTATCCTTGATCCTTAACTGAACTTTTTCTTCACCACCGTCCTGTACCAGTGAAAAGGTCACACACAAATCCGTCGGTTTGCCGCATGCTTCCAACGCGTTATTTACAAGGTTCATTAATGCGCTGACCAGGGCTTCACGATTGCAGCGCACAAGGGCGCTTGCGCAAGTGTTTTGCCACTGGCAACGGGATTTGTGCATGAGAAGAGCTGCATCCATTGCCTCTCGGAGACCGAGTTCCAGATCCGCCAAGCTAATGACGTCGTTCAAAGGCAGCTCACAGCGAACAAATAACATCATGTCCCTGACTTGCTTCTCCATATGCTGCAAGCGCCCGAGAATCTTTTTCGAAAATTGTGTTTTCTGTTTTTCTTCCACCTTGTCCTGACATAAATGCCCGGCATACAACAACGCGGCTGAAAGTGGTGTGCGAATTTGATGGGCCAAAGCCGAAACCATTTGCCCCATTGCACTCAAACGCTGCTGCTGGAACAAGCTCTGTTGCAGTTTTCGCGTTTCAGTTTGATCTGTTAAGAGAATAATCTGGCCTTCACTGTCCAGAGATTCCGTAGCAATACTAATGCGCTTGCCATTGTGCGTAGAGACTTCAAAACCGTCATCATTTCTCGGTTTAAAACACGCTTGAATCAAGTCGCGCCAGAGAAAGCCCTCAAGCTCATGACTCAGTAAACGCCGCGCTGCGGGGTTGCTCTCTATGACCAGACCTTTTGCGTCCAGTACAATCACCCCACCGGGTAAAAACTCCAGTAAGGCTTGCATACGATCGTTAATTTTTTGATGCTGTTGCTGGACCTGGGATTTTTCTTTTTTAGTATGCTGCAACTCTTCCGAAAGTTGTGCCACCCTCCCTTCGAGATGCCGATACGATTCGGCGAGCTGGCTTGAGGTTTCATTGAAGAAGCTGAACGCTTGCTGGAGCGTTTGCAGACGCTCGAGGGCGTCTTCATTTTGTTCTTCCTCTGACATCGGCAACACATGCAGTTTGGCGTGCTTTTGCATGTCGATGTAAGTTGTGGTGTTACTCAAGGGTGGCTCCCGACAAAAATTCGTCAACTTTGCTTCTTACACTGACTAGTGCAAACGGGATGCCAGGAAAGTGGCTGTGTTTTTTTGCTCTGGGAGATCTGTGAATAGCCAGGGAGAGTTTGTCGCGTGAACACTGACTGCAAGGGACTGCCTTGTGAAATCGCGGTGAATACATCCCTGTAGCTCCGACACCGCATCCCTGCGGTGACGGTTTCACAAGGCAGTCCCTCACATTCAGTGTTCGGGGCTATCATGCAAGGGTCTTCCATGCATACTTCATCAAGAATAAATCAGGAAAGCCCAAAACAGGTATTTCTAAAGGTCATCCCTCAGAAAATCATTGCTACCGCCAATTGTCACCACAAATTTACGAGAAAATGTCTGAACGCGGGGTGTAAGGTCGTCGCTGTTGAAACCGTCACCGCAGGGAAGCGGTGCGAAGATAAATTTCTGACGATCACTGAGTGCGGGGTGCGGCTTTCCGAAACCTTTCAAGTCAGGATGACTTGAAGGGGCTACAGGGATGTATTTATGCGTTTTCGGAAAGCCGCACCCCGTGATCAGTGATCTTACGCGACTAAAACCGGGAAGAAGTTTTAAGCTAGACCACACAAAGAGGCACTACCGCTGCATCCCATACTTACGCATTTTCTCGACAAGTGTCGTCCGCCGAATCGTCAAACGCTCGGCAGCACGCGCAACAACACCGCCACTATCATCCAGAGCCTGTTGAATCAAACTCTGCTCAAGGCCAGTCATATACTCTTTCAAATCAATGCCGTTTTCCGGCAACAATGCTATATCTCCAGCAGAAATCACCGCGGGTTTACCCGGCTCTTCAAACTCCTGCTCAAACTCTTCCTGCGCCTCGACATCTACATGCCGGTATTTGGCAGGCAAGTCCTGCACGCCGATTACGCCGTAAGGATGCATGATGGCCATGCGCTCAACCAGGTTAGCAAGTTCTCGTACATTGCCCGCCCAATCATGTTGACATAAGGACATGATCGCACCGGAATTAAAACGAATGGAGGTGCGGTTTTCACTTTCAAGACGCGAAACCAATTCATTGATTAACAGCGGAATATCTTCAGAACGCTCACGTAAGGAGGGCATTTCGATGGGAAAGACATTCAAGCGGTAGTAGAGGTCTTCGCGAAAAGCGCCCTCTTCGATCATTTTTTCCAGGTCGCGATGCGTTGCCGCGATAATGCGCACATTGGTTTTAAATGTTTTATTTCCACCGACGCGCTCAAAAGACTTCTCTTGTAGAACACGCAGAATTTTGACTTGCATGTGCAGAGGCATATCGCCAATTTCATCCAGGAATAAGGTGCCGCCTTCTGCCATTTCAAAACGCCCCGCACGACTGTTCACCGCGCCGGTAAAGGCTCCTTTTTCATGGCCAAATAATTCACTTTCCAAAAGTTCTGCGGGTATCGCGCCACAATTGACTGGAACAAAGGGGTGGTCCCTACGCGAGCTATGGTAGTGCAGGTTGCGGGCAACCACTTCCTTACCCGTGCCCGATTCGCCCTGAATCAGTACGGTCACTTCTTTATCCGCGACCTGATCCATCATTTTACGAACCGCTAGTACGGGGCGGCTGGTGCCAACCAGACTGCGAAATAAATGTGTGGGGCGGCCTTCGGTGGTACTGCGACTTTCCTGAGCCACATTGAAACGCTGTGCGCGATGCAATGTATCCACCAGGGTGTTGTATTGCAGGGGCAGGTCCTTGCGCGCAATCACCATGTGCTTAAGGTAGGGGTCCCATTCTTCATTGGTTTCTTCCCAATCACCCAGCAAGATCACGGGTGTCATACCCCATGCCTGATGGATGTCCTTGAGTAATTTCTCTAGAGGAATGTGCTCCCTGGGGCGCTCACACACCAGCAAGCCGAGATCTTCCGGCTGCAGGTTTTCAGTGTTTTTCATTTCGAGGAAATTATGAAATTGCGCTTTGAGGCTATGCTCACCGAGGAAGTCAAAAATGACGCTTAAGTCATTTTGGTTTACACCACTTTCACTCACTATCAGAATTTTTTTGTCGCCCAGCACTGCTTACCACTCCTGTGTACCCTCTTTGCAATCTGAAAAGGTACTCAACATTGAAAGACTATCGTTGCGATTTCACGAACGAGATTTTGACTGAGTTCACTCGTAAAATCGATTTTGAGTTAGTAATAGTCAAGATGTTGCCACGAGTCAAATTCTCGTCGGACAAAAATAGAAATATGCTAAAAGCAAAGTTTACGACGTAAAAATAATCTAAAAAGGCACATTATTTTTTACTAAAAAATTGACAATATATTGTCGCTTGTCTACCTGAATAGCGAACAAGGGCGTTAGTTATTTAATTTTCCCTTGTGACCTTCCAGCCCTGCGGGCAGGCTTTCTACGAGGTTTGCATAGGTGCAAAGAATATTTTCAAGCTCGCTCACCAGTGCTGTGGTGTCGCGATTCTCATCATCAAAGGCGGCATTAAGATTCTGCCCGAGTTCAATGTCCCAGTGACGTACTTGTTCCCAATCGCATTGCTCAAATGCTTTTTCCAGTTCTCGACGCGCGCGGCGGAGTGCAAACTGGCTGGAATTAACTATGGACATCGACTCTTCCCTCATTGCGTTAACCTTTCAATAAGGTTAACGGCCAATCAGGGAGGAGCTTTAGCGTTGTTTAAGAGGCTTGTGCGATTTGGTCTTCTTTTTTGGGTGCAATTGCATCCCAGCCTGCTTTGATTTCATTAATCAACGCGGTCATTTCGTCGAGGGCTTCGAGGCTTTCATCTAACGGTAGTGCTTCGAGTCGTCCAAGAATATAGCTATACACTTTTTCCAGATTCACGGCGACTGCACCACCCTGTTCCAGGTTCAAACTGTTATACAAGCCGTTAACAATCGCGGTCAGTTTGTCCACAAGGATTTGGGCATCGTCAATATTGTCGGTTCTTATTGCAACTTGTGCTTGCTCGATGCGTTCAAGTGCGCCTTCCAATAAAAGTGAAATCACTTTGTGTGAGTTCACTTCCTTACCGCAATCTTCAAGTTTTTTTGCAGCTTCGGTTTTTTCTACGGTCATCATTACCTCCCGTTTTCATTTTTGCGACAAATTATTGCCGCCTAATAACTGGTAAGGAGGTAATGCAGGGAGAGTGCCAAAATGGCCAATACAGGGAAAGACTGTGAGTAAACAGGATAAGGCTACAGTGACTTAACCAATTTGCTTCCAGGCGCCACGTAAATCAAGCAACAGGTTACTGGCCTCTTCAAGCTTGCTGTCGTCATTGCTGACGTGTGCTTTCGCTAACAAACCCTGGATATAAAAATATAGCGCATCAAGATTTTCTGCAATTTCACCACCTTGATCCAGATTGAGGTTTTCACGCAATCCACCCACAATGCTAATGGCTTGATTAATACGCTTGCCTTTGGCTTCAACCTGTTTGAATTGCATTGCGCCACGGGCCTGAGTAATGCGTTGCAAGGCGCCTTCGTAGAGCATGTCGATAAGTTTGTGTGGGCTCGCCGTTTCGACATTGGCGTGTGTATGAACTTGTGAGTAGGAATTCACTGCAACTTGATTATTCACGACAACCTCTTTTTGTTTTGCCCGCAATACTCAAGGTATCGACCATACCCGATAAAACTTTAGGCTGCGCTGAAAATAGTCTGTTTTAACTAGTCTTTTTTGCTGGTAAACGGCAAGGTGTTTATCAAATTCTCTACAAAAGAGCCTGATGTGTTCAAGCTGGAGAGAATACGTTCCATGTTAATAAACTGTTGGATCAAACGCTCTTCATAAGCCGTCATCCTGCGATCAAGCGCTTCTTCATCTTCTTCTATATCGTCGAGTGTATCTTCCAGGTTTGCTTCACGCGTGTTAATTAAACCATTACTGGCAAGAAACTCGTCAATCAGGGCTTCAAGTTCACCGGCAAAACCGCGAGAAAAATTCACTGTGGCCGTCGTGGCCGTTTCACCTACAACAAGCGCTAAACCTGCGCCGGGTTCATTGAGATTTGGAAGAAGAACATTGGCCGAACCAAATCCACTGACGCCATTGATGCTCCCGGCAACGGTTGAGCCAGCCTCGGTACCGTCGGCAATTGCCAGGCCCAGGTCGTTAATCAGGTCTGTACTCGCATCATTGATATTCACCTCGGAGGAATCACCGTATTTCGTAGAGGTAATTATCAATTGATCACTGTCGGTGTCGTAAGTCACCAGCACTTGTGCACCGTCTTCGCTGAGATTTTCATCGTTGTTTATTGTGTCTTGCAGTGCTTCGATCAAGTCATCAATACTGTCATAGGTATCGCTGGGAATCGTTAATTCTTCTGATTCTGTACCGTTCACTTCGATGGTAAAGGTATAGGTCTTGCCACTGGTATCAAGCGGGAAATCACTACTGACATCCAACCCGAGGGTAGAGCCGGTGTAATACCCTTTCGCAGGAGGTGTATCGATACTGACTTCGTATTCTCCTGCGGTAGTACTGCTATTAAAACTGTTAATGTAAATCGAAGAATCGCTGGTTGACGTGTGCGGTGCCAACAGTTTTTGAATATCCTCAAAATTATCTTCGAGCGCTGTTGAAAAAGTCTCTTCATCGATACTGATGGTGCCATCCAGTTCGGTGCGAATGCCGATAGCACCCAGAGCTTTAAAATTCGAATCAGTGAGCCCGGGAATTTCACTGCTAATTACTGAACGAATCTGGGTTAACATCGAGCGCGCGAGCGCGTCATTTGCCAATGACCCAAACTGTGTTTGCGTGTTCCCTTCATCGTCTTCTTCTTCGTAAGTACCAACGATGGGTTCAATTGCTTCCAGGAATTCGTTGTAGGCATCCACAAATGCACGAATACTCTGTTCGGCAAAACTTTTGTCTTCCGTGACGGTTACCGTAATGGGTGTGCCGGGGTCTGCCTCGCGCACATCCAGACTCAAGCCTTCGACAATGTCGTCGATCACATTGGTTTCTCGATAGACCGACAAGCCATTCAGTGTTAGCTCAGCATCTGCGCCATCCTGATCGTGACTCATATTCGATGCACTGGTATTAAAGGCAAAACGCGAGAGCCCTGAGGTATCGTCATTCTCGCCGTCATCATCGCTGACACTGATCTGTATTTCGTTTTCTGCACCGGACTCGGCATTGATTTGCAAAACGTAACCTGTACCGTTAAACACGATGGCAGCTTGTACACCCATTTCAGCATCGTTTATCGCATCACGTAAACCTTCGAGTGTGTTGTTGCTTGAGTCAATAACAACATCCACGGTTTCAACACCGGTATCCTGATCGAAGGCCGTCATCGCGCCACCGCTCGCGGTCACATCACCAAAAGCAAAGGTTAACGTGCCTTCGCCGACGGCATCACTGGGGTCATCAAACACACTTGAAGACAAACTTTGTGATTGCGCGATGGCTTCAACGGTAAAGGTGTACACACCGGGTTGTACGTCGGTGGTCAACGAAGTGGGAACAAGCGCCGTACTTTCTGTAAAGGATGCGCTTTTACTGAAAAGCCCTTCAGGGTCGGTAAGTGTTTTTGCTGAATCTCGCAGCGTGGATAACGCGCTGCTCATTAAACCGAAATCCGAGATTTGCGATTGAGTGAGGTCCTTGCGGTTTTGTAAGCGCTCTTCCGGCGCGGCACGTTCTATTTCAACTAACTGCCGAACAAGCCCCCCGGTATCGATACCCGACCCGGCACCCAGACTTTGAATAATGTTGTTATCGACCATGTATACAACTCCGGGCCAAGCCCTGACGGTAACGACACCGCATGATAATGACGCTTATCTTTTAGTATCGGCAAATAAACACGGGCCTGCAGCCGCTGGTTAGACGATTTTCTTACTAAAACGCGCTCATGTAACCAAAACCATTCACACATTCGGTAATGAAATGAATCCTCGGGAACGTACAAAAGACGCATGGTCTCCCATGCGCCTTGATTAGTCATTTGCGAACTGACTATTTGCCTGCTCTTACCCAGGGGCAAGGTTTTGCCGCTCAGCTATCCCAGAGCATTCACCAAATGCAATTCTCCGTCTTCCTTCAACTTCCGTGCCAGCTCAAGAAAGACATCATCCGGAATTTGGCGAATAAGCTCACCGGAATGTGTATCCACAACCTTGATAACCGTTTTTTCCAAATCCTCATCAACACTAAAGTGCAAATCGCGTTGAACAACTTGCACATAGTCATTGATGGAAGCCACAGCTTTTTCCAGGTTTTCCGGTGCGTTGCCTTGTGACGCATCCTGATTCACTTTGGCGTTGTCATCCTTTGGCGACACATTTTCAGTTTCAACAAGACGTCCCTGCGTGTTGTCTTTCCCCTTCGATGAAGCAGGCTGAATATTCACTTGCGTGTTCAGCGCTGTAGTTCTTACTTCATTCATGGGTTTACCCTCTCTGTTTACGACCTCGGCCGGTTTTCACCGGCCTTGGCCTACTTCTCTCAATGTTTCTCGTCAGCTCAACTCACGAATTACTGGAGAAGTGCGAGTACTTGCTGAGGACGGGCATTTGCTTGAGCCAACATCGCCTGTGATGCTTGCTGCAGAACCTGAGCTCGACTCAATTGGGCAGTTTCTGAAGCGAAGTCCGCATCGACAACACGTGAACGCGCTGCTGATGTTTTCTCGGAAATACTGCTCAGGTTTGATACGGTAAAGTCGAGTCGGTTATTAATCGCACCCATATCCGCTCGGGTGGAGTTAATTTGCTCAAGCGCCTGGTCAATCACATCAATCGCGCTTTGTGCACCGGCGACAGTTGAAATATCAACGCCGGCTACCGAACCCGCTCCCACTGCAGCGTTCTGCTCTTGCAATCCTGTTGCAGCCAACACGTTTGCATCTGTGGCGTTTTCACCGTACTCAACTGCGACGACACTGCCGTCTGTTGCGCGCAAACCAATCTGGTCATTGCTACCATCACCGGCTTCGAATGCAACAACGCCTGTTTCGCCACTTACTTTGTTAATGGCTTCGATAACGTTAGTGACCATCGCCGCTGTACTGGTTCCAGCCGAAATTTCGCCGATCTCAACACCGTTTACGATCAAGTCACCGGCATTCAAGTCAGAGAACGAGCTTGCAGTCAAAGCGATACCCAGCGTGTTGCCATCGTCGTCGTTCAGGTTTACACCCAACGCGTTGACTGTCGCAGTGGTCGCGCCACTTGCTGCTTCGATCTTCAGGCCATTTCCGCCGCTGGTATCCGAAACAACCAAACGGAAGTTACTATCCGTTTCGGTTCCATCAAAACCTGCTGCATCCAAAGCTTTGGTGCCTGAACCCGATACGCTAATGCTAACAACACCTTCCTGACTCAATACCAGATTGCCGTCATCCGAAACGGACGCTGTAATAGCCGTATCAGAGTTGATTTTGTCAGCCAGTTCATCAAGGCTGCTAGTACCGGTAAGCACATAGCTTTGGCTATTCCCGTCACCGTCGACTACTGCAAGTGTCAATGTGTCGGTGCCAGCGATTAGCTGACCATCGCCGATGCTATTACCTTGAGAAGATACCAGCGCAGAGACTTCGGCACCTTTCCCATCGAGGTCGGCATTAATTGTATCCAGCGCATCATTTAACGAGGTTGAGCTAGTGAGCGAAGAAATCGCAACATCATTGATCTCCAGATCAGACGCTGTGACGGCAAACAGATCACTGGTGCCACCTGTTAATGCTTCACCTATTAAATCACCACCAGAGCCACCGAGGCTTGAAGAACTGAAGCCCTGAATTTCAAAACTCATGGTTTGTCCGCTTTGGTCACCCACTTGCAGGGCAACCTCGCCAAGGCTTCCGTCCAGAATGTTTTGACCGTTAAACGCAGTGGTTTCTGCAATACGATCCAATTCCGCTTTCAGCTGTTGCACCTCTGCGTTCAGCGTCGCACGGTCGGTATCAGAATAAATACCGTTGGAAGACTGAATCGCCAACTCGCGCATACGCTGCAGAATGTTAGTGGACTCTTCCAAGGCACCTTCTGCTGTCTGGATCAGCGAGATACCATCATTGGCATTTCGTACGGCTTGATCCAAACCGCGAATAGCGGCTGTTTGGCGGTTAGAAATCGCAAGACCCGCTGCGTCGTCGGCGGCGGAGTTAATGCGTCGGCCAGAAGATAAACGCTCACTTGCCTGATCAAGTTCGGAACCGATCTGGAGCAATTGGCGCTGAGCATTGAGCGACGCGACATTGGTATTTACGACTAAAGGCATGTTGGCCTCCTGAATTCTCTAAATCATCAACCGACACACCCGCCGGCACCCGTGAGAAGCAAGTGTTTTGGCACTTGTGTTGCGTTAACTGCCCCTCACTTCTGATTTAGTTAGCGGCAAGTTAGCGGCAAACTTTAACCGCCTATGACTCCGCTCTTAGATGCATTTATTACCAATATTCGAAAAGTCGTAAAAATTTGACATATAACCGCTCTCGAAAACACGTCTTGGCGCAAAAATGAAAAATACAGAATCTCTTCGGTCCTGATTTTTGTAACTTCGGGTATATTTCTTGTATATAAGGTAGAAAGTGTCAAAGGAGTATCACGGAATGCCAAGTACCGCAGCGAAAAATCTGGATATGCAGGGGTTTCATATATATGGGGAAATCTTATCGAAAGACTGTATTGGCGACTTGTTCAAAAAAATGACAGCTACGCGTGATTTCGGTCCGAATTTGTTTTTGAGCAAGCAAGAATATTCGCGTCAACAAAACCATTTCAATACTAACCCCAATGCTGAATTTAACTTTCTCAACCAATTCTCAAATGAACTCGCAGTCGTTGAAAAAGATAAAAGAATAGACGCCACTCTGACCGAAGTTTTAGGACAGGGCTACGAAGTCGTCATTAAAAAAGCCGTGTGCGGTGTACCCGAATTCTGGCTGCCCGCATGGGTAAAAGAAAAGATCGACAACGTTAATGTCGCAAACCTTGGCCCGTATATAAAGAAGGAATACCGGGATATCACTTATTTTCGCGGAATCGATTTTCACCAGGATATTATCGATTGGCCAGCCGGCAGCACTGATCTCGACCCTTCAACCTTTTTGACGCTGTATGTATATTTACACGATGTCGATCGATATGACTCGCCCTTACACATACTGCCGGGCACTCACCGCTACGGATCCACGTTATTTCCACACAAACTAAAACGCCACGAGGAGAATACCTGGTCTTATAAAGATGATTGCGGAAAATGTCTCGACGCCATCGATACGACCCTGACAGGCGGGCCCGGTTTTGTTGGTCTATGGCATAACTGTTTACTTCATGGAACACAACCAGTAAAACACGAGTCTGAAAAATTCAGGCTATCACTACGATATCTTTTGGCAAAGTCGAACACAAACAATGAACAAACAGCCATTGACAACATCAATAAAAACATTGACGGGACCTTAAGACCGATTAGAACAAGAAGGGACCTTGACAAGCTAGGTAAGGCTAAGATCAAAGGGAATATCATAAATAAATGAGAAAAAATAAATCAGGAGAACTTTAGCGCGACGACGTATAATTTATTTATTACTAATTTCTGGATTCTCTTGTGTTGAATATTTCCAGGAATCCAGCGACAACCCAAGCAGGAATTCCAGTTTATCAACATCTTCTTTAAAATAGGAAAAATAAAGAATTCTCCTTAAATCGTCATCTAATGATGAGCAATAATCTCCCTTGTTACGGTGTTCAACAGTAATGTTTTCTTGCATTTCTTCAACCCCAAGAAAAGAAAATATATTTCCCAACTCCTCTGCAGGATTGGAGTATAGCTGCTCCTGGGTAAGCACAAGAACATCCCTGAAATTATCCAAATATTGTTTTATTCCTGAACAATACTGAAAACCATGAATATGATCCCTGCGATAATGCCCGTATTTTCTTCGCACTTCACTTTGTTTAATACTGTCTTCATAACTTAAGTATTCAAGGTTTTTTCTATATTGCATATTATAATGCGAATAAGATGCATCAACCGGATTCCTTATTAATATCAATATTTTTACGAACTCAGGATTGGGAAGGTATCGGTATATATTCCTTATACTAGTCTCAGCATCGAGTATATAGCTTGGCGTCATATCACCAATTATTTTTTCACTTTCTACTTTTTCAAAATATCTACAGTAGTCACTAAATTCTCGCGTAATATAGCGTTGTATAGAATCTTCAAATGGAAAAAGCTCTGTTCTTAATTGCAAATCATCTTTTCCGACCACATTAAAAAAATGCAGCTCTTTTTTTGTTGGGAGGAATATATCCGGGTGCTTCTTGAGCATAGAGTAAAGGCTCGAAGTTCCGCATTTCGGGTACCCAACAAGAAGAAAATTTGGGAGTTTCAATTCAGGACGCACAATATATCAATCCAGCAGTTAATTCGAGCTACCAAGACGTAAAATCTGGCATTTGCAAATAAATGGTATGGAAGAAACGCCTGAAACCCTCAGGTGATGAAACATTAGCCTTTCTCCTACGCGATATTGACTTACTGCGCCCCCACCCAGCGGCTTCTTCCAATAGTCCTCCAATCTTTCCCACAGCCCGCTATAGCTATTCATATTTTCACTACTCGCAAAAGCAAACTTATCACTCATCTGGAATGTTGGATCCAGTAAATCAGCTTCAAAATACAGCTTATTATCATTGACCGCACGGCTTATGAGTTCCTGATCTATAGCTTGAGATAGCAATAAATCTGGACGAAGCCGGATAACCAAATCGTATTTTTTATTGGTTTCTAGTTCACGAATAGATTTTAGGCTGTTACATGAAAATATCTTGTAAAAAAGGGGCAAAGCACCGCGATAATGAATTGGTTCCTTTTCCTTAAGAATTGTGGGCACACACTTACCACCAAAACTTTCGGTATACGAAGGTTGAAAATCTTCAACAACCACCTCCACTGGATTGTAAATCGTTCTCAAATCCTGCTCAGTGACGACCTGTTCCTTAAAATCTCCTCTGCTTTCCTCTTTATGACTGATACCACTTCCACGCCAGGTATGTATAAAAATATCTGGTTGTAGATCCTGCAATATAAATCGATCCAAAGCTTGAAAGCATTGGCGAAAGCTTCGCATTTGTCCGGAAATACATAGCGCTACGTTCACTACGATTGCCTGGTGTATCTTCGTTTAATCCTCACCTCAGCAGCCATCTACTGTATTTTTTATTAACATAAACATACCGCTGTACGCACAGAAAAACGATTTGTAATTACGGCTATTCTTTTGCACAAAATCATCGACGGCTATACGAACACCGGCGCATGGTTCATGGCCGTAATCTTCAAATAGTATAATTCCTCCTTCCGTAACAGAGGGAAGCATAAAATGCAACAAGTAATCAACAGCACGATACGAATCGCAATCTACCAACGCTAGCGCGATCGCTTCATTTCTATATTTTTTGTAGGTCTCTGTGAAATCACCCTGAACGAGGCTTACATTCTGATAAGGCAAGAACATGGTTTTTATATGTTCGAAATCGACAAAGTGAGTATCATTCCACATTTTGTCTAAACCGAGGCTCTCTTCAGGAAAATGCGAGAACATATCAAAGAGTCGCAATGGCTTTGATATACCTTTGCGCACACAATATTCGCTGAGCAACCAACCAGAGTGACCGCGATAGGAACCGAATTCGAAGATGCCACCATCAACATATCGAACATTTTCAAGAGCCTGAAGTAAAAATTGGGCATCTCTCACCTGACATTTTTTCTCGACAACTTTCAGACTATCTTCGTACAAATTATCGAATTCCTGACTATTGTATCGTGAGCTGTAAAAATCAATATTTTTGAAGATATCGTGTTTAGCGAGAGAGCGATTGGCGCAGCCTTTAACATCCATTTTGAAGTGAACCGACGCCGACATTGTGAGTGAGTTTTCCAGCAAGGCCTTGACAATAGCTTCAACTTTTTTGGGGTCCTTTTCCAGTATTACAATATCGTTGAATGCCGCGTCAATATCCGACACCCGAGCGTAAAGTGATAGCGAGGTTTTACTACTAATCAATTTTTGGAGTTTAGCCGCTATATGCATATCACCAATGCAGGCTAACTCCTGCCCACCTTCTACGATAGGCTTGCATATTCGCGCCATAAAGTGCAGCCACTCATCTTCGCTAAACAGCTGCTGCCAGGTAAGATTTCTGTTTTGTAATGCTTCCATGGGCTTCCTTTTATTTATTGACAGTTTTTCTCTCAACATGAAAACAGCAAAAATAAGACCAATATCTGTCACGTTTTTTGCAAGTTTGCCCTCAAGTTTTCGTAAAACTGTCGAAATAACCATAGATAGCCCTAATCGGGGAGGAAAAGGATGACGAATACAATTATTTTTGGTGCCGGAATGGGAGGCCAATCAGCCTATACCCGACTGAAAGACACTCACAAAATCATTGGCTTCGCGGATAACAATCCTGCCTTGCACGGACAAACTTTATTGGCGCTACCTATCTATAGCGCCCAGCAGCTCAAGGGGCTGGCCGCAGACACTCAAATACTGATAGCAAGCGAATTCAGCGAACAAATCTCAAAACAACTCGCGGATTTACAACTGTGTACACCCTTTCGCACATTACCGGCACACATGATCAAGCCTATTCATTTTTCCGATTCACCTGATTTAAAGTTTAAAGCGAAGAAAGTGCTAAAACAGATATCAAGGATTTTGACGAATTCAAAAATTCGTCATTATATTGACGCCGGGACTCTGCTGGGAATTTACCGCGATAGGGAATTGATTGCCTGGGACGACGATCTGGATTTCGCTGTTCATTCTGACGACTGCTTCAGTTGCAGAAAAATTCTTGAAAACTACCTGCCAACACTCCAGCGACTCAGTGGTAAAACATGGTCATTAGAGACCATTAAAAACGCCAACGCATGGGGAGCTGTACCAGAGGGTGCAATTAGAGCGCTCAAACTCAAGTGTGATTCACCAGAAAGCGGTTATCCCATGATTGATTTTTTTATCAAATATAACCACGGCCCGTGGATGGATTATTGCCTGGCGTCGCGTGGCATACGTATGCCAAGCCTTCATTTCAAGGGTTTGAGTCAATTTGATTTTGAAGATATGACGTTGACCTTACCCGGCGAAGTGGAACAGTACTTGCAAAGTCACTATGGCGATTGGCGTACGCCCAAAAAAGACTGGTCATTGACGGAATTGACTAATGCAACGGTGTTTTAACCCCTTTATTTAAATACGGGAACCAAATCGACATGAAAACAGTACTCACTTACGGCACCTTCGATCTGTTTCATATCGGGCACCTCAACCTGCTTGAAAGGCTATCGCGCATGGGAGACAGGCTTATCGTTGGCGTCTCCAGTGATTCTTTCAACAAGCAAAAAGGCAAATCCAGTTTGTTTCCTTATGAAGAGCGCGCAAGGATTATCAGTAGCCTGTATTGTGTCGAATATGTATTCCCTGAATTGAACTGGTTCCAGAAACCAGAAGATATCAAGCAGTATGACGTCGACGTTTTTGGTATAGGAGACGACTGGAAAGGGAAATTTGACTACCTGGATGAATACTGCAAGGTTGTCTATCTACCCAGGACCGAAAATATTTCATCGTCCAGCCTCAAGGAAAGTTTACAAAGTTACCCCAAGCCCTTTGAAAACAAGGATACGCTCGATATTCGCGTTAATGAATAATGACGATCTCGCACCGTATTGGCTTAAAACCGGAACAGAAAATTTGGCTCTGCCCCTATTCCCACCTCAGTGAGAAACTCGCAGAAATTCTAAAGAAGCAGGATATTTCAATACAGGGGTTCCTTGATCAAAAGAAGACAGGTGAAAATATTCGCTCCTACAAGGATTTTAACCTCAAAAAAGACGAACGTATTTTCATTGTTTCGCCTAATCATGCACTAACGATTTATCAAACACTTATCCACCAAGGACTTCCCGCCAAGGCCCTCAGTTTGATTGACTATGTTTCAAGTGCTGAGCAACCATTTCGCCTTCGCACTGAGCTGGAATGGCGCTTCATATCCAGCGTCAAAGCAGGTCTGCTTGCGCTGTATAAGCGTATCCACTCTTGTCTAAAACACCATTTAGCATGCAACAACAAGGCCTTATTAATTAGCCCCGGATTTGTAGACCTTAATATTAAAGATTTATATATTGAACTCGACAAGACAGGCAGTATTAAACCTTGTATTGCAACGGATAATCTTGAACAAATCAGGCGCTTAAAGAAATTTAACATCAATACGGTAAAGCTCAATTCGCCTCTTTTTCTATGGCGCGCCTTGCGAGCAAAGATTAAAGTACTCGATCACAACCCTGTTTCAAGCTGGCATAAATTAGCGTTGAAGGACTCTATATCCATTCAGTTGTGGCATGGCATACCCTTAAAAAAAATAGGGCACCTCTCAAATTACAAACAGTGGCACTACGACATGGTCGTTTCCACTTCACCTTTCGTCACCGACTATGCCTTTAAACCGCTCTTTTCGGCGAAACGCATTCTGGAATGCGGATACCCAAGAAATGACATACTCACGAGCACAGTGGTTCAGCCAGAGTGCCAGGATAAACGCCTGGCTTTAGTCAACCGCCCGATTTACGACTGGCTTATTCACGGTAAGCGGAAATTTATTGTTTATATGCCTACATGGCGGCAGCCGGGTAGTATGCAAAACCCGCTTAATCTGGATGATCTCAATCGCTTTGCAAAAAATAGAGATTTAATTTTAATTATCAAACACCACCCCTTTATTCGGCCCGGTAGTTTCTATAGCTGTTTGAACGAAGACGCCGATAGCGAGCGATTTCATTTTAGGGGCGAGCATTCAGAAAATGTGCTTTTCTACCCATCAACCGATGACATATATCCCTTGTTGGCACACTCGCAGGCCCTGATAACCGATTATTCTTCGGTGTATTTTGACTATTTGCTGGTCAATAAACCACTGATTTTCTTTTGCTATGACCGTATGCAATATGTCAGTAAGCACGGCGATTTCATGCTGGATTTCAATACCTATACCCCTGGAGAAAAGCCACAGAATGCTGAAGAACTGATGCGGGCGATAGACAATACGGGCAAGGAAGATCGCTTTCGTAATGCAAGGGAAAAACTCTATCGCCAACTTTTCAGAAATGAAACCCATGGCAAAAGCGGCCAAATTCTTGCTGGTGCAATTGCCAGCATGACGGATAAGCCCCGCCAGGAACAAGAAACTGAAGCCTTGATACAATGACGGCATTACAAAAAAAAGAAACAGCTTTTGGCTTTGAAGCCCTCCTGATGGATCGAATAGAACAGGAGGGTACTCGATACCTATCCTTTGATGTTTTTGATACCCTGATTTTCAGGGCGCTCTCCCACCCACATGATGTATTTTTGGAGGCTGGCAGGCTTGCCCAGACGCGCAACCTACTGGCACTCGACCCGGAGGAATACCGGGAGCTTCGTATCAATGCCGAAAGCCGCGCACGCAGCGCAAACCCGAACATGGAAATTAGTTTGGCCCATATTCTGGAGCAGCTTCCATTTTCTAGTGAACTTAAAAAGCAGTTAGCTGAAATAGAACTGGAAGCTGAAAACCGCTTTTCGTTTATCAATGAAAAACTTTGTGACACACTGAAATCATTAGGTGATTCCGGTTTCGATATTGTATTGATATCAGATATGTACCTCGATGCCGAGACCCTCCGCTCGACTTTTTTTCGTCACCACCCTGTTCTATCGAATATCCCGTTGTACGTGTCTTGTGATTCAGGTACGAGCAAGAAAAAAGGCAAGCTGTTCTCGCTTGCCTCTCAAGAACGAAACTGGAAATTAAGTCATTGGCTTCACATCGGCGACAATCTGGCTGCAGACGTCGAAGCGCCTATTAGAGAGGGCTTAAACGCTCTCCCCTACTTTGGCCATAGCGAATACCGGAATATTCTCAAGTATGAGCGACTGAACTACCACAACACCTTTCAAGATAATGCACTGCGTATAATCAGTGCCGCCGACACACAGTTTTCGAACTCCCCGGCAGCTTTCCATCTTGGTGCCTTTGTGTGGGGCCCCTTATTACTGGGCTTTTCCGACTGGTGTATTGATAAATGTTTGGCGAGCAAATGCCATACTCTGGTGTGTTTAATGCGCGAAGCCGTGGTCTTTGCTCCACTTGTAAAACTACGCCTAAAACAGCGAAGCATTAAGACCCTATCTGTTAAAACGCTCTCAGCTTCACGAAGGTCCACGTTTTGGGCAGCTATAGATATTGATAAGCCCGAATGGTATTTGAACCTTCTTAATCATATTGGCGGTACCGGTGGCTCATCTTTCCGAAGCTATACCGTTCGTGATTTTTATCGTGATGCGGGATATGAACAGGATACTTTCTGTCGAAACCTCGGCAATGAGGAAATGAGAAAACTGGATAGTATTTACTTCAACAATCGATGTGCACTTGCCTATTTAAGCGAAAAGTTGGCAGCAAACCATAAATCTCTCAAGCACTTCATTATTGAGCAAAAGACACTGATTCGTGATTATTTTTATCAGCAAGTCCAATGCCCAATATCGGCTTGCTGTATTGTTGATCTTGGTAACGGAGCGACGATATCGGCTCATCTCGCCAGCATCCTGCAAGATCAGGCCAAACTTAATTTACTATTCTACGCCTCAGAGCGTATTTACCGCTTTTCGCCCCCCTTGTTAGCCAGTGGATTCTTTTCAGCCCATAACTGCCAATTTCGCAGTCACAAAATACTGCAACGATCACAAGAGTGCATCGAGCCACTGCTGGTCGGCACGCAGGGAAGTTGCATTGCGTACCAAAGAAAAGGCGACAAAGTCGAAGCGGTGTTAGCTGCTGGCATCAAAGATAACTGCTTGCACAGCGAAGCATTTATGCAGGGTCTGGAAAACTATTTT
Organism: Cellvibrionaceae bacterium 1162T.S.0a.05; assembly: GCA_000964245.1. GTDB lineage: Bacteria > Pseudomonadota > Gammaproteobacteria > Pseudomonadales > Cellvibrionaceae > 1162T-S-0a-05. The sequence continues at coordinate 3,131,644 of LANB01000001.1, read as the reverse complement.
TATAATGTCGCAAACCACGAAAATGCAGCGAGTTACAATGCAACTTCCCTCGAAGGGATACTTGCGCGTTACCTGAACCTGCCAACACAGGAAGAAGCACAGCTATTCACTTCCCTGTTACATGAAGACAACTTCGGCTCGCGGAATTGCTACCCGGTTATTGACGATCAGCAAATAAGTACATTAAGAAAGTTGGGCATTGATCATGCCTGGTCGAATTTTCTGGATTGGCGAAAGTGGCAGCAAGGAGTAATACACTGGCCACAAGCCGTTATTACGCTCATTGACAAACACTTTCTAGCACGCAGAGCTGGCCTATTAAGTTCCGATAACCAACACGCCCGCGAAGCACTCTTGCTCAAAATTCAGCAACAGGCCTGGACCCAATTTACGGCCTACGGCGCCGGTGATTTTTTTGAACAAGCTCGTTCTGACATAGACCGTCTCAATTTAAATATTGAACGTATTGTCGACAAAAAAGCAGAATCGAGCGGTAGCTACAGGCTTGATAATTTCCTTGTCACCGACCTTGAATCAGCTCTAGTAGAAGGAAGCAGGCGGATTGCTATATTTTCCTTTGCATTTCAGGAAGACATTATTCAACAGATCTTACATGCTGCTGAAATACATGGAATCGAAAACGTCGAAATAATAAGTAGTCATCAAGCAAATTAGAGAAAGATATGGATACCAAAAGCAACACAAACGCTGAAATCAATAAACCTGCTCTCAGTATCATCATTCCTGTTTATAACGCAGAGCAGTTTTTGGAGCGCGCCATAAATTCTGTATTAGCTTCAACTCTCGATAACATTGAGATACTCGTTGTTGACGATGCTTCCGAAGGTAATTGCCGGGATATCGTAGCCAGTTATTCAAGCCAGGTAAGATACATTCGTCACAATAAAAACAAAGGGCTTTTTGCCGCGCGTTATACTGGAATAACCGAGGCTCGAGGCGACTATATCGTTCACCTGGATGCTGATGATTGGGTCGTCAACGACGTTTACAGTAAAGCGTACCAACGCGGTAAAGCACTCAATGCAGATGTCGTTTATTTTAACCTGCTTCAGTGTGATGATACGGGAAGAACATGGAACGATAAAAAGAACGTCATTCACCCCTTCGAATTAAAGACAGGCCGCGATATTATTGATGAGATGTATTTGACCAATGGCTATTGGGCTTTACATGTTTGCTGGAATAAATTGATAAAGCGCGAGGTGGCGTTACAGCTTCTGGATGATTTTAGTGGTGACGAATACGTCAACATGTTTGAAGATGTTTTATGGTCGACATCATTATTTCTAAAGTTATACCAACATGGGCGCGTAACAATGGTCCCGGATATTGGCATCATGTACTATCGACACGACCAATCCTTGACCCTGGGTATATCCCATGAACTCATGGCACAGAAAATAGACAATACGCTCGCTGTTTACGCCACGATCAAAGACTTACTCGAAAAATATCAATTGTTCCCTCTCTACCAGTCATTCTATGAGAGAAAAATGCACAATGCACTCAGCTTTCCACTCAGGAATGTTCAAGAAGGCTTTAGTCAGGCGTTCCCCGAACACTTTTCCAAAGCAAAACTAACGCTCAAGGCATTATATAAAGACAGTGAAAGCGACTGTTACTTTAATTATCCTTGCGCACGAATCAAAGAAAAAATCGAGGATAGCAAACCTCAAGGCGTTTTCCTCTATGGTTTAGACACCCTGGCTCAACGCGTCTTTAAAGATATGTCCGATATGAATATAGAGACTCTCGGTTTCGTCGTTAGTCACAACGAGCAGCAACATCGTCGCATGAACAATTTACCGGTCTATTCGATAAAAGATATTCAAAACCAGAGTGAGTTTAAACACATTGTGGTCGGTTCTATTTCGTCGTTTTATGAAATAAAAAATACTATCCATGAAAGACGGCCCGATGCAACCGTAATCGGTGTTTTTGATTAAATGAAGGCGAGCTCTTTACAATAGAGAAAGTTTTCAAAATCCTCTTCGTAGATTTCACAAATCAAAGCTTTGACCTGGTCATTGTAGTGCTCTGCCAATTTCGCCTTAGCAGCCGTTTTGTGCCAGTTGTGGTTAATTACCTCAAACTCCCGCGGCGTTTCCAGGCGACTCGTGCAAAAAGAAACCAGCTTGTTAAAACTTTCGGAGAAGTTCTCGAAGCGCCCGATAAAATCATAGTGAAATCGCTCTCGCGATAACAAGGTGGTTTGCGGTGACCAGTGAATATCCATATTAACAGGGTTTTGCTTTTTCACAGCTAGCAAAAACTCAACAAAACTCACCGCGTCTTTTGGGTCGAAACCCAACTGAGGTAGGCGAATATCTCTCTCCCATTGACTTCCCGCAATTTTATCCAAATAACAGGATAAAATACGCGTAAATGGGTTACGAACATAACTGAATACAAAACTCTCTTTATAGATTTCCTCAATATCATCATGCGTACGCAATGGCGATATCAGTGGCGAGTCCGGTTTGTTGTGTACATCGTCAATATTAGGCTTTCCAAGTGCCTCGGATTCGATTTTCTGAAACGTTCGCTTGATTGTCGAACACGCGACCTTGGGCACTTCCATATAAATCGTCCGCGTAGCACGACTCACATTCATCAAGTAGTTAGCGCGTTCATTTCGGTAGGGAAACCAACTCTCAAGTAGCGCTTCATTGTGTTTATTTAGTATGGGCCGGGCCTTTCTGGCTGTTTGCATTTTTTTAACCTGCTTCCTGTAATCGCTGTAACTGCAATTCACGGGCTGTTTTTTCATCGTATTCAATCGCGATCTGGGCCATCGACCATAAAGAATGCTCTATTCGAAGATCAATACTATCGTTCTCATACCGGTCCACTGGTGGCCGTAAAACCCTGACACCACCGGGTTTACCGAAATCCACACTGCGGCTGAAATATCCCATGCATCGAATATCGTCTTCTCCGGGGTGAATAATTCGATTCTTGATATCGAGTAGTGCATCGTAATAGCGCTGTTGAATCTGCCCGCGACGCAAACCGAATGCATTCTCTTCCAGATATTGTAAAACCCCCTTCATTTCCTCTTTAGAGAAGGGATCTGCCTTATCGATATCCTCCTGGTTATTTGCACACCACCTGTCGTTAACCTTATTCACAGATTCCACGCTGGCAAAGTGCGGTTCGAGCATATTTTCAATAAGGTGTCGATGCAGTGTAAAACAGGACTGCGGTTTTTCCGGGCTATACGCGGCAAAACGGCTTTGGATTTTCTGTTCAAAAACGAGCCCGTACATTCGTGGCAAATAGGCCTGAAACGAATTCTCGTTGGTAATTCGTCCAAACAAGAGGCTGTGAAACTCATACTGCGGGTAACTCATCTGCAGAATATTGTGAATAGTTCCTTGCCAGCCACTATCAACTAATACAACCCGTTGCTTTTTGTCTGTTTGTTTCTCGGTAAGCAACGATGACAAGTACGAAGAGAACGATTCCTGCTGAACAGAAAAATAATCTCTTATATATTGGCATGATGCATCATTATTCAAAATTGAATCGAAATAGGTATCTGCCTCTATATCATTCAGTGCTTCGAGCTCAGCTTCAGAAAGTGGTATCGATTTTTCACTGGCAAAAATCGCATTAACAAGTCGCCATGCACTCTTGAATTTAAACTCATTGATAAATACATTTTCAACATAATCAAAATTCTTGTTAAATGCTGCTTTACAGGCCAACATTCTGGAGACATTAAATAGCTTATGCTTGCTTTCAATCTCTCGTCCTATCAAGTGTAGGTAATTTTTATACAAAGCATGGATACTGTAGCCCGCGCGTGTACAGTAGAGAAATGTTGTATTTCCATCGTCCAGGTAGCGGGTATATTCATCCAGCTTCTGTAAATAATAATGGAGAATTGGGCCAAGCTTTTCTTTAAAATAGCCTTCTATCATCTCGCCCTCCTATGCATTAAACATCCGTGGATCAAGCCCTTTTACTCTTAACAGATCCCGTGTTTGTATCTCACAACGTTTACGGCTTTCAGTTGTCGCCCTGGAAATCGGCAAATGTATCGCATGAATCCCTTTCTCATTGGGTCGTTGAACATCACCTTTCCCTGCGTCTCCCATATGAACCCAGGTGTCGTAACGCCAACCGTGCTCTTCGCACAGAGAGTCATAAAGTTTTCCCGAAGCCTTGCTTACCGTTGTATCGGCACTCGATATGAGCTTCGAAAAATCATCGCGCCAACGGGGATATTTTTCGTCCAGCAGTATCTGAATATGCTCACTGTGAAGGTACATGTCGCTTACCAACACGAGTTTAGCCCCTTTGGCATTCAGCAACTGCAGATTTTGCAGTAAGCCGGTATTCAGCCGAAGCGCAGTCTGTTCATGTTGCAACTCGATTGCCAATAATTCCTGTTCGAGCTTATCTTCAAGCCGCAAACCGGTTCTTGCCATGATGCGGTAAATATCGCTGATAGAGCCTTCCCGACAGCCCTGTTTTATCGGTGAGGCACGGTACGACACCTTGGTAGCACTTAGTCTCGCCGCTAACAGATCCTCTGGTTCAAATTGCAGATTCCCGTTATTTTTGAGGTATTGCGTTTGCGCACAGGCAATATCCCAAAAGCGTTTTATTTCTGATTCGTCGCCGCGTAACAGCAAGGTATCAAAAACGTCTACCGTGATAATTTCAGGCATGCCTCGCTTCAGGACCAGAGCATTAAAAAGCTCAGCAAACTCCGGCGTCTCATAGGCAAATATGCGTCGGCGCTCGCTCTCCAGAAGATGACAGAGCTTTGCCTGATCAGACCCGGACGTATTAGTCTCGTATTGTTGTTTAGCAACAACCATTACCATCTATTCACCCTTTTCTCGTGGGCCGGGCCCATCGGCGATAATCAAGTATCATGAGGCACTGCGACTGACATTGAGTTTTTTAGAAAAACTCTCTGTTTCAAGGAGCATATCGGTTAACGATGAAATCTCTTTGTCGATATTCCTGATATCCTCAACCAACCTTCTCCCCTCATTGGGCGACTCTTCCAAAGCAAGGCGTAATATATTCATCCAGTTAAGATTGTTACGCGCCCTTGCGGCTTCAATTTTGTCTATTGGATTGAGGTCAGTGAACGAGTGAATCGACTCATCGTGCCAATCGATAATGATATTCACTTTATCGAATGATTTTTTAAACTTTTCATAGATTTCATCTTTTCCAGCAAGCCAATTTTCCCTGGTGAGGCCGAGAAAATGCACACCTTTCCTTTTACCTTCCTTGATAATATTCGACGCCCTGAAGCCTTCCTCTTTAAAAAGGTATTTTTTATGAAGTCGAATTACCTTATCGTTACCTTCAATAACTTCACAATTTAGCTTTTCAAGGTCTAACTTATCGAACACAAAATCGATAAAATAAAACTCGAGTGGCGCTCCGAGCCCTCCACGTGAATTTTCTCCCAGGTAGAACGCCCAATCCGCACTTTTATGTTGACTGTCAATGTTGTCGAGTTTAAGCATACCCAGCACTTCATCATGCTCACCCTGAATAACGAACGCGAGCGTACTGTGGCATTCCTTTACCGTGCTAATCCACTTTAAATGTTCATTGAGTTCGATAACATGGTCGCTGTACATCCATTTTCTTACGCCGGCTTCGTTGCGTATGTCCAATAGTTGAATAAGAGACTTTAGGTCCGTATTTTTTACTTGACGCAATTGAAGACTATTGTTTGTTGAATTCGACATCGCTTTGCTCTCCCGCTGCTTACGCTACGCTTTCTTACTCGACAACTTGATCGCTGATGGCTTCGCCGCGCTTGATTGTTCTCAAAGACCGCTTCCCTAAAACTGCACTTAACTGAAGGGGATGCTCACCATTTCCGGGACGAAGGTTTTTTACGTTATGCACCGAAATGGTTTGCCCCGCCTCAATATCTTCAACAGCATAAAGGGCGCGCCGTGCCGTATTGATCGATTCGGGAAAATGAACGTTGCCCAAAGCGGCTTCAACTTCACGCACCGATTTTACAAGCCTGGAAAATTCGTCTTTATCCAATGAGAAAAAGCTGTCCGCTGTTTTCGTGGATTTATCCAGCATAAAGTGTTTTTCAATTAAGCATGCACCAAGTGCCACACTTGCGACGGCAACACTGTCACCCATACTGTGATCAGACAATCCGATGGGGCAATGCCAGTTGTCTCTCATATATTCAATAGTTCGAAGATTCATCGATGAAAATGGCGCGGGGTATTCACTTGTGCACTTCAATAAGCAAAGTTGACTATTCCGCTCTTGCGATACGATTCCCACAGCATCGTCAATTTCTTTTTTCGTACCCGAGCCCGTAGAAATAATGATAGGTTTGGTCGTTTGTGCGGTATAACGGATCAATTCATGATCGATGAGTTCCGGCGACGCAATCTTGTAGGCTGGAAAATTCAATTCTTCGAGAAGGTCAACGGCTGAACAATCAAAAGGCGCCGAAAAAAGTGTCATTCCAATTTTATCGGCCAGCGATTTTAAATCGGCATGCCACTCCCAGGGCGTCATTGCGCTCGTATATAAATCGTATAGATATTGCCCTTTCCATGGCCCTTGCTTAATGTAAAAATTTGAATTCCTTGCATTCAAGGTTAAGGTATCAGGCCGATAAGTCTGCAATTTCACTGCATCTGCGCCCGCCTCTTTCGCAGCATGTACGATATCCACGGCACGCTCGAAGTCCTGTCCATGATTGGCTGACATTTCAGCGACAATATAGACTCGCTGCCCCTGCCCAATGACATCATCCGCAATACGAATATGGGAGTCAAAAGCTTGCACAGTGTTTTTCCTCCTGCTGAATATAGTCGAACGCCCTGGCCATACATTCCGCATAATGCCAGTCTTCTTCTGTGTCGATATCCTGCACTCGACGACGATCAATAATCACCGGCAGATACCCGGCATTGGGTTTGACCTTTTTCTGGTCCAGCCTCTGCCAGAAGAATTGACCAGCATCGTGATAGCACTTTTCGAGGTCTTGCGAACGTACAAACCTGTTTTCTTGCTGAATCATGGTTAAGCCCAGATCGCCGCTCAAGTGCAATGCGCGTTGAATTGGAAATGCAAACTCGGAAACGGCAAGCGCCGTTTTAAAGTCCGTTTTTCTCACTAAAGATTCGAAGCCTCGCTTGATATCTGTCGCAGAGATCAGAGGCGCGGTCGCGTAAATACAGCAAGCAAAATCAGGTTTCTGGCTTTGTGTTTCAAGGTAGTGCAAAGCATGTGAAAAAACATCGGTAATGGGACAAAAATCGTCTGCCAATTCTGCCGGCCTTGCAAAAGGGACATCGGCCCCATAGTCGGATGCAACTTTCGCAATATTTTCGCAGTCTGTCGATACAATAATTTTATTGAACAGCCCTGTTTGGCGCGCCGCTTCAATGGAATACGAAAGCAAGGGCTTTCCAAGAAAGGGTTTGACATTCTTATTGGGAATTCTTTTACTCCCTGAACGCGCAGGGATTATTGCCACGGCACTCAAGCCTGTCATATTGACTGACTTGATCTTCCCGTTCACGTCAAGGCTCCAACGCGACGTTGTGTTCCGCTATTGGCCACATTGAGGCAAACACCGACGATATCTTCTTGCATTGTCTCATCGATAAAGTCATGAAGAGGAATTGATAGTTCAGTATCGCCCCAGCATTTAGCTGCCGGATAATTGTGAATAGTGTGCCCTTGCTGTCTGTAATACGGATGATCTGGAAGTGGCAGGTAATGAATATTGACTCCGTAGCCTTTTGCCCGGAGCGCCTTGTAGGCCTCATCTCTGCAGTGTTGATCCGAAAATCGAATCGGGAACAAATGCCAGGAAGAACCTGCATAATTTTTTTCGTGCGGAAGTCGCAATGGCGAACCAGCGAACGCGTTAAAATAAAACCGGCTCAATGCTTCACGGAGTTGTATTCTTTGATCCAGAGTCTTGAGCTGAGATATACCAAGAGCAGACTGTATATCGCTTAAACGATAGTTGTATCCCAGGACTTGCTGTTCGTAATACCAATCCGCATGCGGCCCGTTTGATGCAAAGTTTTCGGGCCTGCGTTCAATGCCATGCTGGCAATACAGTCGCGCACGCTCAATGATATCTTCATTGTGCGTGACCAACATTCCACCCTCGCCAGTCGTCAGTGGTTTAACCGGATGAAAGCTGAATACAGCGCAATCAGAAAATTCGCATGCTCCAACAGGTTTTCCTTGATAATTTGCGCCAATCGCATGACAGGCGTCTTCGATTATGGCGATTCCACGCGGCTTACACATAGCGGAAATTGTTGCCATATCACAACTCAAGCCTGCGATATGCACAACAATGAGAACCGCTGGCAAGCGGCCTTCACGTTCTGCCTTCAACAACTTTTCTTCGAGAGCCGCTGTTGAAATGCACCCGGTCTCTGCCTCGACATCTACGAAATCCAGTTGCGCATCACAATACCTTGCGCAATTCGCAGATGCCACAAAACTGTTTGCTGCAACCCAGACACGCGTTTTGGAATTAACGCCCAGGGCAATACATGCCAAATGCAGCGCTGCTGTTGCATTACAGGTTGCAAGTGCAAAGGGGACTGCGCAGTAAGAAGCGATCGCGCGTTCGAATGCGCTTACTCTTTCGCCCTGTGTAAGAAAATCCGATTTCAAGACATCGACAACTGCGGCAATATCCTGCTCGCTTACTCTTTGCCGACTATAGGGAATCACAACTGCAATTCCTCATGCATTTCGCGTATTTGTTCAACACTTAAAAAGTCCGGATTGTTTTCCGAGCAGTAAGAGAAGCCATACTCCATGGGCTTACCGGTTTCTCCTAACATGTTTCTGGTATAGTCCACTTCGACATCAGAAAATTTGATACACGGCTTGATTACAAAATGGTCTTTAAATTCTATTGTGCGATAGCAATCGTCACGCGGCACCATCTTCTCATGGAGCTTTTCACCTGGACGAATACCAATAATTTTTTTCGTTAAGCCTGGCGCTATCGCTTCGGCCAAATCCACAATCCGCACTGAAGGAATTTTTGGAACGAATATTTCGCCACCATGCATACGGTTAAAGCTCTTTAACACCAGATCCACGCCATCTTGCAGGCTTATCCAGAATCGGGTCATCAGCGGGTCGGTTATAGGAAGCTCATTGGAGCCTTGAGCGACCAACTTTCTAAAAAACGGAACAACCGAACCACGAGAACCAACGACATTTCCGTAACGAACAACGGAAAAACGTGGGTGTTTTTCACCAACAATATTATTGGCAGCGACAAACAACTTATCCGAACACAGCTTGGTCGCACCATAAAGATTAACCGGGTTTGCAGCCTTATCCGTTGATAAAGCAATGACCTTCATTACCTTGTTAGCAATGGCAGCTTGAATAACATTTTCAGCCCCATTTACATTAGTCTTTATGCACTCCATGGGATTGTATTCCGCCGCTGGCACCTGCTTTAAGGCCGCTGCATGCACAATAAAATCGACACCCTTACAGGCCAGGCGAATTCTTTCTGCATCGCGAACATCGCCAATAAAATACCGCATAAAGCCCTGATTAAACTCTTGCTGCATTTCGAATTGCTTGAGTTCGTCCCTTGAAAAAACAATAATTTTTTTCGGATGGTAACGAGCCACAAGTGTCTTGATGAACTGCCTGCCAAAAGAGCCTGTACCGCCAGTTATTAGGATAGATTTGTCGTTAAACACAGTAAAATTCCTATCTTTTTATACCGATAAGATGTCAATTAATTGACGTATCGTGTAAATCCCGGATTCACTGCTACTCAAGGCATAGATCATGCCAGCTACAAATATGGCCAGAGGCATGATTATTGCGTCGCGCTTCAACCAGATACCAACTCGACAACATTTCGTCACAAAATAAACAGTAGGGATAGAGAGGAACAAACTATGTCTGAAGCGCTGGTCGACCTGATAAGGCGTGCAGAAGAACAAAAGTTGCAGCTACAGATGCACTCTTTATTCACGCGCAATATGGTGATGTTTAAAAATCGGTTTCCCGATATTTACAAAACATTCAATGAATACAAGCCGTCACGACATGTTTTAAAGCTTGACCCAAATGGAAAAATAAACCTGGTTGATACCAAAAACCGGAGCTGGATGTATAACGGTATACCCCAGGACCTGTGCAAAAAACAGATTGACGCCTTTGAACGCAACGGCAAAGTGAGAAAGTTTCAGAGTGCCAAGAGTCCAATTCAAAACGAGCGCCACATACATATACGCTCAATTGCCTCGCTGATTAACCACTATACAAAAAAAGAAGTCACTAGAATCAATAAAACACCTGAACTCATTACAAATTTAATCGTGAGCGGTGTCGGGCTTGGCTACCATCTACTCGAGCTGGTTAGCCGATTCAATATCAAAAACATTCTTATTCATGAACACTGCAAAGACACTTTTTACGCGTCACTCTTTACAATCAATTGGGAGCACCTTGTCTCATACTTCTCGCAGGAAAATCGTTCAATCATTTTCTGTATCGGAGTCTCACCGAAGAAGTCTCTGGAGCAAATAGAACTCTCAATACATACCTGCGGATTGCACTCCCATATTTTCACCTTTATTCTCAGCCATACTCAGAGGCAAAGTGAAAAACGCTTTATCAAGACCTACAACGATGAGATTCGAGCCTTTATTGGCGGGCTGGGATATTTTGATGATGAACGTATTGGACTCGCTCACGCCCACCACAATATACAGTCAGACCAGTCTGTTTTTGTTAATAGCGGAACACATAGAAGAAAAACGCGATTAATTATCGTCGGGAGCGGGCCTTCTCTGGATTTTCACATCGACTACCTTAAGAAAACCCAAAAAAACGCTGTCATCTTTTCTTGTGGTACCGCCCTCGCGACGCTGTTGAAGAATGGTATTAAACCCGATTTTCACGTGGAAATGGAAAGGCCTGCTTTTGTAAAAGACGCCATTGAACTCGGAAGTACACGCGAGCAACGTAAGGGTATTTCGCTTTTGTGCTTACATACAGTATCGCCCGAAACAATCGCTTGTTTTGACGAAGCCTGTTATGCCCTCAAACCCAACGATGCCGGGAATATACTAATTCGGGAATTTTACTCCCCGCTGAGCCCGCCAGACCTTGCATTTAGCAATCCCACAGTGACCAACTGTGCCCTCGCCTTTTCAGCTTATATGGGCTTTCAGGAAATTCATCTGGTCGGTGTTGATTTAGGCTTACGTGAGGAAGATAAACACCACTCAACGGATAGCATTTATTACGAACTGGCAAAACACGCAGACAAGGATTATACCGGCATACGCATGAGTGAAGATGACCGTTATCACGAGGGCAATTTTGGCGGGGAAGTACGCGCCCCGCTCGTGCTGGATATGGCACGCTCTTCAATGGAACGATTATTGGAATATTTAACAAGCACCTTCCCTGGTTTTAAATGCTATAACAGCAACGACGGGGTAAAAATTGCGCATACAATCAGCAAAAAAATTGAAAATATGCCCCCCTGCAAGTCTCGAGACAAAACAAAAGAAGTTGCCACTATCAAGCGTGATCACTTCTTCAAAAAAACCGCTCCTCCCCAATTTGACTCCTCATCCTATCTGTCTCCGCTATTTTCTATTGAAAATGAGTTAAAACTCAGCAGGGAAATAGAAACCGAGGAACAACTGTACAACGAAGCCGCCAGAATCTTTAAGGTTATAGACATTCGCAATAACCCCTTGAGTCATTTTCTAATGAGAGGCACGATCAATTGTTTTCTTGGTGCCATTTTCGAAAATACCTTGTATTGCGTCGATCACAACGAATTTAAAGAACGTCTTGATTATGGCGTTCGTGTTTACAACAATATCATTCGACGAACATTAGAAGTCATGAAAACGTGCCCCTTTGAAATCGACGATACCGTCAATGAGCGAATACTAAAAGTGGTCAATGAGCACGTTAAGGAAGCCACCTCTTAATAAATCCCTTCCAAAAAAAAAAGCCCGGCGATTGCCGGGCTTTCCCTGTTCGCTTGAAACGATATTAACCTTGTAATAAGGCCAATACCTGCTGCGGCTGGGCGTTTGCCTGTGCCAACATTGCCTGTGAGGCTTGCTGCAAGACTTGCGCCCGGCTCAATTGCGAGGTTTCCTTCGCATAATCCGCATCCAGAATCCGTGAACGTGCAGCCGATGTTTTCTCACTTACATTCGCCAGGTTGGACATGGTGAAGTCCAGGCGGTTGTTGATTGCACCCAAATCAGAGCGTGTCGAGTTGATTTGCTCCAGGGCGACATCAATCACATCAATCGCGGCCTGAGCACCGGCAGCGGTATCAATATTGATGCCGGCAACCGAACCCGTTCCTTCGGCGGCGTTCATTTCCTGGAACCCGGTGATAGCAAAGACATCCGCGTCCGTTGCACCGTCGCCATACTTGATTTGTATTGGCGAACCATCAGCGGAACGCAAACCAATTTGATCTGTTGCACCTGCCACTTCAAAGGCAACAACACCTGATTCCGGTGAAACATCGTTGAGCGCGGCAATCACGAGGTCGACCTGAGCGGCAGCACTTGTCGCAGCATCAATATCGCCAACTGCAACACCGTTAATAATCAAGTCTCCAGCATTAATAGATGCCGTGCTCGTGACAGCGATACCAATCCAGTTACTCTCGTTATCCTGAACGTTAATACCCAGCGCGTTCTGTTCTACGGAGGTCATACCTGAACCCGCTTCAATCTTCACGCCGCGACTGTCGCCGCTGGTATCGGTGAGTACCAGACTAAACTCAGCCGATGCGAGTGTTCCGGTAGCCGCTGCGACGTCTGTACCAATCGTAATGGTTTCCGCATTCACTGCCGTGAGCACCATTTTACCATCGCTATTGATTTTGGCTTCCACCGCAGTTTCGTTGTTAATTTTATCAACGAGATCATCCAACGATGCGGTATCGGTTATGGTATAGGTCTGCGTATTGCCATTGCCATCGACAAGACTGAAAACGAAATTGGAGCCTTCAGGCAGGACGCCATTACCGGCAGTTGACGCGACAACAGATACCAGGGTCGACGCTTCGGCACCTTTACCATCGAGATCAGAATTAATCGTCGCGAGCAATTGGTTTACGTTGGCCGCCCCTGTGAGGCTGCTGATCGCCACATCATTAATTTCCAGTTCGTCGCCGCCCGCCAACGCAGTAAAGGCTGATAAACCGGAGCTGACTTCACCCACAAATTCACCAGAATTACTACCAAGTGAAGACGCACTGAATCCTTGAATTTCCAAATCGATAGTTTGGTTGGCTTCAGAACCAACCTGCAACGCAACATCACTTAAACTGCCATCCAAAAGTGGTTGGCCATTAAAGGTGGTCGATTTGGCAATACGATCCACTTCTGCCTTGAGCTGTTGCACCTCGGCGTCCAGTGTTGAACGGTCGACATCAGAGTAGATTCCGTTCGCAGACTGAATAGCCAGTTCGCGCATACGTTGCAGAATATTGGTCACTTCATCGAGCGCACCTTCGGCGGTCTGAATTAACGAGACACCGTCGTTAGCATTTCTGATCGCTTGATCAAGACCTCGAATCTGTGAAGTTTGACGGTTGGAAATGGCCAAGCCTGCAGCATCATCACGGGCGGTGTTAACGCGTTTTCCCGACGCGAGACGCTCCATCGCTTGACTCATATCATTTCCAGATTGAACAAGTTGCCGCTGGGAGTTTAACGCGGAAACATTTGTGTTGATGACTAAAGGCATAACATTTCTCCTGTAACGCGAGAGTCACAATTTTTCATCCAGGTAAAACCGCTAGTCATAAATTTACGGTTTGACTGAAAGAGAAAATTGCAACCACTGTGCCAGGTTTGTTTTTTGCCGTTTTTGGCGTGTATTTATTGATTTATTCACTATTTGCCACACTATTTTTTAAAAAGCGGCAATGTTTGTTCGTTAAAAAGTTCAAGGTTTGCCGCTGCAAGTGTTGACCATTTATTCTGGATAAAAATTAATTACCCGATGACAACACACAGATACCCCTGCAAATTACCACGCTATTTCGGTTTTTTTTAGAATACAGGGGATACACGAATTACAGGGAAACGAAAGGAGCATTCATTTATGATTAAAATAGATAACCTTGCCCGCTGCATTCCAGACGCAAGATTAAAAGCCCTTAAATTTGAATACATTCAATATTCGCGTCAAAGACCTTTTACAACCTACCCGAAAAAAACTGACTTTTTAGCCTTTATTCAGCGCCTGTCTAAATTTGTGAAAACAGGGTTAAACGGCTAACGCGCACAAACGACGCCTGGGCCGCTTCGAGAATCAGGGTTTGAGCGGACAACCGGGTTGATGCTTCTGCATAGTCCGTATCCCTTAACTCTGCCATGATTTCTGTGGTAATGATTTCTGAATCCAGGTGTAGTGAACGTGTACTGTCGAGGGTATTCGTGCGTGCGCCAATTTTCGCGCGCACATCGAGAATGCGGGTCTGCGCATTACCCAGGTTTTCCAGGGTTTGCGCCACCGTTGTTTCCAATCCATTGCGAGATTCCGGCGTTCCATCATAACTTTCCATACTTAAACTGAAACGCGCAAGAATACTGAGGATATCTTCCTTATTACTTGAAATTTATCACCCGCCTGGGCACGCACACCGTCAACCGAGGTTGACGAGGTTGTGGTATTCAAGCCCATAACCGCATCTATGTTTGCGGTGCCATTGGCGACAGTAAAATTGATGCCAGCATTTGAGCGAATGCCGTTGGTATCCGCAGCCAGGCCAAGGCTGGCAAGTGCTGCGGCATTGCCATTTGCAACATCATTAAGATTTGCCGCTAAATCCGCGGCACTTGTAATATTGGTGTCCAGAGTAAAGGTTTCTGTGCGGCCGCCTGCGGTAATCGTAAACGTTTCGGCAACAGCAAAATTAAAAGAAAAACCTGCTGCAGCATCTGCCCCATAACTTCTGCGAGCTGGCGTCGCGGGCGTTCCGGAATCCGGCTGTCCACTGATCGCGACACGCACCCCCATCACTTCGATATCATTGCCGGGTGTATAGGGCTCGTTTGCAAGCAATACCCTGCCGGTGGATTTTTCCGTGGCAGTAAAATTTAGACCGGGTGGCGAAATTGCGTTATCAGCATTGAAACTGATAACAATATCTTCCGGGTAAAAATCATCATACAAGTCCTGATCAAATACATCGCCGACTGAAATACTCGCCGCCGGAATTGCTGTGTTGCGTGGGCTCGCGTAAGTATTGATCGTATTGTGCCCACTGGGGATATCAACGAAGGCACTCTTACCCGAATCACTGGTTGCAATCGTCGTGTTATTCGCAATCTTGATAAACTGCTGACCTTCATCGCCGTTGTAACGGAAGCCATTTTGCGCACTGCCACTAAAGGGTTCTTCCGTGCTTTGAAATCCACCGAAAATGTAATCGCCGTTGGCATTACGTGTATTTAATAAATCCTGAAGTTCATCCAAACGTGAGGTGACTTCACTCGCAAGGGCGCGATATTCATTAACCCCCATCGTCGCCGTGTTACCGGCCTGCACTCCCAGCTCCTGCATACGTTGCACCAGATTATTGACACTGTCGAGCACAAACTCTTCTATCGTTAGGTTATTTTCTGCAATATCAATGTTTTTTTGATACTGTTCAATACTCGCCAACTCATCGGTAAGCTGCATAATTTTTGTCGATGCAACCGGGTCATCCGAGGGGTGCAAAACACGACGCCCCGTCGACAACTGCTCCTGAGTTTTAATCATCGCTTGATTGGCATCCGCCATACTGCGATTGGCAATATTAAAAATTTGTACTGTTGATATGCGCATTGTTCTACCCTGCTAACTCATTACGCGAACTAAAAAGAACTGATGAGTCGATCAAACAAGCTTCGCGCAACAGAAATGACTTGCGCGTTTGCCGAAAACATTTGCTCAAAACGAATCAGGTCTGCCGCTTCCTCGTCGAGATTCACGGCCGAGATTGAATCGCGACGTTGCTGACTTTGTTGCAATACCTGTTCGGCAGCATCGCGATTAATACTCAACGAGCTGGTTTCAATTCCCACACGCTCAACCAGCGTTGCATAAACATCACTGTAACTCGCAGCCCCTTCGTTCAAGGTACCCGCTGACTCAAGGTTTACAAAATTCAATGCGTTGCGGTTATCGAAGGCACCGTCGCTATTAAAGTCAATAGTAAAGGCATCGCCAACTTGCGGAATACCATTCAAGGAGGCCTGAATTCCGAAATAGGATGACTGTGCAAAATCACTGGCGGTGGTATCACCAAACAGCATACTGGTGGGAGGAAAACTGCTTAGACTGATATCTTCGGCCATGGTGACATCGATGACACCACCGACAATTAAATGGCTTTCAACGGCGGCACTGCTGCTCTGCAAACGTGTCGCGTCGTTGTTACCGTCACTGACATCCATATACCCGCCACTCAGCGTTTGTAAACTGATATCAACGTCATCACCTTCAGTCGAATAAATACGGAGTTCCAGGTTTCCACTCACTTCATCACGCGCGGCAACAGCATACATACTGTTGTCAGAAAAATACGGCAGGCTATTGATACGATCGGCGAGGTATTGTTGAAACTCACCCTCTTCTGTCATTGGGTCGGGGATATCTGCTTCAAGAATGGTCGCTCCGGTATCAGCATCAACTACATACTCGAGAAGTTCCTGGCCATTTACTTTTATTTGAATCGGTTCACTTAAATTGAGCTGGAAGTTCGACAATTCCACATAGGTAAAGGCGTTAGCACTCACTCCCGGTATGTTGCTCAGCGCCGACGCGGTTTCTTTTGCGCTGGCATTCATACTGGTAAAAACATTGTAGGTGGTAGGCGTCAGGCCTGCACTCTCGGGCGCCTTGGTCAGAGTCAGTGCTTCTGCGGGATAACCATTGGTCAGTGTCCCGTTACCGCTATATCCGTTTGCATCACCAACCGTCGTAAAACTTGTGGTAGAAATACTGAAACCCAATAATCCATCTGCGGCACTCGGCCCTGCAGGGCCGGTGTAATTTTGCAACACAATATCGCCGTCACCTGCCGTGCGTCTTCTGAAAGCAAGCGTTTCAGTACCGCTACCGTCATCCACAATAACCGCTTCAACATCACTGCCGGATAATTGCGAATTAATGGTTTGCAATAAACTTGCATTATCAGTAATCGAGGCTGATGCGATATTGATTGTTGTCGTGGAATCACTTGCTCCACCGAGAGTATTCGTTACCACAACATCAAAAGAAAACTGGTTAACCGTACTGAAATCCGTGACACTGAAATCTGGCGCACTTGCAGTGCCCACCTGCAAGGCTGCAGTGGTCACTGCACCGCGACCGCTTGGCAAACCGATCAGTTCGCCCGTGGAACTGGCTATTGTCGTCCCGGGATCTTCGGAAAATATCGCGTTTTCCACACCAGGAATAAAACGTTGATTGCGAATAGGTGGATCGAGGTCCACCGGATTGCCGGGGTCTGTTGCATCGAGAACTTCATAAGTATAAGGCGTTGTAAAACGAACCATGAGTGGCGGAGACATTTCGCCTTCTGTCGCCAACAAAGGCAAGGCATCGCCATTCGCATCAACGAGAGAAAGCACTTCGCCAGGTGAAATCGTTCCGGAGCCGAGGTTACCGATCAAGGCTTCGTTTCGAAGGGGTGACGCCAGCGCTAAATCTCTCGCGGTTACTAACATGGAACTGAAATCACGCCCTCCATTTTTAACCGCTTGAATTTTATAACTGTCGCCGGCCAGAAAACTGCCGTTTTCCATCACCAACTCAAGGCCATCGAATTCAACACTGTAAGGTAGACCACCACGAATTAAACCCGAACTGACAACCTCGCCATCCGAGAGCCTTTCAATGCGGTATTGGCTGCCTTCAGAGATTGTGAGTTCATAGTCACTGGTGCCTATTGCCTGACTATCCGCAATAAACACACTCAAGAGTGCATCGCGGGGCTCTGAATTGTCTGAATGACCAATTACGCGATCGCGTGCAACATCACCTTCATTCACATCGTAAAAAAACAAACCACCGAACTGGTTATCGAGATTGACCCCCATCTGATGGACGTCATTAAAGGTATCCGCCAATACCACCGCGATACGGCCAAACTCGTTGTAGGTGTCCGCCATGCCATTGTTGCGAAATTCAATGAGCCCACCTATCGTGCCACCACTGATTCGATCGGTCATCACCTGACGGCCGACATCATCCTCAAATATAATATCCGTCTTGCTTGCGTCATCTGCACTCGGAACCAAATCGAGAACGCGCGCGTTGGTTCCTACTACCAGGTTTTGGCCGCCGCCAATGACGATATTCACAACACCGTTGTCCTGCTTGTAAACATTCATTGACACCAGCTCAGACAAACTGCGAATGGCTTCGTCCCGTTGATCCATAAGATCGTTAGGTTCTGCCCCGCCGCTGCTACCCATCGCGTTTGATATTTTTAAATTCAAATTGGCAATATTTCCCGCGAGGGCATTCACTTGTTCGACAGCGGATTCCAGTTGATCATTGACGCCTTCTTCTATTGTTTGAAAACGGCTAAAGAGTGTATTAAAACGATCAGACAGGTTGTCAGCTTCACTCAATACCAGTTGGCGCGCGGGAATAGAGGTCGGATCATCGGCAGCATTTTGCATGGAGGAAAAAAAACTTTCCAAAGCAGAAGATAAACCCGTGGAGGCATCCGCCAGCAAACCGTCCAACAAACTGATATTGTCAAAGCTGGCTTCCAGCCCTGTAAATAAACTAGTGTCTTGACGAAGTTGTTCTGTGACAAACTCATCAACGATGCGCTGTATACTCTGCACATTTGCGCCGTTACCAACATAACTGCCGTTTTGTAGCGTCGCGGGATTGGTTACCGGGTTTGCACGCTGTCGACTATAACCCTCTACCCCTGCATTTGCGATATTGTGGCCGGCAGTACTGAGTTGCGTCTGGCTTATTTTTAAGCCAGTTACGCTAATGCCAAGTAAGTCTGACGTCATTGCCCGGCACCCAACATGTTTTTAATTTGTTTGTACAAACCAATAATTTTATCGGCGTAACGGCTATCTGTTGCATAACCGGCTTCGTGAAGTTTTTTAATATAATCTTCACTGGTCTTGGCCTGGTTCGCCGCTTCATAGCGCGGGTTTTGCTGGACAAAGTTGACATAGTCTTCAACGGATTCTTGTAAATCGCTGTAAACTTTAAAGCGGGATTCCTCCTTGCGCATAACACCGTCATATTCTTCAAGACTGTTGACTGCAACACTTTTTCCCTGCCAATCGCCGTCCTGCTTGATGTTAAATAAATTATTACCCGCCTCACCTTCTTCATTCGCTAACACAAATTTTCCCCAGCCTGTTTCAAGGGCTGCTTGTGCCGCCAGCATTTCTTTTTCGACGCCCAGGATATCAGCGGCCTTGTGTAAATAAGGCATAATATTGTCTATGAATCCCTTTTTATCTTCCGCGATAGCGACGCGAGCATTGTCCCGGGAAGGTGGCGTTGGCATTGACAGTGGCTCCCTTTGACCTTCCTGTAAGGAAAGCGCTGAACCATAGTTGTTTTTCATTTGTTTATAGAGCATATCGGCAATACCGAGACCCGGTTTTTGCGCCAGAGTAAGCGACAATTGATTGTCGTGCATATCGCGGTAGAACTGGCTTTCCTGGCTCTGAAACAAACTGTCTTCTTCGAAAACGGCATTTGCACTTCGCATGTTTTTCAGAAGAATATTAATGAACATAGACTCAAATTGCTGAGCCACTTCTTTCAATGATTCATCGTTGTCGCCACCTTGAATACGTTGACGAACGCCAGCCAGGTCAGTGAACGCATCCTGACTTGCTGTTACCGCGCGCTCTAATGAAGATCCCTGTGTTAACATCTAAATCACCATAATTTCCGCTTTGAGCGCACCCGCTTGTTTCAGTGCTTCCAATATCGCCATTAGATCGCCCGGAGCAGCACCAACATCATTGACTGCACGCACGATATCACTGAGTGTGGGCCCGGGTTTAAATTCAAACATGGGCGAACTCTCTTCACTCGCTTCGATATTACTTTGGGGCACAACCACCGTTTCACCTTCTGCAAAGCGATTGGGTTGACTGACAATGGCATTTTCTGAAACCGTGACAGTCAATGAACCATGAGTTACAGCAACCGGTGCGACGCGCACATGCTCACCGACAACAATCGTGCCTGTACGCGAATTAATAATCACTTTGGCTGCGGCCGCGCCAGGTTGCACTTCTATGTTTTCGAGAACAGAAATGTAGTCCACACGCTGTGAAGGATCTTGCGGTGCACGCACAACAATGGAGACCGCATCCATGGGCTTGGCCACATCGGGCCCTAACATTTGGTTTATTCCATGCGCGACACGCTTGGCAGTGGTGAAATCGGGTGCGTGCAAGTTAAAAATCAAATGGTCATCACCACCAAAATTTGTTGGCACACTGGCTTCAACAAGCGCGCCGTTCGGAACCCGGCCTACGCTGGGAACATTCACAGTAAGTTTGGAACCGTCCAGTCCTTCTGCGCCGAAACCACCGACAACGAGGTTACCCTGGGCAACGGCATAAACCTTTCCGTCAATCCCTTTTAAGGGCGTAAGCAATAAGGCACCGCCGCGCAGACTTTTCGCATTTGAAATTGACGAAACCGTCACATCCAATTGTTGGCCAGGTTTGGAAAAGGGTGGCAGTTCTGCGTGCACGGCAACGGCAGCAACATTTTTTAATTGAAAACGCGTACCCGGGGGAATGGTAATGCCGAATTGCTTCAACATTGTCATAAAAGACTGCGTGGTAAAAGGCGATTGGTTGGTTTGGTCACCTGTACCATCGAGCCCCACGACCAAACCATAACCCACCAGTTGATTGACTCTGACGCCCTGGACTGAACTGATATCCTTAATGCGTTCCGCATAGACCGAAAACGCCAGTGAGAAAAATGTGCTCACACCAAGAGTGAGACACAGTAAGTAGCGAACATAAAATTTACGATTCATAGCGACGATTCTCACTAGAGCGGCCATATAGGATGATTGAAAAATTTCGCCAGCCAACCCATACGCTGTGAATTTGCCAAATCCCCTTCGCCGGAATAAGTAATACGAGCGTTGGCAATCCTGGTGGATTCCACCGTGTTTTCCGGTGTGACATCATCGGGGCGCACAAGACCGCTGATACGAATATAATCATCACCGCGATTCAGCGTCAGCCATTTTTCTCCGCGAATCATCATCGTGCCATTCGGAAAAACATCCACAACTGTCACGCTGATATTTCCTTGAAGTTGATTGCTTTGGTCCGCGCCCGCACCACCCCTGAATTCGGACGCCGAGCTGAGGTCGGTATTCATCACATTGCCATCCAGAGTAGGTACTGAACCGAGAATGCCGCCGGAAACCGGCACCTGAATACCACTTTCCTTACTGATATCCACATTAGAAGATTTACTGCCACTTGTGCGCTCTTCCAGTACCACGGTAATAATGTCGCCCACTCGCAGCGCGCGTCTATCCGCATAGAGTTCCAGATTGACGTTACTGTGAAAGAGCGAACCGTTCGTGCTTTGCTCCGGCACCGCAGAGGGTGCAAGTACCGGTGCATAGTATGGATCGCCCGGCATAACAGGTTGTTGAACCACGCACGCCGAAAGCACGCTGAAAACACTAGTAAATAAAAACCCTTTACGCAGAAAGCCCATAAGGAAACCTATAAATTTTGGGTAACAAATTGCAACATTTGATCCGCTGTCGATACAACTTTTGAATTCATTTCATAGGCGCGCTGCGTGGTGATCATGCTTACCATTTCTTCCACTATATCCACGTTTGAATTCTCCAGCATGCCCTGCTTGGTCATACCCATGCCATTTTCACCGGGCGTTCCCACAATTGGATCTCCGCTGGACGCCGTTTCAAAAAATAAATTACCACCACCGGCTTGCATCCCCGCAGGGTTTACAAAATCCACTAACTGGATATTGCCAAGAACCTGCGGTGCTGGGTCACCGGCGATGGTTGCGCTAACTGTGCCATCTGTACCAATCGAAACATTTTGCACACCCTGGGGTACAGTGATGGCTGGCTGTAACAATAGGCCACTGGCATTCACGAATTCGCCATCGGCGTTTAAATGAAACTGGCCATCACGTGTGTACGCGATGTTGCCATCTGGCTGCAAAATTTGAAAAAAACCGCGCCCATCGATGGCGAGATCGAGAGACTGCGAAGTAATTTGCAAACTCCCGGAGGTAAATTCTTTTTGGGTGCCGACCACACGCACCCCGGTTCCCAACTGCAAACCTGAGGGCAACTGTGTTTCTTCAGTATTTTGTGCGCCCGGTTGACGCTGTATTTGATAAAGTAAATCTTCAAATACGGCACGGTCTCGCTTAAAGCCCGTGGTTGACGCGTTCGCCAAATTATTTGCGACCGTCGTCAGTTTCATATCCTGTGCGGCTAAACCGGTTTTACTGACATAGAGTGCTGCGTGCATACTTCACCTCATATTCCCTGTTACTTCTTTCAATTTGTTGAGCTATTGCTTGAACGATTCACCAGGCTTTGTTTAAGCGACTAGTTCATTTGCAACAACCGCGCCGAGCTTTCGCTTTGCTCTTTCACGTTTTGCATAATCTTGACTTGCAATTCATATTGACGTGCAAGCTCTAACATACTGGTCATTTCATTTACGGCATTGACATTACTGCCTTCCAAAAAACCACTTTGCAACTTCACCAGTGCATCTGCTTGCACGGCTTGCTCGGGATCTTTCATACGAACCAGCCCGTCTGTCGATTTTTCAATTTGATCCGCCGGTGGGTTCACCAAACGGATTCGATCGACGACAACAATGCCCTCGGCACCGAGACCAAGCGGAATTGCGGTGACAGTCCCATCACTGGCAATTTCAACCTTTTCCGCTGCAGGAATGGCAAGCGGCCCGCCATTTCCCATCACCGGCAATCCACTGCCGGTTCGTAAAATTCCAACACTGTCGATATACAGGGAGCCAACCCGGGTAAAAGCTTCATTGCCGTCAGGCGCTTGCACGGCAATAAAGCCTTCACCCTCAACCGCGACATCAAGATCGCGACCGGTTTGAATCATCGCACCCTGCTGAAAATTGGTTGCCGGGATTTCGCTTTGTGCGTAAGCCCGCGTGGGATCTCCGCTGCCGTAGTACACAGGCATGCTGCGCGCTTGTACAAAATCGGCGCGAAAACCTGTGGTGTTTAAATTTGCGAGATTATTGGCGGCAACACTTTGTGCGAGCATGTTGTTTTTCGCTCCACTCATTGCAACCCATAGTGCTTTATCCACGGCGCTTCTCCGTCAAAATCTTCGTGTTA
The DNA here is from genome assembly GCA_000964245.1 of Cellvibrionaceae bacterium 1162T.S.0a.05. GTDB lineage: Bacteria > Pseudomonadota > Gammaproteobacteria > Pseudomonadales > Cellvibrionaceae > 1162T-S-0a-05. Next base: position 3,108,199 of record LANB01000001.1, on the reverse strand, counting down.
TCAGGAAAATTGCAAGGGTTGTGCCAGGAATTCGACTGTTTGATGTAACTGGATAAAAGTTTACGAAGGGGTGTGTAATTTAACGACGCAGGCTTTTTGAGTGTTCATTGCGCTGAAGCATGTATCTCACAACTGCGTGGGATCTAACCAAAGCGAGGCATCATCAACCGGCGTTTTCACCGGCAAGGTAGGGTTACTTAAATGAAAACTGATACGGTTCTTGATATTCGATTTATCAACAACATCCTGCACCGTAGGATCAGTAATAAAATATTCGTGAAACGTGCCATCCGCGATCATCGCGCGCAGGCCCTTATATAACTCATTTTTCAAAAGCGAATTGTCTTTTGAAACAAACAAATAAAACGGCATTTTGTAGACAAGCATTAAACGCTTCTCCACGGTGAGTGGCAATTGCGGCCGCGCTGCCATTTCTGACCAGGGTTCCTGAACCCCACGTGGGTAAGCGTCGAATCGCCCTCCCTCGACCATGTAAAACAAACTGTCGTACTTATTTGCCGTTACAACTTTCAAACCATTGTGACGCAAAATTCCGGTATCGGCCCAGGTTGTTCCCTGCCCCATACTCAAGCTACGTAAATCCTCAAGGCTACGCACTGCATCGAATTTTGGTTGACCGGACGCTTCAATCAAAAAAATACGGTGCCCGAGCAAACCTTTATATAAAGGAATGCGAATGGGTTCAAGCCGTTCCTCCATTTCCTGATTAGTGGCCGCCCACATGACATCAAGCTTGCCACCATCAACCATTTCAATGACTCGCGCCTGGGAAATTTCGCCTTCAACAATTTCAAAATCCCAGGTGTAATCACTTCTTTCCAATGCAAGTTTAACGAGCCCAAAAGAATATTTCCCAAGGGAATCATCAACAGAATTGTAAATCAGCGTTTGATTTTGCGCGTAGGAAGAAACTGTCAGCACTAAAAGTGCCAAACATACAAACTTTTTGGAATAATACGATGTATTCACTGATTTCATACACAAAGTATAGTCAGCAACTATTGGTGATGCGAAAGAAAAAATGCCCGCCAAAGCGGGCACGTATCTGCCAGGTGCTACCTGCCAATCAGCGTTATCACTAACGTAAATTAATAATGGTTTGTGTCACTGTGTCTGCGGTTTCAATGGTTTTGGCACTCGCTTGGAAATTACGTTGGGCAATAATCAGGTTGACGAGTTGTTCGGACAAATCCACATTGGACTCTTCCAATGCGCCACTTTGAACTGCACCCAGTGCAGCACTACCAGGCACACCCACACTGGGCGCACCAGACTCAAAGGTTTCTGCCCACATGGTATTCCCAACCGGTTGCAGGCCTTGCTGGTTTGCAAAATCCGCGAGTGAGATTTGCGCCAGCACCTGACTTTCGCCATTAGTAAATCGTGCAAAGATGACACCTTCATCGTCAATCGCGAGACCGGACAGTCGCCCGGTCGCAAAACCATTTTGATCGACATCGTTTACTGAGAAAGCAGAACCGAATTGCGTGGTACCGTTGAGGTCGATAACGAAATTAGAACTTGTCGGCGGGTCGGCAATGACCGTGGTGCCGCCAGCTAAAACGTTTTGCGGGCCAAGCGCTCCGTTTGGATCACCGCCATCATTAAGAGGTGTCCAGTTGGAGACTAGAATATCATCCGTCAGCGCAGCGTTTAATGAACCGTCCGGATTGAAATAGACATCATAGCCGGCGAGTGTCGGTTCGGTATTGTCAGGCGGTGGCAGTGAAATATCGGGGTCACCAACATTCTCGCCATCAATTTGCACGTACATACGCCAATGGTTGGGTGTTGTAGTGGGCTCTGCCGGGTCGTAAGGTTGTTTGACGAAAAACTGCGTCATCACATGGGAATTACCAAGACTGTCATAAATCGTCATGGACGTTGCACTGTTGAATGTGGATTGATCCGTCGGGTCAAAGGCATTCAAGGTAATGGGTGTAAATTCAGTTGCAGTGAGAGCCTGAAAGATGCCCGTAGAAGGCGGTACTGCGTTCGCCAATTCGTAACCTTCGTCCAGCTCAATATTCAGAAAGCCACCCACAACCACGGAGTTTGCACTGGCGTCGAGATTACCCACGGCCACACCATCAAGTGCAGCGTCAACTTCCAAAACTTGCGCAGGTGCCCCGCTATCACCCTGAACACTCACAGAATCACCATCATCGCTACTGGCGATCGAAATGCGCAAGTCATCACCCACGGCTGAACTGACAACTAATTCCGTGCCGGCTGTTGATAAAACCGCAGAGATTCCTGGCATTGTTGAGTTGGTCAAGCTGTTAATTTCTGATTCCAGGCCAGCAAGGCTGTCTGATAACAAGGTGACGCCATTAATTGTCATCGTCATATTGCCGGCCGAATTGTTGTAAGCAGAAATCGTTAAATCCGTTTGTGCAGTTGCACTCACGCCTTGCAGCGCATTCATTTCCGAAGCAGTGTTGGCCGCACTTGAACCGGGTAAGGTTGTGTACTCAATGGTGTTACCATCGGGGTCGACGATATCGATACTTTGTAAGGGATAACCATTGGATACCGCAGCGATCCCGCCCACTGAAGCCGGTGCCGGGTCGACACCCAACTGCACTGCCGGCCCACTCTGATTGATGATGGCAATTTGGGAATTTTCACCCTCTACTGATGCCGTAAATTGCAGGCCGTAATTACCCCCACCTAAATCTACCGCTTCCGCGACAACATCAATCGCCGTTTGCGGTGCTGCTGGTGAAAAAATTTGTGAATTAATAACACTGGCCACGGTGCGCAAATCATTAAAGTTGGAAATGGTTGCAGGGACACCTTCAAGTGTATCCAGGGCGATCGACACTGTTCCGTTATTACTGGTTGCACCAGAGAGTTGAATATCAAAACCGATCGTCGTTGTTGAAAAATCGTTTGCCAGTGGCAAGGTAAAGGTGTTGCCATCGAGGGTTGTGGTTGTCGCATCCTGTAACCCCCCTTGAGCCACTGCAATGACCAAACCGTCACTGGTGAAACTCAAACCCTGGCTTTGCAATACGGGCTCTGTAGAATCCAGGTTCAATAACGATTCAACCTGGGTTGTAGGCCGCGGCGCAAGATTACTGGTTTGAATCTGAATATCACTTTGGATTCCACCCACATTCCCCGCTGTATCAGCAGGAAAGCCTTGCAGGCGCGCGCCGGTATTGTTGGTAATAAAACCGGCATCATCCAAACCAAAAGCACCTGCGCGGCTATACATTACCTCACCATCCTGTTCGAGAATAAAGAAACCGCCTCCATTAATAGCAAGATCCAATTCATTCTCGGTAAAACCTACGTTTCCCTGAGTAAATCTTTGTGCGATATCCTGGATAAGCACACCACTGCCTATCGCATTGGAACCCGCACCCAACACCGAGGTGGCATAGATATCGCCGAATTCCACACGCGAGGCTTTAAAACCGGTGGTTGAGGCATTGGCAATATTGTTGCCTGTCACCGAAAGATCGCTGGATGCAGCACGAATGCCACTGAGAGCTGTATCAAAAGGCATGCTAAATCTCCTACTACTTACTCGTTAAAATCTTACTCGTTAAATTGTTTGACATCAGCCAGGCTTACCGGGCCAACACCTGCCAAATTCAATGTGAGCACGCCGGTCGCGCCCACCGTTACACTGTTGACGTTGGCACTGAGTGCGGTTGCCAATTCGGTTTCTTCACCGTCAATCATGCTGGTCACTTCAAAACGATAAGTGCCCGCAGCAAGACCATCCGGGTTTAAACTGCTTTGATCAATTAATTCACCGTTAATTTCCAGGTGCAAACCATCCCAACGTAAAACCATTTCACCCGCAGCTTGAGGGCCGAGGCTAAATTGATCGACTAATTCACCTGCTTCAGTGTAAATATTGATGCCGACTTCACCGGTACTGGAAGGCACTTCAATACTGCCATTCACAACACCCCCAACCGGAAGTTGCGTGGTATCCGTTGGAACGGTAACTGAACGGCCGACCAGGGTTGAGGCCTGCAAGGCCTGGTTGGCAACAAAGGAGTTGGTAAACGTATCAAAATTGTTATTGAGTTTATCGAGGCTTTCGACTGAGCTGAATTGCGCAAGCTGAGCGATAAAATCTGAATTTTCCTGAGGGCTGAGCGGATCCTGATTTTCCATTTGGGTAATCATTAATTTTAGAAATGCTTGCTGACCCAATTCATTGCTGGTGTTTTGCTCTTCATTCTTGCGCGCAATGCTGAGGTCGCTAAAAAGAGAATTACTGCTGGCTTCGATATCATTCATAACGCTTTCCTACTGCCCCAGACTTAAAACACGCTGCATCATTTGCTTCGCAGAATTCATGACTTCCACATTGACTTGAAATGAACGTGAAGCGGAAATCATGTTAGTCATTTCTTCCACCACATTGACATTCGGATAAAAAACATAACCGTCTTCATCTGCTTTGGGATGGTGAGGTTCGTAACGCTGTTGTAAAGGCGCCTGACTTTCTACAATACCTTGTACTTTCACACCCACTGCCTCTCGGCCTTGCAAAGCTGAATTGTAATAAGTAGAAAAAACCGGATGACGTCCACGATAAACCTGATCGGTGCTCGAATGGGCGGCTTCGGCATTGGCGATATTACTCGCAGTTGTATTCAAGCGCAGGCTTTGCGCATTCATACCGGAACCGGCTGTTTCGAATATTTGTGTCAAACTCATTACTGTATTTCTCCTTTTCTTATCACCGTTTATTCACCACGAATGGCTTTAGTGAGTCCTTTAAAGCGGCTATTTAACATCGTGAAGGCCGCCTGAAATTCAAGGCTGTTTTTCATAAACTCGGCGTGCTCGACTTGCTCCTCGACGGTGTTGCCATCAATTGAGGGTTGCAAGGGCACCCGATACAACTTTTCACCCGGCATGTGTTCAACATTGGCAAAACCGATGTGACCTTCACGGTTTGCCTGCATCGCCAGTTTCGACGAATGTTCAACACCCATGTATCTTTTTAACTCGGATTGGAAATCAATATCGCGCGCCTTGAATCCCGGCGTATCGGCATTCGCCAGGTTTGTCGACAAAACTGCGGCCCGATCGGCGCGTAAATTCAAAGCCGACTCGTATACCCCCAGTGCATTGTTAAACGAAATACTCATCTGTGTTTTGCCTGTTTATTCCCATTTAAGCGGCAAACCTAGCCAGCTTGCCTAAAACTCTCATTGCTATACGCAGTGCAATGCCTGTGCCAAAAGCCAAGCAAACTTAACTTACTGATTTATCGGGATTTTTTTAAATGGATTTTTTGGGAGGGAAAAAAGATTCAGCTCGGGAGAACCGCTAGCGGCAAGATCTTTCCGCTTTAGCGCGCGCGATAAATGACGCCGGGGCGAACATGTTCCGTCGCAAAAAGATCGTTGGCTTCGCCAAGACTTTCGGACGAACCCAAAACCAGAATTCCGTCTTTATTGAGCGAGCGATGCAAACGCTGCAAAATATTCAACTTGTGTTCTGAAGAAAAGTAGATAAGGACATTGCGACAAAAGATCGCATCAAACTTGCCAAGCAACAAATAGGATTCAAGTAAATTTTGTGCACGAAAACTGATACGGTCGCGAATAGTCTTGTTGACACACCAGGTGTCCGGGCTGCTCTGATGAAAAAAGGCTTTCAATCTGTCCCCTTCGAGTCCTCGGGCAACAGATAAGCGGTCATAACAACCCTTGGCTGCTGCATCCAGAACCGTACTGGAAAGATCGGTTGCCAAAATATCGCAAGGAAAAGCTGAAAGCCCACGTGACCGCTGAATGTATTCTTCAATTATCATGGATATCGAATACGGTTCCTGACCATAGGAACACGCCGCTGACCAGATTCGCGGCCGTTTAACCCCGCGTTGTCGCAGTTCGGCAAGGAAGTGATTTGACAGATATTCATAGGGGTAAATGTCGCGAAACCAGAACGTTTCATTGGTTGTCATTGCATCAATGACTTTCTGACGCAAATTTTGTTCACTGCCACTGCTGATAACTCGCGTCAAATCTGCGAGTGTTTCAATCTTATAATCAATCAGAATGCGTCGCACGCGCGTAGCGACCAGGTATTGCTTGTTTAAGCCAAGGTCGATACCAGCCGCTTCCTGCAAAAAATCGCGAAAGTTCTGAAATTCTTCTGCGCTGAAGTGCGTTTGGTCACTCACTGCGTATTTATCCTGACTGCCTTTCCGAATTACCTAATGCACCAATTAATTCGCGTCTTCTAGCGGTTCGCCGCCAATTTCAACCAAACGTGAGTTAATACGGTTGGCCAATTCATCGGGATGAAATTTTGCCAGGAAATCATTGGCACCCACTTTTTGCACCATCGCTTCGTTAAACACACCACTTAATGAAGTATGCAAAATAATATGCATGTCTTTTATTTTCGGATTGGCCCGTACCTCTGCAGTAAAGGTATACCCATCCATTTCCGGCATTTCGATGTCAGAAATGACCAACAGCAATTCCTTGTAAGGGTCTTTGCCGCTTTCGACCAATCCCTCAAGAAAATCGAGGGCCTCGCGCCCATCTTTTGCGAGCGTGACTTTCATGCCCAACGATTCAGCAACTTTCTGAATTTGTTTCCGGGCAATCGCCGAGTCATCCGTAATCAATACATGTTTATTCACCGGTACATCTTTATTCGCGCCAAGAATCATCTCTTCACTCACATCTGTGGGCAAGGGAGACACTTCTGCCAGAATTTTTTCAACATCAATGATTTCGACGAGATTGCCCTCAACCTCCGTCACCGCTGTGAGATAGTTATCTTTACCGGCACCACTGGGGGGAGGATGAATTGCACTCCAATTCATATTTACGATGCGTTCAACACCCCGCACTAAAAAACCTTGAGTGGATCGGTTGTATTCGGTGATGATCACAAAGCAATTTTCAATATCCTTGAGTGGCGGGCTACCCGTTGCCATTTTCAAATCCATAATCGGAATGGTGCCACCGCGTATGTGGGCGACACCACGTACGACAGGGTTACGCTTGGGTATTTCGTTGAGTGGCGGGCACTGCAGTACCTCTTTCACTTTAAAAACATTGATGCCATAAAGCTGTTTTCCACCCAAATTAAACAACAGCAACTCAAGGCGGTTTTGCCCCACTAATTGCGTACGCTGATTAACACTGTCCAGTACACCGGCCATTGTTCACCTCAATTCCACTTGGCGCCTATAGTCAAGCTTTCGACTGGCACTCGGCACAAGCTTTGCTATAACTCTTTAAACGGCAAATAAATGACGCTGATCTTTTATGAAAGAGCAGCCCGATTAAATACAGCATAGGACAAGAATGATGAGACTTCGCAGTTTTTTGCTGGCAAGGACTCTACAGTTAGTTGCACTTGTAGCCCTGGTATCCGGTGCGACTGCAAGCACTCAGGAATCCCGATTTGAACACATCAGCGGACTGCGCGACAAGATTCAGCATTTCGTTGACGATCACTTTAAAAAGGAGTTCGGCGCGCAACGATTTGAACGCGATATTCGCCTGCGCGTGAGCAAGCTCGATCAACGCCTGAAGCTTGCACGCTGTACCAAGCCGATAAGCTTTGAGTTGATTCGCCCCGCTCACACGGGCCGCAACGTCACAGTCAAGACAGTCTGTGAGGCAAAGCAGCGTTGGAGTATCTATGTGCCCGTCACCCTGGAAATTTATGAAGATGTGATTGTCGCGTCCCGCAACCTGGGTCGCGGCACCGTGATAGATGCTGACGATGTTAAGGCGATGCGCATCAACACAGCGGGTTTACCCGTCGGATATGTGGTCGACAAGGCACGCGTTGTCGGTATGGAATTAAAGCGCAGCATCCGCAGCGGCAGTTATTTAGTGCTCTCCTCTCTCGCCCAGCCGCGGGTAGTAAATAAAGGCGATGCCGTTGTCGTCGAATCCCGCGTCTCCAGCTTGAGTGTCTCGACCCGCGGTACAGCGCTCGACAATGGCCAGCTTGGCGAACAGATTAAAGTGCGTAACAATAAGTCCGAGCGGGTTGTCGACGCACTGGTGACGGGGCCTGGACGGGTTATGGTCGTTTCCCGTTAACCCGGAATTTTTTTTCAAAAAAGCCTAAAGTTTCCTCCAGGTGCGCCGAAAACCTGATTGAAACGACCCAAAACTCAAGGCAGAGTTGGGAAATATGGCTTAATGGCAGGTGGTATCATGGTAATTGAACCCGGAAACAACATTAATGGCGCTGGTAACACAGCAAATAAAACCCGTTCTGGTACCGGAAGCACCAGGGACACAGCTGCGCCTAACGCTCCAAAGAACAACGAAGGGGACAACGTTTCCCTGAGTAATACCGCCCAAAGCCTGAGCCGATTGGAAGCAGCGCTCTCCAGCGTACCTGAAGTGGATGCGGAGCGTGTCGCTAAAATTAAAGCCCTCGTTGACAGTGGCGGCTATCAGGTCAATGCTCAAAATCTTGCCAGCAAGATAATCGCGCAAGACGAGTTCTAAACACGCCCAATTTGCATATCTTATCCAAAACACAGTGCAAGTTCGCACGGCTTGCTTGCGCCTGCCTGATTGGCACAAAGGCTGCAAGTTAACGACTTACAATTGTTAACAGCCAGATTTCTGGCGAAAAGCAGGAGAATGCTATGGCAGCCTACAGTGCCGAACTCATTCAACAACAACTCCATCAGGATACCCAAAGCTGCGAAGCGCTCCTGCGCTTGCTGGATGAAGAACGGCTCGCCTTGCGTGAGCGCAATATGGATGAACTTGAACGCATACTGCTCAACAAATCCGAAAAGCTGGAAGCACTGGAAAAAAATGCCTTTGCTCGCAGCGAAATGGCGCGCTCCTATTCCCGTAGTGGGAGACATGAGGATGACAAGGATACCTGGCGAAAAATTATTTCGGATTTACATGATTCGGAACTGGAGCAGCGCTGGTTAAAGCTCAAGGATTTATTGCGTTCCTGTAAACTGGAAAATGAAGTCAACGGCAAATTACTAGCACGCAACCACCAAATATTTGCGAGATTACTCGATATCGTTCGCGGCCAAACCGCTGCGCCCTCGCTCTACACAGCACAAGGGAGCGCATCTTCCGGTGGAGCTTCCCACATCGTCGGCGAAGCCTAGCCTCAACTTTCCCCCGGCTACGGGTTTTTAATCAAGAGCAGCTTCAGGTATTATCGCGCCTGCCTTGCCCCCGTAGTTGAATGGATACAATAGGGTCCTCCTAAGACTTAGGTGCAGGTTCGATTCCTGCCGGGGGCGCCACTTTCTTTTGTATTTATTTTCATAACGCTGTTGCTCATGAATGTTTTGCTTTTTGCTCCTGAAAATCGTTTGGCTGACAACGGTCTTGAAATCGCTGCCTATCAACATCAGCACCTATTGAACATTTTAAAACTCAAGCAAGGTGATCATTTGCGGGTAGCAGAAGAAAACGGCAATCTTGGGTATGCGCGCGTCGAATTATTGAATAAGGAAGATTGCAAGCTCACATTACTTTCTCTGGACGAGCCACCCCCACCCCAATCAACGCTTTCTCTGATTGTTGCCTTACCGCGTCCACAGATGATTAAACGCATTTTGCAAAACATTGCGTGTATGGGAGTGAAAGCACTTTACTTGCTGCAAACATCGCGTGTTGAGAAAAGTTTTTGGCAATCACCGGTATTGGAAAGTGAAGAAATCCATCGACAGCTGAAGCTCGGCCTCGAACAAGCCGGCGCAACACAATTCCCGGATATCCATTTTGTCCCTCGCTTTATTCCATTCGTAGAAGACCAACTGCGCCCCCTGATTCAGGGAAGACAGTGTTTTATTGCCGAACCTGGCGAACATCGTCGACTGAATCAAATAGACACCCAAAATGAGAGCCTGATTGCCATAGGTCCTGAAGGGGGATTTATTGGTAAGGAAATTAAAACGTTTAAAGAGGCCGGATTCGAAGCCTTGACACTGGGGCGTCGAATTTTAAAAGTGGAAACAGCGGTGACGTGTATCGCCGGACATTTTTTGCCTATTTAACTTCGGTAATACTCTATCGCGATGCGGCTTTACCCGCGTGTTAACTCATCGCCGCATTATTCTGCTGCAGCGGCCTTTCTATCTGCATCCAGTAACTTTTCAAATTTCTTGAATTCCACTGGCGGGCTGCAGAGATACCCCTGATAAAAAAGGCAGGCGTACGAACGAATAAGCGAAAGCTGTTCTTCCGTCTCAACACCTTCAGCAACAACTTCCAGATCCAGCATTTTACCCATCGCGGAGATGGTTTCCACGAGTGCGCGGTCATTCTTATCTTCAGTAATATCTCGCACAAAGGTTTGGTCAATCTTGAGTATCGACACCGGCAAGCGTTTAAGATAACTAATTGAAGAATAACCGGTACCAAAATCATCAAGTGCAAAATTTATCCCGAGGGCCATAATTTCGCGCATGGTTTCAACCGTTTCTTCAAGGTTGTGAATAACAATACCCTCGGTAATTTCCATTTCAAGAAGACTGGCATCAAACCTTTCGCGCTCAATCACTTCGCGCACCTGTTGCACAAAAGTCTGCGATTTAAACTGGCGCGGACTGATGTTGATGCTCATACGCATATTTTCGGTCCAGATTCCTCGCGCTTGCCAATCCTTGACACGGGTAATCGTTTCTTCAAGAACCCACATGCCTACATCTACCACCAGACCCGACGTTTCCAGAATGGGTATGAATTCAATTGGAGGAATTGGACCGCGATGCGGGTGTGACCAACGCAATAGGGCTTCTGCACCAACGATACGGCCAGTGGCGACTTCTACTCGCGGTTGGTAGTAAAGCTCAAATGTTCGGTTCTCCAAAGCGGAATGCAGGTCGCCTTCCATGACCAGTACATTGCGTGCGTTATCCGCCATGTTTTTGTTAAAGAATTTCACCGCATTGCGGCCCTGTTCTTTCACTTGATACATGGCAGCATCGGCATAGCGCAAAAGTTCGTGTACGCCGGCTTCTTCTTCCGGGAAAATGACCACGCCCACACTGCTGGTGACATGCAGTTGCAAGTCATTGTGAAAATACGGTTCCGAAATAAAACGTCGCAGACGTTCACCAACCTCTTCGGAATGTAACAGCGCACTCGGCAAATCCTCACCAACATTGGTTAAGATCACAACGAATTCATCACCACCGAGACGCACAACGACATCATCTTCCTTGGTTCCCGTAATCAAACGTTGCGCAACATGTTTCAGAACACCGTCACCAACGGGATGTCCGAGCGAGTCATTAATATTTTTAAATTGATCGAGATCGATAAATAACAAGGCACCAAAATAATTGTAGTGTGTGGCTTTACGAAGCTCTTCTTCCAAACGCTCAACCAGGTAGCTACGATTAGGCAGATCCGTAAGCGCATCGTGATAGGCCATGTGCTCCATTTGCGCCTGGGTGCGTTTAAGCTCGGTAATATCTGCTGATACGACCAGGGCCACCGTCTCATCATAAAATTCCATGGGCATGACATGGGTTTGCATGCGGTGTTCCTGCCCGTCGAGGCTGATCCAGGTTTCTTCCCAGGTTTGGCCTTCAGCCTTACCCTGAATGACCTCGACATCCTTGGATAGAATCAGGGCCGGGTCGGTTTGAAAGAAGGCCGCAAATTCACTCAAATGCGAACCGCGCATGGCCTCGGGTGTACTGTGCACAAAATCGGAAAGTGCCTTGTTTGCAAAAATATAGTGACCATCACTATTGCGAGCACCCACCCAAACCGGCAAGCTGTCGATGATCTGGCGCACGTGCTCTTCACTTTTGCGCAATACCACTTCAACTGCGCGCCGCTTGGCCAGCGCAAGGTCAACGGCATCAAGCAGTTGATTACCACTTTCCACCAACTGTGCCAGCTCATCATCATCGTGGTATGTGGGTTTTGCGATGCGCTGCTCGCCCGGGCTCCCGGGGTTAATCCCCTGCATATCGCGCGCGATTTTAATTAAGGGTTTGGTGAGTAAATAATAAAACGCAATGAATAATAAAATGACGAGAATCGAACTGCGGATCAGACCGATACTGATAATGATGAGCGCGTGGTCATAGAAATCTCCGTAGGCCGCATCCATGTCAACGACGAAACTGATTTTCCCACTGGAGGTTGCTACATCCTGTAAACCGAGAGGAGCCTCATACACTTTGAGGTCTTCGGTGAAATAACGTGTGAGCCAGAGTGTTTTACTTTCCTGGCGATTTTTTTGACTGCCCGCCAACTCCTTGCCCAATTCGTCCTGAATTGAAACTGCAATAATAAAGTCGTATTGCATCAACCCCGTGGCAACTTCAGCCGCTAATGCATTATCAAGAGTATGCACTGCCCTCGCGGCCGGTGGTGTGCTCACCGCCATAATGCGAGAAACCAGGGAGTTGACCTGCGTAGACTCGGAGTGAAAGTCGATATAAATCTGGATGGCGCTGATAACAAAACCTACCAGCAAGGCCACAACGACCCCGACTTTAGCCAGTCGAAAAGATATGCCTTGAAAAAAGCCCTGCACTATTCACCCATATCTTTGTTATTAACCACCTTTACTCACGCTGCCACTTGCTGCCCGGACTCAGCCATTTTTAAGGCGCACAAGGACGCTAATTTTACGATGTGTTCTTTATTAATAAAGCTTAGACCTAAATTAAGGTATTTGAGCGACAAAAATCGGTTTTTTTATTGTCTTCGGCCCATAACGTATTCATCGCTTGGGAGGCGCTCAACCAGCCCGGTTTTGTCGTGTGTGGCGACGAACGTTGTTCGCCTTGTTAACTCAAATTTATTGCTTTTATTTTAGTATCGAGAACGCTTTCCCGATCGATTTCGAGGTTTTTAAAATCAAACAAATCTGTGTCGGCTAGCTGCGACGGTGATACTCTCTGCAGTGCGCCAAAAATACTCTCGATGCGACCCGGAAACTTTTTGTCCCAGTCTTGTAGCATGGCTTTCACCGCTTGTCTCTGCAAGTTTTCCTGAGACCCGCAAAGGTTACACGGAATAATAGGGAATGCTTTGGCTTGTGCATACGCTGCGAGGTCACTTTCCTCGCAGTAGGCCATTGGCCGAATCACAATGTTGCGCTTATCGTCAGACAATAACTTGGGCGGCATAGCCTTCAAACGACCGGAGTAGAACAGGTTGAGAAAGAGGGTTTCGATAATATCGTCACGATGATGCCCAAGAGCGATTTTGCTGGCACCAATCTCTTCTGCAAAACCGTATAGCGTCCCGCGGCGCAGACGTGAACATAAGCCACAAGTGGTTTTCCCTTCCGGTACCACAGATTTCACGACACTGTAGGTATCACGCTCCACAATGTGGTAAGGCACGCCCTGGGAGTCCAGATAGGCAGGCAGAACATCTTCCGGGAAGCCAGGCTGTTTCTGATCGAGATTCACTGCAATCAGCTCGAATTTTACCGGTGCCGTTTTCTGCAAATTCAAGAGGATATCGAGCATGCAATAGGAGTCCTTTCCACCCGAAAGGCACACCATGACACGATCACCCTCTTCGATCATGTTGTAGTCCGCGATCGCTCGCCCCACATGCCTGCGTAAGCGCTTTTGGAGCTTATTAAACTCAAGACGGCTCTTTCGTTCCCTGTTTCCGGATTCCGGGCTTTTGGCTTGCGGGCTTTTGGGATCTGCGCTTTCCAGATCCGAGCTTTCCAAATCCAGGTTATTAAGTTCCGAGCTTTGCAATTCGATTCCTCTCAGACATTCACATTGCTATCGATACTGTAGCGCCGGGTCCAGCGGCGGCAACAAAGGAAGCGCATTGTACGGGCTTTAACCATAGGAGGAAACAGCGGCAAAGGCCTTCCGTCTTGCAGCAATGCCTTTCCTCTTCAGGCACGGTCGACTACATTCCATGCCCCAATCAACGGGAGTTGCAAAATCGGCACAGCTCTTGCTCTCCTAGGCTTTGGCAACATTCTGTTTTACCAAGGACACAAGGATCGATTTATGGCCACACTCGCAGCTTTTTCGCGAACCCCTTTTAAAAACGATTGGCACCCTAACGAAGCTGAAATTCTGTTAAACCTCATTGATCGCCCGCTTGCAATCCGGGTATTTTCCGACGACTTGAAACCTACCGTTTATTCGACATTGCTGGGTTTTGATCTGTGCAAGGGCGAACTCTTACTGGACAGTTTCAAGGGGAGTAATTACTACGAATTGATCGATCTCTGTGAAAGGAGTAAAGGCCTGCAGCTGAGCTTAAAGCTCAAACAGGGCGTTTACTTGATGGATGCCAGCCTTGCAGAATGCCACGCAAACAGCGGTGATTACACCGTTTCAGTCAACATTCACGGTGCCCGCTTTTCTGCCAGTCAGCGCCTGCATGAGCGAATCGCCTTCGAAAAAGGTCATCGCCCGGCAATGACTCTGAGTCCCAACTGGCACAATGACGTAAAGGGCGAACTGCTCGACTTAAGTGAACACGGCTGCCAGCTGTACTTTCCGGGTCGCGATGCGCGCGCTCAATTCCGTGATGCCCGGGCGGGGCTCAAAGTGGTGTTTAATGAGCAGTTTACTCTGGAGTGCCAGCTAAACCTTGTGCAACACCGTTTTTTACGCAGCCCCTGCTGTCACAATCGGGTTCGCGCACTTTTTCGTGATCTGCCGTCTCTTCAACAGGAACAGCTGCGTACCTTTGTTCATACCTTGAACTATCTGCAGCCCGGACGCCAGGCAGGCTGGCAAACCGTTGCCTGAGTGCCCTGCGCGCCCTATCATTAGCGGCTTTTCCCTCTGGAAAAGCCCATGTCACCAGAAAGCCCGAACGGTCGCCTGAGCGGCGACGCAATACTCGCGATTGATAAAGCCCATATCTGGCACCCCTACGCTGCGGTCAATTCGGCTGCGCCGCTTTTCCCGGTAAAACGTGCGGAAGGTTGCGAGATCATTTTGCACGATGGCCGCCGTTTGCTGGATGGCATGTCTTCCTGGTGGTCAGCAATTCACGGTTACAATCATCCGCGTTTGAACGCGGCAGCAACGCAACAAATTGCTGATTTTTCCCACGTGATGTTCGGTGGTTTTACTCACGAACCCGCAGCGCGCCTCGCAAAGTATCTGGTTAACCTCAGCCCCGAGGGCTTACAGAAAGTTTTTTTCAGCGATTCAGGCTCCGTCAGTATTGAGGTCGCCATGAAACTCGCGCTGCAATACTGGCTGGCTCGCGGTGATAAAAGCAAACAGCGGTTTCTCAGTTTTCGTCACGCCTATCACGGCGATACCTTTAAAGCGATGTCGGTTTGCGATCCGGATACCGGCATGCACAGTCATTTTGCCGGGGCGCTGGATGAGCAGATTTTTTGCGCTGCGCCTGCCTGTGCTTTTACGGAAAATTGGGACGAACATTTTATTGAAGAACTGAAAAATACCTTGCACGCGCAGCACACGGAAATCGCGGCAATATTGATTGAACCGATCGTCCAGGGTGCGGGCGGTATGCGTTTTTATTCGCCACATTATTTAAAACGTTTGCGTGAGCTTTGCGACACCTACAACGTGCTGTTGATTGCCGATGAGATTGCCACAGGCCTCGGTCGCAGCGGCAAACTTTTCGCCTGCGAACACGCCGGTATTGCACCCGACATTCTTTGCATGGGTAAAACACTGACGGCAGGCTACCTTACACTCGCGGCAACCCTCTGCACCGACGAGATTGCCACAACAATTTGTTCGGCGTCGCCCGGTGTGTTTATGCACGGCCCGACTTACATGGGTAACGCCCTCGCCTGCGCTGTTGCGTGTGCCAATATCGAATTGCTATTGGAATCAGACTGGCAGGCCGGGATTAAACGCATTGAACAACAACTTGAGCGCGGTTTGGCGCCCGCGCGTGCATTGGCATCTGTCGCCGATGTTCGTGTACTCGGTGCCATTGGGGTTATTGAATTGCACGACCCTGTTGATTTGAATGCGATTCAACCCCGCTTTGTCGACCAGGGTATCTGGTTGCGTCCCTTTGGCAAACTCGTCTATATGATGCCGCCGTACATCATGAATGACGAACAACTCGCTTTTCTTTGTGGCCGCACCATTGAGGTATTACAAACTCAGTGAACAACAGAGGCGGACAAACCTGCCGTTATAAGAAACCATTAAAACCAGACGTGTTGTTTTAAAGCCCGCACGACGGCATAAAAGCGCATTTTTTATAAATAAAGGATCATTTACAGCGGGCAAAACCGCATATACCGTGTAGCCGAAGCCATCAAAATCCTGGATGTACCGTGGATATCAACAGCTCATTTTCCTATTCAAGTTTGACCTCCGCCGGTCAGGGCATACAAACCGGTAGCGAGCGTATTAGCTCAGGCCTCAGAATTAACAACGCGCAAGACGACGCAGCAGGCCTTGCCATCAGCAATCGGATGGGTGCAGAAATCCGCGGCTTTAGCCAATCCATTCGCAATGCAAACGACGGTATATCCATGCTGGAAACTGCGAGTGGCAGCCTGTCGGGCATTACCGAAAACATCCAACGAATTCGCGAGCTTGCGATACAAGCCGGCAATGGAACACTGAATTCAAGTGACCGCGCCGCGCTGAACAAGGAAGCACAACAACTGCTGGACGAGGTCAATCGGACAGTTGAAACCACCACCTTTAATCAGCAACCCCTGCTGAAAAACAGCCAGGATGTCAGTTTACAAATCGGGCCAAAGGCAGACGACCAACTCACCCTGGCGAAAAATGATTTTGCCCAAAAACTCGAAGATGCCGGATTCGCAGATATCGACCTTAGCAGTGCTGAGGGAGCATCATCTGCGCTTGGTGTGCTCGACCAGGTTCAAACTGACGTGGATAACGCCAGTGCGAATATTGGTGCGGAGAGCAACCGGCTTGAATCAACGATTAACAGTTTGAGCCTCGCTGAAGAAAAAGCCTCAGCGAGCCGCTCGCGCATTCGCGATGCCGATATGGCGAAAGAAACCTCGCAATTGGTGAATGAACAGGTGAGAGAGCAGGCATCGATCAATATGCTGTTTATCGACAATGCAAACCGGGGGAATATTCTTAAGCTACTTGGCCAATAGCGCTTGCACTTCGAATTGGGTAGTCAATTAGCCGGGCAGTCAACTCAGACTTTTTTTGGGGGTGCAGTTAAAGCGCTGCCTTCAAACAAAGGAAAAGTCAAAATAAAATTTGCACCCGGCTGCGCGGATTCGACACGAATACTGGCATGCATGAGACGCAACAAATCGCGCACCAATGCCAGTCCAATTCCGGTACCCCGGGTTTCTCTCGTAAGTTCATTTTCAGCGCGATAAAACAAATTAAAGATGTGTTTTTCCTGTTTGGCGTCTATGCCGGGGCCGTAATCGCGTACCTGAATTTCCAATTCGTTTGGTTTGCCTTTCCTAACTGGTCGACAACCCGCGATGATATCCACTCGTTTGCGTTCCGCATTCCTTGAAAATTTCAGTGCATTGTCAACCAGATTTATAAGCACCTGGAGAATCAGATCGGGATCAACAGCAATTTCTTCCGTCTCACAGGTATTTTGCAAATTCAATTCAAAACCCGCTCGTGTGACCTGGTCAGCAAGCGTAGAGCGAAGCAGGTCGAAAAGCTCGGCAACGCCCATCGCTTTAAGATTAACAGGCAACTCGCTGCGGGTCATGCGCGCCATTTGTAAAATATTATTGATTAAACGCGTCAGCCGTTCACTCTCGTAAAAAATAAAATTATAGTATTCACGCTTTTTATCCTCATTCACCCATCCCTCGCGCAGCATTTCGCCATACATCCGAATCGATGTCAGGGGCGTTTTTAATTCATGGCTGATTGAAGACACAAAATTCTGTTGTTGTTGTGCAAAAGCGATTTGCTTGCCCAGGAAGCGATAAATAAAAACACACGCCAAGGCTAGTACCAGTAAATAGGTCAGACTGGACAGTAATAAGACTTTTAGCCCCGGCCCTGCAGGTAAGCGATCAATTGTAAATAAAAGATCCCAATCACCGAGAGGCTCCGACATGGCATGTTTGTAAAGTATTGAGCCACTGAGCTCGGCTTGCCGAGAGTTATAGCCGCGCTGTTTAGCGCTTGCAATATGTTGCACCTGGTTTTGCCACACAAGTGCCACCGAACTCATAGTGGCCAGCGCAGAGCTCCGGAATTCATCGACAATTAATTTTTCGATAAGGCTCTGCCTCTCCAGAATAAAGCCCTGGATGTAGTGTTGCTGTTGTTGCCATATATGGCGATAAAACAACAGGTGGCCACTCTCGAGGTTGGCGGACGAAAACGCTTCAATACGGCTTTCCAGAAAACTGAATTCCCGAGGGGGCTCTACTACCTGCTGACTTTGGTCCTCCAATGATCTTTGTACCAAAGGCGCCTGGGCAAAGGATGACTCATCCATCAGCTGCACCGCGCTTTCATTTTCTACTTCGGCCACGAGTTCCTTTTGAACACGTGGTGCGGGTTTCAACTCATTCGCTGACGGTGCGGTTCTGGCAGGTTTGGCAGTGGCAAACGCATCATCACTTTCTTGTTGCTCGTCTTTAAAAAAGGCTTTCTTTTCGGCTTTTTTTCGCAAATCCTGTAATTGATATTTTTCCAGACTTTGCGTTTGCGCAACTTTTTGGCGGTCTTCGGCAAGCCGCGTATTGCGCTCAAGCAATTCCAGCACATTGCGTTGCTGTGATTCGACCAGCAGTTGGTTACGCAGAAGTATCTCTCGTAAGTTGCTTTGTATTTGTTCGCGTTGCCGAATATCCGCTTCACTGAAACCAAATTCCTTGGGGTCCTCGTGACCATCTGGCAGAAGGGGCGTTGAAAAACGATTTCTGTCATCCAATTGAAAGTAACCGAGAAACCCCGGGATACTGGAACTTTCCGTTGCGGCTAAAGGTGATAACTGGACGTAGGCTGACACTTCGGTGCCACTTGCCACTGTAAAGCTGTAGTCGCTGAACCCCCGTTGATTTTCCTGCTCAAGCAGATTGGTAATATTGCGCTCGAGCCTTTCGCTGAGTTCCTGCGCCTGGATCTGAAACCGGTGAAATGCTTCCCATTGAAGCTGATCGTAAGCCTGTTTTGCTAAAAAAAGGCCCAGGGCCGCCATGACGACAAAAAACAAAAGCAGATAACGCGTCAGACGCGGCGTGTGTTGTCGGTTTAATGCTTGTGAACTATTTTTTGCCATATACAATGAATCAATATCCAGTAAACCAAACTGTGCCCCTGCTTATTCCACACAATACAAACGGTAACCCGCTCCACGTACGGTTGCGATAACCTCCGGGTTTTTCGCATCGCGTTCAAGTTTACGGCGCAAGCGCGCAATATGAATATCCACTGTGCGCGTTTCAAGTACAACATCCTTGTGATAACCCCACACTTTGTTTAACAGCTCCTCACGCGAAACAGGCCGTGCTCGATGTTCATAAAGATAATGCAGAACGTCCATTTCCTTACGGGTAAAACTCAGGTCTTCTCCGCTGAAATGCGCACTCAAACAATCCGGGTTCACTTCCGCACCATTGGCGAGTGTAATACATTGTTGTTCAAGTACAGGCTGGCTACGACGCAATACGGCTTGAACCCGCAAGACCAGTTGCGCGACCGAGAAAGGTTTGGTCACATAGTCATCGGCGCCCAGGCGCAAGCCCTGAATGACATCTTCGTCGCCACTTTTCGCGGTTAACATAATGATAGGAAGGTCTTTATCCTCTTCACGCAGTGCTTCACACACTTTAAAACCGTCCATGCCCGGCAACATAACATCGAGTAATATCAGGTCGAAAAGCCCGCTGAGCCCTTTTTTGAGGCCTTCAGGGCCCGTTTGCGCCTCTTCAACCGCAAACCCGTGAAATACCAACACATCGACCAGCCCCATGCGAATGGCTTCTTCATCTTCAACAACCAGTATTTTTGCTTTCTTTTTGCTCATAAATAAAGTGTACGGACGATCTACGCCAAGGTATGTAAACAGTATGTAACTTTATCATCAAAAAGCGCAACCGCATCAAGAACAGTCAGGAAACTTCACAGTAATATGCCGGATCTAAAGAATGGGCAATAACTGGTTTAATGTCTAAACCTGGAGACTAATGCAGTTACTAATGTAGTTACAAATTTAGAGACAAATGCAGTTCCAAATATAGAGACAAAACGAGAGAAAAAGAGAGAAAGAAATGAAAAGTGCGCACACGAAAAAGACAATTCGTGCAGACTTGACTAACCAGAGAAGAGAAGGCGCCTTAGTGGATGTGATTAATGTTCTGTGAGGGAATAGACCACTTTGGCACAGCGCCCTTCCTGACTGTATTCCAGTTGATCACACATACTTTTAAGAAGCATAAGCCCTCGGCCAAAGGCTTCTTCATTTTGCTCGAGGGACTTCATGACTTTTTCCTGATCAAAACCCCGCCCCGTATCACTCACTATAATCTCCAGACTATTTTTGGTTTCAGGCAAGTAGCGGAAGCTGAGTTCAATGCGTTGATCTTGCAAATTCTGCAGACGTTCTGCACGCAAGCGGTAGAATTGATCAAAACCGTCGGGAGTGGCTTTCATACTGGATTCCAGGCCGAGTATGCCATGTTCAAGCGCATTGCTGTAAAGCTCGCTAACAATGGTAAATATTTTATCCTGATGTGCTTTCACGCCCTGAATATTGGCAACCACGGAAATGATTTGTGAAACAATATCCGGGCTATCCAAATCAGCATCTTCCAGACACAATTTAAATTCCCACAGGTAGGACTTTTGGCCAAACCAGGCCTGTGCGACATCGACAACCTCTCCGGTTTTTTTATCACAGTGAACCACCGTTGACATGCGCAATTTTACAATCGAGATATCATCGCTTTGTTCCGTGCCCTCACAAAAATCATGCACTGCGTTTTTAATTTCTGTAATCGGGTCTTCCCTGGCACTCAGTAAAATATCATACAAGCGCTGGTATCCGAATTCTTCGGCATGCTTATTTTGTGCTTCATTCACGCCATCTGTATAAATACAAATGCCTGTGCCCTCTTTAAATTCCATTGAGGTGGGTCTATCGTCAAACTCTTCAGGCGCTAAAATTCCAAGGGGCATATAGGCGCTCGCGATGTTTTTTAATTCTGTCGCACCTGGCTCCAGCACTAACATATCGTTCAAGCCGCCAGACCAAAACATCAAACTTTTGCCATCTTTTTCCATATAAAGAATGGTGGCGCAAAAGAACATCGATGAAGGTAATAATTCATGGAGTCGACTGTTAATCGCCTCTGCAATCCGGGCAACGCTTGCCTGTTGTTCTGTAAGTTGATAAAAAATTTCTGATACAGGCAGGGACCCAATGGCTGCCGCTAACCCGTGCCCAGTAAAATCGCCCACCAGTACGTACACCCCCCCTGTGGGTGCGGGAGTGACAAGGACAAGATCCCCATTAAACATGGACGCGGGCGAGGTGTAACTATCAACGTTCTGGCATCGCGTTCGAGTTCGGGACATGCCCTGCGTAAAAACCTGTTCAACAATGGTATGTTCACGCGCCATAATGCGCTGGTGATATTCCAACTTCTCATTCGCGGCTTTCAGGTTTTTATAAAGGGTTTGGGAGCGTGCTTGAGCAGATATTTTTGCGATCAGGACATTGTCTTCAACGGGTTTGGGGACGAAATCATCGCCACCCGCTTCGAGACAGCGCGCAAGCATGTCGGAATCGTCGAGCGCTGTAACAAAAATAACGGGTACAAATCTTTCCTCGGCATTGAGCTTCACCTCCCTGGTGGCCTGAATACCATCTTTCACAGGCATATTGACATCCATGAGAATGAGATCAATAGATTCATCTTCGCGGTACCGTTCCAGTGCTTGCTGGCCGTTTTCCGCCTCTATAACTTCGTGATGATGATCTTCCAGAATAAAACTGAGAATGTCTCTATTAAAGGCCTGATCATCGACAACCAATATTCGCACGAAAGCTCACCTGTTAACGAATTTCAAAGCGTAAATCAAATCGGGATATCACAAGAATTTTCTTAATTTGATCATTGGCATTATTAATGATGATCTTGACATTTTTTGTATCAAAAAATGATTTCGCATTAATTAACATACCGAGGGCAGAACTATCCATGTAGCGTGTATTCCTAAAATCAATTTCGAGTGTTTTCTTTTTAATATCTGCCAGGGATTCGTAACAGGCTCTAAACTGCTCAACGCTATTGAAGTCGAAGCGTTCACCTAACTCTATTGCTGGATTTTCACTGTCCTGCTTAACAACGATACTCATATTTGATTACCTCGCTCAGTGAGCTAAAAAAGGTCAACATCGCCAGATGCATCTTCCTCTTTTTGTTCTGCACGCAGATTGCCTAATTGACCTATACGTTCTTCAGATGTCAACAAAATGTTTTTTACACTTAAATTACTGTGTACTGCGTCATGACATGTTTTAAATAAAACTGTGAGATTATCACTGCAATTTGCCAAACGATCAGCAATTTGGCTGACTCTATCGCCCGATTGCAAGGCATTTATTGCCCGCCCTACTTCGGCATTCATTTCTTTCCCTATCTCGGCACCGCGCGTCACGCTCTCCGAAATTTTTTCATTAACGGCCTCAAGCTCATTGAGCATACCGTCCAGATGCCCGCGTGCATCAATTGCAATACTCATATCAAGCGAAGCGATTTCGCCCACAATTTTTTCAACACTGCTGACTGTATTTTTTGCCGTTTCGGCACGTTCTCTTATTTGCTCGTTAAGCGAATTGGAATCCTGGGATAACTTGCGTACTTCATCTGCCACAACCGCAAAGCCCCGACCGGCCTCACCCGCACGCGCGGCTTCGATTGCTGCATTAAGGGCGAGCAAATTGGTTTGATCAGCAATACCGCGAATATCGTTGATAAGAACAAACATACCGTCGAGATGTTTAACCATATCCTGAATGCGATGCACAGCTTGAATACTTTTATCACTAATATCGATAAAGAGCTTCACATAATCGTCCAGGATATGCCCCACTTCATTCGCAAAACGTTTTAGAGAGACCTCATCCTCTTCCGCGTCCCTGGAGGTGGATAAGCGCTCAACAATAGCCGTCATGAGTTCTTTTTCGGCTTGTGCAGATTCGGAAAGCCCCTGAAAGCTGGCGTGTAAACGCAATGAAGCGTCTTCCGCAGTTTCCTTGATTTCACGACACATTAACGACATGTCTTCACAGACAGGGGCGGCGCTTCGATTTATCTGGCCCTCCAGCTCACGCAATTGCGCGACTTCGTGGTCATAGCTCGATTCGAGTTCGCTGACCTCTTCGTGAGGCAGCCATAGTAAAAGAAACGCTAAGGCAGCCAGTGCGACGAGCATAATCGCCCCGGTGTGGGGACTTTGAAACCAATAGACCATCACCACCGCAAAAAGGGTGGCTGTACCAAGCAATGCGGCTTTTATGCCTGGGTTATTCATACTCGACTAGCCTTGAAAATAATTTGCACGCCAACGGGCCGAACATGCGTACGGCTCACAATTAAATGCTTTCAGTTATTAAGACTAGTCCCGCTTTGCGGCTCACGCCACAATGCGGGTAAACAAATTACAGGGGATAGATTCCGACTGAACGACGTATACGTCCCATCAGTTCAGCACTGTGCGCTCGCGCCTTCTCTGCACCTTGTTGCAAGGCATTCTCGATAATGCCCGGCTCTTCCATCAGTGCATTGTAACGCTCACGAGCATCCTTGATTTCTGCGTTAATCAATTCAAAAAGCTGTTTTTTCGCTTCACCCCAGGCAATACCCTCGACAAATTGTTGGCGCATCCACGCAGTTTTTTCTTCGTCGGCAAACGCTTGCCAGATTTGAAACACCGCTGAACTGTCCGGGTCTTTGGGTTCGCCGGGCTCGAGTAAATTGGTCAGAATTTTATTAATATGTTTACGCAGTTGTTTTTCCGGTAAAAACAGGGGGATGGTGTTGTTGTAGCTTTTACTCATCTTTCGGCCATCCAGCCCAACCAGGGTTTCAACCTGGCTATCCACGATGGCTTCCGGCAATGCAAAGGTTTCACCAAAATGATGATTAAATCGCGCAGCAATATCACGCGCCATTTCTACATGCTGAATTTGATCCTTACCTACGGGAACATGCTGGGCATTAAACATCAAGATATCTGCCGCCATCAAAACCGGATAACTGTACAACCCCATTGTGACGGCTTTATCCGGATCTTCGCCCTCTTCCAGGTTTTTATCCACTGCAGCCTTGTAAGCGTGAGCCCGGTTCATCAGGCCCTTGGCAGCCATGCAACTTAAAATCCAGCTCAATTCGGATATTTCGGGCACATCGCTTTGGCGATAAAAAACGTTGTCTTCCGTATTTAAGCCCAATGCGAGCCATGTTGCCGCAATCTCTTTGGTGGATTGATGTACTTTTTCAGGTTCGTGACATTTTATCAACGCATGCAAATCAGCAAGAAAATAAAAACCGAGCTTATTTTCATCCTGACTGGCTGCAATTGCGGGTTTAATTGCACCAACGTAGTTGCCTAAATGGGGGGTACCGGTGGTCGTAATGCCGGTAAGAACGCGTAATTTGTTCATTGTAATTTATCTTATTCCACATGCCGCTATCGGGCTGCGCATGATACTTCGAGCGCAGCAAGAGATTCAAACACTTCGCGGTAAGCAGGCCTTTGCGCGGCCCAGCGCCAAACCTCGCTTAACTGTGGGTCGAAATCCGTGTTGATAGCAACTTCGAGCTGTTCTACCGCTGCTTGCGCCTCCTCTTCCGGCTTTTCTGGTAATGAGGGATAGCGAAAACTCTCTGGAATATATTCGCGATAAGCCAAGCGGTCTGGCACCAGAGGCTTACACCCGCTGGCAACCGCTTCCATCAGGGCCAGCCCCTGAAAATCATGCAGCGCGGTAGAAAGGGCAATATCGCACTTTGCCAGTAACTGAAGGTATTCCTGCCTGTTTTCAACAAAGCCCCAGCGACCCAGGCCATTGCGTTTGTTAAGTTCTATTTTCAGTGCCTCAAACTCTGCAGGAGCCCGCCTGAAGCTTTGACCAATAATGTGGAAGCAGATTTGCCTCTCCTGAGGGAGCACCTTCACGAATTGCAATAACTGCGAAGGCCCCTTGTCGTATTCCCATCGATGATTCCAGACAATGTTCAATAGGTTGTTTTCCCTCTGGGAAGCATTCGCTTTCAACACATCATCGGCAAGGGGTACTGGCAAACAAGCACTTTTTTTCCGCAGCTTTTCGATCAGACCGTCGGGTTTATGGTCGGGTAACTTGCTCAACAAGGCATCCAGCCCCGCAAACCAGGTATCGCGATTATAAGCACTGTTAAAAAGCACTGTATCTGCGCTCATGGCAGAGTACATACTGACCATTTGAGCTTCCAATACACTGTTGCTATCAGCATTGCCTGGGTAGGCGAACTGATTCTCATGGAAATACAGCAAGGTGGGTATTTTTGAGAGTTGTGGGTGCAAACCCCGCAAAGTGGCGAGATCAACCATCGAGGTGGCGACGATAAGATCGTAGGATTGCGACAATTCCGGCTGCTGATACCAACTCAGCGGGTTACCTCTTACACGCCAGGCGAAATAACGCGCTGGCAGATGCAAGATCTGCCAACGGTATTCAGGAAAGTGTTGTTGAAGGCCTTCACACCAATACGCATGGCTGCGGGCGTGGTAGGCCGAGAGTAATAAAACCTTGAGCAATCTGCTTTAGGCCGCGGCGTCGTCGGCATCTCCCTGAGGGCTGCGAAGAATGAAGGCATCATACCCCGCCTGACAAAGTAAGTGGGCGGCAATATCGGCGCGACTGCCCGCGTCATCGGGAATCAGATAAGCGTCGCTGACAGCCAGCTCTGGTATGGCTGCGCGCAATCGGCTAAGTGGAACATTAACACTGCCGGGCACATGGCGCAGGCGATACTCCATGGGCATTTTGACATCGATAACCTTGTAGGGTTTGCCGAGTGCGTCCAGTTTGTCGTTCTCGACATACTGCAGTACCGGGCCTTTTAACAAGGCGCTGAAATCATCGTGATTCAGCCGCTTTAAAATGCCGTCACTCAACATTTCAACTGTCGCATTGCGCACGGTGTTTCCCAACAAGGCCTCTTCGCCAAAATGACTGCCGGGCTCAAGAATCACATCGACGCTGTCACAGTTGTTGTAAACGTGGGCGCGGCCGGTGGCAAGTACGTAGAAGTAATCGCCGCTCTCCCCTTCTTTAACGACCACTTCGCCTTTCTCCACTTGCTGTTCTTCAAAGCGCAGAAAGAGCTCCTGAACCTGGGTGATGGGGATACGCTCAAACAAGGGGGATTGTAAAAGTGACGACATCCAGTCGCCCTTACTGTCTTGCTCAAGGTCGACGGCGATTTCGCGGTTAAGCGCACTTTGTGCGTCAACCTCGTCAATTTCGGGGCCAACGGACTGGCTCCAGGCAACAATACGGTCCAGCACATCAGATTCAATCGACATGATCGTGATGGAGGATTTGGCAAGCGCTGAACAGCGCGTCGGCGATTCGTCGTTGAGTGCGGTTTGCGCGCGCTCGCTATTAGCTTCTACCTGAGTCGCGTAATAAGCCGAGTCGATCAGGTCCACGCGGCCCTCGACCAGGTAAACTTTGCTGCTCACCGGCTTCCCGCGCTTAAACAGCATTGTGCCCTTGGCGTGAACTTCCACCCTGATATGCTTCAGCGCTTCGTTCAAATACTTATCATCCAATCCATTGAACGGTACAAAGAGTTTTAATTGTTCTGGATGTAGCATAGATTTAACCTCATTTCGCCCATCAATTTAAGGCAAAGCACGAGGCAAAATCCACCATCAGCTCGCGTGAATCGCTAAAAGCGTGACCGGTGTCTCCCCGTGAGCGAAAGCGTTTAACAGGTTAACTAATGGCGAGCAAATTTACCTAAGTTTCGCTTGAGATTTCACGTCAGGGTTCGGCTGAGGGGTTTGCTTTATTGGCAATCCGCACGTGCCAGAAAACGGCTGAGCAAGTCACACAGATAGTCACTGTCCTGGGCGCCTCCCAGCTCGCGTATGGAGTGCATGGCAAAAGTCGGCACACCAAGGTCGAGGGTGCGGATTCCGGTGCGCGCTGCAGTCAGTGGCCCAATTGTGCTACCGCAGGCCATATCCGCGCGCACAGCAAAGGCTTGCAGTGGAATTGCGTCACCGCTCTCTGCCAACAAGCGAACCAAAGCTGCGGTATCACTGGCTGTTGCATAACTTTGATTGGCATTAAATTTTAATACCGGGCCCGCGTTGAGAAGCGGCCCATGATTCTTCTCATGCTTGTCTTGATAGTTCGGATGTATACCATGCGCGTTGTCGACAGAGAGCAACATGGAAGCGCGCAATATTTGTTGGCGTTCAGCGGAACCGGGTTCAAGTCGCTCAAGCACATCCGAAAGCAAAGACCCCTGAGCACCTATGTCACTGCGACTGCCCACTTCCTCGTGGTCATTACAGATCAGCATACTGCTGTATCGACGATCGGCCTTCGCAAGAACGGCTGCCCCCACGTAACAACTTAATAAATTGTCCAAACGCGCGCTGGCAATAAATTCCTGATTTTCTCCGATGAGCGCGGCGGGTTGGGTGTCGTAAAAGCTCAAATTAAAATCCATCACTTTTGTAACACTGCCGGATTTGTCATCCAGCCTTTCCTGTAAATACGCTTGCAAGTATTCGCGAAAATCCATGCGCTCCGATGATTGCAACCACAGAGGCCGCATATGTTGTTCAGGGTTCAAATTGCCACCGCGATTGGCTTCGCGATTCAGATGAATTGCCAGGCTCGGAATCACGGCCATTGGTTTTTCAAAATTCACAAGACTTTGTTGCAACTTGCGGTTTTCATCAAGCCACGACACCGCACCTGCCAACGACAAATCGCGATCAAACCAGGGGTAAAGCAAAACGCCCCCATAAACTTCTACACCGAATTGCTGATATCCCTGTTGATGCCATTCGGGCTGCGGTTTTAACTTCAAACAGGGGCTATCGGTGTGCGCTCCGAGTACCCGTATTCCATTTTGCAAACCATCTTCACCATAGATAAAGGCAATCAGCGAAGAGCCCGCCCGCGTGGCGTAATAGCCCTGCCCAGGTTGCAAGTGCCAGGCCTGTGTTTCATCCAGCTCGTTAAAGCCCGCACTTTCCAATAAGCGAGCTAACTCCTGCGTAGCATGGAAGGGTGTCGGAGAGGCATTTAAAAAAGCGAGTAAGGATGAATTAATGGAAGTCATGGCTGCCTTTAAAGATTATTGAAGTATGACAAGTATAAGCACTGCACCGAGCAGCAGTCGATAAATCACAAAGGGAAGCATCCCGATGCGATTAATAAATTCCAGGAAGAAATGAATGCACAACCAGGCGCTGACGCCAGATGCGAGAATACCGGTAATCATAAATGGCCAATCAATCGCTTCGCCCATCAGCTTCGTTGCCATATACGCGCCACTCAGCAGGATAACCGGAATGGCCAATAAAAAAGAAAAACGCGCGGCGTCACTGCGACCAAAACCGAGCAACAAGGCTGCAGTGATGGTGATACCGGAGCGAGATGTGCCGGGAACAAGTGCAAGCGCTTGTGCAACACCAATCACGATGGCCAACTTTAAACTCATGTCAGCCAATTGTTTGCGGTGGTCAGAACTTTTATCGGCCCACCAAAGCAGCAAACCGAACAGGATTGTGGTTGCGGCAATAACTTCCATCGAGCGTAAATATTTTTCGATGAAATCACCGAGAACAAGCCCTGCCAATCCTGCCGGAATTGTTGCAACGATGATGTACCAACCCAGCCGACTTTGCTGGCTTTGTTTGCCTGGCTGCAAGCTGTGTAGCCAGGCAATCACGATCTCGACGATGTCTTTTCGAAAATACAACATCACCGCTGCAAGAGAACCAATATGCACTGCGACATCAAAGGCCAGGCCCTGATCCGGCCACGCCAGTAATTCCTTTGGCAAAATCAAATGCGCGGAGCTGGAAATAGGCAAAAATTCGGTTAACCCTTGAATAAGGGCAAGAATCAGGGCTTGCAGGATGTCCATAGTTTTTCAGTCAGACTCTCAAGGAGCACTCGTGCGGATGCGCTCGCGTTTCTTCCAGGTAATTTCATTGCGTAAATAGAGCGGCTGTAGTTTTTCTGGATCATGGACCGCCATTTTTGCGTTCGGGAATTGTAACTGAAGTTGCAGTAAGGCTGCTGCACTGGGCGCCGCCTCAGGATTAAGCGTCGTGTGTTCACCAAGAGGTTGAAGTGCGGCCAGCCTAAACGCCGAGCCCAGGCCAATGTCCGGTGAATGCTCTTGAAACGCGGCGATAAAATCGCTTTCTGAACTCAAGGTTGGCGCAACACTCTCTTCCAGGCCCGTGTCGTGCATTGTGTAGGCCGCCCAATACACTTCTCTCATGCGTGCATCCAGCGCCGCAATAACTTTTTGCCCCTTGTTCTTCAGAAGCCACCCGCCGGCTAAAACCTCCAGGCTTGACCAAAGCGTTACCGGTAAGCGACTGCCCAATGCCAGCCCCTGAACCAGGGCAATGCCAATACGAATGCCGGTAAAGGAACCGGGACCCGCGGTTGCGCATATACCCGAGAGCTTCTGCAATTCCCGCCCGTTTTCAGATAACAGGCTGTCCACCATCGGCAGGAGCATTTGCGCATTACTGCGTTGCTCACGATGGCTTTTTTCGATAATTTCCGGGGATTGTGATGGTTTGTTTTCGAGGCTCAGGGCCACACTGCTGACTTCTGTGGCACATTCGATCGCCAAATATTCAGACATAGTAACCGCTTTACTTACGTGATCGCTTTTTCTTGTTTTCGAGTTTAGCCGCGGCCTTGCTAATTTTTACTGCCGCTTTCTTACTGACTTTCGCGACCCGACTCTGGCTTTTTGCCGCTGCCGCTCGCAGGATTTTAGCGTCAGAGGTCGCGCGTTTGCGGCTCCACTTGGCAATAAAATTCTCTTGTGCTTCAAGCAAGGCGGCTTCCGCCTTTGCCTCTAATTCATCTTTGAGGCTCGCTATCGCGTTTGCAGCATCCAATTCGGCCTGTTTGACAGAGGCTTTAGCCTGAGCCTCCAATAGTTTGAATTTCGCAATTTTTTCCTCGGCTTTGAGCAAAGCCAGTGCTTCACTCTGCTTGCCTACAGTAGTGCGTGCATTGCCAAGCAGACGCTGATTAGCCGGTGTTTTCGCTTTTGCCAGTTTAAGGCGAGCCGCAGTCACTTTTTTGCGTAAGCTTTTCACTTTCAAAGCCTGCTTCTTAACCCTGGCCTGCACTTTTTGCAATTGCGTCTCTGCCTTGGTGACAAACGAAAAAGCCAGCGCCTTTTGAGCGCTGGCTTTTTTCTTCTTGACGGGTTTTTTCTTGTTAATGACCTTTTTCGCAACTTTAGCAACAGTCTTTTTCTTTGCCGCAGTTAAAGCCATACAAGAGCCCTCCTCACTTTTGATCCGATTCCAGTCCCACCGAAACCTGACCAGACTATTGTTTATCCCTTTATTCCTGGCTTTACAGGCAACATGCTTTTTATATGCAATGTTTGCCGTTCAGGCTTGCCTTTTTGTTTTTGCTCACTGGCTGTTTTACCGGAAGCAATTAAATTGGCAAATCAAATAAACACATAGTACCTAACCAATGACACAAGTCTAATGACCACAGTGTCATGCGCGAATAGTATTTTAAAATTCAGGCTTTTGCACGTTTTTAAAAGAATTTTTTGAAAAAAAACGCCAAAAAAAACAAAAAAAGCTCCAATTGGAGCTTTTTTTGCGAAAAATGAAAAAATAATTTCTTTATTTAAGTGCGCTTAACACACGCTCCTTAATTTCTTCCAGACTACCCACGCCCTCTACACATGAATATTTTGGCGCATTGTCCGTCGCCAGGTTTTGATAAAAGTCGACCAAAGGATGCGTTTGCTCATGGTAAACCTGCAAACGTTTGCGAACAGTTTCTTCTTTGTCATCATCGCGTTGAATGAGAGCTTCTCCTGTTTCGTCGTCCAATCCTTCCTGTTTTGGTGGATTGTGTTCGACATGATAAACACGCCCGGATGCAGGGTGAACACGGCGACCACTTAAACGCGAAACAATTTCTTCATCGTCAACGTGAATTTCCAAAACATGGTCGAGATCAACGCCCGCTTCAAGCATGGCTTCCGCTTGCGGGATGGTTCGAGGAAAGCCGTCAAAGAGAAAGCCCTTTGCACAATCATCTTGCTGAATGCGTTCCTTTACCAGATCAATAATAATCTCATCCGAGACTAATCCGCCTGAGGCCATAATGTCTTTCACCTTTAAGCCCAGATCGGTGCCGGCCTTAACGGCTGCACGCAGCATATCGCCGGTAGAAATTTGTGGAACGCCATAGGCTTCGGTGATGAATTTGGCCTGGGTACCCTTTCCTGCACCGGGCGCGCCTAACAAAATCAACCTCATTGGTGTGTCTCCTCTTGTTGCTCCGAACTTATGAGGGTGGAGCTTTATATTGAAGGCCGCACACATTACACCTTGCGGCCGGGCTACTCAAGTATCGGGTAGTCCAGGGTCGCGGCAAGCCTTACAAGCCTCTGGCTTTGGCGGCCTGCCAGTATGCATCGAGTTCTTCCGCTGAAGCATCTTCCATTGTCTTATCAGCCCGATGCATTTCACGCTCAACCCACTGGACACGCGCGCTGAATCGATTATTGGCCTCACGCAAAGCCTGACTGCTATCACTGCGTGTAAAGCGGGCAAGGTTGACCAGGGTAAAAAAGAGATCCCCCAGTTCGTGTTGCAAGGCTTGTGGATTTTGCTCGGGCTTCACCAGTTCGGCTTTAAACTCTGCGATTTCTTCTTCAAGCTTTTCGAGGACTTGCAAACTGTTTGTCCAATCAAGACCAACGCGCGACGCCCGTTTTTGCAATTTCTCTGCTCGACTCAAGGCTGGTAAATGCTGCGGAACATCATCGAGAAGACCAGCTTCACCGCGTTGTTTGCGTTCCTGTTTTTTAATGGCTTCCCAGTTTGCATTGACCTTGTCCTCCTCAACATCCTCGTTGGGGTCCCGTTCAGCGCGTAATTCGGCATTGGGAAAAACGTGGGGGTGGCGTTGAACCAGCTTGCGTGTAATGCCATCAACCACCGCGTGGAAATTAAAGACGCCCTCTTCCTCACCAAGTTGGCTGTAAAAAACAACTTGAAATAACAGGTCACCTAATTCCTCGCAAATTTTCTGGCGATCGCCACTTTCGATTGCAGCAACGGTTTCGTAGGCTTCCTCAATTGTCGAAGGGGTTATGCTTTGCCAATTTTGTTTTAAATCCCAGGGACAACCTGTCTCGGGTTTGCGTAATCGACGCATTAAATAGAGCAAATCTTCAAGATTGTAAGCATCTTCGGTGCTACGGTGAGGGTGTGGCATAGTCGTAATCAGCAGTTTTTATCCAGTCATTGATTTCCAGTCGGCAGGTGTGGGAATTACTGTTTTCTCACAACCGAGCTTACATTAGGCAGTTGGCTCAAACGCGCAAGCACGCGGCTCAAACTACCAAAATCCGTCACTTCAATGGTTGCCTCCATTTGCACCGTGTTTTTATTTTTATCCGACAAGGTTTGCATGGCACTGACGTTAATTTTTTCACGATCCAGAAGCGTTGTTATATCCCGCAACAAGCCATGGCGGTCAAAGGCTTCGATAGCAATTTCTGTCGAATACAAGTTAGCTGGTTTTTCCGCCCAATCCACCGCAATGATTCGTTCTGGCTCAAGCGAACGGCGCTGCAATATGTTGGTACAATCCTGCCGATGAATTGAAACACCGCGGCCCTGGGTAATGTAGCCGCTGATACTGTCACCCGGAATTGGCTTACAGCACTGGGCAATGCTCGACATAAGATTACCCACACCGTTGATATACACTTCAGCTCCGCTTTTTTCATCGGAGACCTTACCTACCAGTGAACTTACCTGTTGCGAACTCACATCGCCGTTCACCAGTTTTTGCGCAGCATTAAGCACTTTCTCTACACCGAGGTCCGCCGTACCAACAGCGGCATACAGATCTTCAAGCGTATTGAGGTGCAGTTTTTTTGCGAGGGCGTCGTAATCGAGTCCACTCACCGCCAAACGCTTGAATTCGTGATCGAGCATCGCGCGTCCGTCTGCAATATTTTGATCCCGATCCTGTTGTTTAAACCAGTGGTGAACACAGGAACGCGCTTTCGACGTCGTGATATAACCCAAGCCGGGGTTGAGCCAATCCCGACTGGGTGATTCACGTTTTCCGGTAAGAATTTCAATTTGATCTGCAGTTTGCACCGGGTGATTCAGGGGCACAATGCGGCCATTGACTTTCGCACCTCGACAACGCAACCCCACATCCGTATGAATGCGAAAAGCAAAATCCACCGGCGTTGCTCCTTCCGGCAAATCAATAACATGCCCTTCGGGCGTGAACACATAAAGACGATCCTGGTCGACACCAGACTTATGCAAATGCTCTTCAATTGGGCTGCCACCAATTTCATCGTGCCACTCCAGCACCTGACGCAACCACTCGATTTTTTTCTCGTAACTGCTTTGTGCCTTGTCAGAATCGGTATCCTTATAGCGCCAGTGTGCACAGACACCGAATTCTGCTTCCTCGTGCATATCGCGTGTGCGAATCTGCACCTCCAGCACACGATTGGCCGGGCCGGTTACGGCGGTATGGAGCGAGCGATATCCATTTTCTTTCGGGTTCGCAATATAGTCGTCAAACTCATGAGGAATGTTTCGCCAAAGGGAGTGCACAATACCTAACACCGCGTAACATTCGCGTTCTGTCTCAACCAGAATCCTGACCGCGCGAATATCATAGACTTCCGAGAAATTGATATTTTTTCTGCGCATTTTGCGCCAGATGCTAAAAATATGTTTCGCTCGCCCATACACTTCCGCTTCAATATCTTCCTCTGCAAGAGCATTTTTTATTATGGAGATGACGCTCTCAATATAGGTTTCTCGATCGAGACGGCGCTCATCAAGAAGTTTGGCAATATATTTGTAATCGAAGGGTTGAAGATAGCGAAACGACAGATCTTCCAGTTCCCACTTGATATGCCCAATACCGAGCCGGTGGGCAAGCGGCGCATAGATGTCGGCAATTTCACGCGCGATACTTTGGCGCTTTGCAATCGGGCTATTTTTTACAGCGCGAATTGCGCAGGTGCGTTCAGCAAGTTTGATAAGCGCGACGCGCACATCGTCGACCATCGCCACCAGCATTTTGCGAACATTTTCACTCTGCTCTGCTGAAGCCTTACCAAATACTTCTTCGTTGCTACGCGAGGTCAATGCCGATATGGACGCCATGCGACGAACACCGTCTATCAATCCGGCAATTGTATCGCCGAACTGGCGTTTTACATCGGTATCGGCAAGCTTGTTTTCTCGTACACTGCGATAGAGAACGGCGGCAACAAGCGTTTCGCCATCCGTTTGCAAGTCCGCAAGCATTTCAGCCATATCAAGGCCGGCATTGAGCGTGGTATACCCTTTGCCCCAGCCGGTAATTTTGTCGCCTTCAAGGCTTTCTACCTCACGCGCAAGCTCGCAGGCACGCAGCAAGATTTCGCTTTCTTTATCGTTCAGCCGCAGAACACTTTGAATATGCTCTAACCAGGCTTTTAAATTGATTTCGCCGTTCGCCCCAAGATGGCGGGACTCTCTGACTTTTACCATTTAAGCTGCCCTTGTAAATCAATAAATAAACGCTTTGGGTTTATTTAAACGTCCTGAAAAACTCTGAATTTAGTTTGATAGGGGTATTTTTGCTTGCTAACTATTGCTCGCTACCCACTGTTTTCTGCTTACAGTTCGCGAATTGCGTTGAAAAGCCGCTCGGCCTAACTGAAAACACCTGAAGAAAGGTAGCGATCACCCCGATCACAAACGATGGCAACGATCACAGCGTTCTCCACCTGTTGACTGATCTCAAGCGCGGCTGCCACTGCCCCACCTGATGAAACGCCACAAAAAATGCCCTCTCGGCGCGCCAATAGACGCATGCAATCTTCGGCACGCTGCTGGGACATATTGACCACGCGATCGATATTCTGATCCGTAAAGATTGCGGGCAGGTATTCCTTTGGCCAGCGCCGTATACCGGGAATGCTGGCCCCTTCATCCGGCTGCAGCCCGATGATCTCAATTGCCGGATTACGCTCTTTAAGATAGCGCGAAACGCCAACAATGGTACCCGTTGTGCCCATTGAACTGACGAAGTGGGTGATTTTCCCGCCACTTTGCGCCCATATCTCTGGCCCGGTGCCTTCATAGTGGGCAATCGGATTATCCGGGTTAGCGAATTGGTTCAAGACTTTGCCCCTGCCCTGTTGCTGCATTTCCAGCGCCAAATCACGCGCACCTTCCATGCTGGCCTCCTTGCTGACTTCAATCAGCTCAGCGCCATAGGCGGTCATCGCGTCCTTGCGCTCCTGTGTCGCGTTGGCAGGCATGATCAGGATCATCCGGTAACCCTTGATTGCGGCCGCCATCGCCAGTGCGATGCCGGTATTGCCGCTGGTGGCTTCGATCAGGGTATCGCCGGGGTGGATATCGCCACGGGCTTCTGCGCGCTGAATCATTGACATGGCAGGCCTGTCTTTTACAGACCCGGCCGGGTTATTACCTTCTAATTTGAGTAAAACCTGATTTCCCGGCTTGTCGACCAGGCGCTGGAGACGCACAAGCGGCGTATTGCCGATACACGATTCGATAGTAGGATAATCCATACTCATCCTTAAAAAGCCAGTGCGCCGGATTGGCACACCACAAAAGCGGCGAATTTTACCAGTTGAGGAGAGTTTTTGGTAAAAGTAAGTCTGCAGTGTTTCGCAGACCACAAGGAGACCCCGAATCTATCACCCCCAGGCCATATTCGGTATGATTTGCCCAAAATCAAAATAAACGGCTTTCAGATGGCGGCTTATCAGGAACTTCATCGTTATTTATTGCGGCTTGTAATTCTGCCGGTTGCCATCGTCTGTGCCATTGTAGCCATCACCTATTTTTATCTTCACAGTAGTGAACGCGACCATGCCCTCGATGATCACACCCATTTTTTAAGTGATTTGCTGGCAGATGCGCCGGCTCTCCTGAATAGCGAGCCGGAAAAACTTGATCGACTTGCCGAGTCAGTACTGGCCATAGACTCGCATCGCGCACTGGTACTGCGTAATGAGAGTGATGTTTTAAAGACCTGGGGCAAACCTCACCCTCTTTTGCTGGAATCACGCCTCGACGCGCATGCACTTGAACGCAACAAGAGTTATTTGTTTCTCACGCTCACACTTCACCATTCCTCCACTGTCGCAATCGTGCAGGTCGAAAATTATCAAAGTCAACTTTACACGCAGCGTGCTATTACGGGCGTGATCTTGGCAACAGCATTGTGTTTATTTGTGCTCTTATATTTTGTGCGGCAATTTGATGCGGTTTTAACAACACCGCTTTCGACGATACAAGCTGGCATACGTCAATTTCTGAGTGGTGAATATTCAACGCCAATCAAGATCCACCAGGGATCCGTTTTTGAAGAGCTTGTAAAACTCTTGAATAGCCTGGCAAGCTCGCACAAGGAACAACAGGAAAATTACCAGGAAAATGTCGAACAAACAATTATCGATCTTAAGGAAACCCTGGAAACGGTCGAGATCCAGAATATTGAATTGGATTTGGAACGGAAAAATGCTGTTCAGGCAAACCGGGCGAAGTCCGAATTTCTGAGCAACACGAGCCATGAACTCAAAACACCTTTAAACAGTATCATGGGCTATGCAGAACTACTCGATAAAAGTGCCTTGAACAAACATCAAGGCGAATACTTGCAGGCAATAACCGAAGCAGCAAAATCACTCTCTACCACCATCAACGATATCCTTGATTATTCGCGGCTTGAAATCGGCACACTCACACTCGAACATAAACCGGTCAATGTCAGAGAACTGTTGGAAGACGTGATCCAACAGCTTTCAGCTGCGGCCACCCGCCAGGGTATTCGCCTGCTGGCAATTGTCGATCACGATGTCCCGGACAATTTATTGGGAGACCCCCAGCGGTTGAAACAGGTTCTACTCAACCTGACATCGAACGCAGTGAAATTTACGCCCGAAGGTTACGTATTGATTAATATTTCCAACGAAATGATCAGTGATGAACGCTATACCTTGCGTTTCAAGGTCACCGACAGTGGCGTGGGAATGAGCACACACAAACAGGACTCACTCTTTGATTCTGCGGCGCGTTCCCTGCAAGACAATCGCTCAACAGGCGGAACCGGACTTGGATTGATCATTGCAAAAGGCCTGGTCGAGCGAATGAATGGCCAAATCGAAGTCGAAAGTGCGGAAGGAAAAGGTGCGACTTTCTGGTTCACCGCGACTTTTGCATTAAACCTGGCTGTGCGTAACACCCAGGAAAACCGAATCTCATCATTATCCGATTTAAGGGCAGTTGTTTACGAAAGCAATACCATGAGCCGCATGGAATTGGGGCATTATCTCAGCAGCTGGGGTGTTGAAACCGCGGAGAGCACGAAAGCGGGTGAATTGTCGCGCCTGTGCGAACAGTTTCTCCATGCTGGAGATAAAAACCTTATCGTCATCGATATTGAATCCCTGAAGCAGGAGCTTCTCGCCGATAATATTATCGACTACGTTAAGAAATTATCGACCGAATTTGAGGCCTTTTGTATTCTGGTTTATGGCCTTGACGAGCATAAACTGTTTCAACAAGATAAAAAATCGGCATTTATTCTCGAGCTCGACAAACCCATTCTTTACAACAACCTATACCTCGCCCTTTGCAACCGTTTCGGGATATTTTCGCCACGGCTTATCGCTAACACCGATGATGATCAAGTCACGCCACCAACAAGAACCATTAATATTCTTGCGGTTGATGACAATTTTGCCAACCTCAAACTGGTTAAAGAACTACTAAAAGACAAGGGAATCGAAGCTGACCTCGCCGAGAGCGGACAACAAGCATTGGCTTTTATCGCCGACAAAAAATACGATTTAATTTTAATGGATGTGCAAATGCCTGAAATGGATGGCATGGCTACCACGATGAAAATCCGCGAACAGGAAACCGAAACCCGCATACCCATCGTCGCACTCACTGCCCACGCCGCCAATGAGAAAAAAATGGCTTTACTGATTGCCGGCATGGACGATTACATTAGTAAGCCGATTAACAGTTCTGATCTCGACCATATTCTCAATCGCTGGATCGACAATGCCAACTTGCAACAGTTGGTCGAATACGCTGCTCAAACTGAAAATCAGGACTTTATTGCGGACAAACATATTCATGATGACTTGCTGGAGTCTGGCAAACCTGCACCTGTCAGCTTAAAACTCAGCATGGAAAAATCGCAAAACAAGCCAGACCTTGCGCGCGATATGTTGCAAATGTTGCTTGAATCATTGGAAGAGTCAAAAACCCGAATTCAACACTTTTGGAACCAGGGTGACGTAAATAATATTCAGGAAGTCGTCCACAAATTACACGGTGGCTGTTGTTATTGCGGCGTCCCTGAACTCACAGAAATTTGTTCGAAAATAGATAAAAACCTTCAGGATGGGAAACTTTCCAGCCTCGAAAAAGACCTCTCTGTTTTGTATCAAAAAATGGACGAATTAACGCAATGGTCCGAAGAGATCGAACTTGGCGAGTTATTTGGTACGGAATAATTCGCGGGATTTAAGGACTTTTCCACCCAGCAATTGATCAATGCAAATACGAGTAAGTTGTTTTGCACTAACCTTCGCCTCTTGCGCCGAAAAATCCAGCCCGGCTATCGCAAGCAAACTGGAGCCTGTAAAAACCATTTGTTCTCGCGAGGAACTAGTAAGTGACTGGAATCCTGATTCAGGTTCGAATGTATAGCGCCTATCAGTGCGAATTTCCTCCCCCTCATAATCATGCGTAAAATCCAGACCATAGCCCAAAGCATTCAACAGCAATAATTCGAACTTACGTAAGGAAACTTCCATATTGCTTTGTAGATCTTCAAGAACAGTTTCGTAAGCCTCGAATATTTCCGGATGCGCATCCTCACGTTGCAGCAATTTGCTGAGCAACTCGTTCACATACATGCCACACCAACTCGCACGCCCTGACAATGAAAGTTGTGTACCCACAACCGGCTCAAGACTGCGAATATTTTTCAATTCATTTTTGCCCTGCCATTGCACTTCCATTTTCTGAAACAAACGAGGGCGCACTGTCTTTTTTCCGAGGCGATAGACACCACCGATCAATCCACTTTGTTCACACAGTACATCAACCAGAATACGGGAATCTGTATAGGAACGCGAATGAATCAACCAGGCTGTTTCATTGATCATAATAACCCAGGCTTTTTAAGGCCCGTTCACTATCAGACCAACCGTTCTTTACTTTCACCCATAATTTCAGGAGTACTTTTTTATCAAGCATTTTCTCCAGATCCAGCCGTGCTTGCGTACCGATATTTTTAATTTTTGCACCCTTGTCGCCAATAACAATACGTTTTTGCCCCTCACGTTCGACCAGGATAAGCGCCTCGATGGTGACTAACTTGTCCGTTTCTTCATACACTTCAATCTCAACTGCCGACTGATAGGGCAACTCCGACCCGGCTAAACGTGTAATCTTTTCCCGTATGATTTCAGCAGCAATAAATCGCATGCTCTTATCTGTTACCTGGTCTTCCGGATAAAAAAAGCCATTTTCGGGCAAATATTTTTGCAGCGTGTCTTCGAGGCGATCCAGGTTGTGACCTTGCAAGGCAGACACCGGTACAAATTCGGCGTCGGGCAACGCCGCGGCTAGCATTTGCAAATGCGGAATCAGGGTATTTTTATCTTCCACCTGGTCAGTTTTATTTATTACCACCAGCACCGGAATTTTTGCCGCCTTAATCAGTTTCAGTACATATTTGTCCTGCTCAGTCCATTGGGTTTTGTCGACCACGAAAAGAATCACATCGACACCCTGAATTGCAGTAGACGCACTGCGATTCATGACTTTGTTAATCGCCTTATCGAAGCCACTGTGTAATCCAGGGGTATCGACAAAAATGGTTTGTGTGCTGTTTTCTGTTTTGATGCCAAGAATATTGTGACGAGTGGTTTGGGGTTTGCGTGAGGTAATTGAGATTTTCTGCCCCAAAAGATGATTCAACAGTGTCGACTTGCCGACATTAGGCCGCCCGACGATGGCGACATAACCACATTTTTGTTTTTCACTCATATCGCACTTCTACTTTCTGGTGGAGACGCTTTCCAGTTGGGCCAGTACCGCTTCTGCTGCAAGCATTTCGGCAGCACGCTTACTTTCCGCACTTGCTTCCTGGGGCTCACTCAAGGCACCAACTGAGCAACGAACCCGAAACATTCGATCATCCAGACTGCCACTTTCTTCAATAATCTTGTATTGCGGCAAGGCTTTTTTTCGCGCTTGCAACCATTCCTGCAAACGTGTTTTCGGATCTTTTTCCTTGTTATCACCAAAGCTGTTCTGTAAGCGGGATTGAAATAGTCTTTCTACCAGGCTGCGACAGGGTTGAAAACCACCATCCAGATACACTGCACCGAGAATTGCCTCCAATGCATCCGCCAATATTGATGCGCGGCGATGGCCGCCACTCTTTAGCTCTCCGCTACCCAGCTTTATATGCTTCCCTAGGTCGAAGGATTTTGCTAACTCCGCCAGGCTTTCACGCCGCACAAGGGCTGCACGCGCGCGCGTCATTTGTCCCTCGTTTGCGTTTGGAAACTGGTGATAGAGTAATTCCGAGATATACATATCCAACAAGGCATCGCCCAGAAATTCCAGGCGTTCATTGTTGTTTTTTTGAAAACTGCGATGGCTTAGCGCAAGCTCGAGTAGGGCCGAATCTGAAAAGCGATACTGCAGGCGCTCTTCAAGCTCACTGTTCTTCTTTGACATCCGCAATGAGTTTTTTACAGCAGCTGGAGGGGTCAGCGGAGTTTAACTGGTTTTTAAAATTCATGACGACGTCGAGATTACCCATAAAATTTACTCGAACTTCATAGTCAATATTTAAAAGCCAACCTTCGGTTCGACGCACAACTTTCAATGATTTTGACGCGGGCGGCCCAATATTATTCACATCGAATTCCCTTTTCATGCGCGAGACTGCCTCTTCACTGGTCAGGCTAGTAAGGTTTGACGTTTCTCCCAAGCCTTTCATGGCCGATTGAATCGCCATATTGCTCATGTAAACGGGGATTATCTTAAGCGCAATGGTGAGTAAAAACCCAATCGCAGCCAAACCTATCACTATTCCCAAGGGGCTGAGGCCGCGCTGTTTTTCTGGACTTGTATGAAGCATAAAGCTGTACCTTTGAGTTTTATATAAACCCTGCTCTCTTAAAGCTCGGCAGGCTACGCAATTTATCCTTCCAGTACATCCATTTGGCAAATGCCTTGCCAACAATTCTTTCTTCGGGAACCGTATTCCAGACACGGCTGTCCTGACTATTATCCCGATTGTCCCCCATCATAAAATAATGCCCTTCCGGCACAATATATTCCTTTGGAGGCTCTACGAAGTCCTTACAATAACGGGTTTCGTGTTCAATTTCACCAATGCTTTCAATGACGATGACATTGGTACCGTTGCGATAGCGCTCACAATTGTCTGGGTTGTGGTCGTAATCGGCTTTAACGAACTTCTGCGGCCAGAGCTCACCGTTCACGGTAAGCTGTTTATTCGCGTAAACAATGCGATCTCCCGGCAGACCAATGACCCGTTTAATAAAATAGCGATCTTCATTGGGTGGGAAAAACACCATTACGTCGCCACGCTTCGGGTCATTAATATCCAGTATTTTAGTCCGAATTACCGGTAAGCGAATCCCGTAGGTGAATTTATTTACCACAATGAAATCACCCACTTCCAAGGTCGGCACCATCGATTCCGAGGGGATCTGGAAAGGCTCGATAATAAAAGAGCGTATAACAAAGACAATCAGCAATACCGGGAAAAACGATTTGCTGTACTCAACGTTTGACGATTCCTGTTCACCTTCTGCACGTCGTTTGCGCAACCACAGCAGGTCAATCAATGCGACAACGCCGGTATAGACAACGGCCAAAAACAACAACAGCGGCAAATCCTGTAACCAGAATATCAGGAATAAGATGACCGCCAGAGGGAAAACAGAGCGCGCGTAGTCAACATGGGCAGGTTCTGATTGCCCTTCCTCACGCTCTTTAATCGCGACAAAATTTTCATAAAGCAGGATA
Source organism: Cellvibrionaceae bacterium 1162T.S.0a.05 (assembly GCA_000964245.1). GTDB lineage: Bacteria > Pseudomonadota > Gammaproteobacteria > Pseudomonadales > Cellvibrionaceae > 1162T-S-0a-05. The sequence continues at coordinate 3,065,886 of LANB01000001.1, read as the reverse complement.
GCGCCGCTGACAATAACCGCCGCCAAAGAGAGATAAGTATAATTAAGGTCCATGTTTCAATGTACTCACGTTCCGGGTTATTGCACCCTGCGTTAGTTTTTTAGTTCCAGAAAGCTTCTATACTGTTTTATTCCGTCACATTTATTGATTTACCGAATAACTTCGGTTTGCTGCACTCAGTGTTGAAAAAGCAATACTGGCAGCTTTATCCAGGGAACCTCTGAAAAATGGCCTATTTTCCCTGTGGCGGCGTCAGCTCCGTGCCGGTGTGCCGGCCCAGTCGATCCTCATTTACTTCAGTAAACCGGGGTGCCGGCTCAGTCTGTTCTCCGCGCGTCGCTTTCTTGCCACAGAAAAAATATTTCCATTTTTCAGAGGTTCCCTAGCTATCAACTTTCAACACTGCCAGGAAAGCTTCCTGAGGGATTTCGACGCGGCCCACTTGCTTCATCCGCTTCTTACCCGCTTTTTGCTTTTCAAGCAGTTTTTTCTTCCTGGTAACGTCGCCACCATAACATTTGGCCGTCACGTTTTTACGCAGGGCTTTCACAGTTGTACGCGCAATAATCTGCCCACCAATTGCAGCCTGAATTGCGACATCAAACATCTGCCGAGGAATCAATTCCTTCATTTTATCAGCCAGGGCCCGGCCTTTGAATTGCGCACTGTCACGGTGAACAATTAAAGCCAGCGCGTCCACTTTTTCGGCATTGATTAAAATATCCAGGCGCACAAGCTTCGCCGCCTGAAAACGAATAAAACTGTAATCGAGAGAGGCAAAACCCCGACTGACCGATTTCAGGCGATCAAAGAAATCGAGTACCACTTCGTTCATGGGTAATTCATAGCTCAAGCTCACCTGGCCACCCACATATTGGAGATTTTTTTGTACCCCTCGCTTTTCAACACAAAGTGTAATCACCGAACCCAGATACTCCTGGGGCACCAGGATATTCGCTTCAACGATGGGCTCACGCATCTCATCAATGACTGCTAGCTCGGGTAGCTTGGAGGGGTTATCGACATACACAATCTCCCCATCGTTTTTGAGTACTTCATAGATTACCGTCGGCGCAGTGGTAATCAGGTCGAGGTCATATTCACGTTCCAGGCGCTCCTGAATAATTTCCATGTGCAGCATGCCGAGGAATCCACAGCGAAAACCAAAACCCAGCGCATCAGAACTCTCGGGCTCGTAAAACAACGAGGCATCGTTCAGGGTGAGTTTAGCGAGTGCATCACGAAAACTTTCATAGTCGTCTGAACTGACGGGGAAAAGGCCGGCGTAGACCTGGGGCTTCACCTTTTTAAAGCCGGGCAATGCGCTTACATCAGGTGTCGAAGCATGTGTAAGTGTGTCGCCGACAGGGGCGCCATGAATATCTTTAATGCCAGCGACAACAAAGCCAACTTCACCCGCTTTCAATATGCCGGTCGTGGTGCGCTTGGGGGTAAACACGCCGACCATATCCACCACATGCGCTTTCCCGAGTGATTTGGAAATAATCTTTTCCTTGATCTTGAGTTGCCCCTGGGTCACTCGCACCAAACTCACAACGCCAAGGTAATTGTCGAACCAGGAATCAATAATCAACGCTTGCAGAGGTGCATCAATATCGCCCTGAGGGGCCGGCACAGACTTCACCAGGCTCTCGAGCACGTCTTCGATTCCGAGGCCGGATTTAGCGCTACAGCGCACGGCGTCTGTCGCATCGATGCCAATAATGTCTTCAATTTCCTGCGCAACGCGATCCGGTTCTGCCTGCGGCAAATCCATCTTGTTCAAGACCGGAATCACTTCGAGACCCTGTTCAATCGCGGTATAACAATTCGCCACCGATTGCGCCTCAACACCCTGAGCTGCATCAACCACCAGCAAGGCGCCTTCGCAGGCCGCAAGTGAACGGGAGACCTCGTAGGAAAAATCTACGTGCCCCGGCGTATCAATAAAGTTCAGTTGGTAGGTTTTGCCATCCTTCGCCTGATAATTCAGCGTCACACTCTGCGCCTTGATGGTAATGCCGCGCTCACGTTCAATATCCATGCTATCGAGCACCTGCTCGGCCATTTCACGTTCGGTCAAACCGCCACAAAACTGGATAAAACGGTCGGCCAGGGTAGATTTACCGTGGTCAATATGGGCAATAATCGAAAAATTGCGGATATGTGAGAGGTCTGACATACAAGCTTAAAAATCAGTGGATAACGGGGGCGCAAGTCTACAGGAATTCAGTAAGCAGAGCACGCGCAAGCGACGGCCTTTGCGGGCTGGACAGCAAAGTACTACTCGCTCTTTGCGATACCCGTTCCAGCGCCGTGTTCCGCCGAGGGATACCGCGGCGAGGGCAGTTTCGATGAGGTCTGCCGCAAGCCAACACTCACGGATCTTTGAGCGTAAAAGTACGAAATACCGCCTGCCCTTCGCTGAAATAACGTATCGGAAGTAGGGTCTCTTTCGGTAACTCATCCAGGATTTTCCGAAAAGTTTCTACATCGTGAATTTTTTCAAAGCCTAATTGCGCGATAACATCACCCACGCCGACACCCGCAAGCGCGGCGGGACTCTTCTCTTCCACTGACAACACGCGCACACCGCCCTGCAAATTCCAGCGTTCGCGGGTCCGCTCATCAAGGTTTTCAACTTCGACACCAAGCGGGTTGCTGCTATTGCTTGTTGGCGCCTTATCAGCACTGGCGATCGAGGTTTCGCCATTGGCCTTCAGGGTGCCGATTTCGACTTCTATCGTGCGCCTTTTCTTCTCGCGCATGATGATCACATCCACTTTAGTGCCCGGCGCTGTCGCGCCAACTGCGTGAGGCAGGTCACCCGAGGTGTTGATACGCTGCTTGTTAAAATGCGTAATCACATCGCCCGCCTCAAGACCCGCGCGATCAGCGGGCCCATCAACAACAAGATTACTGATCAAGGCGCCGCCGGGTTTTTTCAAGCCAAAGGTTCGCGCTAATTCGGTATTCACATCCTGAATCACAACACCAAGCCAGCCGCGATCTACACGGCCTTTTTCCTTGAGTTGTTCAATTACATTGCTGACTACACTGGTGGGAATCGCAAAGGACAAACCAATCGAGCCGCCGGAACGGGTATAGATTTGTGAGTTCACCCCGACAACTTCACCGTCCAGATTAAACAAAGGGCCACCGGAATTGCCGGGGTTAATCGCAACATCGGTTTGTATAAAAGGAACATAGTCTTCGCCACTGCGATTAACGATGCTGCGACCTATCGCGCTGACAATGCCCACACTCGCAGAGAATTCGAGATCAAAAGGTGAGCCTATCGCCAACACCCATTCGCCCACTTTCAGGTTGTTGGGCTTCGCCATTTTCAGGTAAGGCAGCCCCTCCTCCTCCACTTTTAAAAGTGCCAGATCTGAACGTGCATCCGTCCCGACAACAACGGCCTGAAACTCTCTGCGATCGGTCATTTGCACGACGATTTCATCCGCACCCTCAACAACATGGTTGTTGGTTATGAGGTAGCCGTCGGACGAAATGAAAAAGCCGGACCCCATGGATTGCAAATCGCGTTCATATTCGTCCGGCTCCAGCAGATGGCGAAATATTTCGGGAATTTGCGCTTGTGGCAGTTGAAAACCTTTGGCCTTGCTGGTGGTATTTATTTTTACAACTGCGGGAGCATTGGCTTCAATTAAGCGGGTAAAATCAGGAAGTGACGCTGCTAAACTCAAATGGGGCGCGATACAAAAAAGCAAAACGCTCACGCAGTAAAGCACATAGTTTGTTTGAGTTTTGATTTGATTCATAACACAACTCCTGTCACCCGCTTGCCCTACGGGTCCAATACCAACACATGCAAATTCGCTACTGTTTGGTCCGCCAAACGCGCGTAGTACCTTTTTAAAAACCATGCCGATGTAAATAAACCACCAAACGCTGTGGCGGCAATCAAGAGATCATTCAATTGAAAATACCAGGCCAACGCTGCTGCGAATAACAAACCTGTTAAGGGTAGCAAATATAAGAGCAAGGCGTTGTAAACCAGGGCTTTCTCGTTCACCCCAATGGTGACATCGTCACCCGGTTTCCAGATTGTTTGACTCGGCAAACGCTGAAATTTGGCCTTAATACACGTCATATCGCGCATATAACTGGCCAGCAGATGTTGGCCACACCCACTTTTCGCAGAGCAGGCGCCGCAAGCACTTTGCTTGAGCGTTTCCACCCACAGCCCGTCTTCGTCTACTGCAATTACTTTGGCGTGTTCGGTAAGCATGGGGTTATATCGAGAGGTATTCAGGGTTCACGGCGAGAAGAAATGGAAGCCGCCACTTTTTGCGCGCTAACAAGGGGGACTTCGCCCACCACAGAGATCTGCTTTTCCTGTTCACTTGCCATATATATTACTGTCGCGCCTTTCTGTGCTCGCAGGGATTGAGGTAAACCATTCTGGTTTTCGTTCACAAACACCGAGAATGATCCCAGACCATCACTGTAGGTTTCCATATGGCCGTCTTTTTCGGTGTATATGTAAGACGTTAATAAAAATCCGGGGGGCACCCAGGCAGGCCGCCACGGTGAGCCGAATTTTACATTTAAATCGCAAGCATCCTGGTTGGCCCCTTCCGCTAACTGCGCTTGCAACTCTGCGTAACTCTCTTCACCCAGCAACTCAAGTAAATCGACTTCATCCGGGAGGGATTCCAGACTGACATATTGCGCCCGCTCAACCGCTTTTTTCTTACCTGAGGTAATAACAGAACGCACTATCAGGCCGGTATCCTTGTCGATAGACAACCAATAGCCATAGCGGTAGGGATCTTTTGGCTCGATGCGAATTACCGAGGCCAATCGTCCAGCAATTCGATCCTCACCTAAAAAATAAAAGTTATAACTTTGTTCGATGCTGACAGCACCACCCACCTTGAGGTTGAGATGATGACCACGCAACAGATGGTTACTTTTCGTCAAACAGCGTGTATCACGGCCAACGCTGATTTTTTCTCGCTGGGGACCGCTAAGCCTGCTGGTCCGCTCAAACTCCATGCCGTTAACTACCACACGCACAATATCGAAGGTATCAATTGTGCCGCCGTGTTCACGCGTGTATTGCCCCCTGAAACTGCCTTCTCGCTCAGCACTTTCCAGGCGCGCAAGCAGCTCCCCCATCGTCATGGGCGTCTCCACGGCCAAACTTGCGTTCGCCATAAACAAAAAGGGTGCTGTGATTAGCAGCACCCTGAGAAGATTTCGAGGCATTGGTGCTTATTCCTTGGGAATATCCTGGGCAGACAAGCGAGAGCTGGGGACAAGTGTCAAACCCACTTCGCTGGCAGCCTGATCGGAATGCAAGGTTAACATACGTTGCAGCTGCTCCTGCAGCTCGGGACTGTACTGGAATGCATCATTTGCCGGTACAGGTGAATAACGAAGATTACTGGTATTGCGAACAGGCCCCTTCACCGGGCTAGCGACAGTCATTGCGCTCAGCGAAGGCACACTATAACCCTCGGGAACATGCGCAGAGGTATCGCCAGGCCGTTCAACCGCCGGGGTCTCTACAGCGAACTGCTCAATGTCAGTTGCAGGTGCATCCTGGCCACGGAAATTATTGACACCAAGCAACATCGCAAAGGTCACTGATGCGGCCACGGCAACTTTTGCCAACCCGCCCATCCACGGGTTTAAGGCCACCACATTATCCCTGCGCGCCCCTGCGCTGGCATGGGGTACTGAGGAAGCACCGGCGTCTTCCGCGTCGATTGCGGCTAACACCCCCGCCGAGAAAGCGCTTGCAGATTGGGACTCAAGAGGAGCATTACAATCCTTACGCATCAGCGCAGAGGCCAACTGATAGCGCCTCCAGGTTTCACGGCTCTCCTCATCTCCGCTTTTCAAAATACGGCGTAATTCCAGTTCACTGGCTTCGCCGTCTACGAGTGCCGAGAGAGATTCCTTGAGTGGGTGGTCGGACTTTTCAGTCATAATCGCTGTGCCTGTCTATTCACTGATTCTTGTTTCAGGTTCTTGTTTCAGATTCTTGTTTCAGATTCTTATTACACTGTTTTTTTATTACATTACTTCTTACTTTACCAAAGCCATTTTCACTACATTAGTTCAGCTTGGGTTCAGCTCGAGTGATGTCTTCGCAAACTGCTGCTTCCTAGGACAAAGCCTTTTGCGATTTGTTTCACATAAGTTTGCATTTTTTTACATTTTTTTCCTTATTTGCCATCGACTTTTGGCGGTGAAAAACCCACTAGGACATTAAAGGCGCCAGATGGCGATCAATACTCTCGCGTGCGCGGAAAATGCGGGAACGTACCGTGCCGACGGGGCAGGCCATCACTTCGGCAATCTCCTCGTAGCTCAGGCCTTCCATTTCCCGTAAGGTGACTGCCGTCCGAAGGTCTTCGGGCAGCTCGTCAATGGCTTTGTAGACAACTTGCTCCAGCTGATCACGCATCAACTGATTTTCTGGCGTGGCGTAATCCTTCAGGTTTTCACCGCCTGAATAGAACTCGGCTTCTTCGACCTCGACATCACTGGAAGGTGGGCGACGGCCGCGTGACACCAGATGGTTTTTTGCCGTGTTGATAGCGATGCGATAGATCCAGGTATAGAAAGCACTGTCCCCGCGAAAATTACCAATTGCGCGATAGGCTTTAATAAAGGCTTCCTGGGCGACATCGTGGACTTCAGCACTGTCTTTAATAAAACGGCTGATAATCGAGAAAATCTTGTGTTGGTATTTAATAACAAGCAAATCGAAGGCACGTTTATCGCCTTGCTGCACGCGCTCTACGAGCTGTTGATCATTATCGCTCGCAGGCGTCGACATTGCTTGTTCCCCTGGTTTGCTTGCCAGCGACGTACTGACTTTCATTTCATTCTCTCTCGCTTCGTGCTCGTTTTTATCTGTCATGCGCGCTTTCCAGCCCTTACCGCCTGACACGCTCGCCGTATTCGCCTCGAAGGGCCGAATGCAGAAACGCCTAACGCTGACAGTGGAGTAGACTGCCAAAAAGCGGTTTGGTTCATTGTCAGCACATTCATATTATTACTTACCTGATATTCGTAACCCTGGTATCCAGATATGGGGGTCAAGTGAGAAAAAACCAGGTGGCTTACGTACAACAACCTTGAGGCAGTTAACCAGGTGGCTTTTCATTCGCAGAAGCAGGCCCTAGACTACCTCTTTTCTTTTATCGCTCGCAATGCTCATAATTGTCTCCTGGTGGAGGTGACTTTAGCGTAGCGACCAAGCATGGCTGGTATCACTTGAGCTAAATGAGTTGAGAGAAAACAGCATTAATCAGCAGTATTAAAAAAGAGTAGCAGCGACAACTTGAACAAGATCCATCACAATTTCGACGTTCTCGTCATTGGTAGTGGTGCCGCTGGCCTTAGCCTGGCCCTCAAACTGCCCTCCCACCTCTCCGTAGCCGTTTTGAGTAAAGGCAAACTCGAAAGTGGCTCCACACGCTATGCACAAGGGGGGATCGCCGCTGTGCTCGATTCGGCAGACAGCGTCGAATCCCATGTGGCCGACACACTCGAAGCCGGTGGCGGCCTCTGCCATGAGGATGCGGTCCGATTTACCGTTGAAAATAGCCGCCAGGCCATTGAGTGGCTCATTGACCTCGGCGTCGACTTCACTCGCGCAGAAGATTCAGGGGAATACCATCTCACACGCGAAGGAGGCCACAGCCACCGACGCATTATTCACAGTAAAGACGCCACGGGGCGCGCCGTAGAAAATGGCCTGGTTCGACGCGTTAAAGCAGCAAGGAATATCAGCCTCTTTGAGAACTTCGTCGCCGTCGACCTGATTAAACAGGCAGACCCGGCAACACGGCGTTTACGTTGCACCGGTGCTTACGTACTGAATATTGCCGAAGACCGTGTCGAAACCTTCAGCTGCAAAGCCACCGTGCTTGCAAGCGGCGGCGCCAGTAAGGTGTACCTTTACACCACCAATCCGGACGGCGCCAGCGGCGATGGCATTGCCATGGCCTGGCGTGCAGGCTGCCGTGTCGCCAATATGGAATTTAATCAATTTCACCCAACCTGCCTTTACCATCCGAAAGCCAAATCTTTTCTGATTACCGAAGCCCTGAGGGGCGAAGGGGCCATCCTCCGGCTGCCCAGTGGCGAGGCCTTTATGGAACGCTTTCACCCGCTGAAGGAATTAGCGCCGCGTGACGTGGTTGCACGTGCAATTGACCACGAAATGAAACGCCTGGGTGCAGACTGTCTGTATCTCGATATCAGCCATAAAAGCCCGGAATTTATTCGCGAGCACTTTCCGACGATACAAGCACGCTGCTTGCAGTACGGTATCGACATTACCAGTGAACCGATTCCGGTGGTGCCCGCTGCGCATTACACTTGCGGCGGCATTGTGGTTGATACTCACGGCCACAGCGATTTAAAAAACCTCTACGCCATTGGCGAAACATCGTTCACTGGCCTGCACGGCGCCAATCGCATGGCCAGCAACTCCCTGCTGGAATGTATTGTTTACGCCCATTCGGCGGCGGCATCTATTGCCGACAGCATTGGCAAAATTGCAACGCCCATCACTGCGAAAGATTGGGACGAATCCCGCGTAACCAACTCCGACGAGGACGTTGTCATTTCACACAACTGGGACGAACTGCGGCGCTTTATGTGGGACTATGTCGGAATTGTACGCACCATTAAACGCCTTGAGCGCGCGTCTCACCGTGTTCACTTACTGCAAAAAGAAATTCATGAATACTATTCAAACTACAAAGTCAGTTCTGATTTGATCGAATTGCGGAATCTCGCTGTGGTGGCTGAATTGATTATTCAATCGGCAATGGGTCGCAAGGAAAGTCGTGGCCTCCACTATTCCCTGGATTTTCCAGAGACAGCGGAGATTGCCGTTGACAGTATGCTGGTGCCCACCAATTTTGCGGCTCAGGAAATTATTGTATCAGCGCCGGAAAAAACCCGATAACAACAAAACCAAAGCGCAACAGTAAAACTATTCACCTTAATTTTTCCAGGTTTAATTTTATTGGCCAGGAAGACCCCTGGAGTGTTTTGTGAATGGGTTTGTCAATGGGTTTAGGCTTGGTCCAGGGCCTGAATTTGCGTTCGTAAAATCACACGCAATTGACGCCAGTCCTCATCGGCAAGACAATCCCGAAAAATCAACTGAACACCTTTTCTTTCTGAGGGCCGCATTAAGCAATAAGGCAGAGCTATCATCCAGGGCGTTGACCAAACTCCGGATCGCAAGACAATCTCGACATCCTTTCCAGCCTGATCCACAAGTGAAAATAATTCACCGTTAAATAAAAGGGACTGATACCGCAGGTTTTTCGTCCGTGCGCGCTCCGCGACAATGTAACTCAGGAGACAAAACGCCAGCGCAATCCATTTTAGCCATAGGCTGATGGATGCGAACGCAACGACGACAAAGGCAAGGCCATGCACCAATAAATTCAGTGCAAAATACAGGCGTGAAGCGCGCAGCTCAAACCGCCTCATTGCATGCCAGTGTGTTTTAGAATGACCTTAACAATACGTGCGGTGCTTTCATCTTTCGGCACGGTCTTATTCAAAAACCAATTAAACAAATCCTGGTCTTCACTTTCGAGTAAGTGCTGGTACAAAACTTGTTCTTCTTCCGTCAACGTGGGGTACACATTCTCAAGAAAGGGCTCCAGAATTAAATCCAGCTCCAACATACCGCGTCGGCTGGCCCAGCGAAGTCGATGATAGTCCACTACTTACTCCAATTTCTTTATACTGTGCTGGTGATAGCGTTTTTATACAGACTCAGACCCGCAGTATAACGCATCGCGCCTTAAACCCTATACGACACCACTACGTAAACAAGATTAACGCATGAGTGATTGGCAAAGCCTCTTAACTGACCTCGACAACAAAACCGGCATGAACGATACACGCTATCTGGATGCGCTCAACCACGCGCAAGCCTGGTTTAATCTTCAGGGCTGGCGACTTTTAATTGTTGAAGGTCCAGACGCGGAGACATTCTTACAAGGCCAACTGACATGTGACCTGGCCCACTCGGTTAAGCAAAAAATCGTAGCGGGTGCGCACTGCAACCCAAAGGGCCGGATGCTAAGCAGCTTTGACCTGATCAAAATGGCGGAAAACACTTTCGCCCTGCGTCTGCATGCCAGCATCGCGGAAAGTGCTCTTGCCGCTTTGAAAAAATACATCGTTTTTTCCAAGGCCAGTATTCGCCTGGAGGAACAGTATCAATTAATCGGTTTTTATTCAGGCGCTGAAGGCTTGCACGCGCTCGAAATGATGCTACCTGAACCCGGAAATTTCAGTGAAGCGGCCGGGCACTATCTGTTGCGTCATAGCGCCCAACAGTGGGAGCTTTGGGTACCGACAAATGCGCAGGCAAAGCCTACCGTTTTTGAAGGCATGCTCCCGCTGCCGGAAGACCAATGGACTCTGTTAAACATTCGCGCAGGCAAGGCCGAACTGCGTGCCGACACCGCTGAACAATTTTTACCGCAAGAATTAAACTTCCAACTCATCGGTGCGGTCTCTTTCAAAAAAGGCTGTTATACCGGTCAGGAAATTATCGCGCGCCTGCACTATAAGGGGCAGCTGAAAAAGCACTTGTATCGCGTCAATTTTAATCACGAGAGTGAACCCGCTTATTTGCAAGACATCAGCCTGCAAGGCGAAGATGGCAATACCAAAAATGTCGGTAGTCTGGCTTGTTTTGCTCCCTCTGCCGCCAATACATTCGATGCTTTGGTCCTCTGCCAGGATAGCGCCCATCTTTCAGAAAATGTGACTCTCGACGGCAATAAACTCCAGTGGGCCCCACTCCCCTATGCTATACCTGGTTAAAGGGGGCGCATTGATTCCCCGATAAATCCAACCTGGCTGGTGCTTAAGCGCACCAGAGAAAAAACTGAGACGGGAATATGAGTGCACTCGCCGAAAAGGTGTCCCTGGACATCAACAACGCCATCGACAACGACCGTCTGGTCTTGCCCACCTTGCCGGAAATGGCGCTAAAAGTCCGCGAAGTCGCCGATGACCCCAATGCCACCATCAAGAAGCTGGTGGATGTGATCTCCAATGACGCCGCACTGACAGCACGGATTATTCGAGTGGCCAATAGCCCACTTTTCCGAGCTGCCCGGGAAATTGAAGATCTGGCTATGGCTTTGTCGCGCCTCGGAATGCAATACACCTGCAACCTGGCGACAGGCCTCGCGATGGAGCAAATGTTTCAGGCGACCTCAGACCTGGTGGATAAACGCTTGCGTGAAGTGTGGGCACGCTCCAGTGAAATAGCCGGCATTTGCCACGTATTGGCCAAACACTACAGTAAGCTCCGCCCTGATCAGGCGGCGCTCGCCGGTCTCGTTCATCAAATTGGTGTGTTGCCGATCCTCTCCTATGCAGAAGAACACCCCGTTTTATTGCGCGACAGCTTTTCCCTCGATGAAGTGATCACCAACGCCCACCCTCAACTGGGCGTAAAAATCCTGACAACCTGGGAATTCCCCAAGGAGCTTCGTCAGATCCCTATGGAATACATGAATTTTAGCCGTCAGGTTGCGCAGCCTGACTATGCCGATATTGTCACAGTGGCCACTTTACAAAGTTATGCAGGCTCGGAATCTCCATTAGCAAAAGTGGATTATGCAAGCGTTACCGCTTTTGAACGCCTCGGTCTGGACCCCGATGTTGAATCAGCAGAAGCGGAAGATCTTAGCGACGAAATGGCAGCGGCAATGGCGCTTTTACAATAGCGCCATTGGCCACCCTCAAACACGCAAGGGCTGTTTAGTGAAATCCGGAATAGCGCTTATTCCGCTGCACAGCCTTTCTCACCTTCCGGCAAGAGCTCAAGACGGATATTCGCAATACTCACGTCCATTTTGCCGTCAGTCGCCAAATTAAAAATCCCGTTGATTTTGGTGATATCGAAGTTTTCAGCCTCAGCGGAAAAGCAATTCAAGGGGATGGGCATCAGGAACCACTGCTTCTTTTTAGCGGATTGCAGCGTTTTACGAATCTGCACTTTCCCGCCGCAGGGGTAACCGCAATCCATCGTCAACTCCACTGGCCGTGTTGGTTTTTTGTTGACCTTGATTTCAAAGGTTAACGCTGCGCGATGCTCAACTTCACTCAAGTCCACCGCGTTTCCATACAAGCCGAGTACGCCACGCATTTTCTTTTTGCCCCAAACGCCGCGGATTGCATCACCCTTACCCTGAAAGTCATCCTTTTCAACTGATAGCTTGCCGTTTGCAGACAAACCCTCACCATTTTCATCCAGGCTTTTGGACCAGTTACCGGGGTCACCCACGGACCAACCGCGCTGGACAGCTTGACCATCAATAAAATAGTGGAATTTCGGATTGAGTTGTTGCGCCTGCGTACTCATTGCCGATGCGATAAGAACGACAAGAAAAAACAATGACTGGGAAAGTCGAGACAGATTTTTTTTATCTTTATTGGACATAATAGACCTCGTATTTGATCGATTATTGCCCCAATGGTCACAAAGCCCGGCAGCAAAGTCAACCAGGAAAAAGTATTTTATATTTAAAAAAATATAGCAGCGATTACTCTGCCTTTCACGCAAAGCCCGCGCGCTGCATCACGGCGATTTTTCAAGAGTGTATTCGGGAACGCGCAAGCAGTTACATTTGCGGCTTTTCCGCTTTGCAAAACCGATCGATAAACGCTTGATGCGACGGCATCTCTTCAACAGAACGGGCAATCACCTGATGCACGTCATTCACCCGCGCAGCAAGCTCTTCTTTACTGATGGTGTCAACAACCGGGTGGTAGCCATTGGCTTCAATGCCCTGCCCCTGCATAACAGCGAGCCAGCTTGTTTCATTAAATAACTCTTCATCTTCACGAAAAATGCGCCCGCTGTTTTGATACATGCTGATCTTGCGTTTCAGGTAATCCGGAATTTCCATCGTTCGACAATAATTCCAGAAATCCGAATCATCGCGCTCAGTTGCGATGTAATGCAGAATAATAAAATCACGCACGCGATCCATTTCCAGGCTTGCCTGGTTATTAAACATATCAATGTCAGTTTGATGAAAATCGCGCGTTGGAAATAAGCTAAACAAGCGCGCAATATTGGACTGGATCAAGTGAATTGCGGTCGACTCCAGCGGCTCAATAAAACCGCTCGACAGCCCAATAGCAACACAGTTTTTATTCCAGTATTTTTTACGTTTGCCAACATTAAAACGAATGGTTCGCGGCTCAGCCAGCGCCTCACCATCGAGATTGTTTAACAGAATCGACGTTGCCTCATCTTCGCTCATATATTGCGAAGAAAACACATGGCCATTGCCGGTACGATGCTGCAAGGGAATACGCCATTGCCAACCGGCAGTATGCGCAGTTGACTTGGTATAGGACGTCGGCTCACCCACCTTGGCACTTGGAACTGCCACAGCCGTATCACAAGGCAAATAATCGAGCCAACTTTCATAACCGGTTTTCAGTGTTTGCTCGATTAACAAGCCTCTGAAACCACTGCAATCAATAAACAGATCGCCTTCAATCGCCGTTCCATTTTCCAACACAACGGATTCAATGAAACCATTGCCTTCGCGTTGCTTAACCTGCACGACTTTACCTTCCGTGCGTTTTACACCGCGTGCTTCAGCAAACTCCCGTAAGTAACGACCGTATAAGCCAGCATCCAAATGAAAAGCGTAATGAATTTCAGACAGCGGCGAATTTACGCGTTGAATTGGCCGCATAAAACGGTTCTGCTTGGCGGCGACTGCGGCAATGGAATAATCTTCAATCTCCGGTGCTTTGCCCTGCTCTTTCAATAAACGCAGCCAGAAATGATGGAATTCCATACCCAACATGTTGATGCCATAGGAGCCAAAGGGGTGAATATAAGAATGCCCCAGACGTCGCCAATTAATAAATTCAATTCCCAGCTTGAACGTTGCCTGTGTTTTACGTACAAAATCGTCTTCCTGCAAATCCAACACCTTATTAAAAAGCTGAATTTGTGGAATGGTGGCTTCGCCAACACCAATAATGCCTATCTCATCAGACTCGACCAAATGAATGTCGCAATATTGGTTTCTTAATAATTTGGACGCTGCGGCAGCCGTCATCCAACCTGCTGTGCCCCCACCGACGATGACTATTGAGCGAATCTTATTTTCTAACATAAGCGTTTTCTTTGAATATTATTTTTTACTGTTCTGTTTACTGTACTATTTTAAGTACTACTTTATGTACTATGAATGCTGAGCCTGCAACTGCTGCAAAAGTCTGGCCCGATACAGGCCCAGTGGCGGCACCTTGGCTGCCATCTGTTTGAGCAGGGTGTGACCCGCCAACATTTTCCTTTGCAGTTCATCAAAATGATATTTATCCAGCATTGGGTCGTAGGCCTGTGGCGTCACGCCCAGAGCCAAAAGCAGCGCGGCCCACTCTTCTTCCTGCAACAAGGGTTGCGCATCAAAGGCAACGCGCGCCCGCTCCTGAAAGAGTTGTAAACGATGTTGTAGATCCGGCGAAGAGCCCTCGCCTATCGGCCCCTCAGCATTGAAAGGAAAGAGTGAATGCAATTCACAAAGTTCCTGCAGGTTTTTTATAAAGTGCGTATAAAAACGGTTGTATTCCTGCGCACACAAATGTGTATCTGTTGTTCCAGGAATTAATGGCAGCAAGTGTTGGAGTTGTTTGTGAAGCAGAAAAATCGGCGACAGAAATGCCAGAGCTTCTGGATACAGTGCACGACCAAGGGCCACCACATTGCCCGTCCAACTTTGCGCGGGTGCCGTGTTTTTCACTGACGTTTTCTCAACAATGGCAGCGGCCTTATCGGTGTGTTGCCACTGCTCAAGAAGCGCGTCGGTATTCAGATTTTCCTGAGCAAAAGCCGCGAAATACTTTTCACCATATACCTCACTGTGGCGCTCCCAATGCGTTTCTGCTTTCTCTCCCGTGACTTTTTTTCCCGCGACTTTTGTCCTCATAACATAGGCAGAAACAGGTGAGTTTGGGTCGGTATCCAGAGGGGCTTTTGCCCAGACACTTTGCCACTCCTTACTCTTACTACTCTTACTACTCTCACTACTCTTTGGGCTCTTACTGCTCTCTTGCGCATTGTTGCCGTCGAGGTCACCTTGCTCGGCCAATATTGTATGAAGCGCCCCGGTTTGACTCACATCGATAAACAAGTCGGCAGCAAACTGCTCGTTCTTATCGGTTTTCAGTGCGCTCAGGTGGTTGCGATCCGCTTCATTGCAAACAACAGCAACTACGTTACCGTAACTTACGCTCTGAGTATTAATCGATGCCTTGAGCACCTTGATTAAACTTTCTGCCTCAATGTTAATCGCATAGTCCATCGAGGCCAGTAGATTTTTTGTATCCTTGGGAGGGTGACAAAAACGGCCGTTTTGCGCACACACCGCTGCGGGTGAAAAATCGCTATAGGCCGGTGCGTTGTTTTGAGAAAAAGTTAAACGCGACCACACCTGTAAAAAACTCAAACCCTGAAAGGTAAAACCGCTGGCACCATAGGGTTGAAAGCCCATACCCTCTTGCGCGTGCTTGAGATACGCATTCCCCAGGCTGTATTGCGCTTTACAGCTGGCAAACAACTGTGCCTCTGGTAAACCCAGGGTTTCGAAGAAACGTTTATCGGCAGGGTGACCGGCAATACATTTGTGATTGTCTGTTTCCGAAGGGACAAGTAAATGCAGCTCCACCAGGTTCTGTTTAAGCTGGAATTGCAATAACTTTCGCAAACCCACAAGGGTCAACCAAGCATCCAGATTCGAACCGTAAACCAGAATTTTTGTTGGTGTAGGAGAAGCCATCAGGAACTGCGCCTCCCATAGAGATTGGGCTGTGCTTTCGGCCACAATTTCTCGGCATCTACGCGACAGTTTTTATCAAGCGCATCCTGATGCAAGGGCATGGAGGTACAGGCCTCCTTGATCAAGCCCCGTAATTGTTCAAATTGACTTTTTGCTTCCGCCAAAGGGTAGGCTTGCACCCGAGGGTCAAAACCCTCTGGCAAACAGCGCTGGCCAAAATACACCGCCACCCAACTCGGCTCCAGGAAGAGATCGCCGTCGCTGTAAATAATATGGCCGCGCTCCTTGAATAATTCCATGCGGTAAGCCAGTTCATCAGGTAATGACATCGTTCGTACATAACGCCAGAATTCAGTGTCATCACGCTCGGTGGCATGATAGTGCAGAATGAGAAAGTCGCGCACACTGTTAAATTTCAGATGCATGTCGCGATTAAACTCCTCGCGCAAACTGCTCTCCATTTTTTGTGTGGGAAACAGTTCCAGGAGTTTTGTAATAGCGGATTGAATTAAATGAATACTTGTGGATTCCAGTGGCTCGAGAAAACCCGCCGACAAACCAATTGCAACACAGTTTTTATACCAGTTTAATTTGCGATGACCGACTTTAAAACGAATCAAAAAAGGGTCTGCCAACATATCGCCTTCGAGATTATCAACGAGAACAGCGCGCGCTTTTTCCTCCTCAATAAAACGCGAGGAAAATACATGCCCATTACCGGACCGGTGTTGCAAGGGAATCCGCCATTGCCAGCCCGCATCGCGAGCCATCGCCTTAGTGTAGGGAAGCGGTGCGCGCGCATTGTGCGTTGGCACTGCCCAGGCGGCATCACAGGGTAACCATTGGGACCAATCTTCAAAATCTACACCCAGGGTATCGCCAATGAGTAAGGCACGAATTCCCGAGCAATCGATAAACAATTCGGCGTCCAGGTTTTCGCCACTTTCGAGTTGCAGGGAAGCAATACTGCCGTCGTCGCCCTGCTTAACGTTAACAATTTTTCCTTCTTTGCGTGTTACCCCGTTTTTCTCGGAAAACTCACGCAAAAATTTCGCGTACAAACCGGCATCAAGATGAAAGGCGAAGGAAAATGTCGAAAGAATCGAACGCTGGTTTTCTGAAGGGTAGGCAAATTTTTCCTGGTAAGCTGCCATAACCGGTAAGGAAAATTCGCTAATGGGGACGTCGTAGCCTTGTTGTTTCAAGGCAGTATAAAAATGATGAAAATCGATACCGTCAATGTCGTACCCATATTCCCCGAAGGGGTGAATATAGGCATCGTCCTTGCGACCCCAGCCCGAAAATTCTATGCCCATCTTGTAGGTCGCGTGGGTCGCGCGCATAAACTCGGCTTCATCAATACCGAGGGTTTGATTGAAGTAACGCAAATGCGGAAGTGTTGCTTCACCGACACCCACAGTTCCTATCTGATCCGACTCGATCAAGGTGATATTACAGATATCGGTGTTAAGAAACCTGGAAAGCGCGGCCGCCGTCATCCAGCCCGCCGTGCCACCACCGACAATAATGATCTTTTTCAAAGGGGCTGGCTGTGAATGAGAATGATGCATGTTTATTCGTTATGTTTTTTTACCGCCGAGGGCCGATTGTAGCATTCAATGCCGCGCTGTTGGGGCTTCAGTAAGGGCATCCAGGTCTGCTTCTGACATTGGATACTGCAAAGCGCGGCGCCCTGGACACACTAAAGGGATTGCCACTAGAGGGACTGCCACTAGAGGGACTATACGTACACCGGGGCCGGGACGGATCAATCGCGCTCGCCCCTGACATTGACTTGGGATGGCTTAAAATGACCCGAAACAGTCCTGACCCTAAGGGGTGAATGCCCTGTCTAAACACTACGAGGTCACGCACATGGATTTACCCAGAGATTCCGAAAAGCGCCGCACGCTGCGCCAACTCGCCGGCATGTGTGCCCTGCCCCTACTTCCCGCAGGCACTCTCGCCGGGAACGACACTCCCCTGAGGCGCACGATCCCCGCCACCGGGGAAGCGATCCCGACGATTGGTATGGGCTCGTGGCTCACATTTGATGTTCCCGCACGCGGACAAAACCTGAAAACGCGTATCGACATATTGCGCCACTTCTTTGCCCAGGGCGGCCAAATGATTGACTCCTCGCCCATGTATGGTCAATCTGAAGAAGTGATCGGGGCTTGCCTGGAGGCCCTTGCATTCCCGCAAGCCTGTTTCTCGGCAACCAAGGTATGGACTTCGGGGAAAGACACCGGCATCCGGCAAATGCAACACTCTGCAGAACTGTGGAAACTGAAACAGTTTCGGCTGATGCAAATTCACAATCTGGTTGACTGGGAAACCCACATGAAAACCCTGCTAGCCTGGAAGGAAAAAGGCCAATTGGATTACGTCGGCATCACCACCTATGGTGGGTTGAGGCATGAGACGATGGCCAGGATTATGCGGCACTACCCGATAGACTTCGTACAACTGACCTACAACATTCTCGATCGCGAGGCCGAAGCGACCTTATTGCCGCTCGCCCAGGAAAAAGGCATCGCGGTGATCGCCAATCGCCCCTTTCGTGAAGGGCGCTTGTTCGACTACATAAGGAATAAGCCACTGCCCGAATCCGCCAGGGCCCTCAACTGTGCCAACTGGGCACAATATTTTCTCAAGTTTATTCTCGCTCATCCGGCAATTACCTGTGCAATACCGGCAACCTCAAAACTTGCGCATATGCAGGAAAATATGGGGGCACTTTACGGACCACTACCGGCACAAAAACACCAACAAAAACTGGCAAAGGATTTTCAGAATTTAATTTGAAGGCCTGGATTTAGCCTTGCAAGAGTTGCGTGATTTTTGTTGAGGAAATGGGTGTCCGAATGTAAAACACGCGCTCGTGTTCCATCGGCGCGGTCTCGCCAGCGGCCAACACAAAACAACATTTGATTTTCGAGAATGGGCAAAACAGGGTCTGCTTCAGAATTTTCTCTCGCTCACTGTACGCAATGTTTTGGCTCAAAAAAATCCACGCTGTACGCGATAAAAGTGAAGGACTAAAGTCACTCGCTGGAATTTGCTGCACCTGCCGCCCCACAATCTCAAAAATTTCATTGAGATACGTATGCTCGTACTCGTTTCCATCCTCGGTAACAAAAGCCAACTCACACGCGGTGTATTTTTTACGCAGATCATTGATCTGTTTAAAAATCGTTTTATCCAGAGAGACATAACAATCCCGCTCCAGATAGATAGATGTTGTCTTGAACTGGGTATTAATATCGCAATTTACGAGCACCGAATAAAAAGAGGACAGCTCAAGTGCCTGAAACAAAGAGGGATTAATGCCGTTCCAATTTTCAGGTTTGTTCCCCGAGTGGAAAAAGTAACGGTAATCCTCATTGAACGCCTCATTGAGGATATTCGTGCTATATAAAACCACCGAGGTTTTAATGTGGTAGGAATCCCGGGTCTTACCTTCGCCGATATGAATTTTCAGGAAGGGCGGCTTGGTGATGTCCTTACAGGATGCGCTGAAATTCGCTAGAAAGATAAACCAACGAACGAAAAAATCCTGATCGTGATAAATAAATTTACGCTTATCCACAATCTCATCAGTGGTTATTTCCAGGTGAATACTGATCGACTCCCGCTGCTTGTATTTCTCCATACTGAGCTGAATAAAACGAACAAAATCTTCCAGAGTTTGGATCGTACCGCCAAGGTGGGTATTTTCAACGGGGATATAGTTGTAGATCTGACTGCGGATTTTATTGGTGAGGTCTGCAAGGTTCTCCGACACATCAAGATTACCCGCCAACCACTGCTTGGCATCAGCGCTATCGATAATCTCACGGAAACTGCCCTTGGAATTCGCTGCGAGTAATTCGAGTTCCTGCAAGCTGGTATTCAAGAGCGAACGCTGGTCGAGCAGTGCCTGTTCATTACGGCAAATACGCTCCACCACATTTTCTACATAGGAGTCTCGCACCGACTTAAGCTCGGTATACTTCCTCAAAAGCTTTTCGCGCTCTTTGTGACAATACACCCCGTAGGCAACCGCCCCGACGAGCATGACTACGCCGCCAATGAATAGATAGATACCCATGAGACCCTTAACAATATTAAACGAGCGTTAGATTACACCGAATACCGACTAATATCTAATTGTTACCGCGTAAAATATAGGTTTTCGGCGGCAAAATTGCCAATAGATTCGCGCTATCGTGTGATCGTATTGTCATTTTTCATAGGCGCGCCAGCTCGGCGGATACATTGGTGGCGCCGGAATATTTGTGTAGTGGCAAATTGAGAAAAACCGGGGGCTTTGGCACAAGGTGTGACTATCGGTATGCCAAAGCGGTTGGGAACCCGAGCTACTTACTTTCCAACTCAAAAGGATAGCTTTCGTTTAACAGCTTTTTCGCGACATAAACGCGCAAGCTCGCTGGCTCATTTGCATAACGGATAACGTGCTCAACTTTACTCCCTCTTTTGATCACACCGCCACGCAGCCTTTTCACAGGCGCGCCCTCTGCATCGAAGGCCTCCACCTTTAAAACATTGTCTTTTGGCCCGACAACTTCCAGCTTCACCGATTTGCGATCAATGGCCATCAAGGTCAATTGCAGAGCACCCTCTACCGCCTTAACCGCTTTGCCAATCTGTGCTGAACTGATATCAACGGCTTCAATGCCAAGGGGCAACTGATAAGTGAGACTGCCCTTCAACTTGAATTTAGCTGACTCCTGCCCCTTGGGTACAGACACACTGAACGAACCAATCGCCTCTTGCTCGCCGTGCTTACGCATAATCAGCGAACCCTGTTGTGCCCGCGGCAATTGATTTTCACCAGCGGTATTCAACAACCCGGTTAGCTCATAACGAATGCGGTTGCCAAAGGTAATATTGGGCAACGCGGGCGATAATACTTCAACTTTTATGCGGCCGTTCTTTACGGCTTCTGTACGCAGGGCTGCGGGGCCCGCTTCATGTGGTGTGGCCGCATTGAGGAGTGTACGGTATTCGTTTTCTGTGGTGTTTGAATTCTCTGCCACCAATACGACTGAAGAAAAAAGTAAAACGATTAAACAAGACAATTTTAGTATGATCTTCATTCGAATAATCCTGTGTTCATTGGGTTTACTCACTCAAGCTGAATTCCAGCAGCAATAAAATATAAGTCGCAATAACAAGCCACATCGAGCAAATTTTAACACTCATTTCCCTTTCGTATTTGGGCCGCTCCCCCCTATAAACGTGAAATAAACTTTTGCGCTAATACCATTAGTTAATATCCTCGAACGAACAGAATTACACCTTCAAGTTCATAGTATTGGTCCAAATTTACACCTGGTTTTCACCTTATTGCATTCAACAACAATACAATTGTATGTATCCATTGTTCAGGGTATTCTTTCACTGCATAAAAACTAAAACAGGGGGGGAGTTATGCAAACCTTAATCGGAAAGATCGTTGTTCAATTATCACTTCTATTATTCATCACCGCATGCGGAGGCGGTGGATCGGGTTCCGGGAATAATCCATCCGGCTCATCTTCATCATCCAGCGGTGCGCCTGTTCAACAACAGCAACAAGCGTTAGTGCCTTCGCAATCAGAATTAGTCCTGTTTGTTGATGAAGCGCCCACCTTACCCTCAATAGATGGCGGGTCCGGTACAGGGGCTTTTTCTTACTCAAGCAGTAACCCGGATATCCTGGTGGTCGACCCCGATACCGGTGAACTCTCTGTCGTGTCTGCGGGAACCGCGACAATCACAATCACTCGTGCCGGGGATGCAAATTTTCTGGAAACCAGCACCAGTATTAGCGTGACTATTTCCAGGAGAGAACAAGCACCCCTGGTATTCTCAGAACAAATGCTTAGCGTCTTTGTCGATGGCACGCCGGAAGAACCAACGCTTTCGGGCGGCAGCGGCGAAGGTGTTGTGAGCTTCATAAGCAGCAGCCCGGAGGTTGCTACTGTAGACCTCAGCACAGGGGAACTCACCATCATCGCGGCTGGAGAAACGACAATTACTGCAGAAAACCCGGGAGATAATTTATATCTCGCTGCTGATTCCAGTTATGTCTTGCTCGTTGAAAAACGAGAACAGGAAACGCTCTCATTTTTAATAGACGAGGAAACTTATTTTCCTGATGAAGACGTAAGCTTGCCGGAAATCAACGGTGGCAGCGGCGAGGGTGCACTCAGTTACTCAACTGACAATGAAGCGGTCGCCACCATAAACAGTGAAAGTGGCGAGATTACCATTACTGGACCGGGAACGGCTTTACTATCAGTGACGAAAGCAGAAGACGCTGTTTTCCTTGAAACCCAGGCCAGTTTTTCGCTTAATATCGTAAAGCGTGAGCAACCCGCCCTGACTTTTGAAACTGACGTCCTGCAGGTACTTCTTGAAAATGGGTTAACCAGTAATCCGGTATCTGGTGGCGCAGGTGAAGGCGTTGTAGCTTATGCCAGTGATGATGAAAGCATCATTCTTATTAATTCCCAAAGCGGAGTCATAAACCCGGTATCTAGCGGGAATACCCAGGTAACTGTAACCAAGGAAGGTGATTTTGTTTACCTGCCAATTGAAGCCAGCTATCTCGTGGAAGTTAAAGAGTTGGTACAAAATGTTGTCACACGTATTGGTGATAGCGACTCCATTCTGTCGTGGTCAGAAAACGCAGCGCCTTTAGAACTTTATCGTTATACCAATAGTGATTGTGATACAGAAAACTACACAGCGTGCAACAACCCCAACCTGGAAATTGTGGAGAGTAGTGAAGATCTTCCCATTACCGATATTTTATTCAGCCGCTCGCAAAGCGCCTTTTTTAAATTAGTGAACTCCAGTGAGCTTGCCGCCGAATATCAAAGCATGCACTTTGTTCCTTCCCTGCAGGTTCAACCTTTCGCCAACCGCATTGGTCAAGCTATTGTCGCCTACAAAGGTAAACTCTGGATTACGGGCGGCACTTCCTGGGATAACGAAAACTCTGTGGATGTCTATTACAATGACGTCTGGTCCAGTGAGGACGGCGCGATCTGGACCAATGAGTTGGAAAATGCAACGTTTGGGCCACGCGCTTATCACCAAATGGTCGTCTACAAAAATGAATTATTTTTATTTTCGGGTGAACAACCCTTTGTGAATGGTGGAACTGAAGGCACCTACACTGCATTCAATAACTGGAGTACGCATGATGGCATAGATTGGCAACCTCATTCGGGCCCAAATTTACCGGGTATCGATTCCCAGGCCAAGATCATCGTATTTAATGACAAGTTGTGGGCTATCGGTGGTGGAGTATGGTCAGAGGAGTATTACATCTGGTCCAGCGAGGACGGCAGAGATTGGGAAATCGAATTGGAATCTCCTCCATTCGGTAAAAGAAACGATCATAGCCTTGTCGTTCACAACGGCAACCTTTTTCTTTATGGTGGCACGAACGAAAATGGTTCCGACAATCTACTTACCGATGTGTGGGTCACAGCCAATGGCACAGAATGGACTCTGGTCACGGCCGATACGGGTTTTACACCACGAATCTACTCTTCGATGTTTTCAGTAAATAATGAGATTCATATTGTTGGAGGTTATGATTACACCGACGTCGCCTATTCAACTTATTTTTCTAACGATAATGGCTTGACCTGGAACCTCGCAGAACTTTCTCTGCTGCCAATCATGTATTCAATGACGACAAACACGGTGATGAACAATGAATTATGGTTCTTTTCCGGCGGAACCGCTGGTTTATTGTGGACTTCTACAGATGCCAGAAATTGGTATTCACCAAGCTCGAATACAATCAACTGGTCAAAAAACTAAAGTAAGACTGAAAAATAAAAAAACCGCACTTTGTGCGGTTTTTTTAACTCTATTGCAAGTACTAATAAAAACCTCTACCTGTACCTGGCACTTATTACTTCGACAATATCAAGAACTCGCCATTTTCAGGGTCGAACTGGCCGAGTACATTCCAACTGGAGCCCAGGATCGTGCCATCATTCTGATAGAGCAAGTCAAACGCATCCGACCCATTGGAAATTACACGGCAGGCATCTTCGGCCAAATCATATTCAATAACACTATAATCGCCGGTAATTAAAAACTTATTGGTCTGCGCATTAAAATCCATATTCTGGATGGCACTGTCTTCAGGAAGGGTATTTTGATCAAATTCGTTTAAACACTCATCCAACAAAAGGCGTCGCTCACCCGTTTCACTGTTTACTTCGAATAAGGCCCCTAACTTCTGGCCAAGCACGTAGTAAAAACTCCCATCTGCACTTGCTGCGACATCCAGGGGTACTTCGATTACCGGTGATTCGCCCTCCGTTAAATCAAATATAAGCTCTCTATTTTTTGTCGAAGGATCAAGGCCGACAAGAATATTTTGAGCGGCATCAACTATCAACACCTGGCTAATCGCCGGATCAAAATGAATGCCGGTTACGCTATTTAGCGAAATACCGGTACCAACAACGTCAGAAACAAGCACCTCAATTTCTTCGGTTTCCAGATCCATTTCATAAACATTTTCGCCCAAGGCGTAGAAAAGGCGATTATTTTCCTCATCCAATGCCAAGCCGTTTGCAATGGTATTGTACTCCGTCGCAACATCACCAAGGCGAGTTCGCAGGCCGGTATCCAGATCGATTCTTAACAAGGATTCAGGCGCGTTACCCCCATCGTCCAGGGTATAAGCGATGGTGTTCGCAGCATTCAAAGCCAGCTCACGCGGCGTAATCATCTTACGGCCTTCACCAATACCATTCGGATATAAAAGCGCCCGCTCTCCTGTATCAAGATCCACAGTGATTAACTCATTGATTGCAATATCGCCCACTATCAATCGGTTGCGAGGGGTATCCAGCAAAATGGTTTTATTTATTTGTGAAAAATTCAGCAAATCTTCTTCAGCATCAATGGAAACAGGTTCTACGGCCCCAGTCTCCAAAACGACTCGGCTGACCTCGTCATATCCAACCAGGTAGGCGTTTTCAAAGGTATTGTCGATAACAAAGCGGTTTGCGACAGCGTTGATATTTTCTGCAATGGGGCTCACCTCACCGGTTTCCACATTGATTTCCACCACCGAATTGTCCGAGGCATTTCCAACAAAGGGTGACACCAAACCTATAAGCTTATCGCCAGCAGATTCAATTTCATCAATTATGGGGAGGTTCCCGCCGTCAACAAAAAGCGGCAGCTCAGTTAAATCACCCTCACTCAAATCCCAATGGAAAATGCGCGTCTCCCAGGCACCACCACCCACTGGAACATACAGGTAGAGCAGATAGGCTTCATTACTTTGTTCATGAAGGACGAGGTCCCAAAAATTCACAAATTCCCAGGCTGTTTCGTCATAGCTGAAGTTTACTGACCCTTCGACTGACTCGAACCCTGTTTGCAAATTTTGCGAGCGCAGGGTTAAGACATTGTCAAATTGGGTAACAAAAAACACCCCGGTTCCGTCGGCACTCACTGAATGGAGCTGCCCAGTACTGATACCCGGTATCTCTGAAATGGTGTTTGTTGCTAAATCAAAGGCCAGACCTGCGTTAAACTCTTCAAGGCCAACCAGGCGATTGTTCACGGCATCGAGCACTGCTGACGGCGCGAAACGTGTATGCCGAATTAAAACTTCTTCGGGCTCTTCCGCTTCGTTGCCATCGGCGTCTTCAGCAACGACTTCAACATCAGTATCACCAAAGGGCAAATCAAGCTCCACTTCCCATTCAACAAGTACCTCGTCGTTTCGGCGGGAGGTCTTACCGATGACTTTTGAATTCGATACTGGTACGGGGGTAATTGTCGCTTGCACACCGTTGACAGTGACGCCTTGAATTCCGGTGTCATCTGAAGCCGTGCCTCTTAGCGTGACCAAACTCTTGCGCGTCACGGCATCCTTAACTGGAAACGTAATCGTAGAGACGGGTGCGGAGCTGCCTGTACCACTGCTACTTGAAGACGCTGTGGAGCTTGAAGACGCGGAACTGCTGCTCGAACTCGATGCACTACTCGACGATGAACTACTACTGGAATTTGACGAACTGTTTGAGGAAGCGCTACTGCTTGAACTCGATGAACTGCTGGACGAAGAACTACTCGAGCTCGATGCGCTGCTGGAAGATGAACTGCTACTTGCCGTTGAGCTGCTGCTTGATGCACTACTACTGGCACTGGAAGCACTCGAACTACTGGCAGATGAACTACTGCTGCTCGACGAGCTACTGCCATTATCCGTTCCCCCACCTCCCCCGGAACCACCGCCGCAAGCGGCGAGTAAAAAAACATTCAGTAATAGAAAACTTCCAATTTTTATGTTCACAGAACACTCCTGTCTCTCTGTTTGTTTAGATTTACTCAATTTTGATTACGACGAACACTACACAATGTTACTTTTTAAAAATATTTCGAGATATGAATATTGATTATATGTGGCTATTCTACCGGGACTTGCCCATTCACTAGCATCACCACAACATTGGCACTTACCACCACCAATAATTTATTAACGTATTAAAAATACTCTGCGAATTTGTTTTCACTGGCTCTGTATGGCGCTTTTATTTGTAACCGCTTTCCCATTGCGAGTCACTGTAGTTAAGACAAAAAGCCAATATTTATTGTGCTTCCAATCCCAATGGGTGACTGGTGCGAACTTTATTTCGCTAACCAATGCAAAAGATACGTTTTGGGTGCGTATATTTCAAACTGTAATTCACTCTCCTTACTTTACTGTAAGCAGGCCACTATTAACTGTTGACAGCTACTGACTAATGGGTGAACCCATTGATCATTTATTTTGGTCAAATAACTTATTGCCCCATTGCAACTATATCTATAACTATAGATGCAATAAATACGGATGACATTAACACAGTCAAGATCAGTGACAAGGACAATTGTTTATTTCTATTTTCAACTTCATTTTTCACAATTCTTTGATAACTACAATCCTTAAAGAATAAGCACCAGTTAATTACCACCATTGTTAAAAAATATATTGACACGAAACTTATATTAACAACCAGATCCAACACCCCGAAAATCACTGCAAGACCATAAAAGAAAGCAAACTGTGAAACTAGCACAATTAGCAATGTAGAATATGCTAAATACCAATTGAATTTCAGTTTGCTATCCGCCTCAAGGTATAAGACTAGAAAATAAACGCCTGCCAAATATTTTTTGTATAAACTTATCATAATGAAACCCACATTAGCTCATTATTTATACGGATCTAAACCTTCTCCAAATTTATCTACAACATTCTTTCTCCGGCCGTCGTCATAACAATTCATATTGTAAATATGTCCCGCTATATTTCGGGAAAGAAACGGACCTATCGGAGTGTTATCCACAATTGAATAAGTTAGAAAAAAAACTAGGCCATATGGGCCAGCCAAACCGATTCCATTTGCATGAATCAAGTTACTCTGACCCCTTGATTGTGTATGGCGTTTTTATTTAGGACTCTGAATAGCAGCCCCATCATTCTCTTGAAATTTCGGTTTTAAAAGTACGCCCTTGTCGCAAACCAAAAAGAGGTTGGCCAGCAAATGCTAAACCATAATCTCTGTACATAATTCAACTGGATGCGACCGGGAACCAATGATCTTCTGGGTCTTTCAAGACAAAAAGCCAGGTTTATTGTGCTTTAAATCCCGATGGGTGACTGGTGCGAACTTTTTTTCGCTAACCAATACAAAAGATACGTTTTGGGTGCGTATATTTAAACTGTAATTTGCTCTCCTTACTTTACTGTAAGCGGGCCACTATTAACTGTTGACAGCTACTGGCTAATGGGTGACCCCTTGATTCTATTTTATGGATGTCTTATTTATGACCTCCACTGAGGATGTGCCTAACCCTTTCCAAGGCAATATTCAAATCACTATACACTTCATCACAACCTCCAAAGCTCAATTCATCTTCAACTGAGGGCACATTAATTCCAATCTCACCATCAGACGCGATATACACTTCAAGCAGTCCAGCTTTCAAATCGACTGAATACCATTGACCACCTTCATCACCTTTGTAATATTTATAATCAAGGCTTTTAGAAGCAAAAATATTTTTGAGATTAAATTCAAATTCATCTATCAACATAACTTACGCTCACACTACCTCGATAATGTCACAGCACCTTCCGGAGATATATAAATACTGCCCTTATTAATCTTTGCTGTAATGCTTCCATCTGCATGCCTAGTTACACTATCATCCCTCGGACCATACATTCTGCCATCATAAGCTTTCCCTGGGTTATCCACCTTTTTGACACCGCTGTGCGCATCTTCAACCCTATCAACTATTTGATTCACCTGCCTCAAAGCGTCATCAGCGTTATTTGCACTAATTTTACTTATATCATCAACAATCATTTTGATCCTATCACCTTTAGATAAAACTCCCATACCTAAAAGCTTCTTTAAAGACTTTGACAATTTTCCTAAAGCACTCACCCCTTCTTTTTTCACAATTTCCAAAGCCGATTTAGCAGCCTTAGTTTTGCCCGCAGGTGAAGGCAAAATTGCCAAACCCACAGGAGCCATGTCTCGCCCAAACTGCCCCTCAATAGTATCCTCTTCGTCGAAAATTGTAATATCTTCCGGTAATGCACCATACAAAGCCATTATGTTTATTACAGGAATTTTCATTTTCATGACATCGTACATTTCATTATAGCTTTCTTCTATCATCCCCCGAGCTAAACCTAGTGAAAAATTTTGCCCCCATTGATACGCAGACTCTCCATACATGGTCGAACTTGTATTTTCGTATCCGTAGGTCGTTAGATCTCCGTCATCAACAACATCATAACTTGACGATCCTGCCCCCCCTCCATACGTACTATAGTCTTCAGAGTAATACCCACTAGGATCCACAAACCCCAACGGATTATTAAACACATACGTATAACGGTTATAACTCTGCGAATAATGCGGCGCCTGAATCAAAGGATCCGCACTCAAAAACCGCCCAATAGTCGGATCATAAACCCGCCCATTCATATGAATAAGCCCAAGCCCATCCAAATGCTCATGGTCGGTAAAGCCGCGCGCAGAACCCTCGGGCAAATAACCTTCGCCTTCGGCAAAGCCATCCCAGGTTAATGCGCGACGTTCGCCCCAAACACCGAATGAAAAGGCATCGTCATCGGAAATTGAAGTGAGATTGTCACGGGATTTCGCCACCACAGAACCGAGGTGATCTCGATGCATGTACTCAAAGTAACTGTCATTTTCTACACCGAACTTTTGTACATAGGTTGCAAAGTCTCCGATATAGTGAATCACTTCCGTGGTGCCACCGTAAGTCACTTGCTCATATAAGCCGAGCAAACCATAAACGGTTACACGACCATCGCTATCGGTTCGCTTAATGCGATTGTGTTCAGCGTCGTAAACAATATCCGTTGATTTACCATTATTGGTGATACGGGTCGGCTTTCCGTAAGCGCTGTAATCGACAGTGCGTATCACTGTATTACTCGCGTCTTTTACGGAGGTAATATTCCCTGCGGCATCATAGAAATAGCTCAAGCCATTCGCTGCTGTCACCGCATGCGGGCCCGCATCCGAACTTGAACCCGCTGTATTCACCGTTCCGTAATTGTAAGTTCCGGTTACGCCGGTTTTGGAGGTGATGTTCCCCAACACATCGTAAGTGAAACTTTCATTACTTCCTGTACTGTCGATTTCGGTTAAGCGGTTTAAACCGTCGTATTCGAAATTTTCCACAGCACCGAAGCGCAGGTCTTCACGGCGGATAAGATTGCCGTAACGGTCGAAGTCGTAATCGTGACTCATGATGGTGCCGACATTGGGCATCTCGGCACGAATGGTATTGATCAAACCAAACTCAGGGTCGTAAGACATGTACGTGCGCGCACCATTGCCTAGTGTATAGCCCGTGGTGCGGCCTTTCGCGTCTGTTCCTGTCAGAGTCCACAACGCCTTGTTATCAAAATGACTCTTGATTTGCGTAAGATACCCTTGGTTATTGTAATTATTAACTGTAGTAAAGCCGGAGGGGTAAGTCGTTGCTAATGGTCGGTTAAAGCTATCGTAATGTTGCAGCAAGCTAAAGCTTTGGTTGTTAAATGACCGTGTTGCCTTTTCGAGCAAGCCATAATTTGTATAGCTATAGTTTTCACTGTAAGCACTGCCATCTGTATTGTAGCCACTCAAACTTGCTAGTTGCCCTACACCATTACCACTACCAAAATAACTCCAGGAGTGTGTGCGCGCGGTTCCTGTTGCATTGTCTGTTCTCGCGGTTTGACG
Organism: Cellvibrionaceae bacterium 1162T.S.0a.05; assembly: GCA_000964245.1. Taxonomy (GTDB): domain Bacteria; phylum Pseudomonadota; class Gammaproteobacteria; order Pseudomonadales; family Cellvibrionaceae; genus 1162T-S-0a-05. The sequence goes on along the minus strand of LANB01000001.1, from coordinate 3,035,738 downwards.
ACCGAGCTGGTCATAACCGAAGCGTGTGACAACGCCATTGGCATCGGTTTGCTGGCTGATTAAGCCCAAGCCGTTGTAGACATAGGACGAACTACCGGCGTTGGGGTCCACAAGATTGGTTTTACGGCCCAGTGCATCGTAGTAAATATTGATGCGGGTATTTTCATCATTGTTGACCACTGTTGATTTCAGTTCACCGAAATGCCAATAGCTGTAGTCAACGGGCGTGTTGTATTCGTCAAGTGTTCGCGTGACTAAACCTGCACTATTTGAATAGCGAATATGGTCTTTGGTATTTGAACTTTCTTCATATGAATAGGATTGAATTTTTGTTCTTAGCCCGTTGTATTCACGATATTTGGTAATACCCGCTACAGTCGACCCGTAAACCCTACCCAAATTATCGTAAGTAAAGGCCGAGTATTCTTGATCCGAATCCGGGTTACTATTAAACCAATTATATTCCCGCACAAGTAAGCCACGCCTGTTGTAGCTCATGGTTTTAAAGTTCGGCTGCCCCCAGTAGAGACGAGATTCCTGGTAGACATTTCTACCGAATTCATCGAAGCCTTCCTTAAATACTGGACTACCTGTTGTTTTCGAGACTTTGTACCATTTGCTCTTAGGGTTACTCATCCAGCTTTCTTCGCAATCACCGCAGCGATAAAAACCTGTACGTGTGCTGGTGCCATCGGCGTAGTCTATTCGTTTTTCTCGCCCCAAATCATCATACTCAAACTCAGTTGTGAGACTGGTTACATCCGTATGACTAACTGGCACGCCGAACACTGGATGATAAACCGTTGTCTCGCTCGGCATTAGAGGCGCTTTACTTACAACAGTTTTTATCGCCCCATCCCAGCTTTCGGTCACAGTAGTAATACGCTGCCCTGCATCTGGTAAACCATCTTGTGAAATATTGTCCCATTTTTCCGTAGTACTGCTGACCGAGCCCCAACCGTTGTAGGTATAACTCGTCTCGAAGTGCAGAGCACTGAGGCCACTCACATCAGGTTCTGTTTTCTGTTTAGCCAGTTGACCCTGTGAGTTGTACTCCAGGCCCACAGTACGTTTTGAAAAGTTTACCAAGCTCGCTGAACTCGCATCACTTCCCATCCAGGAGTAAGTTTGCACCTTCTGAACGAGTGCACGCCTGCTACCCGCAGTAGTGACATTGGAATTTCGTGTGGCTTGTATTTGGACACGACTATCGGTAGGTACACCAGCGTCCTGGGCTGCATCACAAGTTGTTTTACTTGTAAACAAGGTGACACCATGCTCGCTTACTTCACTAAAGTCGCTATCGGACACCAATAAGCTGGAATTGATATCATCATCAATATCCTCATCGGTAAGCTGGGTACAATTGAAACTGCCAGGTTCTCCTACCCTTGTGACAGATGAACTGATAGGTGTTCCATTTAAGTCCCAGGTTTCACTCGTACTTTTCGAAAGATACGTAAAGTAGTGTGGGCTATATGCAGAATAGTCGGGGCTGTTATAGCCATCGAAATCGTCATAGTAGCGACGTACTTTATATTGGTAGCGTGTATCAGAAAGTATTTGCGAACCAATCTTTACTCTCTTACGTTTTGGTAAGCCCGCTAATTTGTAGTCAGTTTCTGCCGTCTGGTAATACCACGTGTCGGTAACGAAGCTGGAAGAAATATCATAGTTACGTGATGTCTTGGTTATTTTGGCAAAGCCTAAACTCCCCCAACCATCTCGATGATAAACCGCATCCGAGAAGCTATAACTATCCCGTGCCAAATTGCTCCCATTCAAGTCTTTAACCAATACACTAACGACACCAAGGCCCTGCCCTCGCTGTTGATCCTGGTAAACGAGGTTTGATCGACTCTCACCCACAAAATTTAGCGACATGGTGACATTCGGTTTACGTAGCCGTGAGTAGTTAACCTCTAATTCGTTACTGTAACTGTGAACACCTTCGATTTTATGACCAACAAAACCACTACGGCGAGATTTGGTTGTAGAGTCCTCGGCTATTCCATCACCATTGCGATCAACAAAGTACGGAATCGGTTTTCCGGGAAATCGGTTTTCATTGCTGGGGTAGACGCTGTCGTGGCTCCTGTAAGTGATCGGCGCTGCGAATTTAATTCCGCCAGCACGGCCACCCTGAGAGATATAAACTTGTGCATTGTCTGCTGGATAATAATCAACTTTTTTGCCGTCCAGCCCACAACCTTCCGTACCACGATCACACCACGAGGACGAACCAGTTAGTTTTTGAGCTTCCAGAACAACAATATCGTCAAGACCATCAAGATTGTAATCCTGGACGGATCGTAAACATACCCAATTCTCCGCAAGTTCAGTTGTACAACCCGGGAAGACTTCTGAATCATTGTTGCTATGTGCTAAATATTCATCTGCATATTCAAAGCCACCTTCACCGACATACACCTTGATTTCCGAAGAGTTCAAGCGCATGTGAGCAGAGTCAATGATTCCATCGCCATTGAAATCTCCTAGCAGTCCCGCGCCACCGCGCAGACTATCGACATACTCAAAGACACCATTGTTAATTTCGCCGTTATTGGTACTTACATATATGCCACCACCGGATTGGTTTACCCCAGGGAATGGTTCGACACTCGATAGCATTTCAACGACACCGTCGCCATTCAAATCGATAAATTGGTAACTTAACTCATCCTTTACGGTGCCCATATTATGCGGCGAGAGGCTGCCATTTTCGCGATACCATCCATCACCTGTATTAAACAGTACAAGCAACGGCTCGCTCTCCCAACCGATACACTCATAATTGCCTTCGTAACAGGCGGAAGGAAGAATAACAATGTCAATCTTTCCATCCCGGTTCAAATCAGCAAATCGCGTTTCTTTTGTATGATATCCATTTACGCTTCCTCGCCAGATAGGGAGAGTTCCTTGAGGACCAACGCCACGATGTAATTTAAATGTTTTTAATCCATTCCATGAAAGTAAGTTTGCGGGGATAGCATATTCGGCCGCAGGCGTATCTGAAATAACTCTTTGGCCATTCTCATCTTTAACATTTAGAAAAACCTCAATACCGGAGACGACCTTATACTCTTTCACCACATCCAGGTAGCCATCAGCATTAACGTCCACCTCCTTATATTTTGGTTTGTAAATATAGGTACTTTTTTGGCACTGAACAGAATTATCCGCATTATTAAAGTTTTCTGCGCATGCAACTGTGGGATCAATATCCCAAGGTGATTCGTCGTCCATCACCGTTGTCGTTTCAACCTGGAATTCTTCACCCATCGGAGCATAATAAGGCTCAAGGCTACCGTTGCCATCTATATCAAAGATCAACTGGACCCTTGTATTTCCCAGATCTGGATAGAATGGCAAATCATCCGAGTTGACATATTCATACATGGACGAAGCCTGGGAGCTCCATTCAAAACCCAAGGGCTCGACACATTGCAAATCATTTTTGTAGCAAAGCTTAATTTTACTAAGCCTACTCGTCTTTGCGGGGTCTGAATTGGTTTTACTGTAGTAATTTTCTCCAAATATTTCGTAATCTAGGTCATAAACCCAGTTACGTTCGTCATTGGTTTTCACTGTGATCTTATTCAATACAGTGCTAGTAAGAATTTCTTCGCCGCCTACGTATCTTGTAATCGTATCGGGTCGGCTCGAGTAACTAAACTCAATCGTGTGCTGACTATTCAAACCCTCGTCATCATTCAAGGTGTAGCTTATTTCGTTAACTCTGTGAACAGTGTAGGACGTTCCACTTTTCGTGTAGGAAACGCTGTAATAATTTCCTGAATCGTCCGCTTTTTTATCGAGATACCAGGAATAAGTCTCACCCGCGGCATCCTCGATTTTGGAACTTGCACCATAGCCGTAACGCGAGACATTCCCTGCATTATCTGTAACAGTCCACGAATCGCTCCCGTCCTGCTTTGTAATTCTAAGGAAGGATTCTTTTTCCGTTCGATATTCGTTGTAAGCCACTTCAACCAAACGCTGGCCGTCCAAACAATATTTATAGTTGGCGCCAGGGTCTGTTGTACTGATGTAACCGTCTCGAATGGTACTTGCTGGACAACGACTAATAACGGATAACCCACCAAGTGCCCACCCATAACCAACAATGCCATTTCTGCGGTTTGAGTTGTAACTCAAGCTCAAGTTCGGCTGCACGCCATTAATACCCGGCGGCACCTGAATCGGAATTGAATAGTTAAACGAGCCATCGTTACCCACGGAGTGGCTCCCAGCCAGCGCACCGTAAAACACGTCATCAGATGGTGGCGTCCAACTCGGATCCGTTGTGGTTTCTCCAAAATCTATGCCACTGAAGGCTTGATCAAAACTTTCTACAAGAACACTAAACGATCTCGATACGCCGTCCACTGTTAGTTGAATTATTGCGGTTCCACTTTGGTCTCGCTTGGGTTGCAGTGACAATGATCCACTCGTACCCGAGAAGCTTACGCTTATATCATCTGTGGAAATCAATGATTCCTTGTTTGAGCTAAGCTGAATATCGCTCGCAGTCACCACATCATCAACATCGGTGATGGTAAAGCCTATATCACTGATGCCAGCATTCAGAATGGTTTCCTGGTTTTGTATTGTAGAAATTACCGGTGGATCATTCACCGCAGCCACGTTTGCATTGAATGTGACTTCGCGAGTGGCAGAGCCGTCGGAAACTTTCAGGGTAATTACCGAAGAACCGGATGCGTTTGGCTTGGGTGTAAGAACAATATTTCTTTTATTCGCGTCGCTGGGTTTGGTGATAGAGATCCCATTGTTAGCGATAAGATTCTGGTTACTGGAGGTTCCCGTCACCCTGAGCGAGCCATTCGAGGTTTCTACATCATTAACCGTTACCTGGAAGCTTCCGGAAGTTGTATCTTCACTGAAGTTTTTAGTGCCCGGGTTCGTGATGGTGGGAACATCATTCACTGAATTCACATTCAGTACAAAACTTCTTGTTCCTTCTTTTGCTCCGCTATCTTTTGCTTTTACCTGAATGGTCGCTGAGCCATTTTTGTTGGCTTTGGGTGTTAGGCGAATTTCTCTCAGGTTACTATTGCCACTGACGGCGCGAATTGATATTCCAGCACTATCGATTAGGCTTGTATTGCTTGAGGAGGCACTGACGGTCAAAGAACCATTACTGTCTTCAATATCATTCACCGAAAAGTTGAAATAGCCGGTATTGCTATCTTCACTGATTGTTTTGGTGCCTATTGAGCCAACCGTCGGCGTGTCATTGACGGCCGCTACAACCGTGTTAAATGTCGTAGTTCTCGACCCGCCACTGGAATCCTGAACTTTTACCGTAATCGCTGCAGTTCCATTTTGGTTGGCCGCAGGGTTTATTGTGATATTGCGCGTATTACTGCTCGGTTTACTCACCGTAATCGCACTATTCGGTACGAGGGTTTGATTGTTGGACGCTGCAGTAACCGTTAATGATGTATTGGATGTTTCAATATCATTAACCGTGACAGTTTTCGTACCCGATGCATCTTCGTTAATTGATAGTGTTCCCGGGTTAGTAACTGTTGGCAGATCGTTGACACTGTTGACCGTAACTACAAAAGAATCTGAACGGGTACCGCCGGTGCCATCTGAGACCGTTAACGTGATTGTCGCCGAGCCATATTTATTCGCCGCCGGTGTGACCCTAACCTTGCGTTTACTGCTTGTGCTTCCACTGATAACTGAAATATTTCCTGTGGGAACCAGAGTTTGATTTGAGCTCGATTTGGATATTGTGAGCGAAGCATTCGAGGTTTCAATATCGTTAACATCGAATTCGATGTAGCCAGTATTGCTATCTTCATTGATAGTTTTGTTTGTAATATTGGAGATGGTTGGCGCATCGTTAACGGGGTTTACGGTTAAAACAAAATCCTCGGAATCTGATCTGCCGGTATCATCGAAAACCATCAAACGCAAATTGGGCGTGCCGTATTCATTCGCTGCAGGTGTAATTGTCAGGGTTCTTGATGATCCGGTGCCACTTACAGACCATGCAGGCAAACCCGACAAGCCATTTAAATCACCCGACTGTGTTAAATGAAATGTCATACCACTAAGCGGGGAGTCGCCGTCTGTAATCGTAAAATTAATCGTGGCCGAGCTGTCTTCATTAATTGTGAGATTACTGATTGGTGATAACGCTGGTGGCGTATCCGCTGCGAGGGTAAAGCTGCGTGAACTGCTGTAGCCGCAACTCACCGCACCACCCGTCGAGCCTTTTTGACAATATTTAAGCCTGAATTTATAGGTACCTTGAGTAAGCGGCCACTCAAAATAACCCGATGACGGTGCACTGCTAATCGAATTAAGTGTTCCCCACGAGCTTGAACCGGAGTTCTGTTTTTGCAAATATAAAAAATGGTGCGAATTACCGGTATAACTAACACGGACTACTTTTTGTGAGCCACTGACCATTCCCGTATCGGCCACATCAGTAATCGATGCTGCCGCAAATGCAAAAGCAGAAAACAGGCTAAGCACCAGGAGAGCTGTACTTTTTAACAAGAGAGTTCGCAAGTTTTTCGTCTTTAAGGAAGCATCCATGGTTTATTTCCCCTCTCCTGCTTTTAATGCTGAAATTACTTTGTACGCCGGTTTCTTGTTCAGATATCTATCAAACAACAAGGGATAATTGATTCGCCCTTCAATAGGAAAATCATTTTTCCAGGATTCCCCATCATGCGTTCCCCAGAATGTGACTCGATCAATTTTGTCACTGTGTTTGATAAATACTTCGAAGATATCCTGGTAGCGTTGCGCCAGGGCGGCCTGCACATCATCGGGCAGACCTTCACGATAAGGGTCCAGCTCTGGCGCGTAATCAGGCGCGGTATCGAATGATATAGAAGGGAGAACATCCACTTCTAACTCCGAGACATGAACGCGAAAACCTTGTTGTGCAATATCAACAATGGCATCCTCGATTTCATCCAGAGCCGGCTCTGTTAAACCAAAATGACCTTGCAGGCCTACAGCGTGAATCGGTACCCCCTGGTTTTTAAGCTTACCCAAATTTTCAAGAACCACATCGCGTTTTGCTTCATTTGCAAGACCATAATCGTTGTAGACCAGTTCAGCGTTTGGGTCCGCCGCGTGGGCATAGCTGTAGGCTTTTTCGACATAGCTTTCGCCGAGGATTTGGTACCACTTATTATTTTCCCAACCCGCTTCGTTAAAGGCTTCGTTGACCACATCCCAGGCATCAATCCGCCCCTTGTAACGGCCTACAATTGTGGAAATATGTTCTTCGAGCTTCGTATCGAGGTCTTCAGCGGAAATTTGCTCGCCGTCTTCTGTTAAAAACAAGCTTGGGGGAAATTGTGAGTGCCAAACAAGCACGTGCCCTTGCAGGTGCATACCCCGGCTTTCACCGTAGGCTACAAACGCATCAGGGTAAGTAAAATCATAGTGTGTGCGCGTCGGATGAATAAACAACCATTTAAATTCATTGCCTGACACCAGAGAATTAAACTCAGTGGAAAGCAGCGCGTTAAAGCGGGCATTTTCTCGCATAAAGATTTCTGGCTGCACCATGGTACCGACCAGAAATTCTTCACTATAGATATTTTTTAAGCCTTTCGATTCAGTGACTTGTGCATTTGCCAATGGTAATAAAGCAAACACACTCAGCGTCGCAGCAATAAATTTCCCTTTAAAATTCGTTCGAGATTTAGCCATTTTACTTACCTGATTTCAATTTCGTCGATGATGATGCTTGCATCCTTGTTGTGCTGCGATGCAAAGTGGACTGGCGCTCTCACCAGTTCGGTGTCGGCAACAAATTCGAATGCGACTTGCTGCCACTCGCCCGTTAGTATCACGGCACGATTGTTAAAATTTAAATACTCGGGAGATTCAATCGCAAAACTGACCTCAGCACCTTTTGTGCCTTTTACCCAAGCGGAGTAGGTTTGAATTTTCTGGGGTGTGATCTGGATATCTTCCTTAACCAATTGAATATCCCAGAGATTGTTTTGATCAGAAACCTGATTTACCTGAACCCTGATGGCAAGGCCCTCTTCTGATACCCCACCTTCCACAAGTTCGAAAATTGCTTCGGCGTTATTTTCAGTGTGAGCGGTCCAATTGTTGGCCAATTCTGAATCAAAAGCAGAGAGTTCCCGAGTCACTGGAATGACAAGGTCATTCTTAATTGGCCTGATTGAAGGGTCTATCTCTTGATTTATTGGCGATGTGGAAAGGCTATCGGAAGGCATCGAGGGGGCAGCAAGCTTGCTGTTACTGGCAAATATAATGATGCCAACACCAAGCAACACACCCAAAAAAACTAGTATACAAAAAAGAAGGAAATATTTTTTCGAGGAAGGCTTTGAGCTATCAACGTCCATGTAACACCATGATTCAAGTTTTAATACTTCTACGACCCGATGGTTTTTTAAAACACCTGTTTAACTACTTAGGTCGATATTGAGGGTCGATAATAGCCTGTAAGAAATGTTGATTTCAACGCACGGTAGACTATTTTTTTGGGCTTGTTATATTTTTTTGGAATAACTTGCTTGATGAAAGCAAAAAAAAAACGCCGCACATAGTGCGGCGTTTTAAAGGGTTTACTTCGTGTCTTTCTATTTGTTTAGAAAGTCGCGCGAAGTACCAATGCGTATCGACGGTCGTTGGTGAACCAGGAGCGACCCTGAGTGTAACCACCATCCGTAATTTGCATTTCTGTTTTGGTAACAGTATCCAGAAGGTTTGTTCCTTGAAGGCCGATTCTGACACCGTCAGTCAAGTTATAGAACAGTGACGCATCCAGGTAGCCAGCATCCGCACTCCAGATTGGACGGTTAGGCGTAATAACGTCTCTCGCCGTCACAAGGTAGCGCGAGCGCCAGTTGTATGCAGTACGGAATGACCAATCGTTTTTCTCCCACATCAAAACGAAGTTTGCTGTGTGTCTGGATTGAGATTCCAATGGCAAACCACTGTAGATTACATCGTCTTCACGGCTAGCACGGTCTTCAAAGTCTGGAATCAGCTCTGCAGCTTCAGCCAAACCTGGGTTCGGAACACTCTTGGCATCGATATAGGTATAGTTCATTTGCAAACCTAAACCATCCCATGGCTCTGGCAAGAAGTCATAGAACTGCTGATAAGCCAATTCGAAACCAGATAATTCACCATCGCCCGAGTTCAGTGTACCGTTAACATTTACGCCCTGAACAACTCCGGATTCCGGGTTGGTAACTGCACGCGGGAAAGCACCGTCAACGAAGAAGTTGCTCAGGTCCTTATAGAAAACAGAACCCGTTAACGAACCTACGCGTGAGAAATACCATTCAAGAGACAAGTCGTACTGAATAGATTCCATCGGCTCAAGGAAGGGGTTACCCGCACTTGCTTGCCAACCAGGCACCCAGGCACGCTCAATAGGTGCTTCATAGATAGTATTGTTTACATCAACATCTTCTTCAGCACGTTCTTGTTGAACACCGCCTTGAGACACGCTGATCTGCATGTAGTTACGCAAAATACCGATATCCGGCAGCGCGACAGCCTTGGATACTGCAGCACGTGCAAGCAGATCGTCAGTGATCTCAAGCTTAAGGTTTAAACTTGGGAGAATATTGTCATAGCTATGTTCCGCTACGCTATATTCAAATGCCGCGTTTCCGAAGCCTAATTCCTCGTCAGTAAGGAAGTTACCGGGATCCTGGTAGTACTCGGAATTGGTTATATCCGTAATATCGGGCAACACATCCGGGAACTCAAGGAAGCCGCCCGATTCCAGTTCGATTTCAAAGTAACGAACACCCACGTTACCGGAGAGGCGATGGCCGGCAATTTCAGATTCAAAGTCCAATCTGATATACGCAGCGTTGTTAGTTTCTTTGATGTCACTGAATTCAGATGGCAAGAAATGACCAATAGTGTCATAGAGCCCATCACCATCAAGGTCACGCTCATCTGCCGGCTCCCACTGGTCGTCATTAAACAACCTTACCGTCATTAAACGCTCACCCCAATTCGCGTAGTCCTCAGCGAGCTCTCGACTCGGGTGAAGGACGTGATTTGGCATGGATCCGGGAACAAAGAATGATTCACCGCGGTTGAAGCTGCTCCAATCAACCATTTCATAATCATTTGCTAATTCGGCCGTCTCAGGAAGGTCTAACCAACCTGCGTTATAGCCGTCCCCATCTTCATCTGTTGTCCAGATTTCGTTTAAGGCTCCCCAGTTATAACGCGAGTAAGCGACGCTTTGCTCGCGCGTTGCCGAACGCACACCTGCTTTGATCGACGTGATGAAGCTATCGTCAAAGTGACGAGTAATATCCATACGCAACGCTTCTTCTTCACCATATGCACGCTCATAGTGATCCATCGCTGCTTTCCAGAAATAGGCACTTGGATCGATAAAATAATCTCTATCGTTCTTAATGCTTCCATCATCCAGAGCTGGGTTGTTAAGCGTTTCTTCCGGAACATTTGTCCATGGGTTTACCAGGCGCAATGAAGGAACATCCCCTCTGATATCAAATGCCTGCATTGCAAACATTCCGAGGAAAATTTCCATGTCATCGTCATTCGTTGAGGCTTCAACATATTGGTAATCAAACTCTGCTTCCCACTCTTCGTTCGGCGTAAACTTGAAGTTTATTGAAGAATCTTCAACAATTGTTCTTTGACGCTTAACACGTGACGTTGTCTGGAAGCGATGACCGAAAGTATCTGAGCGCGTATTACAGTCTGCCGGATCATTGGAAACATCGGCATCTGTACAACGGCTTACAGGCAGTTGATCATAACCACTGAGTATTTCGTCACCATCTACATTTGTTAATGCAGAACGGCCATTTGGCACACGCCAGGCATCATTGCCGCCCGCTCGCCAACCGTCGCCATTCGCCAGAACCCCGTATGAGAAAACACCTTGGTCATCAAATGCGAAGGTTGTTCCCGCCATGGATGTGGTAATGAAGCTTTCAAGGTCATCATCGGTGTTACCACCCTGGAAAGAAATCTTGTTTTCATTCCAGGCAAGGGTTGAATCAGACTTCAAATAGTTGAGTGTTGCGAGCATGGTTTCGTCTTCATCAGCCCACTGAAACGCAATTGACGTCCCCTTACGAATTCGGTTGTCTTCCTTCATCGTCACGTTCGAACCGAGCGGAACCAATGAATCCTGACCATTGAAAACACGCTCTTGCATGATTTCAGACTGAATACCGTCAGAGCGGCTGTCCGAATGACTGTCTGCAAAACCTACCAATAGGCCAATTTCACCGATGCCATCCACTTCCCAACGGTTACTCACCAAGCCTGAGTAGCTGGGAGACCATTTTTCATTGAGGTCATAGTAGGTTGCGTCGCCGGAAATACCAACTAACAATCCGTCCTGATCAAAAGGAAGTCGCGTATGAAGACTTACCGTTCCACCAATACCCCCTTCGATCATGTCCGCAGATTGGTTTTTATACAGACGAACCGATGACATGAGCTCAGGAGGAACGTCCTGGAAGCTCAAACCACGACCAGAGTTTGCAGTAAATGAATCACGACCATTAAATTCGGTACGTGTAAAGGTCATTCCTCGAACTACCGCTCCACTACCTTCCGCAGAAAAGTGGTCTGGGTCATTCTTTGCAGCAAAACGCTCGATAGATACACCCGGTAAGCGCTGCATGGCTTCAAGAACGCTTCGGTCTGGTAATGAGCCAATATCCTGTGCAGAAATCGCATCTACAAAAGTATCGGCCTGTCTTTTAATGTCTTGCGCATTTTCAAGACTTTGTCGAACACCTTGCACGATTACTTGTTCCTGAACGACTCCGGCCTCAGGCTTGGCGACGATATCGTCGTCGTCATCCTGCGCAAACACTTTTTGCGCAGCGAGCGAACTCGTCAGAACAAGCAGGGACGACGCCAATGTCGCGCTGGTTCTTGAGTTCCTTTTATTCTGTAACTTAGTCATAAATTACTCTCTTCTTAACTTGGTTAGAGGTGATTTTGTCCTTTGTACTCACCCTATTTTTTTATTTTGGTTTCCGCGAATAGCGCAGCTCTTCCTTGAGCCACTGCATTTCGCATTAACGAGCCCTTCGACTTTTATTCATTCAGGCCAATTGTGTCGACCAGAATAGTTTTGTCAGAGTCGGTGTAGTTTTTGATTCTGATTTCTGTCATCGCCGCAGCATCGAAAGCCGGGAAATCAGCGACATTAAGAACAAAACTTTGCCAGGCGCCTTCGGCTACCGTTATCTGGACACCGTCATTATCACCACATCCAGTACCGCCACCACAGAGCTGAACCAACACTGTTGTTGACTCATCATCAGCATTGTCATCGGAACCAATCATTACAGCACTGATATGGAAAGTACTCATTCCAGTGAAGTCTACGCCGGAGATACCGAATTGCATTGCGCCGTAACCGCCACTGTATACAAATTCTCCAGACGTGTAGCCATGGTGTGAGCTGTCGGTGTAAGACATGTTGTAAGTGCCTCCCCATCCATCCCACTGAGAGAATCCAGTAGCAATTGACTCCAGGTAGACCGGAATATCAAATGCCGCAGCTTGAGCTCCTGGCGCCTTATCAAAACCTACATCATCGTAATAAATTGTTTTATCCGAATCGGTGTAGTTTTTCAGGCGAATTTCGTTGTCGAGAACGGTTCCAGTCATCTCGGTGAAATCACTGATATCAATTTCGAAATCGGTCCAAACGCCTCTGTTGACGGTGATTTGTACGCCATCATTATCACCACACCCAGTGCCTCCACCACACAACTGAACCAATACCGTGGTTGTTGCATCAGCGCTATCGTCTGCGAGGTAGGCCGAAACATGCAGAGTGCTTAGACCGGACAGATCGACTGAACCTACACCAAACTGGGAAGATCCATAGCCACCAGAGTATGAAGCCTTCAAACTGGTCAAACCGGTTCTGGCTTTCTCCGTGTTGGCATAATCGTAAGTACCACCCCAACCGTCCCACTGAGAGAACTCACCTTCGACTCCATTTTCACGGTAGGCAGCAACTGCAAACTCAGCCGGTAAAAAGGCATCGAAGCCGATATTGTCAACATAAACAGTTTTGCCGGAATCGGTGTAGTTTTTAAGGCGAATTTCACTTAATACAAAATTACCATTTGTCTCCAGAGACTCCTGAAGGCCAGTAAAATCGCTAATGGGCAAGCTATAACGGGTCCACTCACCTTCAACCACGGTTACAGGTACCCCATCGTTATCACCACAGCCTACGCCATTGCCACAAAGCTGAACCATGAGAGTTGTGGTATCAGAACCGGAACCTGCTGCCAAATAGGCTGACAAGTGCACGTATAACTGTGAACCGATATCCACGCTTCCGGAACCAATCTGCGCTGATCCGTAACCGCCTTCGTAAGCCAGCTCAATTGCAGTCGCTCCAGTATGGAACCTTGCTGCACTAGCGAAGTCATAGCTACCGCCCCAGCCGTCCCAAACGCTGAATCCAGCTTCTGGCGCATTTTCAAAGTAGACGGGCAATGAGAAGCTTGGTTGCGCTAAATCTGGTACGCGATCAAAGCCAAATTCATCGATATAAATCGTGCCGCCTGCAGCAGAATTGTTCTTAATGCCTAACGCACCAAAGAGCATATCCTTACCGAAATCCGCCACGGGAATTGAAATATTGTTCCAGCTTTCTTTAGAAACAGTGACTTCAATACCGTCGTCACAATCACACAAAGAGAACCACAACTTCATTGAGTCTTGTTCGTTTTCAAAGTCTACCCAGACCGATACATCAAGCGTTGTATAGGCGGTGAGATCAAGGGTCTCATCGGGCGCACCAAACTGGTACTGTGCACCAGCACCATCAAACACGACTTCCATCGCTGCTGTACCGCTCTTGGCGCCGTACGCAGAAGCCAAATCAGCTGAGGCACCGGATCCGCCCCACGCGTCATTAAAACCGGACTCAAGGGAATCGCGATAGATTGCCAAGCCAAACTCAGGTGACTCTTCCAAAGCGGGAGGAGGCTCTACCGGAGGAGGAGGTGGCTGCACACCTGGGACCAGGGCAATATTGTCGAGGAATATGTATCTTTCTGATGCACCAGGCCCAAAACCATTGGCTGGATCACTGGGGTCCTCACCAGGAACAAGATATCCGGCTATTGGATTGTCGTTCCAATAGTTAAAAGGTGTTTCCGCAGTTGGATCGCCGACATCATCAGTTGTATTTCTGTCGGGGAACTCCAGCGCGTAATTCATTACGACACCCGCACTGACGATGCTTGTAAAGTCCACATCACCCACATTGTCCTCATCCGGGAAGTAGTGAGTGTCTGCTTCCAATCCATTTTCGTCACCGACGACGATAGCAAGGTCAAACCAGTACCCTTCCTCAGTGTCAATGACTTCTTCCGCACCACGCGCTTCGCCGTCTGTACGCTGCCAAGCACTGTTACGTAGGTCGAATGAGTTGATCCAGGAGCTTCTTGTTCCCAGGCCGCGATCAAGTAAAGCCCTGTTTCCATTAGAATCGATTACAAGAAACTGGGTCCCGAGATGGTGCGACGACGACCCCCAATAAGGATCTGTGCCCCATGGGTTGCCGAGGTGCTCTCTGGGATAGTAAAGAGAGAGATAAACTGTACCGAACTCGATGTTCACGGGTTCAGCAAACGTACCGAAAACGGTAATGTTATCCCAGCCACCATTGCCGTTATCTTTAACTCCTTCGCCGCCCCAATTGGGATCGATACCCAACGCTAACTGTGAGCTTTCCCAAAAAATTTCTGTGGGCGTTGCTGTAGGACTGGTTTTGTTCGACTCAACGGTCCAACTGGCCAATTCAGAAGCATCACTGAAGGTGAAAAAGGGTTCGAACTCAGGAACCGGGGGAGGATCATCTGGAAGTGAAGTATTAGCAGGACCGTAGTCGAGATCCTGCCCACCGCCACATGCGGTGAGTGCTGTGATTAAACAGCCAGGGAGTAGATATTTTTTAAACATGCATCTAGCCTCTTCTCTCTCTTTATATAAATTATTGTTGACTTAAAAATACAAGTGCGGATCGCCATGGTGAATACCACGGCGAATGAAGTGCTTGAAAATCCCTGTCGGGCAAGACCCGAATCAGGATTTTGGCGCCCACATCTTTATCATTATCTGACTTACAGCGGCCAAACTTAGTGACTCCGCAAGTAATTGTCAATGCCTTTGTGACGCGTAACACAAGGGATGCGGTTTCATTTCACGCCTTTGCCCGTCGCAGCCCAATATATCCCACCATACAAGTGCTCCAGAAAGCGCGAATCCTCGAATACAGCGGGGATATGGCCGAGCGCCGTGTAGAACGAACGGCCTCCATCAAACTCGTGGTACCACGCCAGGGGATGGAATTTGCCCATACCGTCTCCTTTCTTGCGGCCCCAGTCCACTTTAGGGTCATAAGTGTCCTCATCAATGGTTAAAAGCGTGTTAAGGCCCTTAACGTAAGGCTCACTGAACTCGTAATATTCATCAGTGAAAATAAATTTATCAGGAAAATTTTCCATACCGGGGAATTTGCGGCTCGCCACTTCGAGCTCGGCGGTTTGAATCACCGGGTGAATATGGAAGGAGCGCCCAACCAGCTTCATAAACCAGGGCCATTCGTATTCGGTATCTGTCGCACTGTGAATGCCGACAAACCCCTTTCCTGACTGAATAAAGGCCTCCATGAGCGCCTGCTGCTCATCATTGAGGATGTCGCCGGTAGTCATGGCGAAAATAATCACATCGAAACTGTCGAGACTCTCCTTGGTAAACATTCGGTCGATGTTTTCTTCCCACACCACCTCGAAATGGTGCTTTTCGCCGAGCTTCCTGATCGCCGGCACTGCAGCATTAATAGATTCGTGGTGCCAACCATTGGTAGTGGTAATCAACAGTGCACGGAATTGTTTGGCTTGCCCGTAGAGAGGAAGCGCACAGAGAACTGCAAAAAGTAAAAACAGAGAAGAGATCTTACGCACAGGGTTAACTCCTTTATTATGAATTCAACGAACGCCCGGCATCTTAGCAAGCCATGCGTAAAAGTTCGGGTTTTATTCAGCCTCATTTGCCCGCTAAGCCAGGGACCAATCAACCTCACTGATCCCTTTCGACTTTAACCAATTATTGGTTTTTGAAAAATGCCGGTTTCCGAGAAAGCCTCTATGCGCAGACAGGGGCGAAGGATGAGGTGATTTGAGCACGAGGTGTTTGCGCGCATCAATAAACTGGCCCTTCTTCTGCGCATAACTGCCCCACAACAAAAACACCAGATTTTCTCTTTTTTCATTCAGGGCCGCTATGACTGCATCCGTGAACTGCTCCCAACCTTTTCCCTGATGGGAACCGGCTTTGCTTTGCTCAACGGTTAATGTTGCATTTAACAAAAGCACGCCTTGCTCGGCCCAACTTTGCAAACAGCCATGTGCGGGAATCGGCAAGCCCAGGTCAGCCGAGATTTCTTTAAAAATATTGACCAATGAGGGCGGCGCAGGCACCCCTGCCTTCACGGAAAAACAAAGCCCATGCGCTTGGCCAGGGCCGTGATAAGGATCTTGCCCTAAAATCACGACTTTCACGTTTTCAAAGGGGGTTGAATTCAGGGCATTAAAAATTTGCGGGCCGGGAGGAAAAATAACTTTGCCGGCTCGCTTCTCAGCCTGCAGAAAATTTTTCAAGCTCGCCATATAAGGCTGCTCAAACTCGCTGCCGATTTCGTTTAACCAGCTTTGCTCCAGCTGAATTGCCGTCATCCGTTTTGATTTTCTGGGCGCATATGAGGAAATAACAGCACGTCTCGTATTGAAGGTGAATCCGTCAGAATCATTACAAGCCGATCGATACCGATACCTTCGCCTGCCGTCGGCGGCAAACCGTATTCCAACGCGCGCACATAGTCCGCATCGTAGTGCATGGCTTCATCATCACCGGCTTCTTTTTCTTCAACCTGTTTGCGAAAACGCTCAGCCTGATCTTCGGCATCGTTCAACTCAGAAAAGCCATTGGCAATTTCCCTGCCGCCGATGAAAAATTCAAAGCGGTCGGTAACGAAGCCGTCAGCATCACTGCGGCGTGCGAGAGGCGACACCTCCCAAGGGTATTCGGTGATAAACGTGGGTTGCACCAAACGATGCTCAACTGTGGCTTCAAAAATTTCAGTCAGGTATTTTCCAAATTCCCATTCACCTTTTTCAGGTGTTTTGATTTTAAAAACTCTTGCCACTGAATCGAACTGCTTACGAATAAGCTCCGCATGGCTCCCACGCGTTTTGGGGTTCATCAACCAATCAATGGCTTCACACAAGCCCGCATTTTCTGAATTAAATTGTTTGACCGATTCGGCCATTGTCATCTTCACGAAAGGCTGGGCAAAATCATAGGTTACCGTCTGCGGTTCTTCATCCTCTTTGGCGGGCAAGGTGTTCACAACCGCCGTTGAACCCAATACGTTTTCACACAACTTGCGCAACATGTCTTCGGTCAATGCCATTAAATCCTTGTAATCTGCGTATGCTTGATAGAACTCCAGCATCGTAAATTCCGGATTGTGACGCGTCGACAAACCTTCATTGCGAAAATTTCGGTTAATTTCGTATACGCGCTCGAAACCACCCACAACCAGACGCTTTAAATACAGCTCCGGCGCAATACGCATGTACATTTCAATATCCAGCGCATTGTGATGTGTGACAAACGGTTTGGCTGTTGCGCCACCCGGAATCACTTGCAGCATGGGTGTTTCCACTTCCATAAAATCGGCTTGATTCAGGTAAGAACGAATAAATTCGACAATACGTGAACGGGTTTGAAACACTTTACGTATCTCGGGATTCACAACAAGATCAACATAACGCTGTCGATAACGTAATTCCTGATCGGCCAAACCGTGGTATTTGTCTGGCAGTGGGCGCAAGGCTTTGGTCAGAAGTTGATACTCTTCCATGTTCACATAGAGATCGCCTTTACCTGACTTATGCAAGACTCCTCTGGCACCAACGATATCGCCAATATCCCATTGCCCCCAATTTTCTTTAATCGTTTTCTGGGCATTTTTATCCGCGTAAAACTGAATTCGCCCACTCATGTCCTGAATAACCAAAAAGGGGCCGCGCTTGGCCATAATGCGACCCGCCACTGAAACTTTGTGATCGAGCGCTTCCAGCTCTTCTTTGGTTTTCTCACCGTATTCTTTTTGCAGATCGGCTGTGAGATTTTCTCTGCGAAAATCATTGGGGAAGGCCGGGCCCTTTTTGCGAATCTCTTCGAGCTTCGCGCGACGTTCCGCTATTAACTTGTTTTCTTCAATCTGGTTATCAGTTTGGTTTTGCTCTTCACTCATACTGGAAGAATTCCTGGCTTTGATTAAATATTTAGTTCGTCGCTCGAACACGATTAACAAGAGGTGCTTTATCGAAACGCCCGCGCAATGTAAATTTATAAACCCGCCTTCAAACTCGCCTCGATAAAATCATCAAGCTTGCCATCCAAAACAGCGCCGCAATTACTGGTTTGCACACCGGTGCGCAAATCCTTAATACGTTGATCGTCCAATACATACGAGCGAATTTGACTGCCCCAGCCAATGTCTGCCTTGCTGTCTTCCATCGCCTGTTTTTCGGCGGAGCGTTTTAAAACTTCCTGTTCGTACATGCGTGCTCGCAACATTTTCCACGCTTTATCGCGGTTGGAATGTTGAGAGCGTTCGCTTTGACACTGAACAACAATGCCTGAAGGCACATGCGTTAAGCGCACGGCGGAATCGGTTTTGTTAACGTGCTGTCCACCTGCGCCGGATGCGCGATAGGTATCTTCACGCACATCCGCCTTGTTGATTTCAATTTCAATATCGTCATCAATTTCTGGCGAAACAAATACGGAAGCGAAGGATGTGTGCCGGCGGTTCCCCGAATCGAAGGGGGATTTCCGTACCAATCGGTGCACACCGGTTTCAGTGCGCAACCACCCAAAAGCGTATTCACCCTCAAAGCGGATCGTGGCACTTTTTATACCTGCAACCTCTCCCGCTGACGCTTCTTCAAGTGTGGTTTTAAAGCCTTTGTCTTCTCCCCAGCGCAAGTACATCCGCAGAATCATTTCTGCCCAATCCTGGGCTTCGGTTCCACCCGAACCGGACTGAATATCAAGGTAAGCATTATTGGCGTCCATTTCACCAGCAAACATGCGGCGAAATTCCAGCTTTTCCAGCCCTCCAATAAGGGATGCGATTTCTTTCTGAATATCTTCGAGGCTCGCTTCATCATTTTCTTCAACCGCCATGTCGAGCAATTCACGGCAATCGTTTGCCCCGCTTTCGAGGGTTTCGATGGTTTCGACAACGACTTCCAGAGATGAGCGTTCACGCCCCAGCGCTTGCGCTTTTTCCGGTTCGTTCCAAACGTCGGGTTCTGCGAGTTCGAGCTCGACCTCTGTCAGGCGTTCTTTCTTCTCAGCATATTCAAAGATACCCCCTAAGCGCAGAGGTGCGCGTTTCGATATCGGCGAGTTGATTGATAAGGGGATTAATTTCCATTTGAATAACCTGAACTGAGGATCAAAATTTATGCGCCGCGGATTGTAACCGGAGTGCGTCATTTTCGCCAGGTAAGTGATCGATATGGTGCATACATCTCGACAAAGCTATACGCCCTGTTTATATTGATTTCCACATTAATAAGAAGAGGGTTCACCCAATGTTTAAGCCTTCGTTGACTCAATTTTTAATTAGAAGAATCGGGTTGTTTTTTGCTCCACTTCTCACGCTCACCGTTTTCCTGGCCTCCTGCTCAGGTGACGATGACCGGCCCGAAGAAGAAGGCATACCCCCTTCACAACGTACTTACGCAGTTTTTAGCCCTGCAACCAGCGACTTGCCGGTGCCCAACGACATTCTGTTCTCCAGCGAAACGGCGGGTGACGGCACAATGACCGCCGGTTCAGACCCCGGCAACCCGGTGATCGAGGGAATTGATGCTCTCGATGGCAGTTCTGTGCTTGCGCCGATCGACATTACCTTTAGCGGAAGCTTGCAGGCCAGCCAGAGTGTGGATGCTGTCAGTTTTATTACTGCAGGCAATGCCGTAATCCCCAATCCGTCGCAGAACATTTTCTTACTCCCCTTGAGTTATCCAGGCGGTGACGCGCTGGTGAATGCTTCTATAGATGGGGTAGGCGTAGAAATTCCCACTTTCGCAAAAGCTGCTACCTATGCCAGAGCCGCTGCGAGCGGTGACGTCGCCACCCTGCTTTCCCTCGCGACGCCCGATGCGCGCGCTGAAATCATTAGCCTCGATGGCGGCAGCAACAATGTTCTTCGTATCTACCCATTGCAGCCTTTGATGCCCGAAACCAAATACCTGATTGTTGTGACAGGCCTGATGGACGCAGCCGGCAATGAGGTTTTACCCGCCATTGCCTATGACTATCTTGCAGACCCGGCATCCAACCTCACGCCCGTGGGGCTCGATTCCTTGCGCGCAGCCATTACCGGCTGGGAACAGCTGGCTGCAGGCTACTTTGGCTTTATGCAAACCGTTTTTGACCAGGCTGGCGGCGGCGCAGCACCTTCCTCTGAAGACATCATATTCAGTATGACCTTTACCACAGCAGGAACGACCTCCTCGCTGAAAAGCATTGCTGCACCGGAAACCTTCTTTGAAAAATCCCTTACTCGGGACTATCGCCACGACGCCATCAGTAAATTGGTTGCAGGCACCTACAATCTCAGCGGCAATAATGATGCGTTGACCGACCCGGTCGATATCGGTATCAACACCACGCTCAACGTCTTGCTTACCAGCGAGATGCTACCTGGCCCCACGCCCAACCCGCTCTATAACCCGGATATTGCCGCCGCTATTGGCGCAGGCGCGGGTTATAGCACACTGGCTGCAGATGCCTCTGCCGCTTATCTTTTGCAGGTGGCTGCAGGAGAAGCCGCACTGAGTGTACATAATGCTGACGGCGTGTCGATTCAGGCGGAAGCCATGGGCACAGTACAGGCAATTGCGGCGGGGGCCGGCTACCCTGTTGAAGCCATCTTCCCCGTTCCCGCGCCGAGACCGACCAATTTTTATCGGGTCGACCTTGCCAGTGATATCAACGAAGCGCTCATCGCTCCGGCCCTGGTTTACCGTGGCGATATTACGCTCCCTTATTTTCTTGACCTTCCCGATGGCAGCGATGGCACCCTCCTGACTCAAGGCAGATGGACCTCTGACCCGGTTATCGGCGGAATTCTGGATATTGCCCAAGGCAATGAAGCTGGCACAACGCCCCCTTCAGAAATGGTGACCTATCGCTACCCGTTCCCGCAAAGAAAAAGCACTCAGGTTTTCCCGATTCAAGTCATTACACCTGAACCGACTACACTTTCAAGCTTCGGTATCACCAAGCCTGAAGACGGTTGGCCGGTTGTCATCTTTGTTCACGGCATTACGACTGACCGTTCCGTCTCGCTTACATTGGGCGATGCCCTGGCCTTTTCCTGTGTGCAACCCGACTTGAGTGGCCCCAGCGGAGCACCTTGTTTTGCGACGGTGTCTATCGATCAGCCTTTGCATGGCTTTGCACCCGCGGGCAGTCGCATTCCCGGGCAAGCCAGCGTCAGTGCACCCGATTTCGACCCTCAGCCTAACATCGCTGACCACGTGCCAACGCCAGGCCTGACTGAACGTCATTTCAACTTCACCGCAAATGCAGCTTTGAGCCCCGTCCCTATGGACTACACAGCGGGTATTGGGGAGTCCGGCTCACTGTTTATTAACCTCAGCAACTTCACCAATGTGCGTGACAACTTGCGACAGATGGCTATCGACCTTCTGAATGTCAGTGCCTCACTGGATTCGATGGATGTTGACGGCGACGGTATCGCCAACGATCTCGACCCCAACAATGTCTATGTTGTGGCGCACTCGCTCGGCGGCATTACCAGCCTCCCCTTCCTTGCGTTGAATAACCTGGATGCCGTGCAAAATAGCCCCTTCAGCACCTTGCCGAAGGTCAAGGCGGCAACGGTGATGTCTGCGGGTTCTGCACCGCCTACCCTGTTAATTAATTCTCAGACCTTCTCCGAATCCATTCTTGCTGGCCTGGCGGCTGCCAGCCCGGAATTGCAGATTGGTCGCAGTGGCCTTGAGACCTACCTTTCAGTCTTCCAGGGTGTTCTGGATTCGGTTGACCCCATTCATTTTGCGCCTTACCTGAGTGATGCCAATAGCGATACCGGTATTCTCATGACGGAAGTGATTGGTGATGGCGCCTCTGCACCAAGTGACCTGGTGATACCCAATGGCGCAGACCCTCAGTGGGGCTTGAGCCCCTTGAACGGGTTCAATGCTGTGTTTGCGGGTACCGAGCCCTTGTTAGCCGCGATTGGCGCGGTTGAGACTGCGAGCGCAAGCTCTGACGGCGACCCGGCGGTGATTGTCACCCGCTTTACCGAGGGCGCTCACACTACAGCGATTGTCGCGGGGAATACCGATATTGACCCTTACACCACGCAAGCGGCCTTTAACGAGCTACTCTCGCAAATCGTGACTTTCTTTACCCTTGAAGGCGACGTACCCGGCTCTATCGTGAGCAACCCGGATGTCGTCGAACCCTGACACTGAAGCAAGACTGTAAGCACACACAAAACGCGCCCCTCTGGCGCGTTTTTTATTTAAAATCAACAAGTTAATTAACTTTGTTGACAAATTGTTTAACAAATCTACAATAACTCATTGAATTCATTAAAACTGCAAAATCCCATGATGGAATTTCTTGAAGCCAATGACCCGGAATGGATGCAAATGTGGGAACAACTCGCAGCGGAAAAGCTGAACGAAGGCGACCCTATTTGTGCGTTTCTCGGTCGAACATGGGAATACATGGGCTCCACTGAAGACCATCACCACCTTCGGCATCTTCTGCACCCGCGCACAGGCAAAACGGTTTTCATCTATCTTGAACGCAGGCGTGCTGCAATTCGCTGGGCGTCGTAGCAGCCAAAAACGGCAACCCTTCCAGCCTCTACTTCAGAAGACTCAATATGTCAGGCATTAAAAAGCCGGCATCCTGAGATACCGGCTTTGTCTGCAATCCTTTTTTGATGAATCCAAGGTTGCGAATCCAGAATCACAACGCTAAATCAGGCTTCACGGCGTGCATTCAATTCTGCTTCAATTTCCTGCATTCGCGCATCGTCGAGTGGGTAAGTCCAGACAAATATAATGGCAAGCACGCCGATAAAAGCCGGGATTAAACTCATTAGCATTTTCATACCGACGATGGAGTTTGCAATGCTCGCTTCGTTCGCCGCGTCGTAGCCAAGATACGCGAGTACCATGAGCACAATCGCTCCTGCAAAACCGTGGCCGGTTTTGTTAATAAACGTCCCTGCGGAAAATATTAAACCGGTAGCACGGCGATTGTTTTTCCACTCTGAGTAATCTGCAGTATCACCCAACATACTGAAAAACAGGACAGGCATCATACCCGCAAAAAACTCACCGACAATGGCGAGGAAAAACATGAAGCTGACTTGCTCAGGTTGAATCCAGAAAATCAGGCCATTAAAAATCGACCCACCGGCAAAGGCGATAATCATTAAATTACGCTTGCTGATTTTGCCACTGAGATAGCCTGTTACCACCGCAGCCGCCAACGAAGCCACCAGCGTGACCGCAAAATACACTCCAATCAGATCTTCACGACCCAGAACATACTTGAAGTAATAAGACGCAGCAGAAGGACGCACAACAGTAAACAAACCAAACATAATGCCGACCAATAACAGGATCAACCACGGTTTGTTTGTCAGCAAATCTGCCAAATCTTTTTGCAATGGCGAACACAGGTCTTTCGGTTTATTGATAAGCCATTTGCGCATAAACAAGGTGAGCGCAAAAGCGGCCACACAATAGCCAAGCGCACCTAATTTAAAGTGGTTTGCGAGTTGCGGGATATTCATCTCCTCATAATTCAGGGAAAGGAAGATGAACAACACGGAGATACCGGAAATGGGAATCAGGATAATCGGCAGATTTTTACATATATCCCAGATCTCGTTTTTCAAACTCCCTGTATCAACAGGCTCAGGCACAATTCGTTCTTTGGTCGAGAGATAGGTGACAATCAAAAACACCACTAACAGAACCGCAAACACCATCATGGTGTATTTGTAACCCTCAGCGCGATCCCCCTGGCCAAAGAAACCAACGAGATAAGGCGTCAGCGCCATGACCAACAAGCCTCCACTGAAGGCACCGATAAACCGGAAGCTCGCCAACACGGAACGCTCTTGCACACTGGATGTCATCACCCCCATCAACGCACCGTAGGGGACGTTGTTCGCGGTATAGGCAAGCGTTAAACCGAAGTAAATGACGTAGGCATAGACCAGTTTTCCTCCATCACTTAAATCCGGCGTGGTAAATAGTAAGGCCAGGAACAAGCCCAGTACCGGTGCAGACCAGAGCACCCATGGGCGGAATTTACCGTAGCGGGTGTTTGTGCGGTCGGCGATCGACCCCATCAGAACATCCGTGACACCGTCTGACAAACGAATCACCAAAATCAAAATGGCGGTTTGAGCTGCGGCAAGGCCAAAGGTATCTGTATAGAAAATGGGAAGAAAGAAGGTGCTGCGCCAGACAAAGTTCGCCGCGGCATCACCCAGGGAATAACCTATTTTTTCATAGGTTGATAATTTCACATCTGTAGTCGACATAAGTACCCCAATTATTATTATGACTGCGTATTTTTATGAACCCATCCCTGATGCTTGTTGTTAACCTTATGAGATTCCTGGGAAAGAATCTTGTTGCGAGAGGGTCTGGACCGGAGGGACGATAGCAAATCACCCGGTGAAGATAAAGAAATAGATGGTGGCTCAGGACGCTGCAGGCAATGCGGTAATTTGCTCTACCAATAACTGCAGCTTGCTCTCGCCGCGAAATTCATTGATGTCGAGTTTGTAAACCAACTCAACCAGACACTCTTCCCCCTCAGGCAGCTGCAAATCGCTGTCGACATTAAAAGCGATTGCCTCAAGTAAAACACCTGAATAACCGCCCTCGTGCGGTCGCATTTCCGAGTGCGGTGTCAGCGACATTTTCAAATGCCGCTCTTTTAAACGCCGTTGCTGCACGAGCCGAAAAACACCATCGAACAGGGGTTCGGGAAAGGCTTGCCCCCAGGGCCCGGCATTGCGCAGTGCATAAGCACTTTCCAGATTGAACTCGTCGGTTTCAACCTCACCGTCGGTCAAAATTTCTGCCTGTGGTGCACGATGGTCTAACACCCTGGCAACCACCCGATTAAATTCTTTCTCAAAGCGCGTAAGCTGATGTTCTTCCAGGCTCAAACCCGCCGCCATCGCGTGGCCACCGAATTTTGCTAACAGGCCGCTGTTGTGGCTCGCAATCTCATCGAGAACATCCCGCAGGTGCACGCCAGGAATGGAACGCCCCGACCCTTTCAAACTCCCATCCTGCGTTTTTGCAAATATAATCACGGGGCGATGCAGGCGCTCTTTGACACGCGATGCCAGAATACCAATCACCCCTTCGTGCCAGCTCGGGTCATACAAACTTAGAGCAAAACAATTCTGATCTTCTTCACCCGTTCTCGCATCCAGAGCCGCCAT
Source organism: Cellvibrionaceae bacterium 1162T.S.0a.05 (assembly GCA_000964245.1). Classification (GTDB taxonomy): domain Bacteria; phylum Pseudomonadota; class Gammaproteobacteria; order Pseudomonadales; family Cellvibrionaceae; genus 1162T-S-0a-05. The sequence continues at coordinate 3,010,093 of LANB01000001.1, read as the reverse complement.
TGCTTCGCTGCGCATACCGGTTTCGATTGCCTTGCGCTCGCGATTAAAATCATCAAGTTGACGTGCCAGTTTTTCCGCTTCGTAGATGTTATCGCTCAATAAACATTGAATCCCGAGACTCATATCATCCAGACGGCCCGCTGCATTCAAGCGCGGCCCCAAAGCGAACCCCAAATCACTCGAACTGACCTGCTCTAATGTTTTGTTCGCAATAGATAACAGCGCGCGAATACCTGCACAGCATTCACCTGCCCGAATTCGCCGCAAACCCTGCGCAACCAGGGTACGATTATTCTGATCCAATGGCACCACGTCCGCGACAGTTCCCAGTGCCACCAGATCCAAAAGGTTGGCGAGATTGGGCTCAGCCATTTGTTGCGTTGCGAACCAATTTATTTCGCGCAACTTGCGACGCAAAGCCATCATTAAATAAAACGCAACACCGACACCTGCAAGGTTTTTTGAGGGGAAATCACAACCTGGTTGATTCGGGTTCACGATAGCATCTGCAGCTGGCAAGGTATTCCCCGGTAAATGATGGTCTGTAATCAGCACTTGCATGCCCAGACGCTGGGCGGCCGCGACACCCTCTATACTGCTGATGCCGTTATCTACCGTTAACAGTAAATCCGGCTTGCCGTGTTGGGCCAGCTCAACAATTTCCGGTGTTAATCCATAACCGTATTCGAAACGGTTCGGCACAATAAAATCACAATTTTGAAGGCCGAACGCTCTTAACGCGCGTAAACACAACACCGTACTGGTGGCGCCATCGGCATCAAAATCACCTACGATGCAAATTTTCTTTTGTGACTCTAAAGCGGCAACAAGTAGGTCCGTGGCGTGATCCAAACCTTTAAGGCTTTCCGGGTTAAGGATATTTTTCAAGCTGTAATCCAGCGCTTGACGAGAGAAGACGCCGCGATGAGCCAGTACTCGCGACACCAGTGGGTGACCCTCAATCTTCAGGTCACTGAATTTTGACTCTTTGGAGTCAGAATTGATTGGCAAACTGCGCCGAACGATCTTTTTTTGCATCGGCGCAGTGTAAGAATTTTCCGCTTAGTCTGCAATTTTTCTGTGCAGCGCCTGCATCTCCCTGTCAAAACATTCGTAGATCAAATCGATTGTTGCTGTCGCCTGGTTGAAATACTCCTGAGCTGAAATCACCCCGACATTTTCCAGCAAATTTAGTTGGGCATAACCGACAAAATTATTCACTGCCGAAAGCTGCTCTGCGGATAAGTATTTTTTTAGCCTTGTAGCCTCCAGCAAGTGGTTGACCTCATTCAAGGATTTTTGAATTTGCTGTTTCTGCTTTACCTGATGCGGGTTTTTATCGTGAATACTCAAAATTCGAACACCCAGGGCTCGACACTGACCAATCAGCTCTGCCACCCACAAGAGTTCATGCCACATGCTCGCCTGCATACCGTCACTTAATTTGTGTGCTCGGGCAACGCCGTCAAGGAGAGCGAGAATATTGGCAATAATTTTACAATGCTGAGAAAAGTTTTTTGGAAACAACAAGTTTTCACTGGCACCACCGAGCCGAGCCCAATGGCGGGTTATACCCTCCCAATCATCATGCTGGTTTATCCAGTCGCCCAGAGTGCTCACCGCAGCAATATCACGCGTGATTGAAGATTTAAGCTCGGCCAATTCATCATCGACATTCCAATTGCCAGAGAGAAAGGCCGTACTTATCCCCCGGTGCTTCTGCACATGGGTTAACAACATTCGCAACGCCTGAATCCATTTTAGACCCTGGAGTTTTTGTTGCTGTTGGCGTTTACGAACCTGCAAAACAGCAACGAAAGCAAGAACGAGAAGAACAAGCGCCAGGCCGATGAAAAGTTTCAAGCTCCCCCCGAAAAATATCCCATTGAAGGCGTATCGATATCAAATATCCGGTAAAAATCGATTTATAGAAACGAACGTTGGAAAATGAGCAAGGAGTGTTCCAAAGTGGTACAGAACGCACCAAAAGCAGAATAAAGACTGAACAAGGAAGACGACTCCGCACCAAGTCGGCGCGAAGCCAAAACAAAAGGAATGTTTAGGTATTCAAATTGGTGCAAATAAACTGCTGAATGGCCCTTGCTTCATTCTCCAACACGGAACAACGCTCTTCCCGTTCTGCGAGATCCTGCATGTGTACAGGCAAGTTCACCGCCTCTTCGACACCCGCCGCAACGATGGCATCCGGAAATTTTGCAGGGTGTGCTGTTGCGAGGCAAACAACAGGGCCATCGCCACAGAGCGCTTTATTCTCGCGCGCCGCCAGCAAACCAATTGCACTGTGCGGATCCAGAAGGTATTCACTTTCAGCATAGACCTTCGCGATACAGGCTTTGGTTTGTTCGTCGTCAACACGGCTGCTCGCAAAAAGCGCGCGAGCTTTTGACAGGGCTTCATCACTCAAATGCATCGCGCCTTGCTGGAAATCTGTCATTAATTTTTGGATTGATGCACCATCACGCGCATACAAATCGAAAAGCAGGCGCTCAAAATTGCTCGACACCATAATATCCATACTGGGTGACAGCGAATGCTGCAAAGCCTGCCTACTGTGATCATTGGCACTGAGACAGCGGTGAAGAATATCATTGCTGTTGGTCGCAATGATTAAACGCTCAATAGGCAAACCCATTTGTTTGGCAAGATAGCCCGCAAAGATATCACCAAAGTTTCCGGTAGGAACAGAAAAGGACACTTTGCGATGTGGGCCACCCAGGGACAGCGCTGCATAAAAGTAGTAAACGATTTGCGCCATGATGCGCGCCCAGTTAATCGAGTTCACCGCAACCAGTTGCCGACCTTCAGGTAAAAACCCCTGGTCAGCAAAACTGCGCTTGACGATATTCTGACAATCATCAAAATTGCCCTTTACCGCAATGTTATGCACATTGTCTTCGAGTACGGTGGTCATTTGCCGACGCTGAACATCCGACACTTTTTGGTGGGGATGCAAAATGAAAATATCGACGTTTTCACACTCACGACAGCCTTCAATCGCAGCCGAACCGGTATCCCCCGAGGTTGCACCGAGAATTACGACTTTCTGCTGGCGCTTCTTCAATACCAGATCCAGTAAATGACCTAAAAACTGCAGGGCAAAATCCTTAAACGCGAGCGTCGGCCCATGAAATAATTCCAATACCCATTCGTTTGCGCCAGTTTGCACAAGAGGGGCAATCGCCTTGTGACGAAAATTTTTATAACTCGCCGCAATCAGCGTTTCCAGTTCAGTCTGGGTTAGTTCACCTTCCACAAAAGGCCACATCACTTTAAACGCGAGCGCTTCGTAATCCAGGCCAGCCCAGGAGGCGATTTCTTCCTGACTAAATTGCGGCAAGGTCTCCGGCACATAAAGCCCACCGTCGGCTGCGAGGCCAGTTAAAATGACATCTTCAAAATTCAAGGCGGGTGCATTGCCGCGGGTGCTGACGTATTTCACTTTAAAGACTCCACACGAATGCGAACAACTTGTTGACGTATAAATTCCTGATTTTCAATTTGTGCCAATGCTTTATTAATGCGTTTTTCTTCGGTTACCGCAGTTAACATGATCAAGGGCACATGATCCTGGTCTTCCAGAGGTTCACGCTGAATCAAGGCTTCGATGCTGATACCCAAATCACTAAAGACTGTCGCAATATGGGAAAGCACACCGGGACGGTCGAGAACAGAAAAGCGCAGATAGTTTGCACACTCGACTTCTTCGATCGGCAAAATCGTAAAGTCGCAAAGTTTGCCGCTGCTAAAACCGAGGGCCGGCACAAAGGCATCGGCTTCGTTATCGAGACTGCGACCAATATCAACAATGTCCGAAATCACCGCTGAGGCTGTCGGTTCCGCACCGGCTCCCGCGCCGTAATACAGGTTCGCACCCAGGGCGTCACATTTAACAAGCACCGCATTTTTTACGCCGTTTACGTTGGCAATAAGACGCGATTCCGGAATCAATGTTGGGTGCACGCGCATTTCGATACCTTTGTTGGTGCGATTACGCGCAATCCCCAAATGTTTAATGCGATAACCCAACTCTTCGGCAAACACGACATCTTCCGGCGCAATTTTGCTGATGCCTTCGGTATACACTTTGTCGAATTGCAGGGGCATCCCAAACGCAATTGAGGCGAGAATCACCAACTTGTGCGCAGCGTCAATTCCTTCAACATCAAAAGTGGGGTCTGCTTCCGCATAGCCGAGTGCTTGCGCCTCACGCAATACGTCTTCAAAGTCGCGGCCCTTGTCACGCATTTCCGTGAGAATAAAATTACCGGTGCCGTTAATAATGCCTGCCAGCCACTCAATCTTGTTGGCGACCAACCCTTCCCGCAATACCTGAATTATGGGAATGCCTCCGGCAACGGCTGCTTCGTAGGCAATACTGACCTGGTGCTCAAGAGCAATGGCAAACAGTTCGTTACCGTGCTCGGCAATCAAGGCTTTGTTCGCGGTAACGACGTGCTTTCCCGCTTTAAGTGCTGCAATCACCAATTCTTTCGCCAGTGTTGTACCGCCAATAAGTTCGACGAGCACGTCCACATCCGGGTCGAGCGCGACATCCATTGGATTGGTGCTGATTTTTATGCCGTTGAGATCGAGGTGGGGATATTCCCTGCGCGCGGATACATGCGTAATCAGGAGTTCGCGCCCGGCTCTGGCATTAATATCGATTTGATTGCGTTTCAGGACATTGAGCACGCCGCCACCGACTGTACCCAAACCGCAAAGCCCCAGCTTCACCTGTTTCAAAATACTTTCCTCAACTGACTTTCCCCTCACCGGGGCGAAATGGCCACCCTGCTCGCAGGGCGGTCAAAAAAAGAAGCGCAACCTTACTCAGGCCATGTGACGCTGTCAACGCCACATCACTTGAATTCAAGCCCAAAAAAAGGGGCTTTATAGCCCCTTTCCGTAAGATTATTACTCTGCCCTTATATGCCGAGACGCGCAGCCAGGTCCTTGGCAGGCATATAGCCTGGAATGCTATTGCCATCGTCAAACAGAATGGTCGGTGTCCCGGTCACACCCATTTGTTGACCGAGGTTGTATTGCTGCTCAACCGGATTTCCTTCACAGACATTGGTGGCAATTTGTTCGCGGTTTTTCACCTTGGTCAAGGCCTCTTGAGGGTTTTCATTACACCAGGCTGACGCAATTTTTTGATAGCTGGGAGAGCCAACACCCGCTCTGGGGAAGGCCACGTAGCGCACTTCAATACCCATCGCGTTCAATTCAGGGACTTCGCGGTGAAGCTTCTGACAGTAACCGCAATCCACATCGGTGTAGACAGTGATGTGCTTTTTCACTTCGCCTTCCGGCGCAAATACAATCATGTCGTCGACAGACATCTTCGCCAACAACTCCTTGCGAACACCCACTTTTTCCTCTTCCGTGACGTTAACCAGGCCGTCTTCGGCATCGACACGATACAACTCGCCGACGAAGAAATAGTTGGTTCCCTCTACACGGTAAAGACTGCGTGAACCATTGATGTCCACACGTATAATATTTTTAGCCGCCGTTGCTTCAGAGCCAACAACTTCGAGTCCGGGCCGCGCTTGTTCAAGCAAGGTGGAAAACTCTTCTGTTGACACGGCACCCGCTTCAGCAGGCTTGGGCGCTTCTGCCGCTTGCGCTTCGGCGATACCGGCGCCTGATTCGTTCTTGCACGCAGCAAGGCTGAGAACCAGCATCAGGCTCAAGGCCAGAGAACTTGCTGGTGCATGATTCTTGTACATGGTTGCTACCTCAAATCACTTTGTTGTTATAGGAGTCGTTTAGAGCGCGCTAGTCTAACACGGTTCCCACATATCAACGGGGATTTATCCAGTTTTGGGCTTTGGAGCGCGGTTTTTGCACTATATTGATAAGAAATGTCGTTTCGTTCGCTCATGAGGGGCCTATGCGTTATCTGACGCTTTCACTGTTTATATTGACCACGCTGTGGGCTTGCAGCCAACAGGCGGAAGATCCCGTTCCCAGCAACAGTTTGCGCTTTCTGGATAAGGTCTATTTACATCAAGGCACCCGCCAACAAGAAGGCGATTACAGTATTACGGAATACAAACAAACGAACAGCCGAATCTACTTTGTTTCCCCAAACACGGAAGGCAACCAGTACCTTTTTTCAGTTAAGTACAAAAGCACTTTTGAAGAGCTGGGGCTTGAGGTTTACTCACTCGGATCTGAACATATCGGTTACGATGACTACAGCATCGTTTACATTGTGCCATCCGAAGATGAGCTCGGTTTGGTCGTTTTCCTTTCCGTAAAAACACCTGACCTTCCGGAAAAGCATGAAAATGCTGAAATGATTTTAAGTGGTTTGAAAAATCTAAAACAGTTCGCGGAAAAACCCGCCTCCTGAACTCAGGGTCGCGCTGAAAAATCCTGTTCAACATCGCGCCATACCGCATGTATGTGCGTATCGCTGCCCTGGGTTTCCTGTTCGATCAAAATGTTTTCTCCCGCAATGCGATAATAGTAATCACCGCCCGCTGCGGCATCACCCTTCCAGAAAAAATACAATTTATTCCACTCCGCTTCGACACCCTGCATATACGCTTGAGCAAAATCGACATTAAGTGTAAAGACATAGGCCTCGATTAATTGTTTTAACACGGTCTGTTGATCCTTGTTCATCGACTTGACCGCAAGGCCGGCAGGTTTGGGCAACTCAGCTCTGCGCGACGCCGGGCTCGTGAGAAAACCCGCAAACCATTCACTGGTTTTTTGCACCTGGTCTTTTTGTGCTGTGCTTAAGCTGCGATAGAGTTGTCTCGCCAAATCCACTTCATTTTTTAACGCCCGCAACCCTTTATCGGGACCTGAAGGCACCGTTTCAGGATTTGCGCCTATAAAAAGCGGCGTTGCAGAGATTAAGCGCTCTTTGGAAAAGGTTAGATTAACCGAAAGATGATGGCCCTCTAATCGGTAGGCCCAGGCTTGCGACCCCGGCTCACCAAAAATGGCACTGTAATACTTACCGGGGTTGCGGTACTCCGGTGACGAACTCAGAACGGCGAGCGCGGCCTCGGTGGCGATAATGGCATCCACTTTATTGGCCCCCTCTGCACTCAGCTGCGTTTGCAAAAAATCGCGCAAGAGATGGCGTTGACCGTCAGTTTGATCATCCAGGCGCAAGCCAGCGCGACGACCAGGCAGCCAGTTAAATTTAAAGCGGCGTTCATCCTCGAATTTCAGGAATACCTGCTCGCGTTGTTCCGCCGTCAAGCTCGCTCGCCAGGCCTCCACAAGTTGAGAGGGGGGCGCATCGCTCGCATGTGCGATTAGATTGCTTGCGCTTGTGAGAAAATAAACCAGGGCAATAATACGCAGGGCCATAAGTCTCTCCATGTCATTTTCCCGAGTATGACAAAGCGGGGGTTGAGAGAACGTTACGATGCAGCCCGGCCAAGGCAAAAAACAGACACAAAACAGACACAAAAAAAGCGGCACCAAGGCCGCTTCATAAATAGGTATAAACTGCTTGCTACACTGCGAGCCCTGCTAACCAGAGCAAGACCCAAAGGCCGCAATTCAAGCTTGTAAAAAAACTGAATTAATTCAGTTTTTCCTTAATTCTCGCCGCTTTACCTGTCAGCTCACGCAAGTAATACAGCTTGGCTTGACGCACGTCACCACGACGCTTCACGGTAATGCTATCGACCAATTTGCTGTGTGTCTGGAACGTTCTTTCCACACCCACACCATGAGAAATCTTACGTACAGTAAACGCAGAGTTAATGCCGCGGTTGCGCACGCCGATTACAACACCTTCAAAGGCCTGTAAACGCTCACGCTCACCGTCTTTTACTTTTACTTGTACAACCACAGTATCGCCAGGGCTGAATTCTGGCAGATCTTTCTTGAGCTGTTCGTTTTCCAGCTCCTGGATAATTTTGTTTTTCGCGCTCATCACTCGCTCCTGGTTTTCAATTTTTTTGCAGGCCTGCCTGCAGTATCTCGTTCAACTCGGGGCTGAATTCCCCCCGGGCTTTTAATGCTTCGATTAAATCCGGTCGCCGCAGCCAGGTTCGCACCAGGCTTTGTTGCAAGCGCCAATCAGCAATGCGTTTGTGATCCCCGGATAACAGCACCTCTGGCACAACCAGAGTCTCGTTGCTGCCCCCCTCATGCGGGCTCCACTTTTCGGGCCTCGTATAATGCGGGCAATCCAGTAATCCGTTTTCAAAGGAATCCTGTTCTGCACTTTGCTCATCTCCGAGCGCCGTGGGTAACTTACGAATCAGGGCATCCAGTAAAACCATTGCGGGGAGTTCTCCACCGCTGAGGACGTAGTCGCCAATTGACCACTCTTCGTCCACCTCCGTTGCGAGGAAGCGTTCATCAACGCCTTCGTAACGGCCACAAATCAGTATCAAGCCTTTTGTTTCGGCTATTGACCCAAGGTGATTGACGCCGACTTTATCCAGGCGTCGACCCTGAGGCGATAAATATATGCGTAGTACCTGCTCTCGCGGCAAAGCCAGGCTGCTTTGTGCGGCTTCTACAGCTTTTTTCAAAGGCTCCACCCGCATTACCATGCCGGGGCCGCCGCCGTAGGGTCTATCGTCTACGCTCTGGTGTTTATCCTCGCTAAATTCCCGAGGGTTTAGCACCTCAATTTCGACAAGTGCGTGTTCACTCGCTCGCCGTGTAATGCCGCTTTCTGTTAATGCGGCAAACATTTCCGGAAATAGGCTAATGACCCTGACGCGCAACACGCTAAAACTCCGGGTCCCATTCAACCTCGATTCGCCCTGCCTGCACATCCACCTTGTGGACATAGAGGCCAGGCACATAAGGGAGTAAACGCTCCCGGGAATCCATACTGCCTTCGCTGGGCTTTACAACCAACACATCGTTGGCGCCGGTTTCCAGTATTTTATCCACCACGCCGAACACATAGTCCTTGCCTTCGAAATGGCTGACCACCTGCAAACCCTGCAGTTGGTACCAGTAATATTCGCCCTCTTCCAGGGGGGCCAGCTGTTGTTTTTCAACAGCGATTTCGATGCGACCCAATGCTTCTGCCTGATCGCGATCTTCAATGCCTTCGAACTGGACGATCAGGCCCTGAGGGCGATGCTGAAAGTCCACGACTTTCATTTCCTTTACGCCGTGGCGAGTTTTCATCCACCATGGCGAGTACTGCATAATTTGCTCGCTGGGCTCGGTCCAGGATTTCACTTTTACCCAGCCCTTAATACCAAAAACGCCAGTGATACGCCCAACCGTAAGCAGGTTTGAAGGCTTGTGTGTCACTGGCGTCGCGGGGTAAGGCGTAAATTAAGCTGCAGCTTTCGCTTCTTTCAACAGCTTGAGTACGCGCTCAGAGCATTGTGCGCCCTGAGAAACCCAGTATTCCAAACGCTCAGTGTCTACACGCAAACGCTCTTCCTGGCCACGCGCAATCGGGTTGAAGAACCCAACGCGTTCAATAAAACGGCTGTTACGAGCTTTGCGGCTATCGGCCACAGTCAAGTGGTAAAAAGGGCGCTTTTTAGAGCCGCCTCGTGCTAAACGAATACTTACCATGTAAGTTTTACCTGTTCTTTAGTTTGCTTTTGTCTGCATTCTGGCTTACCCGCCACTGCCTAACTGAGCAGCCTTTGGGCCGGAAAGCCGCGATTCATCTGCCCTGGACGCTAATTACACAAGCACCCCGGCGAAAGGCGGCGTATTTTAATGGAAAGGTTTCGGGATGTATAGGGTCAATTCGCCAGAAACTTTCACCCGAAATTAACGCCCCATGCCCGGGGGTAAGCCCCCGCTGCCGCCCGGCATCATGCCACCCATGCCACGCATCATTTTTTGCATGCCTCCGCCCTTCATTTTCTTCATCATTTTGCTCATTTGCTTATGCTGTTTGAGCAGGCGGTTAAGGTCCTGAATCTGGGTGCCGGAACCCACAGTAATGCGACGTTTGCGAGAGCCGTTTAACAAGTCCGGGTTCTTGCGTTCTGCCGGTGTCATTGAAGAAATGATGGCATCCATCTGTTTGAACTGCTTGTTCATGTTGGCCTGTTCGACCATGGCTGACATGTTGCCCATGCCTGGCAGTTTTTCAAGCATGGAGGCCATTCCACCCATGTTCTGCATTTGTTGCAATTGGTCGCGCAAGTCTTCCAAATTAAAGCGCTTGCCTGTTTGAACCTTTTTGACGAGTTTTTCGGCTTTTTCTTTATCCAGTTTTTGCTCGGCTTCCTCAATCAGCGACATCACGTCGCCCATACCGAGAATCCGCGAAGCAATACGTTCCGGGTGGAAAGGTTCAAGCGCGTCGGTTTTTTCACCCACCCCCATAAATTTGATGGGTTTACCCGTGACATGGCGCACCGACAAGGCGGCACCGCCGCGTGCATCACCATCGGCTTTTGTGAGAATGACCCCGGTTAACGGCAACGCATCGTTAAAGGCTTTTGCGGTATTGACCGCATCCTGACCGATCATGGCATCGATCACGAAAAGTGTTTCGACCGGATCGATCGCCTTGTGCAAGGCCTGAATTTCTTGCATCAGCTCTTCATCCACGTGCAAACGACCGGCGGTATCCACCAGCAGGACATCGACATGGTTTTTCTTTGCTTGCTTGAGTGCCTCTTTGGCAATATCGACTGGCTTTTGTTTTTCGTCGGAGGGAAAGAAGTCGACTTCCACTTCTTCTGCGAGTGTTTCCAGTTGTTTGATGGCAGCCGGTCGATACACGTCGGCACTTACCACCATGACTTTTTTCTTTTCACGCTGCTTGAGATAGCGCCCCAGTTTCGCAACCGACGTCGTTTTACCCGCACCTTGAAGGCCTGCCATCAAGACCACGGCAGGTGGCTGTGCGGCCAAATCCAGCTTTTCATTCGCGTCGCCCATTAATTGGGTCAATTCACTTTCAACTATTTTCAGGAATTGCTGGCCGGGCTTAAGCGCACGGGAGACCTCCTGGCCGACGGCACGCTTACGTACGTGATTGATAAATTCCTTAACCACCGGCAGTGCCACATCCGCTTCGAGCAAGGCTTTACGAACATCGCGCAGGGCATCCTGAATATTATCGTGGCTCAGGCGGGCCTTGCCGGTAATTTTTTTCAGCGAGTTAGAAAGTCTATCTGAAAGATTATTAAACATGACGCACTCAATGTCTGGCTTTGCGGGGGCGCCATTATACGTGATTCCCCGAGTACTGCCATGTTGCAGCTTGCCAAAATGGGCCAGGAGGCACTACTCTAGCCCTCTTGTTTGCAGGTTTTGTTTGCACATCGCCCAGCGGCCTCTTCGCCAACAAACGCAGAGGGAAGGTAAATACTCAGGTAATTATGAAAATCGCCTGTCGAGTGACGCCCCCTGGAATGAAAACAATTAGCTCAAATCGATAGACTGACCGGCAAATTCACAGACAGTGACGTGACGTTAAGTTAAATAGTAGGAAGACATTTTGGGAAGCTTGTTAATACTCTCCAGTGCTGTAGCGATCATTGCTTATGTTTGCGCCTGGTTGATTCTTCTTCGCAGCGCGCTTAAACGAGACAGCGGGTCGGTTGAGCGTGTGCTTTCCATCATTGCGGTGGGGCTGCTAGCGCATGCAGTCTCTGTCTATTACTCCATGCATTTAGCCGAAGGGTTCAGCTTTGGGTTTTATAAAGTTGCGTCACTGATCTTTGGCACCATCAACCTGATTGTGTTGCTCAGCAGCTTGCGCAACCCCTTACACAATATTTTTATTCTGTTACTTCCCTTTGCTGTGCTGGCGATCATTGTGGCTGTATTTTTTGCCCCAACCAGTAACGCCATCAGTTTAAATTCTGGCCTGTTCCTGCATGTAATCCTGTCTATTCTGGCCTATTCCATCTTTACCATTGCCAGTTTTCACGCACTCTTACTCGCCTGGCAAAACCGCAAGTTAAAGTTGAAACAACCTGCCAGTGTTCGCGGACTTTTGCCTCCGCTGCAAACCATGGAGACTTTGCTGTTTGAATTTATCTGGGTCGGCGAACTCCTGCTGACCCTTGCTTTGTTGAGCGGCGTCGTCTTTTTAGAAGATGTGTTTGCGCAGCACCTCTCGCACAAAATCGCCTTCTCCGTGCTCGCCTGGATTATCTATGCCACCGTGTTATTCGGGAGACATCGACTTGCCTGGGGAGGGATGACCGCGGTCAAGTGGACCCTTGGCGGCTTTGTAGCACTGGCAACCGCCTACTATGGCAGCAAATTCGTTTATGAATTACTTTTAACCGCATAATCGGGCTTGAACCCTTCTCACTTTCAGGTCAAGATTAGACCTCAAGAGCACGACAGGTAAACACCTCAATTGGACAGCATTTCCACCGAGCTACTCGCAGTATCGCTCGTCTCCCTTATTTTTTTCTCCGCTTTTTTTTCCAGTTCCGAAACAGGAATGCTTTCGCTCAACCGCTATAAATTGCGGCACCTCGCGAACAACAACCACAGCGGAGCCAGGCGCGCGGAACACCTCTTAAAGCGCCCCGACAGACTCCTGAGTGTGATACTCATTGGTAACAATCTCGTCAATGTATTGGCCACACTGATTGCCGGTGAGTTGACTACCCGCTATTTTGGGGAATGGGTTGAGCTCTATGTGCTACCCATTGTGCTGACCATCGTATTTTTGATATTTGCTGAAGTCACGCCCAAAACCCTGGCCGCTTACTTCCCCGAGAAAATCGCTTTTCCAGCAAGCCTGATTCTCAAGCCCTTGTTGGTGGTATTGCACCCTTTTGTCTCCACCATCAATATGGTGGCAAACGGTTTGGCGCACCTGCTCGGCGTCGACGCGCAAAAACACAGCCTCACCGAAAATCTGCACCCCGATGAACTGCGAACCGTGGTTGATGAGGCGGGTGAACTGATACCGGATCACCACCAGGGCATGCTGCTAAACGTACTGGATCTCGAAAAATCCTCAGTCGAGGATATTATGGTGCCGCGCAACGAAGTGATCGGCATTGATCTCGATGAACCCATCGAAGACATTTTGGAGCTGCTCTACAACACTGAGTATTCACGTCTACCGGTGTTTGAAAAGGATATTAACAATGTCGTTGGCGAGCTTCACATGCGAAAACTCTCGCGGTTTTTGAAAAGTGAGGAAGAGTTTAACCATAGTACACTGCGAAAATATATTGATACGCCCTACTTCGTCCCCGAATCAACGCCTCTTTCCACCCAGCTCATCAATTTTCAAAAGACCAAACGACGCCTTGCCATGGTGGTTGACGAATACGGTGAAGTGCAGGGAATCGCAACCCTGGTGGATTTACTCGAAGAAATCGTCGGTGACTTTGTCACAGATTCCGCCGAGGAAGAGGAAGAAGAGATTACCCAAACCCAAAACAATTGGTACAGCATTGATGCCTCAACCTCGGTGCGCGATATCAATAAACAACTGGGATGGGACTTACCCACCGATGGCCCCAAAACACTCAACGGAATTATTCTGGAATACCTCGAAAGCATTCCCGATGCTCTCGTGAGTTTTGAAATTGGTGATTATCGTTTTGAAATTGAAGAACTGGCTGACACACGTGTTGAGAAAGCGCGTGTGTTTGAAAAGAAGCACGCCTGATTACGAGCGTATAATTAAAGATAAGCGCGTTCAGGCGCGGTGTTCGCACGCCCCACTTCAATGCCACAATAGCGGTTAACCAATTCGACAATCAAACGCGCAGTAAAGCCCCAGATTTTATAGTCTTCATAGAAATAGACTGGCGCCCATTCTTCCTTCTCGCCATATTGAAATATATCAGTCCGTTTACGTCGGTCTTCCGAGAAAAAATTCAATGGCACCCAGAAAAGGGCATCGAGCTCGCCGGGGTTAGCTTCAAGCTGAAGCTGTTCAGGAACTTGTGCAACGTAAGACGAAACTGCGATACCGCCGCGAGTATAACTGGTGGGCAAATCGCCAATGACCGTAACATCTCGCGGATTGAGGCTCACTTCTTCTTCGCTTTCTCGTAAGGCCGTCGCTAACAGGTTTTCGTCGCCAGGCTCCCATTTTCCTCCCGGAAACGCCACTTCGCCACGGTGCAAGGCCAGTTGTTCCGAGCGTTTGGTCAACAATAATCGTTGCCGCTCACCTTCCCCGGCAATCGCCAATAATACAGCTGCTTTTCCACGAAACGGCTTGGATTGCATGAAACACCCTGATGAATACAACTCGATTTAACACACAATATACGCTAACCAAGGGTCAATCACTGTGTCAAATAAGGTGAATTCACCCGCAAAATCGTCCATTGGTCGAATGATGAATTTGCCGCCATGCAGCATCTTGTCTGCTTATGCTAATTTGGTCTAGAAAAGCGTATACCCATAGCGGAAAGATGTTGATAGCATAAATTTCATACAGAGCTTACCCAAGTAAGCCAAAAGATATTCTGGAACCCGCTGCTGTAATCGAAGATCCAAAAATATGGATCAGGGAAGACTTCTTTACGCGTTCCGGGAATGACCAAAACGGGGAACTTTAATCGGTAGTCATGAGGCTACGGCTTCTGGAAGTAGAAAGATTGGGGGATCTAACAATGATTGGAGATTTAAAAACCTTTGACCAAATGGTCAACCTGGCGAAAGACAATCCTGGTTTACTAGAGAAAATGCGCAAGCAGGAAGTTGAAAATATTATCCAGGCTGCACCCGAACATATGCAAAGACGACTTCGTGGATTGCAATTTCAGATCGATGCAAAACGCCAGGGTCAGAAAAATTCAATGAGTGCTTGTATTGCTATCTCTCATATGATGCATGAATCACTCAATCGCCTAAACGCTGTATTGAATGGCAAAGCTGGCGCGACTGAAAAAGAAGGTGAAGAGCTTAAAGACAGCAAAGTCCTCTCTTTTCCAGCTGTTGGCTAGTTAAAAGCGAGCCAATTGCCAAACATCATAAGCAGGTTCTTCGTAAGGATGAGCCTGCTTGAGTTTCGCAACAGCCTGCTCAATCAGTTCGTCTTCGCAAACCAATTCCACTCTGAACTCTTCAACCGTTTCCAGCCTGCCTTGCTCACCAATAAATGCCTGACTGCCGCTTAAAGGGCGAAATTGACCTTGCCCCAATACTTGCCAACAGCAGCAATCATAATTTCCGATGCGCCCTGCGCCACTGGCAAATATCGCCTGTTTAACCTGTTCACAATGCTCGACAGGCACATAAAAAACCAACTTGTACATGAGTATCACTCTTTATGATTACGGAATTTCTTCAAGGGTTTCCTGAAAAATTAGGGTAGAATGCGCGCAACTTGAATTCGATGCCCGCAACAAACCCGACTGCCATGCTTTTATTCGTCGACAACCTCATCAACATTGACTTTTCCTACCTCGATGCCGATCGCGGCCTGGTGGGTGAAACCTGGTTGGCCGACGTTGAACTCGAGGGCACACTTGATGAACAAGGCATGATATGCGATTTTGGTATTGTGAAGAAAACCCTCCGCGCCTGGCTCGACGAAAAGCTCGATCATCGTTTACTAATACCTGAACGCTCGCCGGCACTCCGTGAAAACAATCGGGGCGATACATGCTCCCTAAGATGGCAAAGTTCGGCTGGCCCCATTCGTTTGCTCTCTCCTGAGAGCGCTCTCAATTATATTCCGCTCGAACACATTGATGCCGAGGGTGTTGCTGGTTGGTGCATCGAGCAACTTATGCCAAAATTTCCCGCATCCGTCAAAGCGTTAAAATTGCGTTTTCGCTGTGAGCAAATTCCTGGCCCGTTTTATCATTACAGCCACGGATTGAAAAAACATGCGGGGAATTGCCAGCGTATCGCTCACGGTCACCGTTCAAAAATTGAAATCTGGTTGGATGAAACGCTGGCGGAAAATGAAATGCAAGCCTGGGCAGAAAGTTGGCGCGATATTTACATCGGCAGCGCAGAAGATCTGGAAAGAGAAGAAAATGAAATCTTATATTTTTCCTACCAGGCTCAACAAGGTACATTTTCACTGAGCCTACCCAAGGCACAAAGCTATTTACTCCCGACTGACTCAACTGTCGAGCATATTGCAGCGCACATTGCCACAGTCATGAAAGAAAAACACCCCGGCAAACGTGTCCGTGTTAAAGCCTACGAAGGCTTGGCTAAAGGCGCAATCGCAATTTGCTAAGCAACGCTTTTACTGCGAATTACGCTTCCCGACATCCCTCTATAGATTCCGTAAATTTAATTCCGCAGCAAGTTGCAAGGGGTTTTCACACGGTGGTCCGTCGCTGTAGTAAAACCCAACCCGGCCCTTATCTATTTCTACCTTTGAGAAACTGACTGTATGTGCATCATCCCGATGCATGCAAATCGACAAATGGGATTTAAAAGGTAAATGACTGCGATGAATATCTTCAAACAGGGCTGGGTTGCCCTGTGCACCCTTAAACGCCGCTGTAAAGATGTCTCGCCGACTTTCTATGACTTCGGATAAATCCATTGCGGAGGAAAAGAACGGGCTGCGGGCGATGAACTCGCTTAAAATTTTTCCATCCCAACGCAAGCCAGCAACTTCCTGATGCTCTGAACGTTCAAAAATAAATAACGAGAACGGCGCATATTTTTGCAAGGGGAATTGCTTCAGGATATTCTTTGCTTCGACAGTATTTTCAGCAATCGCCAGGGCTCTGACAACTTCCCCACGAGAGCGTAATCGCCCCTTCGGTAATCGCCCTTGATAAAAATTCAACAGGGCAACACTCAAACCAAATTCATTCGTCGTCAACCAACTGCCACCCCCATCGGGGTCGACAGGCATAATAAAATGCACGTTCTGTTCAGAATATAACGTTGGAAGATGCGCCTTTTGCCGCTGAACGCTTTCATCTCGATTAAAAAAAAGGGAATATTTTTGACCCTGACGCAGCCAGCTTAAGGTGCACATACCTGCTTTTTTCGCATATCACTCAAGGTTGCCGGTGCAATGCCAAAGCCGGCATCGACCTCGATATCTTGCATCCGCGCCAACATTTTTATCAGGGCGTAATGGTGAACAGCATGACTGCCGACAAACATCAATTCACGTAAAAAACTTGAGCTGACCAAGGGAGAGACACTTTCATCGGGATTGACTTCAGAGCAAACCGTTACCGCGATATCACCGAGTGTTTCTGACTCAACAGCGTCCAGCCAGACTAAATAGCCGCGCAAAGCCCCTGCAGTTTCCTGACAGGAACGCTCATAGGCCGAACCACGGCGACGCTTATCATAATTCACAATTTTACCCGGCGCGTACTGTCGCAAAGCTTCATACATGTCCAGTACATGACGAAAGTGCTGCCCAATACTGCTCATACTCCAGGGTGTACTTACAAACGTAAATTGCGCGTCGCTAAGCTTTTCCACCAGGTCCAGGCCCTGATTAAGCACAGCCTTATTCGCATGTACGAGCGCTTTTGCGGCTTCGGTCATAGTGTCCTCATGGTTTCTTTCTTTCCTTATCCTTTCCTTCTGCTGTTCTTATCAGATTGTCGTAACCACATCGTTTATTTCAGGCTGCGCGCTTAAGAAACACCTTCGTGAGCGGGCCATTTTCTTTATAGTCCTTGACCAGCAGTATGGCTGCTGCAAGCCACGTAAGGCAAGCCATTATGAACAATAAGCCACCGTCCGTTTCACCTGTATTTATCCCATCTTCAAAAACCGGCATGGCAATGCCCAATGGCGTAAACACATGAAAAAATATCGCTCCACACATAATGCCAAAAGCGAGTAAGGCACCCCAGGACCAAAAGCGAGTAAACAATACTATCGCTGCAAAAAGCTCAGCCACTCCGACACCGTAGCCGCCATAACGGCCAAACCAGGCGAAACCCGACCAGTCCGCTAACACACCAAAGATATGTTGAGTCTCTGGCGACGCTGTAAATTTAAAGGCTAAAGATTGCAGAAATACAAATGCGATCCAAAGCGCAAGTATCCAGCGTAATGATATCCATTGTTTCATCAATCACCTCAGTTTCTAATATTCGCTACCAACCATAGCGTGCGATTTGTTCCACACCTATCGAAAGCCATAGTGTCTATTCTCGATTTTGCATTTGCGGCCAGTGAAGATCAGCCCGCTCTATATGCCCGGGTATATCCTGTAACCATAATTCCTGAACCTTACGATCATAATTTAAATACAACTTACCATCGACAATTTTCCAGTACTCTGGATCACCTGCTGCGCGACTTTTCTTCTCCGATACCGCCCACGCACAATAACCGCCGTACTGCGGTAAATATTTTTCAGGGAAACGTTTAAACTCCTGTCTGTGGGCCTCTGAATGAAAGCGCCATTTCACTCCGCCATATTCCACCTCAAATTGCTTTTGCCCTTTTTCAGCTTCGCCTTTTTCAAAATAGCTAACAGCATCGTAACCACCGAGCGCGAGATCACTGAAAAAACCTGTATAGAAATCCTGAGCGTGTATCTCTATTGTGAAAAACAGCAGAAAAATCAGCAGGCTCGCGTGTAAACCTACTGCTTTAGCCTTGAATATTTGGCGGTCGAAGGTATTCCTTTTCACCACTAGTGTCCTCGCGGGTAATGTTGGCTTTGCCCCCTGTTCGCTAACCAAACCCGAACAAGTTCCCCCAGGGGCGGTGGCTGCCGGCCCTGCCTTCGCAGCACATGGCCAATTTCATAGAGGCTTCGATACTGCCAAAATAAGGTCACAAAAACATCACGAATGGAACAACGCGCATCCCAGATATGGGTCGCTTCACTGCTTGCACCGTTGATTTCGATCACGCAAAAATCTTCGCCCGCTTGCAGGGCTGCAATATCCCGAAACTTGATATCCAACCGGCCGTAATAAAATTCTGGAAAGTCCTGCATGATAGTGTCAATCGCAAGGCACAACTCCTTGCTGATGTAATCTCGTCCATCACGAAAAATACTGCCGCGGCAATGGCTGCCAGCAAATGTCAGCGCAAGCTCCTCGTCTTTCTTCAAAACATGCGAGCCATCCATTCCTGGTTTGCTCAAGTAGACACCCGACAATTTGCGAGTGCGCGCATTGTCCTGCAAGAGACTTTGCAGGTCTCGCTGACCATCACCAACAACTGAAGGAAAATATTTCAAGGTGAGCGAGGGAATACTTCCCCGAGCCTCGCCGGGCCGCCGCACATAAAAAACACCGGCTTCCGCCCGCCACGGGGCGAGCTGCTGTAACAGAAAGCACTGCCCTTTGGGGAAGCCCCCTAAATAGTCACACAAATCTTGCTCGCTACGAAGCACACGCACCGCCAATCCACGGCAACCCAAATCGGGCTTTACCACCAAAGGAAGCGGCAAACCGGCCTCTTCAGCCAATGACAAGGCTTGCTTCGCTTCCGCAGTCTCACCCTTATACGTCCAGGTGACAAAAGGCAAAATCATTTTCCTTGCATGCGGTCCCGCTTGAGCAAGCACCTGCGCTTTCGATTCACCAATCATGCCCGCCAGTGGGATAGTCGGGTTCGCTAACAACGGCAAGGACAAACAGCGATAACGCAGACCCAAAAATACGCTGTAAAAAACAACGGGAAGATAAAAAAACCACAGGGGGAGAAACTCAAACCACGACCAGGCCTCGTCATTTTCAAGCGGAGGCAAGCCGGCATTTACCTTTGACGGTCTTTCGGGCTTGTCAGCCATCACGATACGAGCGCTCGAGCTCGACGTGCTCGCAAGTTATTAAAAATCAGAACAGCAACGGCAACCAAAACCAGTGACCACTTCCACGGACTATTTTGTAACCACACACTGGAACCAAGCTGATACACAAGGCTGAAGACCAGGACCACCCATATCAGCCCCGCCATGCCCATTGCACTCAGAAAACGCCATAAAGGCACCTTCCACAAGCCACACAAGGTAAAACCAACCGTGCGCAAGCCTGGTACAAAACGGATTAATAAAATATTGGAAAATGTACGCTCGCGAAAGCGCTTACGCAGCTGGCGCCCGCCCGGCTTTAACAACATCCAGGCCCGCAACGCGCGAAACCTGCGCGCCAGCATCCCCAGATAATAGAGCCCCAGATCGCCCGAGCTGATACCGATATAGGCCGCCAGCGCGGCACTCATCACGCCCAATTTGTCATCCGCCGCCAGCAGCGCAGCGCTCACCACCGAGGCATCTTCCCAAAGCCAGGCCAAAGCCACCACGGCCCAAAATAAAAACCAGGGGCTCCCCGCGCTAGTCAGCAAATTGTCCAGCATATCCGTCATGCAAGCACATTAGCACAGCCAGCCTGGGACAGTTTGTACACGCGATCACAATGACGCCAAATTCATCATTGCCTTTAGCGCCTCCTTTGTGTAGAGTTCACCGCCTTCAAAAACGGTGAGGTGTCCGAGTGGTCGAAGGAGCACGCCTGGAAAGTGTGTATGTCGCAAGGCATCGAGGGTTCGAATCCCTCCCTCACCGCCATATATAAAAACCGCCTTCGTGGCGGTTTTTTTGTGTGGCTGTGTGGGCGGGTGAGAAGCCTCGCCGGTTCGACAAATTGTCGGGAACAATTTGGACCGCGCTAGCGCCGCGCAGCGGTTGGGTGCAGGGAGGCACCCAAGTCCATCCCTCCCTCACCGCCACATATAAAAACCGCCTTCATGTCGGTTTTTTGTTTATCCCCTCCCCGCTCATGCCTCAAATACATCAAAATACCAGTTTCTTATAGCCAAAATCGGGCAAATTCGCTGATCCTGCACCATACTTTAATAAACAGTCCCTATATTTCGGCAAGCTCCGCTCATGTTCGACTTTGACAGCGAAACCATGCAGATACTGATTATCGGCGCGCTCGAATTGAGTGTGGTTCTGTTGTTGATGATTGTATTTCTGTTTTTTCAAAATCGCTCCCTGAAAAAGCTAATGAACAAAATGCGTGAACGCATGCAGGGTTTGATGTTGGAACTTAAACGCCGCGCACCGCGCGCGCCCAAAAGCAAGAGCTACCTCGACTACCTCAAACTGCAGATAAAAACGACGCAAGCACGACACCTCGCACTGAAATCCGACCAGGACATCGCCCTGGATATCGACCGTGCAGCACCGCTACCCAGGCGCGTCGTCGCTTTGCGTTATGCGGTATTGCAGGCGGAAATCGAAGGCAACAACGGAAAAGAGGTGAATTGGGAGGCTTTCCAGGCTAAATACGAGCAGTTGCTCAGCTATCTGGAGGATTTCTCCGGGAACGAGATGTCCGAGCCCGTAGACGAAGACGTAGAAAGCCCTGATGTTGACACCGATGAGTTGGATTTACTTCGGGAAGAACTCACCAACGCCAAAAAACGCATTAACAACCTGGAAAAATTCAAAGCCCTCTATATGGATTTGGATGAACGCTGGCAAAACAGCAAGGAGCAAGCTCAGCAAAGCTTTCGAGCCCTTAGCGAATTTGCCGAACAAGTTGACGATAGCGATTCTTATATGCAGAAACTCGAAGAGTATCACGCTGCGTATCAGGATTTTGGCGAGCTTCTGGAAAGCGGTGTCGAGGCCGACGATTCATCAAAACTGGAAGCGGCCAAAGGTGAGATCCGTCACTTGCGTGCTGTCGCTGCAGAACAACACTCCATCATCAGTGATCTGCAGCGCAAACTCCAGGATTCCACGACGGCCGAAGAGAAAATTCAGGTTGCTGAAGAGTTACAGGATGAGCTCAATAAGCAAATGCGTTTTGTCCAGGAGAGCGAGACCTGCATTAAACTCATGGAAGACGAACTCGCCAATGCCAATAAGGAGCTCGAACAACTGCGCTCGCGCTTATTCATGTTGCCTGAACTAAAACGCGAGATTGTCGAATTACGAGAGAAAAATGAAGAACTCGACAACATGCTGTATTCCGTGACTTCCGATAACCGGCGACTGACCAGGAAACTGGAAGAAATTCAACAGGCGCCACCTGATGACAACCCTGAATTGATAAAGTACAAACGCGCCTTTAACGAACTTCAAAACAAGTACAACGAGCTGGAGGAGAAATACCTGGACATGAAAATCCAGGAGTAAACCCAACGCTGGCAAAGTTGCAGATTCCTATGGACTTGCGTATAAAGCGAAGAACTAAACAAAATATGACTGACGCGCCGCCGCCTCTATACCTATAACAAGATCAAAAGGTAATCAGTCACTCAAAACGAAGAAACTGCGACTCGTATGTCGGACAAGAATAATGTAACCAAAGAACAAAGCCCGGAATTTACACTGAGGCAAAACGATATCCGCGCGCTGATTTGCTGCGCCGCTGTCGGCACGGTTATCGCTACCTTTCAGTTTAGCGATATTCATCTTATCGAAATTCTGGTGTCGGGAAGTCTGTTTGCTTACACCGTCGGCAGTTATCTCCTGCTGAGGACGCGTTCCAAAGCCGACAATATCAATCAACTGTTTGAACGCATTACCATGGCAGATGCGGCGGTTATTGGACTCGCCATCACATTTTCAAACTTTAATTTACTGCCTACTATTCTCTTTTTTACCATGATCCAATTTAACGCCCTGATTAACGGCGGCGTTAAAAAATGGGCACTTGATAACCTTGCCTTTGCGATTGGTGTGGGCATCAGTTTTTTTATTCGACAACCGCAACTCGTATTTGAAGATACTTTTGAAATAAGCACCGTCAGTTTAATCGGTATTTTCACGTATTTTTGCGCTTATGCGCTTTATGCACACAGCCGCATACGCAAGCTCGATTTGATCAATAAAAAACTTGTCAATGAACAGGTGCTTTACAAACTTCGCACTTATAAGTTATCGCGCTATCTCACTCCCACCGTGTGGAAGGCCGTAAACGAAGGACGTGAAAGTAGCCTCAAGACCGAACGTAAACGAGTGACGGTTTTCTTCTCGGACATCAAAGGGTTCAGTGAAATGTCGGAGGAGCTGGAATCCGAAACCCTCACCGACCTTCTAAATACTTATCTCACTGAAATGGCCAAGATTGTCATAAAACACAAAGGCACTATCGACAAATTCATGGGCGATGCGGTAATGGTTATTTTTGGAGACAGCAATAGTGCTGGCTTAAAAACGGATTGCCTTCGCTGTATGGCAATGGCCATTGAGATGCGTAAAAAAATGAAAGAGCTACAAACCCGCTGGTATAACCAGGGTATCAAAAAGCCCCTGCAAATACGCATGGGCATCAATACGGGTTATTGCACGGTTGGCTCTTTCGGCACCAGCCATTATATGGATTACACCGTTCTCGGTACACACGTGAACCTGGCGAGCCGCCTGGAAACCGCTGCCGACCCGGGAGAAATTTTAATTTCACATGAAACGTGGTCACTGATCAAAGACGTTATTATGTGTCGCGACAAGGGTGAAATTACCGCCAAGGGTTTTTCTCACCCAATCAAAGTCTATCAAGTCATTGATTTTCGTAAGGACCTCGGCAAACACCAGAGTTATTTTGAACAAAATCTCGAAGGGTTTTCCATGCATCTGGATATGGAAAAAATCAAGAATTACGACCGCGAAAAGGTCATAGACTATCTGGAAAATGTTGCCGACAAGTTAAGGGATAAAATCCCTTAGCAAATCCTGAGTCTACTGGATTGTCTGATCCTTACTTCTCTTGACATCACTGCCGCGGTACGCGCAAAACCGGTGCCTGTGCTCCGCAGTTTGTTCGAAAGGGGTTAATATCCAGGCCACCTCGCCGAGTGTAGCGCGCGTAAACACTAAGACTCTCAGGCTGACATTGCTGTTGTATATCGGCAAATATACGCTCAACGCAATTCTCATGAAAATCCTGATGCTTCCTGAAGGAAACAATGTAGGCAAGCAAACTCGCTTCTGTAATTTTATTGCCTTTATAGGTCACCCAAATACTGGCCCAATCCGGTTGACCAGTAACCGGACAATTACTCTTGAGCAAGTGGCTAAACAGCGTTTCATTCGCGCGCTGCCCCGCTCGTATTTTCAATAAACCGGCATCCGGTTCGTATACGGGATTTTCCAACTCATGGCTATCAACACAGGTTCCGGGTAATGAAGGTGCATCGAAAGGGTCATCTGGCCCGCGCAAACTTACCTTCACCTGAGCGCCAACCGCACTGGAAAGATCGTGCACAAGTGTTTGCCGTACATGATCCGAGTTCACAAACTGCGTTTGGTTGTAGGAATTCAAATAATATTTAAATGACTTGGATTCTACGATTGCGGTACTGTCGGCGGGAAATGCAAACTCTGCCATCGCGCAAATGGGCTTGCCTTTACGGTTCAGCCAGGATAACTCATACGCCGTCCAGTAGTCATAGCCACTAAAAGGAAGTTCAGCAATAGGCCCAAATAACTTTTCCCGAGCTTCCCCTCGATGAATGGGGTGCAATAATTCAGGTTGATAATTATCTTTATAGGCATTGCTCTTACCTAACAACACTTTTTCACTCATCACTTTTCCCTCTTCTACTTGGGCTCCAGAGCAAAATACAACTATGTGCGTAAGCGCTTACCTTTTTCCAGCAAATATAAGCACCAGAGAAAAGTCGCTGTCAGAAATCCAATGATCCCCAGGAACGACCAGAAAATATTAACATCACTCACGCCCAAAATCCCGTAGCGAAACACATTGACCATATACAAAATGGGATTAAACAGGGACACGGTTTGCCAAAAATCAGGCAATAAATTGATGGAATAAAAAACACCACCCAAATAGGTCATGGGAGTCAGTATAAATGTTGGAATAATCGAGATGTCGTCAAACGAATTGGCGAAGATCGCGTTAATAATCCCGCCAAGAGAGAACAACATCGAAGTACAGAGTATGACGGCGATGGTCACGGCGAGGTTATGGATCTGGAGTTTAGCGAAAAATAGCGAGAGCACAGTCACAATTGCCCCCACACACAAACCACGAAAGACACCGCCGGCTAACCAGCCAAGCAAAATAATGTAGTTCGGCGTCGGGCTCACCAGAATTTCTTCTATGCTGCGGGTAAATTTTGCGCTGTAAAAAGACGACACCGCATTGGAGTAGGAATTGTTGATAATGGCCATCATGATCAAACCGGGAACCACGAAGGTCATGTAATCAAAGCCTCCCATTGGGCCGATACGCCCACCAATCAAACCACCAAAGATAATGAAATACAGCACCATCGTGATGGCTGGGGGAATCAAGGTTTGCACCCAAATACGGGTTACACGCCGAATTTCCTTACGCAGGATGGTTGTGAAGGCGACAAGTTGTAAACGCGCTTCCATCAGCTCGCCTCCTTGTCTTTGCTCACCAGTGAAACGAATAGTTCTTCGAGACGGTTCACCTTGTTACGCATACTCACAACCTGTAGCCCGTGCCTGTCTAATTGTAAAAAGAGGTCATTCATGGACTGCCCTTTTTCAATTTCAACTTCCAGACTGCTGTCATCCCGTTTTTTAAGATCGTAGCCTTCTACCACAGGTAAATGTTCGATGCTTTCTTTCAGGTCGAGGACGAACACTTCTTTATTCAGGGTTTTCAGTAAATTCTTGACGCTGGTGTTTTCAATAATCAAACCCTCGTTGATAATCGCAACATTACGGCATAGCTGTTCTGCTTCTTCGAGGTAGTGCGTTGTCAGGATAATCGTCGTGCCCGCTTGGTTAATTTCATTGAGAAAGGCCCACATCGAACGTCGCAATTCAATATCGACTCCCGCAGTCGGCTCATCAAGGATCAACAGGCGCGGCTCATGGACCAATGCCTTGGCGATCATTAACCGCCTCTTCATACCGCCGGACAAACCTCGCGCCTGTCCGTTACGCTTGTCCCATAAGCCCAGCTTTTTTAAATACTTTTCGGCGCGTTCCATTGCGGTCTTTTTGGGCAGGCCGTAGTAACCCGCTTGATTCGTGACAATATCCTGAACATTTTCAAAAAGGTTGAAATTAAACTCCTGCGGAACCACGCCCAAACCCGCCTTGGCTTTGGAAAAATCCTTATCGATATCGACTCCGAATATTTCTACCTTACCCGCAGTTTTTTTTACCAGTGACGAGATGATCCCAATGGTGGTTGATTTGCCGGCGCCATTGGGGCCAAGCAATGCGAAAAAATCGCCAGCTTTGACTTCAAGGTCAATACCTTTAAGTGCTTCAAAGCCATTCGAATACGTTTTCTTTAGACCCTGTATCTGGAGAGGAAGTGACATGCGTTACCAAGTGCGTGTGTAAAGGTTAAAAGAGCCATCATAGCATGGCGCCAATATGGGGCCCGGTGACCGACTTTTAAAGGTTGTCGTGGTTAAAGAGGGTGAAGTCATCGTGTGAGACATAAAAAAGCCCACATGTAAGTGGGCTTTTTTAAAATCTGGAGCGGGAAACGAGACTCGAACTCGCGACCCCAACCTTGGCAAGGTTGTGCTCTACCAACTGAGCTATTCCCGCAATGGCGTCCCCTAGGGGATTCGAACCCCTGTTACCGCCGTGAAAGGGCGGTGTCCTAGGCCTCTAGACGAAGGGGACAAGCAGTTTGCCGTCTCGCAAAGAGGGGCGCATTCTATTGAGCAGATGGACGACTGTCAATACTTTCCACGTCACTCTTTTTAACTCTCTTTCCCCTCTATTTTTTACTTGCTTTGAGAGTCTGAATAAAACGCACACTGGCACCATTCTCTTCGCGCCGGCGGGCAACCCGAATCCAGCCCATGAATCCGCTGGGAGACAAGGCGCTCACAGCCCCCTTGGCACCGTCTTTACCGCTTAATTACGGGAACAGTCCCAAACTTGAGACGAGCGGTTTGAAAGCAAGGTCAGTACTGACTAGCCTTAAAAGAGATACTGAAAGATGTAAACCATGTCGACTGTCGCCATTATCTCTGCCCTGATCGTGCTACTGGCCACTCTGGTGTGTTATGCCTTTGTCTTCCAAACCATGCAGCACAAGAAGGAAAAAAAGGCCCGCTTATTGGGCGCACTGAAGGCTCGCTCCCGGACATTTGGCTTTATGCTCAATAGCTGCCCTGAGGGTTTTCTGCCTAAAGAGCTACAAGCGCTCGTTCAACGAAGCCAAATCGAGGTGCTTGAGCAATTAATTCAACTTGAGCCCAAAGAATCCAGACACAGCCAGGAACTGCAGGTTGTCAGTGGCAAGCTCGCTGAAACCCAGCGCCAAACCCGGCCTCAGGGGCAAAGCTCCCTGCAAAACCATCAGCAAATCAAGGAGGCTCGCGCCTGCCTGGAAGAGCTCCATCGCTTCATTTTCCAGGAGGAAAGCCGCAAATCCATCGCCCGCAATCAGGCAGACGCCTACCGCAATATGATCCGCCAGCTGGTTCTGCAAATCAGTGTCGATGGTTATGTCCTCAACGGCCGCTCCGCCCTTCAGAAAGACAAAACCAAGCTTGCACACCACTACTACGATCTGGCGCTCAACCTTCTTGTCCGTGAGCAGCGTGGAGGCGACAATCAAGCCCGCATTGAGAAACTGCGTGAAATCACCCAGGAGCTTAAGGCCCAGCTAGAGGAAGAAGAAAGCAGCGAACAGCCCGCCACCACAAATGAGGAGGCTGAAGTCTCTGAGCAATGGGAGAAATATGGCGATGGCCAGGAAACCTGGAAAAAGAAAAACGTCTACGACTAGGCCACGTTATTCTCTTTCACGGCAACTTATTCCTTTTCAAAGTCCAACGAGGCACTGTTTACACAGTAGCGAAGGCCTGTAGGCTGAGGCCCGTCGGGAAATACATGCCCGAGATGACTACCACAATTTTGGCAGGTAATTTCGACACGTCGCATCCCGTGCGATAAATCTTCGTGCTCTGCAATCGCGTCTTCTTTCAAACCTTTATAGAAACTCGGCCAGCCGGAACCGGAATCAAACTTGGTCTCGGAACTGAACAAGGGGGCCTTGCAACATTTGCAGAGATAGAGCCCCTCGTCCTTGTTTTCCAGGAGGCTGCCAGTGAACGGCGGCTCGGTACCCTTCTCTCGACAAATCCGGAACTCTTCGCTGCTGAGTTGCTCGCGCCATTGTTCATCATTTTGTCGTTCATCAGGCTGATCGTTGGACATGGTTTTTCTTCCTTTTCAAAGGTTTACAAGCAATAAGTAGAAGCAGTTTTAATTAGATTATGTTATCTTGCGATACGTTTGGCGACTTACTCGCCACTATTCTACTCTTGTAATGAGTCTGTTTAACAGAGTGCAGGTCGTAAACACTTTTCCGCCTGAACAGGAAAAACTTTGCGACAAGGTCTGACCGCGAAAAGTACGCCACAAGCAAAAAGCTGTAGACAGAAACAAGAGCCCTGACTCCATACTATTTTGTGAATTTGTGAAAATGAAAAGCATTAATAAATCCAGGAAACTCGACGGTGTGTGTTACGACATTCGCGGCCCAGTGCTCGAGCATGCCAACCGCCTGGAGGAAGAAGGTCACAAAATTCTGAAACTCAATATCGGCAACCCGGCCCCTTTTGGTTTTGACGCGCCGGATGAAATTATTACCGATGTCATCCACAACATTCGCGACGCCCAGGGATATACCGATTCCCGCGGCTTGTTTCCCGCCCGCAAAGCCGTGATGCACGAGTGCCAACGCTTACAAATTCCCGGTGTTGAAGTCGAAGATATTTTTCTCGGCAACGGCGTTTCCGAATTAATTGTGATGGCAAATCAAGCGCTACTAAATGACGGGGACGAGGTACTGGTCCCTTCACCTGACTACCCACTCTGGACTGCGGCGGTTCGCCTTTCTGGCGGCAAGGCCGTGCATTATGTGTGCGATGAACAAAGCGACTGGAACCCTGACATCGCGGATATTCGCGGCAAGATTACCGACCGCACACGCGCTATTGTTGTCATCAACCCCAACAACCCCACAGGTGCTGTTTATACCCAGGAAACCCTTGAGGAAATTGTGCGTATTGCTGAAGCGCACAACCTGGTGATATTCGCAGACGAGATCTACAACAAGATTCTCTACGATGATGCCGAGTACATCCCAATGGGGCGACTGGCCCACAACGTTCTGTGCGTCAGTTTTAATGGCTTATCCAAATGTTACCGTCTCGCAGGTTTCCGCTCAGGCTGGCTGGTGCTCAGTGGCGCCAAGCGGCGCGCCGAAGAGTTCATCAAGGGCATCAATATGCTGGCATCCATGCGCTTGTGTGCGAATGTGCCTGCCATGCTCGGCGTACAAACCGCCCTCGGTGGTTATCAAAGTATTAATGAACTGGTTCTTCCCGGTGGACGCTTGCGTGAACAGCGCGATATCGCCTGGGAGGGCTTGAGTAAAATCCCCGGGATTTCCTGTGTAAAGCCCAAGGGAGCCATTTACCTTTTCCCAAAAATCGACCGAAACATGTACAAGTTTGAAGATGATCAGCAATTGATACTGGACTTCCTTATCCAGAAAAGAATTTTGCTGGTTCAGGGCTCTGCTTTTAACTGGCCCGACCCCGATCACTTCAGAATTGTGTTTTTGCCCAATAAAGTTGACCTGGCAAAAGCCGTAGAGAGTTTCGGCGAATTTATTCAACAATATAAAATAAAATAAGCTTATCGAGAGCATGAGCATAGAAGGCACCTGAGGACGATTTAACTTAAAACCGAGCAATACAAAAGACAGAGAAACAAAGTAATTTCGCATGCAAACAAGTGATAGCCTACTCATCGTGCTACTCGAGTTATTTGTTCTGGGGACGACCGTCGCGGGTGCCTTATTGTATAGTTCGGAACGCTTTCTAATCAGTTTGCAAAAATTGCACAGCGGCTTCCGTGTCTTTTTCATGGGCCTCGTCTGCCTTAGTCTTTTTTCCCTTATTGACATCACTGCCATCGCGGTAAAACATTTCTCCGAAGGCGACTCTCCGCTGGATTACTTTGTTTTGTTGCGGGAACACGTACTCACGTTTGTATTACTGCTTACCGGTGCCAGTTTGTGCTCACTGGGTTTTTACAAGCTCCTCAGAATT
Organism: Cellvibrionaceae bacterium 1162T.S.0a.05; assembly: GCA_000964245.1. Lineage (GTDB taxonomy): Bacteria > Pseudomonadota > Gammaproteobacteria > Pseudomonadales > Cellvibrionaceae > 1162T-S-0a-05. The sequence goes on along the minus strand of LANB01000001.1, from coordinate 2,980,201 downwards.
TTTTCCTGGCGTGCCAGTAATTACGCCAAAGGTATGGGTGGGAAAAAATTGCAATTACGCCTGGGGGAACTCACCAATCAACTAAGCTTATCCAACCCCCGTGTTCCTGAAATTGTGCAAGACCCGCTGCTTGTGCGCCTCGGCTTTTTACTCAGCGAGAAAAATTTCCATACGCTGTTTTACGAAACACCCGGCATGTTTATTTCTGTCAATAAAGACATGAGCATTCGCGGCATAAATCATTATTCTGCTAAAGCTATGGGTGTCGAAGACGGCGACATGATGGGCAACATAATTAGCAACTATGTTTTCAAAGAAGACAGGGAACGATTTACCGCGTTTTTACAACACGCTTTAACGGGAGAGGAATTACCGCCTTGCGAAATCCGCGTTAAATTACAAGACCGCTGTCTGTGGATTCGCATGCTAGCGCGTCTCATGCAGGATTTTGACGATGAATCGTGGTTGCTGCTGGTTTGCCAGGATGTCAGCCGCTCTAAAGAAATGGAAGAGGAAATTTCCACCCATGCAGTTCGGGACAATCTTACCGGGCTACACAACAGGCATGCTCTGGAGCAATATCTCAATAAAATTTTTGAAGAGCAGTCGTTATTTAGCAAACCCGCTGCGCTGATTTACTTTGATGTAGACCAGTTCCGTATTGTTAATGATACCTGTGGTCACGTTGCTGGCGATGAGTTATTGAAGCAAATTGTGGCGGTTGTCCAAAATAATTGCGAAGAAGAAAATTTTTTCGCTCGCATCAGCGGTGACGAATTTGCAATAGTAGTTAAAGATGTTGATACTGAACGCGCAATGGAGCTAGCCGAAACCATTCGCAGTGCAACCGAGGATGTCAATTTTTCCTGGGATGAGCACAGCTTTCGCCAAAGTATCAGTGTCGGTGTCGCACTTACATCTCCACGCATATGCACTCTGACTGACATCTTCGGTGCGGCTGATGCCGCGTGCTCAACGGCGAAGGAAAACGGCCGCAATCGCGTGGTGTTACACAAGGAAAGTCGCGATGCCGGCCAGGATACTCGCAGTGATATGCTATGGGTCAGCCGTATTCAGCAAGCCTTTTCTTCCGATAGGCTCGCGCTGTTTTTCCAACCGATTATTGATTTTAAAGAGCCTGAACATAACTATATCCACTACGAGTTGCTTATTCGTTACATTGGCGATGACGGCCGCTATATTGGCCCTGATCGTTTTCTCCCGGCTGCGGAAAAATACGGCATCAGTAACCAGATCGATTTGTGGGTTCTCACTACCGTGCTGGATTTTCTACAAAACAACCCGCGACACACCGCCGAATTAAGTTGTTGCTCAATTAATATTACCGCGCACTCCATTGGCAATCACCAAACGCGCAGCGCAATTAAGGTCCTAATGGAAAACCTGTCTTTTCCGACAGATAAGATCTGTTTTGAAATTACCGAGAGCAGTGCAATAAAAAGTATGAAAGATGCCGTAGAGTTTATCGATGAAATGCGTACTCTGGGTTGTAAGTTCGCACTCGATGATTTCGGCACCGGCTTTTCTTCTCTCGGCTACCTGAAAAACCTGGATGTTGATTACCTGAAAATTGATGGCGCTTTTATTCGCGACATTGTGGACGATGAAATTGACCGCGCGATGGTGACCGCCATTGCTGACATTGGTCGCGCAATGAAAATTAAAACCATTGCCGAATACGTAGAGAACGAAGAAGTACTAAAAACTCTTATCCCTTTGAATGTCGACCTGGGTCAGGGTTTTGGCCTCGCCAAGCCCATGCCGCTCGAAAAAGCGGTTGAATTTTATAGCGGTGGAAACGATAGCGACAACCCACAGCTGTAAACCAGCATTTTTAAATGCCCGTCTTCTGCATCGGGGAAATCGTCACTTGCAGACAAAGTCTCTTCCAGAGCCAAAGGGCAGGCACACTCCTCGATCCACCACTGAAACTCCTGGATACTGACTTGCGGATCATTGAGACACAATAGCGCCTTCCCCCCGTCGACCAAGAGGTCAGGCAACTTGCGAATAATTTTTGGATAATCTCGCCGCGCAATAAAGGAGCCTTTTTGAAAGCTCGGCGGATCTACAAGAACGATGTCGTAAGGCCCCATACGCTTTAGCTTCCCCCAGGAACGCAAGACATCATGCGCGAGAAAGGTTACTTTTTTTGAAGGAAGCTTATTTATCTGGTGATTCTGCCGCCCTGTGTTTAAAACAGCGGAACTCATATCGACATTAATAACGCGTTCGGCACCGGATGCAATCGCGACAACGGAAAAACTACAGGAAAAAGCAAACAGGTTTAGTACATTTAAACTCTTTCCAGTACGTTCATTTCCTTTCCATTCATTTTTAATACTTTCGTGTTTTCCATTCACCGCTTTGTTACCGCACTGCCTTTCAAGCCAGGTTCTCGCAGGCTCACTATCCAGAAAATACCCTAAATTTTGTTTATGCGCGGATAGATGGAACTGCAAATCACCTCGCCGGGCAAACCAGGCATCAGGTATTTCGCCAACGACACAATCCAGTGTATACACTTTGAGGTCACGTCGCTGGATACATAAGGCAAATCCGGCATTGGCATAGTCGTGATAGCCTTTGCAAAATTCGTCTATTTGTTTTTCGTCCACCTCGCCTCGGAATACTGTCAACACCAATACCGGTGAAAAAAAGTCAAGCGTATAGGCTTGCAGGCCGGGAAAGCATCCTCCGCGGCCATGGAAAACACGGAAACTGTCACCAAGTTGCAATCGCTCGATGTTTTTTTCGAGAGCCGCCAGCAAGGCAGCATTAAGCGTAAGCGGTTTGTCTGCGGTCATGTTAACTTTGAAGCTTGAGCAAATGGATATCCTGATAGCCGCATATAATCTCAATCAGCCCGCTCCACTCAGTGTCGAGTTCCGGGTCGCCACTATCAATAAATAAGGCTTTATGTTGCAGGTTTTCCAGTTTATGCGAAGCCGCCACAATCCAAAGGTTTTCGCGCCCTATCAGCTTTAGCACGCGCGGACTAAACTGTTGGTTACCTCGTCCAAGCAAATGCCCCTGCCCGCCAATGATTGTGAGAATCAGTTTGAACTTTTTGTCACGATTCGCCAGTAGCAATTCATAGAGTGTTTGTTCGTCAATATCAAGAGCGCTCTCCGCCCCAAAGTAATCCACGCCCAGCAAGCTGGCATTAAAACCCATTTCGCCTTGGATATGTTGGGTTGTCGAACCCGGACCAAAAATCAAAATGGTATCTTCATCTTCAGCCAATCGCTCGCGAAGCTCATCGACCATATCGAGAATGACGAGTTCATCAACCGCAACGCCTCCCTGCTTAACATTTTGGACGAAAGCTTCGATGTAAGGTACTTTCAACTCGCCATAAAACCGACTGTTGACGACGCCCTGACCAAGCGCTTTTTCGTCAATATCCCTGACTTCACGCTTCGCGATTGAAACACTTTCACCTTTCAAGAGAGACAGCACAACATCGGCGCTCGCTTTAGGATGGACGCCAAAAACGGCACTTTGCATTTTGACCCCGGCGGGAATACCGATACAGGCACAGCGATCGCCAACGGCATCTGTCACATCGCGCGCTGTACCGTCGCCGCCAGCAAATACCAATAAATCAATATTCTGTTCGAGCATCGCCCGACAGGCTGCTTTGGTATCTTCGGCATTGCTCTGCAATTTGACTTCACAGTTGACGAGCTTGTAGGGAAAGTCGATGGTATCCAACACCGCCGACCCCATCGGGCCAGCAACGCAATACACGACCAAACTGTCAGGCAAGCCCTTGAGTTGATCCTTGAGCTGACTAAAAAATTGCACCGCGCGCTGTTGCGACAATGTTGCGAGTTCTCCCGAAAACACCGCATCTCGCGTACTGGTGGCATCGCTGCCCTTCAGGGCGGCGGGGCCCCCTGCTCCAGCCACAGGATTCAAAACAAAACCAAGTTTTAGCAAGGCCATAGTTAAAACCTTAACGCCATAATTGACTTCGTGATTAAATAATTAAAAGGCACTCAGGTACACGCCAAAGACGAATCTGCCGCGAATTTAAAGCCGAGCTTTTGTGCACGCACTCTATCCCCTTCGCGCAGACCATTGACAACAAAATGTGAGGGCTCGCGTCGAATGGGATAATGTTTTCTCAAGGCATCAAAACTTTCGGGCAAGCCTGCGACTGCTGCACGCAAATCCTGATCGTCTTTTCTCACATCATAGGCTTGTACAATTAAATCTTCCAGATTCCCGGCGTTGAGCTGTTGCGGTTTTCCCATCGCACTTTGATAAACACGACGTTTTCGCTCTTCAAGATCACGGCTTAGTTCATCGCTCACCTGCTTACTCTGTTTCAGGAATTTCAGTAAGGCATCAAATATCATCGTCGAGCCATTTATTTTTCCCTCATAGCTATAGCCGGCGATATGTGGTGTGGCGATCTCAACAAAAGGTAGCAAGGCCGTGTTAAAATCCGGCTCCTGTTCCCACACATCCAGCATGACGGTTAAATCCTGCCCGGCTTGCATGACGTCGTGTAGTGCTTGATTATCAATAACACCCCCTCGACCCGCATTAATCAATAGTGCACCCGGCTTAAGTTTCTGCAAAACGGATTTATTAAACAAATGCAAGGTTGGATGAGGCCCGCTTGTTGTCAGCGGCGTATGCAAGCACAGCACATCACAATCATAGAGCGCATCAAATTGCTTGAGTGTTGGAATTTCTGCTGTGGTCTTAAAAGGATCGATACCAATACAATGATATCCCAGCGCATTCAGATAGCGATACAAGGTCCCACCAACATTGCCACATCCAACAATCGCAATGTTGAGTTTTTCATTTAGCAAACGCTGCACTGCAAGGCAACTGGTGACATACTGGACGACACCAAGCGCATTACAGCCGGGCGCTGAAGACCAGGCAATGTGCTGCTGATCAAGACAATTACAATCCAGATGATCAATACCAATTGTGCAGGTGCCTACAAATTTAACTTTACTATTTTCAAGTAAGGCCTTGTTGACTTTTGTCACCGAACGAACAAGCAATATATCCGCATCGCAGACATTCTTGGCACAGATCTCTCGGCCTTTACGCAAAACAACTTGCCCAAAGGGAGAAAAAAGCTCGTTGACATAGGGAATATTTTCATCAGCAATGATTTTCAGCTCAAGATTTATCATCGGCATTCTTTCAGTTTTTTGTTAACTCGTTTTTAAGATTGTTGACCGAAGTTTCAAAACGCGAGCCAAAGCCCAAATGTCTACCAAACCGGATCAAATCATTATAATTAATATTTCCTCGGGTGATTTTATAGCGTCTGCCCAAGGGGGCATTACAAACAATGCGGCTTAGTTTTAGCGCCATATCAATTTGTTCGCTGTGCTCCGTGAGCTTTAGCGCGAGTGCTTTTGCCCCACGAATTTTAAGTTGGGCAACCTCGGGGACGCGCACCTTCATTTTCGCCCAGGAACCCAGCTCGCTAATCAGCGCAGCCGCCCCTTTCGGTCCCAAACCGGGAACACCGGGAATATCATCAATTTTATCTCCGACCAATGCCAGATAATCCGCAAGGTGTTCGGGCATTACGCCAAACTTTTTCATAACGGCAACACGGTCGAGTTTATCGCCGTCGGGGTAATCCCAAATCGCTTCCTGTTCTCCTTCGAGCAATTGCGACAAATCCTTGTCACGTGTCAGAATCGCGATGTTGTGCCCTTTTTGCCGACATCGCAGCGCCAGGGTGCCCAGCAAATCATCGGCTTCATATTTATCCGATGCATAAGTGGCAATTCCCAGAAGCTCTGTAATTTGCTTGCAGGCTTCCAACTGAAAAGCCAGGCTCTCATCAGGTAGAGCGCGACTGCTTTTATAGGCCGGGTAAATTTCATTACGAAAACAATTTTCCAGGCTCTCATCAAAACAGGCCGCGACATAGTCAGGTCTGCTTGCTTTTAAGAAACGAAACAACCAATGGGTATAGCCGTACACTGCTGCAGTCGGGTAATCCTCTTTGCTCCACCAATTGTCTGGTAAAGAAAAATAGTATTTAAAAATATAGATTGATGCATCGATTAGATACACTGTGTTGGTGCTATTCACAAAATCGAATCCAGATTAAAATTGTTTTTATTCAGTACCATCGGCTGCTTGAATTCTTGCGCAAGCGCCTCTGTAAACAAGCGAGGCCTGAGCGGCAAACCGGTTTCGCAAAACGCCCTGACTTGCTGCCATATGGCAATTTTAAATTCCCGGCCAGCTCCTTCGGGCATAGCGAGATTGTCAGCACTGACACGAAAAGGGCTTGCACAGGCCACACTAAAAATCCATTCATAAGCTTGCGGCACCACTTCCACTTTTTCAAAAGCCGCTTGCTGTTCAGCATTGCGCCCATCAGGGGCATACCAATATCCGTAATCATCTCGTTTTCGCCGCTCTTCACCAGCGACACACCAATGGGCAATTTCATGTAATGCACTGGCAAAATAATCCCGCGTAAAAAAGATGATTGCGTCCGCCTCGATATCCGTCGCAGCCTGATAAAAAGGTTCCTGTGCGCCGCCTTGTAAGCGGGTTCGCCAGCGTTGTCCGAGGACGTCGTGAAACACGGCCTGTAAACGTAAAAGAGAGGGGCTGGCCTGATGGCCGAATTCTGTGACTGCTATATTCATTTTTCAGGTGTTCAAGATCGGGCATTCGTACAATTACGGTGCGAATTATCGCAAGAATAAAATTTTATTCCCACAAGGTATTGTGTTTAGCCAAAACAATCTATACTGTATGTAGCGGCAGTTAAAAAAACTGCCTGTGCAATGTCCAAGATAGCAAGCCAATTTCGGCGAGCAATGGACCGACCCTCGGAGGTAGTATTATGAAAACCTCAGACAATGGTCACACGAAGGATAATGTGATCGACCTTTTCACCGGGAAATCCTGGTCAGCCCTTAGCGACTCTCGCATAATCAGACTCTCACCTGAACTCGACGGCCTCGAAATGCTTTACTCCAATGAAGCCAGTGGAGACAAGTTTTTTAGTCTGAAAGTGCTGTGTTGGGGCTTGCGAGCAAATGGCGAAGTAGTGGGAATGGTACCCTGGCTGGATGATATTATTGCCTGCCCGGAAATCGAAGACCCACTTAACGGCGCCTTTGAAGGCTACTACGATCCCGGCATCGATGAATTATTTTTTGAGCCCCCTATTCACAAGGTTGTGGAATTGGAAACAGCTGCGGAGTACTACGAGTACGAATGCGAAAAAGGCGATGAAATTATCCAGGAAATACCGGATACCATCGGCACGCATGCAGTCCGCTCCGATTCCGAATACAAAAACCTGATCTTGCAGGAAGTCGTCAGTTGGCGTTTGCACAACGATGGCAAGATTTGTGGCATGCTCATCGATGAGAAAAAAGTTGTGAGCACCCCCGTGCTGCCCGGCGATGAATGTTTGTACCCGGCTCAAACAAATCCGACCTTCCGTTATTTTTTCCAACACCATATTGCGAACAAAATAAAATCGGAAGATCCCGAGGCCCTGGCGGCGATATCGCTGCTGGTTGAAGAATCCGCAAGTTCATAAGCACAAAACAAAGTAAAGGGAAGCGCTAGCTTCCCTTTTCAAGTTTGCCTCGGGGCTTATGAAATGCGAACTGACTGACACGCAAATGCAAGTGTCCGGCTTCGCTACCCTCTTAATTTCCTTTGCCTAATTGTGCCTTACCTTGTTCGCACTCACTCACGACAAAAGTCATTGTTATTTATCGCCCTTCTGCAGCACAAAGGTCCACAGTTCTTCAACTTTCTCTACCCGGATGAGTGAGTGGTTAAGAAAACGACAGAATTTTTCAACATCACGCTCTGAAGCCGGGTCAGTGGAGAGCAGTGTAATTGTCTGCCCGGGCTGGGCGTCACGCACTGCCGTATGCAGCATCATCACCGGTTCGGGGCATATCAAGCCTTTCGCATCAACTATGATTTCACGTGTGTTGTCTGTACTCATGATGGATTGATTGCAACCTGTCATTCGTTCTGGCGTTATGCGTCTGGTTCGCCTGACTGGCGGAGGTAGTCCTCGCGGGACAGTAAATTAAAACTTTCGCTACTTTCATCGTAAATGATCAGAACTTCCCCTCGCTTTATCTGCGGCTTGAGCACACGCAGCTTGTCGTCCAAACTCAGCTCGGTTTCTCCATAATCCGTGCCCTCACGACTTATATAACTTTCCAGCAAGGCATCGAGGAGATCGTTCGCTATGCGATCGGGGGGAACAACAATCATAAGAAGTCTGTCCAGCCATTACATCTGGCACTATACTATCCTAAACGGCAAGGTCACGCCGAGTGGATTCAAATCGTTGTATGCTCGCACGCCTGTTTACCTATAAAAAGCCAAACCGAAAACCATTAAAAAAATAAACTCCCATGCTTGTAGATTTAATTCTTACCATTATTAGTGACGATAAGCCCGGCATCGTCGAGGCGCTAGCCAACGCGGTTAAAAACAATGGTGGCAATTGGTTGGAAAGCCGCCTTACTCAACTCGCAGGAAAATTTGCGGGGGTCGTACGCATACAGGTGGATGAAAAGCGCGCGCCTGCACTCGCTGAAGCGCTACGCGCCCTGCGGGAAGACGGCATCAATATCATTATTGAAGGTGGCAAGGTTGAGGGTGATAGCACACTTCGCCAAGCCAATTTTCACGCCGTCGGACCTGACCGCCCGGGAATTGTCAAAGAGCTGTCCCATATCTTTACGGAAGCCGCCATTAATGTCAGCGAGATGAATACGCGGTACTCCAGCATGCCGTATAGCGGTGAGCCCCTATTCGAAGCGGAAGGGCTGGTGCAGCTCCCCGAAGGGGTACAACTGCACGATATTCAGGAACAGTTGGAAAAATTGGCCAACGAGCTGGCAATTGATATCAGTCTGGATGCGTCCCTCTAGGAACCCCGGCTTAACTGCGGCCTATACGCTCCAGCTCAATATTGATGGCATCGGTGGAAATTTGCACTTCGTAAAGGGAACACAGAAGGGAGACCACCAACAGCAAAAGGCTGACGCCAAATAACACCTGCCCCACCGCAATCCATCCCAGAAACAGGGCAAACATTGCAAGGGTACAAACCAAAAAGGACAACACGCCAAAAGTCTGCATCGCCCGAATGATCTGCAGGCGTTTTCGGAGATTTTCTATCTGCCTTCTCACCAGCCCTTCGGAACTTGCATCCTCCAATTTGCTCAAATGCCTTATGACGTTCGCAAGCGTGATGAATCGGTTGGTGTACGCCAACATCAACAGCGAGATCGCCGGGAACAACAGGCTTGGGGTGGCAATACTCATCTCCATAACGAACTCCGATTACTCTTTCTCAAAGCGTAAAAGCCACTTTCTATGTAAAATAGCGCTCAGCGAAAAGCTTAGCGAATAATAAACAAAACTGACACTGAAGATGTATCACAAGTACTTTGGCCTGAACGAACCTGCATTTTCCATTGCTGTTAACCCGCGCTACCTCTACATGAGCAAGCAGCACAAGGAAGCCCTCGCCCACCTGCTCTATGGCGTCCAGGGTGGCGGCTTTGTCATGCTCAGTGGCGAGGTGGGAACAGGCAAGACCACGATAATTCGCAGCCTGCTGGAGCAATTACCGGAAAACACCGAAATTGCCATTGTGCTCAACCCCATGGCCGATGCCATTGAGATTCTTGGGACAGTTTGCGACGAGCTTCATATCGATTACGACAAGAGCAAGGACAGCATTAAAGTCCTGACAGATGCCTTGCAAGAACGCTTGCTGGAGAACCACCGTGAAGGGCGAAACACCGTTTTGTTAATTGACGAAGCCCAACTGTTATCGGCGGAAGTCCTCGAACAGATACGGCTCCTCACCAACCTCGAAACCAATACTGAGAAGCTCTTGCAAATCGTCCTTGTGGGCCAGCCGGAATTGAATACGCTCCTGTCTCAGCCCCGCTTGAGACAGCTGTCCCAACGCATCACCGCCCGTTTTCATTTGCGCCCTCTCAATGTGGAAGAAACCTGGTCCTACATTAATCACCGCTTGCACGTGGCCGGGATGCCGGATGACCGCAACCCGTTTACTCCACGAATTATCAAGCGCATACACGCTTTTACTGGCGGGATTCCAAGAAAGATCAACATAATATGTGAACGTATATTGATCGGCGCCTACGGCCACAATAAAACACGCATCGACAACAAAATTTTCGAACTGGCCAAAAATGAAGTCACTGGCCACACGCCTCTTGAACCGAGTCAAGTACGTCCGCATTGGTGGATACCGGTCTCGCTAGTTGTTTTAAGCGCCATTGCGGTCGCCATTCTCAGTGTTTTGTTGCTGCGTTCGGGTAACTCCTCCCCACCCCATTCTCCGAACCTTGTTCGGGAACCGACCGAACAATCACTCACCCCCACTTCGGCAAACAGCGCACCGATATCAGAAGGTGCTGCACCTGGCTCAGCAGCATCCTCGACAATGCCATCCGGGGACCCCAATTCCGGGACCCTTTCACCCGAGCCACATGATCCAGCGGTACTTTCTACAACAGTGCTGGCTTCCGAACCTTCGCAAGCACCCCAGCCTTATTACGCCGCGTCACTTTCCGCTCAAGCCCAACTCTTTGCATGGAACGGTATTGAGGTCGATAGCGCCAGTTACCCTTGCTGGCAGCTTTCCGAGCAAAATATCGAATGTCGAAATGTCGACCTCGCAAATTGGCGTGAACTCCGTGAAATTAATCGGCCGGCGGTATTGAGCCTGACTAGCGAAGACAAGTTCGAATCCTATGCGCTTATTACCGCAATGGATGACGAAACAGCAACCCTGCTCGATACCACAGGCGAGAGCTATAGCATGAGCTTGCAGGAACTCGGTCCTCTCTGGAACGGCGAAGCTTTTTACATTTGGAAGCGACCACCAGGCTTTAAAGAACCACTGATTCGCGGCCAACGAAGCCAAACCATTGAATGGCTCGCCAAACAATTTGCTGAAATTGACGGCCAACAATCACCGCTGACCACGACCTATTTCAATGAACGTCTGGAACAACGCGTTAAAATATTCCAACGAGAAAACCAGCTGGCAGATGATGGCATTGTCGGCCAACAAACCCTGATGAAGCTCAACGAAACCCTGGGCATCGACCTGACCCTTGCCGCGCGAATCGCGCAAACAGAAGAACAATAGGCGAAAGAATCATGTCACTGATACTCGACGCACTCAACAAAGCCGACCGAGAGAGACAAAACACCGCGACCCCTCCCGGTATCAATACTGTGCAGGACACCCAGGCCTTTCAAGCAGGGCGCCCCTGGTGGCACTACACCGTGATGGTTCTTTTTATTTTGCTACTTCTTGGCCTGGCCTTTTGGCTTTATCGCGTGTACACACCGTCAACACCCGGCCCCACAATCACCCACCAACCCGAAGCGGTGGAAGCCCCTAAAAAAAGCACCAGGATCCCGGGGCTGCCGAAACCGGTACTCGTAAAAAAAGAGAGTGAAGCCCCGGCAGCCATTCAACCCAAAAAAATTGAAAAGCCCGCACAACAACCCGCTATAAATACGCTTTATGCACAGAAAGAAAGCGAAGAAACAAGCAAACCGCTTGCTCCTGCAAACGAACAAAAGGTCGCGGCTCAAATAGATACCACTGCGCCAGTACAAGCCCCTCCCAAAAAGCCAACCCTGCTCAGCGATTACCCTCAGATTGGAAGCGTTGGCCAACTCCCATGGACGATTCTAAACGCCCTACCCTCACTGAATTACTCCGGCCACCAATATGCTGGTGAGCGCGGGAGAAGTTACATCACAATAAACGAACAGCGAAAAGCAGAAGGCCAGAATTTACGAGAGAATGTGCGTATCGACCACATACTCAAAGACGGTGTGATCTTAAGTTATCAGAATCACCAGTTTAAATTGAAGGCATTAAGTAGCTGGGTGAATATTTAAGGCTGTTCGCAACTCACCCACGCTTCCAGATTTTCACGTACGCTATCAAAAACCGCATAGCCATCCGTAAAAGTACCAAGCTCACCTTGACGCGCAACAATGCCGAAATAATTCAGCGCTTTATTCCAGAATGGGTAAGCGCCATAGGCTCCGGGGCTGGAGACCTGAGCAACGGTTTCGCAATTGTATTGCAGGGAATGACATTCCATCCACATACCGTAACCGTAGTGCCATTGCTCACCCAAACCCATAAAAGCAGGAGAATTTTCAATACTCGCAGTGGCAATTTGATCACTACTGGCAAGGTTAACCAAATCGGTTGACGAATAAAAATCGCCATTTTTGAATGCACGAATAAATTGAATGTAATCAGAACCCCGCGTTGACATCCCACCAGCCAAACGCGGATTGCCTACCGACGGTAAATTGTAAATTGAATTAGGAAACAAGCCCGTTTCAGTTTTAAAGTCGGCAAATACTTCTGCCCAACCCGAGCTTTCATTGGCACGTATGGCCATCGCTCCGGCAACCTGTAAATGGTTGCTACCATAGTAAAATTCGGTGCCCGGCGTTTTTCCGTTTGCTGTGTTACTGCTAGCGATGTTGGAAACACATGCAAAGAAATCCGCACCAGGAATATTCGTACACGCCACGCTATTGCTTAAGCCCGACGTAAAATTTAATAAGGTTCTCAAGGTCATTCCATATAAGGGGTCATCTTCTGGAATTGGCCATTCACTTTCGTTCAGATAATCCTGTGGGCGATCGGATAAGTTGAGCATGCCTTGATCGACCATATTAAGAATCACGGCTGCAGTGACCCACTTCGATGTAGAAGCCGATTCAAATTCCATTTCCAGGTTGTAGTCATCCCGGTTATACAAAAAGGTTTCACCTTCGCCATCTTCAATAAAAAGCGAGAACGCGGTATCGGTGTTGACCATCTCAAGTTCACTTTGTAACTGGCTTTCCAGACTTTCCCTCGAACATGCCGTTTGCCCCGAACTACTACTGGAGCTTGCACTGCTTGACGCACTGGAAGAAGCGGAAGAGCTACTCGATGAGGATGACGAAGAAGTGGACGATTCCCACCCGGATGACCCACCACATGCGGCCAATAGCCCACAAAAAATGACTACAGCAAATACGCGCACAACGCCCCCTGAACTGATTGGTTTTAATCCTTATTGTAACGCCTCTATGTTGAGGCTGACAGCAAGAGACCGGTTCAGGAAGAATGTTTATTGGTGTTATGTGACAAAATTAAAGCGACGGTGTGCGGCTTGCTTGAATAACCCCATTCAATAGTCTGTTACTGCAATATTTCCTGCCAATAAATAATTCGATCGTGGCCACGATAGGAACCGAAAGTAAAATGCCCGGTGGGTAAAGCACTGTCATCATAGGTGCCATCCTGATCCCAATCGAAACGCAGCCAGGGGTAATTCGTTAAATCAACATCAACCGTAATATCGCCCATATTTCCGGCACCGGGCGCGCTGAAGTAATGGCCTGCATCACCAGTGGAAAAATTTACTGCACTGCCCGCAATCGATGAATAGGTCCCGGTACTGCTACCTGCGCCCAAACTCACACTGCGGTTTGCCGGGATATCTATCGACCCCGCCGGATAACTTATTTCACTCAGTGCAATGCTGCTACAACTGTCATCAGCATTACGCAGCCATAGCTCCCCGTCCCAATACTCGGTGACAAATTCGACTGCGAGATCTGCTGTTTCCGGTCCAAAAGCATCCTGCAAACGCAATCGACCGAATCGAAAATCACCGCGTGCCAAAGTGTAAGCATCGTCGATTGTGTCGTTATCAGAATCCAGGTCGAGGTCAGACACTAATAAGGTTATGCCATCGCTATCGTTTAACTGAATTCCTATATCGGTTTGCGTGTAAGGACCGTCCGGCGATGTCGCGCGCTCAAGGCGAAGGCTCGAATTTTTACTGGCGACGCCTGCCGCCCAGGGGAAGTTACTTGCGAGTAAGGTCATTCGCGATGAAAGTGCGGTTGGCCCATCTGCATCAACGGCAACAAAATCCAATTGCCCCAGGCTAATGAGTTTCGCATAAGCCCCTTCATAATTTATCGTCACGGTGTTGCTCGCATTCACGGCCTGTAAACTCCAGGAAATCGCAAACTCTTCGCCCATATAGGAATACGGCAACACCGCTTCACAGGCTTCCGTCATGTTGACGCCACTAATAAGAAAATGATCAGGCGTAAACCTGCCGACATAGGTTGATTTACCAATGATGTTTGCACTCTGACTGCTGCCCATGTAATCACCGCCACTTAGCACGTCGGTCACTGCAGCCGTGATTTCGATAATCCCCACTTCATCAAATTGAATATCGTTGGTTGTTGCCGACCACGTGGAACCATTCAGCGCAAAGGATGACAAGACGCGCGCGTCGCCGGGCGCACTGCCATCACTTAAACCCGGGTCCGTGCCTGCAAGCGGTGATAGTAATTTTGCGCTTAAACTCAACGTCTCTCCCGGACTTTCAAGTCCAAAACCTTGAGCCGCCGTGTTGTCTGCCAAATTAACATTATTTGCCGGATCGTCGTCATCGAAGCCATCGGGAATGCCATCATCATTCAGGTCATCACCGCTGTCCCAGGCAACGGCACTGGCTTGTAAGCTGAAAGTTTGACCTGCACGCGTAAATACCGCGCCTGTGGCATCCGTCGCGGCTGGGTTGCCCGTGGCCTCTAAATAAAAACCGAACGGTCGAAAAATAATGTCATTGCTTGCCGACGAAATATCGCTGCCACTGGTAAAACTCGATGCCGTATCTTCAATACTCAAACTGTATTTTCCAACAAAAGTGCTCTCAAGCAGGGTTGCAGTCGCGACGCCGTTGGTAAAATTTAAATTCAGGTTATCGCTTGCGGGTCGGCTCAGTGGCAAACTCGTCGTACTCAAGGTCATATCGACACCGGCAGGGTCTTCAGCTTGTTCAATTAGCCAGGCTTTCAGGTTTTGATTACCGTTGTAGGCCGTGGCAATACCACAGTCACCCGTTGACGGGTCACGCCGCCACAAACTGATTTCGACTTCTGTATCCCTGCCCACAATTTGCGTTGCCTCAGGAGAGACAATAAATATATTCTCGGAAAAACTCAGATTGCTCGAGCTTGTCACGACGCCATTGGTGCTGTCATTCACCGTAATCGTCAGGGTTTCAGCGTGTGTATTGGCAAGATCCAGAATAATCGACCCCTGGTCTGCCGTGTCGAAGGTATAACTCGCAGCACCGCTGTCGCTGCCTCCAGCAGTCAAGCTACCGTTAATATCATTCCCTGACCAATCACCGTTGTTTGTTGACGTTGATAGCGCAATCGTTCCGTTGTAGCCCGTTAATACCGTGTTGCTGGCATCGTAGGCTGTAATAGTAATTTGCGTTGCCGCGCAGGTGCTTGCAGAACCGGTGCCCACATCAATTTCAAAATGATCTATCAGGGGCACGCCCGAACAAGGGTGTGTTTCAGCCATTATCGCGGCCACATCTGATGCATTTAGAGCCTGATCGTATACGCGGACTTCATCAATAAAACCATCGAAATTTCTGGAATCAAAATTCCAATCTGTGCCGATATAAAAAGATACGTTATTTTGTCCAATACTTGCATTTGATGAGGATGTTCCTCGAGTGACGCCATCAATAATAATGGCTTGGGCACCGCGTTCATAACTGATTGCAACATGATGCCATTCATTGCGCGGTACCGACACAGTGGATGTTAGATTGCGATTACTTCCGTTACCCCACCACCAAAATATTTGGCCGCCCGGGTTTAAGTGAAACTCAAAATTGTCATCTTTGGATGCGATCGTCATTAAATCCGAGGCTGGCCAACTGTTTGCCTGAATCCAGGCGGTAACCGTAAACTCATCCAGATCCAGAATGGAGGCGTTTCCGGGATCATTGACCTGGATATAGCCCGCATTTGGCCCATCAAAAGTACCGTAAAAACACGTGCCCGGATCTCCCGCAATAGCAGGGCTGAGTGCAGAGGTTGCCGGATAATTCGAATTGACTGCGACAGCCCTTCCGTGCAAACCATTTGCTGAAGAATCAACGACCTCGTCCGCTGTGCCGTTCCAGCTCAGCTCTTCCATTCGCCACTCAGCGATTGGATTAGGTCCCGAAGATGAACCACCGCTACAAAAACCGTTGGTATCGGTATTGCTCACTTGCACGCTATCGTAATTGACGTCTACAAGACTTTGCAGAGTCAATTGGGTTCTTGCAGCAATAGCGCCATTGACCTCCGCACGGAAATTGACAGTTACATTTTCACCATAAAACAAGGCATTGGCAGTTACCTCATTGCCAATGGAAATGTTGCCTGCTGAATGGAGAAACGCGTAACGATCGGTATTGCTCACGTTAAATTGGAATCGATATGCAAGTGTGATATTGCCTTGCACAAAAATTGAAACCGTTCCTGGTGACGAGATTGCAATACGCGCAAATGCATTGGAATTAAAGGTTCCACTAAAGGTGTACACACCGGGCGAAAACGTAATTGTTCCATTTCCCCCATGATAGAAATTTCCATAGTTGCCCGGCGACACACTAATATTTTGACCCCAACTCGTAGAAATGTTCGACCCGCCCGGATACCCACCGGAATAACTCCCTTGATTGGAGGGTGAACCGGATGCTGCACATGCTCCACTACCGCAACTCATGCCCAAACCGCTATTGTCTGTGAGCGAGGGAGTGTCAAGTGTATTACCACTTGCCCCGCTCACTTGCGACAACCAGCCCATAGTGATATTGCTTCCCGTCGTTGTTGTCTGGATGGGACCAGTGAAGATATCTGCACAAGTTTGCGCACGCAGTTCTTGCGAGATAAGAAGAAAAATATTCAAGAGGCTGAAAATTATTAGCTTAACTTTCATAAACACCTATTGCATAAATGCACTGACAGCAATACTGCGCTCGGCAAACATATCCGTGCCACCGCAACGTGCGTCACTGGTAACCAGATAAAAGCTGGTTGTGTTTCCTGAGTCAGTCGAAATACTGCAGCTGATCTCAGTCGAACACAACGCCAGGCCGAGCGCAGCGAAATTCAAACTACTGCCATTTAAGTTTGTGCAGTTCGCGTCTGTGCTTGCGCGATCAGCAGCGGAAAAAAATATCCTGTTCATGCCATATTGTGCGCCGGAATCCGCGGCATAAAATGCCTGAATAGCAAAACCCTCTTGCGCGGTATCCAGGGTACTGCTTGCACTGAAGCGCGCCATTGCCAGCGCGAGTGCGGCTAAACCCACCAGAATAAAAGCCGCCAATGGAATCAAAAAACCCGCTTGTTGGCCCCGTAAAAAAATTACCTTCTTGTGCGGCCGACGTTCTGGAGGGGAGTAGGATTTTATTCTCATCATCGCCAGACCCTGCTAGGGAACGTTTCGTACGAGTACGGTTTGGTTTAGTGTTATCACCTCGTCGCCCGACGAATAATTTAACGCAATGGCAATAGAGGCATTTCTGTCTTCACTCCCTGGCGATAAAATAAAGGCGTTTCCTGCTGCACTAACGTTCAAAGCCATCAAAGTGGTCACGCCCCCCGGATTACTGTCATCAAGTGAGCCAGCGTCGAGCCCGTAATTGCTGTATTCAAGCAGTGAGGATGCTTGTACACAAAATCGTTTGGGATTATCGCTCACGAATACACGTCGCGTGGGCGAGTTACGAATAAAACGGTGCGAGGATGCAAGTGTAATCTGTGTTGCCGGAGCCCCATTAAACGCCCCAAAACCAACACGCGCAGAGGGAGAGGCGCCGCTATAAATTTCATTTGCGCTCAGCCCGCCGACGATAACGTGGTTTGCGGAACCCAGACCGGAAATTATCGGTGCGGTTGCAATTGATGCGCTCGCCGGCGCACTATTTTCACTATCCGGTAAGGCATTCAGGTAATTCCCTCCTGCAACGAGCGGAAGAAATTCGACACAAGCGCCACTTGGACTCACACGCAATGAATTCGGCACGGCCAATCGCAGCTGGCGTGTCATTTGTTCGATACTGGCACGTCCTCGCACCAATAACTTTGCACGCTTTTCTGCCAGCGAATAGGCATCCACGGTGGTCACCAAAAAATGGCTGCCCACTGCTGCCAGCACGCCGAGTATGACAAGAACCGAAATGGTTTCAATCAAGGTAAATCCGCCCTGCTTCCGCAATCGCTTCATCAGAAATTCACCTTGTAGGCACTGAGCGTCAGCTGATCTCCATCCGGCATACTGACATTAACTTGAATGCGACGCGCGAGATTTGCTGCTAGCCCCAAATCCGCTCCAGCACTGCTGACAATGACGTTCACCGTGTATCCACTGTAACTGCTATCGCTATAGCCATTAAAATCGCCGACATCATCATAGTCACTATCGGCCACAATTCCTGCACACGCCGGTGCACCCGCACTGTCGCATGCAGGAACGCCACCGCTCGGAGTATTTTCGTCAAATTTGCGTGCGAGAATTTCATCCAACTGCGCTTGCGCAAGTTCCAGTGCGCGTACACGCACCAGCGGGTCAACACTGGCGGAAATGCTCTGATTAAATACTTTTAACACCGCTACCAGCGCCACGGTTACGACTACGATAAAAACCAGAGTCTCGATAAGCGTGATTCCGCGTTCACGTGCTCTAGTAGGCATAGCCCGAACCGGTAACAACAATTGA
The DNA here is from genome assembly GCA_000964245.1 of Cellvibrionaceae bacterium 1162T.S.0a.05. Classification (GTDB taxonomy): domain Bacteria; phylum Pseudomonadota; class Gammaproteobacteria; order Pseudomonadales; family Cellvibrionaceae; genus 1162T-S-0a-05. The sequence goes on along the minus strand of LANB01000001.1, from coordinate 2,961,510 downwards.
TATATCGACACCGCCATAACTCAGTGTCAGTGTGGTCGCACTTGTTTGCCCCAAGCGATTAAATACCAGGGTATCCGAATTTAAACTGTGCCCACCCGGTAAAGTTTGCGGGTAAAGAATATTTCCAATGCTGATACTGCTATAGGGTGAAAAGTCCCCATCACCATCAGTATCCTGTTGGATATCAATTTGAGAGGAAGATGTAACAACACGAATGGCCCGCTTACGTGACATTGCATATTGCTGTGCACTGGAGAGCGCGCCTAGAATCTGATCGCGCGCTGCTTGCATTTGCGCTGTTCGCGAGGGGGCGATGAAGCTTGTTGACGTTGCCGCAACAATCGCAATAATCACCAAAACCGTGATTAATTCAACAAGAGTAAATCCTTTTTCGCAGCGATCTGTTTCGTACATGTTTTCTGCCTTGTAAAAGGTGTCAACAAAGAAAATACAGAAAGCGCACGTTCATCCATGAACGTAAGAATAGCTTACTGATTATCGGGCCTACTGAGCTCCGATAACGGTAAATGCGTAAGTTGTTCCACCAGGCGCAGTCAAGTCACAGCTTTGAGTCTCCTTGTCAGCCACTGCTGTTGTATCGGCAATAGAATATCCAGTGGGCAAGCCTCCCGCCAACAAACCATCGCTATCATCACAAGTATCAATGACCTCAAAGGTATCAGTACTCAAACCTGCTTCGACCGCAATGTCAACGGCATGATTGAGAGCACTGGCGCTTTCTATACTTCCCACAATACTCTCAGCAGCAGCCACTTGCGCTTCATCAGACAGATTAATGAACTTGGGTACTGCGGTAGCAGCCAATATGCCCAGAATTACCAATACGGCAATCAGTTCAATCAAGGTAAAACCGGATTGCTTTTTCAACATAACTTTTATCTCCAACTTTTCCGCTCAAAATAAACAGGGGAGAAACCTCCAGTCGAAAACCCGACACTTGGCCACCACCTTTTAAAAAAATTACGAGTTACGACAAAATTTCGTCACTCTCCACAGGCGCTCAATTAACAACTAAACGCACAACACCTGTATTTAAATGGTAGTCAAAAAAGGAATTAACGTCCTGCTTTGTTAGTAATTCATATCGGCAAATTCGACCGTTTATTGAGGAAATCAAGTAAAGAGACGACGACTTTTTTTCTCTTATATTCAAAATACTTGGCGGCGGAAATTTATATAACGCCAACCAGATTTGCTGACACTCTTCTGCAGTCTGATTAAAAGACTTTGATGACATCGAAGCAGCGGTATTTGCTGGCCAACCGTACTCATTTAAATAAATACGCTTACCATCGAGATCAATATACTTTTTATTTGAAATCAATGCCGATGCCCGGAGGCTGTCGACAGTCCGGGAAAAGCTGTTCGCTTGGGTTCGCAACGCTTCCTTTTCTGCTTTATCTATTTCCATAAAATAGAAACCGGTACCGATATAGATAAGAAAAGAGATAACAATAAGAACAAAGCAAAGCTCTAAAAAACTGAAGCCACCTTGCCTTAACAATGAGTTTGAAATATCAGGAAGATTGAACCTCATAGAGGCTCCACATCGGCAGAAAAATCCCTAACGCAAGAATTGTGACAAATGCCGCCATAACAACAATCAATATCGGTTCAATCCGGTCAGTGAGTGTTTTCAGATCGTAGTCGACTTCACGCTCGTAAAACTCAGCCACTTCTGTCAACAAACTTTCCACCTGGCCGCTTTCTTCTCCTACGGAAATCATTTGCAAAACCAGCGGCGTAAACATTGCCGCTTGTAAATGTGTTCTCAAGAGACTATCACCGCGCTCTATACCTTCCCGAATTCGACGAATTTTCGCTGCCAACCACGGGTTATCAATCGACGCCGCACACAAATTGAGGGATTGCGACAAAGGGACCCCGGCACGCAACATCAAACCAAAACTTCGCGCGTAGCGAGCCATTGAAGCGCGATCAATGAGCTCCCCTACCAATGGCATATGCAGCTTATATTCGCCCCATTTCAATGCACCTTGTTCTGTATTGAGATAGTGGCGAAGACCAAAAAACCCACCGACACTTGCGACGAGCAAATAGGGCCAAAAATTAACAAAGAAGTTGGAACTCGCAATAAGTATTCGTGTAAGAATCGGAAGGTCTGCATTGAATTTTGCAAACAACTGCGCGAAGGCAGGAATCACCCAAATATTAATGGCGGCTATCGCCAACACCAACGCAGTCGAAACAAAACTGGGATAACGCAACGCGGATTTAATTCTTTTTTTAGTTTCAGCGTCACGCTCCAGATAAAAACCAATCTGCTTGAAAATCTCATCAAGATTACCGCTATTTTCGCCGACATCAATCATGCTAACAAAAAGATTATTAAAGGTATCGGGATGGTGACGCATAGCAGAAGAAAGTCCGACCCCCGTTTCAAGGCGGTCGGCAATATTGTTTAGGGTATCGCGAAAACTTTCGTGGTGAATACTGGCGGCAAGCCCGCGAATGCCTCGCGTGAGCGGAATACCCGCCTTACAAATTGTTTGCATCTGACGGCAGAACATGATGCGGTCTGTGTCTGTTACCTTATCTGCGCCAGTTAAATGCCTCAGCTTTCTCAGTGTTGTCGCCGTCGCTGTGACTTCTTCAATTTTTACTGGTGTAATTCCACGGCCAATCAATGATGCCGCAACGGCATCTACTGATGAAGCTTCAAGTGTCCCATCGACTGATTGCCCCTGTGCTGTTCTACCGGAGAAGTTAAACTGGCTCACGCGCCCTCGTCCTCATTCTCTTCAGCAATCTCTGCCAGACTTTCATCTTCCACCTGAGCAGAAACGCGTAAAACTTCATCGAGCGTTGTCAGCCCTTCCAATGCGAAATCCAGTGCAGACGCTCCGAGTGGCCGGTAGTGACTGTGCGCGTGCGCAGCACGGTTAAACTCCAGAACATTGTTATCACGCAAGGCATCACCCATTGCCGCGTTTATTTCGAGTAATTCAAATACACCAACTCGGCCACGATAGCCGGTGTTCAAACAATGAGGACAGCCTGCACCCTGGCGAAAATTCCCGGTTTCAATATCCCGGTCACGATGCAAATTGTGTAACAGGGTTTTTTCTTCCACAGTCAGAACATGGGGTTCAATACACCGATCACAAATACGCCTTACCAATCGTTGCGCAATAATGGCCTTCAGGCTGGATGCAACCAGGAAAGGGTCCACCCCCATGTCCACCAACCGCAAGGCAGAGGTCACAGCGTCGTTGGTGTGCAAGGTTGATAAGACCATGTGTCCGGTCATGGCTGCACGCAAAGCAATCTCGGCGGATTCACCATCCCGAATCTCGCCCACCAGCAAGATATCCGGGTCCTGTCGTAAGGTTGCCCGCAACACCGTGCTGAAATCGAGACCGATCTTTTCATGAATCTGCACCTGGCTAATGCGTGGCAGACGATATTCAACCGGGTCTTCGACCGTGATAATTTTCTTTTCCGGTGTATTCAATTCGGAGAGGGCACCGTAAAGCGTGGTGGTTTTACCACTCCCTGTCGGGCCGGTAACAAGCACCAGGCCGTGAGGTTTGCGAATGACACTGCGAAAACGTTTCATATAATTCGGTGGCATTCCCACTTTATCGAGAGGCAAAACACCCTCGGTATGATCAAGCACCCGCATAACAACCGATTCACCGAATTGCACCGGCATCGTCGATAACCGTACATCAATATTGTGTTTTTTGACCTTAAGGTTAAAGCGACCGTCCTGAGGCAAACGCTTTTCCGAAATATCCAAGTTCGACATCAGTTTTAAACGAACAACCAGGGCACCGGCGATACGTTTTTCATTCATAACCTGTTCGACAAGGACGCCGTCGATGCGCTGCCGAATACGAAGTACATGTTCATCAGGCTCGATATGGATATCAGACGCTTTGGTATTGATTGCTTCTTCAAATATTTTTTGCAGCAATTTAACGACAGGCGCATCACTGTCTGCGGCATCAGTAACGATATCCGAAATATCGACGGCCGATTCTTCCAGCTCATCGTGCAATTGTTCCGCAAGCGAAGCGATCTCACTTGCACGACTGTAAGCAATATCCAGGATGTCCAGCAATTCAGACTCGCGAACCACGGCGGTTTTAATGGTTTTACTGATAACTTTCTGTATCTCATCCAAACCAAAAATATCTGTTGGGTCAGACATACCCAGCAAAACCGAATCCGCATCTTCACTTAACAACATAACCCGATAGCGGCGGGCAATGGATTCTGGCAGGCTTTGCACAAGATCCTTATCGAATCGAAAGTTGCGCAATTCAACAAAAGGAATATCCAATTGTCGAGACAATAAGGAGAGCAAGGTGTTCTCCTCAACAAAACCCATTTCGACTAATTGGCGACCCAGCTTCAGACCCGAATTCTTCTGTGCGTCGAGTGCTTGCATTAATTGGTCTTCGCTAATAATTTGTTGCGCGACGAGCAAATCACCAATACGAATACGTTGTTGCATATTTAACTTCCCTGAGTATTCTGGTTTTGCCTTGCGGCCAGCAGGTCAATTCGCTTATTGATGTACGCAGCCACTCGATCACTGGGCACGCCAAGTTGTTGAACTTTTTTATAAGCCTGCAAGGCCTGGCTACTTTTATTCTGGGCATCACTGGCGAGTGCCAGGCCCAGCCAGTGGCGCACGCCTTCTGGCTGCGTGCGGACCAATTGCAAATATAAGGTCTCTGCTTCTGCAAAACTGGAGGCCTGCTGATACAAGGCAGCCATTAAAGCCAAATAAGGCTCTTCAACATCGCTATGTACGGTATTTTGTTGAAAGGGCTTATTCAGCAAGCTGAGCGCAATACTCACTTGCCCATCAAGGGTATAGAGCCTCGCGAGCACATAGGCGCGCAAGGAAGGGTCAACAAAGGGGTGTTCAGCAGCAAATGTGGCGAGGGCATTTCGCTTGCCTGTATCAAAATATAAATCTGCAAGCAGCTGCACACACAACAGGCTCTCCGGGTACTGCGCAAGTTGATTTTGCAACAACGCTTGAGCATCCATATCGCGAGATTTTTTCCTTAATACGCGTGCTTTGTCTGCCGTTTGACGATCGAGTGTTTCCAGAGACAAGGCAATGCGCATCCCTGATTCACCCTCGCTTTCGTTTAAGACATCGTTTATCGATTCTTCAGCCAGCGAGACAACCGGTTTTTTTCCTGCGGCGCTTGCTGGCAATTCAGCGAGTTGTTCGGCCAGCTGCTCTTCCTGTGACTGTGCAGTATCGCCACCAGAAAAGCGTACCTTATCCGTAGCGACCTCATGCCTGACAGTGCCGGAAGTATTTGTTGCCCCACTTTTTTTCGTGGCGACCTCACGCACATCCTGTATTTTTTTCTCCTTCCCCTCCAGCACCTCAGTAACAACGGGCATTGTGGGTTCGGAAATATCTTCGACAGGCAATGGCTTAAGAATATTTTCGCTCTCTACCTCTTTATTTTTAGCTGTTGGCAAAACAGCTTCGTGACTGACATTCTGTACCAGCGATAATTCGGCTGCCTGGGTACCTTCTTTTTTTGCTTCCCGCCCAGGAAAAAAATTGGAATAGAGTAAAAACAAGGAAATACCTAACAGGGCACATGCAAAGAGAAATGGCATATTGATTTTACTGTCGGAGGACGCTATTTCATCCATCGCGACGTCAAAGGGCACATCACGGTTGACATTCCGCTGGTCCAAATCAAGCAACATTTCGTTTAACAAGCTCATGGCTAGCTCCAGGCTTTTGACGCAAGACGAAAATTCCAGGCGTAAACCCGCGCTAACCAGTGGCTTTCATGGGTATCCATGATTGCAGCTGCCACATGCCAGAGATTGATGCGCTTTCGCCCTTTGCCATAGGCACAAAGCAAGGATTTATGCGCGAGGATATTTAGCAGCCGTGGAATACCTCCAGAGCCCTTGGAAAGTAACCGGAGTGCCGCGTTTGAAAAAAACTGATTATCCATACAACCTGCCTGCACTAAACGATGCCGCACATAACGTGTAATGGCCTTTCCTTTTATAGGCTGCAAATTCTCGGCAAATACGATACGCTGTTTGAGCTGTCGCAAATCATTGCGATTCAGGATTTTGTCGAGCTCTGGTTGACCTACCAGGATAATCTGTAACAATTTGCGTTTTTCGGTTTCCAGGTTACTTAACAGGCGCAAACATTCGAGTGTTTCTCGCGGCATTGCTTGCGCTTCATCCACAAGCAAGATAACGCGTTGACCATTGCGGTTTAACTGCATGAGACGCCGATAAATGGCCGACATCAATTCGTGCGCCGGCATGTGGGAATTTGTTTTTGCACCAATTTCCGATGCGACAAAAGCTTTGAGTTCTTCGGGGTTTAACCAGGGGTTGGGGATATATGCGCTGACATAGTCACGCCCAAGGCGTGAAAGCAGAATTCGACAGAGCAGTGTTTTACCTGTCCCGACTTCACCCACAATTTTGATAAAACCTTCGCTGTGATGCAAAGCCAACAACATGGTATTGAGCGCGGCTTTATGACTTTGCTGATTGATAAAAAACGCCGTGTCCGGCGTGAGTGAAAAAGGCGGCTCTCTGAACCCGAAATGTCTTTCGTACATGACCGCCTCCTAGCGCGAGTTGTATAAGCGGGATAACTCTTTAATTCGCGAACGGCTGGCATTGATGTCCTGTTGCCAATCGCCTTCATCGACAATGACCGGTCGCATCAGAATGACCAACTCGGATTTACTTGAGCCGCTTTGCTTACTGCGAAACAAGGCATTTAAACCGGGCACATCACCCAACAAGGGTTTTTTATTCGTCACTTCATTGATGGCTTCTTTCATCAATCCTCCAAGTACGACAACCTGGCCACTTTGCGCGCGCACAATACTGTCGGACTCTCTGATATCTCGAAGTGCCATTGGCAGGGAGAATTCTTCGTCGCCGACCGTGAAGTCCTTAATCTGGTCAACCACTTCACTCACAATAGGATGGACATGCAAAATCACGTCACCGTTTTCCGCAATCTGCGGGGTAACATCAAGCGAAATGCCGCTGAAGAAAGACGTTAGCTCAATATTTGGTGTCGTTGTTGTCGAAGACGCAGTACTCGTTTGATTGCTGGAAATACCCGTCACAAAAAACTCATCGGAACCCACACGGATAACTGCTTTTTGATTATTCACCGTGGATACCCGTGGGCTTGACAAGACTTGCACACTGCCCTGGGTTTCCAAAAGTGAGAGCAAATCCTGGATATCGTTAACACGGAATATCGACGCGAACACTTCACCTACATCGGCACCAACATCCAGTATATCGGCCGGGCTTTCATAACTGGACACGTTATTGGAGTAATGCAGTTGCCCCTGAATCTGACTCCAGTTAACGCCAGCTTCGAAACCATCGAACAGTTTTACTTCCAGAATTTTGGTCTCGAGAATCACCTGGCGGCGCACACTCAATTCTGATTTTTCAAGAAATTGCCGAACAGAATGAATTTCCGACGGCATCGCTTTTACAACAACGAGACCCGCCTGCGGATTAACAATGACGGTGCGCCCATCCTGCTCGTCGCCAACAATTGCTGCCAATGTTTGCTGCAACAATTTCCAGAAATTCGTTTTGTTCACCGTCTTGACACGTGAACCCGAAACCTGTTCGTTGGTTTTTTGCGAAGAAGCTGCTTGTTGGCCGCCCTGTCCGTTACTGCTTTTTGAGCTAATCGCACCGATAAGCACATTGGTATCGGTGCTTCCACTACGCTCGACATCAAGATAGTTAATATGAAAAATTTCTGTACGGATTTTTCGCGGGTATATCGTATATATGCCATTAACATATTTGTATTGGTAGCCGTAAACATCCCGCGTTACGTCAAGCACTTCGTCAACTGTGACATTCTTGAGTTCAAGTGACACAAGCCCCGACACTTCGGGATGGGCCACCACATTGACACCCGAGTCGGCAACCAGACTCAGAAAGAAAGTCCTCGCAGGAATGTTATTCACCGACACATCAAAACGTTCCTGATGCTGCCGCTCTTGCACTTGTCCCGCTTGCCCCTGAAACAACAAACCCGTAATCTCCGCGGGCGCAGGGGCTGGCTTTGGTTCATTTCCAACAAGTTCGTCCATCGCACGTTCAATAGCGATAGGTCCCTCGCGTGTCTGACTACAGGCCGAAGCCAGTATTGCCATAAACAACAAGACCGCCAGCCCCGCAAGCTTGGGACGACCAGGCTTTGTTTCTCGTTGAATTAACATATTGACCTCATTTGCATTCTTGCCTTTTACTCTTTTTCCAAAATACTTTTTCTTAATCGCGCAGTAAGCTGCTGCCCTGCTTTCGAATAAATCACCGCTTTGGCGTCAATTTTAATAACGCGAGCCCCATTCACAATGTCACCTTCTTGCAATAATTTTCCGTTAATCACAGCCTCTTTGCGATCTGCGCGTATATAAATTGCCTGCAATTCAAGTGCAGTATCCTTTACGGCTACCCCTCTGGCACCGAGCGGTTGTGTTGGATCCCTGAAAGCCGACTCTTGCGCAAACGCTGAATTCGATTCAAACAGAATTAACAAACCCAATACACTTGTCAGGCTTGCAATCCGACTTACCACACTGCTACAGAGCCTTGGCATTACCACTTAACAGGCCCTCTTCGGTTGACAACGTAAAAACCTCTAACTCAATTTTTGCCTTCGGATGCTTCAACACTTTGTAATCAAGCATTTGCCAATAAAGTTTCCATTGAATTTTTTCGATTTTTTTCAAATAGGCATAAACCGCATGAAAATCACCTTCAAACCTTACGCGAACGGCATGCTTGAACACGCCAATATTTTCAACGGGCTCACTGTCTTCACTCTGCTGAAGGTCTTCGTTATTTTCATCATTCACTGCTGCACCCTCAAACTGAAGTTTTCTTGCAGCGGCGGTATGCATTCCAACAAATTGCAACCTGTCATTTTCATCCAGCATTTCATAAAGTACACGCGGGAGCTTCTCAGCCGGAATCAACCCCACAGCCAAGGCTTGCAGCTCTTCATCCCGCACTTTTAAGGCCTCTTCAAGTCGCAACAGCTCTCGTCGCTTCGCTGCGGCCGGGTCATTCGCCAAACTATCACTAAACACTTTTTCTTCAGCGTTAAGTTTTACAAGCTCGCTTTTGGCAGCGCTCAATCGCAACTCCAGAACTTCACGCGTTTTAGCCTGCGGTTGGTAAAATCCAAAATCCCAAGTCAAATAAATACACAACAGCACGGAACCGACAATCAGTGCACGTTCGCGGGTATTTCTCGCGTTATGCTTACCTTCAAGCAGCTTCCATTTCTCAATCAATTGATTCACTGATTGTCTCCCGCCACTTCATAGAGCGTTTCAAACCCGAGCGAAAAACGTTTGTAGGGTTTGTCGTTGGCCATACTCAACAGACCAAATCGCGTACCACTCAAATTCTCTTCTGCTTGTAAATTTTGAAGATACAGGGGAACCGACTGTTCCTGACGTGTGTACCCCTGCAATTCAAGCAGCTTACCCCCAGAACTGATTCGAATTCGGTCGAGAGCAAATTCGGGGGAAGAATGACGAGCAAGACTTTCAAGTGTCGCGGCAAAGCCTTCCTCATTGCCAAGGTTCTGCCATTCGATGATTTGACCGAGTTTTTTTCTTTCATCCAGCTGACCACGCAGTTCTTCAATGCGTTTATCAAGCAGAACGGCGTTACTTTTTAATCCTTCGCTTTTTATTTTTAAAACACGTTCTGCTGTTGCAACCCGTTGGTTTTCAAGTGCTTCCACATTGACGCGTAATTTTTGCATTGCATTGTTAATAAGCAATTGTAAGAAAACGAATAACACCACCAAACCCAGAGCACTAAACAGCGCCATGTTTGCACTAAAAGCGAGTTTTTGAGGTTGAAACTCTTTCTGGTATAAATTGATCTCTTGCATCAAATGCTAACGCTCCCTCGTAAGCTTGCACCTATGGCTCCCATGCATGGCGCCAACATATCCATTGGCAGGTTGTCACCTTCTTCAAGGTTTTCATCCAATTCGAGCACATCAACTTTTCCTGGTAAGGCGCGCTTGAAGTTTTCATCAAGTTTGTCGGAGCTGACATTCTCACCAAAAAAATATAAGGCTGCCGGTGGGCGCTGCCCCATTTGTCTTTCGTAATAATCTAGCGAACGCTGGACTTCAAGCCCCAGTGCGTCTAACGGTAAATCATCCAGCAAGCCGCCTTTGTAATTCACTTGAAAGGCACGTGAGAGATACAGGTTTCCTTCCTGGTATAAACACACGTTGCCTGCACCAGCGTGAACCTTGATAAAGGCCAAGCCTCGGCCACCAGCTTTGCCCTCTTCCTTCTGTAAGCTGATATTGCGCAGAGCCAATTCAGAAATATCGATACTTTTAAGGTTCAGGCCGGCCTGACGCACGAGGTCAACGCAACTCTGAATATAGGACTTGCTACTGACGACTACGTAAACCATGCGTTTGGCGCGAGTACCATTTTCAGGAAGGGCAAAAACATCGAGGCAAACGTCTTCCAGGGGCTGGGCAATTAAATCCTTGACGCGCCATCGCAGCGCTTCGCGCATTTCTTCCTCTGGGACTTCTGGCGCCTCAACCAGTAAAAGTTGATATTGTTTGGCAGGTAAAACAAGATGGCAGTGTTGCCCTTGCAAGGAAAATCGATCGACATAGTCTTCAAGAAAGCTGAATTCGTCAGGCTTTTCCTCTGCGCCCTCGTAACTTGCCGAGCACGCAGCAAGCAAGCGCAGTGTTCCCAGCTCGTCACGCGCAGCCAGTGTTAAGCCCTCTTGTTGACGCTCAATACCGAGTACACCTCTGCTTCGTTTAAACTTGCCAAGCCAATTCAAATGCCTTCTCCTGGTTTGCCCAACGCTTTCGGGCATAGCTTTGTTGAATATAATCGGCAGCTATTCCTTAAAATTTAGTATAGTCAGCCCCCCTCACTTGCCCCTGGAGTTTTTAAAATATGTTCAATGTTGTTCTGTATGAGCCTGAGATCCCGCCCAATACCGGCAACATTATTCGTTTATGCGCCAATACTGGCGGGCAATTACACGTCATTGAGCCTTTGGGATTCGAATTGGACGACAAACGCCTGCGGCGAGCAGGGCTCGACTATGGGGAATGGCAACATATAAAGCGGCATGCCAGCTGGCAGGCATTTCTTAAAACGGTAAAGCCAGCAAGAATGTGGGCGATTTCAACGAAGGGAAAACGATGGCACAGCGAGGTTCAATTTTCTGAAGGGGATTATTTGGTATTCGGGCCGGAAACACGGGGCTTACCGGGGGATATCCTCGAAGCGATGGGTGATCAGGTGCTGCGTATCCCGATGTTGGCAAAGAGCCGCAGTATGAATTTGTCCAATGCAGCCTCCGTTCTGGTATACGAAGCCTGGCGCCAGCTTGGTTACGGGGGCGCTCAGTAAGCGCTCCCTTACTCTGAATCCTCCAGTATCTGGACTTCCATAACCGCTTCGCTTTCCTGTTCACGCTGGGTCTCTTCAACGTTGTCGCTGTCATCTTCACTCATCTCAAGTGTCGATGTTGCTTCGGGTTCAATAATATCCTCAGCCGCTTCTTCTGCCGGTGCCTGTAAGCCAATGTGGTAGGCGGCGTAGCCTGGGTAAAGCACCTGATTCAAGGCCATACCAATCACCTTGCCATTATGCGGGGAGACGATATCGGTACTGAGATTGGTAATGGGGTCGGTGACCGTACCAAGCACATCGCCTACCTTAACATTGGCGCCCAAAGCAACATCACTAAACAAAATTCCACCGTTCACCGAGCGCACCCAACGGGATTTGTAGTAGACCGGGCCGCGCCGCAATTCCCAGAATGCCAGCGTTTTCGCCATCCCTTCCGCATGTAACAGGGTTTGAATACTCTTGATACCGGAACTGACTACCTGTTTATCGAGAATATGTGGTTCACCGGCTTCAAGGGTCACGGCGGGGACGCCGTATTCAACCGCAGCGCGCCGCAAACTGCCTGCATGCCCCCGACTTTGAACCACCACAATGGCCCCCATTTTCCCCGCCAGGTCAGCGACCTTTTTGTAGGCCAAATCTGCCCGAAGTTGCGGAAGGTTGGTGCGCTTGAACGAACCTGTATGAATATCAACCAACAAATCACAGTGGCGCACCACCTCATCGAAGAAGGAAAACGCGATACGTGAGGCTGCGCTGCCGTTCGGGTTTCCGGGAAAATAGCGATTCATGTCCCGCCGGTCGGGCAAGTAGCGAGAAGAGCGGCGAAAACCCTGCAGATTCACAATGGGCACGCCAATGATCGCTCCGCTGAGTTGCTGGGGGTCGATGTTATAGAGAATATGCCGTACCACTTCGATACCGTTCAGCTCATCGCCGTGTACCGCCGAGGTCAAACACAAGGTTGGCCCTTCGCGAACCCCATTGACCACTAACACCGCTGTGGGCGCTGAAATACCCATAAATGAAACGCTCGGTTCCCAGGCAAGCCGCGCGGAAGTGCCTGGTAGCACTTCACTGGATAGTAATTTCAGGGAGTTTTGTGCTTTAAAATCCGGAGACAGATTCACTTTGGTCGCCGTTTCGGCAGTGTTATCCTGGCGCTGCTCGCCTTCGGGACCTGCAACTGAAATCGCGCTCAACGGCTTCTCTGTGGCGGCGTCAAGATTTTCTTTAGCCGGCTTCTCAGCACTCTCGTCATCAACTGGCGCAACCGCGTTTACAGCGGGAAGCTCGCCGAGGGGGCGGGTGTTTGTTGGTGTTTGTTTATTTTCTACCGCCGTTGTTTCAGCTGATTCAAGGGGCGCACTTCCTTCCGCAATTGCCCCAAGTTCTTCGTCTTTCACAACGTCCTTGAGATCAACATTTTCTGCAACAGGCAGACTTTCCTGCGGGCTGGCTTGCGGGTCCAACTCGTCCAGCAACAAGGCACCGTCGCTCAGGCTTGCAGGGGGCTCTGCACCAACAAGAGGCTCATTGTCTTGCGCATTCAGAGGAGCAACGATGAACAAGGCGCACAACAAGGCAAATGAATTTCGTCTCATACACTAACCGTGAATAATTTAATTCCCCTATTCTAGCCTGAATGGGTTAAAAACTGCGTGCAAATGGTCTCGCAGAAGAACCATTTACACTTTCGGCTTAGCAATCGTGTCGACGATACGCACGCATTCACCGATATCTGATAGAATCCCCAGCCCGCGTTAGCAGCAATTTTTCAGGACCCATGCTAGATAAAAATACCCTTTCCCAGCTATCCAAACTCAAAGCCGAAATTCACGCAGCTCGAGAATTTGCCACCGGCACAGTCGCCAGCACCACGGGCCGTTTTGGTTTCGTTCGTCTCGAAGATGGTCGCGACGCGTACGTCACACCGGAAAAGATGCAACATGTGTTACCTGGCGATTTGGTAAAGATTGAAGTACTGACCAACGCGGAAGGAAAAATTGAAGCGAAATTGGAAAAGTTAATTCGTTCCGACTTACAGCGCTTCGTTGGCCGTTACCGCACCAAGGGAAATGCCCATTTTGTTGAACCGGTTGATGCACATGTTAACCGCTGGATTTTTGTTCCACCCAAAGCGCGCATGGGCGCACAGGAAGGGCAAATTGTTGTTGCCCGCGTGACCCAACACCCCTGGAAAGACGCAAAAGCCCAGGCCAAAGTTCTCGATATTATCGGCAAGGAAGATGAAGCCTGGTACGACTTCCGTTTTACCTGTGCAAAATATGCACTCAATTTACCACTCGCCAGAAAGACCGAAGAACAACTGAAACAGATTCGCGAAAACGCGAGTGACTTATCGAAACTTTCAAGACCTTCACTGGAAGACCTGGATTTTGTCACCATTGACGCGGCGACGACGCGCGACATGGATGATGCCCTCGCAATTCAAAAAACTGAAAATGGCTACACACTTTTTGTTGCCATTGCTGACCCCTCAAGTTTTATTGCACTGGATTCTGCACTCGCGCAACATGCAGAACGCAAAGCACAAACCCTGTATCTCAATGGTGGTGTGCTGCCCATGCTCGATGACGAGCTGGCGAATACAGTTTTTTCCCTGCAAGCGGGCGAAAAGAGACCAGCACTGGTCTGCTCAATCGAACTGGACGAAACAACCAAAGTCAGTCAATACGACTTTCAGTTTGCCTTGGTGCAATCGCGTCACAAGTTGAGCTACGAAAACCTGGCCGACTGGCTTGAAAGCGGAAACTGTACCGAGTTGCCTGCCGACATATTCAAACAACTACAAACCTTGCAAGCATTTGCACAAACGAGAAACGCGCTGCGGCAGCAGGAAAACCTGGTGGGCGACGACCAGAATGATTATTCCCTGCAGCTCGACGACAAAGGCAAAATCGCCGCGATTGTGCCTCGCAAGAAAACGATCGCCCATTTGCTTGTTGAAGAATGCATGTTACTAGTCAATTGTTGTGCTGGTGACTTACTCGCCCAACACCAGACTGGCTTACACACGACACACGAAGGTTTCCGTTCAGATCGTATCGGTGAAGTTCGCGCGCTTCTTAAAGAAGAAGAATTGGCCGATGAAGAGATCGAAAAGCTCGACACCTATTGCGATTTATTGCGCACCGTGTCGGCGAATGAAAATAAACGTTATCTGCTCCCTGCACTCCGACGCATGTCTGACAACGCAAAAATTTCCAATAAAAGTGAAGCGCATTTCGGTATGGGGTTCGCGCACTACGCTACGGTAAGTTCGCCCCTGCGCCGATTTGCAGACCTTTTCAATCACTGGTGTATTGCGGCAATTCTCGAAAATGGCACGCTTCCAGTGATGGACGATGAACGCCTCGAAAAGCTGAACGAGAGTATACAAAACGGTCGACAGGCAGATCGCGAGCTGCGGCAGACCTTGATCGTAGAATACGCTAAAACCTTGATTGGAATGGAAGCAGAGGCGCAAATCCGCATCGTTACTCCCCAGGGGTTTGGCGCTCGCTTTGCAGAAAATGGTATTGATGGCTTTGTACTTTTCGATAAGAAGACCGAGAAAAGTTTTGATGCCAAACGCCTGACCATGACAGCGGGAGACCAGGTCTGGAAAATTGGCGATACCGTAAAAGTGAGATTAGCGTCCTGCGATCTTCAGAAAAAGCGCATCGCTTTTGAACTGTCAGGCAAATAATAAATATTAAAAGCGAGACTGTTGCAACATATGGACAGTCTTCGCTAGATCCGCTTCCTTATCATCAATGAATTTAAATTTATTGTACGCCACACGTACGATGTCATTGTTGTGTAAACGCACCTTACCGCTCAAGCGCGAGTCATTGATAAAAGTCCCATTGGTACTGTTCAGGTCTTCCAGATAAAACTCATAGTATTGTGGAAAATCGGAATTCGGTACAAAACGTATCACCGCATGCTCTCCGCTGACTGCGCCATCATCAACAACAATGTGGTTTTTCGGGTGACGACCAATTGTCATACTTTCGTGTTCAATTTCGAATTTATGAACAACGACATCATCAACCAGTTGTGCAAGTAGAGCCATAGTTTTTACCTCTTTCCACCCGGTTTCACGCAAGGCTTGAATAATGTTTAGCGTTGAATTTACTTTTTTCTGACTAAAAACACGTTGAATCCCCATCTGACTTCAGTTCCGTTTTATAAAGCAAACTTGAAGGGGTGGGCACTGTACTATACAAAACCTGCGCGCTTGGCTTCCTGCGCAAAATCGCGCTTAATGGCTTTCTTAATAACACTCGCCATCTCCGCTGCTGAAGTGTAGCGATCATTTGGATCTTTTTGTAAGGCCTGGTTCACAATGCGCGCTGCACTGCTTGGCAATTCCTTACGCCAGGTTTTCGGTGTTTTGTGTTTGCCGTGAATAATTTCGTAAGTCAGGCTCGCAAGATTCTCGCCCTGAAAAGGCAAATGACCCGTTAGCAGCTGGTAGAAACTGACACCCAGGCTGAAAATATCCGCCAGATGGTTCACCTTTTTACCCTTTAATTGTTCGGGTGCCATATACAAGGGGCTACCAAGGATTTCGCCAGTGCTGGTTTTGGAATTATCCACCAGCCGGGCAATACCAAAGTCCGTAACTTTTAATTGGTAGGGCGCGGCGTTGTACATGATATTGCCGGGCTTGATATCGCGATGAACAATGTGATTGTTGTGCGCATAATCCAATGCAAGCGCCACATCGCAAACAATGCGATAAACCTCAAACATGGGTAACAGGTTTTCCTTGTTCACAAACTTGTTGAGCGGCTGACCTTCGGCAAAATCCATCGCGATAAAAGCCATGTCATGCTCTTCACCGACGTCAAATACCGAGACAATATTGGGGTGACTCAAGCGGCCTGCGGCTTCTGCTTCGCGAAAAAAGCGCGCTTTAATTTCCTCCAGCTCCTTGCCCTGGAATTGATGGTAACTCAACGTTTTAACGGCAACCTGGCGAGAAATTTTTGGATCATACGCAAGGAAAACAGTACCCATCGCACCCCGCCCCAGTTCTTGCTGTATTTCATAACGGCCGAGCACGGGCTTTTCGATTTTCGGTGCATCCAACACAACCGTGCTTTCAAGCGGTGCGTTTAAATCTCGCGGTTTATCCGCTGCTGCCATCATGCTTTGCAGAGCCGCAATTTTTTCCTGAACATCACGGAAATTTTTGTTACGGTTTTCCAGGTCCTGCAACACGTCTATGGCTTGCTGATATTGACGTTTGCTCGCATATGCACTGCTGATTTCGTACAGCGCATTCAGTAAAGCCACCTGCGTACTCACCGGGCGCAGCTGACGACGAGCCTCATTCAATTCTCCACGGTCAATCAAATGCCGCGCTTGATCGAGGCAGGCTTCATCCGCACGAATATGCAGTTTCATCCACTCTTCGCGACGACTGCGCCACATTAAAATCACGAGATGGCCAAGCACCAGGAAAAATTGCAAAAATGCAAAGGGCAACCATAACTTTTGCGTGGCCTGAGCAACCATTTGAACCACCAGCAAAAGAAAAAGTAAAAAGCCCGTGAAACTCAAACCCGTTACCGTGCGCAAGCGCGGCAGCAGGAAAAAAAGATAACAGGCCAGAATAATTAACAGAGCCCTTTCCAGCGGCAGTTGCCACCACGGTGCATGCACCGTCATGCCAGTTTCCAGACTATAGGTCGTCAACGCCTGCTTAAGGGCAAGCTCATTTTCCTCATTGCCAATGTAGACCCTGGGAGGAAAACTGCTGCGCGCCAACGCTTCCTCCATGGAAACTTTTTCAATCGCCGGCGTCATGCGGGCAGTTGCGCCGTAGAGCGGCAGGATGGCTCCAGAGGGAGACAGTTTTAGCTCCAGCGACCCAAGGCCAAGCCCCTTATCACGCTGCCATACGCGCTCACCTTCGAGATCATTGCGGGCGGCTTCAAGCATTCGCAAGACGAAACCCGCACTGGCTTCTTCTTCCCCGACAGCACTGATCAGTACGCGCACATCCTCAACGCTGCGATAAATGGTGTGGTGCTGAACCACCGAGCCCGCCATAACAACAGGTTCAGCCGCCTTATTTTTCCAGAGGTGTGATCGCAGCCATTCGGGCAGCAATTCCAGCTTGCCCCAATTCACAAAATACGGTGATTCATCGGGAAAACCTCGATTGTAGACGCCGACAACGACGCGTGGATGACGCAGGTACTCAAGCATAAAACTCTTGCGTTGACTCATTTGCCGCGCTTGAGCCAACAAGGGGTTATCGCCTTCCGGCAGAGTCGCAATCTCATCCAACAATCTGTCTGCGCTGGCGGTACGCGCGTCAATGGGGTAATCCAGCACCACACCCACCAGACTCTTTGGGCTATGAAGAATATTTGAAATCAAGGCACCGAACTGACCACTTTGATTAATATCTTCTTGCCAGGTATGCAAGGCCTCTTGGGGAACATCGATAAGCAGTATGCCGTTTGCGCCTTTGGGCGCCTCCATAAGCCAGGTGGAAAGCCCAAAGAGAAAGGCATCGTATTTCTGGGCGACCAGAGGACGCCAGGAGACTAAGGCAAAAAGCACCCCCAATATCAGGACCAGGCCGCGCAGGTGTATCTTCGCCGGCAGTCTCAGGGCGTGCTGAAAAAATGAGAGAATCGTCACCTGTTTACTCGTTTGTGCCAGATTTTATTATTCAGTGTAATAGACGCCAGGTATCCAGCTCTTTTTTATTTTGAGAGTTTGATCAAGTTGTTCTGGAATGTCCAAGTGAAATTCGAAAGCGTGTGTGCCGAGTGTGAACTCGGTGCCATTTTCCAACTCGATTTCGGTCACGTTTTTACCGTTGACAAACACGCCATTGGTGCTGCCGAGATCGACCAGCCGCCATTGACCATCGACACATTCAACACGCGCGTGACGCCCACTTACTGTGGCATCTTCTATATGGATATTGCAATCTGACTGTCGCCCTATCAAGGTCTTATCGCCCAGTTCATACACACTGATGGTACTGCCATTGAATATATGTTTTAAGTACGCCATGTTAAACCCGTTTTTTTACGCTCAAGACTACCAGTGAATGTCGCCAAGGGGTAGGACGCAAATCGCATTGAGGTGTCAGGAGCCAACAGACGGTTGCCTAGCGCTACCCAGAGGTGCCCTAAAGACCACCATGTTGGCTTTTTTGCTGGCTTTCGAGGCTTTCAATCAGCTCACGGAAGGTGGACGCATTTTGTGCATTCAGATTGACAAGAGTCTTGTGTGCTTCCAGAACTTTTTCCAATAGCATGTCTTCAGGGGTATCCGCCTGGGCCAATAAGCGGCCCCGGCATTCAACCAATGCACTTTTTTCGACAATGCGGAAGATATCCTCAAAACCCATTGAGACCAGAAGGCGTGTAATACTGGGGTTGGAGGAGACGACGAGGGGTTTTTCAAAACCGAGATTACGCGCACTGATAGAGATTTTTGCCATCAGCCCGAGAGTCGTGCTGTCGATGGCCTGGGCATCGCACAAATCAAACATGACCGAGCAAAAATCACTTGCGGCAAACATGTCATCAATAAAACTGTCGAAAGAGAGGCACAAGGTCAAGCGAACATCGCCTTCCATCTTTATGACGTAGACGCCATCGTGGTCTGCCACTCTGATAATGCCCGATTGCACCACTCAATTCACCTCATTCGCTACATGCAGAATGGCCACATCATCCTGAAGTGTAAACTCCTGGGTGAGCCCAAGGACCTGGCTGATCTCATCCAGCCGCCTTCCCATTCGCGCAACAACTTTCTTCAACTGATTTTCCTTGTCGATCAATTCAGGGGCACTGAGCGTCTCAAGTACACCGTCTGAAAACACCACAAGATCAAAACGCTTGTCTCGTGGCAGCTGAATTACCTCACCTTCCCATTCGGCATCTTCAAAAATACCGACCGGCTTACCCTTGCCCGGGAGGTACTGCACTTCGCCGTCCATGAGTAACAATGGCAATGGTAAATGCCCCCCTACAACATAGCGCATTTCATAGGTTTCGGTATCTATCACACCCGAAAAACACGTCATATGTGTATCAAATTGTGATTTGATCACATCCCTGTTTATTAACTTCAATAAACGCACGCTGTCTTCTTCAAAAAGAGCTGGATCACTGAATACTGCACGCTCGCGCATATAATGACGCACCAACTGTTTTAACCATACGGTGACAAACGCGGGCGCTGCCCCGTGGCCACTGACGTCGACAAGATAAAACGAAAGGTAGCGATTCGAAACAAGACCATAGTCAATAAAGTCGCCGCTGAGATAAAGTGATGGATAAATTCGATGTGTTACTTTCAGGTTATCCACGGTAACCGGTTTACGCGGTAATAATTTGGACTGTAGGCGGCGACCCGCCTGGTGGTCGCGTTCAAGCACTCGCACATATTCGCGTAATTCTTTATTGGCGCTCTCCAGTTGCCGACGGTATGCGAGATTTTCCTTCATTAACAAGGTGCGTTCGAGTGCACGATTTATAGCGAGAACCAACACTTCGACGTCTGCGAGCGGTTTTACGAGATAATCCGCCGCACCCAGTCGCAATGCTTCAATAACATCGCGCACCCCGCCAATACCGGAAATAAGAATTACGGGTGTATCGGGTGAAATATCATGAACGGCCTTGAGAATGGAGAGCCCATCGCGGCCAGGCATTTTAAAATCGGTAACAACGAGATCGACAGGGTGGTCGATCAACCACTCCAGTGCGCGATTGCCGTCGGCTTCTTCCTGCACCTCGAAGCCACTGTCTTCGAGGTAGGCAACAATGCCCTGCCGCACCACTGCATCATCATCAATAACCAGTAACTGCGGTTTGGATTCTGACATGGGTGCCCAATTCGTCCCTTTGGTCAATCGCGTTTGGTGAGAAGGCCTACACTACTCTTATATTGGCGCACGCGCAAGCTACCAAAATGCCGGTTTTTGCGTTACTTTTATACGGACTCCACTCTTACGGTGAAGAGCATGACTCTAATAAATAAAAGCCAATCCAAACCCTACAAAGAGTACGAAGAAAAGCGCGATTTTATTCGTATGAAGGTGGACACTCCCGTTTCGCTGTTGAGCGATGCCAATCCAGACACTATCAACGGAATCTGCAAAAATTTAAGCGGTGGCGGCTTGCTGGTTGAAGCCGACGCAACGTTACCTGTAGGTGCCAAGGTAGAAGTCTGTATTCGTTCAAACCACGGCCACAGCCCGATGTTAAAAGCGCGTGCTGCGGTCACGCGTGTTGAGGCTGAATTGGGCGAGCAGCAAGCGTCTTGTTGTCGAATAGGAATGGCTATCACAGAAATGCTGTAAGGCCCTAACCGCCAAACAGCTCGCTTTATCAAGCGCTTGCGCTTTGAGAGTAGCGCCTTTTCCCAAAAATTTGCGTACGCTCTCGCTACCCCTCTTTTAAATCAGCTCTTTTCCTTAAACCGTCGCCGACTGTTACTCAAACTCATCGCCGAATTCATCACCAAAGTCGTCGCCAAAGTCATCGTCCAGTTCGCCGTCATTGATCAGGAATTCCCGGCGTTGCATCCAGGCATCCCGGATAAAGGTGTAGCGATCACCGGAAATAAGGTCTTCGGCTTCAAGTAATTTTGCGCGCACCTGAACCAGATCGAGGCCTGCAACCGCGTAGCGATCCAGTGCAGGGTTCAAATAGGCGACCGGGTTACTCGCCCAATCCAATGGCAAGCCAGCCGTTGAACTCACATTGGCAGGGCCTAAAAACGGCAACATGATATAAGGCCCCTGCGGAACGCCCCAGACAGCCAGCGTTTGGCCAAAATCCTCGCCATCACTTTTTTCCAGACCGAGCTTGCGCGCAACATCGACAAAGCCAAGTAAGCCCACGGTTGAATTGAGAATAAAACGGCCACTGTCGTTGCCAGCCTGTTTCCATTTCCATTGCAAAATATCGTTCAGTACATTGCTGATTTCGGAAAGGTTATCAAAGAAATTCCCCACTCCGGTTTTCACCGGGTCGGGCGTGACGACTTTGTAACCTTTGGCGAGCGGTTTGAGAATAGCGCGGTCGAGTCCGTCGTTGAATGCATACACTTTACGGTTCCACTTTTCATAAGGGTCTACCGTATTTTGGGGATTGCTCGAGCAAGCGCCGAGTATAGCCAGGCAAAATAAAAGGCTTAGGCTACGAAATCGAATGAGGGTAATCACTGAAAAGCATCCTTGTATAAACTTGTGCGGCATTCTAACCAAATCAATCGCTTTCTTGTAGCGCTTGCCACACAGCTTTTAAACGCTTACTCGACACCGCTTGCACGGTTTTAAGCTGCTGGGCAAATAGCGAGACTCTCAGCTCTTCAATTAACCAGCGATAAGTCTGCCAGTCTTGCGAATGCCAATACGCGGCTTCACCCAACTTTAGCAGTCTCTCCTCATGACAAACCCAATGGGGTTTAAGTTCCTCGATTAGCAAACGATCTTTCTGGCTATTTTGCGGTGCTTTTTCCAGCCGCAATTGAATTGCCTTCAAATAGCGCGGGAAATGCATGAGCCAGGCTTTGGGGGTATTGAAGAGAAAGCCCTTGTAAACGAGGTTATCCAATTGTTGATTGATATCTGCAAAAGCAAAAGCCAGGCTCAGGGCATTTTTGCTCGCCTTCATGGTTTTACGAATACGCAGGCAGGATTCTGCAATCTCAATGAAGAGCCCTTGCATGCGCTCAGCCTCCTCTACAAAGATGGGCCGAATACGTTCAAGCTCACGCTCAAAGTCTTCTTTGGTAGAAATACCGGCAAACTCTGCACAATGGTTCAGCACTGCAAGCAGTAAATCATCCAGGACGTCTTTAGGTGTTCCCAGATTCATTGGGCTCAATAGAATTTCTTTCCCTTTGAGCAATTCTTTTTGTAAATATTTTACTGTCGGCTTCAAACCCAAAAGGGCCAGGCGATTTTTTGCTCTCGCGGAATGCCAGTGGGCTTCTACCGGGTTGTCGTGCACGCAGAGTTCCACTTCATTGTGCTTATCCTTCAGCATGGGGTAGGCCAACACTTTCACATCCCCTCTATCCAGCTCGATTTTTTCCTCTAGCTTGTCCATATCCCAGGATTGCAAGCTTCGATTCTGGAAACTGTCGACTTTTTTGCTGAGCGTTGCCCGAATTGCATGGCGGTACTTCTCTCGTAAACTCGCGAGATCACGCCCCTGGTCAATCAGCTGGCCTTTTTCATCGATAACACGAATATTAAAGTGATACCAGGGGTCAAGATCCTTAAGTGGCCATTCATAATCCAATATTTCTTCGCCAATACGTGATTTTAATTGTTCACTTAACGCACGCAGCAAACTGCCTTTACCGGGTTCCAGCCTTGCTAGCACAGCAGCAGCGGTTTGTGGAACAGGCACCAGTTTTTTTCGCCAGGGTTTGGGTAAATTTTTTATTAAGGCAACGCATTTTTCTTCAAGCATACCCGGCACCAACCATTCGAGGCGCGGTGCCGAAATCTGGTGCAAAAGTGAAACGGGCACTTCGATATTGACACCGTCTTGCTGGTGCCCGGGTTCAAAGTGGTAATGCAAAGGGTAGCAAATACCATCGATATCAATTTCCCTGGGAAACTGCGCAACACTGACATCGCTGGCACTGTGCAACATAAGTGCGGTTTTATCCATGTGCAGAAAAGTAGGCTTGTCTTTCTCAACATGTTTCCGCCAGCGTTCAAAACCGGCGATATTCATAATATCGTGTGGAAGTCGCTGGTCGTAAAAAGCAAAAAGCTGTTCATCATCCACCATAATATCCCGGCGGCGAGAACGCGCTTCAAGCGCGAGCACTTCCTCTATCAACTGCTGATTAAATTTAAAAAAAGTGCCCTTCCCGCGACTGTGCTTTTCGTATAAGCCCTCCACCAGTGCAGAACGAATAAAAATTTCACGGCTGAGTGACGGGTCTTTATTCCCGTAGGTGACTCTTTCTTTCTCGCGCAGCAACAGGCCAAACAGTAGCGTTCGTTGAAAGGCCATGACCTGACCTGATTTCGCGTGATAAAAAGGTTCGTAATGCTGTACCTTTTTCAGCTCGCCTGCCTGCGAAATAATCCAATCCACCTCAACTTTGGCAACGTTGTGAGCATACAACTGGCTGGTTTCCAGCATTTCGCCAGCAAATAACCAGGCCGGGCGCTTTTTATATTGCGAAGAGCCGGGAAATATATGAAAGAGGCGATTGCGAGTGCCTTTGTAGTTGCGCTCTCCACGCTCCTCATTTTTTTGCCCAATGTTCGACAACAAACCGGACAGCAACGCGCTATGCAAAGATGCATAACTCGCTGCCTGCTGGTTTTCTCGCCAGCCTTGTTGCTTGATGGCAATGCGTAACTGGTGGTGCAGTTCTCGCCATTCACGGTAGCGCAAATAATTCAGAAATTCTTTCTGACAGCGTTTTCGAAGTTGATTTTGTGACAAATCCTGGCGCTGCTCTTCAAGGTAAGCCCACAATGAGAGGATGCTCATAAAATCTGAATGTTCGTGCCAAAAACGGCGATGCATTTCATCAGCATGTTGTTTTTTTTCAGTGGGGCGCTCCCGTATATCCTGGATACTCAGCGCACTGACTATTATTAGCATTTCATGCAAACAACTTTGCTTTTGCGCCTCAACGAGCATACGCGCAAGGAGAGGGTCAATCTGAAACTGGCTAATTCTTTTACCAATTTCTGTCATTTTCCCGCGTGTATTGACTGCACCGAGCTCCTCTAACAATCGGTAACCATCTTTAATAGCGCGGCTTTCCGGCACTTCAACAAAAGGAAATTTACGAATATCACCGATATTCAAATCCAGCATTTGCAGGACAACACCCGCGAGATTACTACGCAATATTTCTGCTTCAGTAAATTCCGGGCGCGCCAAAAAGTCATCTTCACTATAGAGCCGAATACAGCGGCCTGCTTGCACACGACCACAACGGCCTTTACGTTGATTTGCACTTGCCTGCGAGATCGCTTCGATTGGCAAGCGCTGCACTTTCGTGCGGAGGCTATAACGTTTAATTCGCGCCGTGCCCGGGTCGATAACGTAACGAATTCCCGGGACAGTGAGCGAGGTTTCCGCCACATTCGTCGCGAGTACAACACGCACTCCACGGTGTGCTTGAAAGACACGGTTTTGTTCAGCGAGACTCAAGCGCGCATAAAGTGGCAAGACCTCTAAACCAGGCAGCGCGCGTTTTTTTATCTGATGCGAACACTCGCGAATGTCACGCTCACCACTGAGAAAAACCAGAATATCGCCGCGCGCTTGCCCTGTTTTCTGGCTGAGTTCGGCAACGACTTCCGTTACCGCTTCCGTTATATCCTCAAACTCATCCTGCCAGGGGCGATAGTCTACATCGACGGGGAACATGCGCCCCGAGACCTCAATGATGGGAGCGTCGTTAAAATGTCTGGAGAATTTTTCGAGATCAATCGTCGCCGAGGTGACAATCACTTTAAGATCGGGCCTCCTGGGCAGGATTTTTTTGATGTAGCCCAGGAGGAAATCAATATTCAGGCTGCGCTCGTGGGCCTCATCAATGATCAGGGTATCGTAACGCTTGAGCAGAGGGTCGTGCCGGATTTCCGCAAGCAAGATACCGTCAGTCATGACTTTGATCCAGGTTGAAGGATCACTTTGATCATTAAAACGCACCTGGTAACCCACGCCCTTGCCCAATTCAACCTTAAGCTCTTCGGCAATGCGATTTGCCACAGTGCGAGCCGCAATGCGGCGTGGTTGGGTGTGACCGATGAGCTTGTGTTGACCGCGCCCGAGAGACAGACAAATTTTGGGGAGTTGCGTGGTTTTACCCGAGCCGGTTTCACCTGCAAGAATCACGACCTGATTGTCGCGTATCGTTTCCGCGATTTGGTCACGTTTTTGGCTGATTGGAAGCTCGTCCGGAAATTGAATCTCTCCGGGCAGAGGTTTTTGAAAACTCATGGAACTGGATTTAGCTGGCTCGAAAGCGCGCTATTGTATGCTGTTTAGCGAGGAGTCAGAACCGTTATCGGACCTCTAGCCGGGTTGTCCGTAACTCATAAGGCGTTGATAGCGTTTTTCGAGAAGGCTATCGATATCTTCAGCTTGCAAACGTTCCAGCTGTTCGCTGAGGCTGGCGCCGAGGCTTGCCGCCATTGCGTCGATATCGCGGTGTGCCCCGCCAAGGGGTTCTTCGATTGCCTCATCGACGATGCCCAGCTCAATCAACACATTGGATGTTACACCCATCGCCTCTGCCGCCAGGGGGGCTTTATCAACGGTTTTCCAGATGATATTCGCGCAACCCTCCGGCGAAATGACGAAATAGGTTGCGTATTGCAACATGTTGATTTGGTCGCCAACACCGATGGCCAGCGCTCCCCCCGAAGATCCCTCGCCGATTACGGTACAGATAATGGGGGTTTTCAATCTCGACATGACCGCGAGATTTTGCGCAATGGATTCGCTGATTCCTCGCTCTTCACTGTCTATTCCGGGGTAGGCTCCCGGCGTATCGATCAGCGTGAGTACGGGCAATTTGTAGCGTTCGGCCATCTCCATCAATCTCAAGGCCTTGCGGTAACCTTCCGGCTTGGGCATACCGAAATTTCGGCTGACCTTCTCCTTGACGCTGCGCCCTTTCTCCTCACCGATAACCATCACCGATTGGCCATTGAGGCGACCAATACCCGCAACAATAGCCTTGTCGTCACCAAAATGCCGGTCGCCATGTAACTCATCCCAATCGTCGAGCATACGAGAGATATAGTCAGTGCTGTAGGGGCGCTGAGGGTGGCGTGCGACCTGCACAATCTGCCAGGGTGTGAGACTGGAATAGATATTCCTCGTGAGTGATTCACTCTTTTGGCGCAGGCGATCGATTTCATCGCTGATATTGATGTCATTATCTGAGCCAACGAATTGCAATTCCTGAATTTTGCTTTCAAGGTCGGCAATGGGTTGTTCAAAGTCCAGATAATTTAAATTCATTTGTGGCCTGTCCGGTTTTCAAGAAGGGCGTGAGTTTAGCATAGGGGCAACGGGCTTCAAAACACATTCAAATCTCTTTGCCTGCGCGGCAGATTGGCAGTCATTCGCCTTTCAAACACCTGTTTTCCGACTATGTATCACCTGCATTTTAGTGAACCCAGGATGACCCGTATTGCGCATCGGCCCTTGCTGCTGCCGAATTCATTGCAGCGGCTGTGTACTTGGCAGCCTCCTGATCTTTATAGACCAGCGAAACTGACTGCGGGCCAAAGAAACTTCTCAGCGCCAACAACAGCTCTTCACTCGGCCGGACCTTCCACTGTTCGCCAAGATAAAGATCCACCTCAACATCGGCGCGACAATAGCGAATTTTAAGTGCGCAATGTTCTGCCTGATGCTGCAGTAAGAGACGATTTAAATTCGCCTCAAAATTGTCCGGGAGTTGTTGGCTATTCAATACAATTTCAATCGCTGCCAAGCTGTCTTCACGGGCTTTCGCTAGATCACTCACTGCGTCCGCACGCATTTTTAAGCCGCCGCTATAATCGTCATGGCTGACTTGCCCTTCAATGACCAACAAGGCATCTTTTTGTAATATTTCGCGATGCTCATTGTAGGTATCAGCAAAGACAGCAACTTCGATTCTACCCGTGCGATCATCGAGTGTGATGAAGGCCATGTTATCGCCACGGCGTGTTTTCATCATGCGAAAACCTACAACGAGGCCCGCTACTTTTTGCTTGTTTCTTTCCGGTGCAAGATTCGAAATTCGCGAAGAAACCAAATGGCTCAGCTCTTTATCATACTCATCGATGGGGTGACCGGTCAGATATAAACCGAGTGTTTCCTTTTCGCCGTGCAAACGTTCCTTCATTGTCCAACGGCGAACGTTTTGATATTTTGAATACACATCGGCGTCGTCTTCCGCGACCGGTACAACTTCGCCAAATAAATCTGCCATGCCTGCATTAGCATTGGCTTGCGCTTGTTCTGCCGCTTTTACCGCCTCACCGAGAAGGGAAAACATTAGCGCGCGATCATAATCGATATCGATACACGGCCCGATATTATCGAAAGCGCCGCTGCGTACCAGCGCCTCCAAAGCGCGCTTGTTCACCTTGCTTGCGTCAATGCGCGCGCAAAAATCAAAAATATCTTTAAATTCGCCGCCTTCGCGCGCTTTTAAAATTGCCGCAACCGGACCCTCACCCAGCCCCTTGATGGCACCAAGACCATAAATAATATTTCCCGCTCGGTCGACGGTGAATTGAAATTCACCGCGATTAACATCCGGCGGCAACAGATTCAAATTTAAATTTCGACACTCTTCAATAAAGGTCACGACTTTATCGGTTTTATCCATATCTGAAGACATGGTTGCCGCCATAAAATGTGCCGGGTAATGCGCTTTAAGCCATGCCGTTTGGTAAGACACCAAGGCATAAGCGGCAGAGTGACTTTTGTTAAAACCGTAACCCGCAAATTTTTCCACAAGGTCAAAAATACGAATCGCCAACTCGGGGTCGATACCCTGTTGCTTAGCCCCTTCCTGAAACACTTCGCGCTGCTTGGCCATTTCTTCGGGTTTTTTCTTACCCATCGCTCGCCGCAACAAATCCGCCCCGCCAAGTGAATACCCTGCAAGCACCTGAGCAATCTGCATGACCTGTTCCTGATAAACAATAACGCCATAGGTCGGCTCAAGTATTGGCTGTAAGCTTTCATGCTGGTATTTGGCATCCGGGTATGCGACCTGGGCTCGACCATGTTTACGATTAATAAAATCATCGACCATTCCCGATTGCAAAGGACCGGGACGAAACAGTGCGACCAACGCGATTAGCTCTTCAAGACTGTCGGGTTGCAAACGGGTAATCAATTCTTTCATGCCGCGCGATTCAAGCTGAAAGACAGCGGTCGTTTCGGCTTTTTTTAACATGTCAAAGGTTTGCTTATCATTCAAAGGGATATCACTGATATCCAAAACCGTTTCGTTGTCTTGTTGTCGCTGAGCGTTAATCATTTTTACTGCCCAGTCGATAATTGTGAGAGTACGCAAACCGAGGAAGTCAAATTTAACCAGCCCGGCTTCCTCAACATCGTTTTTATCAAATTGTGTAACCAACCCACTACCACTTTCATCGCAATAGAGAGGTGCGAAATCAATCAGCTGAGTGGGGGCAATGACCACACCACCTGCGTGCTTGCCGACATTTCGGGTAATCCCCTCGAGTTGCAAGGCCATATCCCATATTTCCTGGGCATCGCCGTCGTTTTCCAAAAACTCTCGTAGCACCTCTTCCTGTTCAAAAGCTTTACTTAGCGTCATGCCGATATCAGGCGGAATCATTTTGCTGAGTTTGTCAGCCAGGCCATAGGATTTTCCCTGAACACGCGCAACATCGCGCACTACAGCTTTAGCAGCCATGGTGCCAAATGTAATAATCTGCGAAACCGCTTCTCTTCCGTAATTTTCGGCAACATAATCGATCACCTGGTCGCGATTTTCCATGCAAAAATCCACATCAAAATCAGGCATGGAAACCCGTTCCGGGTTTAGAAAACGTTCAAACAGCAACTCATATTGCAGAGGGTCCAAGTCGGTAATATCCAATGCGTAAGCCACAAGTGAGCCGGCACCCGAGCCTCGACCAGGGCCGACAGGAATGTCATGCTCCTTCGCCCACTTGATAAAGTCCATTACAATCAGGAAATAACCAGGGAATCCCATCTGAATAATAATATCCAACTCGAATTTCAGGCGATCCAGGTAAGGCTGCCTTTTTTGTTCATAGTTGGCATCATTTTTATCCAGGATTTTTAATAAACGATTTTCCAGACCTTCATAACAGACTTTTTCAAAAAACTGGTTTTCTGTCATCCCTTCAGGGATCGGGTATTCAGGTAGGAAATATTTACCAAGCTGAATATCAACATTACATCGCTTGGCAATTTCAAGGGTGTTTTCAATCGCATCAGGAATATCTTCAAACAACGCACACATTTCTTCCGGCGTTTTTAGATACTGCTGATCGCTATAACGCCTTTCTCGTCGAGGGTCATCCAGAGCACGACCTTCACCGATGCAAACACGCGCTTCATGCGCTTCAAATTGATCTGACTGAATAAATCGCACATCGTTAGTTGCGACAATCGGGCACCCTAACTCATCGGCGAGATCAAGTGCGAGATGCAAGTAATTTTCATCATTTTCCCGGTTCGTTCGTTGTAACTCGATATAAAAACGATCTGGAAATAAGGACATCCAATCACGTGCTTTTTGTTTGGCTTCCTCAATGTGACCACCCAACAACTTTTGACCAACATCGCCAAAACGCGCACCTGAAAGCGCAATAACCCCTTCCGCACATTCCTTTATCCACTCGCGCCTTATAAAGGGTTCACCATATTGTTGCCCCTGGCGCCAACTCAAGGAAATTAAACGAGTAATATTTTTATAGCCCACTTCGCTCATCGCGTACAAAGAGATTAAAGAGGGGCGATCCTCTTCCTCTTCAGCGGCTATCTGAAAATCGCATGCACAAATGGGTTTAATACCACTCCCTTGCGTACTTTTATAAAATTTTATTAACCCGAAATAGTTGTGGAAATCGCTAATTGCACATGCAGGCATACCTAATTCGCCGACTTTAGCAACCAAATCCTTTACGCGGACAATACTATCTACCAGAGAGAACTCTGTGCGCACTTTTAAATGAACAAATTGTTGATTCATATTGCGTCTATAAAACAATTAATGGATAAGCGACCCGTAGCCGGGTTTGGATCGGGAACAAAATCCGGGGAAATGCAACCGGAGTGCAACGAATTTCGTCGATAG
Organism: Cellvibrionaceae bacterium 1162T.S.0a.05; assembly: GCA_000964245.1. Lineage (GTDB taxonomy): Bacteria > Pseudomonadota > Gammaproteobacteria > Pseudomonadales > Cellvibrionaceae > 1162T-S-0a-05. Next base: position 2,931,172 of record LANB01000001.1, on the reverse strand, counting down.
ATTAACATGCGATTAAAAATGCCTTGTTGACTTGCAATCTGTTCGAACAGCGGTGTATCACCATTGATATACTCAGCACCAGGCATATTGGGGCCACCATTTTCAGCTTCAAGCGATTGAAAATACTCTGCAGTTCGCGAATTGTCGATGTATTCAAACCCGGTTTTTTTATGCCTATAAAATGCTGTTCCACCGAGAGGTTGTTTAAATAAATAATACACCATCGCCAAACCATTATTATCAAGCGAATCAAAATGCGGTATACGCTGTAACAAATGTAATTCTTTGGCGGGCTTGGTCACAAGCGAATAATGACACATAGACACCTTCAAAGTTGACCCAGGGATATCCAATTCGCTGAGCACCGGCTCTGACAAAGCCTCGATAAACAATTCCAAAAATTCAGCAGGCGCCGGGCTTCTCACGCCGGGATAATAGCCTTTATCTGCTGAAAACTGCTGTTTGCACGCCATATCAATCAGCACATCAGGATCTTTAAGGTAATTATCAATAATCAGTAAAGGAGCTTTTTCATTCCCGAACAATATCTTTTCGACTTTAAATTTTTCGCTAATGTCTAACATGTCATGAAACCTGACAGTATTTCTCAACAAATTCATGATGAGGTGGCATTGCTGCAACCTGCTGAGAAATTGTATTTTTCAAACTGGCTAAAAATGTTTTTAAGTCATCTTGCTGCATGATATCGACAAATCGATGATAATCTTTTGGCAATAATCCCTGACCTAACATCACTTGATTCCACGAGTCTACCCGAAACAGCTCCTTGCCTTTCTGAAAGGTTTGCGCATTCTCCGCAAACATTTCAATACGATGCTTAAGGCTTGGGGGAATGCTCATATTTTTACAGTAACGCCAAAATTCACTATCGTCGCGTCGGGTCACGTGGTAGTGCAAGATAATGAAATCCCGAATACTTTCGAGTTCCAAATGTGCCTCGGCATTGTATTCTTTGACCAGTGATGGCTTTATGCCATCGAAAGGGAACAGATGCATCAAGCGGGTAACAGCATTCATAAAGAGATGTATGCTTGTTGATTCGAGCGGCTCGAGAAAGCCACTGGCCAACCCCATGGCAACACAATTCTTAACCCAGTAATTTTTGCGCTTCCCGGGTTTAAACCGAATGATACGAGGCTCATTCAAGGGCTCTCCTGTCACTTCTTTCTTTAACAACGCAATAGCTTCATCATCAGAAATATGCTCCTTGCTAAAAACAAAGCCGTTGCCAACCCGATGCTGGAGCGGAATCTTCCATCGCCAGCCTGCCCCATAAGCGATAGATCGGGTATAAGGTATCGCCTCCTCAGCCGCCGAGGTTTGCATGGCAACCGCGCTGTTGCACAACAGCCATTCACTCCAGTCTTCGTAGCCGGCTTGCATGGCTTCCTCTATCAAGAGGCCACGAAATCCGCTGCAATCGATAAACAAATCTCCGACAATCGTGTCACCAGAGTTCATGCTCACCGATTCTATATTGCCATCATCAGGATTCAGGTTTACTGAGACAACTTTCCCCTCAACCCTTTTTACACCATTCTTTTCAGAAAGCTCGCGCAAATATCTTGCATAAAATCCCGCATCAAGGTGGTACGCATAGCTGACCTCCATGCCAGGCCCCTTTCCAAAGCGCCCCTCTTTCGCAGCCACCCATTCACGGCAGAATTCACCTATATCATTTGTCCAGCCAAGCTCCCTCGCACGCAACCAGAAATGCAAGAACTCCGCTAACCATGTTGCCTTACCCGTGATTCCGAAAGCATGGAAATATTTTTCGCCGACAGCGCCCCAGTTTTCAAAACTGATACCCAACTTGAAGGTTGCCTCAGTCCTGCGCATAAACTCCTGTTCGTCTATGCGTATAAGACGGTGAAATGCGCTCATAGTCGGAATCGTCGCCTCACCCACACCGACTGTCCCAATCTCTTCCGACTCAATCAATGTAATATCCAACAATTCCTTGAGCTGCTGGGAAAGTGCTATCGCGGCAACCCAACCGGCCGTCCCGCCGCCAACAATCACCACTTTGCGGACAGGCTTATTTTCGGCATTCATACTAATCTCCGGACTTTTCATTGCTACAACCCTATTTGACTCTAAAACATACCATACATTCCTGATTTACTCAGTCTTGATTTACCAACTCTGGAAAGAAAAAAGGCCGCTAAAAAGCGGCCTTTCGAAGTTTGCTTAAATCAACTCATTAGAAAGTGTAACGCGCACCGAATTGGTAACGTGCACCCAGATCCAACATGTAGTTGATCATCGCTTTAGTACGCTGATGCTCACGATAGTCTTCACCGGTTACGTTCAGACCTTCAACAAATACAGAGATGTTATCGTTGATGTCGTAGCTTACGTTAACATCGATTTGTGAGTAAGCCTCAACGTAAACAGGGTTGTTATCGTTGTTTTGAGTAGAGCTTCTCAGGTACTCATCACGCCAGTTGTAAGCAACACGAGCCTGTATACCGTCTTTATCATAAACGGCAACGAGGTTAGCAGTGTCACTCAAACCAAGGAGAGCAAATTGAGACGCACCGGGCTCAGCCAGGTCATCATAGGAAACATCACCACGTACAACTGTGTAGTTGGCTTGTAAACCGAAGCCAGACTCACCAAAGAAGTGCTGAAGGTTAAGTTCCGCACCGTACAGTTTCGCTTCACGGTTGTTAACTGGCTTGTTGGTTAACCAATCAGAAATCGGGTCAACAGATGGATCAACAGGAATGTCTACGTTTTCTGCTGCCAGGTTATAGTCGTTGAATGCAGCATCATCGCCAAAAGTAGCAGCGTATCCTGAAATCGACCAATCACCGGCGAACCCTTCAGGTGGAGCCTGAGTCATTACAGCCATCATAGTGAACAAGCTGGTATCGTCAGCTGGAATTCCGGCATTTTCAAGCTCTGCCAAAGCAGCTTCTGCGCGAGGACCACTGGTTTGGTCCAGCATGAAACCATACTCTTCATTGAAATGCTGCTCAACAACGTTCTCATTACCGATAAAGTTGTCAACACGCTTTTCAAACAAACCGAAAGAAGCATAGCTTGCATCGTCGTAATAGTATTCCAACGATACGTCTACGTTATCTGATTCAAGCGGCAACAGACCCGGGTTTGAAGAGTTTGCCGTACGCGTTGCACCCAGAATGGTAGAACCACCACCGGAACCAAAGCCACTTACAGAAGATGTCAGGTTACCGAAGCCGGCACGAGCGATAGACTTGCTGTAAGAGAAACGCGCCTTGAGGTCTTCAACAATTTCAATGTCAAAGTCCATGCTTGGCAATACGTGGCTGTATTTCGCAGTATTCTCGAATGGTTGAGGCTCGGAAGAACCGCTACCGTAATCAGTATTGAAGTCGTTGTTAGACAACCAGTTCAAACCGACAGGAATCGATACCAATGAGCGTGAAGTCACATCAGTTTCTTCGTAACGAACACCAGTCACCAGGTTAGCTGGCATACCACCTAGTTCACCTTCCAGAGTAATCTGGAAATAAGCTGCCAGAGTTTCCTCAGAAACGAAATCGTCATTTGCAAGAATTTCGTTACGCGCTAACACAAAGCCATTTGTTTCATTGCCGTAGGTTGCAATCAAGTCAGCGGCAATTTCTTCCGCATTACCACGGACTGCAGTAGTGAAGGCATTTTCAGGCAAAGAGTAGTCATCAAAGTCGAAGTTATAGATTTCCAGAAGGCTGGTATCAATATCACCGACGGTGTTGATACCCCATCCACCCATTTCCATATAACGCTCTTGCGCGTTTTGGAAGGTGTTTTCCATATCACGAGTTTCAACTCCAAAATCAAAACGACCGTTGTCGAATTCGAGAGCGCCGTCAATCTTCAACTGCTGGATTTCAGCAACCTGGGAAATATGACGAGTACGAACGACCTGAGAACCTACATCCTCCAGAGAGAGAACACCATCACCGTCACCGCGACCGCCATTTTCGGGGTCATCGTTAATACCCATAGTGAAGTATGGAAGACCGTTGTTGAATATCAACGCATGGTTAATTTGCGAAGCGACACCTACGGTTGCAGCAATTTCAGAGGTATTACCCGGGCCTTGCGGTAAACTTTCCATTTCTGAATCGTGGTAGTCAGCAGTCAAAGTGAAACTGTCTGTTACCGCAAATTCAAGATTCAAGCCGATAGAAGACAAGGTGTCTTCATGCATACGCAATTGTTGCTCGAAGCCCTGGTCTCGTGGTCCAGCTTCTTCGAAAATGAATATTGGGGTTGCAACAGCATTGTCATCAAACTCAACACGCGAAATTGAGTTACCATTTGCTAACCAGCTCGTGCTCTCACCACGACGCTCTAACAGCTCGTTTTGCGCAAAGGTGTAATCCAACGTTCCTTTAAAGGAATCGCTTGGAGCAAACTGTAATACTAACTGCGCATTGGTTCGCTCACGCTCGTAGCTGGACGCTGAGAAACGCAAGTCGTTTGGACGTCCGAATAGCTGACCATCTGCTGGTGCGTTTATAATGACTGCATCATCGGTGAAGCTAAACAGGTTGTTACCGTTGTTGCCACCGTCCGAGCCATCCCAACGAGAAATATCCCAACCGTTTTCATCAATACCGGTGTTACCAGAGTGACGAACCTGGTGGCTCAAGGACAGACCAACACCAAAAGTCTCTTCGTCATCGGTGAAGCTGAAAATACCTGAAACTTCAGGAGTGAAGTCATCACCAAATTCATTGGTTGTATCATTTACAATTTTTGCACCAATAGACGCATTCAGGCCAGGGTTGTCCAAGGGACGCGCAGTACCGATATTAATGGTTGCACCCATACCACCTGTGGTGATTGCTGCTTTGCTTGTTTTGTAAACTTCAACGCTGCTTACGCTTTCAGAAGCCAAATTCGCGAAGTCGAATGAACGATTGTTAGCACCGCGAACACCACCGGAACCACCACCAGCGTATACGCCGGCTGCTGGCATTTGACGACCGTTCAACGTAATCATGTTAAATTCTGAACCGAAACCACGTACCGTTACCTCGGAACCCTCACCGTTTACACGGCTAATGGATACACCGGAAATACGCTGTAAGGATTCAGCAAGGTTGGTATCAGGGAACTTACCAATATCTTCGGCTGTGATCGCGTCAACAACACCCGCAGAATTGCGTTTGGTGTCCATTGACGATTGCATACTGGCGCGAATACCAAATACCTGAACTTCTTCTACTGCTGCGGGACCATCCTGTGCTTGCACGCCACCAACGGCTGCCAACACACAAGAAGATACGCTGGCCGCGAGCAATTTTTTCTTAAATTGACCAGGATTGTATTTCATGAAGTATTTTCTCCTCGAATTATCTCAAATTTTGGATTGATGCTGGAATTACCCTTGGTTAACGTGTTGAGCGCTTTACTTTTCGTTACTGCTTTAAGAAAACCTCAACGTGTTTGTAAGCCAATTTATTGCTTTAACTATTTGGCAAACTCGAGCATCAGACACGCTTCAGGGATCGAAGATGTCTTAACAGCTCAATACGCGCACACCGAATTAATATTATTCTCAGGCTTGCGTACCACTGAGCGCGTACACTTTATTCCATAACATTTGAGAGTGCAACTAATAGATTTGATTGGAATTAAGGCTCGATCTATAGGCTTTAAAGCACCTTCAGCGGCAGGGCTCACTAATGTAATCGATTACACCCAACGCCTCAAAAAATCCACAAGGTATGTAGAGTTATAGCCGGGCAAACATCGATCATTTTTCAACCAGCCATCCAAAGATAATTAAGCCGCTGCGACGAAATCACTGCTTTTCCCAAGATAAGTTTCTGCTCTTACTCCCTTTTATTAGCTGATCGACATCCCACCGCCGAAAGCCCCATACAGACAGAACACGCAACTGGCGCACATTTCATCCTTCTTGATAGCCCAGAAAGCATCAGACCGCATTCAGGCTGGATGCTGGATACCTTGAGCTATAGAGCCTGATTACAGCGACTATCCACTCGGAGCATGCCAATTCAAACGCCCCAATACAGTTTTGGACTTATTGGCCACTATCGACTTATGCTATGTTTAAAGAAAAATAGAGCCGCGATTTAATACATGAAAGCAGTTTTGATTCGCCTGATCACTCCTCTTCTTTTTTGGTCGTGCCCCTGGGTTTTTTCCGAAGAAGCTGAGTACATTTTTTCTATCGGCAGCAAAGCGCCCGGGCGCGTTGCTTATGAGGCTGAATTATTGCAGCACCTTCTTGATGTATCCTCTCCTACCCACGGCAAAGCCAGCCTGAAACTCGACGATCGGAAACTTGCCACCCTACGATTGTGGAATGAAGCTCATGATGGCAAGAACACCCACATTGTGACATCCAGTAATTGGCAAGCCCTGGAAAATACTCCCTTCGAAATTATCCGTATTCCCATCCCCATTCAGAACGGTTTACTTGGCTACCGCAAATGTCTTGCGCTTGAATCCAGTTTGCATGAGATAAATGGGATTAGCGATTCGCAAACATTTCGAAAACTAGTGGTCGGACAAGCTGAGGGCTGGCGTGATGTCAACCGCTACCAGGAAAGCAACATTCCCGTGGTCGTTTCACCGCGTTATGAAAACCTCGTTCCCATGTTGTTTGCCAAGCGTTTCACCTGCCTCCCACTAGGTATTTTAGAGGTAGATGCCATTGCCGAGAAAAATGAAGGTGTAGCAATAGCGGAGCAACTTATTATCTTTTATAAACTTGAAGTCTACATTGGTGTCACCGCAAAGCTTCCTGAACTGGCTTCCCGTTTGCACGAAGGACTGAAAGAAATCAAAGCCAACGGAGAATTCGACACCCTGTTTTATAAGCATTATCGGCAGGCTATTGACCAACTAAACGAAGGAGAACGCAAGGTGTTTTTCCTCAAGGAAGCGGGCGACACCCAGACAAAAGCCGATTTAATACACCGCCATCCTGTTCACGTGATCGATTCCATAACCCCAACTTCCCCTGTCACTCCGGTGCGAAAAAAATAATTAAACATTTTATTGACCTGTTGAATTTTTAGGAGTAAAAGCCCGCTGTAATTACCCCTGTCGCGGGCCAAACCTTTACTTCGAGAACCATATTCCCCGATGCATAAAACGCTTGTCGTCGTCGACCAGCCAGTCAGCTGTAATGACCAATCAGACGCCCCCTTACCGGAATTTATTACTTTCGATGACTACCTGCGGGATTATCCTCGCAAGAATGAACCGAAAACCCGGATTATTAACCTTTGTGACACCGAACGCTACCTAAGCAAAGGTTATTACTGCTCATTGCTTGCGGAAGCACGAAATCATGAGGTACTGCCTTCTGTCAAAACCATCAATACATTGAGAGAAAGTGAACAAACCGGCGTAGCAATTTTGTCGCGCCTCAAGGGGCAAGACCTCGGTGGCTTGATCAAGGAAAAACAATTACTCATTTGTTTTGGTCAAGTCAAAAACCCCGGCCTCCAGAAAATAGCTAATCAGGTGTTCAAGTTATTTGCTGCACCGATACTTAAGCTGGAAATTGAAAGCCATGAAAACCAAATTGAGCTGCGGCTTGAACGCCTCGCCTATTCAGCATTGAATGAAAGCCAACTCGTCTTTTTTTATGAGAGTTTGCAGGCTTTTACCCGTAATGTTTGGCGTGTAAACACCCAGAAAAAACGTTACCGCTGGGACATGGCTATTTTAGTTAACCCTGAGGAAGGTGCACCACCGAGTAATAAAGAGGCTATTTCCCGATTTATTAAAGCGGCTTCGAAACTGGGCATTTTTGCCGAAGCGTTAACTTACGAAGAAATTCAAAATATTTCTCACTACGACGCCCTTTTTATTCGGGAAACCACCGCAATCGATCACCACACCTATCGCTTGGCCACACGTGCTGAAGCGCATGGCGTACTCGTAATCGACGATCCTAATTCTATTTTACGCTGCTGTAATAAAGTGTATCTCCAGGATGCATTCAGCTACCGTGGCATTCCTGCACCTCGAACTCGCGTTGTTAGTGCCTTTGACCAGGACAGTCTTTTGCAGCTGGAACAGGAGTTTTCCTACCCTTTGGTTCTAAAAATGCCTGAAGGGTCATTCTCTCGCGGTGTTTTCAAGGTCAACAATCGCGAGGAGCTCGCTTCGCGATTACAAAGCCTGTTACTTGAGAGTGCGTTAATCATCGTTCAGGAATATATTTACACCGAATTCGATTGGCGAATTGGGGTGCTTAACGGCCGTGCAATTTATGCCAGTAAATATTTTATGGCACGCAATCACTGGCAAATCTACAACCACGGTTCGAAACGCTTTTCATCCGGTGGTTTCGAAACCTTACCCACATTCGAAGTTCCAAAAACTGTGCTTAATGCCGCGCTCAAAGCCTCTGCCATTATTGGAAATGGACTTTACGGCGTAGACGTTAAACATCTTGATGGCAAGGCCTACGTTCTCGAAGTGAACGACAACCCGAGCATCGAACACAAAGTTGAAGATGCCTATCTCGGCGATGAGCTCTACATGCAAATCATGGCAGAGTTTCACAAAAGGCTTGAAGCGCGTGGACGCTAAGGCTTCACTTATTTATCGTCCCGCGAAAATCGAAGACCTTGATGCACTAGTCGAGTTAGAAAATCGCTGTTTTAGCATAGATCGTTTAAGCCGCAGAAGTTTTCGTAGCTGGATCCAGAAAAGCCACGCTGATCTTATCGTTACCACGTCTAACGGTAACCTTGTTGCCTACGCTTTACTCTGGTGCCACAGAGGGACGCGCCTTGCACGCCTCTACTCTATTGCAGTGTCACCCGAAATGCGTGGTCACGGCATCGCTGATTCACTTCTTCAATGCATTGAAGAACTTGCAATTGAGAAACAACGTTTCTATCTCCGTTTGGAAGTAGCTAAAAACAACCCTTCTGCGATTACCTGCTATGAACGCAATGGTTACCGAGCCTTCGGTGAATACATTGACTATTACGAAGATCACAGTGATGCACTGCGCATGCAAAAGCGCTTGCACTTTCGTTCAAGAGCGCTCGTCCAACGACCGACACCCTGGTATCAACAAACAACTGAATTCACCTGTGGCCCCGCTTCTTTAATGATGGCAATGGGCAGCCTAAATGAAAAACTTCCGCTCAATCAGGGCGAGGAGCTTTCTATCTGGCGTGAAGCAACTACGATATTTATGACTTCAGGCCACGGCGGTTGCCACCCGATCGGCCTTGCTCTTGCTGCAAAAGCAAGGGGGTTTAAATGCAACACCTGGATCAGCACAAACAAGGATTTGTTTATGGAAGGCCTACGTTCTGAGAAAAAGAAAGCAATCCTCTCCGTTGTTAACCAACAGTTCATTTTGCAAGCCCAAAAACAAAAATTGCGTGTTCACTATCGAGATATCAATCAAAGCGACCTCGAGAAATGGCTTAAACAAGGTTGCGCTATTGTCATGCTAATAAGCACGTATCGGCTCGATGGTAAAAAAGCGCCCCACTGGGTGTGCATTACTGGAGTGGATGAACATTGTTTTTACATGCACGACCCCGACCCGGACGAATTGGCTTCCAGCCCAATCGATAATCAATATTTACCCATTGCTAAAGAAGATTTTGATCTTATGTCTGTCTTTGGCACTGAGCGTTTACGCACTGCCGTTGTACTTCAACCCAACAGTTGACCTTGAGAATATTAATTAAATGAAAGCACTACCGGAAAAAACTAAACAAAATATTACCGTTGCTATACTTGGCCGCGCTCTTGACAAAGCTCAGACAGAAACGAAACTGGTTCAGGATTTAGGGGCCATAAAATACCGGGACGCCTACAATATTCCATGCACTGACGGTGAAGCCTGGCTTTTTGAATACGGCATTCTTGTTTGCTGGGGAATCAACGAAAGCGATCGGCAGCAGCTTTTGAATCGAACTCACGACATGGTGCTCGACCCGACCAGTGCAAGATTTGAAGAACAATTCACCTTCACTCTTGATGGCGAACAAAGCTTTAAAATTCACAATGATGACCTGACCATCCCCAACAACAACCCTTTAACTCGACTTGCTTTCAGTCACGCCTTTGCGCAATCCAGTAAGCTCGTATTTTTTGAAGACCAGGCTGAACGCGTTATCAGTGAGAATGGCTTTATTGCAAAAGAACTCGCAAAAACAGGAAAGATTCCTTTGAGCCGGAATCAGGTCGCGCGTTTACGCGGAAAGCTATTTGAAACCAGCAGTGATATAAGCCTTAACTTCAATTTGCTCGATACACCTGAATTTTTTTGGAATTACCCGGAACAGGAAGAATACTATTTAAGACTTACAAAATATCTCGATCTGCATGCGCGCATCGATATTCTGAATCATAAGCTTTCTACCATTCACGAGTTGCTCGACATGCTTGCCAGCGAACAGCATCATAAACATTCCGCCTTCCTTGAGTGGATCATTATCATTCTTATCGCTGTAGATATAGCAATCTATTTTTTTCCAAAAGGCTTTTTCTTTTAAGAAAACTCCTTCCCGGCTTTGACTAAACCAAGTCGAACAACCAGACATAAGAAAACCCCGACCATTGCTGATCGGGGTTTAGTAATAGAAGCCTGACGATACCTGATCCGCATTCGGCGCCGGCGTTCGGGCGGTCCGACGTATCGGCTCTCGCGAGTGTACCGGGGCGCCGGCCGGGTTTTCTTCTACCGCCACAAAATAAAAACGCCCCGACCGTTTCCGATCGAGGCGTCTCAATAGAAGCCTGAGGATGACCCGGGCGGCGTTCCGCTACTCTCACGAGAGTAGGTCTCCTTCTGCAGCGGGACATAAAAAAACCCCGACCAACGCTGATCGGGGTTTTGTAATAGAAGCCTGACGATGACCTACTCTCACATGGCGAAGCGCCACACTACCATCGGCGATGAACCGTTTCACGTCTGAGTTCGGGATGGAATCAGGTGGTTCCAGTTCTCTATTGTCGTCAGGCAAACCGGGATGAGCCTTGTGCTGTTTTATTCATACAACAACACGCTCAAATCTGTTTGTCCTTTTACTTCTTCTTTGTACTTCTTAATCTGTACTTCTTACTTCTGTTTTCTTTAAAAAAGGATATTCAAAGTAGTCGATTGATGTGTCTGATTCCAGTCTTATCTGTTTCGCACACTGTCCGCTTCGCTATTAAAGCTACACACTGCTTCGTAAACTTTTACTTTCTTCGATTTCTCAATCACAAATTGCTGTTTCGTTTGGTGGTGCCAAACCATCTCTGTTATATGGTCAAGCCTCACGGGCAATTAGTATCGGTTAGCTCAACGCCTCACAACGCTTCCACACCCGACCTATCAACGTCCTGGTCTTGAACGGCCCTTCAGGGGGGTAAACCCCAGGGAAAGCTCATCTTGAAGGAGGCTTCCCGCTTAGATGCTTTCAGCGGTTATCCCGTCCGAACATAGCTACCGGGCAGTGCCACTGGCGTGACAACCCGAACACCAGAGGTTCGTTCACTCCGGTCCTCTCGTACTAGGAGCAACTCTTCTCAACTTTCCAACGCCCACGGCAGATAGGGACCGAACTGTCTCACGACGTTCTAAACCCAGCTCGCGTACCACTTTAAATGGCGAACAGCCATACCCTTGGGACCGGCTTCAGCCCCAGGATGTGATGAGCCGACATCGAGGTGCCAAACACCGCCGTCGATGTGAACTCTTGGGCGGTATCAGCCTGTTATCCCCGGAGTACCTTTTATCCGTTGAGCGATGGCCCTTCCATACAGAACCACCGGATCACTAAGACCTACTTTCGTACCTGCTCGACTTGTCAGTCTCGCAGTCAAGCGCGCTTTTGCCTTTATACTCAATGCATGATTTCCGACCATGCTGAGCGCACCTTCGTACTCCTCCGTTACTCTTTGGGAGGAGACCGCCCCAGTCAAACTACCCACCATACACTGTCCCCGATCCCGATAAGGGACCAAGGTTAGAACCTCAAACATGCCAGGCTGGTATTTCAAGGTCGGCTCCACATGGACTGGCGTCCACGCTTCAAAGCCTCCCAGCTATCCTACACAAACAGGTTCAAAGTTCAGTGCAAAGCTATAGTAAAGGTTCACGGGGTCTTTCCGTCTAGCCGCGGGTACACAGCATCTTAACTGCGATTTCAATTTCACTGAGTCTCGGGTGGAGACAGCGTGGCCATCGTTACGCCATTCGTGCAGGTCGGAACTTACCCGACAAGGAATTTCGCTACCTTAGGACCGTTATAGTTACGGCCGCCGTTTACCGGGGCTTCGATCAAGAGCTTCTCCGAAGATAACCCCATCAATTAACCTTCCGGCACCGGGCAGGCGTCACACCCTATACGTCCACTTACGTGTTTGCAGAGTGCTATGTTTTTAATAAACAGTCGCAGCCACCTGGTCACTTCGACCACCAACAGCTTACCGCGCGAAGCGTTCACCGTCAGCGGCGTACCTTCTCCCGAAGTTACGGTACTATTTTGCCTAGTTCCTTCACCCGAGTTCTCTCAAGCGCCTGGGTATTCTCTACCTGATCACCTGTGTCGGTTTACAGTACGGTCAACTGTGATCTGAAGCTTAGAAGATTTTCCTGGAAGCAGGGCATCAACGACTTCATTTCTTAAAAAGAAACTCGTCATCGGCTCTCGGCCTTAAGAACCCGGATTTGCCTAAGTTCTCAGCCTACCACCTTAAACGCGGACAACCATCGCCGCGCTCGCCTAGCCTTCTCCGTCCCTCCATCGCAATCACAGCCGGTGCACGAATATTAACGCGCTTCCCATCGACTACGCATTTCTGCCTCGCCTTAGGGGCCGACTAACCCTGTCCCGATTAGCGTTGGACAGGAAACCTTGATCTTCCGGCGGGGGAGTTTTTCACTCCCCTTATCGTTACTCATGTCAGCATTCGCACTTCTGATACCTCCAGCAAACCTTACAGTTCACCTTCAGCGGCTTACAGAACGCTCCCCTACCATGCATAAATGCATCCGCAGCTTCGGTTCTCAGTTTGAGCCCCGGTACATCTTCCGCGCAGGCCGACTCGACTAGTGAGCTATTACGCTTTCTTTAAAGGATGGCTGCTTCTAAGCCAACCTCCTAGCTGTCTAAGCCTTCCCACATCGTTTCCCACTTAACTGAGATTGGGGACCTTAGCTGGCGGTCTGGGTTGTTGCCCTCTCGACGACGGACGTTAGCACCCGCCGTCTGTCTGCCCTGATTGTACTCCTCGGTATTCGGAGTTTGCATGGGGTTGGTAAGTCGGGATGACCCCCTAGCCCAAACAGTGCTCTACCCCCGAGGGTAAGACAGGACGCACTACCTAAATAGTTTTCGGGGAGAACCAGCTATCTCCGGGCTTGATTAGCCTTTCACTCCGACCCACAGGTCATCCCCTGACTTTTCAACGTCAGTGGGTTCGGTCCTCCAGTTGATGTTACTCAACCTTCAACCTGCCCATGGGTAGATCGCCCGGTTTCGGGTCTGGTGCCTGCGACTAGACGCCCTGTTAAGACTCGGTTTCCCTACGGCTCCCCTAAACGGTTAACCTTGCCACAAACACCAAGTCGCTGACCCATTATACAAAAGGTACGCGGTCACTCCGAAGAGCTCCCACTGCTTGTACGCATACGGTTTCAGGTTCTATTTCACTCCCCTCT